>DAMBHY010000006.1:0-125383 GCA_032068765.1 Dysgonamonadaceae bacterium | reverse complement strand
CGTTTCAATACTCGTTCGCATGATTTTAAAGTGTAATTCATGCGTTTCAGTACTCATCCGCATGATTTTAATCTGTACTTATCTTCACAATTGGAAGATTGATGGCAGCGGTAATCAAAAGGATTAGTTGCTTAAGTCGAACTCACGTTAATCAATATTTATTGTTTGTATATCTAAAAAAGTTGTTATTATAAAATTTATATTATATTTACAATCTGTCAAACAGCTTTAAAATTTCACGTCAAATTGTATTTAAAAATCCTATAAAATCACATTCATCTATCACTACCGAAACTCATCCTCTTGAACCTTTTCTTCCCCAGAATGCAAAAGTATTAATGTTGGGAAGTTTTCCTCCGCCGCAAAACAAATGGAAGATGGATTTTTATTACCCAAACTTTCAAAACGATATGTGGCGGATTATGGGGTTGGTGTTTTTTGAGGATAAGGATTATTTCCTGAACGCGGAAAAAAAATGTTTTGAAAAAGAAAGGATAATCGATTTTCTGAACGAAAAAGGAATTGCACTGAGCGATTCAGCTGTTGAAGTGCAGCGACTTAAAGATAATGCATCGGACTTATATCTCAACATCGTGAGCAAACGGGATATTAAGATGCTTCTGAAACAAATTCCTCTTTGTCGTACTATGATTACGACAGGAGATAAAGCCACAAAGACGCTGATTTCAACTTTTGATGAAGATGAAAAAAAAATTCCCTCGATTGGCGGCTGTGTAACCATAAAATCAGAGGGAGAAACTTATAAGATTTGCCGGATGCCTTCTACTTCAAGAGCTTATCCAAAACCTTTAACCGAAAAGGCAGCATATTATCATGCGTTGTTTAAGGAAATAGGAATGATATAACAATGTGGCGATATGCTAATTAAAGAATGTCCTAATATTTTTTGATTAACCAATTAGCACATTCACGCATTATTCACCAGTATCATTGATGGGATACAACGTTGTAGATTTTTTAGATTTGATGAGCGGCACAATTTTATTTGTCATATATTCTTTATAATATGAAGAAGTCAAATGCTTTTTATACGCCGCTTCATTTTCATAATCTTCATAAATGTATATCACGTTGGGATTTGAATCATTCTGTAGCAAATCGAAAGCTACACATCCGTCTTCTTTTTCCAAAGTATCCATCTGAAGATTAGTAAGAATTTCAGTAGCACTTTCTATATCATTCGCGTCAAAAGTAATTTCACTCATTATCACTACAGGTCTTTCATTTTTATTTTCCTGTGCAAATATTTGAGCATTGCCACCGAATAGGCAAAACAGTATAAGTGTAAATAAAAGGAATAATCGTTGTTTCATACAAGTTATTTATTGAATTGGAAAATAATAATAAAATATCACATTTTGTTGAGTACCACACGCAAAGAGCCCAATTTGAGACCTATCTGAATAATCAAGGGAACTCTGTTCTGGTCGTTTGTCAATGTAACATTCATGGCTTCCTTAGGATTTGTAAAAGCTTTATCAACAATCATCATTGACAATTCCACGGCATTATAGCTAATGCCGTTATTGACTTTCACATTTCTAACGCCTTTATATGAAATGTACATATTCACAATATCTTTTCCAGAGAGGAACTTAATATTCACTCTGCTGCCGGGCTTCATATTTTTATAATCTAGATTGCGGCAGTAGTTAATCACCGAAATATAATCATAGACACATTTATTTGTGGTTACTACTTCGTCAAAAGATAAATCGCCTTTCCAATAACGAATGGCACGGACATTGATTTGGCCCTTGTTGTATGAATATGTTTGATACTCTTTGGAATAATCCCTTCCTTCAAATGTTTGTTTTTCAAAATGAAGTGGTATCATGCTTGTATCCACATATCCTGTAAGTGTATCCCGAACGATGTACATACTGCCTACTGCGCCGGAGGTATTTGCCATCAGCGTAGTTTTGTAGGCACGCGTGCCTTTGTAATTAGTCAGCGTGGTGGACAAATAGCCGCTGCCTGCTTTGGCATTGACCAATCCGTATTTATAATACATATCGTATCTGAACATTTCGCCACTCTTCAATGCCACGTTGGTGATAGGGCACTGAGCATTGCTTGATTGTGTTGCAAATAGTAATAATATAAAGGAATATAAAAGTTTCTTCATAATCTAATTTTAAAATCTGTTTCCAGGGCTGTTATTCATCATTTCTGAAAACGGATTTGTCGGGTTGTTTGTTTGATTTTTTTTATTTTGTTCCAATTCCGCGTTTCTATCAATTCTTTTGTTTTCCTGCGGTTTGTTTATTGTTATTTCTGTTGGTTTTTGTTGCGTAATAGGCACTTCATGAATATTCCAAGACTCTTCATGATCGGTAAATATTCGCAACTCCAGGGGTTTTGATCGATAATATACCATTTCTGGCTGCACATTTTCATAGAAATTTCCCGTTGTCCACTCGCCGTCGTTATTGCTATCGACAAAAAGTCGTACATATACTGTTCCGGGTATTAAATCTTGAAATTTCGCTACGTTTTGTATGACTTCCGTTCGACTCAAAAGTTTATTCGATTTGTCTAACAACTCCACATAAGCTTTTTCTTTTTCCCCAATGCCAAAAACGTTGAGCAACAGATTGGCATATTGGTCGAGAGCTTTGGTTGTAAAATCAATCTTAACTTCTTTGTTAACCAAACCATAAATGCTCATATAAGATGCGGAATCAATTAGAAATTCATATTTTGTATTCGGCTCCCATCGCGGTCGCAATGTATAAATTCTGTAATTGGTACTGTCTTTTTCCCACCTGTAATGTACAATGGTTTTCACAGAATCCGGCATTTTTAGCATTGTAAATTTTATCGCAGTAGTATCAAATTTCGCGATTGGCTCACTAAACTCTATTCTTATCGGTTCAAAAAGTTCGTGTTGTGGTTGTAGGTTTGTGTTTATTGTCAACAAAGGTTTTTCAGATTTCTCATCGTCTTTTTCTATTTTCTTAGATGGTTTTTTGAAAACGAAGTTGAGCGTATCTTTTATTAAAACATCATTAAATAAAGAATCTGATTTGAGATAATTGATTTCCATTTTTATAGAATCCTGCATATACACATTCGAGTCGGTGATCCACATGACAATACTGTCATTTTGTGGCGTGGTTTCTTTCACAAACCAGTTTTTATCTGTCTTTGGAGGTTGAATAAGTCTGATTTCAGGTTCTTTTGTTTTTGTATTGAATTTCAAAAACAATTTTCGTTGCTCGGGACGTGAGTGACGATTCAAAAATTTTCGTTGTGCGCCATTTTTGAAAGAGCGAAGAACAATATCGTCAGGCAAAAATCGTGTGTAACGAATCGTCTTAATAGTATCAATTTTTGCTGTGTCCTTTGCGTTGCGAATTGTGTCCTGACGAGTGGCAAAAGTTGAGGAAGGGATGACGATAGAATCAGAAAAAGCAAGTTCTTCCAGCGGATTATCAAATTTGAAATCTCGATTTTTATCTTTTAGTGCGTAAATCCTATACTTTCCTGGACTTAATCCTTTGATTGAGAATTCACCTTTAGCATTGGTAATTCCCGCTCTGTCAAATGGTTTTGTTGTAAATGCCTTATTATCCAAATCCGAATGGATTCCTACATAAATCCCCGAAACGGGTTCCAAATCTTTTGCCGCAAGCACTTTGCCTGAAACTTGAAGCGTATCTAAAACATTTCCTGTGGAAAAAGAGTAGACAAAATTTTCCAACGGATTACCTTCGTTATTATCCACAATAGCGTCGGTAAAATCAATTGTATAGGTGGTTTTTGGCTGCAAATCATCCTGCAATTCTACTTCCACGCGTTTTCCAACTGCCTGAATCTGCGGTTGAACGCTTTGCGGAGGCGTGATGATGACTTTTTCGTTCGCTTTTTCTAGCTTGATATATTCATCAAACTCGATAACTATTTTCTTTCTTTGAGAATTTAAAGAATTGAAGTTAGGAGTCGATTTCGTTGGTCGCGGCGGTTGTACATCATATAGTCCGCCCGTTGGCGAAGCCATATTTGCACATGAATAAAAAATCGAGAATAGTGCTAACAAGAAGAATATATAAGTGAAAATATAATAAAGTTTTCGGAGCATAAAATTTTAAAATCAAAATAAATTTTGGTATTGCAAAAATACAATGTTTTTATGCATCAATACTTATTTATTCTTTGAAAATAGTGAAAATCACGCATTTCAAGTCTTCAATCTATCTGACTGACATCTTTCTTAGATAAGAATGTATGACCAAATCTGCAGTATATGCATTTTTTCGGCACACAGTATTCCTTATACAGTTGTATGAGTGCTTGAGATTCCATGGCGTTTCTCGCCTTTATACCGTACAATTTGAAGTCGGAAATAATATGATTCTTTTCAGGTTTCAATTCTTCCAAAATATGAATAGCCTTGTCAAAATAGGCTTCTTGATTCATCTTTTTGCCGTAACCAAATAATATGGGCACAACGGTGTTAATCAAAATGATATCCAAAGCATTATCACTTAGAAATTTCTTTGCTTCTGGAGATTCTTTTCCAAATGTATAATGTGTGAGCCAGTAAGGAGAAACCTTTGCCTGAAAAAGCATGCGTATATGTTTGTAGTCTTCTTTTTCGATGATTTTTGAAAACAAATTGTCTGTTTGATAAAACAAGGCTGCAAGCTGCGCAATTCTCAAATGTGGAAATCCCTGCGGACGAATCCTTAGTGATTTGAAGTGAATATTATTTAAAGGTTTGAGAATGAATTTTCTTTTCAAAAAATAGTATTCATCCCGCAACTCATTATAATATGTGTCTTTAATATTTTCATTTTCCAACATACCCGCCTGACCAAACAACAACGATTCTATCTGAAACAGATTGTCATTATGCTTCTTTATGTAGTTAAGAGGAAGACTCAAAGCTAATCTTTCAAACTCGTCATTATTAAGTCCAAATCCAAAACTTCGTGCTAACATCACATAAAGAGCTTCTTCCCAAGAATTGTTATACCTATCAAGATGCGAAAAGACGGTTTTGGTCTTACGTTCAAGTCTTTCAAGAGAAAGCGCGCTTAACCACGAATGAATAGATATAGTCGGGAGAATGGGAATTATCTTATGACATGCAATATTATGATTATCAGCAAACAATTGTTGTATATTGTTGCTTATTGCTGTCGGTATTTTTATCTCTAATTGAGGAATTTCCTCTCCTCTCTCGTTAAATATCGGTTGATTGATTTTTTCTACTACGTGCAAAATCACAGAATTATAAGCGGTATCGAGATGATGCTGATGTTTCGTCCATTGATCTGATGTGCGATGTATTTCAACGTTGCCAGCCCATTTTTTACCATTCATCATGATTTTCGCATTGAAAAAGTCTGGACCTTCATTCTGATTCCACACTCCGGAATCTATCACTTCCATAATATCTCCGAAATTTGTCTTCAGGTCAGAAGTATCGTAGAGTTTACATTTCCATATATAATGTAAGATTTCTTCTCTCGCAACCATGGAATTTGATTTTATTAGACCTCAAATATAATGTTTTTTCCAATTCATATTAATACTCTGAATCAATAAAAAACCTATAATAATCAACTTAACAAAAACGTCATTTTTTCGTAATACCGTTGTAACAAAATTGAAAGAACTTTGCTCCAAATTTTTAAAATCAACTATTTCTACACTTAATGAAAAAGGTAAAATTCTTATCTAACCAACCGATATTAATATTCTTAATATCAATTTTCTTATTCTCATTTACCAATACATTCTCGCAAAATATAATTAAAGGTATTATTGTTGATGCAAAAACAAAAGAACCTCTTATTGGAGCAAGCATAATGATTGATGGTTCCACACAGGGAACAGCAGCTGACTTGGACGGAAAATTCTCTATTTCTACAAACCTTACTGGAAAAGTAAAACTTACCGCTTCGTATGTAGCGTACAAAACTGAAAAAATTGAAGTAAATGTACTAAAAAACAAAGAAACGATTATTGAAGTAAAATTAACTTCTGACGAAAGAATATTGGACGAAGTGGAAGTGGTGGCGAAAGCTAACAGAGAAAGTGAAAATATTTTATTGCTAGAACAACGCAAAGCTTTAGTTGCTACACAAGCTGTGGGTGCAAAGGAGTTATCTCGTAAAGGTATCAGCAACGCTGAAGCAGCAGTTTCACAGGTTTCGGGAGTTTCTAAACAAGATGGCGTAAAAAACGTTTTCGTGCGCGGATTGGGCGACAGATACAATGTCTCATTGTTAAATGGATTTCCAATTCCATCTGAAGACCCTGAATATAAAAATATTTCGTTGGATTTCTTCGGAACTGACGTTATCCAAAATATTGGTGTAAACAAAGTTTTTGCACCTGATTCATATGGTGATGTAGGAGGTGCTATTATTGACATAACGTCAAAGGAATTAATGAGCTCGCAGGAATTAAGTATTGATCTTTCTGCAGGATTTAACACAAATACAATCTCGAAAGATTTTTTTAAACCTACAGGCACAAATTATTTTGGAATTAGCAATAGTTCTCAGCCAGGCGAGGATTATATGTCTAATTGGGGCTTTACTAATAAACTTGACCCTATCTCCATTTCATTGCCACTGAATCACAGCTATGGAATTTCAGGCGGAAAACGTTTTAAATTAGGAGCAAATCCTCTTTCAATTTTCTTAGTAGGGAATTATAGTACAGGTTATTCTTATACAAAAGAAAAATCTCTTAACACTACTTCTGAAGGTTCAATAACACAAGATCTATTGGGGGATAAATATTCGCAAAATATAAATCAGCTCTTACTTGCTAATATTAATTATCTCTTAAAAAATAAGCATTCTATTGCTTATAACTTCATGTTAATCCATGACAATAATCAATCAATGGGGGACTATTTGGGTTCAAAAGGTGATTTTATAAGCTCTCTTCAGCCCGAAGAATATGAATATCAAGGTTTAGTTCGCCGCCAACAAACCAATGATAATTTATTAATGACAAATCAATTACTTAGTACTTGGAAACTAAAAAAAATGAAGATAGATGCAGGTATTTCTTTCAACTACGTACTAGGTAAGAAACAGATAGAAGGGAAAATAACTTATTTCGCATAAGCGATTTCCAATTTGGTTTAGTATCTGGTTCGGGTATGCAAGTTAGAAATTTTACTGAACTTAAAGAAAATGATTTTAATACTCGCATCAAACTTACGTACGATTTGAACAAAAAGTTTACAGATGATATTACGTCAATTCAGGTAGGCTATGATGGAAGATTTGTAAGAGATGATTTTAAAGAAACTGAATATACAATGACTGCAGCTTCAACGGCTAACCTTTTATTACCTGACCTTAAATTGGACGAGGCATATAATCAGGATAATATGGATGCCGGCCTTTTCAGCCAGTATAATAGAATTATAAGCACCTACGATGTAAATAAATATACTCACTCCGGATACGCAGGTATAGTTTATCAGTTTAATCCTAAATTGACAGTTAATGTGGGGTCAAGATTTGACAAAGTAGACTTACAAATAAATTACAATATCAATAGTGGAAATGTAGCAAATAGCAGCAAAAGATTAAATCCTTTTTATGTACTGCCTAATATGAATATTAAGTATGACATAAATAGTAAAAACACTTTGCGTTTAGGATTGAGCAAAACTTATACTCTGCCACAAAGTAAGGAAATATCTCCTTATCAATATATTGGCTTGTCATTTAAAAGTCAAGGTAATGAAAATCTGAAGCCTTCTGACAATTATAATGCAGATTTGAAATGGGATTATTTCTTCACACCTAATGAATTTGTCTCTCTTACCGGTTTCTACAAAAATATTAAGGACCCAATTTCACGTATAGAGGTTGGCAATGCAGGAGGTTATCTAACTTATAGAAATATAAGCGAGAAAGCAACCGTTGCAGGAGTAGAATTTGAAACCCGTAAAAATATTATTAATTCATCTAGCACAGCAAGTGAGAAGAGTAACAAATTGGTTGCAGGATTAAGTGCTTCCTACATTTACACCAATTTAAAAATACAGAATATAGAAAACACGATTGATAGAAATACTGAATTGGAAGGAGCAGCGCCTTTTATCCTAAATTTTGATCTTTCTCACACATTTAGTAATAGAGGTAAGTCATTTACAAATTCATTAGTATTCAATTACTTTAGTGACCGCATTTACACCATTGGAACTCAAGGATTTGAAGATATAATAGAAAAAAGTATTCCAACATTGAATTTCGTATCAATTTCTAAAATCAACTCACACTTATCTGTAAAATTTAAAGCAAATAATATTCTTAATCCTAACTATACATTGATGAGAAAATCATCTACAAATGACAACAATATTGTATTAAACGAATACAAGAAAGGGGTAAATATAAGTTTGGGCTTAACATACGATTTATAACAAAACTCATTATTTATTATCAATTAAAAAAAATCAAAATGAAAAAATTTGTGTATTTCTTTGCTCTTGCAGCATTAGTATTTTCTTTCACAATGACATCTTGTAGCAACAATGATCCAGTTATTGAGAAAGACGAAGTAGACAACTTGATCGACAAAGGCGAACTAAAAGGTATGCTTGATCATAATGTAACATTGGACGGAACTAAAACTTACATTCTTACAGGTACTTTTATCATCAAAAATGGCGCTTCTTTGACAATTCCAGCTGGTACAACTATTAAAGCTAACGAGGGTTTTGATAAATATATCATGACAGAACAAGGTGGTAAAATTTTTGTAAATGGTACAGCTGCAAAACCTGTTACTATGACAGCTAACACAGCTACTCCTAAATCTGGTTTCTGGGGAGGTTTAGTATTGAATGGTAGAGCTAAAATTTCAGGTCCTGCAGGAACTGTAGCAACTAGCTCTTGCGAAATGGATGCCAACTATAAGTATGGAGGTAACGATGATGCAGATAGTTCTGGTTCTATCACATATCTTAAAATTATGTATGCTGGTGCTCGTTCTAGCTCAGAAGTTGAACACAATGGTTTAACATTAGACGCGGTTGGAAATGGTACAAAAATTGAAAATGTATTCATTCTTGAAAGTGCAGATGATGGTATTGAATTTTTTGGAGGCTCTGTTAATGTAAAAAACTTATTAGTTGTAAATTCTGATGATGATATGTTTGACAATACACAAGGTTACACTGGTACTTGGGAAAATGTATATGGTATTTGGACAAAAGGATACTCTAGTTCAGAATCTGACCCACGTGCTATTGAATCAGATGGTAATTTGGATGGAAAAACTCCAACTGACATTAACCAAACAAACTTCACTGTTAAAAACATGACAGTTGAATTAAATTTGGATTACAATACAGCTTCTCAAAATACATTTATGCAAGATGTAATTAAAGTTCGTCGTGGCGCAACAGCTAACATAACCAACTCTTTAGTTAAGGGTATTGGTGCAGTACAAGATTTAGTTGATACTGGAGACAAAGCCGGCGCAGGTAATGTAGCAAGCGTTATAAAATTAACATCATTATTAAGTAACTCAATTACAGGAAAACCATTTAACGCAGGTAAAGATGCAGATGGTAACACATTAGCTTATCCTAATGTTAAAATTCAATCAGAAGATACTGGTTGTGATAAAGCTGTCTTTGGCTGGACTGGATATGCATTTTAATTAAATACTTATATTTCTACAAAAAATATCCCTTCAAGTATAAGGGATATTTTTTATAACTTTGTTGAAATCAACCTAGTTATAAACATTATAAAATTTAGAGTCATGAAATTAAAACATATCATTATTTTAGGTCTATCTCTCACTATTGGAGTTGGACTAAAAGCCCAAACTACCAGTAATTGCAAGCCGACACAAATATATGAAGTAAACGGATATTATTTTTCTGATGCAAAACAAACACAATTTTACACCGGAGATTATAGAGAATTCTATGACAACGGAACAGTAAAACTTGAAATGCGTATAAAAAACGGACAACCTGATGGGACGCACGTTATATATTTTGAAAATCGTAAACCAAAAGAAATCCGCTCTTATCGTGAAGGAAAATTGCATGGTTTGTGGAGAACCTATGATATGGCAGGACAACTAGTATCGGAAGCGAATTATGTAGATGGAAATAAGGACGGAATTTGGAGAATATGGGATGAACTGGGAATGCTAAGATACGAAATGTCTTATTCAAACAATAAAAAAACAGGTTCTTGGAAGATGTGGGACTCCAAAGGCAATCTGATAGATGAGAAAAAATATTGATTCTGTAGCAGAAACTTCATAAAAACTTAACAGAAACGTAAGCATTTTGTAACAATATTATCGGAATTTTGTAACATTAAAATGAAAACAATTAAATAAAATATATCGTTATGAAATCCTTTATAACATTTTTCGTCGCATTATTCATTTCTGTAACAGTTTTTGCAGATAACGGCAACAAAAAAGTTGAAAAAGATAGAAATGGTAAGACAGAAGTTTCACGAGCTACTTTACTATTAGCAGGGAGTGTAATTGACCAGAAAAATAATGAAAATTTGGCAGGAGCTGCTATTTACATTGATGGTCAAAAAATTTATTCTGATTTGGATGGAAACTTTAGTGTTTCAAACATCCAACCGGGATTACATAAAGTGAAAGTTGAATTGATTTCTTACGAAACAGTTGAACAAGATATCAATGTACAAGGAAATAACCCTGTACACATTAATATGATGCAGAAATAAAAATCATTTTTTCATAAACCTGATTTTTGGTTTGTAAAAGGTATGGATGTGAATCCATACCTTTTTTCATATCTTTGTCTTCATATTAATTGACAATAATCATGCGCAAAAAATTAACTCAATCTCAGATAGCTTCAATTATATTGTTGTGGTTTTTTTTAGTTGTCATCATTCTGCTCTATGCCAAAATAACAGCACAAACAATCATATCAATAATATTTTCAGGAGCAATAATTTTTATTCCGGTTTATAAGAGTTTGAAAAAAGATAAGTAATTAGGGAGATTTTTTTCTATATAATTTTTTTTATTCTTTTAAAACCACTATTTTTGCACTTCCTAAACATAAAGGATGGTCCGGTAGCTCAGCTGGATAGAGCAACAGCCTTCTAAGCTGTGGGTCGTGGGTTCGAATCCCGCTCGGATCACTTCATTTAAGTAAGCATTTGATGATATTTCAAATGCTTTTTTTGTAATATAGTTGACCAAATATTGATACCCTTAACTGAACCATGTTCTTCCCGAAATGTTTCATAAAAATATTTGATATAAATCACTTATGACTGAAACGGAACAAATAGACGATATCATCCAGCATATAACTCCCAAGAAACTTGCTAAAATATTGAACGATCCAGAGAAGACTGCAAAAACAGTAAATCTTGTGTATGTGAATGACCACGAAACTTCAGGTATTACTCGAAAGAGACGTGGCAATAAATTCAACTACTATCACGAAGGGAAGTTGGTAAAAGACAAAGCGGTAATCGAACGTATCCGCAAGTTGGTGATCCCCCCGGCATGGGAAGACGTATGGATTTGCGCACTCGAAAACGGACATTTGCAGGCGACAGGAGTTGACGTGCGTAAACGAAAACAATATCGCTATCATCCGGCATGGAATGCCATGCGAAACCACAGTAAATATTATCGGATGATTCAATTCGCGCATGCACTCCCAAAAATAAGACTTCATCTGGAAAAAGACCTCGCCCGCCATGGAATGTCTGAGCGAAAGGTATTGGCAGCGGTGGTCAGTTTGATGGAGCGCACAAATATACGCGTAGGTAATAATATTTATGAAAAATTATACGGATCTTTCGGACTTACAACACTGAAAGATAAACATATCAAAATTAAAGGAAATACGATGAAGTTTTCTTTTAAAGGCAAAAAGGGAGTCTATCATGATATAAGTCTCCGCAATCCGAAACTGACTCGAATTGTGCAAAAATGCAAAGAGATTCCGGGAAAAGATTTGTTTCAATATTACGATGAAGAAGGCAAACGTCAATCTATTGATTCAGGAATGGTCAACGATTACATCCGCGAAATCAGCGGCGACAATTTCACTGCAAAAGATTTCCGCACTTGGTCCGGAACGATTAATGCCTTTCTTGCTTTCAAAGAATTGGGAGGATTCGAAACCCAAACCGAACAGAAAAAGAAAATTATACAGGCTTTGGACAAAGTTGCCGAGCAGTTGGGCAATACCCGCACCGTATGTAAGAAATACTACGTCCATCCTCTCATCATCAGTCTTTACGAGAGTGGAGGATTAAATGACTATTACAAGCAACTGGATTCTATTGAAAAAAACGACAACCTCAGTGGACTCACCAAAGAGGAAGAAATTATCCTCTCCATTCTTGAAAAAGGCTGACCTTTTCTAAACGGCAAAAAAGCTATTCTCACCCACCCCCTATAAGGAGGGTTAACCACCGGCTCACCTTCGCCAGCAAACCTTTCTGGCGAGTCAGCCGAGTTTTTTGCTCAGTCGGCGAAGCCTTTAGTAGGTAAAGGTACCTCATTTGCCTAACAGACCTACCTACATAAGTACCACCTCAAGCGTCCTCCCCGAGTCGGCAAAGATTGAGAGGTGGAGTTAACTTTAAGGAATTTCGTGTAAGGGATTTGTATTTTTGTTCAATGCTCACTTAATGATTTTTAACCTGCAATTTAGGCAATTACGTTTTAACATATCTATTTTTGTAGTCGCAAGAATAAGTATAAAACTAAATCATCATATAATATGAGTCAATTTGTTGATATAAAAGAATTAAACGAAAGAATTGAGCAAAAAAGCGCTTTCGTACAAACCCTTATGACGGGAATGGACAAGGTGATTGTAGGTCAGAAACACTTAGTCGAATCACTTCTTATAGGCCTGTTATCCGACGGACATATTCTTTTGGAAGGGGTGCCAGGCTTAGCAAAAACCCTTGCTATAAAAACGTTGGCTCAATTGATTGATGCGAAATACAACCGTGTTCAGTTTACCCCCGACCTTCTGCCTGCCGACGTCATTGGTACGATGATTTACAGTCAGCGTAACGAAGAGTTTCAGGTGAAACAAGGACCCATCTTCGCGAACTTCGTTCTTGCGGACGAAATAAACCGTGCTCCCGCCAAAGTACAAAGTGCTTTATTGGAAGCCATGCAAGAACGTCAAGTAACCATTGGCGAAGCCACTTACAAACTTCCCAATCCTTTCCTGGTAATGGCAACGCAAAATCCGATTGAGCAAGAAGGTACTTATCCTCTGCCAGAAGCTCAGGTCGACCGTTTCATGCTCAAAGTAATCATTGATTATCCCACCAAAGAAGATGAGAAACGGATCATCCGCCAGAATATTTTTGAACCATTAAAAATCGACCGTCCTTTGGTTTCTATTCAGGAAATCTTGGATGCGCGTCAAACGGTGAGAGAAGTTTACATTGATGAAAAAATAGAACGCTATATAGTGGACATCATTTTTGCTACACGTTTCCCCGAACAATTTGGGTTACAAGATATGAAAGCAATGATGGATTTCGGAGGTTCGCCTCGCGCTTCCATTAACTTGGCTTTGGCGGCCCGCACATACGCGTTTATTAAACGCCGTGGATATGTCATTCCTGAAGACATCCGATCTGTATGTCACGACGTGCTCCGTCACCGTATCGGTTTATCGTACGAAGCGGAAGCTAACAATCTTACATCAGAAGAAATCATCAGTGAAATCCTTAATAAAGTAGAAGTACCTTAATTAATTTTCAATTTTAAATGGAAACTTCCGAACTACTCAAAAAAGTACGCCACATTGAAATAAAGGCGCGTGGATTGTCACACAATATTTTTGCGGGACAATATCATTCTGCATTCAAAGGTCGTGGTATGGCTTTTTCGGAAGTGCGCGAATATCAATACGGCGACGATATGCGCGATATTGACTGGAACGTGACGGCTCGCTACAACAAACCTTATGTCAAGGTTTTTGAGGAAGAGCGCGAACTCACGGTGATGTTGCTGATAGATATGTCGGAAAGTTTGAGTTTCGGATCTTCCACACAGATAAAACGCGATATTGTTGCCGAAATAGCAGCCACGCTTGCATTCTCAGCTATTCAAAATAATGATAAAATCGGGGTGATTTTTTTCTCAGATGAAGTGGAAAAATTCATTCCTCCTAAAAAAGGGAAGAAACACATCCTTTTTATCATTCGCGAAATTCTGAGCTTCGAACCAAAACGAAAAGGAACGAACATCGAAAGCGCTCTGCGCTATTTGACCAATATAATTAAAAAGCGTTGCTCAACGTTCTTAATTTCGGATTTTATAGATCAAAATTCCTATAAACAATCCCTGCGTATTGCTAATCGCAAACACGATGTAGTGGCTATTCAGGTGTATGACAAATTGAGTACGGAAATACAACCTGTTGGTTTGATGAAAGCGCTCGACCCCGAGACGGAAAAAGAAATGTGGATTGACACTTCTTCCAGTAAAGTTCGGGAAGGTTACCGCAATTGGTGGCTGAACAGACAATCGGATATGCTCAATCTATTCAAACAAATTCACGTAGACAGCGTGTCGGTTTCAACCGAAGATGATTATGTAAGAGCTTTGATGCTAATGTTTCAAAGAAGAAGATGATAACAAACCAGAATTCCAAATATAAACGTCCTTTATCTTTTAGTAAGCTATTGGCAGTTGTTTTATTCATGAATATTACGATGGCGGTGATAGCTCAGGGTGTTTCAGTCAGAGCTACTGTGCAGCCGTCCGAAATTCAAATAGGAGAACAGGCATTGATTGATTTGCAGGTTATCGCTCCGAAAAACAAGCGCATCAAATTTCCCGTTTACGAAAAGGAAATTGTGCCTGGCATAGAAGTTTTGACGATGCTAAAACCCGACACATTGATTCAGAATAATGTGATGACTTTGCATTTTAAATACGTTATCACTTCGTTTGATTCTGCGCTTTACAATATTCCCCGCATTCCTGTTTTCGACGGAAAGGAAACAATTTATTCTAACTCTTTTGGATTGAAAGTTACTTCTCCTGTGCTAAAGGATTCTACTGTCGCTTACCTTCAAAAAATGCAATCCAAACAAACGGATTCTATTAATTTTGACGAATTGCGATTGAATGATATCAAGAAAATTCAAAAAGTACCGTTTATATGGACGGATTATTTGTGGATTTTATGGATTATAGCTGGAGTAATATTGCTGCTACTTCTTATCGGTCTCATTATTTTTCTCCTCCTTAAGAAAAAGAGACAAGGATATTTATTTACTCCCCCTGTGGTGAAAACATCGTATGAAATTGCAGTGGAAGGCCTGAACAAGATAAAAGAAGAGAAAATCTGGCGTCAGGGTCGCGAGAAGGAATATTATACGGAGTTGACGGATGTTCTTCGGGAATATCTGCATGACACATACGCTATTAACGCTATGGAAATGACTTCTGGCGAATTGTTGGCAGAATTAAAAAAACATAACGATTCCGATTTGGTATTTACTCATTTGGAAAAGATATTTACTAACTCCGATTTGGTGAAGTTTGCTAAACACAAACCTTTTGCTGACGAAAACGATATGCATCTGAAGTATGCTTTCGAAGTGGTTGAAGAAATTAAGGACAAAAATCCGACTGAAGACGAAAAATCTTCAACTAATTCTCCTGTAACAAAATAAAATATGCAATTTGCTCATCCATATCTTCTCTATCTGCTTCTGATTCTCATTCCGCTTATTGTATGGTATTTCATGAAGCTGTCCCGAATGCAGGCTTCTTTTAAGCTAGCATCCACCAATGCTTTCAAAGATATGAAGCCAGGATTAAAGGTGAGGATGCGACATCTTCCGTTTGTTCTGCGGTTGATTACTATCGCGTTAGTGATTGTAATTCTTGCTCGCCCTCAATCTGTAAACAGTTGGGAAGAATCGCAATCTCAGGGAATTGATATTGTGCTGGCGCTTGATATATCGGGTTCCATGCTTTCGGAAGATTTGCAGCCCAATCGATTAGAAGCGGCGAAAAAAGTGGCAGCTGAATTTATCACAGATCGTCCGAACGATAAAATCGGATTAGTCGTTTTCTCTGGCGAAAGCTTCACCCAATGCCCTTTAACAACCGACCATCGTATTTTGCTCAATCAGCTGCGTGATGTCGATTTTGGGATTATTGAAGACGGTACTGCCATTGGACTTGGTTTAGCAAATAGTGTAAACCGCCTTACAAATAGCAAATCCAAATCCAAAGTGGTTATTTTGCTTACTGATGGTACGAATAATCGTGGACAGATTGCACCACTTACTGCTGCTGATTTGGCTCGCACACAAGGAATAAGAGTATATACAATTGGTGTGGGAACAAAAGGCATGGCGCCAACACCCGTACAAACTTCTTTTGGATTGCGGATGCAAAATATGCCCGTGGATATAGATGAAAAGACTTTGACGGAAATTGCTTCAATCACTGGCGGACAATATTATCGTGCGGTAGATACGGAAAGTCTACGTAAAGTTTATAAAGAGATTGACGCGATGGAGAAATATCTTATCAACGTTCAAAACGTCACTCGTAAAACGGAAATGTATCTGCCTTTTTCCTTATTGGTATTAGGATTGATGCTTCTTGAGTTTCTATTGAGAAAAACCTGGTTGCGAAATATTCCGTAAAATTATTGACTCAAAACTAAAATAAATATATGTTTCGATTTGAGAATCCCGAATATCTGTATCTTTTCATAGCGATACCTTTGCTGGTTTTGCTGTACATTTATCTGGCTGTTCGGAAACACAAGGATGTCAAAAGGTTGGGCAATATCAAAATGCTGAAGCGTATGATGCCCGAATTATCTTTAAAGCGTTCGCATTACAAATTCGGGATTCTTATTCTTGCATTTTGTATCGGAATTGTCATGGCTGCAAGACCTCAGTTCGGTTCAAAAGTAGAAACCATCGATAAAAAAGGAATTGAACTGGTGATTGCGATAGACGTTTCTAATTCAATGATGGCAGAAGATGTGAGCCCCAACCGACTTGCGAAAGCAAAAAAGATTCTCACACGCATTATTGATGACCGTAAACAGGATCAGGTGGCACTCATCGTTTTTGCTGGTGAAGCATTTGTTCAGATGCCTTTGACATCGGATTCCCAATCAGCAAAACTATTTCTCAATTCTATTGACCCAAGTTTAGTTCCTGTGCAAGGAACGGCAATTGGCGACGCCATAGATTTGGGAGTCAAATGTTTTTCCAGCAAAAAAGATGTTGACAAGGCAATGATACTCATTACCGACGGTGAAGACCACGAAGGCAATGCGGTAGAAATAGTACAAAAAGCTGCAGCCAAAGGGATTACTATCAATGTAGTTGGAATTGGTTCCACTAAAGGAGCATCCATTCCCGACATGAAATCGGAACGCCAGTACAAAACTGACAATACTGGAAATTTAGTTATTACCAAATTAAATGAAGATATTGCTAAAGAAGTGGCTAAAGCCGGAAAAGGGCTATACGTTCAGGCAGACAATGGAAACGGAGCTTTACGAGCATTACAGGATGCTTTGAATAAACTTCAGACAAAAAATACACAAAGTCTTACTTATTCCGAATATGATGAAAAATTTCCTGTTTTTGCTTGGATACTTTTAGGATTGTTGATACTTGAAGTTCTAATTTTCGACAAGAAGAACAGGTTGTTCAAAAATATTAAGGTGTTCAAATGAAGATGATTCTGAAAAAATATATACTGATAATCTTTGCTATGCTTTTGGCGATTCCCTCCTTCGGACAAAGAAATGTCCGAAAACTGGAAAAGCAGGGAAATAAAGCTTACAAAGCTCACAAGTACAATCAAGCGATAACTTCCTATGAAAAAGCGCTGAAGATTAACTCGGCGTCTAAGGTTGGAAATTACAATCTTTCTAACGCGTATTACAAACAAGGTCAATGGGATAAAGCCATCATGCAAACTAATAAATATCTCAAACTTGAAACAGAAGATCCTAAAAAAATGGCTGCAGCGTGGCACAACTTAGGAAACTCTTTACTTCACAAAAAAGATTTGGAACAAGCCATTGATGCGTACAAAAATTCACTTTATTTGAATCCGGAGGATGAGGAAACGAGATACAATCTTGCTGTTGCTAAAAAATTGAAACAAGATAAGGATAAGGATAAGGATAAAAATAGCGGTGCTGGTCAACAAAACCAACAAAAACAGGATAATAAAGAAAATAAAGACAAAAACAAAGATACCAAGCAACAAAATCAAGATAAGAATCAGCAGAACCAAGACCAAAAGCTTCAAGAAAATCAGCCTCAACAAATGTCAAGCGAAAATGCCAAACAAATTTTGCAGGCAATACAGCAAGACGAAAAAGCTACACAGCAACGTGTGCAACAGATGAAGGCAAAAGAGCGCGAGGAAAAATCTCAAGACAATAGAAGAAACAATAAGGATTGGTAAAATCGTTTTAAGGAAATGAGAAATTCCAATATATCATTACGAAATATTTCACTCATATTATTCATAGTGTGCGCGTTTGAAATGAATGCTCAGGTAGCATTCCGTGCCTCAGCGCCCACAACTGTAGCCAACGGCGAGCAATTTCGCTTGACTTTCACTCTCAATAAAGAAGGGAAAGACCTGAAACTGCCTGAAGGAATAAATAATTTTGATGTACTTTACGGACCAGCCACTTCGGAAAGTCATAGTACGGAAATTATAAACGGAAGAGTTTCCCGCAATAATTCATATTCATATACATACATTCTTCTTCCCAAAAAAACTGGAATATTCTCTATCGGTGCAGCGACGATTAATGTGGATGGAAAAGTTTATCGTTCCAACCCATTGAGAGTAAAAGTTGTAGCTGGTTCCTCCACAGGCGGAGGCGCCTCTTCCAACACAATTGGGGAACCATCCCGTCCTTCAGGAAACGGAGAAGTAAGACCGGGGGATGCTTTTATACGTGCCATTGTTTCTAAAAACAGTGTGTATGAACAGGAAGGATTTACAGTTACTTTCAGATTATATACAACTTTGAACGTTCAGAATTTCGGAAAAATTGAATTCCCCGAATTCGAGGGATTTATGGTGGAAGAAGTTCCGCTTTCGGGAACTGTACAACTTACAAGGGAAAGATATAACGGCAAAATATATTACGCTGCGGATTTAAGAAAAACATTACTTTTCCCGCAACGCTCGGGCAAAATGACTATTCCTGCGGGTAAAATAGAAATAATATTTTCCGTTCCTTCTGGACAAAAAGTGGAATCATTCTTTGGGACACAGGAGATAAACGTAGATGTATCAAAAGTTCTGACTACAAATCCTGTTACGATTGATGTCAAACAATTGCCGGCTAATAAACCCGCTTCATTTACTAACGCTGTTGGAACGTTTTCACTTGCACCTTCTATAAAAACAACAAGTTTAGTAGCCAATGAACCCGTTACTTTGGTTTTGCAAATTTCGGGAACAGGAAATCTAAAACTGATTCAGAATCCTGATGTAAAATTCCCAAGCAGCTTTGAAACGGATGAACCGATTGTGAATGTTACGCCACAAATTACGACTAACGGAGTTACAGGATTTAAAAAAATTGAATATACGGCTATACCGAAGTATGAAGGCAATTTCACGATACCTGCTGTAGAGTTTACTTTTTTCGATTTAAACACAAAATCCTATAAGACTTTAACCACACCGTCTTATGATATCAAGGTTGCAAAAGGAGACCCGAACAAAGCCCGTTTAAATAACTATGGAGATGAGGAAAAACTGGATAAAGATATCCATTCATTAATCCCAGATGAACCTCAATACATCTCTCGTAACGAAACTTTTGTCGGTTCGGTTGGATATTTTCTGCTTTATCTTGTCCCACTCATCTTATTTGCAACTTATTATTTCTATAGGAAACGCAAATCTAAAGAAAGTTCAAATGTGGTACTCATGCGTACAAAACATGCCAATAAAATTGCCGTGAAACGTCTACGAAATGCTGAGAAATTCCTTGCTGCACAAAAAAAGGAGCAATTCTATGACGAGTTGTTGAAAACTTTGTGGGGATATTTCAGCGACAAACTATCCATTCCGGTATCCACACTTAATAAAGAGACCATTGAATCAAAACTTTCCAATATTGGAATTAATGATGTGCTCATTCAAAGATTTATGAATATTCTGAATACAGCCGAGTTTGCCCAGTACGCGCCGGTGGAATCAGACCAGGCGATGAGCGATTTGTATAATAAAACCGTGGATGCCATCGGACAAATGGAAAATCAATTAAAAACCGTAAAATAAAGAGGCAATATGAAAAGAAATAGATTATTCAGTTTGATTTTGTTTTCCTTTTGGGCGGTTTTGCAGATTTCTGCGCAAAATTTGAATCAGCAGGCATTAGACGCTTACAAGAAAGGTGATTATAAAAATAGCATTTCTCTCTGGGAGTCAATGGTGAAAAGTAATCTGGACGTAAATATGGAATCGGCTTCCGTATATTATAATTTGGGAAACGCTTATTTTAAAAATGGTCAGACAACACGTGCAATTCTCAACTACGAACGGGCACTTGTTATCAAACCCAATGACAAAGATATTCGTCACAATCTCCGTTTCGCGCGTAGACGCGTAGAGGATAAAAGTACCATAACAGAAAAAGTGGTCTGGAACGACACTCGAAATTCTGTTGTCAATCTCTTCTCGGCTTACGGTTGGGGAATATTTGGCATCGCCTCCTTCATTGTCACACTTGTATTATTGGGAATGTATTTATTTGCTGATAAAATGTGGATGAAGAAAACTGGCTTTTACGGAATGTTAATCACATTGTTGATAGTTGTTCTGTCAAATTATTTTGCTTTCGCCCAAAGGAATAACCGCATTCACCGCTCCACCGCTATCATTACATCTCCCATTGTGGAAGTAAAACCTTCGCCTGATGCCAACACCAAACCATTATTTAATTTGAGAGAAGGAATAAAAGTGAAAATTAAAGATAGTGACGGCAACTGGATTCAGATTGAACTTGCAAACGGAAATCTGGGCTGGGTTACAAAAGATAATATTACAGTGATATGAACGACGCCATAGAAAAGTTATTGCCTTACGAAAGGGATTTATTCTTCGCTCTCAACGGTAGCGATTCTACGTATCTCGATAATTTAATGTGGACCATTACTGGTCGATGGATTTGGATTCCAGTAATTCTTCTGCTCATTTATACAATTTTCCACAAAAAATCGATTCTACAATCGTTGATCATCCTCGTGTCGATAATTGTATTATTTACGCTTTGCGACCAGATTGCTTCTTCATTCTTCAAACCGTATTTCCATAGATTCCGCCCGACTCATCATCCCGATTATCAAAATATAGTTGATACTGTGAATGGATATACTTCCGGATTGTACGGGTTTATATCCAGCCATGCCGCAAATAGTTTTGGACTGGCAACTTTTCTCACACTTCTTTTCAGAAACAAGTTAACCGCTGGTGCTTTCTTCTTTTGGGCATTTTTGAATAGTTACTCCCGCATCTATTTGGGTGTCCATTTTGTTTCAGATGTTGTTGTAGGTGCATTAGTAGGAACACTCGTGGCATTTGCTATCTATTACTTATGGAAATATATTCACAAAAAACTTTTTACTACTTCAGAACATATTTACTCTGCGAGAGATACAAAACCTTTAGCACTTAGCATTTTTGCTTATCTAATTCTTATTGCCGTATTTGCACCTGTTTTATCACAAATTCAACATTAGAAATCTATGAATATTTCGCCCAACGAATAATTTCTTTCAAGGTTGGTTTCTTGCCGTACATTAAAATTCCTACCCTATAGATTTTGCTAGCCAGATAGGCTATCCCAATAAAAGTGGCATAAAGAATTGCCAATGAAACTGCTATTTGCCAGAAAGGTATACCGAACGGAATGCGCACCATCATCACTATGGGAGAACTGAAAGGAATGAATGACCCCCAGAATGCCAAGGGTCCGTCAGGATTACTCACACTGTAGATTCCTGCATAGAATGCGAATAATAATAAAATAGTGATGGGCATCATGAATTGCTGAGTATCCTGTTCATTATCCACCGAAGCTCCAATGACGGCAAAAATGGAGGCATACAAAACATATCCACCAATGAAATAAAGTATGAAAGTTATGAGTATCTCAAACCAGTTGATGGAGAAAAGCATTTGCGATATTTGTGCGAAATCAAAGTCTTTGGATGAAGTCATGGTTGTGTTAGCTGCATTCACGGCATCGGAAGAAATTCCCAAAATGGAAGTTCCAACAAAGGATAACGAACCAATAAGCAGTACCCATATAAAAAGCTGTGTAAGTCCTACCAATCCCACCGCTATAATTTTTCCAACAAGTAAATCTACCGGTTTGATGGATGAAATCATCACTTCCACAATACGATTGTGCTTTTCTTCCATCACGGACTGCATCACCATACCTCCATACACCATGATAAACATATAGATAAGAATAGTAAACAGAAATCCTATAGCAGTGGAAACAATCGTAGATGTCTCAGAATAACCACCGTCTTTATCCAAACGAAGAGTAGAAATTCGAATTTTAGAATCAGTCTCTAAAATGGTTTTTACAGATTGAATCGTGGATGTATCCACATTCCTATTACTGGATAAATCTTCTAAGTACTGTTGTCTGACCTTATCTGAAAGCAGCTTTTCTATTTCCTGTTGCAATTCTAAAGAAACTTGCTTTTTTGAAGTAAGAGTGATGGCTCTGGGATTTTCTCTCAAGTCTTCTGAAATCTGAAGTATAGCAAACAAATCATCTCCAAGCTTTGATTCATCTACTTTACTTTTATCAGTCAAAATCTGGTAATTAAAATTCTCATCAGATTTGAAGGTCGATGAATACAACCCTGTTTCGTCAATCACCGCTACATTTCTTGTACCCGACTCATTGATGGTAGACAACCAAAGCGGCACGAATGCTATACCCACAAACAACAGCGGCATCAATAGTGTCAGGATAATAAATGATTTTTTCTTTACGCGTGTAGAATATTCTCGTTCTATAATCAGTCCTAAATTTCTCATTACAGTTAGTTTTTATCGGTTTGTGGATGGGTTACGGTGCTGATAAATACGTCGTTCATCGTAGGAAGCTCTTCTTGAAAAGAGAAAACATTGTATCTGTTTAGTATCATTCTCACCATTTCGGCAGTATCTATTTCTTTGAATTTTTTAAGGCGAACATCACTAAACTCATGGTATGGCGTGATAGATAAAATTTCAATTGCATTAGTATCAAGTTCAAAAGAATCTCCTAAAATTCGGAAATTGAAGATATTTTGCCGAAATTGATTACGAATATCATATACATTTCCTTCCAAAACCACTTCCGATTTATTGATGAGCGCGATATTATCGCAAAGCTCTTCTACCGATTCCATGTTATGTGTAGATAAAATAATTGTTTTACCTTCATTTTTTAGGCGAAGCATTTCATTCTTAATTATGTCCGCATTTACAGGGTCAAAACCGCTGAACGGCTCGTCAAAAATTAATAAGTCGGGATTATGAATAACGGTAGAAATGAACTGGACTTTTTGCTGCATCCCTTTGGAAAGTTCTTCCACTTTCTTATCATACCAGTTTTGAATATTCAGTCTTTCAAACCATTGATTAAGTTCTCTTTGAGCCTGCAATTTCGACAATCCTCTCAATTGAGCCAAATAAAGAGCCTGCTCACCCACTTTCATTTTTTTGTAAAGTCCACGTTCTTCAGGCAGATAACCAATTTTCTCAACATCTTTATTCGTGTAGGGCTCTCCATTAAGAAACACTTGACCACTGTCGGGAGCGGTTATTCTTGTAATAATTCTGATAAGTGTGGTCTTCCCAGCGCCGTTCGGACCTAAAAGTCCGAATACAGTACCTTTAGGTACCGAAATATTTACTCCATTCAAAGCGGTATGTTCATCGTAACGCTTCACTAAATCTTCCGTTTCTAGAAAAAACATAATTTTCTAAGATTTCAATTGTTAAGTTACTATCGCAAAGTTAAGATTATTTGCGATAATCAATTAATGTATAAAAGAGATTATCAATGCTATTTCCTGAACAGATTCCTTTTTTGTATGGTTTATATTGAAAAGACTGTAAACATCTTACTATATCATATTTACAAAATTAAAAATTACTAATTATGGAAACTAATCAAGAAACTTTTTCTATGCCTAGAATTGGCGAGAAAGCACCAGAATTTAAGGCATCGACTACGCAAGGCGAAATTCATTTCCCAAATGATTATTCAGGAAAGTGGAAAATATTATTTAGCCATCCTGCAGATTTTACCCCAGTATGTACTTCAGAGTTTATGACATTTGCAACCTTAAGTAAAGATTTTGAAGATCTCAATTGCCAACTTGTAGGACTTTCTGTTGACGGACTTTATAGTCATATTGCATGGTTGCGCACTATTAATGAAAAGATAGAATATAAGGGCATGAAAAATGTGGAAGTAAAATTTCCACTCATTGATGATATAAGAATGCAGGTCGCTCATAAATATGGAATGATACAACCAGGAGAAAGTAATACAAAAGCAGTAAGAGCTGTATTTTTTATTGATCCGAACAATATTATTCGTGCCATCATTTACTACCCACTTGCCTTAGGAAGAAACTTCGACGAACTGAAACGTGTTTTATTAGGATTACAAACCGTTGATGAATTTGGTGTCGCTCTACCCGCTGACTGGCGTCCGGGCGATGAAGTAATTGTTCCAACAGCTAGTACTTACGGAGAAGCAACAGAAAGGATGGACGATAGAAGTGGTGAAACTACTTGTTATGATTGGTTTTTCTGTACTAAGAAAATATCCAAAAAGGAAATAGAATCCAAAATAATGAAACAATAATATTGATGTTGTTATTTAAAACTGATGCTTAAATAGTTTGATATTAATAAAATATCACGTATATTTGCACCCCAAAGTTTTTTATAAGCAAAATCAATTTTATGTATTTAGACGCACAAAAAAAGCAAGAAATCTTCGCAAAACACGGAAAGTCTAACACTGATACTGGCTCAGCTGAAGCTCAGATAGCATTGTTTTCATACCGTATTTCGCATTTAACTGAACACTTGAAGTTAAATAAGAAGGATTATAACACTGAAAGATCACTGAGAATTTTAGTTGGTAAACGTCGTCGTTTACTGGATTATCTAGTTGAAAAAGATATTGAACGTTATCGTGCAATCATCAAAGAATTAGGTATAAGAAAATAATTCTCATGTAAAATTCAATCAAAAGGAAAGACTCTGAAAATGAGATCTTTCCTTTTTTATTGAAAAATAATTAAAAAATTATGCAAGAAAGTTTGTTACATTCATGTTAAGTATATACCTTTGCTACCGATAACCTAAAACAATCTTTTTTACCTTCTTTTTATTACTATAAAAAAAACCAAAGAGAAAAGAGGCCATCTTAAGAAAGGTGGTCTTTTTTTATTGCAAAATGAAGAAAACAATAAAAAAAGTTCCTGAAGAGAATACTTCAGGAACTTTCCTTTTTATTAATATGAATTTATTACGGCATCAATTCTGATAACTTTTGTTCTAATTTATTACCATGCAACTCATTTGCAATGATTGTACCGTTTTTGTCCAATAATACTGTATGAGGAATTGCCTGAATTCCGTACATTGAAACTACAATGCTTTCCCAAGCTTTGACGTCAGACATTTGTGGCCAGGTTAAGCCAAGATCTTTAATTCCCTTTACCCAATCAGCATGTTCTTTATCCAATGAAACACCTACAATTTCGAAACCCTTATTTTTGTACTTTTTATAAAGTTCTACAACTTTAGGAAGTTCGTTACGACATGGTCCACACCATGATGCCCAAAAATCTATAAGGACATATTTTCCTTTTCCTGCGTAATCAGAAAGTTTCACATCTTTGCCATCCGGAGTTTTCAACGTAAAATCTGTGAATTTATTGCCAACAGCTACTTTTTCCATATTTATTAGGCGTTCATTAATTTTTTGAGTGAAAGGTTGCTTTTTGAAACTATCGCTTCCCAAATTAATAAGTTCTCTTTGTTGTTTGGCATCAAATTCACTATAATAATTGGTGAAAATATATTCTCCCAATTTATTATTCATATTTTTTTGTGCAAATCCGTACATCAAATCTGCATATTCTTTAGATACAACATCATATTGATCAGACAAAGCAAGTTCCAAAGAATCATTTAACTGATTATTTGTTTTAGCTTCTTGATATTGTTTCATGATAGTCCTCATCTTTTCTCTCAAACCATATTCTTTAGTTCTAACCAAAGTATATGCTTCGTTTGCAGGATTACCTTTTACGGTGATAATCGAATCTAAACTTATCTCCAACTTCGAACCTGGTTCTAAAAGCACTGGAACAAGTTGGTCATTTTTTTCAATGTTTTTACCAATTGCTAAATAACGGACTACGATAGAATCTGTTACACCTTTCAACTCAAATGATCCATTTGTAATAGTAGCAGAATCAATGTTAATAACACTGTCTACAGATTGCAAATAAACCATCTTGTTATTGAAACTCGCATCTTTAATATTTCCTTTGATGATGTAACCTTTATCAGGCTTGCAGGCTACCAGGAAAATTGTAGTCAAACTAAATAATAAAATTTTTTTCATTTTCTTTCATATTAAACTTATGTATAAGATTACAAATATAATAAATAATTGAAAATGTTATAATTAAAGCGTTAGTTTTTTAGATTATATCAAATTCTTTTTTTGGGAATCAATTATAAAAATTAACTTTGAAAAAAAATACTCAAACACCATGTCTCATTTAATTGCCCCATCATTATTGTCTGCCAACTTTTTGAATCTGAAAAATGATGTCGAAATGCTCAATAGAAGCGAAGCTGACTGGCTTCATCTTGATATTATGGACGGTGTATTCGTACCAAATATTTCTTTTGGATTCCCGGTAATTAACACTTTGAAAGAAGTTACGAATAAACCTCTCGACGTACATATGATGATTGTACAACCCGAAAAATTTGTTTCCCAAATTGCTGATGCTGGAGTTTATATGATGAATGTTCATTATGAAGCGTGTACACATCTCCACCGCGTTGTTCAGGAAATCAAGAAACATGGAATGAAAGCGGGTGTGACGCTTAATCCACACACTCCTGTAAGTTTATTGGAAGATATAATTGATGAACTGGATATGGTGCTTCTTATGTCGGTGAATCCAGGTTTTGGCGGACAGAAATTCATTGGAAACGCCGTACGAAAAGTGGAACGCCTGAAAGAAATGATTCTGAAACGAAATCTTTCTACCCTTATAGAAGTGGATGGCGGCGTAAATATGGAAACAGGAAAAACCTTAATTGATGTCGGTGCTGATATTCTGGTTGCTGGTAGTTTTATCTTTTCTTCAGAAAATCCGATTGAAACAATTCATCAGCTTAAAAATATGTAATCTTAATACTAAATACTAAAAAACCTTATGAGTAAAATCATAAGTAAAAATCCATTCTTACGCGTACTTATTCCAATTCTGTTTGGAATAATGATTGCTTATTATCTCCCAAAAGAATTAATTGGAATAGTCTTATTTTCTATGGGAATTTTGTGTGTTTCCGTTCCCATTATTTTTCTCAAAACAAACATTTCAAACTATAGAATAGTTGAGTTCTTTGGATTCTTCTTCATTTTTGCGGGATTTACAATTTATAATTATTCTCATCATATCAATGATAGTGCCTTTAAATTCGATGATAAAACCCATATTTACACCGGAATCGTTCAAGACATTCCGCTTCAAAAAAAGAACTCTGTACAACTCTCCCTAAAACTTAGGGACAAATCAAACTCTAAAGTAATTCTATACATTGAAGACACATGGCAAACTCAATACATCGAGCCGGGAAATGAAATAATTTTTAAATCAAAATTAAAACCTTTCAAAAATCTTGGGAATCCTGATGACTTCGATTACAAGCGTTACATGCAAATAAAGGGCTTTTCAGCCTCGGGATATGTTTCGCTGGAAAACTGGTATTTAGGGAATTCAACCTTCAGCATTTATACTTTTTCTCAACAATTGCGAAAACGAATCCTGAAATTTTTTGATGGCTTGCAGTTAGGATCCTTGCAAAAATCTTTATTATCAGCAATTATTATTGGTTATAAAGCAGATTTGACGGAAGATATACAAAATGCTTTTCGGGTTTCTGGAACCGCTCACGTATTGGCAGTCAGTGGTATGCATGTCGCTATTATTTATCAAATCTTGAGTACATTGTTGTTCTTTTTCCACAAAACCAGAAAAGGTAATATTGCAAAGTACAGCACCACAATAATTCTTTTATGGCTGTATGCCTTTATTACAGGCTTTTCGGTTTCAGTTATACGTGCTGCAATAATGTTGACGATTTACTCAGTCGGCAAAATAATTCATAGAAAGGGATTTACATATAATACACTTGCCGCTGCAGCTTCTGCAATATTATTAGTAAATCCTTTGGTTTTTTTTGAAGTTGGATTTCAACTAAGTTTTGCGTCTGTGTTTGCGATACTTTACTTTATGCCAAAGTTTGCTAGTTTGTACACAACTACCAACCAAACATTAAATTCCATATGGAATTTATTTACGCTGTCACTTGCAGCACAATTGGGTGTATTCCCACTCACGTTCTACTATTTTGGCACATTTCCCACATATTTTTTCATAACCAATATTCTGGTTGTTCCTTTAGTTCAGATAATTACTTATGCTTGTATCCCGCTTTTCATATTTGGAGGCATTTCTATGTCAGGTTGGGAGTGGACAATGATTTTATTCAAACCAATCAAATATATTCTTCAGTTTCTTATAAATGCTCTTTACGAAATTGTGCATTTCTTTGAAAATCTACCTTTTGCACAATTGTCCAATTATTATTTAACTGTCGTGCAGGTTATTCTGTTTTTTGTTCTTATTCTTTCGTTGACACGTATAATTTTTGATAAGAAAATCAGATTCATAACAATATCTGCGTTTTCATTCTGGTTGTTATTGCTTACTTACACCTTCCAAATAACTCAAACTAAAGACGACAAATTATGGGTATTGAATTGTCCGGGAAATACAGAATTAATGTATAATGTTAAAAATCAAACTATTTCACCTTATCTTTCTTCGGGAACCATACCGCATCCATCTAAAAAAATTCTATTGTTGAAAGAGAATATATTTAAGTACAAGACAGTAGCAAATCCTCTTAATGTTGATTTTCTGATTTTAAGCAACGACAGAACGTATTCATTAAAATATCTTTTAGAAACGGTTCATCCAAAATGCATCATTTTAGATAGTTCATTGACCCGAAAAACACGACTAAGACTTACGAAACAATCAAAAGATTTTGGAATACCTATCCACGATGTCACTGAACAAGGTGCATTTTCGATTAATTTATAGTACATTTGTGTGAAACAAAATTAAGCTATGGAACAAAATATTCTGACCCAGATTATAGAAAACGAAAAAATTCAAAGCGCCCAAGAATACATCAAAAAATACAATAAAATTGTAATCACAACTCATATTTCACCCGACGGCGATGCCTTAGGTTCTTCGTTGGCGCTTTTCAATTATCTTTTGCAAAGGGGAAAAAATGTCACATTAATTGTTCCTAATTCTTATCCTTATTTTTTGAATTGGATCCCAGGGGTAGAAAGAGTGGTAATTTTTGAAAGACAGCGCGATTTTGCATTAAAACTTTTCGATAATGCAGAACTTGTTTTTTGTTTGGATTACAATATTCCCAAAAGGGTCGGAATTATGGGAAATGCTTTAGAAAACTGCAAAGCACCAAAAATTTTAATTGACCACCACCTTTTCCCAGGAGATTTTGTGAATGTTTCGATGTCTTACCCTCATATCTCATCTACAAGTGAACTTATTTTCAGATTTTTGTGGCAGATGAATGAATACGAAAATATTAGTACATCGATTGCAGAATGCATTTATTGCGGCATGATGACTGATACTGGAGGATTTACATATAATTCGAATTACCCTGAAATTTTTCAAATCATCAGTCTTTTGTTAAAAAAAGGAATTGACAAAGACGACATCTACAATAAAGTTTACAATAGTTATTCTGAAGATCGTTTCCGAATGCTTGGATTTACACTCTCAAGCAGAATGAAAGTTTACCCAGAATTGCATTCCGCGCTAATTTGGCTCAGCAAAGAAGATCAAAAACAATTCAATTTTTCGAAAGGTGATACAGAAGGTTTTGTAAACTATCCTCTGCGCATCAAGGGAATTCTTTTTGCTACATTTATTCGCGAAGACAATGAGCTTGTAAAACTATCTTTCCGCTCAAAAGAAAATTTTGCATGCAATGAGTTTGCCACTGAATTTTACAATGGCGGCGGACATAAATATGCTTCAGGAGGTGAATTTTATGGAACTCTGGAGGAAGCACTCACAATTTACGAAAACGGACTTCAGAAATACCGCGATTTGTTGACAGAATAGTGCTATTAAATTCATTTTAAGATACAATAATAATTTCTACTATGCTACATGACCAATTATTTAAGGTGATTGCTTATTTTTGTAGCTTATAAATAATATACAATCAAAAGAAATTTATGAAAAAAGTACTTTTTATCTTTTGTGCTTTATCTTTTTTATTGTTCTCTACTACATCTTGCGATAAAACTAAAACATATATTCAAGAAGTAAACGACCACAATGATGCTGTCAAAAAATTTATGAAAGACAGCGGTTTTGTTGTTTTAAATCAATTTCCATCAAACGGAGTGTTTAAAGCCAACGAATTTGTACGCGACTCAGTTACAGGAACTTATTACAACATTATTGATAAGGGAGACATGTCTCATCGTCCGATATTGGGCAAAGAAGTATATGTGCGTTTTACGGGGTTATTTTATTTTAGAGATGTAACAAAACCGGAGGATGTAGTTAAATACAGCAGTGATAATCTTGTTATGCATTATCAGCCTTTAGTGATGGTGTATGGTCAACCACTGACATTCCCGGTGCAAGGTTGGTCAGCGCCATTAAGATATATTGGCAATGTGGCGCATGTTAAAATGATTGTGCCGTTTAATGCAGGATTTGAAGCCGATCAAAGTAAATATCAGCCAACTTATTACGAAAACGTAGTTTACCGTTTGGAAAAAGAATAATATATATCATGACTTTAATAAAATCCATCTCAGGCATTCGCGGAACTATAGGGGGCAAATCTGGTGATAGCTTAACTCCGCTCGATATTGTAAAGTTTGTGGCGGCATATTCCACATTCATAAAAAACAATTATTCTGAAAATAATGAATTTAAGATTGTTGTAGGACGCGATGCGCGTATTTCTGGTGAAATGGTGCATAAAATTGTCACCGGAACGCTTATAGGAATGGGATTTGACGTAGTTGATATTGGTCTCGCTTCTACTCCTACTACAGAAATTGCTGTAACTAAAGAAAATGCTGCAGGAGGAATTATTCTGACAGCTAGCCACAACCCTAAACAATGGAATGCCCTTAAGCTCCTGAATAACAAGGGTGAATTTTTGAGTGCAAAAGACGGGGAGGAGATTTTGAAAATTGCCGAAGCTGAAGACTTTACATTCTCAGAAGTAGACAATTTAGGAAAAATTACTCAGAAACAATATTTACATACGCATATACAAGATATTCTTTCACTCGAATTGGTGGATGTTGATGCAATAAAAAATGCAAATTTCCGAGTTGCTGTTGACGCTGTTAATTCAGTTGGAGGTATTGGTATTCCTGAATTTTTGTATGCTCTCGGCATCAAGGAAGTCTTTAAATTGCATTGCTCTCCTCACGGAAACTTTTCTCACAATCCCGAACCTCTGCCACAGAATTTGTTGGAACTTTCTAGTTTGATGAAAAGTTCTAAAGCGGATGTGGGTTTTGCCGTTGACCCTGATGTAGACAGGTTGGTAATTTACGATGAAAATGGAGATTCATTCGGAGAAGAATATACTTTAGTTGCAGTTTCCGATTACATTTTGAAAAATAAACAAGGAAATACCGTTTCCAATTTGAGTTCCACCCGTGCCTTGAGTGATGTTACCAAAAATCATGGAGGTGAATATTTTGCAGCAGCTGTTGGAGAAGTAAATGTTGTAGAAAAGATGAAAGAAGTAAATGCCGTAATCGGCGGAGAAGGCAACGGTGGAGTTATTTATCCTGAATGCCATTATGGTCGCGATGCTTTTGTTGGAATCGCTTTATTTCTTACACATCTTGCAAAATCAGGCAAAAAAGTCAGTGAATTGCGTCAGGATTATCCTAACTATTTCATGGCAAAACAAAAAGTAGAATTAACACCCGATATAAATATTGACGAACTTCTGGATGCTGTAAAAGACCTATTTAAATCCGAAAGAGTAACAGACATTGACGGTGTGAAAATTGATTTCGCTGACAAATGGGCACACCTCCGCAAATCCAATACTGAGCCTATTATACGAGTGTATTCCGAAGCACATACACCAGAAGAAGCAGAAAATATCGGCAAAAAGGTGATGGAAATCATTGAAAATTTAAAAAAACATTAATTACAATATATGGCGAAGCAATCTATGGATGCTGTCAAAAGACGGTATGGAATCATCGGTGACTCTCCCGAATTGGAGAGAGCTATTGATGTTGCTTTGCAGGTTGCGTCAACAGATTTATCTGTTTTAATAATTGGAGAAAGCGGTGTCGGCAAGGAAAACTTTCCTCAAATTATTCATCAAAACAGCAGAAGAAAACACGGTCCCTACTTTGCAATAAATTGTGGTTCAATACCCGAAGGAACTATTGATTCGGAGCTGTTTGGTCACGAAAAAGGCTCATTCACAGGAGCTCTAACAACCAGAAAAGGCTATTTTGAAGCGGCAGACAAAGGTACTTTATTTTTGGATGAAGTAGCAGAATTACCGCTCTCTACACAAGCGCGATTACTTCGCGTATTGGAAACCGGCGAATTCATCAAAGTTGGTTCATCAAAAGTTGAAAAAACGGATGTGCGAGTTGTTGCGGCGACTAATGTCAATATGATTGAAGCCGTAGAAAAAGGCAAATTCCGTGAAGACCTTTACTATCGACTTAATTCTGTTCCAATCCGTGTGCCGGCTCTAAGAGATAGAAAAGATGACATTCCTTTGTTATTCCGAAAATTTTCGAGTGATTTTTCCGAAAAATATATGATGCCATCAATCTCCCTTACAGATTCAGCGAAAGAAATGTTGAAAAAATACCGCTTTCCTGGAAATGTGAGACAATTAAAAAACATCACAGAACAAATCGCAATTATTGAACAAGAAAGAGTCATCACTCCGGAAATTCTGAAGAATTATCTTCCAGAGAATGAAGTTGGTATGCTGCCAGTTCCTATTACATCTATAGAAGATTCCGACAAAAGGAATTTTACTACAGAAAGAGAATTATTATACCAGGTACTTTTTGATATGCGCTCCGATATTATGGAATTAAAACGCGTAGTTCGCGATTTGATTTCAACTAACAGCAAAGCTGAGAATAAGGTGGAAATTTCTCAACTACCTGTGTTGAAAAGCGATCCTAAAGTACATTTACCATCATGCTATTCCGAAAATTTACATAATGCAAAATCGGAAGCCGAAGACTCTGAATACGAGGAAACGTCTGTTTCTTTGGAAGATGCGGAAAAAGACATGATTATAAAAGCGATGAAAAGGCATGACGGAAAAAGAAAATTAGCTGCACAAGATTTACGTATTTCCGAGAGAACGCTTTATCGCAAAATAAAGGAATACGGGTTGGACTATTAATTGAAAGTATGAAAATAAATAAAATATATTTTGGTATTTTGCTCGGGTTGCTTCTTACAGCCTGCACTATTTCATACAAATTCACCGATTCATCCATCAATTATGATGTTTTGAAGACGGTAAAAATTACTAATTTTGTAAATCAGGCACCGCTGGTTTACCCTCCATTGGAACAGCGTTTTAATGAAGATTTAAAAGATTACTTTTCACGAAATACCAAACTACGTTTTGTCAATCAAAATGCTGATATTGAAATTGAAGGTGAAATAGTTGGCTATGAGTTGACTCCTATGGCAGTTCAAGAAGATGGATTAGCTTCCGAAACACGCTTGACCATGACTGTTAGATATCGTTTTAAGAATAACAAGCAGGAAGGCAAAGACAAAATGGATCAAACTGTTTCTGCTTATAGAAATTTCCCGAGTAATCGCCTCTTGAACGATGTTCAGGACCAGTTGATTTCCGAACTGAATAAAGAAATAGTAGAGCGCTTGTTTAATGAAACCATGTCTGATTGGTAATAATTATGGAGGTTGAAAATCTTATATCTTATTTGGATACAAACTCCTCCAAATCATTAAACGAGGAAACTTTGAAAGAATTTTCACAGATTCTTGACGAATATCCGTATTTTCAAACAATACAATTGTTATATCTTAAGAATCTCGAAGTTTCAAGCTCGCCTGAATATACCGAACAACTTTCTAAAACCGCATTGGTTTGTTCCGACAGAAAACAATTGTTTTATTGGATAAAATCTCCTAGATTTCAATCTTTCTTCCCTAAAAAACAAACATTCAATCCCAGTCAGCGTACTGAAAAATTGCTCGATTCTTTTTTAGATAATCTGCACACAGATAGTCGTCGCGAGCAGATTCCGGAAACGCCAGATAGTATTTCCATAATTTCTACCGACTACATAGAATATTTGGAGAAAGCTGAAAAGAAAACATTATCAATAGAGCCTGCAGACCAAAAAACTCTGCTAAAACACAACGACATCATTGATTCTTTTCTTGAAAAAGCGGACTCAGGAGAAATATCTATCTCCTTGCCCGAAGTGGATAATGAGGAAGAGGATGAATCAGCAGATTTGGATGCGAGTAGCGGATTCTTGACTGAAACACTTGCCAGAATTTACATAAAACAAAAGAAATACGAACAAGCATTGGAAATTATTAAACGTTTAAGTTTGAATTTTCCAAAAAAAAGTGTTTACTTTGCCGACCAAATTCGTTTCTTAGAACACGTGATTCTCAACGAGAAAAATAAAAAACAATAAAGAATATGTATATTTTTATTTCTATTTTGATTTTGATTGCAGCTATTCTTATGATATTCATAGTATTAGTTCAAAAATCAAAGGGGGGAGGTTTGGCTTCAAACTTTTCTTCATCCAACCAGATAATGGGTGTGCGCAAAACTACCGATTTCCTTGAAAAAACAACATGGGTTTTGGCAGGAGTTATAATAGTTTTGAGCATCTTGACAGCAAAATTTATGGTGAAAACAACGAATGCCCCTCAATCAGCGATTGAAGTGCAAGAACCGGCGCCGCTTAATCCAACTACTGCTCCCAATGTAACTCCGGGTACCGCAGCTCCGATGCAAGCACCTTCTGCACCGGCTCAACCAGAGCCTGCACAGCCAGCACAATAAAGAAATTTTAATTTATATAATAAAGGAACCATTGAGCAATCTTTGGTTCCTTATTCTCTTTATATATGACCCATTTGGGGAATAATATTATATTTTCTATTACATTTGTAAAAAAAGTTGCTATTAATAAAAATGTATATACTTCTTTCACTGATGCTGTTGTCAAGCATTGTAAATGCTCAGGATTATAGTTATAAGCTTGATACTATAAAAGTTGATAAAACCGATACCCGAAATGTCTATAGTTATTCTGAAAACGATCGACAATCTATTAACAACACTACGGTTGATGAAACCGACACACAGGTTCAAAGGGTATTTAATCCCAATAACTTGAGATTTGGCGCGAATTTGGGGCTTTCAATAAGCCATAATTATACTTTCTTAAATATAGGTCCTCAGATTGGTTACGAGTTTAATAAATATTTTTTACTCGGTGTCGGTGTGAGGTATTATTATTCCAAGACACGTGCATATACTGCTGAAAAGGAATATTTATACAATAATAATATGCTTGCCACCAATCTTTTCGGATATTTCCATCCCGTGCAATATTTTGCATTGTTTGTTCAACCGGAGATAAACTATCTGTGGTCAAAGGAGGAAGACATCACCAACGGAGGTATTTATAAAGATGCCGGATGGATTCCGTCGTTGGTAGTTGGCGGTGGTTTGCGTCTGGGAAGAACTTACATCACGCTAAACTACGATTTGGCTCAACAAGACCGTTCTCCATATCCACACGGTATATTCTGGAATTTTTCAACATTTTTCTAAAAATTACCCATATCCTGATATATAATGGGTGACTCAGCATTAAAATCTAAAACTACCAAATCGCTTTTTTGGAGCTTTATTGACAAGTTTGGCGAGCAATTGCTGAACTTAATCTGTATGTTCATCCTGATGAACATCGTTTCAACGGAAGATTATGGTATTTATGGAGCTTTAGCTGTTCTGAGCGCGGTATTGCCATTGTTGATTGACAGCGGCTTTGGTCGCGCGCTCATTAACAAAAAAAACCTCAGCGATGTGTCCTACAATTCGATGTTTTATTTCAATGTGGGAATGAGCATCGTTTTATATTTGATTGTCTACCTATCTATTCCGGCTTTGGCAACTTCGTTAAAAGTAAATTCTCAAGTTTTAATTCCTGTTGCACGTGTACTTTTCTTTGGTTTGATACTTAATGCTTTAGGACTTATCCAAAGAACACTTTTTATAAAGAAAGCAGATTTTAGAACACTTACTCGCGTGAATCTTATTGCACTTATTATCAGCAATGTAATTGCTATTATGATGGCAATTAAGGGATATGGTGTATGGGCGCTTGTGGCGCAACAACTTTTGCTAGCATTATTTCGTACCTTACTTCTTTGGTATTATTCAGATTGGCGTCCAAGTCTAATATTTCAATGGAATGTGCTTGGCGAGCTGTTTGGATTCAGCAACAAATTGATGCTCGCTTCCTTTGTCGGAACAATTTCCAACAATATCTATCCGACACTCATCTCCGCATTTTATCCTGCAAGTCAGGTGGCTTTTTTCGACAGAGCAAAAAGATATGAAGAAATCCCTTTTGTGATGCTTTCCAATACATATCGTTCCGTTTCGATGTTAATCCTCGCGGAAATCAATAACGAACGCGAAAGACTACATCGGGTTGTGAGCAAAATGATGAAAAGTATCGCATTTGCGGTCTTCCCGGTTGCCATTTACATGGCTATCATCGCATCTCCTGTTTTTTATGTACTATTCAAAGAAAAGTGGATGGATGCGGTTCCATATTTTCAGATATTGACGTTCGCAGGAATGTTTCTACCATTTATCACCATCATCAACGAATTGTTTATATCCACAGAAAAAAGTTCTTATTTTCTCGGTTTAGAAGTCGCTAAAAGTGTTATGCTTGCAGGTCTGATTGTTGCATTCTTTTCAGGTGGAATTACAGGATTGGCTGTAAGCTGGATAGTTTACAATATTATATCACTGACACTATCGCTATATTTTTCACGAAAATTGATTAATTATTCTTTTATCCATTTTTTTAGAGATGTTTTGCCGTATGTTTTTGTTGCTTTAATAAGTGGTATTTTTACGTATTACACATTGAATTTCTTTGATAACAGATGGATGGGATTGGTAAGTTGCACAATAGTGATGGGCGCCGCTTACATTTTTTTGAGTTATCTTTTGAAGCTTGAAATGTCGAAAGAAGTGACAGAATGGATTTCGAGTAAAATAAATTTAAAGAAATGATCCAGCCGGAAGTTTGTGTGATCATTGTATCTTATAATTTTGAAAAATGGATGGATATTTGTCTTTCATCTGTACTCAAAAGCACTATTCCTTGCAAGATTGTGGTTGTAGATAATTTATCGAAAGATGATACCTGTAAATTAATTGAAGAGAACTATTCTGAAATAACATTGATTCGTAACCATGAAAATGCTGGTTTTGGCAAAGCCAATAATATCGGTATCAAATATGCGATAAATAATAATTATTCTTATGCGTTTTTGCTAAATCAGGATGCTTGGGTAGAGCCGGATGCAATTGAAAAATTAGTAAAAGTAGCTAAGACGAATCCTAAAATGGGAATTATCTCACCTGTTCATCTCAATGGAAAAGGTGATGCGCCTGATACAGGATTCGTAGTTTACACGGGTTTGAAAAGCTTGGAAGAAATATCTCTTATAAAAGATAAAATAAAGCCTGTGAAGTTCGTAAACGCGGCGATGTGGCTTGTCCCAGTTAATGTATTGATAGAAACTGGAGGATTTGACCCGCTATTCCGTCATTATGGGGAAGATGTAAATCTAGCGCAAAGAATTCGTAAAAAGGGATACGAAATCGGAATTGTACCGGATGCCATTGGATATCATGGGCGTGAAACTCGAGAAATAAATCGTGAACAATTCTTCTATTCTGAATATGTCTATTTCCTCACCGAGGCAGCCAACCCTTTTTACAATTCTGCGCAAGCTTTCGCTTATAGTGTGGCGGCTGGAATCAGAAAAGCTTTTCGGGAATTAGCAAAAGGTAAAATGGAAGACGCGAAAGAGTATTTCATCATTTCCAAACAACTATATCAGGAGTGGAGTAATGCCAATCGATCGCGCAAAAAATATCACCACTAATCATTTGGCAAAATCCTGATAGCTAATCATTGCAGGAGTATAATAAATCTGTAGTTTTTTTGATGGTTCCAAGCAATGCTTGTAAACGCGCTTGAGATATGCCGAACTGGCTTCCTAAAGCAATCCCGGGTAAAAGTACTTACTTTTACCCCCCCTGGATTAATTACTACTCCCCGATAATTGTATCGTCAATACACATTCTTCTTTAGCGGCTAATTATTTTTTCGAAAAATAGCTTTCTATTAATATAATTCATGATATTATTGACGAAAAAAGATTAGTCGTTTAAGTCCAACTAACGTCCTATAATACTTGAGATAAATCTGATTTACCACCAATCAATTCGTGTAGTGACAGAAGTTTGAATCAATTTCGGATCATCAGTCAAATATCCTGCAAAATCAGCAACAACGTCATTTTTACTTACACAAACTTTACTCTTTCATCACTATGCCAATTCGAAATCCAATTGTTTGCGTTGTAAGTTGGCGCGTGCAACTTTGATAGTAATAGCCTGACCGAGGCGATATTCTTTTTTTGTTCTTCTACCCACCAAGCGGTAATTTTTTTCGTCCAGTTCGTAGAAATCATCATCTAGCTCTCGGATGGGAATCAAACCTTCTACCTTATTTTCGTTGATTTCGGCATAAATTCCCCATTCGGTAATTCCCGAAACTACTGCATCGTAAACTTTACCTATCTTATCAGACATAAATTCTACCTGCTTGTATTTAATGGAATCGCGTTCGGCATTGGCAGCAATTTGTTCCATTCTTGAACAATGTTTACATTCTTCCTCCAATTCGGCTTGATTTACAGATTTTCCTCCATCCAGATATTTTTCCAACAATCGGTGAGCTATCATATCGGGATAACGGCGTATGGGTGAGGTAAAATGCGTGTAGTAATCGAACGCTAAACCATAGTGCCCCACGTTTTTGGTCGAATAAATAGCTTTCGACATTGAACGAATGGCGATTGTTTCCACTAGATTTTCTTCTGGTCTTCCCTGCACTTTGTCGAGCAACGAGTTGATACTCTTTGCCACATCTGATTTGATGCCGGTTGTTTTTATTTTGTGTCCAAAGCGGAGAATAAAAGTATTCAGCGTGTCCAGTTTTTCGGGATCGGGCACATCATGCACACGATATACAAACGCTTTTGCGGTTTTTCCTTTTGCCACTTTTCCTATCGCCTCGGCTGTTGCTCTGTTCGCCAAAAGCATAAATTCTTCAATCAGGTGGTTCGCTTCTTTCGATTCTTTGAAGTAGACTCCCAGCGGTTTCCCTTTTTCATCCAGATTGAATTTCACTTCATATCTCTCAAAGTTGATAGAACCGTTTGCGAAACGGCGTTCTCTGAATTGCTTTGCAAGACGATTAAGAGTCAAAACCTCAGAAGAAAAATCACCCTTACCTGTTTCGATAATTGCCTGCGCTTCCTCGTAAGTCATGCGTACATCCGAATGAATTACGGTGCGAACGATACGTGAAGATTTCACTTCGGCTTTGTCGTTTATCTCAAAAATAACGGAAAAACACAATCTGTCGACATTAGGGCGAAGTGAACACAAATCGTTGCTCAGCTTTTCGGGAAGCATCGGGATGGTTCGGTCAACCAGATAAATGGAAGTTGCGCGTTTTTCGGCTTCCACGTCAATCAAATCGCCGGGTCTTACATAATGACTTACGTCGGCGATGTGCACGCCCACTTCCCAAAGTCCTTCCGATATTTTGCGCAGCGAAAGCGCGTCGTCAAAGTCTTTGGCATCTTTCGGGTCGATGGTGAGCGTGAACGTATTTCTGAAATCTTCGCGTTTGGCAATTTCCTTTTCCGATAAATCCAACGGAATCATGTCCGCGAATTTTTCCACTTTTTCAGGATATTTGTATGGCAAATCATATTGCGCGAGGATGGCGTGCATCTCGGTATTGTTGTTTCCGGGACTTCCCAATACATCCACCACTTTTCCCACAGGATTGTTAGCTTTCTCAGGCCATTCCACGATTTCCACCACCACCTTGTCGCCGTTTTTCGCACCGTTCAGATAGTCGAGCGGAATAAATATGTCGTTTGCCAATGTTTTGCTGTCGAGATTGAGGAAAGCGAAATGCTTTTGGATTTCCATCACGCCGATAAACTTCTTGTTGGAACTTTCCAGGATTTCCAATACCACGCCTTCAGTATCGGCACGTTTGCGTTTGGCAAGAAGCTGCACGCGCACACGGTCGCCGTCCATCGCATGTTTGGAATTGCGTTCGGGGATAGAAACAATATTTCCGTCATCATCGGGGATGAAAGAGTTTTTGCCGTTGCTGCGACGTTCGAAACGTCCTTCCAGTATCAGTCCACGATTGTTGGTGCGGTAGCGTCCTCGTGAAGTTTCCAGGAGTATATCTTGGTCTCTGAGTTTGTCGAGCACTTTCACCAGTTGGCGACGGCCTTCTTCACCTTGTATATCTATTGCCGCGGCAATCTGTTTGTAGTTATATTGTTTGTCTCTGTTAGCATCAAGGAAGTTGAGCACGGCTTGCGCCAAATCTTTTTTCTTGGGTTTGAGGTTTGCTTCTGTGGATAAAGTTTTTTTAGCCATAATATGTATGAATAATTGTCTTTTTATGTATTAACAATCAATTTGCTGTTTTGTAATTGAAAGATACAAAAAAGTTTTGGAAAGGGTGAAAAGAATGGGATGGAATGTGTTGAAACTTGGCTTTCAGCTACTGCAAATTTGGAGTTGTGGTCTGCTTGATAGAGCAATATTATTTTGTTTCAACACACAAGTTAGAAAATCTTCGCGCGAGCATAAATAGGATTTTTCTTGAGAGAATGATATTAATTCGTATATATATAAAAAAATTAACCAACTTTTTATTTTTATCATTGTTATTATATTATGTTTTATCTAAAAATATCAAACTTATGAAAAAAATTATTTTCTTATTGCTCCTGTTGTCTTTTATTATACTAGAAAGCTGCAACAGTAATGAAAATGATGTATTGTTACAACAAAAGAATAATCTAGAAAATTCTTTTAAGGAAAACAAAGTTTATTATGACAATGAAGGTATGAATATTTTACAAAATTCATTTAAGGAAGATACTATCTTTACAAGGTCAAATTCTATTTGTAAAAGAAAGAAATATCCCAATTATTATGGTGGTTCATATATTGATAAGGATCAAACAACAGTAGTTATTATATTAGTTGGGAAATTTTTTAATAAATACCAGGACGAATTTAAAAAAATAATGGGAAGTTGGCCAGTAAGATTTGAAGTCGGAAAATTTTCTTACAATGAACTAAATAATATACATGATAAATTTTACCAGTTTTTGGTAGATAGTAAGAATAAAGAAATTGTGAAAAATATTGTAGCGTGTGGAACTTATGATGACAAAAATTTGATATCTATCTCTCTTGAAGACTGTAGTGAATCTAAAATAAAAGAAATAAAAGAAAAATTCTTAGATTCTGAAGCTATTATATTTGAAAAATCTGATAGACCTATAGACCTTGCTAGTCTTAATCCAGGAGGAAAAATTAGGTTTTATGAAACTTCTAGAACAGCCACTATAGGATATCGTGCAAAGTCTACATTAGATAACAAAGCTGGATTTGTGACAACAGGTCATTATATTAAAACTGGAGATCATGTCTATAAAGACAATTCTCTTTTAGGAACAGCAAGGCTAGTGAAGAATAAAGACAATATTGACGCTTCATTTATTCAACTTGATAATAGTAGTTTTGTATTATCAAATGTTACAAATTCTGGCATCACTCTTAGTCCAATTGTTTCAGATGTAGCTGTTGGCAATACAATTAATGTTGAAGGTGCTGAAAAAGGAAGAGCTTTTGCAAGAGTATCACAAACTAATGTAACTACTAATATAGGGGGTCAAGCTTTTTATGATCTTATTAAGATAGATATACAGGGATTACAAGAAGGGGATAGCGGTGGAATTTTATATAATAATACTTCTTTTAGAATAATAGGAATACTAAAATCTGCAACTAGCACCTACGCACATGCTGTTAAAGCCAAGAATATAAATGATACCTTTAGGCTTACTACTTATTAACTGATATAAGTATACAAAAATGAAAAAAGAAAATTATCTATTATTCTTATTTGTTGCAATAATATTTACTTATTGTTCAAATAGCGGAAATGACTCTAAACAGCAACAGAATAAGAAAAATAGGGAATATGTTTTATATGATAATCCCGGAATGACTAATTTGCAGAACTCTTTTGAAGACACTATGGTAATAATTTCCGACCGAGAGATTAAAAGGAAAAAATTTCCTGAATATTATGGAGGCGCATATATTGATAATGATCAAAGGACGTTAGTTATAATTTTGACAGGAAACTCCACTAAAAGACATGAGGAAGAATTTAAAAGCAGAGTAGGCAACCATCCAGTAAGATTTCAAAAAGGTAGATTCTCTTTCAATGAATTACAATCCATAAATGATAAATTGTATGAGTTTGTGACTAATAATAAAGATAAAGAATTTGTCCGCAATATCATTGGATGGGGAACTTATGATGACAAGAATGCAGTTTATATTTCATTAGAAGATTCAAGCGAATCTATAATTAATGAAATAAAAGAAAAATTTATGGATACGGATGCAATTAAATTCGAAAAATCTGAAAGACCTCGAGATTTGTAAATAGTAGTTGTACCTACGATAATAAATAAAGTCCAATAAGCACAGCCTATTGGACTTTTTCATTGACTACTTCAGCCCCGCTTTCTTATCCTCTTCCTCTTTCTTCTTCTTTTCAGCAATAGTTTTGCGGGTAGCCAGCAGGGTGGCATACTTGCTGCGCAAAGCATTGAGGTCTGCCATCATGGCATTGATCTTTTCATTGGGAACGAGTTCGCTTTCGTGGCTCAAAAGGGTCATCAATGTATTATAGTGCGATACCGTTTCGATGCGCCATGCAGATGCGGACCTTGTGCTTTTCATGTCACCAGCAGATTAATATAAATATGATTTTTACTCGTTTCATATATTACAAATATAGAAAAAAAAGACACCTCGAGCCAACGAGATGCCTTTCTTAACTTTTAGCTATTTCTTCTTCATTTCTTCCGCAAAATAGCGATAGAACAAAGGAATGGTTTTGATACCATTATAGAATTGTTCCAACGGGAAGTTTTCGTTTGGAGAGTGGATGGCATCCGCACCCAAACCGAAGCCCATCAACACAGATTTGATTCCCAATATCTTTTCGAACTCGGAAATGATTGGAATACTTCCACCCGAACGCACCGGAACAGGTCGCTTGCCATATACATCGGTATAGGCTTTTTCTGCAGCTTTGTATCCCGGGAAGTTAATCGGACAAACATAAGATGGTCCGCCGTGCAATGATTCCACTTTCACAGTTACAGAATCCGGAGCTATACTTTCGAAATATTTTACAAACATCTTCGCAATCTTTTCGTGGTCTTGATTGGGCACCAGACGGCAGCTGATTTTAGCATGCGCTTTGGATGGAAGCACCGTTTTTGCACCTTCGCCGGTGTATCCTCCCCAGATGCCGCACACGTCGAACGTCGGACGGATGCCGGTTCTTTCGTTTGTGGTATATCCTTCTTCGCCCTGCACTTCTTTGATGCCGAGAGATTTTTTGTATTCTTTCAAATCGAACGGCGCTTTTGCCATCAATGCTCTTTCTTCCGCCGATACTTCAATCACATCGTCGTAGAATCCGGGTATGGTGATGTGTCCGTTGTCGTCCAATGTCTGCGCAATCATCTTTGCCAGCACATTGATAGGATTTGCCACTGCACCTCCGAAGATACCTGAATGCAAATCTTTGTTAGGTCCGGTCACTTCCACTTCCCAATAAGCCAGACCTCTCAGTCCTGCTGTGATGGACGGTATATCGGGTGCAATCATGCCGGTGTCGGAAACAAGAATGACGTCTGCCGCCAACATGTCTTTATGTTTCTTACAGAATTTGGGAAGACTCACCGAGCCGACTTCCTCTTCCCCTTCAATCAAGAACTTCACGTTGCAGTTGAGCGTGCCTGAAGATACCATATATTCAAACGCTTTGGCGTGCATAAAGCCCTGACCTTTGTCGTCATCGGCTCCGCGTCCCCAAATCTTTTTGTCCTTCACCACGGGTTCGAACGGCTGTGTGTTCCACAATTCAACCGGGTCAACAGGCATCACATCCATGTGCGCGTATACCAAAACCGTCGGGAGATTTTTGTCGATAATCTTTTCGCCATACGTCACGGGATTGCCTTCCGTTTCCATCACTTCGGCTTTGTCCGCTCCGGCAGACAATAGAATTTCTTTCCACTTTTCAGCGGCGCGGTACATATCGGGTTTGTGGTCGGGTTCTGACGAAATGGATGGAATGCGCAGCAATTCAAACAATTCGTCAAGGAAACGTTGTTCGTTCTCTTTTACAAATTTGTCAATCTCTTTCATAATGTCAATTTATTTTAGGTTTTTAATGATGTAAATCTACATAAATTTTTTAATGACTCCGTAATTACTTAGGGAATATTAAGAATAACGTATTGTCATCTTGTTCAAAATTGTAATTTTGTGTATAAAAAATTCTGTTTCGGTATGAAGAAATATATTTTCGTTGCAATCACTTTTCTATTTATTGCATCTACAACTTTTGCTCAGGATTGGGCAAATTTGAATCGCTTCAAAGATGAAAACGCTAAATTATCAGTTCCCCGCAAAGGTGAAAATCGTGTAGTTTTCATGGGAAATTCCATTACCGAAGGATGGATAAAGCAAGACCCAAAATATTTTTCCACCAACTATATCAATCGCGGCATCAGCGGACAGACAACTCCTCAAATGCTTATCCGTTTTCGGCAGGATGTGGTGGCACTGCAACCAAAAGCTGTGATTATTCTCGCCGGCACCAATGATATCGCGGGAAACACCGGTCCCTCTACCCTCGAAATGATTATGGATAATATTAAATCTATGTCAGAAATTGCTAAAATTAACAATATCCGGGTAGTACTTTGCTCCGTACTACCCGTTTACGATTATCCATGGAAAAAAGGTTTGGAACCCTCTCCTAAAATTGTCGTACTTAATAAGATGATAAAAGAATACGCAGCAAAAAATAATATCGTTTATTGCGACTATTATAGTGCACTTGTAGATGAGCGCGGAGGAATGAAATCGTGTTATTCCAACGATGGCATTCACCCAAATCCAGAAGGCTATGCGGTGATGAAACCTATTGCTGAGCAAGCAATAAAGAAAGTTTTATCAAAGAAAATCAGATAGTTAACATATAACACTTGAGGTCATATTTAATATATAATGGATAAACTTAATAATGTTTAATACTCAAAGTTTCTCGAAACGGTAAGTTAGTTATACCTTTGACGACATTTTATATAAGAAATTATGAAAAAAGTTTTATTATTTGGTGCTTTAGCACTTACTGTTGCGTTCGCTAGCTGCAACAATAAACAAACAAAAACTGAGGCAACTGTCAATGATTCAGTTGCTGTAGCTGTAACCGATACTGTAGCTCCAAGCTATTTGGGCGAATATGAAGGAACTATTCCTTGCGCTGACTGTCCAGGTATCAAAGTTAATTTGAAGTTAAACGACGATACTACTTATAATTTGATGGAAGAATATCTTGAAAAGAAAGATGGCAAATCTGAAAAAAGCGGTACTTATACTGTAAATAACGATTTGATTACATTGGTTACTCCATCCACAAACGAGAAAACTTATTACAAAATTCAACCAAACGCAGTTGAAATGTGTGATTCAACAGGTAAAGTTGCTGAAGGTGCTACTGCTGGCAAATATACTTTGACAAAAAAATAACTAATCAACAGATTAAAAAAAAATCCAGCTCATATCGGGCTGGATTTTTTTATGTTTATTCTGTGTTCGTCTTATTCCCATTCAATCGTTGCAGGGGGTTTGGATGAAATATCGTAAACTACGCGATTGACACCTTTCACCTTATTGATGATTTCATTCGAAACTTTTGCCAGAAATTCATACGGAAGATGGGCCCAATCGGCGGTCATCGCGTCTGTAGATGTTACCGCGCGAAGCGCAATAGTGTTTTCATAAGTGCGTTCATCCCCCATCACGCCAACCGATTGAACAGGCAATAAAATTGCTCCCGCCTGCCATACTTTGTCGTAAAGTCCTGTTGATTGCAAACTGGAAATAAAGATATCGTCCGCTTCTTGTGCGATGCGAACTTTTTCGGGAGTAATTGCCCCTAAGATTCTGATTCCCAATCCAGGTCCGGGAAAAGGATGGCGGTGAATCAAATGCGGTTGCATACCCATTTCCAAACCAATGCGGCGAACTTCATCCTTGAATAATAAACGGAGTGGTTCGCAAAGTTTCAAGTTCATCTTTTCAGGTAATCCGCCTACATTATGGTGACTTTTAATAACCGTTCCGGTAATGGAAAGTGATTCTATAATATCGGGGTAAATGGTCCCCTGAGCCAGCCACTTGATATCTTTCAGTTTGTGAGCTTCTTCATCAAAAACATCTATGAAACCTTTACCGATGATTTTGCGTTTCTTTTCAGGTTCGGTTACTCCCTCCAATTCTTTGTAAAAACGATCTTTGGCATTGATGCCGATAACGTTCAATCCTAGATGCTCGTAATCTTTCAACACTTTTTCGAATTCATTTTTTCGAAGCAATCCATGATCTACAAAAATACAAGTTAGGTTTTTCCCGATAGCTTTATTCAAAAGAACAGCCGTAACCGAAGAATCTACACCGCCCGAAAGCGCGAGAATGACTTTGTCATTACCCAACTGTTCTTTTAGTTCTTTCACTGCTGAACTAACGAAGGATGCGGGCGTCCAATCCTTTTTCATTCCGCAAATGCCGAGGAAATTATCCAAAATCTTTGTTCCTTCTTGTGTATGGAAAACTTCGGGATGGAATTGCACGGCCCACGTATTTTCGCCTTCCACCTTATAAGCTGCAATGGCAACATCTTCTGTGGATGCTACTACTTTGAAGTTATTCGGAATGCGGAGAATGGTATCACCGTGCGACATCCAAACCTGAGTTTGGGGAGTAAGATTTCCTAATAAGGCATCGCATGTGTCGCCAATGGAAAGATGTGCTCGACCATACTCTCTTGTAGAACTTCGGCCGACTTCACCACCCGATGTTTGTGCTATAAATTGCGCTCCGTAACATATTCCCAAAACTGGATACTGACCGCGGATTTTGCTTAAATCAGTTTTGAAAGCATTTTCGTCATTCACCGAAAAAGGACTTCCCGACAAGATAACGCCTTTTACAGTTTCATCGCCGAAAGGAAACTTGTTATAAGGAACGATTTCGCAATAAGTATTAAGTTCGCGCACACGGCGTCCGATGAGCTGTGTTGTTTGAGAACCAAAGTCAAGAATGATTATTTTTTCGTGCATTGTGGAGATTTTCTTAGAAAGTGCAAATATAATAAAAGTCCCTAAAAGTGTGTTTATGTAACACACCTCTCAAAACATTTTATATTCTAAAACGTTTGGCTATTGAAAAAATTACATCAATAATTAATTTAGTTACATATATGAATAAAATAGCTGTTATTTATGGTTCGTCCGGAGGAAATACAAAAGCAGTTGCGCAACAAATAGTGGATAAATTAGACAATCAGGCTGATATCTTTGATGTGTCCGAACTATCAGTTTCGGATTTGGTAAAATATCCGTATCTCATTCTTGGAACGTCTACTACAGGAATCGGCGACTTGAAGTATGATTGGGAGAAAATACTTCCATCATTACAGAATGTGGATTTGAAAGATAAAAAAGTTGCCATCTTCGGATTGGGCGACAGTGCATCGTATTCTGAAAGTTTTGCACAATCTATGCGAAGATTGTATGATGGTTTGAATGAGAGAACCAATATTGTTGGCAAAGTGAAAGATGAAGGCTATACTTATGACGAATCCAATTCTGTAATTGATGGCGAATGGGTTGGACTTCCTTTGGATGAGGACAACGAATATGATATGACGGACGAACGTCTGAATAATTGGTTGGAAAAATTAAAGAAAGAATTTGTTTAATTTCATTTTCCAAATAAGTCCTAATCAGGCTTCCTTTTATGTGTTTTTGTGTTTTATGTGCGGCCTAAATAGCAATCGAGTATGGAAAGAAAAAATAAAGTTGCAGAAATCGTATTATTATTTTGGTTTCTAAAAATCGTGGCAACAACGTTGGGAGAAACTTTAGGGGATTTTATATCTATGACGCTGAATCTTGGATATACAAATGGAATCCTTATCACGTTGAGTTTCTTTTTAGTTATCCTTCTTGTGCAGCTATCTCTAAATAGATTTATTCCGTTTGTTTACTGGTTGGTAATTATCGGAACCACTACTTTAGGAACAGAAATATCGGACTATATAGACCGAACACTACATTTGGGTTATGCAGGCGGTACTCTCCTTTTGGTAAGCTGCTTGGCGGTGACACTGTTTTTATGGTTTAGAAAATATAAAAACCTGGAAGTATATCCGATCTACGAGAAACAGAAAGAAATGTATTACTGGACGGCAATTCTTTTTTCAAATAGTTTGGGCACGGCGTTTGGAGATTTTTTGGGTGAATACCTCGGATTGAGCTATTTGCAGGGAGCGATAATAACCGGCGCGGTGATTGTAGTGGTGGTGCTTACTCACTATAAAACTCAGATTAATCACATTGTATTGTTTTGGATAGCTTTTATCTTTACACGACCTTTCGGTGCTACGTTAGGAGATTTTCTTACAAAACCATTGGATAAAGGAGGTCTGAATTTAGGAACGCTCAACGCGACTATTGTTTCAGTTGTTATCATGGCTGTACTTATCATCATAGCCCAGAGGCAACATAAACGGAGAGATGTAGATGCAATAGGTTGAGGTTATCTCAAAATCTTTTCCAGTTTCTTGACTTTTGCAAGCACATCCCCCCCGTTTGTCCAGATAGAAGGAAGTTGTGTGTCTGGGTATTTTCTATTTATTGAAATACATTACCGCATACAATTTCTCATTTTATCGGCATTTGGATGAATTTCAGCTCGTTCAAAAGGCTGGTTGAGATAAGCGATATACTTCTCCCAATTTTATGTATGCTATTTTTTGAATTTGGATGTTGACATTTAGTCTATCACTATTGCAGAATTTCTTTTTAATAATTCGTTTTGAAAAAGAAGCGCTTCTGTATGGGTGAGAGTAAATACCTGTGTTTTAGAATAAGCTCTTTTATGTGATTGATAGTTAATAATAGCCGCATTATTTTTTACCCAGACACTCATAATTTTTTCTATATAAATATCTTTCCAATTGTTATAGCCAATGATACTATAAAATTCTATCTTTTCATCTGTGATTTTATAGCGTTGCGTAGAAACTAAAAATTGACTGAAAGCATAAAACCCCAAAAACAAAAGAAAAACTTCTTTGTAAATTATATAGGTAACAATTCCTCCTAAGCTAAGAATTACAAGACCGATAACACCTCTTTTGAAATATTGGTTTTTGAATTCAATAATTTGCCCTTTGTCCATAAAAGAAAATTACTTTACACTTTCCTTTTTATTTCTAAAGAAAACAGCAAACAATACAGCAATCACTAAAGCATATCCTGCAAATGAAAGCCAAATATTGTGCCAGTCTTTCAATCCGCTAGACAATGTGAAATATTTATCAATAAGGTAGCCGCTTGCCGCGCTTCCCATAATGGCACCGAATCCGTTGGTCATCATCATAAACAGCCCCTGCGCACTTGAGCGAATAGAAGGATGAGTTTCCGATTCCACAAACAGCGAACCGGAAATATTGAAAAAGTCAAAAGCCATTCCGTAAACAATGCATGAAAGAATTATCATCCACAACCCATCGGTAGGATTGCCATAAGCGAAGAGTCCAAAGCGTAATACCCATGCAATCATACTCATCAGCATAACACTTTTGATTCCGAATCTTTTAAGGAAAAAAGGAATAGCAAGAATAAAAACAGTTTCGGAAATCTGCGAAATAGACATGATAATGGTGGAATATTTCACCACGAAAGAATTAGCATATTCAGGAAATTTACTGAAATCAGAAAGGAAAGCATCTCCGTACATATTAGTTAACTGCAATGCTGCTCCCAAAAAAATTGAGAAGATGAAAAACATTGCCATCCGGTAGTTGCCAAACAGCTTGAAGGCGCTCAATCCTGATGTTTCTAACCATGAAGCATTTTTATCTTGATCCCTTTGGGGCGGACAAGCAGGAAGAGTGAAAGCGTATATACCCAAGATGATTGCTGCTATTCCCGAAATATAAAATTGATTCGCATCCGCCTTGAAACCCAAGAGATTTGTTATCCACATGGCAGTAATAAATCCGATTGTTCCCCACACACGAATAGGCGGGAAATCCTTTACCACATCATTCCCGTTTTTCTTTAATATTGCATAAGAGATGGAATTTGCCAGAGAAATAGTGGGCATGTAGAAAAGCATTCCGAGGAATATAAAATAAAACATGGTTGTAGGATTGTCCACGCCCGGCAGCATCATGAATACTATTCCATACAGGATATGAAGAATACCATACAAACGTTCCGCATTTATCCACCTGTCGGCGATAATCCCTATAAGAGTCGGCATGAAAAGGGATGAAATTCCCATTGTTGAAAATATTAGTCCGAAATCTGAACCCGACCATTGTTTGGTCTGAAACCAAAATACACCGATAGTTATCAACCATGCTCCCCAAACAAAGAGTTGGAGAAAATTCATTGCTATCAATCTGAATTTAATGCTCATATTATATTAGTATTTTATTATTTTATCAAGGTTATCTGCCTAGCCAAGGACGCGGATCAAGTTTTGACATTCCTCGCCACAACTGGAAGTGCATGGTGGAAATGCCTGAATCCGGATCAGTGAAAACTCGACCTAATGTCTGACCTGCTTTTACTTTATCACCCGCTTTGACGTTCAGGTTCACAACGTTTCCATAAAAAGAGAAATATTCGCCGTGCCTTACTATAATACCCATATTTGATCCCGGAGCAGCAAATACTCTGGATACTTCGCCGTCATATACAGAACGAACAGCAGCCCCAGCTCTTCCTTGAATATCAATACCGTTGCTATTGGTGGAAACATTGCTCCACTCGTTACTTCTGTTGACACCGAATGAAGACACGATAGTTGCTGCACCTGAAACAGGCATTGGTAATCTTCCGCGGTTGTTCACAAAATTTTCTGAAAGATTAAACTCTTCGGCAGATGCTACATAAGTTTCCTCGCGTGGAGGAAGCGGCACATTTTTGGTTGTGCGTAAAGGGGCCGTAGTCTTTGTAGACGTTTTCTTATCCTTTTTGGAAGTCGGTTTAGCTTTGTTTTGTGCTGCTAAACGTTGTTCTTCCGCCTTGCGTCGCGCCTCTTCTTCTTTCGCTTTGCGAATTCTTTCAAGTTCTGCTTTGCGGCGTTCTTCAGCAAGACGTTTTTGTCTTGCTATTTCCTGAGCAATAAGATTTTCGATTTGGGCATTCAGCTTGTTTGCCTGTTGCTTTTTAGATTCAATGGTTTTCTGCAGCTCTTTTTGTTTGGTTTTTGCAACTGCTACTTCCGATTGTTTGGACTTCTCTTCAACTTCCAGTTTCTGCTTGTCGTTTTGGAGATTTGACAAGGTTACCAACTTATTCTTTTTGGAATTTTGAAGTTGCATATTTTTATTGCGGATTAACTGCGCTTGTTTTTTTAGTTCTTCTGCCTGAGACTTACGCCATTGAGCATATTTCTTCAAATATTGCAGACGACGCATCGATTCTCCAAAAGATTTTCCTGAAAGTACAAAAAAGAGTTGATTTTGCCTCGCTTTTTGATTCAGCATCCCGCTGATAGCTTTGGCATAATTTACTTTTTTCTTTTCATACTCTTTGTTAAGGACAATAATATCGTTTTCTAGCTCCACTTGCTGTTTTTCCAACGCTTTTACTTCCTGCTGCTGTACGTCAATTAATTTTTTCCTGGTTTCAATCTGCTTATTTATCAAACCGATGCGTTGCAGAATAGTAGAAGTCTGTTTTTTGACATCTAGATATAGCTTATTGGTGTTTTGAATTTCCTGCTGCAAAGCCTGACGTTGTTTCTGCAATTTGTTTATTTCTGTGGTCTGACCAAAAATATGAATGCAGAAAACACTCAGCAGTGTGATTAGAACAATCTTTTTCATTTATAGCGAACCCATGAATTTTATTATCTCATCTAAACTTACTCTCGCATAACTTCCAGGAATAATACCTGAAAATTCAACTTCGTTGTTGATGTTTACAGAGTTGAAATTCATATCCACATTCATTGTACGGGATGTAGATTTTGCAATAACCTTCATACTTGTAGGATAAACAAGATTGTTTATCGTTACAAAGTTTAGGTATTGCCATAGAATATTTCTTGCGCTGCCATCCTGAGACAAATTTGTTTCAATAACTCTGTCTTTGGCATTTACTTTAAACATATAGTTGATTTGAGATGAAGCATCTTTCGCACTCAAAATATAAGCGTTCGAATCCTGAGTAATTCTGAACTTAGAGACATCACTTTGAGTATTTTCAGAAGACCCGCTTACAAATATTTGATTGGCAAAAAGTGCTTGTAAAGTATAAAAATCAAACCCTACTGGATATTTCTTTTTCAGATTTTGAATAGACTCCATAACATATCTTTTGTTGAGTCGGTCGATAATAATAATCGTATCCGGTTTCACAAGCAAACGGGCAACTTCTACTCCAAAAAGTGGCTGCAACGATATCTGAATTGCCTGATTTTTGCGCATCTTGAATGATGCTTTTGAGTTCACACTTTTGGAGCCTGTCTGCAATGTTACGTCCATTTTTGAAGTAAGTGTATTGAAATCGGGTTGTCGACTGAGAATATCCGCAAACAATACACTGCTATTCTTATCTTCTATAGTTCCAGCATTTTGTTTCACAATCGGTTTTGTAGTTTTACAGGAAGTAACTCCCACAAGCAAAAATAAAACCAGAGCAGATGCTGAAAAATATTTTATGAATGATTTCATTTTGATTCAATAAATTTCTTTGTTTTTATCTTTTCGTCTAATGTTTCAGATGTGCTTTTGAGTTCTTTGGCTTTCAGCCATTGTTCTACCGCTTTATCTGTTTCGCCCAGTTTTGCCAAAACGTCTCCGAAATGTTCGTGAACTTCTGCAGATGCTTCCTGTTCGCCATATTGCACCGCTTTTTCAAGATAAATCTTGGAAGTAGTGTAAGCTCCCTGCAAAAATAAAATCCAGCCATAAGTATCCAGATAAGTAGCATTTGTTGGTTCTGCCTTGATTGTCAGGCTGCTCATCTGTTCAGCTTTCGCCAAATCTTTCCTTTTCAATGACAAATAGTAACTGTAATTGTTTAATACTAAAAGGTTTTGAGGATTTAGCTTCAGCGCTTTTTCATAAGAGTCAAAAGCCAATGAATCATTTCCGAAAGTGTGATATAAATCTCCAATTTGTCCGTGGAAATCAGATTCTATTGCGGGATTATCAAACTTAGCGTTTTTCAATCCTTTTTGGAAAATATCCAGTGCCTCTTTATGTCTGTTCTGCTGATATTTTGCGCCACCGTTGTAGAAATAGAACACGGGATATTGCGGCATATATTTCATTGCTTTTTCAGTAATCTCAATCACTTTGTCGAGATTGTCCGGCAATGCCGCTTGCAGCATTTGTTCATAACCTGCAGGTTCATTCGGATTAGCGTCAATATAAATCTGAAACTGCTCCATTGCCTCTTTTTTATTACTTTCGAGCAGCAGCAGATTACCGTACATCAAATTAAGTTGTGTAAAAGTAGGATGTTGCTCAATTAGTTTCACAAAAAGTCCGTTGGCAGACTCCAGTTTTTGTTTGCTGCTCTGCAAAATCTGAAGATAACGGGTGAGGAGTTGCATTTTCAATTCCACGTCCATATCCTTGTCTTGAATGGCTAGTAACAGTTGTTCTTGAGCCTTTTCCTTCTCGCCCAATTGTTCGTAATAATTCGCCATGGAAACAACAAGGCCTGGATAATCAGGTTGGGATTTTTTAACCATTTCGTAGTATTTCAAAGCTTCCTTTGTCTGGTTATCCTGAAGATACAAATCACCCAAAAGCATCATGTATCGTGGATTGGATACATCTTTTTTGTACAATGCCTTTATTTCATCAAAAGCTTTCCCTTTCTGATTGAGCATGGAATAAAGTTGAAATTTGTTGAGCGAAATAGATTCATTCAAACCCACCACTTTTTCAACCTCATTCATTACTTCAATTGATTTTCCAAATTCTCCGTTATCGGCATAAGCTTCGGCAAGCAACATTGTCAAGTCCATCTTGTTAGGATAACGTTTGTGCATCTTTTCGTAAAGATTCACAAGCTGCTGCTTTTTCACCTGAGTTTTATACAATGATGCCAGACTCATGCTGTAATAAAAATTATCGGGATCGTAAGCGACTGCCTTTTCCCAATAATTCATCGCCATCCTGTTATTTTGCAAAACATTGTAGTAATTTCCCAATTCCATCAACACACTCGCGTTGGTAGAATCAAGAGCGAAACAGTGTTGAAATAAATCCAATGCTTGATCGTGTTTTCCCTGCGCCTTTTTGTTGATTGCTTCGTAGAAATAATAATCAAATTTGCGCTTTGAATCCGAGTCATTATCTTGAGCAAATATTGAAAAAGGACAAAGACTGTAGAAAAATAGGAAACTAATGATATGTTTTGATATTTTTAATATTCTCATCTAATCGAATTATTGTTTTCCGGTGTGACCGAAACCGCCTGCGCCGCGTTCAGTTTCCTGTAAAGAATCCATAACTTCCCACTCTACTTGTGCATGTTGTGCAACTACCATCTGGCAGATGCGTTCACCATCATTTATAACGAAATTTTCATTAGAAAGATTCACCAAAATCACTTTTATTTCGCCGCGATAATCTGCGTCAATCGTTCCCGGAGAATTCAGTACCGTGATTCCATGCTTTGCAGCAAGCCCACTCCTCGGGCGAATTTGCGCTTCGTAACCTTCGGGAAGTTCAATGAAAAGACCTGTTGGCACAAGCGTGCGCTGCAAAGGTTTCAGCAAAATCGGCTCGTCAATATTGGCCCGCAAATCCATTCCTGCAGAAAGTGGTGTTGCGTATTGAGGAAGGTCGTGTTTGGATTGGCTTACTATATTTATTTTCATTATTTGAGAGATGACTCTTTAATTCATTTATAATCATGCGAATTTAGTGATTTCTATTAGATAATTACTTCTATTTGATGAATTTTAAGTTTTGTACGGACTAAAACGCCCAACGCGTGTTTAAAAGTTAGACAAAAAATTTTATCTTTGCAATTAATGAATGACAGAAAGGACATACTATCTAGGATACGCCAAATGATGAATGATGAGGGCATTGACTCTTTTCACGTCTTGGAAGAATTGGTACCTATTGAAGAACAGATGGAGTATTTCAGATATTTTGAAAACTTGTATCAACAAAACGATAAGTTTGATAGAGACGAAGAAGTGGCGGTGCTATTTTCTCCCGAAGAAACGATAGACAGAAAGAAAAGAAGCCTCGCATTATTGGCGTCTACGCCAGATGTCGGAGCCTACAGAGCTATTGAAACTTATCATAGTAGTCCCTTAGAACCGGAATTGAAAAACTGGTCTGCCATAGCTTTACTTGGAAGTAAAATCCTTCTTAATTCCGACCTTTCCGGACAAAATCAGATTTACATTTCATCTGGTTTGGGCGGACACGAACATAAGCTGCGCTTCTTTAGCGTATTTGCGACTGCTTCACGCGAAAATTTCACAGAGCTCCAAAAAGAGATTGTAGAACGTGAGTTCCGTTTCCAGTTGGAAAAAGATGAAGTAGAGTTCGAAAAGTTTGAAATCTTCGACAATTACTTTACAATTCAGATGCTTTTACCTTTTGATGCGGATATTAGAAGCTCTTTAGCCGCTGTGATAGAAGAGTGCAATCAGTATGGCAATTTTTTGGATGAAAAATTCATCTTCACCAATGTGAAGATACTTTCTGAAGAAGAGATAAGGAAATTACTAAAGAATAAATATGATTTTAATATATAGAGGCAGTGATTCTGAATGAGGCTTTATCAAAATGAATAAAATACTTAGCTTGACAATATAGATGTTTCACTTGGTTTATCATAACAAAAAAAAGGTCGTTCAAAAATGAACGACCTTTTTTATGATTAAGCATACAAATACTGGTCGACCATTTTTTGCAACAGTGTTTCGTCTGTTTGGATTGCGTGGCGGATATTTGTATCTTCATAAGCACGAAGACGTTTTATAACTGAATCCAACACAAAATTGCTGAAAACCCCATGCTCAGAATAAATTGATTTCTGATTTTCCAACTCTTCGGCAGATTTCATGCATGAATCTGGAAGATGTTTCAGGTGAGTGAGTGTTGCGGCCACATCATCCTTATGAATATTTACTGAAACATAATTATTCTTCGCAAATTCCACAGCATTTTCCATTTCAAAACCATGTGTAGCTGCTACAACAAGACCTGCTAAAAGCAAATAAACATCGGCAGAACCGTCGGGACATCTAAATTCAATGGTTTGTTTCTTAGAAAAATCTTTCTCCGTTCCTTTTTCTGAAGGATTTACCATAGCAAGCATGTCTGTTTTCTTATTCCAGCCAAGTGGAACGCGGATTAATACCGAACGGTTGCGGTCTCCCCAGCAAACAGTTGTAGGAGCTTCCTGATGCGGAACCAAACGGAAATATGATGTTGGATTTGTATTACCAAAAGCTGTCAAAGATGGAGCCAATGTCAGCATTCCGGCAATAGCTTTGTGCGCAACTTCTGTGAGTTCGCCATCTTTCACATACATGTTTTCGTTGCCTTTCACTATTTTTGTGTGGATGTGCATACCGCTTCCAGCTTTTCCGACAGTGATTTTTGGCGCGAAAGTCAAATCCAGTCCATAAGCGTTGGCAAGATTAAATAATACCCATTTTCCTAAAAGGATTTGCTCTGCCGCACGTTCTACATTCACCGGAAGAAATTCTATTTCAGTTTGTTCAAACACTTTGTCGTCCAAAGTAAAGTTACCCACTTCGGAGTGACCATATTTGATTTCGCCGCCAATCTGTGCAATCAATCGCATTGCTTCGCAGCGGAATTGTTCGAATTTGTTGAAAGGTGATGCTTCGTGATACCCCTTTTGGTCAACTGCCTGAAAATTTTCCGTTTTTTCGCCGATAATGTAAAATTCCAACTCTCCCATAGCATGAAATTCCATTCCACCTGTCACTTCTGCAAAAGTTTTGTGTGCTTTTTTCAGAATATATTCAGGAGAACTTTCAAGTGGTTTTCCGTCTTTGTCAAAATATGAGCACAAGAAAGAAATGGTTGGTTCTTCCGCAAATGGGTCCATAAATGCACTTGAGTAACGGGGAATAACATAAAGGTCAGAAGAACCTGCTTCTACGAAAGAGAAAAGACTCGAACCGTCTACACGTTCGCCAGATGATAGAATGTCTTCCAGATAATCTTCTGTGTGAATTACGAAGTTCAGAACTTTTAGACGACCATCACCCGCAACATAGCGGAAATTGACCATTCTTACTTCGTTTTCTGTAATAAACTTGATGATGTCTTGTTTAGTAAAGTCCTTTTTGTCTTTACAAAGATAAGCTTCGATTGGATTAAGCGAAGCATAATGTTGAGATTGCATAGTAAATTGAATTTTTTGTGGTCATTGCCGGTTTTTCGGATTCATTTCTATGAAATCGACAACAATCGCAATTATTAATAGATTAAATTAGTTGTCTTTTTGTTTAAAATCTGTTTTTCTGCGTTGCGGATATTTTTTTCCTTCAAATATTTCATAATGTCTCATTTCGCATTCCAATGCACCATTAAACAAGAAATATCTTTTGGAAGGTTTTAGTCCTATATTATCAAAAGACTCTTTGAGATAACTCAAGATGTATGCGTCATATCCAGTGAAGACGTGTTTCAATCTTTCGCCAATCATTTGATACAATGCATCCAAATCTTCCACTTTGATGCGCTCGCCGTAAGGCGGATTGGTCATAAGTATTCCTTTGGGAAATGGTTTTTCGGTATATTGCTTCAGCGATTTTACTTCCAGATCGATGTATTTTTTCAGTCCCGCATTTTTCACATTCTTCTCTGCGATAGAGATTGCTTTTGGAGAAATATCCGAACCTAAAATTTTATATTTGAATTCCTTCGCGTCGGAATCGTCGTTGTAAATTTCGCTGAAAAGCTCTTCGTCAAAATCTGCCCATTTTTCGAAAGCAAATCCAGGTCGGTGGATTCCCGGAGGAATTCCTAAGGCAATCATAGCCGCTTCTATCAAAATAGTTCCCGAACCGCACATCGGATCAATAAAATCACTTTCGCCGCGCCATCCCGATTTCAACACCATTCCGGCAGCAAGCACTTCATTCAATGGAGCTTCTGTCTGCGCTAAGCGATAACCGCGCTTGTGCAGCGATTCACCCGAACTATCAAGAGACAGCGTGCATTTGTTGTGCGAAACATGAATATTAAAGAGGACATCGGGATTGGAAACGCTTACCGACGGACGTTTGTTATATTTTTCTGAAAACCAGTCTGCAATGGCATCTTTTACACGATAAGCCAAAAATTTGGAATGACTAAAAATGTGAGAAAAGACCACAGCGTCTATAGCGAATGTTTTGTCAAGCGACAGGAATTCTTCCCAGTTTACTTTTTTCAGTTCTTCGTAAACTTGGTCAGGAGATTCTGCTTTGAAATTGTAAACAGGTTTCAGGATGCGGAGAGCCGTACGGCAATGCACATTTGCTTTGTACATCAATGCTTTGTCACCAACGAAAGATACCATGCGTTTGCCTATTTCTACCTCGTCTGCTCCCAGATTTATCAATTCTTCAGCTAACACATCCTCTAATTCTGCCATTGTTTTGGCAATCATTGTGTATCTTTTTGATGTATCCATTTTCCTTTGTTGGCTTTAATTTGTGCAAAGATAAAACAATTTGCAAAAAAATGAATGTACACTTTTCTTGATTGTTTTTATTAGAATTTTTATTTGGTTTAATTTAAATCTATCTATTCATATTTAATTAATACCGAAACCAAAAGTTATATATTATTAACAATAAGTGTAATCTTAACAATTAATATCAACAAGATTGAATTACTATTAAAACACTAATACACATATACATTTTTCAATTTGATGTGAAATATAAAAAGTTTGGCACGGTATTTGAATTTACACTAATTAAATAATCGTAATAAAAATTATAATAATGAACATCGTTCAATGGATAATGCAATTTTTGACTTGGTTGAGCAAAAAAATACTCAACTTACTGAATTGTATTGTCCATCATATTGATGAAGAAAAAAATTACGATTCTGTTCCGTCAACAAATTTGAGAAAAGCCAGCATGTTGCCACAAGAATTTTATGCCATAGCAAGAATTCCTACCGAAAACAGAAAGGTTGACAGCATGCTTTCTGAATGGGAGCATGACCTGACTTCTTTTATTTATCTGGTAATTATCGATAAAACGCTTGAAAAGTCACTGCGCTTCATGCACAAACTTATGCGTAAAGCAGTACCACTGCGCTTTAATCTATCTAACTCATCACATTCCCCAATAACTTTTCTTTTCGGATTGTCTAACCGCAATCTGAAAGATATTCTGCACTCCTATTACAGCATATCGCTTTCGCGTATTCCTACTTTTTTATTTTAAAGAATAAATTCGAGACTATATTTTATGACAAAAATGTCAGTCTCAACCTGACAGAAGTGTCAGTCAATAAATTTTATTTAAAAATCAAAAATTAATTAATATGATAAAATATAAAACAGTAATAAGAAAAGCGGATAATAATTCTGCAGCAACAATAGGTGTAAAAATTATTGATACCATCAATAATTCAGGTTTGGAAAATATTATCAGCAATCCAGCCTACAAAAAGTTTCTTGCCGACAACGATGTTTACCAGAGTTGTGTAGCACAGGATGCTAAAAATATGGCACGTGACAGTGTTAAAAGCAATGAACTTATTCGTAAGAATTTGTTTCTCGAATTACACTCTTATGTAGCAGGAATGCTGTCTTCTCCTAACGAAGATTCGCGCAATAGCGCAATTATTGTATTTGAAAAACTGGATATGTATGGCAAAAGTTTCGTACATAAGCGTAAAGTAGATCAGGTAGTAGCATATATTAGAATTACGGAAGCTTTGAAAGATCCAAACCTTTTGGAACATTTGACGAAACTTGAAATTGCGGATAAGGCAAAGGCTTTGGTGGATATTCAAGCCTCTATTGAGGCAGCACAGATAAATCTGATAAAGACCAATGTCAAATATCCGGCAGCATCACGTGTGAGAAACAACTTCAACAAGTCAGTTATCCTTTTTATGGATGACATCAACATCAAACAGAAAACCGAAGAAGACATTCAGTTCAATATTCTGTTTGAGCACTTATTGGAGATTTTCAACATAGTTAGACTTAGTGCATACAGAAAATCAAAACCTGAAGAAGATGCCGAAAAACCTCAGACCAATCAATGAAACATCTGATAATTCGGAAAATATTTCTGCGTAGCTGGTTAAAATAATTGACCGTTATATTTTTTTAAAACTCTGTGGAGACATGTTCTTCACAGAGTTTTTTTTGTTAACCGCATAAACGCGATGTATACGCTTCAAAAAAAAGCGACATGATAGTACAGATGCGATTAATAGCGTCTGTATAAGCCAGCAAATTTGCTAAAATGAGATTTAAAACGTTTCATCATTTGTTTAAATTGAAAAAACTTTGTTGAAACTATTTTATCGTTTGTTTAAATTGAAAAAACACCATTGAAAACGTTTCAAAAAAATATTTAATCAAAAAAACACGTTCAGATTAATTTCAACGTTTGTTGAAAACAAAAAAACGTTGTCAGATTAATTTCATCAAATGTTTTAAACGAAAAAACAATGTAGAAACACTTTCATCAAATGTTTAAATTAAAAAAACGATGTAGAAATGATTACAACAAACGTTGATAAGTTTTCAATGCGTTTTTAGGTTAATCATCAAAATTTGCAGAAAACACAAATCATTTGCAGGTATTATTCAAAATGGATTTTCATCCAAAATTAATTATCTGTAAGGTTTCGTTTGGTAGAAACACGATTTATCGCGTTTCTACCACCTTGCGACCCAAAGACGAGCAACAAAATTCTTTATCGCCAAAGAACTTTTTGTACCAGGGTCTTCATCCCACATTCTGAAATGCGAAGCCGGATAAAATAAAGAATAATAATATTTTTATTTCATCTGTTTTCCAGTTATAAATTCACCTTTATCTTTACCCCTTTGCCTTCATTCTTAAAAGCATCTAAGGGCGTAATTACATAGGTGTATTTGTTTTTTCCTCCTTCAAAAGGCAGCGGATAAAAGTTTTCGGGAGTAATTTTTATAATATTTTCTGCCTTGTGAAGATCCACTTTTTCGCCTTTCTTGAAACGGTATACTACAAAATTCTGAGCACTTTCCGGATTACGAGCATCCTTGTTGCTTGTCCAAGAAATAAAATGCATCTGAGGAGTGTATTCTTCTTTCAAATTTTTTATTTTGTCAGGATTTCCTTTGTGCATGTGCATATAAGCCGGAATCAACGCTTTTGCACGGTGGATATCATTTTTTAATTGGTCTGCCGCTCCTTTTGTATTATTTGTAATAAGATATCCGTACCAATAAACATTTCCATGCACATAATTCATCTCGCGCGTCATACGGATTTTTTCAGAAAATTCATTTTTCGAAATGCTTTTATCCACATCCTGACCAATGTAAAGATGCTGTTTGTAATTATTTTCGTTCCACCAATGCAATAAAGTGGTATAATCGGCAGCTTTGTGTCCGCGCTCCCAATAAAGTTGAGGAACATTGTAATCGACCCACCCTTTTTCTACCCACAATTTTACGTCGGCATACAAAGCACTGTAATTTTCTAATCCGTTGGTGTCGCTTCCAGAACCGTCAGGCGTATTCTTTTTGTTTCGATAGATACCAAAAGGACTAACGCCGAAACGCACCCATGGTTTAGTAGCTGCAATGGTATATTTTATTTGCTTGATAAGCATATTCACATTATTTCTTCTCCAATCGGCTTTTTGACTCGACGAAAATCCTTGTGAAGAAGCATATTGCTGAAATTCTGCTTCATCGGGAAAATCTTTTCCTGCAATTGGATAAGGATAGAAATAATCATCCATGTGAATGGCATCAACATCATAACGGGAAACAATATCTTTTACTACATCACAAATAAAATTGCGGTTTTCTTGTAACGCGGGGTTGAAGAAAAGTTGATTGCCGTATTCTACAAACCTTTCGGGGTATTTATTATAAATATGATTGGATGCCAGAGGATTTGATTTGTTAGCTTTTACGCGGTAAGGATTGAGCCACGCGTGAAGCTCCATTCCTCTCTTGTGACATTCTTCAATCATAAATTGAAGCGGATCGAAAGTTGGGTCGTCTGGTGCCTGTCCTTGCGTTCCGGTCAGATATCTACTCCAAGGTTCAAGATTGGATTTATAAAAAGAATCTGCTTCCGGACGAACTTGGAAAATAACGGCATTAATTCCGGCCTCATCTAAACGGCGAACCATATCCGACAAATAATATTTCATACCTGCCGAATTCATCTTTTGATATTGTGATTGACCGACTGTGTGAATCCACGCACCGCGGAATTCTCTTTTGGGATTTGCATCTGCATGCCTGGTCATCTGCTTGGATGGACCACATGAAAACAAAACAGACAAGAGCACTGCAATAGACAGAAAAAACTTACTTAACCTCATTAAAAAAATATTTATTGTGGAATAAAGGAGCTATTTTCAATTTCAAGCAAATTGTCCGCCTCTCGTTGTTTCGGATAAATTACTATTCTGCTGGAATGTGGATATCTTGCTTCTAGTTTTGTAGGCAGATTATCCAGCACAGTGGTATAAGAAATATATCCTTCGTGAGCGGAAATAAGCACGATAATATCGTCCTTGTTAATAATTCCTTCGTTTAGATAAAATGATTTATTCCAATTATTAAATTCTTCAAAAACAAATAACGGTGCAAGTTTGCTATTTTCTTTGATAACTTGCTGCGTTGCGGGACTTCCAAGATGCAGAATAGGAATGGATAGTTCTTGTGAAAGTTGTGCCATTTTTGACACCCATAAAGAGAATCCATCTTCCTTTTCGGCATAAGGTGGAGAAATAATGACAATACGTTTGTGCTGGATAAGGTCTCTTTCGATATGACAGATGAAAAGGTTCTTATCCATGTTTTTGATAATCAAATCAACTTTTTCGCCCAAAAGTTTCTCCAATACGCCAACTTTACCCGGCCATCCAAGAATAACTATATCCGACATTGTTTCGCGTGCAATACGCACAATTCCACTCGCGGCATTATGGTCAATGGTTGTGTTGATATCAACATTAATTTCGGCAGCGGTGGCTGTATCCACAAATTCCTTCAACTTTTTATGAAAATTAATGATGTTGGATTCCACTTCCTTATTGTTTTGGAAAACGCCAAGCAAAGAAATTGAATTTACAGATTTCTGATCTTTCAGCAGCAATGCGAGTTCTACGTGATGCCCGATATTTGATGGATTTGCAATCGGAACAAGTATTTTTTCATCTGCAAACTGCCCCATTTCAGAGATATTAAATGAACCTTCTTTTTCTTCTTTTCTCGCAATAGTGCGGGAAGCATTTTGTGTAACTACCGAAGAAATTATGCAAGTGAAAAGGATAAGTATGATTGTGCCATTCAAGATATAGATATCAAGAATTCCGGCGTGATAACCAACAATAATGATAGCCAACGTTGCCGCTGCGTGGGCACTGCTCAATCCGAAAATCAAATCTCCCTGTGATGAAGAATATTTGAAAGTTTTTTGTGTGGCTTTAGCAGCCAAATATTTTCCAGTGAGCGCAACAGCAGATAAAGCTCCTGCAACTATAATAGTCCTCCATCCGTCAAAAACGACCTGCAAATTTACAATCATCCCTACAGAAATAAGAAATACAGGAATGAACAATGAGTTGCCGAAAAATTCTATTCTATTCATCAATGCCGATGAATGAGGAATCAATCTATTAAGTGCCAATCCGGCAGCAAATGCTCCGATAATTGGCTCCAGATTGCCCATGTGCGCTAAAAATCCGGAAAGAAATAATATGAATAAAACGAGGATATAATTGGAATATTTGTCATCAGTGTTCTTCAAAAACCAACGCGCCATTTTTGGTAGTAAAAAGAAGACTAAAATAGAGAAAACTACCAGAGAAATACCTAACTGCAACCAAAACCCCGTCCCCAGATTACCTTGATTGGCAGATGTAATAATAGCAAGAAGAATAAGAACTGTGGCATCAGTCAATATTGTTCCGCCAACGGTCACTGCTACTGCCTGATTTTTCGAAACGCCCATTTTGCTAACAATGGGATAAGATATAAGAGTATGAGTTGAAAACATGCTCGCCGTGAGAAAACTTGCAAGCGGCTCATATCCCAAAACAAAATGACATATTGGATAGCCTATCAATAACGGAATTGCAAAAGTAAACAGACCAAAAATTAAACTCTTATTTTTATTAATTTTGAATTCATTAAAATCCAATTCCAACCCTGCCATAAACATGATATACAACAAACCAATTGTTGAAAACATCTGAATGACCGAATCATTGGCAATGATGCCAAAACCATATTCTCCTATTACTATTCCTGCAAAAATAAGACCGATGATGCTTGGAACATGAATCTTGCGCATTATCATTGGAATAATCAGAATTATCGCAAGAATGATAGTAAATATCAGGATGGAATTTGTGACAGGAAAAGTAAAGTCTTGAAGAATGTCGTCTAAAAAACTATTCATAAAGGGCTCCAGTTATAAATTGGGTGAAGGATTCTACAAATTTAGTAAAATAATGCGATCAAAAAGTAGAAAAAAAATTAAAGTCCGTTCATTTTCATGAAACGGACTTTAAAATGTAGAACAATTAATTAATAAATTATTTAGTTGCGTCTTTTACATCTTGTGCAGCTTTGTTGATTCCGTCTTTAACGTCATCAGCAGCATCTTTTACACCTTCAGTAAAATTATTCCAACCTTTTTCTATTGAAGTTGAAACTTTGTCATATGCAACATTTAAATCTTTAGTTGTTTCATTCCAATTTGCTTCAGTAGCATTTTGCAATTTATCAACTTTTACTTTGAATTCATCACGTTGTTTTTCTAGATCATTGATAGCTTTTTGATAATCAGCTTTTGCTTGAGCAGAAAGAGTTTTTGATTTAGAATCCAAATCAGCTTTCATTTCATCAATTCTAGCATTCATTTTGTCTAGTTCTGCGTTTGATGTAGTTACCACTTCATCTTTTTGTTCATATTTATAAACAGTAAAGTCAGCTCTATCGCCATTTGGAGTTTCTACTACCACAGTTTCTTCTTTAACCACTGTAGGCTCATCAGTTTTCTTGTTATTCGTACAAGATGTGAATGCTACGGCTACTAATAAACCGAATAATAATTTTTTTGATTTCATAATTTTTTTGAGTTTTTAAATTAAACGACATCATAAAAACGATATTATTCATACTTTGTTCACTAAGAATATCTAATTGTCTGTATTATTAATTAAATTTTTGTGTATTTTAGTGCCTTAAAATCAAATCTATAATTATTAAAATTGCAATCAAAATGAAAAAAGTATTGTCTGTTCTATTGCTTGCTGCACTTTTAGTGTCAGTGTCTTGCAAACCGATTAAGAAAAAAGGTGATGGTTTTACAATCAAAGGTACCGTGACTGCTAATACAAAGGGTTGGGTATATTTGAAAGAATTAAAAAAGAAAGAATATGTCGTAATTGACTCTGTGCAAATTGCTGAAAATCAATTTACATTTACAGGAAAAGTTTCCGAGCCTACTGTTTATTTTATTACACCCGAACAAGCAGGAAAAAAAGTTGCTGTTTACGTAGAAAATAGTGATATCACACTTGACCTTGACGGCGATTGGAACATCAAAACGATTTCTGGCTCTGACAACACAGCTCTTTTTAATGACTTACAAGCTAAAGCCAACGACGGAACTCTTAACGCTGATAGCATTGTGAAATTATATCCTAATTCACCTATTGGAGTTTATTTCTTAAATAAACAAACGTATAAATATGATTATAATCAATTGAGCAGTTTCCGCAAAATGTTGAATGACTCTATTAAAAATCACCAATATGTTGTGCAATTGGACGAAACATTGAAATCTATGTCCAATGTACAAGCCGGAAAAGTTGCTCCCGATTTCACATTGCCAAATATAAAAGGAGATACTTTGAGTTTGAATTCTCTCAAAGGAAAATATGTTTTGATAGATTTCTGGGCTTCTTGGTGTCCTGATTGCCGCAAATCAAATCCTGAATTAGTGAAGATTTATCACAAATACAAAAGGAAAAACTTTACCATCTTGGGAGTATCTATCGATGAAGACAAACAAAAATGGATGGATGCAGTGGCAAAAGACAGATTGGTTTGGGATAACGTAATTACAAATGGTGGATGGGAAAATCCTGTTACTGCTGCTTATGCAATCAAATGGATTCCAATGGGATTTCTTATCGATCCAAACGGAGTGATCATCATGAGTGGAGCTGAACCTGCACAACTTGATGCAAAACTTGCCGAAATATTGAAGTAAAGATTAAACGTGTTATATAAGAAAAAGATATTCCTCGCTGGGAATATCTTTTTTTATTTTGTCACGATTTGTGGTTTTTGATTTATCAGTTCAGGATAACTGATACGAGAATGATAAATTGTCAGAAGTTTTTCTACAAAAAGATGCTTGATTAAATCAATCTCCTGAAATGTTATAGGAGCTTTATTAAAATATCCTTCAGATACCTGACTGTCGATAATTTTGTGAACCAAAGATTCCAATGTTTCTCTATTATATACCTTTAAACTACGAGAAGAGGCTTCCACTGCATCAGCCATCATCATAATTGCGGTTTCTTTTGAGAATGGATTTGGCCCAGGATATCTAAATAAAGCTTCATCGGGTTCTTCTCCGGGATGGGCATTTTTCCAACAAATATAAAAATATTTAGGCATGCTCGTTCCGTGATGCGTTTCGATGAAATCTATAATTTGCTGAGGCAAGCCGTATTCTCTTGCAATTTTTACGCCATCTTTCACATGGCTGATAATAATTCTTGCACTTTCTTCAAATGGTAAGTTATCATGAGGGTTAAGTCCAGGTGCCTGATTTTCCGTAAAATATGCGGCATTTACCATTTTCCCGATATCATGATATAAAGCTCCGGTTCTTACTAACGATGCATTTGCGCCAATTTTTGTAGCTGCCGCAGTAGCCAGATTTGAAACCTGCATCGAATGCTGGAAAGTTCCCGGTGCTTTTTCAGAAAGCTCTCTCAACAATGGTTTATTGATGTTCGCCAATTCTACCATACTCACTCCTGATATAAATCCAAAAGATTTTTCGAAAATATAAACCAAAAGATAGGAGAACATGATAAATATAAAGTTGATAAGGAAAAATAAAAGGGTAACCCAATTATCTTCTTTTACCTGACCTTGTGTATACAAAACCAGTCCCAAATACAGAAGTACATAAGAAAGCAAAATGAAAAAAGAACTTTTAATCAACTGCGAACGTTCCGTTAATTCTTTCAACATGAAAATTGAAATCATAGCCACAGTTATCTGAATCACAATAAATTCGAATGGATATGGAACCATCAAAGAACTCAGCAAAATTGTGATTATACTAGCAAAAAGAGCGGTGCGGGAGTCTATAAATGTGCGCACCATTATTGTTATAATGGCGTAAGGGATGATAAATACGTTAAACAGATTCCAGTCCACAGTAATGGCTGTGAGCACAACGAAAAATACAATAAGAAGCAACATGAAAAGTACATGTTTTCTGTTCATATATTCGAGTGGACGGAAGAATAGCAAGTAAAAATAAAATGAACCGATAAGGAAAAATGATAGTAAAAATTCTCCTAAGACTATAAGCGTATTGCTGTTCGTTCTGCCAGTTTTTTCTTCAATGACTCGTTTGTATGAATTGAGGATGTTGTAAGTTTTCCCGTCAACAATCTCCCCATAATCTACAATTCGTTGTCCTGCCTGCACCATTCCTATCGAAGGAGAAACCTGCTGTACAAATTCTTCCTTTGCCTTTTCAGACGTAGAAGCATCGTAAATTATATTTTCGGCAAGATAATTGTTGATATTGGTTCTCTCAAAATCATACTTATCAAAGTTCTCAGGTCGCTCGTTCATGATCTTTTCATAGGCAGAACGACTTGTGTAAAATGATTCAATATTTTTTGGAGTAGCAACGTTGTCTTCTTTGAGTCGGAATGTTTTGCTTACAGAATTATTAATTTTATCATAATCATCTGAATTCAAAATACCCTCGCTATAAACTTGTAGAAGTTTTTTCCTCAGATAAATTTTCTTTTCTGAAGAAAGAGATTTAAGCTCACTTTTCAGATTTAAATCAGCATCAAAATCAGCCAGCTTTTCAGTCTTAATTTGTTTATTAATCGTAAAGTATGGCTCGTAATAGGAAAGAATGCTGTCTTGCTCTTTCTTTAATTGTGCGTCGGTTTTGTAAATAGGAAAATTGAAAGGCGCCGTCAGCAAATCGTATTTCCAGGGCGTCCCTTCATTAAATGAATATTTAAAATTACCTTGTTTGGGGAATGCAAGCGTAATAAGAACAACAGAAATAATGAAAATCAGGGGCACAAAGACACGGGTCTTCAGTATACGTCTTTTCTTATTTCTTAATTTACCATCCATACATGTTGTTTAGTTTACATAACACGTTAATAACAAAATAGTTTATTGCTGTGATGGTGCCGGAATTTTGTCAATCGCCGTTTGCAATCTTTGAAGGGTTTCCTGTTTGCCAATGATAGACGTTATATCAAACATGTGCGGACCTTTACCTTCGCCAACAATTGCCAAACGAAAAGCATTCATCACATTTCCCATGTGCAATCCTTCATTTTGAATCCACTCCATCACTACTTTCTCCTGATTATCTGCCGAAAAATCACTGATCCCTTCTAGTAATGATCTTAGTTTGGTCATTTCTGTAGGAGTTTCAGCTTTCCAGCGTTTTTTCACTGTCTTTTCATCGTACGAAACCGGAGCTTCGAAAAAGAAATAGGTCTGATTCCAAAGTTCTTTTACAAAATTTACGCGCTCTTTTACCAACCCAATTATTTGGCTTAGTTTATCTTTATGAATTGAAATTCCTTTGGCTTCCAATTCTTTGATGAACATGGAAGCTAACGTTGCATTATCGGTTTTCTGAATATATTGGTGATTGAACCATTTTGCTTTTTCAAAATCGAATTTGGCTCCGCTTTTGCTACATCTTTCAAAAGAGAATGCACTGATCAACTCTTCCAAAGTAAATATTTCTTGTTCAGTTCCGGGATTCCATCCTAAAAATGCCAAGAAATTGATCACTGCTTCAGGAAGATAGCCGCTTTCGCGATATCCGGTAGAAATATCGCCAGTTTTTGGGTCTTTCCATTCCATAGGGAAGACAGGGAATCCGAGGCGGTCGCCATCGCGTTTACTCAACTTGCCATTACCTTCAGGTTTGAGCAACAATGGTAAATGCGCAAACTGCGGCATAGTATTTTCCCAACCAAAACTGCGGTACAACCATACGTGCAATGGTGAAGACGGCAGCCATTCTTCTCCTCGAATTACGTGGGTAATTTCCATCAGATGGTCGTCAACCACATTTGCGAGGTGATATGTTGGAAGTTCGTCTGCTGATTTATAGATTACTTTATCATCCAAAACAGATGAATTAATGACCACTTCTCCACGAATAAGGTCATTAACCTTAATATCAATATTTGGTTCTATTTTGATGCGAACTACATATTGAACACCGTCATTGATGAGTTTGTCGGTTTCATCTTTACCAAGAGTCAGAGAATTGCGCATCTGCAAACGCGTAGAAGCATCATATTGGAAATTGGAAATCTCGTTCCTCTTAGCATCCAGCTCTTCAGGTGTATCAAAAGCTATGTATGCCTTTCCGTTGCTCAACAATTCATGGACATGCTCCTTGTAAATATCACGTCTTTCCGATTGTTTATATGGACCGTAATTTCCGCCTTTTTCAGGACTTTCATCAAAAGTAAGACCAAGCCAGTTAAACGTTTCTTGTATATAATCCTCCGCACCCACAACAAAACGCTGTGAATCTGTATCTTCAATGCGAAGAATAAAATCTCCGCCATGTTGTTTTGCAAATAGATAATTATACAATGCTGTTCTTACACCGCCAATGTGCAACGGACCTGTAGGACTTGGTGCAAAACGCACTCTCACTCTTTGATTCATAACTTTTACTGATGATATATTTTGGATGTGCAAAGATAGGAAAATATAATAATTGATAAAAAGCATTTTATTTAGATATCTACCATTTATTGTCTATAAACAATGATTAAATATCAAAATGATACTCTTATTATCCGTCCCCAATATGGGACGATAACAATCACCCATGAAAACAACTAACAAACATGTCAGAAAATGACATTCCAAGATTGGGATAGCTGCAAACCCGTTTATTAGTGGGCTGTTTATATTGTAACAGCGCTGAATCTAATTGTATTTTAGTAATAAAAACACAAATGTATAATATTCGCTACATAAAACTTTAGTAAATTTGTGCGCAAATAAATTCTAACAACCTCTTGATTTATACAAAATGTTAAACTTTGAAGAGAGAAACCAAATAAAACAACTTATGCAAAGGGAAATTGTCCCTGCAATAGGTTGTACCGAGCCAATGGCCGTAGCGCTGTGCGTGGCAAAATCGGTAGAACTTTTGGGTGAAAAACCCGAAAGAGTAGAACTTTTTCTTAGTGGAAATATCATTAAAAACGCTATGGGTGTAGGGATACCCGGAACTGGAATGATTGGTTTGCCCATATCAATTGCTCTCGGAGCAATAATCGGTAAGTCGGAATATGGACTAGAAGTACTGAAAGATTTGAAACCTGATCACGTGCAGGAAGGTAAAAAGTTCATAGATGAGGACCGAATTCATATCCACATAAAAAAAGATATTGCCGAGAAACTTTATATAGAATCTCGTTGTTATGCAGGAAGCATTTCTTCGGTGGCAATCATTCGCGGCACACATACTAACTTTACCTACCTGTGTAAAAACGATGACGTTATTTTAAACAATGTTTCAGGAGTTTCTTCAGAAAACAGTGGAGATAACGATTTAAAATTAAACTTCAGGAAGGTATATGAGTATGCAACAGAAACTCCGCTCGAAGAACTGGAGTTCATCAATGAAGCTGCTCAGATGAATGAAAAAGCGTTCATCGCAGGACAACATGGAAATTTTGGACACAGCGTTTCCAAAGTATTTACTTCAGAAAAAGGTCGCAAAATATTTGGCGACACAATGTTGAGCCGCGTACTTACTACCACTACAGGAGCCTGCGATTTACGTATGGATGGCGGACTAGTTCCTGTGATGAGTAATTCGGGAAGTGGAAATCAAGGAATTACAGCTTCACTCCCAGTATTAAGTTACGCAAAAAATTTAAATTCTTCGAAAGAAGAAACAACAAGAGCACTTATCTTAAGTGGATTGACCACCATTTATATTAAGCAGCATTTAGGCAGATTATCTGCATTATGCGGTGCGGTAGTGGCTTCTACAGGTTCAAGCTGCGGAATAACTTATCTGCTAGGGGGAACTTACGAACAGATAACTTTTGCAGCTAAAAATATGGTGGCAAATCTGACAGGCATGATTTGCGATGGAGCAAAACCCGCCTGTTCGTTCAAAGTAGCTACAGGTATTTCCACAGCAACTCTTTCAGCATTGCTTGCAATTGAGAACCAAGTTGTTTCATCCCTAGAAGGGATTATTGATAATGATTTAGACAAAACAATAGAAAACCTTGCGCTTATAGGAAGCACAGGTATGACACAGACAGATAATTTGATACTCGATATTATGGTAAATAAATAAGATTATAACAAATTATCTCGAAATTAACCAATTCCTACAAGCCGAAGGTATGATAAAAAAAACCATACATGTCGGAAGATTCCAGAGAGTATAATTTAGAACATAAGAAAGTAAGTAAATTAGTATGGGACTACGCATTACCAGCCATTGTTGGCACCATGGTGAATGCACTGTACAATATAGTTGATAGAATTTTTATAGGACAAGGTGTAGGAGCTATGGCAATTTCGGGTTTAGCACTTACCTTTCCTGTAATGAGTATGACTGGTGCATTAGGAATGCTGGTTGGGGCGGGAGCTTCGAGCCGTATTTCTATCAGTCTTGGACAAAAGGATAAAGAAAAGGCCGAGAGAATAATGGGAAACTCCCTTTTACTGATAATTATTCTCAATGCGGTGTTTATGTCATTATTCATGATATTTCTTAAACCCATTTTACTTGCCTTCGGGGCGAGCGAAGCTACATATCCCTATGCTAGGGATTATTTGCAAATAGTGTTGATAGGAAATGTGTTTGTAAGCCTGTGTTTCAGTTTCAATAATATTATGCGTGCATCAGGATATCCCAAGAAAGCAATGTATACGATGCTTATCGGTGCTTCGCTGAATATCATACTAGATCCTATTTTCATTTTTGTTTTTCACATGGGAATAAAGGGAGTTGCAATTGCAACTGTAATTGCGATGTTTATAGGGATGTTATTCGTAATGCATCATTTTACCCTGAAGACAAGTGTCATTCAACTTAGAAGAAAAAATATCCGTTTAGATAAAGATATTATACTTTCCATATTGTCAATAGGCGTATCACCATTTACTATGCAGATTGCCGCTGCAGGAGTCGTTATTTTTATGAATATTCTGTTGATGCGGCATGGCGGCGACCTTGCAATTGGAGCCTACGGCATCTGGAATTCAATCGCTTTGATGTTTGTTATGATGATGATTGGTCTCAATCAGGGTGCACAACCGATTATAGGATATAATTTCGGAGCAAAGAATTATAGCCGCACGAAAGAAACTTTGTTTTTTTGCATCAAGATGGCATTGTTTTTCTCCGTGCCCGGTTTCTTAATCATTCAACTTTTCCCAAGACAAATTGCTGGTATTTTTACTTCAGACAAAGAACTGCTAGACATTACCGAACATGCTATGAGGATTGCATCCTTGGCATTTCCTGTAGTAGGAATGCAGATTGTAATTTCCAATTTCTTTCAGAGTATAGGTTATGCCCTCAAATCCATCATTCAAAGTTTGAGTAGACAGATTCTATTCCTGATTCCTGCGCTGTTGGTCTTCCCAAGAATTTGGGGCTTGACAGGGGTTTGGGCATCTATTCCTGTGTCTGATTTCTTGGCATTCCTTCTTTCTCTTTATTTGTTGCTTCTTCAAATGAGAACCATCAACAAAATTGAAAGAGAGCACAAAATGAGTAAGGGCATTTAGAAAAATTTACATTAACAATTGGTATGTTTTGCTAAATTCATTAGATTTGTTACTTCAAAAATAAGATAATTACAATTTTATATAAATACATTGACATTATGAAAAAAGTAGTTTTAATCAGACACGGAGAAAGTGTGTGGAACAAAGAAAATCGTTTTACGGGATGGACTGATGTTGACTTGTCGGAAAAAGGAGTTCAGGAAGCTCACGAGGCTGGTAAATTGTTAAAAAAAGAAGGCTTTCATTTTGAAAAAGCTTACACATCATATCTTAAAAGAGCTATCAAAACATTGAACGTAGTTCTTGACGAAATGGATTTGGATTGGATTCCAGTTGAGAAAACATGGCGTCTGAACGAAAAGCATTATGGGATGCTTCAAGGATTAAATAAAGCTGAAACAGCTCAAAAATATGGTGACGAGCAAGTACTTGTATGGCGTCGCAGCTACAATGTTCCACCTGCAGAATTGGCAAAAGATGACGAACGTTCACCATTTGTTGACCCTCGTTACAAAGGTGTGGATGAAAAAGATCTTCCTCTTACAGAAGCACTGCAGGATACTGTAAACCGTATTCTTCCTTACTGGAACGACACCATTGTTCCAAGTATGAAGAACCACAACGAAATCATTATTGCTGCTCACGGCAACAGTCTTCGTGGTATCATCAAACACTTGAAAAATATTTCTGACGAAGATATTGTCTCTTTGAATTTGCCAACAGCGATTCCTTATGTTTTCGAATTTGATGACAATATGAATTTGCAAAAAGATTATTTCTTAGGCGACCCAGAAGTTATCAAACAACTAATGGATGCTGTTGCCAATCAAGGTAAAAAGAAATAAGACAATCTTAATATAATGGTAAAGACCACCTTTGAGGTGGTCTTTCATTTTTTAATGCGTTGAGAAAAACATCTCAATCTCTGGCTGGGAACTATCTTTGAGAATCACCTTTTTGTCTTTATCCAACAAATAAAATGTAGGGAAAGCCTGAATGTTATATAACTGATTATTGGGTATCTGCAAATTCTTGTCATAACCTGTAATCCATTCTTTAGGATAAAAATCGAGATGTGATTTCCACAATTCATAATCGTTACCAGGATAAATATTTACCACGATAAGCATTTGTTTATAATAAGAATTTCGCTTCATCGCGTTTGCCAGTTCTGCAGACTCCTTCATTTTATTAACCGTCGCATTACAATTGCCACAATCAGGGTCAGTAAACATTAAAATGATATAATCGCTCTTTAAATCATGCAACTTTTTTGTCGAACCATCGGCAAGTGTAAAAGAAAAGTTCGCAGCCTTTTCTCCTACATTGTTCTTATTCATCATTTTCAATTGAAAATTATACCTCGAACGCTCCAAATCAGTCATTAATTTAGATTTTGTGATGTATTTCAGAGCTTCCTTATAATATTTTGCATTGAAAAAAGGAGAATTCGGACCGTTATAATATTTGTCGAGTAAAGACGCAAAATGAGCATACATTTTTTCACTTGCGCCACTCTGCTGCAAAGTTTTATCTATTGAAGCATACGCATCAGCCTCATCCAAATAGTTAAGAATATTGATGTAATCTACAAATGCTTGTTCTGTAATCTGAGGTTTCTGAATCAATTTCTCATCAGCAAAATCAAACCTTTCCCAATAGTGCAGCGCAAGATATTTCATTCGCTCTTCGGCAATGGTGATTTCTTTGGGGATATCTGGCAGCATGAATGTATCTTTCACGATAAGCGCGCTATCCACTTTAGTTTCTTTTTGTGATGTTTGGCTTGAAGTACAATTACTTATAATGAATATTAAAGCAACTATCCATATTGAAAAACGTATATATTTCATATTGAAATTTTAATTTTCAAACGTAAAGATAGTTATTTCTGTTCAAACTCACTGGCGGAATATAACGTTAGTAAAACTCTTAAAATGATAACTCGATAATCGCAAATTAAATTATATTTGCATAATAAAATCCAACTAAACTAAAATACAATGAAAAAGTATGTCATTATTGCAACACTAACTCTATTTTGTATGGCTCAATTACCCGCATCTGCTCAAAAGAGAAGCGACAAATCAGGCGTAACTTATATTTCAACGTCTATTGTGGACAAAACCATCAAAGACCTTGTGGCAAAACATGGTTCTACGTACAATTCATTGATAGAAAGGGGCGTGAAACAAATGGCGTCTTTATGGCAAAAGGAAGATGGTGAAGAAAACGCTTTCCACAATTTCGCAATGGAAAAATACATCAGCGACCCGGCCAAACGTTTGCAGTTGTTTGAAAAACTGCAATACAGCTACGAGGTATTGTATGGCAATTATGGAAAAATGAGCATGGATTTGCGTGTTCCGGTAGATTTGAATGAAGGTGAAATTACTTCTGTTGATGAAATGTTTGCCGCTTATTCTCCTGGTTCACATCTTACGGAAGATTTATTCTCAAATAAAATAGCATTTATCACGATGCTAAATTTCCCCGCTTACACGTTGACCGAAAAGTCAGAAAACGCCAGCAAATGGTCTCGTCAGGACTGGGCTTACGCGCGTATGGGCGATATGTTCACTTCACGCGTTCCTGCAAAATTGAATCAGGAAGTGGGCGAAGCACTAACCAAATCAGACCTATATATTTCTGAATACAACATCATGATGGGAAATCTGGTGGATGCAAAAGGCAAAACGTACTTCCCAAAAGGTATGAACTTAATCACGCACTGGGGTCTTCGTGACGAATTAAAATCGCACTACGGAAAAGGGGATGAAGGTTTGAAAAAACAGGAAATGGTATATGCCGTAATGAAACGCATCATAGATCAAACTATTCCGGAAAAAGTGATTAATAACGTCGCATATCAATGGAATCCTATGGATAATAAAGTATTGGAAAATGGCAAAAACGTTACTTTCACTTCGGAACCCGACCGCCGTTATCAAATGCTTTTGAACAACTTTAAAGCGCTCAGCGCTACCGACAAATATTATCCAGTAACACCAACTTACATCCAACGTGCGTTTGAATTGAACATGGAAATCCCTGAAAAAGATGTGCAGAAACTTTTCACCGATTTAGTAAGTTCCGAACAAATCAAGAAAACAGCCGCATTAATCAGCAAACGTCTAGGTAGAAATCTGCGGCCTTTCGACATCTGGTATGACGGCTTTAAATCGCGAAGCACATTGAATGAAGACGATTTAACCAAACAAACACAAGCCCTTTATCCGAATGCAGCCGCATTTGAAAAAGATATTCCAAACATCCTCACCAAACTTGGTTGGAGCAAAGATAGAGCCAATTATCTTGCTTCCAAAATTCGTGTGGATGCTGCTCGCGGCTCGGGTCACGCTGCCGGAGCTTCGATGAAAGGAGATAAAGCACGCCTTCGCACGCGCATCGTAGATGGAGGAATGAATTACAAAGGATACAACATTGCCGTGCACGAATTCGGTCACAACGTGGAGCAAACCATCGACTTATACGACATTGATTACTATATGCTGCAGGGCGTTCCCAACACGGCGTTTACCGAAGCGTTGGCTTTCCTTTTCCAAAAACGCGATTTGGATTTGTTAGGAATAAAAGATAATAATCCCGACAAAGAAGCACTGGCATCTCTCGACGCTATATGGTCGTGTTACGAAATCATGGGCGTATCGCTCGTGGATATGAAAGTTTGGCACTGGATGTACGACCATCCAAACGCTACTGCCTCTGAACTCAAAGAAGCTGTAATCGCTTCTGCAAAAGATGTGTGGAACAGCTATTACGCTCCGGTTTTTGGAATGAAAGATGAACCCGTTTTGGGAATTTACTCCCACATGATTGATAATCCGTTGTACCTTTCCAATTATCCTATAGGTCACCTCATTGACTTTCAGATGGACGGATATCTCAAAGGTAAAAACTTCCCTAATGAAGTAGACCGCATCTACAAACTCGGTCGCCTGATTCCTCAAGAATGGATGAAACAAGCCGTTGGAGCACCGCTTTCCATCCAGCCATTGTTGAAAGCTACCGACAAAGCTTTGAAGAATTTGGAGAAATAAATAAGGTAATATGTTAATGGAGAAAATGGGATAATTAGATACTTATCCCATTTTTTTATTTAGGGCAAACCACTTTATCCCTCTTGTAGGTTGCACCTTAGAGAGCAAGTCGTTTTTAAGCCTGAAAGTCTCTTGCTATATTCTAAGCAAGTTACTTTTATCCTTCAGAGTTGCTTGCTTATAAACGAAACAAAGTATTTTTTATTGAGAAAAACTCTAGTTTCTATATATTCCTCAAAATCCAAAACAAAAGAATGCAACAAATCACAATTATAGCGGCATATTTTCCATATAGTACGTTTTTAATCTTATCCCTCCGCACACTTCCTTTCGAAAGCACAAGATATAATCCCAACAGAATATAGGGAAAAAGAATAAAAAACAGAGGATTGTATAAAAAGGCAGATTTTAGATTTCCATTAAGGAGTTCATGCAAAGCCCGCTGTATCCCACAGCCGGGGCACTTATATCCGGTGAGTTTATAGAAATGACAACTTGGGAATAAACTTGAAGTCTCGGGATTAAAAGAGGTATATAAAATAATCCCCGCCACAACTACCACCAATAGAATGACAGGGACTATATATTTTTTCATTAATCAAAGACTACAGATAAGCGCCGTCACCGCCGCCTAATTCTGCCATGGACATAAACATTGAGCCAAAAGCTGCATACAGAATAATTTGCAATACAATACCAATAGCCAGTATAATAAGTGTAGCTTTAGCCCAACTGCTCTTATTCGGATTTACATTTTGATCGCCGAATGCCCAGATAAACCAAAATACAATATTGACTATAGGTATAATTGATATCAGCATAGTAATCAACCAATTTTTTACTGTCATTATCGGCGCATTATTATACTTGTCAAGAGGATTTTGACTGTAATCTGGAGTCGGCGCATCTGCAGATGGATATGCATTGCCAGAGAATTGTGGCGGAGTTTGATAATCTTGGTTTTCCATAAAATAAATTTTTTTAGAATGTTATTGATGAAGCTTCAGAAGCGATGTCAGCAAATGAACTTATACCAACCAGTGCTATTAATCCACCAACTGCCAATATCAATATGATAACCCATCCGATACTTAGCCAGAAAGTAATCTTGTACCATTTGCGTGCTTTTGCAGACGATTCTTTTGCCTCTTCCCATCTATTCATATGAATGTAGGAATCCACTTGTGAAGCGTATACTATAGCAATTACTCCGAGCAAACTTAAAACACTCCCACAGATGAAAAATGGAAGAAGTGTCACCAATAGCGATTCTATCATGTAGCTTTTGGGTCTTTCCATATTTGCTGCAGGGTTGTAATAACTCTGCGTATGATAAATTGCAGTAGGAGGCGGGGTCTTCGGATTATCTGAAGATACCGTATTGGTAAAAAGAAAATTCAAATCTGTCACCTGATCGGCGCGTGTCCAGTCAGTCATTCCCTGTGTCCACACCATTGTTTCACGTTGAATGTTTTCCTGTTTGAGTTCATCAGGGGTGAAAGCACCTTTTTGCTTTCCGCTGTAGTCAATGTAAAAATATCTGTTCATAGCATATATTATTTCTAATCTTTGGTTGAAATATCAATTTTGCCGATCTGATAATTATTACTTTAAAGATAATAAACTAAATGAAAAGGTTTTTCCCATAAAAGGGTTAGTTTATTGGAACAAAGATAACAATTTCTTACAACTACAATAGTTAATAAAAAAAATTTGGCAGTGTGTCTCTCGACTCACTGCCAAATAAATTAACCTTAAATCTATACTATTATGAAAAAACCACGTTGCAAATATAAATAACAAATTAAAATACACCAAATTTTTCAATAAAAAATTATATTAGACATAAATCTTTCAAATCGTAAGTTGCAGACTTAAATTATCGGCAAACCGATTCCAGTAATTTTCCGATACAAATCCAATGCATACACATCAGTCATTCCCGACACATAATCGAGTATCGACTGCAAGTTTGATGTGGTGGATTCACTGTTAATAGCATACTGCTCGGGTATTCTTCCCAATAATATTTTAGAATAGGCATGCTGCGGATTTTGGATGGCATGGGTAAACTTTTCCAACAAAAATCCGATAATCCTATATCCAGCTAGTTCAATATCCAGCACATCTTTAGAACGATAAATATTTTTCACTGCAAAATCCGAGCAAGTATAATATGCCAATTTCGCAGGGTCAGGAATAAGTTTAATAAGCGGTTTCAGTTTTTCACCTTTCAAGATAATTGCCTCATTTTCCAAAAAAACAGTTGCGCAAGCTTCCACCAAATCTCCTATGATAGTGGAACGAAGGTAAGAAATCTGCTCATTCACATCCTCCAAACGGTTCATCGTCTGGATTTTCTTCTCCCTCCTGCCCTCGTCAATGAAACTGAGAAACAAATCTTTCACTTTGTCGCTGGTGATAAGGTGCAGTTTGTGTGCGTCTTCGATATCCATGATCTGATAACAAATATCATCCGCAGCTTCTACCAAATACACCAGCGGATGGCGGGCAATGCTCAACGGAGATTCGCTGTTAATTTTTAATCCAAGTGCTTTGGCAATCTTCAAATAAGATTCTTCTTCTGATTGAAAGAAACCAAATTTGTTTTTACCACCACTCAATTCCGAGGAATATGGATATTTGACAATGGAAGACAATGTTGTATAAGTCATGACAAAACCGCCGTTTCTCCTTCCTTTAAACTGATGCACTAGTAGTCGAACAGCGTTGGCATTTCCTTCAAAACATGTGAAGTCCGTCCATCTTCCACCTTCGGCTTTCACAACTTCTTCAAAAATACGACCTGCACCTTCGGAGAAAAATGTGGAAATTGCTTTTTCTCCTGAATGACCGAAAGGAGGATTTCCCAAATCATGCGCAAGACAGGCGGCGGATACAATTGAACCGATATCTTCAAAATGCGCCTTGGAATCGGGATATTTTTCGCGCAGCTTTTTTCCCACAAGATGTCCGACAGAGCGCCCTACACTCGCCACTTCCAAACTATGCGTTAATCGGTTGTGCACAAAAATGCTTCCTGGCAAAGGAAAAACCTGCGTTTTGTTCTGTAACCGGCGAAATGGAGAAGAGAAAATTAATCTGTCATAGTCCCGCTGATATTCTGTGCGATCTGGCACTTTATCTGCTGTATATTCTTCCAATCCAAAACGCTGTGTTGAGAGAAGTTCTATCCAATTCATTGTAAAATCATATTTCTTGTTCGGTTATACAAAGATAAAGTATATTCTCACTTAGTGGCTAATTAAAAGTTGAACCACCCTTTTTCATTATTTATAATAATTATAAATAATTCATACCATCTTTATTGGTCAATTAAGTAAAAATATGCATCTTTGCAGACCTAACTCTCTAGACAATATAAACGAATAAGGATAATCAAGATGCGACTTTCAGAACTACCAACCGGAGAATCTGCTTATATACTAAAAGTAAACGGCAGCGGCGCATTCAGGAAACGCATTCTTGACATGGGTTTTGTGCGTGGGAGAGAAGTAAAATCCATCCTTAACGCTCCTCTTCACGACCCGATAAAATACGGACTGATGGATTATGAAGTTTCGCTGCGAAGAAGCGAAGCGGTCTTGATAGAAATATCCAAACTTCCAGTAGACAATCAGAATGAAGAAAACGAGGATTTATTCTGTTTTGAAAAAAATGTTGAATGCGATTGTGAAGAAAACCTCGAACAATGCGCTTGTCCAAAAAAGAATATCGCGCATTCCAATACGAATCCTATAAAAGTAGCGCTGGTTGGAAATCCTAATTGTGGCAAGACATCTATCTTCAATATGGCTTCGGGTTCGCATGAACATGTTGGAAACTACAGCGGCGTGACGGTAGACGCAAAAAAAGGACAACTCACACACAAAGGATATTCCATCGAATTGGTGGATTTACCCGGAACTTATTCTCTTTCCGCCTACTCACCAGAAGAGTTATACGTGAGAAAGTTCATAATCGAAGAAAAACCCGATTTGGTTATCAACGTTGTTGCCGCATCGGCGTTAGAAAGAAACCTATATCTCACCACCGAACTTATAGACATGGAAGTGCCTATGATTATTGCACTCAACATGTACGACGAATTACAGACAGCCGGACAAACATTTGATTATGAAATGTTTTCTCAGCTATTGAATATTCCCATCATCCCCACCGTCGGGAAAAAAGGCGTAGGTATTTCAGAACTTTTTGACACAATCATTGAAAGGTACACCAACGGAAATCAGGAAATCTCTCCCGTAAAACGCATCCCATACGGAAGGGTGCTGGAGCGCGCGATTTCAATCATGGATCGGGAGTTGTCCTCTAAAAACACCCAAACTTTTGAATTACCAACCCGTTATCTGAGCATCAAGCTGCTGGAAAGAGACAAAGATATCGCGAAGGTTATCAATGAAAATATTCCGGAAAACAAAGAAATTCTTGCGAGAGCCGAAAAAGAAATTCAGTATATCGAAAAGATGCTACGTGAAGATACAGAGTCGGCTTTTGCTCATGCAAGATATGGTTTTATTGCCGGCGGATTGAAAGAAACGCTTACAGAAAAACTACACGTCTCAGACAAAACGCGTGTCATAGACAGTCTGGTAACCAACAAATACATCGGTTTCCCCATCTTTATTCTATTTATGTGGATTATGTTTGAATCCACTTTCCGTTTTGGAGAATATCCCATGCAGGGGATAGAATGGCTGGTGGCTAAACTCGGCGATTTTGTAAGAAATTTTATGGATGAAGGACCGCTCAAAGCTTTAATCGTGGACGGAATCATTGGAGGCGTGGGCGGTGTAATAGTTTTCCTTCCTAACATTATTATCCTGTATGCCTTCATCGCTTTTATGGAAGATTCGGGATATATGGCACGTGCTGCTTTTATCATGGATAAACTGATGCACAAAATGGGACTTCACGGCAAATCATTTATTCCTCTGATTATGGGTTTTGGATGCAACGTTCCCGCCATCATGTCTACAAGAACGATTGAAAGTAGAAGTAGCCGGATTATAACGATGCTCATCGTACCGTTTATGTCGTGCAGCGCACGACTTCCAGTGTATCTGTTGTTTGCAGGAGCTTTCTTCCCCAAATACGCTAGTATTGCGTTACTCGGATTGTACGTAACGGGAATACTCTTGGCCGTATTGTCAGCACGATTATTTAGGAAATACCTTTTCCCGGAGGAAGATACTCCATTTGTGATGGAACTTCCACCGTACAGATTCCCTACTCTTAATTCGGTAGCGATACATATGTGGGACAGAACGAAACAATATCTGCAAAAGATGGGGGGAACAATTCTTGTAGCATCAATCCTGATATGGTTTTTGGGATATTTTCCTCAACACAGAACGATAGATTCTTCTTTCCAACAAGAAATAGCACAAATCGACAATCAATTTGCTCAAAAAAAGATTACCACTGCTCAAAAAGATAATCTTATAAACGATGTAATGGACAGACAAGCCATTTATCATCAGGAAAACTCTTATATTGGCAGGATTGGTAAAACGATAGAACCTGTGATGCGTCCTGTGGGATTCGACTGGAAAATGTCGGTGAGTCTGCTGTCAGGAATGGCTGCCAAAGAAATTGTAATCAGCACGATGGGCGTTTTGTACACGGGAGACCAAGATAATCATGAATCATTACAAAAGAGACTAAAGGATGAAAAAAGGGTGGACGGCACGCCTGTGTTTACATTTTGGGTTGTGGTTGCATTTTTGCTTTTCATCTTGATATATTTTCCGTGTGTCGCCACGATTGCCGCCATCAAGGAAGAATCCGCATCGTGGAAATGGGCTTTATTCAGCGTTTTCTATTCTACCGGACTGGCTTGGCTCATCGCTTTTATTGTCTATCAGCTGGGTAACAACTTCTTTTAAATGAATCTTTCATAAATTTTCTGTCTCTGTCTATCAAAAAAAGATTATGAAAGTTCTACATTGATGCGCGCGCTGCATCACGTAATCGGATATTAGCTGATTATATTTAGGTTGATATACGCTTTCAGCGTCATTGTAATTATTTTTCAGCTAACAATTATAGGATTTATTTTATGCCATCCGTTATTCTGCTAATGGCATAAAATAACAAAACCTCCCAAAAGGGAGGTTTTGTTTTGTGTGACTCAAACCTATTATATTATAGATTTTTCTTGCGTGGTTCGAAATATGCCTGTGGATGCAAGCAAGAAGGGCAAGTTTTAGGTGCTACTTTGCCAAGATAAACATATCCGCAATGACGGCATTGCCATTCGATGTCTTCTTCACGAGAAAATACGGTGCCTGACTTCACTCTTTCCAACAATTGAAGGTATTGTTGTTCGTGATTAGTTTCGGCTTTCGCTATCATGCGATACATGGTGGCAATTTCCTTGAAACCTTCCTGTTCTGCCACATCGGCAAAATGAGGATACAATTCTGACCATTCTTCATGTTCGCCTGCAGCAGCTTCTTCCAGATTTTCCATTGTATTTCCGATTTTTCCTGCAGGATAAGAAGCGGTGATTTCTACCATTCCGCCTTCAAGATATTTGAACATGCGCTTAGCGTGTACCATTTCCTGATCGGCAGTTTCTTCAAAGATGGCAGCTATTTGTTCGTAACCTTCTTTTTTTGCTTCCTTTGCAAAATAAGTATAACGCATGCGTGCTTGTGATTCGCCCGCAAATGATTTTAACAGATTTTGTTCTGTTTGGGTTCCTTTTACACTTTTCATATTAAAAAATAAATTTAATTATTAATTCTAATGAAGGCAAATATAAAGAAATAATATGTATATAGAAAATTTATCAAATAAATTCGCTTAGCTCTAGCCAACGAAAAGTTTTTTCATCAATCAACTCAATCAATTCCGAAACACGGTTCGACTTTGAAACAAGTTCTTCCGATGAAAGATTGCCGGCGTACATCTCTTCTGAAAGTCGTTCTTTCTCTTCTTCCATCGCTTTTATTTCATCTTCTAGTGTATCGAACTCGCGCTGTTCTTTGTATGATAGTTTTTTCTTTTCTGTGGATTTGGGCCTATCTTCGGTTTTTACAACTTTCTTTTGTTCAGAATCTTCTTTCTTATCCTCCAGACTTTTCCAGTGACGATATTGCGAATAGTTGCCGGGGAAATCCTGAATGTCTGCCTTTCCGTGGAAAACAAGAAGATGGTCGACAACTTTGTCCATAAAGTAACGGTCGTGCGAAACAACAATGAGGCATCCCTTAAAAGTGGACAGGTATTCTTCGAGGATATTGAGTGTGACGATATCCAAATCGTTGGTCGGCTCATCGAGTACGAGGAAATTGGGATTTTTGATGAGAACCGTGCAGAGATACAATCTTCTTTTCTCTCCTCCACTTAATTTATAGACGTAGTTATGCTGTTTTTCGGGTGGAAAAAGGAAATGATTGAGGAATTGTGAGGCTGTGAGGCGGACGCCTTTTCCCATGTCGATAACTTCGGCTATATCCTGAACTACATCGATGACCTTCATCTGTTCGTTGAACTGCAATCCTTCCTGGCTGAAATATCCGAAATTTACCGTGTCGCCTATGTCGAAATGTCCGCTGTCGGGCTGTTGTTTGCCGAGCAACATTTTTACGAAAGTGGATTTGCCGGTGCCGTTGTTTCCGACAATACCCATTTTTTCGTAGCGAGCAAATATATAATTGAAGTCTTCGGTAATCTTGATGTCGCCAAAAGCTTTACTTACGTGGGATGCTTCGAAAATCTTGTTGCCTATGTAGGCGCCTTTTGCTGCAATGTGCACATTTTCATCTGCCTGACGTTTTTTTGCTTTTTCTTGCAATTCGTAAAAAGCGTCTATGCGGTATTTTGCTTTGGTGGCGCGCGCTTGCGGTTGTCTACGCATCCAGTCTAATTCTTTGCGTAGTAGGTTTTGAGCTTTCTCTACTTCGGTTGCTTGGTTAGCAACGCGTTCGTCGCGTTTTTCGAGGAAATAGGAATAATTTCCTTTGTAGGAATAGATATTCTGCTGGTCTATTTCGAGGATTTGTGAGCATACACGGTCTAAGAAATATCGGTCGTGCGTTACCATCAACAGCGATAGTGTGCTGCGTGAAAGGTAATCTTCAAGCCACTCCACCATTTCCAAATCGAGGTGGTTGGTAGGCTCGTCGAGGATTATCAAATCGGGTTCTTCAATCAGCACGTTTGCCAACGCGAGCCGTTTGACTTGTCCGCCGGAGAGTTCGCCTATCTTTTGGTCGAAATTGGTAATTTTGAGCTGCGAAAGAATCTGTTTGATGCGTTGTTCGTAGTCCCATGCCTTGAGCATATCCATTTTTACAAGCACTTCTTCTAATTGATTGTGTGTGTCGTTGGCAAGCAGCTCTTCGTATTGCGCAATGAGTTTTACTACTTCGTTTTCGGTGCTAAAACATGCTTCGAGCACGGTCAACTGCTTGTCGTAATCTGGTTCTTGTGGGAGATATGCTACGCGAATATTGTTGCGAAAAGTCACATTGCCCGAGTCATAAGGCTCTGTTCCGTTCAGGATATTGAGCAGCGTGGTTTTTCCGGAGCCGTTTTTTGCAATCAGCCCTATTTTATCGCCTTCGTTGATGCCAAAAGAGACATCGTTGAGCAAGACGAGGTCGCCAAAACTTTTCGTGAGATTTTCTACTTGTAGAATAGGAGTTGCCATAGGGTTATGATTGTTTTTTTGTACGTATGCAAAGGTAAGAAAAATGAAGGATGTAAGATGAAGAATGGAGAATTATGAATTGGGTTGGGGTGAGACATTTTTGGGCAGGGGTTATAGATTTGTGAACCGGGGTAATACTTTTTCGGGTAGTGGTAAAGGATTTTCGGGTGGGGTTTTGCTTTTTGGGGACGGTGTATTAGATTTTCGGGCGGGGGTGGAACGTTTTCGGGCGGGGTTTTGCTTTTTTTGTAAATGTGAGAGCCGCAATATGGTGCGGCTCTACGGGGAGGTGGAATTACGATTTTATGATTTTTGTAAGTGATTCTAATAATTGAGGATGGTCTTCCATTGCTATCTTGGCAACTGCGAAGAAATCTGACAACCAGCTTTCTATGGCTTTGAATGCTGCATCTTTTGTTTTTGTAGCATCTTGGCTTTCTCCTTTTTCGAGCAGGTATTTTGCACGAGCTGTGCGGTATTCTGCAACCATTGGTTTTATTTTTGCCGTTTCTTCAGGCGTTACTTTCATTGTTTCTACTTGTTTTGCTATTTCAGGAAAATTTTCCAACTGGGTGTAAAAGTTTTCCAATTGTTCAATACGCGCAGCCATTGCATCGGGTTCTCTGCCGTTAATTCCTAATTGTTTTACTGCGGCAGGATCTTTTCGCAACGCCACTTTTGCTGCTTTGCGATGAGCTGTGTATGGAGGCAGCAGCTTGTTAATAACTTTGTCTACTTCTGCATAAGCTGCTACCGATTCGGCGGTTTCACGCTTGTTGTCGGTGTAAGCCTTACGTGCTGCATCGGCCAATGCTTTTCCCTCTTTAATTTTTGCTTCGTCATAGCCATATTGTGCCATCTCAGACTGGATAAGCGGTTGTTGGGAAATGTTGGTAAAGATTGCGTCGTAGTTGTTCAGCGATTGTTCGTTGGTAAAATAAATGCTTTTCTTCTTTTTCGAGGTATTCTTTGCTTGTTCGCTCATAGTAATGTTTTTTAAATAATTAGACATGTGTTTGCTGCAAATATAGGGAAATGTTTTTAAAAATCAGCTGTATTGTTTGCCTATTTTTTGATGCATTGTTTGATAAATAATCAGGATAATATTAAAACCAGAACTTATAAAAAATCAGACTTGTGAGGATTATTTAGGACTAGTAAAAAATCAAATTAAAATCCTAAAACTTCCATTTCAAATATGTTAATAAATCCGTTCGGTGATTGGCATCAATCATCTCCGTATCGCTCCCAATTTGGTCTTTGTCAAAATATCGGGTTTGCGCGATTTTGAGGGAGAAAGAAAGTTTATCGTTTACATCATATCGGGCAGACAGAGCGGTTCTCATTCCTTTTCCATAAAATGACGGCATGTAGAACGTGTTGAAAATATTTCTTTCGTATGAGAAAAGACGCGCGTAGTAACTTTCCGAATTGAAATAGCCGAAAAAAGCGTCGCCCCTCCACTTACTTTTCCCACGATAACCAATGTTTTCGGACAACATCCATCCTCTCTTAATTTTGGAATATTGTTGCTGGTATACCGCCATGTCAATCATCGTACGCGTATCCCAGCCTGAGGCAAACAGATAATTGTGGAGCACACGGAACTTGTGCGTAACGTAAGGCAAAAGCATATCCATTCTACTATCGGGAAATTTGGCATTTTTCTCCTTGATTTTTACTTTATACCTTGCTTCCAACGCATTGCGTTTTGAGAAATCGTAACGCGAATTCATATACATATCAATGCCTTTAGACGGTTCGTCCACCTGATAGCGCAGATAGGGATAGCGAAACAAATCCACGTAGGTGGAAAGGGTAAGTTTAGATATGGGATAGAAAAGTGCAGATATAAAAATACCTGTTTCATTTTGCGCACCAGACTCTGCAAATGGCTGTGCGTAAGGTGCATGATATTTCTTGTCGTAATTTCTGTAGGAAAATGAAACAGTCCCGAAATGCGGATTTATGGGCTGATAACGCAAAGAGTGGATGGTTGACAGTGCCCCGTTTGCAGACATGGCAAATTCCCCGCCGAATAAAACCCTACTGAAGCGATAAACGTAATTAGCACCTGCGTTGTACCCTTCCCTGCCACGAAAAGCAAAGTCATTATACGGGACATCTTTCGGATGGATGGGTTTGTCAAAATTGTAATAAATGAAACAGACTCCTCCCTGAAAGTTGTTTTTGCGGTAATTGAGATTTCCTCCGGTTACCAATTCCACCACATTGTTTTTCTTTTTTATCTCTAACTGGGTACGATGAAGACCGTCAACTTTGAAAGAAGTAATTTCATCAGCTACGGATAAGTTCGCATCACGATGCTGGTACGAAACAAAGGTTGTTAGTGAATAATTTTTTATCTTCAACACCGTTGCGGCACCTCGAAAAAAGTTGAATTCGGAAGTAGAGAAATGTCTTTTGGGTTCAGTGGTATTTCGTATCAGATTGTTGGATGCCCATGCCTTTGGCGAAAGGAAATTATTGTTCATCACCAAACCCTGACCGAAAGACAATGTATAATCACCAATCGCTATGGTTTGTAGCTTTCCCAAATCCTTAGCCACGAAGTGGAAACCATAATTGTCGTAACCTTTTTTGAGTGGCTCACCCGCATCTTTTTCCATCGTAATACCAGCACTTATTTTGTCTCGATACGAGAATCGGTACCGAACGGAGTTGTAAAAATCCTCTCCCTGATATTTTCTGTTGGGATATTTCTGAAGGATGCTGTCGGTAAAAGTGCCGTAACCGGCTCGTTTTTCTAGTGTTTTATCGAAACGTAATTGCACTTCGTTGCGACCGTATTGTAGAATATCTTTCAGTTTGAGTCTATTATCCACTTTCATTTCGCCCACATAAAAAAAAGGCAGAATCAACTCCACCGTTTTGTAATCCAATCGAGGAACATTCCTTAATTCGTAAACAGTGTAAACAGGACGGTTCTTTTCAAGAAAATCCGTAAGCGATGTGGCTTGTTCCAAAGAGAGTAAAGGAAATTGTTCCAAGTCTTCGCGGCTCACTGTGTTGAGATTGAACGGATTTTCCTCCAACTGCTTCAGATATTCATACATGGATTCTATCTGTGCTTCGCTCGTTTCCTCATCAGCCAATTCTATCAAATAGTTTTGCCAAATATTTTCCTGTGCGTTGGCGAGGTCTGAAAAACAAAAAATGGCGATTAACACTATTATGGGTATCAGGTTTATCTTCTTCATCGTATATAGTATTTTTCGAAATGCAAATTTATTATTTTTTTTATTAGTTAGTTGATAATTAAATTTATAATACAATATTCCTTAAATTTGCAGTTAGTTATGCAACAGTCCACCTACTCCAATTTCGACACCGCTTTTGAGTTTATTACCTACACGGATAAGAATGTTTTTATTACAGGAAAAGCAGGTACCGGAAAAACCACCTTTCTCCACCGTCTTAAAAATGATTGTCCTAAACAAATGGCGGTGATTGCCCCTACGGGTGTTGCGGCTATCAATGCGGGTGGTTCAACTATTCATTCATTCTTTTTGCTGCCTCTGACTCCTTTCATTCCCACGCCAGAAGGGAGAAAAGACCTTGTAGGAAAAGTGAAACTAAACAGGGATAGACTGCGCCGTCTGCAGGAATTGGAACTGCTGGTGATTGACGAGGTGAGCATGGTGCGAGCAGATATTCTGGATGCCATCGACACGCTACTGCGACATGCAAGACACAGAAACGGCGAACCTTTTGGCGGAGTGCAGATGGTTTTTATCGGCGATATGTTTCAGTTATCGCCCGTAGCCAAACGAGATGAGCAGATGCTTTTGAAAGATTATTATTCGAGTTTGTACTTTTTTGACAGCAAAGTGCTGGAAAACAATCAGCCCGTGTATCTAGAATTTACGAAAGTATACCGCCAAAATGACAACACTTTTATCGAAATTCTGAATGAAATCCGAATGGGAAAAGTGTCGTCAAAAGCACAAGAGATTCTTGCAAGCCGTTATCAACCGGATTTTGAATGCCCAGAAGATAATTTCCATATCATCCTCACTACTCATAATTATAAAGCGGATGAAATCAACACCCGCGAAATGGAGAAAATCGAAAATGAAACATTTTACTTCGACGCTAAAGTGGAAGGTGATTTCCCCGAAAACATTTTTCCTGCGGATAAAACCTTGGAACTGAAAGAAGGCGCGCGGGTGATGTTTATCAAGAATGATGCCGAACATCAGTATTTCAACGGGAAAACGGGAATTATAAGCCATCTGGAGGAAAACAAGGTCGTAGTAAAATGCGACAATGAAGAGATTGAAGTTTCCCCTCAAATCTGGCACAATACAAGCTACAAAGTGAATAAAGAAACGACTGAAATTGTAGAGGAAATTTTAGGAACATTCACGCAATATCCGTTCCGTCTAGCATGGGCAATCACCATCCATAAAAGTCAAGGATTGACTTTTGAGCGTGTGATTATTGACCCAGAAGACGCTTTTGCAGCGGGACAAGCTTATGTTGCTTTGAGTCGTTGCCGTACACTTGAAGGAATTGTTTTCAAGTCCACATTGCAAAAGAATGCTTTGCGAAACGAACAGAAAATTCTGTCTTTCACCGAAAATGGCAATCGTTCTTTGGACACTCTTCCCGAGAAATTGCAAACTTCCAAACAATCTTATTTAATTTCTCTTTGGAGAAATCTTTTTAATTTCAACTCGGCAAAAGATGCTGCAAGTCAGTTGTATAATGATATTCTTAAAGACGAACCGATATTTGTGATTTCATCCGTCGCGTATGCGAAAACACTTATGGACAAAATGGTAGAAGTAAGTGAAATCGGAAATAAGTTTGGGGTGCAACTAACCAATATGTATGAAAACAATGCGGAGCCAGATAAAATTGTCACGCGACTGCGTGAGGCTACGGCTTATTTTGTTCCACAAATAACGCCACTTTTGCAAATGATTTCTGAATCACCGATTACCACAGACAATAAATCCGTTGCCGAAAACATCGACAAAAACTTAAATTTTATCTACACCATTCTGTTTCAAAAGCGATTTTGGATGAGCGAACTGGACGGTACACTGGAGGTGGACAAGTTTTTCAGTTTACGGAAATCTTTCTCACTTCAACTCCCAAAAGTAACCGCCTACGCACCGAATAAAGAAAATTTCTCTGCAAAGAATACCGAAAATGCCGATTTATTCAAACAACTTTTGCGATGGCGAGCACGCATTGCAAATCAGGAAGATATTCCTCATTTCCGTATTTTGCATAACAAAGTGATGCATGGACTTGTGGAGAAACTTCCCCGCACCAAAAAGCAACTTAAAGAAATAAAAGGCATTGGAAAAGCAACTATCGAAAATTATGGCGACGAGATTCTCGAAATCATTCATACGTATTTAGAAGAAAATAATCTTGAAAATGCTATACCTTTGGAGGAAACTCTTCCGAAAAAGAAAAGGAATAAAGGCGACAGTGCAAAAGTGAGTTACGAATTATATCGCACAGGAAAATCCATTGAAGAAATCGCGGATGAACGGGAATTATCACCTTCAACTATTGCTACGCATTTGGGGACTTATGTTTTGAATGGAAAGATCGAAATTTCAGATGTCATTGCATTCGACAAACTCAATATCGCGGAACAACGTATGGCGGAAAAATCGGAAGAGACATCCACATACCAAGCTATTTCCGATGTGCTTTCTTCTGCCGAGATAATTTTGTATATGGCTTACAGAAATAGGCTGAACAAACAGTAAATTAATTCAATAATTCTTTACCCGAAACGGTGACTATACGTTGGTCGATGGGAGCCGCTGCCAGTTCTATCATCTTGCACGCAAGTTTTTCTGTAGAAATTGGAGCAAAAGACTTCAAAAGTCCAATTTTATTGACTGTCTGCATTAGTTTTACGCCCATATTTTCGCCTGCGCGATTGGTATTTTTTCGGATAAGACTATTCGGTTGCACAATGATGATGCGTTGAAAATTCAGTTGTTTTACCGCATCTTCTAGCATTCCTTTCAGCCGCATATAGAAGAATGGAGATTTAGCATTCGCACCGTTTGCTGACACAAGCACAAATTGTTTTACGCCATGGTTCTCCGCCATCTTAGCAAACGCCAAGGGATAATCTACGTCAATTACTTTTTGTTTTTCCTTGCTACCCGCATCTTTCAATGTGGTACCCAAAGAGCAATACGCCACATCCGCCCCCGAAAAAGCGTCTTCATATTCCGACAATTTATCGAAATCAATTACGTATTCTTTGAATTTACCATTCGCGGGGAATACTCCGCCTCTCCTTACAAGAATTCGCACTTCAGAATAACGATTGTCCTTCAGCAACAATTCAGTTAAATCTTTACCCGTTGCGCCTGTCGCGCCAATTATCAATGCTTTCATTTTTCGTTTTTACAAATATAGAATCTATTTTTATATTTTGGAAAGTAAGTTTCCTCCATTTTGCGTAAATTTGTAATTAGTTATGCAATATCAACTTTTTCCTTCCGATAAATATGAGCTCTTTTGTCTGGGTAGCGGCAGTTGTGGCAATTCCTATTACTTGGGAAACAGTACTAGCGGTATCCTGATCGACGCGGGAATAGGTCCACGAATCACAAAGAAACGACTTGCCGAAAGCGGAATTGACTTGGCACAGATACAGGCGGTGCTGATTACACACGACCATTTCGACCATATAAAATCGGTGGGATTTTTCGCCGAAAAACTATTTCTTCCCATATATGCAACCCGAGAAGTTCATCGCGGCATCCGAAACTGTCCGTTGATTCACTCTCGTCTGGATAATTCCATTTGTAAGTACGTAGAGAAAGGGAAAACTTTCAAATTGCTCGGTTTGAAAATCACTCCGTTTGAAGTTCCGCACGACAGTACGGACAACGTGGGATACAGTATCGAGTTCGAAAACCACCGACTGGTAATTGCAACTGATGTAGGCATCATCACGGATGAAATGGCATATCACTTTCAGCGCGCACATCACCTGATTATCGAAAGCAATTACGATGAAGAAATGTTGCGCATGGGAAATTATCCTTACCAATTGAAGCGCCGAATTACATCAGGTCACGGACATCTTAGTAACCGACAGACGGCGGAATATTTGTCCAACAATTTTTCGAGCAGCTGGCGAAATATCTGCCTTTGCCACCTGAGCGGCGACAATAATAATCCCGAAGTGGCTTACCAAACCACACAACAGATGCTCTCTGCCAAAGGCATTGAGATTGGTCGCGATATCCAGTTGCACATCTTCAAGCGCAACGTACTTTCCACAAAAATAATTTTCTAAATCCCTTCGATTATGGAATTAGCGCCCATCCTTCTTTTCACTTATAACCGTCCCGAGCATACGCGCCGCACGCTGGAAGCACTCAAAAAGAATTTGCTGACTCAGGAAAGCGAGTTGTTCATCTTTTCGGATGCGGCGAAAAGCGATGCGGACAAAGAAAAAGTGACTGAAGTAAGAAACGTAATCAGCCAGGTAGATGGATTTAAGAAAGTGGAAATCATCGAGAACACCAACAACAAAGGACTGGCAAAAAATATCATCGAAGGCGTCACGGACATCATTTCCAAATACGGAAAGGTAATTGTACTGGAGGACGATTTGATTACTTCGCCCTACTTCCTCACGTTTATGAACGACGCACTCAACCAATACAAGGACAACGAAAAGATTGGTCACGTTCATGGATATTGCTATCCTGATCTCAACGTAGGCGACGCTTTTCTCATCAAATGGATTGGAAGCTGGGGATGGGGAACCTGGGACAGAGCATGGAAGCATTTCAATGCTGACGGCAATTATCTGCTAAAGCAGTTGGAAGACAGAAAACTTACACACCTTTTCGATTTCAACGGCACATACAAATACACTCGCATGCTGCGCCGACAAACAAAGGGCATCAACAATTCGTGGGCAATCCGATGGAATGCCTCGCTGTTTCTGAAAGATATTTTGTCGCTGAACGCGGGAGAATCGCTGGTGCAGAACATAGGTTTTGACGGAACAGGCACACACAGCGGCAACAAGGAAATCTGGAAAACCCACCTCTGCAACCGCAGGCTGGATGTGTCCATCACTCCGATACAAGAAAGCAAAAAAGCCCGACTAGCTTATCAAAAATATTACCGAAAAACCAATGGATTTTGGGCAAAAGTAAAAAGGAGATTATTGGGATGAAAGTATGCATCGTTAGCACATCCGACATTCACGGTGGTGCGGCAGTAGCCGCTTTTCGATTGATGGAAGCACTCACCGCGCAGGGCATCGACACCACCATGCTCGTCAGGGACAAACGCTCTACGCATCCGCGTGTGGTGCAGGTGGGCGAACCGGCGCAAAACAAGCGCAACTTTTATATAGAGCGTGCCGTGATTTTTGCAAAAAACAGCTTCTCCAAGAAAAATCTTTTCGATGTTTCTATCGGGAATACGGGAGTGAGCATTAGTGACCGTCCCGAATTCAAAACAGCAGATGTCATCCATCTGCATTGGGTTAATCAGGGGATGCTCTCACTAAAAGAGATGCAGAAGATAATCACTTCTGGTAAAAAAATTATCTGGACAATGCACGATATGTGGGCGTTTACAGGCATCTGCCATCACGCTGCGCAGTGTAGCAGATTCACGATTAGTTGCGGCGAATGTCCTTATCTTGCAAAGCCAAACTCCAATGATATTTCTGCCCAAATCTTCCAAAAGAAGAAGAATATCTACTCAAAGGGGCTACTCACTTTCGTTGCATGCAGCCAGTGGCTGAAAAATTTGGCAATACTAAGTTCGCTCACGCACAATCAAAAGGTAGTTTCAATCTCTAATCCACTTAACACAAACATTTATACGCCGAGAGATAAAAACACTTTGCGCAGCAACTGGAATCTGCCCCAAGACAAAAAAATTATCCTGTTCGCGGCAGTGAAAGCGTCCGATCCTCGCAAAGGGCTGGTATATCTTATCGAAGCAGCCAAACGACTTGCGGAGAAACATTCGGACGTGCTCTTCCTCATTGCGGGCGGACAAGGCGAAGTCATCGCGCGGCAGATTTCCGCTCCGTCGCATGTGTTAGGATATGTCAACCCAGGGAAAATGTCCGAAATTTATAACCTTGCGGATGTGTTTGTCATCCCGTCGTTGCAGGAAAACCTGCCAAACACCATTATGGAATCGATGGCTTGCGGTACGCCTTGCGTGGGATTTCAAATCGGCGGAATCCCCGAAATGATTGACCATCATATAAACGGCTACGTGGCAGAATATAAAAACGCGGCGGACTTGGCGAAAGGTCTCGAGTGGGTGCTTTATGAAACAGATACGAAAGAGATGGCTCAACAAGCTCGACACAAAGTACTGTCGCGCTACGACGAGCAAATAATCGCGAAGAAATACATCGAAATATACAAAGATTGATGAAAAAACTATCGATCATAACTGTCACCTACAATGCCGAAGCAACAGTGGAGCGCACGCTCAAAAGCGTTGCCGGTCAAACATATCCTCACATCGAACACATCATCGTGGATGGAAAATCGAAAGATGCCACGCTCGATATCGTGAAGCAATACGCACGCCCGAACCTGAAATGGATAAGTGAGCCAGATAAAGGATTATATGACGCGATGAACAAAGCCGCCGCCCTCACCACAGGCGATTACCTTTGTTTCCTCAACGCGGGCGACACCTTTTTTTCTGCGGACACGGTAGAAAAGATGATGCACACCTTTTCCGAAAACGAATTTCCCGATATTCTCTATGGGCAAACCGCTATTGTGGACAACTACGGCAGGTTTCTGCATATGCGCCGCCTGCAGGCTCCCGAAAAGCTTAAATGGAAAAGCTTCCGTCAAGGAATGCTTGTCTGCCATCAGGCATTTATCGTGAAGAAATCCCTTTTCGAAGCGTATAATCTCAACTATCGTTTCTCTTCCGACTTTGACTGGGCGGTGCGCATGATGAAGAAATCTACACACATCCACAACACCCGCCTAACGCTCATCAATTACCTCAACGAGGGCATGACTACCGCCAACCACAAGGCATCCCTCAAAGAGCGCTACCATATAATGTCAAAATATTACGGACATCTTTCTACTTTTTTTCACCATATATGGTTTGCCGTGAGGAGTGTTGCGAAGTAAAATTTAAATATCTACAAATGAAGGAAATGGGAAACTTCGTGCAACAAGACAAAATTTTGGACATTAACTCAAAAATACTGATGAACGAAATTAAATAATATACTAAGATTTGAGTCGGTCATCAAACCAGCTCTTTTTTTATACCCGCTTTTGTAGAAAAGACAATATATACATAACTTTGAATCATTCTATTTATAGATAAAATATTATTATATTAATAAATGAACGATTTTAATGAAATTCCCAATATAGAACTTTATTCCGATGGAGGTGCAGATCCCAATCCTGGAAAGGGTGGATATGGATTGATATTGTCTTGGAAAGGTATAAAAAGAGAATTCTATGAAGGATTTAAACTCACAACAAATAACAGAATGGAATTGCTGGGAGTTATAACAGGCCTAAAGAAATTAAAAACGAAATCTAATGTGACCATTATTACAGATTCAAAATACGTTATTCAGGGAATTGAATTAGGTTGGGCCAAAAAATGGAAGGAAAACAACTGGCTTAGGAATAAGAAAGAAAAAGCAATAAATGCTGATTTGTGGGGAGAGTTGTTAGCGTTGATTGAACAACATAATGTCACCTTTAAGTGGATAAAAGGCCATAATGGACATCCAGAAAACGAAAGGTGCGATTATCTTGCAACACTCGCAATGAATGCTAATGATCTAAAAGTAGATGTAGGTTATGAAAGTTCTCTACTTGAAGATAAGACTATTCAAAAAATTTTAAATGAAGGGGATAAATGCACAAAATGTCACACACCAGTGATTAAGAAACAAACTAAAAAGAAACATAAACCAGGACAAACTTATTATTTTGAATACTACCTATTCTGTCCTTCATGCAAAAAAATGTATATGGTTGAGTCTGCGAAAAAATTTATAGAAAGACAAAACCCAAATTCACTATTTTAAATTAATAAGATCACCCAAACGACAAAAGCGTATTCTTCAATCCCGCCTTATCCATTCCTCCTGAATGCCGCCAAACAACATTCCCGTTTTTGAAAACCATCAGCGTAGGCACAGATTGGATGGTAAACTTTGCTGCTAAAGCGGGGTTTTTGTCCACATCAATTTTCAGGACCCGCGCTTTTCCTTGCACCTCTTTTCCAATTGATTCAATAACGGGAGCCATTGCTTTGCATGGTCCGCACCACGTAGCGTAGAAGTCCACCAGCACGGGGACGTCAGAATTGATTATATCTTTAAAATTATTCATATATGTATTATTAGTAGTCGAGGAAACAGGTCATAAATTTGTAACCGTAACTCGTGACTCGTTGATTTACTTTATTCAATAACTATTACCAATGACTCTTCAGTAGGCGCCCAGTCATAAATGAATTTGGCATGACTTGTAGCATTGCGTACACACATGTGCGAGCGGGGAATTGTCCCCAAACTGGGACTATACTCTATCTGTTTGGTGCGTGGTAGATTAACCGGAACGCCGTGAATATATCCTCCATTTGTGAATCGGCTCGCCCAAGGTGCGAAACCTCCATTTTCAGTAGTTCCATCTTTGTGATATACCATCTTTGGCTTTTTCTGTTGCAGGAGGAAAATACCGAGAGGAGTCGACATTTGATGAGGCTGTTTTTTTAACCCTGTAGTTGCAGGATTTTTACTTCTTATGAGCCATTTACCACGGCTTTCGCGCTCCAACGTCATAATGTTCTGGTCACCTCTGTCCACTATAATCACATGGTGAAACTTCAGGTCGGTCCCCAATTGTTTGAGGTAACGCTTCGGAATCAGAAACACTTCTTTGTCCGCTTTGATAGGAGTGATTTTGTAGAAGTTGCCGATGGTATCTAGTATATGCGTCAACCATCCGTCATTCGCGTAGCGGATGGGGCTTTCCTGATCATTCAAATCATACAGCGGTGCGGATTGATAGCGTTCCGTTCCGTAAGAATCGGAAACTCTTCCGTAATCATTCCTCACAAATCCCTTCACCGTGGGCGCCTGACCGTTCATATTCTTGTAGTTCTGCACCACAGCCCATCGTCCTACCTCCTCTTCGAGCGACTCCACAAAAGCGAGTTTTTCCTTTATCTGCTCTATCTTGAAACTTCTAGTAGTATCTTTATAATCATACACATCCTCCAAAGTATAATTGTCAAACAACAATTCTTCGCGAAGGGTAATATCTGCGGCAGTAAGGGGTTCCAATTTCTGTTTTTCTTTGGCAGGGGAAGATGTCACCGAGTCAACAGCAACGGGTACTGCTGCCTGCAGTTTTTCCTTTTTTCCCGTACATGAACTCATCGTGAAAGTTATCCCTATAAGAAGAATAAGTTTCTTATTTATCAATGATTTTTGCATCTGTAGTTATTTCAAATAATTGTATTTGTAGCTATAACAAACAGATAGGCGTTAATGTTTGTGCCAAGGCACCAATCAATATTTTACGTCAACGTATGTAATAATTTCTCTTAATATCCTATCTTTGGTAGAAATTACAGCAAAGAAAAAGTAAAAAAGGATGTACCAAACCCACAAAACATACATAACTCTTGAAATGAAAATGGCGGATTTGATTCTCGAGAATCATTCCCTGCTGATGCTTCTAGAGCATTTTGAGATTGATTTTACGGTTGGCGACAAATCGGTTGGACAGATCTGCGAGGAGAATGACATTTCCAAATCCGTGTTTCTGATAATTTCCAATTTCTACAATCAGTTTTATCCAAATAAGAACAATGCTCTCACACGCGAAGATATTCCATCCATTTTACGATTTCTGCGAAACAGCCACCGATATTATAAACAGGATATTTATCCCGAGATAAAGGAATCCATCAACCAACTCCATCAACATCATCATACCGATGACATCAAACTAATTGAGAAATTTTTTGACAGCTATTTCAGAGAAGTGATGGAGCACCTCAACTATGAAGAGAAGGTGGCTTTCCCCTACTTCTGCCAACTGACTGCCTCAGGCGATGTTCAGCGGAATCAGAATTTCTCAGGAAATCATTATAAAGAACATCATTCGGATATCGAAACAAAATTATCCGATCTAAAAAATCTGATGCTGAAACATATCCATCTGAAAGGTGATTTTGCAACTCGGAGGAAGTTTCTTAAGAATCTTTTCGAACTGGAATTTGATCTGAACATCCATTCTATGATTGAAGAAACGGTGCTGCTACCTTTGATTACTCAAATTGAAAATGAGAGATTTAATGGATAGACACTGGACTAATATTTGTATTTACGAACCTTCTACTATTGTCTACGAAGGGATTTCTACTATTTTGCTGCAATCAAGCAGGCGATTTTATCTCTACAGGATCAATGATTTGGAAGAACTCGAGCAGATTATTCAGAAAGAAAATATTGACTTCGTCCTTCTTAATCCTTCTCTGCTGCAGAACAGAATGAATGATTTCTCCAAACTAAAAAGACACCATCCGGATATCGTTTGGATTGGTATGATTTATTCATTTTTTGAGAATGAAATCCTGACTAAGCTGAATGACACCATCTCCATTACCGACAATGCAGAAACTATTCTTCAGAAATTATCGAGAAAAGACGCGCAGCTTCACACCAGCGACCCACACGAACAACTGACCGACAGGGAAATTGATATATTAAGAGAACTGGTAAAAGGATTTACCAACAAGGAAATTGCGGACAAATTGAACATCAGCATCCACACAGTGATTACACATCGAAAAAACATTATGGACAAGACAGGTATAAAAAGTCTGTCGGGTCTTGCCATCTATGCCATAACAATGAACATCATTTCTCTGGATAGTATTTCACTTTAAATCCCCATTTCTGGTGATTCCAAACAAAGAATATCCCTTTATTAGGTGATTGACCCACTTTCGTTTTTTCAATTATTTTGCACTTGAAATAAATTTTAGGGTAAAATGAAACGAATATATATCATCGCCATCATTCTTTTCCTCACATTTACAGGATATTCACAAGATAACGACAGCATAAGAGGTAGAGCTTTCACTTTCGGTGCATCCTATATCAGCGACACAGGATATAATTTCAGAGGCGGAATAAAAACCGGAGCAGTGTATATGGGAATGCTCAATCTCACTTTGGGAATTGATACTGAAAAAGCAGGCTGGTGGAAAGGCGGCGAAGTTTTTATTAATGCAGCGAACACACACGGCGGCAAAGCCTCCGAAACACTAATCGGCGATTTCCAGACAGCTTCCAACATTGAAGCGGGCGATCTAACCTATCTGCATGAATTGTGGTACAAACAAAAGATAGGCAACGCGTCATTCGTAGTAGGTCTACAAGATTTATGCGTGGAATTTCTGTCAAGCGAATCAGCGGGATTGTTTCTAAATAGTTCGTGCGGCGTACATTCAACCGTTGCCTCCAATCTGATGGTTCCCATCTTCCCGCTGACATCTTTAGGCGCGCAAATCCATTATGATTTTACAGATAAATTGACAATGAAACTTGCCATTTTTGACGGAATTCCCGATAATTTTTCAAGCAATAAGTACAATCTAAACTGGAACTTGTCGAGAAATGAAGGATACATTGCTTTCTCCGAAATTAGCTACAAGAAGATTACGGAAGCACATAGCGCGATTTACAGGCTTGGATCATATTATCACAATGGGCATTTTTTTAACAAATCGGATGGAGCTGGAAACACAATAACAGAAAGTCATCCTGCCAATTATGGGCTCTATCTGGTTACCGACCATACTTTGTATAAAAATCAGGCGGGAAAAGAATTGACACTATTCACACAGACCAGTATCAGTCCACGAAGTTTGAATGACAACTGGTACTACCTCGGCGCGGGAATAAATTATAAGGGACTTTTTCAAAAAAATTTAGACGATGTATTGGGGTTTGCCGTTGTGCATTCGGGACTGGACAATGAAATTGGCAATGAAACCACCTTTGAACTCACCTATAAATCACAATTTGGTGATCACTTTTTCGTGAAACCTAATCTGCAATACATTATCAATCCCGCTGGAACCGAAAACAAATTGAAAAATGCTTTGGTAGGATTTGTTCGTTTTGGTATTGAGTTATGAATTCTATACATTTATTAGCCTGTCGACTCGGATGAACCTCCTGAGATGTACAGAAGTAAAAAAATACTGGAGAAACTTCGAAAGTTTTAGGAAAGGACAACTTGTCCACTTGCTAATGTCCGTAGAGGTCGAGAAAGAACCATGGTTAATCTCCTTAGGACTTCGGAAATCATGCCTTGTGCAAAGGCTAAACAACCGTGCATTTTTTCAGGAATTTCTTATAATAATCTTAACTTTGTCGCACAATTCCAAAAGGGTATGAATAGGGAGAAAAGAAAACTGAATGTAGAGGAGATGCACCGCATCAGCGTAGAAGAATTTCGCGAAGCAGAAAAAATTCCATTGTGCGTGGTGCTGGACAATGTGCGCAGCCGCAATAATATCGGGTCGGTTTTTCGCACCAGCGACGCTTTTCGTGTGGAAACCATTTATCTTTGCGGCATCACTTCCACTCCTCCGAATGCGGAAATTCACAAAACGGCCCTTGGCGCGGAAGATTCAGTAAAATGGGAGTATGTTGAAGATACTTTGCAGGTGGTTAATCAGTTAAAAAACAAAGGTTTCACCATTTACTCTATCGAACAAGTGGAAAACAGCATCTCTCTGGAAAATATCGAACTGGACAAACAGAAAAAATACGCAGTAATTCTGGGGAATGAAGTATATGGTGTGCAGCAAAGCGTCATTGACGCGTCGGATGACTGCATCGAAATCCCGCAATTCGGTACGAAGCATTCTCTAAATGTATCGGTTACTGCGGGGATTGTTATTTGGGATTTTTTTAAGAAAGTATACAAGTAGACCTGCAGACAGGTAAACAGCACAAAGCATGAGTAATCAGAAAATTTCGGTAGTGATGTGTACCTACAATGGTGAAAAGTTTGTTTCCGAGCAGATTGATTCCATTCTTGCGCAGACTTTCCCGCCTTTTGAAATCGTCATCCAGGACGACCATTCCACAGACAAAACATGGATTATACTTTCTGAATACGCGCTAAAACATCCATCCATCAGAATATTTCAGAACGAAAACGGAAAAGGTGTCAATGCCAATTTTTACAGCGCGATTCAACGTGCAACGGGGGATTATATAGCAATTTCCGATCAGGATGACCGTTGGGAACCAGACAAACTGGAGAAACAAATCCAAAAGATCGGAGACAATACGCTTTGCGGGGGATTTTCGCGTCCGTTTTCTACCGAAGGATTGCCGCTACATTTCGACAGTCGGATTCCCAATTTTGAATTGTTACGACTTTTGTATATCAATCCTATTTCGGGACATACCCAGATGTTTAAACACGAACTGATAAATAAAATCCCCTACGATTCACCTTATCTCGAACTGCGGTATTATGACGCTATCTTTATGCTTTTGGCAAAAGCGGATGCAGGCGTTGCGTTTGTGGAAGATGTGCTGGTCAATCACCGCCGGCACGGCAATTCAATGACTTACACCAAACCAAAAGACAACAAACTTACATTGAAGAATATCTTCCAAAATGTCCATCGCACCTGGAAACTATATCAGGAATTGAAACCAGAGATGAAACGACGACTTAATGAAGCGCGGTTATTTCTAGAAAGAACGGGGATTAGAAACGAAGCCGTTGAAAACGCAAAAAAACTCTGCCGATTGCAACAAGATACTTCTTTTATTGGCGTTATGAGAATGTCATTATTCTGTGCGAAGCACAAAATACAATTGTTTTATACCAAGGAAGACAAAGGAATTATCACTTTATTACGTGCGCTGTATTTCCCTGTTTCTTCCAGTGAGTATTTTAGTTATTTGAGTAAAGATTTTCGGCGTTTTTAATCTTCAAAAACACAAAGTTCAAAATTTTCCCCATCAAAAACTCCGTAGGAAAAATATTGTAACCAATCGCCCAAAATAGCGACACGAGATGTCGGCGCAATCATCAGATCAAGCATGATATGACGGTGTCCGAAAATGAAATAATTGATATCAGGTTGTTGTTGGAGTAGTTTTTTCGCGAAAATAACAAGGTGCTCCTTATTTTCTCCCAGGTATCCCATATCGCCGCCGGTTTTGCGGCTTTTATTAGACCAGGCATGTGCCAAAGGGACTGTCCACCCAGGATGAAGTGAGGCATATGCTTTGCGGAGAAAGTTACTATGGAAAACTTTTCTCAAGAATTGGAAAGACTTAGATTCATCCCCCAAGCCGTCACCATGCGCGAGGTAAAACTTAGCACCGTTGAATTTAGTAATGTAAGGTTCTTTATGTATGATAAGACCACACTCTTTAGAAAGGTAATCGGTAACCCAAATATCGTGATTCCCTATAAAAAAATGTATTTCAATACCAGTGTCGGTCATCTCCGCCAGTTTTCCGAGCAGACGAACGAAACCTCTCGGCACTACATGTTTGTATTCAAACCAGTAATCAAAAATATCTCCCAAGAGGTACACAGCCGCCGCACTATCGCGAATAGAGTCTAACCAACAACAGAGTTTTCGTTCTGTATCGTGCGTACATTTGTGCGACGACGACCCTAAATGTACATCCGAGATGAAATAGAGTTTTTTTCGATTATCCATGCAAGTGATTACATCATACCCAACTCCAGCAACGCTTCTTCCGACATCATAGATTTATCCCACTCGGGTTCGAAAGTAAGATTTATTTTTACGGATTGCACATCGGGGATGGATTCCACTTTCATCTGTACATCCATCAGAATAAAATCTGCCGCCGGACAACTCGGTGAAGTAAAGGTCATTTCAATATCCACGTTGTATTCGTCATCCACATCTATATCGTAAATCATACCCAAATCGTAGATGTTCACCGGAATTTCTGGGTCATACACAGTCTTGAGCATCACCACAATCTGGTCTTGTATTTCTTGTATTTTTTCGTTCATATTTTTTATTTTTCAAATAATTCCCTCGTCGCCAAAACTGTAATACTTTTTGTCGCAGACGATGAGATGGTCAAGTAAATTTATATCCATCAGTTTGCAGCCTTCTTTGAGTTTCTTTGTAATTTGAATATCCTGGTTGCTGGGAACGCAATTTCCCGATGGATGGTTGTGCGCCAGAATAATTCCTGACGTATATCTGTTAATCGCTTCGCGAAGAATGAGGCGGACATCCACCACCGTTCCCGAAATTCCACCTTTGCTTACTTGCATCTTGTGCTCCACTTTGTTTGCTCTGTCGAGCAACAATGCCCACATCTCTTCGTGCGGCAGGTCGATGAATAAGGGAGTAAGAACATTGTACGCATCACGCGAACAAGTTATCTTTGGTCTATCCTCAACTTCAGTATTTTTCCTTCGTCTTCCTAATTCCAGGGCTGCTGAGATTGTTACCGCCTTTGCGGGTCCAACGCCCTTTATCTTTGTCATTTCCTGCACCGACATTTTTCCTAATAAGTGAAGACTGTCTTCCGCCTGACGAAGAATTCGTTGTGCAAGTTCTACCGCACTTTCTGTTCTGCTACCTGACCCAATCAATATTGCCAATAATTCCGAGTCAGTCAATGCCGATGAACCACGCATAAGCATCTTCTCCCGCGGGCGGTCTGCCTCAGCCCAATTCTTTATCGACAATTTTTGTGGATTTTCCATAGTAGCATCACAACGTATTGTAAAACAAAATTAAAACATTTTCGAAACCTTTTGAATAGCGGCCACGAAAGCGTCGATTTCTTCTTTAGTATTGTACATTGCCAATGAAGCGCGGGCGGTACTTTCTACGTTCATTCTGTGTACGAGAGGCTCAGCACAATGATGTCCGGTGCGGATAGCTATCCCCATTCGGTCTAACAACGTGCCCATGTCGTAAGGATGTATGTCTTTTACTAGAAAAGATATAACACTGCTTTTTTCTTTCGCAGTTCCTATTAACCTTATCCCGTCAATCTCCTGCATTTTATGCATCGCATATTGCAAAAGTTCATGTTCGTATTTACCTATTTCTTCCAAGCCGATTTCAGACACATAATTCAAAGCAGCAGCCAACCCAACGGTCCCGACATAATCGGGTGTTCCAGCTTCAAACTTGAATGGAAGTTCGTTGTACGTTGTTTTCTCAAAACATACACTTTCAATCATTTCTCCCCCACCCTGATAAGGAGGAATTGCCTCCAGCCATTTTTCTTTTCCATAAAGAACGCCGATTCCCGTGGGTCCGTATATTTTATGAGAAGAAAACACAAGAAAATCGCAATCAAGCTCTTGCACATCCACTTTCATGTGTTGTACAGACTGAGCAGCATCAATCAATACGGGAATATTGAATTTGTGTCCGATTTCTATTATCTTTTTGATGGGATTAATTGTGCCAAGAACATTGGAGATATGCGTTACGGAAATCAGTTTTGTACGTTCCGTAATCTTATTTTCAAATTCGTCTAAAATCAATTCTCCTTCATCGTTTATTGGAGCAACCTTCAATTTCACGCCATGAATATCGCCCTGCATCTGCCAGGGAACAATATTTGCGTGGTGCTCCATTTCGGTGATAAGAATTTCATCTCCTTCCTTACAAAACTGGCGGCAGAATGAAGAAGCTATCAAATTTATGGATTCGGTGGTTCCTCTCGTAAACACAATTTCATTTGAAGAAGCAGCATTAATATATTGCTGAACGACTTTACGCGAATTTTCGTGCGCATCTGTCGCTTTTTGACTTAAAAAATGCACACCTCTGTGCACGTTTGCATTTGCAGAGGTATACATTTCCGTAATTGCATTAATGACGCGCCACGGTTTCTGTGTGGTTGCCCCATTATCCAAATATATCAACGGCTTTCCGTACACCTGCGTGCTTAAGATAGGAAAGTCGGCACGTATATTATTTATGTCCATCTATTTTTGATTTTATCTGCAAACATTGCAGTTTCCGCAACGCAGCAATTCGCCTCTGAATCGTTTGTTAATGAGTAAATCCAGACGTTCAACGAGTGTATCTATACGAATCAGGTCAAGTACATCTTTTGTAAACGCTACCATTAAAAGCATGCGCGCTTCATCTTTACTTATTCCGCGTGCCTGCAAATAAAACAACGCTTCGTCATCCAACTGACCGGTAGTGAGACCATGTGAACATTTCACGTCATCGGCATAAATTTCGAGTTGTGGTTTGGAATACATGTGCGCTTCCTCAGATGCACAAAGGTTGCGATTGTTTTGATACGCCTGGGTTTTCTGTGCGTCTTTTTCCACCAGAATTTTTCCACAGAATACGCCGGTTGATTTTTCCTGCAGCACATATTTGAAGAGCTCATTGCTCATACAATTTGGCACAGCATGATCAAGAAACGCGAAATTATCCACATGTTGTGATTTATCACATATTGCCAATCCGCCTGCGTGAGCTTCTGCATGCTCACCTAAAAGGTGGAAATAATAATTGTTGCGAGTATATCCGCTATGCAGCGTGATGCCACTTGTTACCACATTAGAATTTTCATACTGATTGGAATATAGCGACGCTATGCGTGAAACATTAATCGAATTTTCTTCGAGTTCGTAAAAGTCCACCTGAGCATCCTTGTCGGCGTAGACTTCCGTTACCTGAGTCACCAAAAATTTGACATCATCCGCCGTATGGTCACAAACAAGCAATTTTACGGAAGCATTTTTCTCAGCTATTACAAGAATACGTCTATTTACATTTAAATCTACCGAACTACGTAGTATATTTATCAACTGCAATGGCTTTTCGATATGCACATTTTCAGGTACATACACAACAAATCCGTCCTGAGAGAACATAGTGTTATAGGCCAATACACCGTTTGTCTCATCTTGTGCTATTTTAGCATAATGTTTAGCTAAAACCTCAGGATGAAGTGTTGCAAATTCATGCATCCCACCTACAAAAACTCCCTGGGGAAGATTTTCATTATTTTGACTTTTTTGGTAATAACGGTCGTTGATAAGAAAATGCAGATGAGTGGATAGGTTGGGAACATCGCACCGAAAAGCGTCATAAGGATTTACAGGAATAGGAAGATTCTTAAGATTGAGTCCGAAATCCGCATCAAAAAGTGAAGCTATATCCGAATGTTTGTAATCTTCCAAACGTGTTGTAGGCAACCCGATTTCCTTAAATTTTTCAAAAGCAGCATCTCTCTGTTGGTTCATCACCTCTATGGAATGAGCGTTGAGCTGCTCTCTGAAATTTTGGAAAAGGTCGATATATTGTTGTTCTATCATAGTGCAATGGTATTAATCAATGTCTTTAATTAACCAGTCGTAACCTTTTTCTTCTAGTTCGAGTGCCAGTTCTGGACCTGCAGTTTTTATGATTCGTCCTTTGTACAAAACATGTACAATGTGCGGTTTTATGTAATCGAGAAGGCGCTGATAGTGCGTAATAACGATAGTCGCGTTGTTTGGTGTCTGAAGTTTATTTACCCCTGTTGCCACCACTCGCAAAGCGTCAATATCCAAACCTGAATCTGTTTCGTCTAAGATTGACAATTTTGGGTCAAGCATTGCCATCTGGAAAATCTCGTTGCGCTTTTTCTCACCACCGGAAAAACCTTCGTTCACCGAACGACTCACCAACTGACTGTCCATTCCCATCATTTCGCGCTTTTCGCGCATCAGTTTTAGAAAATCTGTCGCTGCGATTGGTTCAAGACCTTTATATTTTCGTTGTTCATTCACTGCGGCACGCATGAAGTTGACCATGCTCACACCAGGAATTTCAACGGGATATTGAAAACTTAAGAAAATACCTTCACGGGCGCGATCTTCAGGTTCCATATCTAGTAAATCCTTACCTTTGAAAATAACTTTTCCGCCTGTAACTTCAAACTTCGGATTTCCCGAAAGAACGGATGCTAGTGTACTTTTGCCTGATCCGTTGGGCCCCATTATGGCGTGTATTTCTCCTTCATTTACTTCCAGATTAATACCTTTAAGGATGTCTTTACCTTCTACTTTGGCATGAAGGTCCTTTATTTCTAATAATTTAGTCATAATATATCAAAGATTGACGACGCGGCTGTGACACGTCTTTTTATTATTAAATTGAGTATAAATGTATAGTGTAATCAGCATTTTAACACTATGCAAAAATAAGTTTTTTTTTGTTATTTCGGAAGTTATTGATTAGACGTTATTTTTTAAAATAACGCTCTCTATCTCTCCTACCTTAATCGTATTATAGATAACATTTTTTTAGTGCAAATGTTTGAACGGTTTTATATGAGAGTATGGAATTAGATTTAGGGAGGATTATAAGGAATATCAGTTTATCCCCTCGTCAATACTTTCTTCTTCGATATCTTCTTGAAGTTCTTTTTCATTCTTCGTATTTTGTTCCTCTTCCTTTTCCTCTTTTTTAATACACTCTTTTTCTTCTTGAGGAGTGGCATTGTCAACTTCTTTTACTTTTTTGAATAAATCAGAAGCGAACACAAAGTCGTTTAGTTTCTGATTATCTGCATTCATGATATCATCCTTAGAACCTTCCCACTCTTTCACGCCTTCGTTGATGAAAATAATTTGGTCTCCGATATTCATAATGGAGTTCATATCGTGAGAAACCACTATAGAGGTCATATTAAAGTCCTTGGTTATATCCAGAATCAATTCATCAATCAACATGGAAGTTTCCGGATCGAGACCAGAGTTTGGTTCATCACAAAAAAGATATTTAGGATTAAGGGCAATAGCACGAGCGATTGCAACGCGTTTCATCATACCACCACTGATTTCTGATGGAAATAAATCATGTGCCTGAGATAGGTTTACTCTCTCCAAACAGAATTCGGCTCTTTTTCGTCGTTCACGCAAGTTCTTCTTAGAAAAAACATCTAGTGGAAACATCACATTTTCCAATACTGTTTTTGAATCAAATAGTGCGGAATTTTGAAAAAGCATCCCCATTTGCACGCGAAGTTCTTTCATTTCACGGGCTTTTAACTTCGCGAAATTTTTTCCGGCATACAAAACATCCCCCGAAGTAGGTTTGATAAGTCCCACCATGCACTTGAGAAAAACACTTTTCCCTGAGCCGCTCTTCCCAATAATCATGTTTACAGAACCCTTTTTGAAGGTAGTAGTAATATCGTTGAGGACGGTGCGTCCGTCAAATTCTTTTACAATATTCTTTACTTCTATCATACTACTTATCCTGAAACAATTTGGGTGAAAATAAGGTCGGTCAACAATATCAAAATACTGTTTATTACTACTGAATCGGTACTTGCTCGTCCTACATCCAATGCGCCACCACGGGCATTATATCCGAAATACGCAGCAACTGACGAGATGATAAATCCGAATATCATTGATTTGATCATCGATTGCCACACTAAATGAGGCCTGAAAAACGATTGAATACCATAAATATATGTTTCTACAGGTGGTGCATTTGTTACAATACAAATAACATATCCTCCAAATATTCCTAAAAACATACTTATCACAACAAGTACTGGCATAAATGCAACAAATGCCGAAACCTTTGGGAATATCAGATAGTTAGCAGAATTTACACCCATAATCTCTAATGCATCAATCTGTTCTGAAATGCGCATCGAGCCTATTTCAGATGCTACGTTACTACCTACTTTTCCGGATAGAATGAGGCACATAATGGTTGATGAAAATTCAAGCAAAATAATTTCGCGTGAAACCGCCCCAACGGTGAATCTTGGAAGCAATGGAGACGCAATATTCAATCCAATTTGCATTACAATTACAGCGCCTATAAAAAATGATATAATAACTACAATCCATATAGAATTGACTCCGAGTTTATGCATTTCTTTGAAAAACTCTTTGACATATTCCCTGAACCTGTCGGGTCGAGAAAGTACCTGCCCCATCAAGGATACATATTCACCTATGCTTTCTAATGCTTTTAATAATGTCATGTAAGGAAAAACGAGTTTATTGTATTTACAAAGATAACCAATGTTTTGAAAAATTATAATTTTTGGAATAACTTGAAAAATAATATCTTTTAATTGTCTAATTTTATACAATGAAAGAATTTATTGACGAGGACCTAGGACGCATTGTCGTTATTACCAATAAACGTTGCCAACGAATAATTGCACGCCGAAAAAGCGACTATTTCCAATTGACTGTACCCGCAGGCCTCAACAGAAAGGATATTCTTGAAGCAGTTAGTTCCATGAAAAGCCGACTAATCAACCTCAAAAGTAAACCTGCACTGTTAATTACAGACGATACTACATTCCAGACACTCACTTTCAAATTTGAAATACAACGCACAAACATCCTAAATAGTTACAAGATTTTTCTTAAAAATAATATTCTAACCGTAAATATACCTGAAAACGTGGATATAAATTCTGTAGAAGCGCAAAGTATCATAAAAACATTAACACGAAACGCACTGAGAACAGAAGCCAAAAATGTACTTCCTCGCAAGCTGAAAGAGTTAGCGCAAAAACACAATATCCCCTATAATAATGTGAAAATAAATAGCAGTATTACACGCTGGGGAAGTTGTTCTTTGCAGAAAAATATTAATCTGTCCTTTTACCTTTTATTTTTACCAGAAAAATATATTGACTACGTCATCCTTCACGAACTGACGCATACTTTCGAAATGAATCATGGTGAAAATTTCTGGAAATTATTGTGTAAATTTTGTGGTGAGGATGCCAAAAAATTAAGACACGGATTAAAACAATCTGTTCCTGATGCTTATTATTTGTTTGCGGAGAAAGGGACAAGTAAGCGATGAGGTTACGATGATTGTATGTATCACTAAGCTTATCTTATCTAGCACCTAAGTTTTTTCTTTATTATTCTATTTTCCGCAGATTTCGTAGAGGAATAAAACTGTCTTTATGTTTTACTCTTTTATATTAATGCCTTGTTTCTTGGGCTTTAAAGATCCTTCAACAATACATCAACTTCCCTATCATACAGGCAGGCACGTGATTTCATGAACTCTTTCCAATGATTGAAATATTTGACTTCTGTATCCACTATAAAGTCTTCTGAGCCAAAATGGTCAATCTTACTTTCCATGAAATTAAGACTTAACTTATTGATGTCCATAGCCGGTTGATATCTATCATTACTGGTATCATCTTCAGATTTCAAAACAGATACTATTTTCATATCAATCAAATCATCCAAAATCTGTGATGTTAGTCCAAGCGGCACTCTGCATCTTTCAGCCAAATCGTCTCGTGTTAGTGCGGGTTTTCCATCCGCAAATCTTTTTACTATCTCTGTGAGAATAATAAGCATGAAAAAGTCGTGATATCGTCGGCTGATTTTCCGAGTTTCTTTTTCAAACAAGAAGTTTTTTACATTTTGTGATGAAAAAGACAACTCAACGCCAATCAGAATAATATACCATGACAATTGCAACCATAAGAGTAATAACGGAATTGCAGCAAACGTACCATAAACGGCATTATACTGAGTAATCCATATCTGTCCGCTCAAGTAGAAATTCTGGAAAATCTGATAGGCGGTTCCGGCAATTAATCCTGCCAAAAGTGCATTCCAAAATTTCACTTTCGTATTCGGCATAAATTTGTAAAGAAAAGTAAGCGCGAGCACAATTAACACAAAAGGCAGGATATTCAAAAACTGCGTTGCAGGATAGAGGATGTAAATGAATTTTGTAAAAGAATTCAACATCAGGGACATACCATAGTTCAACAAAATAAGTATTGGCAAAAGCAACATCAATGAGAAATAATCCGTTGCCTGACGCTGAATGCTGCGCCCCTTCTTGATCATCCATATGTTATTGAAGTTCCGCTCGATATCGTTAAACAAAAGGTAAATGGTGTAAAGCAAAAGAGCGATACCAATTCCTGCGAAGAGACCGCTTCCCTTGGCATATTCAAGTGAATTGTTAATCATCTGGATAACCTGATGTGTCATGCTTGGCTGTTCTCCAGGACGTGGAGTTGCAGGTGAACTCATTCCAAAATATGAAAACAATTCGCTTTGGAGGATATTCTCAAATCCAAATCCTCTGGCTATTGCAAATAATACAGCAAAAAGTGGAACGATAGACAGAACAGTACGATAGGTCAAAAAAGCCGCTTTGGCTCCCAAATCCTGTTCACCAATCCGCCTTACAGTAAGTATGATGGTTTTTATGACATTATAAAATAAAGACTGATTCTTCTTTAGTGAAGCAGAATCCAAACGCCAAATATCGTAGGTGAGAAAGTCGATGAGTTCATCCACCTTTACTTTCCACTGTGTAGTCTTTTTTGGTTTGTAGTTTTTATTTTTATCCTTTTCTGTTTCTGTCATAAAAAATAATTCCGAAAAAAGCAGCCGGTCTATAAGCCGGGTTCTGTATCACTTCGGCCGAAGCCTTGAGCGATGTTTGTCATTTATCTACGAGACATTGTCACCAATGCTCTTTAGCGGTCTACCCCTCGGCATCGGGCGAGCAACCCTACATTATCCGATATACATGACCTTGCAACCTATAAGGCGTACGGCATACTGCATTGCTGCAATATCCGGTAAGCTCTTACCTTACCTTTTCACCCTTACTCCGGCAAAACACGTTTTGCCACAAGCGGTTATTTTCTGTTACGCTACTCTGCCTTCACAGACGGCTTCCCATTAAGAAGTATAGTGCTCTATGTTGCCCGGACTTTCCTCACCTCGCAAAAACGAGAAGCGACAAACCGACCTGCTGCACCTACAAAAGTAATATAAATTGCTTAGAATAGTAAATAACTTGATATGTAAACTATGTAAGCAGATTGATAATAAATAAACTAACAAATAAATATCTGAATAGTTTCTATTGTAAATAAGTGTTTAAATTTAATATATTATACGTAAACACCTCATAATTAACACCATTGTCGAACGCAATGGTACTTTTACAAATCCGTAAAAGTACCGTTGACAAAGACAACGCTCCATTACTAATCGGTAAAACGACCGTTGCGTTAAGCAACGTTATAAAACAGGGTGGAAATTCTATCGTTGCGCTTATCAACGCTCTATTACATTAACGTACTATAACATTGTTTTCGGCAACGGTGTAAATACAACTCAGATTTGGACCGTTGCCGAATGCAACGCTCTAAAAACAAGATAAAATAATAGATAAATATTGCGCAACGGTGTAATTACTACTTGGTGATGATATATATGTCTTGTGCAATGGTGTCAAAATGGTTTAAAATAGGACTGTTGTCTTTCGCAACGGTGTAATTACTACTTGGTGATGATATATCTTTCTTGTGCAATGGTGTCAGAATGGTTTAAAATAGGACTGTTGTCTTGCGCAACGGTATAATTCTGAGTTGAAAATGGAGCATTAATTTCGAGCAGACATATTACCTTGAAAAAATATTCCATTAAAATGTCATCTATCAATCAATTTTTTGGAAAAAGCTCAGTATATTTGAAACTATTATTCTCATAATCTATATTCTCTTAAAATCAAAATGAAACATAACATCATTTCTTTATTTGTAGTTTTACTTGCGATTTATCAGACTACATCAGCACAATCATCTAAAAGCGACCCGTATTTTGGTGAAACATGTACAAGTATCACAGTTGGTAAAAAAGCATCTTACGATGGTTCGGTTATGACAGCACATACCTGCGACGGAAATTACCGCACCTGGATGCGCATAGAAAAAGCGAAGGATTATCCCGACACTGCACGCATGACTATTTATAAAGGTTTATTAAAAACTGAAACACCGTGGGATATGCGCAATGTGAAAGTGGCAGGACAAATTCCACAGGCGAAACACACATATGCTTTCCTCAATACAGGCTACCCTAGTATGAACGAAAAGCAATTGGCAATAGGCGAAGCTACGATTGTAGGAAGTGATACACTTGTAAACGAAAAGGGAATGTTTCTGATTGAAGAACTGGAAAGAGTTGTTTTGCAAAGATGCACCACCGCTCGTGAAGCCATAAAATTGATTGATAGTTTGACAAAAAAATACGGTTATGGAGATTGGGGCGAATGTCTGACGATAGCTGATAAAAATGAAGTGTGGCAGCTCGAGATCTTTGGCGCCGGAAAAAACAAAATAGGTGCAGTATGGGCTGCCAAACGAATACCTGACGACGAAGTGGGAGTTTCTGCAAACATTAGCCGCATCAGTGCCATCGAAAAGAATAATCCTAATTACTTTATGTATAGTGATAACGTTTTTTCTGTGGCGAAAGAATTAAATCTTTGGGATGGAAAGAGCGAGTTTAAATTTTGGAAAGCTTATGGCGATACAAAAAAACCTTATGCAATCAGAGAGTTTTGGATATTGAGTAAAGTTAATCCTGATCTTAAATTGAATATGGATATGGCAGAACTTCCATTTTCTGTCAAACCAAAAGAAAAAATGACCATTGATATGATGAATGCGCTTTATCGTGCTGATTACGAAAATTCACCTTACGATATGAGAAAGAATGTCAAGATAGTATCAGCAAAAAGAGATAAAGACGGCAAAGTAATTAGTCAAGATACGATTATCAGTCCTATTGCCAATCCTTGGCTTACAGCTACTACAAGGAACACGCTTAATACCATCAAACCCGGAACAATTGATTTTGTCCGTACCGTTTCTGTATCTTGGTGCGCATACTCTCATATTATTCAACTCAGAAGTTGGCTCCCTGATGAGATTGGCGGTATCTGCCGTATATCTTTTGACAATCCTGCACAAAGTCCACGTATTCCACTATTCAGTGGCACAACTCAATTGCCTTCTGCTTTTGAATATTCGGGTGTAAGAACATACAACGACAACGCTGCTATATGGAAGTTCAGAAAAGCCAATAAATTGGCGACAGTACAATGGGGCTCTACAAAAGATATAATGCTTGAAAATATCTTGAGCTTTGAAGAAAAAGCTAAAATGGAGTTGCCTCAAATAGAAGCAAAGGCTCAGGCATTATTGAAAGAAGGAAAAAAGGAAGAAGTTCAAAAGTTATTGAACAGCTACACCGAACAATTTTACGGAGCTGCTACTCAAAAATGGGGCAGTCTCGAAAACAGGTTCTGGGAAATGTTTGGCAGCGGATTTTAAATTAAACCACTAAAATTATAGGATTATTAATTCTTATCGCTGGGTTTATTTAAGGTTTTAATAAAAAAGGTTTTACAAGAAATTGTAAAACCTTTTTTGTGGTCCCACTTGGGCTTGAACCAAGGACTCCCTGATTATGAGTCAGGTGCTCTAACCAACTGAGCTATGGGACCTTTGTTTCCAAATTTTTAGAAAGCGGGTGCAATATTACTATATTTTTCTCATATCTGCAAATAAATAAACACCTAATTTCCTATTCCTTTGCTCTGATTTCATCATATACGTTATACGCACGAAGAATCTTATCAAGCTGTTCTTTCCTTTGCTGCGCCTTAATTCCTTCAAAAAAACGAATGGGATCTAAGTCAATATTCCTATATTGAGGGGTCACTTTATTGCGCAATTTGATGAGCCATTCAGGAGAATTTTCATCAGCATAAATGCCCACTCCGTAATCATTACGTGTATACTGAGCCGATTGGTATATGCTCCTTGAATCGGGAATCAGATGCAGTTTGCCATCGGTGTAGTCTATATGACTGCGGGCAAGCATACTTTTTTTGTCAGCGTTCGTTACTGAAAAATCGGGCTTGAAGTCTTCTATCATATCCGTATATTTTCCTTTGAAGTGTTGATACAGATTAGGTAATTCGGTAGTAGGTGAAACTTCTATTTTCTCTGAATTATTTTGTTTTATTTCCAACGGGTTGTATTTTGGGCTTCCGTGAATTTTGATATCGGGGACTTTCAGCGATTGCTTTAATTTTAGTTTATATTCATCATTGATGCTCTGGCCTTGGACATGAGAAATGCTTCCTGCAAAAATGATGCAGAATATCAATAAATATCTCAGCAATGCAATATGTCTTAAATTTTTACTGACCATATGCCCGTTTTATCTTGTCCACTTCTTCTTTACGCTTTTTTGCTTTATAAGAACGATAACTTCTTACAGAATCCAGATCAATATTAGAAGGTTTTACCAATCCAACGCCTGTAACACCTGTATAGTTTGCATTTTGAGAGATACTGGGGGCGTCAGGAACAGCATTCACTTTCTCAGTTTCAATTTAAATTCGTCCGAAACAGACAGCACTTCGGCATATTCCGTCCAACCCATTAATGTAAGGGATACGAAAGAGTAAAAAGGTTTTTCTACATTATTCATAAAGCTTGTTTCGCAAGAAGGTTATTCGTCTATTAACGAAACAAATGTAAAAGAAATAATGAAAGAGTGTGATTTGTTAAAATCAGATTTGTGGATATTTAATAATATACAATAGGGTAAAGATAATTATTCGAGAATGTTTACAGTATTTCTTATTTTTTCAGAATATGGATAGTTTGGTTTTGGAAGTAAATTCCTCTAAGAAACGCATTCCAAGATATGAATTTCCCTTGTCATTCAGTTTTGGACTCCAAACCGCAATGCTGTATACTCCAGGAAAAACTGCCGCAATACCTCCTCCTACGCCGCTTTTTCCTGGAAGTCCCACGCGAAAAGCAAATTCTCCTGCTTCGTCATAGAAACCACAAGTCTGCATCAGCGCGTTCACACGTTTGGTGCTGCTAGGGTCAAGAATCCGTTCCTGAGAAAAAGGAACAACTCCATTATTTGCCAAAAACAAGAATGATGATGATAGTTGTTTGCAATTCATTTTTACCGAGCACATCATAAAATACAAGTCCATTACCTTGTCAATATCATTGTGTATATTTCCAAAGGATTTCATAAGGTTTACAAGGGCATAATTTCGGAATGCCACAGATTTTTCGGAATGTGCCACTTCTAGATCGTAATATACAGAACTATCAGGTGAGAGTCTGCGGATAAATTTCAAAAAGTCTTCTTGAGGATTATCCAACAAGTCTATCAAGATATCGCATATCACAATAGCCCCGGCATTGATAAAAGGATTTCTTGGAATACCTTTTTCATATTCCAACTGAACTAATGAATTGAAAGAAGTACCTGCGGGCTCCATATCCATGCGTTCCCATATATTATCCTTGATATAAGAAAATGCTAGTACAAAACCGAATACTTTAACAATACTTTGAATGGAAAACCCCGTTTCCCAATTTCCATAAGAATATTCCTCACCACCAACTGTTGTGAGGAATACACCGAATGAATCCGGATTTACTTTTGATAGTTCTGGAATATAACTCGCTACTTTTCCGGGATTAGGAAGGGCTTTGTGATATCTGTATATCTCTTCAAAATATTGTTCGTAATTCATTCCTTACTGATATTGAATATAAATAGGCTGAGGTGTAAGTTTCAACAATTCGGCAGGAGTAAGCATTATATGAGGCGCTTTCTTCAAATCGTTTTTGTAAAACAATTTGAAACCTGTGAATTGTACTGGTTCTTTATAAACATACGCCTTATAGCTGTCGTACTTTAATGTAGGTTCTCCCCAACCATCCATGTCAATTACTATTTGAACTTCAGGTCGAAGCTGAATATTCTTGTAATTTGTAATCATTTTGCGCGTAAACCGGTGTACAACCAATATTTTTGCAGGAAGATTATGTTTCTTCACCAAATCAGCAAGATAACCTGATGCATAATTGATATCGGCAGCATCATAAGTACCAATCTTTTTACCTGGCAACGTACCATCTTTCATTGAAAATTCAGGATCAATTCCCAAATGCACGTGAGGCATCATCAAATATTTTTCCAACAGTGGAAGTTCTGTTTTGATATTACTCAATGCCACTTGTATATCTAAGAAAACAATGGCATTTTCCATTTTTGCAATAGTAAGCGCTGAGTCAATTTGTGACTCGGGCATTCGGCGACGATATTTTCCATCCACCGGATCACCTGCTGCAACTACCGCGATATAATGAATAGCTGGTATAGCTGGAGTAGAAGGGTCAGCGGCATTCCATGCAGCAACTTCTTTTTTCAATCTGGTCCACATTTCGTTGGGCTCGTATTCACCTAAAGCTCCCATCTTCTTTGAATAAAGATTACCATAATAAGCTACAATTCTTTTGAAAGGAAGAATCGCGCCTGCCACCGGAGTTGGCTGATTTGGAACCGGCCACAAACCTGTAGTGTCGCCATTTGCAATAGCTTTCACTTTTGCATCATACTGGGCTTTGTCTACGGGAGTCATTTTGATTTCTTGTTCTTCTTTTACTGTCTCGATAGAGTCTTTAGATTTTTGGGCTGCGGTGGTAGTTCCTTTGCCATTGCAGCCGACAATTGCCGAAAAAAGAACGATAGAAGAAATAAGTGCAATTGATTTAATTTTCATAATGTTTTAAAGTTGGGTTTATTGTTTGCAAAAATAGCTATTTTTTTGATATTTTGTCGTCTATGGCTGCGAGTACTTTGTACTTACTCCGTTATTTTCTATCTTTATGCACTCGTATTCAAATAAAATTAAATAGTAATCTCATCAAATGAAAAAATTATTTCTCACACTATGTTGTTCCTTCTTGATGGTTGCTGCGTGGGCGGACGAAGGAATGTGGCTGTTGCATCTTTTAAAACAGCAAAAGTACGCTGATATGAAGGCACTAGGACTGAAGCTGCAGGACTACGACATTTACAATCCAAACGGAAGTTCTTTGAAAGATGCTGTAGTACAATTTGGCAGAGGATGTACAGGCGAAGTGGTTTCATCGGAAGGTTTGGTACTTACAAACCATCACTGTGGTTATGACAATATTCAAAACCACAGCTCCATTGAACACAATTATCTAGAAGACGGTTTCTGGGCACTTTCAAAATCGCAGGAACTCCCAAATCCGGGTCTTACCGTTACATTTATCGACAAAATAGATGACGTTACCGCTTACGTAAAAGAAAGTTTGAAACGGGACGCAGCAAAAGATAAAGACGGCGTGTTGTTTCTTTCTCCCAAATACCTCAACGAAATTGCCCGTGAAAAGGTGGGAGAAGATTTCTTAAAAAAGAATGTCGGTACTGAAGTTGAAATCAAACAGTTCTTCAACGGTAATTTGTATTTGATGTTTACAAAGAAAGTGTATTCTGATATCCGTTTGGTAGGAGCTCCTCCCAGTTCTATCGGAAAATTCGGTGCGGATACTGATAACTGGATGTGGCCAAGACATACTGGGGATTTTTCTATTTTCCGTATTTATGCAGATAAAAATGGAAATCCTGCTCCGTATTCTATTGACAATATTCCTTTAAAACCAAAAAGATGGTTGAAGGTTTCTGCAAAAGGAGTTGATAAAGGTGATTTTGCAATGATTATGGGATTTCCTGGAAGTACGCAGAAATTCTACACTGCCGCTGAAGTAAAAGAACGTCATGATATCGACAACAAAGTACGCATCAATATGCGCGAAGTGCGTCAGAAAGCGATGCTGGAAGAAATGTTGAAAGACCCAAAAGTGAAAATACAGTATTCATCCAAATACGCAGGCTCTACCAATAGTTATAAAAGTGCGATTGGTTCAAACTGGGCAATTGAAAAACGCGACTTTGTTAAATCAAAACAAAATCTTCAAAATGATGTAATTGCATGGGCAAAGAAAAACAACAAGCCGGAATATGTACAGGCAGTAAACGATATCGAAAAGATGGTTACCGACCGTGCATCGCTCCGCTTCCGTCAACGAATGATTAGCGAAGGATTGCTTAACGGAGTGGAGTTTGCAGGAGTATCATTGAAAAGCCGCGACAAACTGATAGAAGCTTTGAAACAAAATAACAAGGAGGACATTGAGAAATATAAAAACGACTTGATTCTTGATTACAAAAAGTTTGCAGACAAAGATTATAATTACGACGTGGACAAAAAAGTTTCTACAGCGGTAATTTCCGAATATGTGCGCTTGATTCCACGTGAAAATTTGCCTGTGGCTTTGCAAAGCATTTACACAGATTTTAACGGCAATGTAGCAAATTATGTGGATAATGTGTTTAAGAAATCAATTTTCGGAAGTGAAAAAAATCTGAAAGACTTCATCCAGAATACGCAGGTAAAACAATTGCAAGAAGACCCGATGTTCAACTATGCAGAGTCTGTAATGAAAGAATATCTGGCACTTAACAAAGCGTTGAGCGTATACGACAATCCTTTCGACAAAGCACGCAGAACTTACGTAAAAGGAATTTTGGAAAAAGACGGAGCTATGAAATATGCACCTGATGCCAATCTTTCCTTGCGATATACTTTTGGACAAGTGAAGGGTTATCAACCTTATGATGGTGCGGTGTATAACCACCAAACTACAATGGAAGGAATTATGCAAAAAGAAGATCCCAACAACTGGGAATTCGTGGTTTCGGACAAGTTGAAGCAACTTTATGACAAGAAAGATTTCGGTCGCTATTCTATGAAAAATGGTAAGATGCCAGTGGCTTTCACCGCTACAACGCATACTACCGGTGGCAATTCGGGAAGTCCTGTAATGAATGCCAACGGCGAACTTATCGGCATCAACTTCGATCGAAATTGGGAAGGTGTTGGTGGAGATATTCAATACCTGCCAGACTATCAAAGAAGCATTATCGTGGATATTCGTTATGTGCTTTTCATTATCGAGAAATACGGTAACGCTACAAACCTTATCAAAGAGATGGATATTCTGTAAAATTATACAATATTTTTAAAGGCTGCGGATTTTATTTCGCAGCCTTTTTTTTATCCATATCCTCTGGAGCTAAGTGAAACATCTATATTGCCTATTAATCAGATTCTTAATTGCGATAACGCTTCATTCAGAATGACATATTCAAGATGTTTCTTTGAAAGTATTTATTCATTCATCAAAATATTCTTTATGTCTTTTTTCTCTGCATCACTTTTCTGTGCCAGACAATCTAAAATCCGTTTACGAAACTTCCAGCATGTCATCTGATTAAGTCCGAGTTCGTCCGCATAATTATAGGAAGAAATATCTTTTTGTAAAACGCACACATTATAAGCAATGTAAAACGCCTTATTAATTGGAAACTTCACGTTGTGGAAAAGCGTGTGTGCGGTGGCAGATTCCTCCGTTTTACAACGAGTACAGCGACGTGAATGAGGAGTCTTACCTTCGCAATAGTTATCGTAACCACATTTGCGGCATACAAAACCTTTATTCCATTTGACTCCTGCAATGTATTCCAAAGTTTTGTTTGCATCGTCAAACAACAGTTGCGCTTCTTTATCAGTCAGTTTTTTCTTACCAAACATGCTATTTCGTTTCACGATGCAAATATATAAAAAAAGGTGATACTATTATAATTTAATTGGTGATACTATTGTAATTTAAAAATGTTGCTTATATTTGCATTCATAAAATAATAAAACAACATACATATATGGAAAAAATTGTAATTGTAGGAGGCGTTGCGGCGGGTGCTACAGCGGCGGCAAAAGTGCGAAGACTTTCCGCTGACGCAGAAATCGTTATGCTCGAAGCAGGCAATGATATCTCTTTTGCGAACTGCGGACTACCCTATTTTATAGGCGGTGATATTCAAAGCCGTTCCAAACTTATTCTTCAAAGTCCCGAAAGTTTCAAAAGTCAATACAACGTGGATGTTTTTACCAACACAACGGTGATGTCTATCGACCGCGATAAAAAAATGGTGAAAACCAACAACTCTGCTAACGGTTCCGAGAAAACTTTTGAATATACCAAACTCATTCTCGCACAAGGCGGTAAACCTGTGAAACCAAACATACCTGGAGCGGATGCTGACCATGTTTTCACGTTGTGGACGCTGCAGGATATGGATAAAATCACTGCATTTATCAATGAGAAAAAACCAAAAACAGCAACCGTAGTTGGTGGTGGATTTATTGGATTGGAAATGGCGGAAGCTTTAACTAAAAGAGGTCTGCAGGTGAATGTGGTAGAAATGATGCCACATGTGATGAATGTCTTTGATGCGGAAACTGCTGGATTTATCGAACACGAAATGTATGCTTATGGTGTGAATCTGCTTACCTCAACGGGCGTGACAGAAATCTTACCTCAGCAAGTAAAATTGGATAACGGAAAGCTTTTGGATTCGGACATGGTACTGCTTTCCATCGGCGTGCGCCCAACGCTGCAACTAGCTATTGATGCAGGACTAGAAATAGGAGAAGTGGGCGGACTTTTGGTAGATGAATATCTACAAACTTCCGACACAAATATTTACGGTGCGGGAGATATGGTAGAAATTACCCACAAAGTGAATGGGACTAAAGTAAGAATTCCTTTGGCTGGCCCGGCAAACCGCCAGGGAAGAATTGCCGCCGAAAACGCTTTAGGAGGAAAACATAAGTATAACGGAGCTATTGGCACTTCTATTGTCAGAGTTTTTGACGCAGTGGCAGGGATTACAGGACTTTCTCTCAAACAGGCAATTGCCGCCGGTATGGATGCCGAAGCGATAGTTGTTCACAAAGAACATCATACCTCCTACTATCCTGGCTCGGAAACTGTATCCGTCTTTGTTGTTTATGATAAAAATACAGGAATAATCTTGGGAGGACAAACATGTGGATACAAAGGCGTCGACAGAAGATTGGATGTTTTGGCTACAGCAGTTGCCAATAAATTAACCATCCACGATTTAGCAGATACCGATTTTGCATATTCTCCTCCTTTAGGCACTCCCAACGATGCTATCAATATGGCTGCATACGCAGCTGAAAACAGAATGAGCGGGTTCAGTCCATCTATCACTGTGCAAGAGCTGGATGATTTTGTAATGAATAACGATGTAGCTATTCTTGATATACGCGATATTTTTGCATTTGAGAAATCTCACATCTTGTCTTCAATACACATTCCGATTGATTTGCTATCCGATAATATGGATAAACTACCCCGCAACAAAACAATACTCATCAATTGCGTAACAGGCAAAAGCAGTCATCGTGCTTTGAGGATGTTAAAGGGTGCAGGTTTTACAAATGTGTATAATATTTTAGGAGGAATGTATTCTCTGCAAAGATATGAGATGGCTGTTGGATTCAAGAATGTTCAATTGGATTTACTTCCTATCGAACATAAATCTTGGGATGAAAAGAAAGAAACAGAGCTAACAGAAAAAACAAATGTAACAGAAAACGAAACAGATATGAATTTACCTATAATAGTTGACGTAAGAACACCGGAAGAATTTGCGACCGGAGCGTATCCGGGAGCAATAAATCTGCCCTTGGATTTGCTCCCATACAAAACAGAGCAGGTTATAGGAAAGAATTTCAACCGCGACATTACAGTATATTGTGCCTCCGGCGCACGTTCAGCGTATGCTCAACAATATCTTCAACAACTGGGATATACAAATGTAAAGAATGGCGGAGGTTTGTCGCAGATGATGATGCGCTTGAGATAAATAATAATGCGGATGTGGGATTGGGGAGTGAAAATTTATCCGTCCTACAATTTAACGATTTAACAAATTATATATTCTCCAAACGATAGCCCACATTGCGGTGGAGAGCAATCGCAACTCCCGTATTATTATCTTCGAACAACAGACGCAAACGCCGGATATAATTATTGAGACTCTGCTCGTTGTAATACACACATTGATTTTTCCACACGGAATAAAACAAGTCTTCACGAGACACAATCTCATTGGCATTCAACAGCATTCTGCTCAAAATATCAAATTCCATCAAACGAAGTTCTTTGATAGTTCCGTCTGCTAAAATCAGTGCGCGATTGCGCTTATCCAATTGTGCGTTGCCCAGCTTCACGATATTTGCGTCATCTTTGGAGGATATTTTTTCCATTCTTGCGAATCGCTCAATATGTGCCGCCAGCAGTTTGGAAGAAAAAGGTTTGTCAAGATAGGCAACTCCTCCGGCGGTCAACAATCCGTCGGATTTCATTTCCTCTTCGTGGTGTGAGGAGATAAATATAATGGGAAGATGGGGATTGCCTCCGAAAAGTTCTTTCGCATATTCGATTCCGTTTTCCGCAGCTATTTCTACATCAAAAACCAGCACATCGGGTTCAAATTTTCGGATGGCTTCTCCCACTCCGAAAACCGAACTTTGATAATGCACTTCGTATCCTTTTTCTTTCAGTTCGTTCACCAACAGGTGGCTCAGCATCATATCAT
>DAMBHY010000005.1:0-144768 GCA_032068765.1 Dysgonamonadaceae bacterium | reverse complement strand
ATGATATGATGCTGAGCCACCTGTTGGTGAACGAACTGAAAGAAAAAGGATACGATGTGCATTATCAAAGTTCGGTATGTGGTGTTGGCGATGCTATACGGGCATTCTCGCCGGATGTATTGGTATTAGATGTGGAGATTGGAGACGAAAACGGAATAGAATATGCCAACGAACTTTTTGGCGGCAATCCCCATCTTCCGATTATCTTTATCTCTTCTCATCACGAAGAGTATATGAAAATGAACGGGCTGACAGCCGGCGGTGTTTCATATCTGGATAAACCATTCTCGAGCAAACTGTTGGCGGCGCATATAGAGCGGTTCGCCAGAACAAACAATATCTCCTCAAAAGATGACGACAATATAGTGAAACTGGGCAATGCCCTATTGGATATACGTAATCACGCGTTGATTATGCCTGACGGAAACATAAAAGAACTCCGCCCAATGGAATTTAATATCCTGAAGAGACTTCTGCTAAAAGCCGATGAAATGGTGTCACGCAAAGATTTGTTTTATTCCGTATGGGAAGACAAAAAGGCATGTTACAATGACCAAAGTCTTAACAACTATATCCGCCGCCTGCGTACATTGCTCGAAGACAGTCACACGGGTTTAACCATTCTCCTTCATCGAAATATGGGATATCAGTTGGTTAAAGCATAATGCGTAAATAAGAGAATTGCTCAAAATGAGTGTGTCTTAAAACTCCCAATTCCGAACTCAGAGCTCCTATTTATCTTATCTTTTCCGCCAAATTCTTAGGCAGATAGAAAGTATCATTCTTGTCAATATACACTACTACCGACCCAATGTCAAATGGCTTGCCATTGAGCGTAGCCACAGATGAGAAAGCTTTAACAACGAATGTGTTTTTTCCTTTTTTGACTGTTAAGATAGGGAAGTCTTTATCTTTTTTATCAATAGAAATCTTTGTACCGGTGAATACGTCCGTATGTTTTGCAAACAATTGGTTAGACAATTCATCCAAAGAGGTAGTCAATCCTGAAACCTTTTGCAGATAGGCATTGAGTTCTGTGTTGTTGATGTGTCCTTTTAAGTTATCGCCTTGCGGATGATAAGAAGAAAGAATCACTTCCTCCCCTGTGTGTCCTCCGGTGGTGAAACCGAAACATGTGCGTGAGTTGAGGATGTTCACAATATTGTGTGCCATATTATTGCTTGTGCCTACTTTGGTATAATCGCCTTCTTTGTAGTTTTTGGAAGAAAGCAATGTTTGTAATTCTTCGTCTGTCAAATCAATGTCTGTATATTTTTTGAATACCGATTTAAAATCATTAACCGGAGTTTTCAACAAAATACTTTCCAAAGCATTGGAAGAAAGCTGATATTTTGAAACCGACTTGAAAAGTTGGTCAATGCTGAGTTTGTCATAACCCGGACATTTTGCAGAACCAATACTCATACCGCTGTTGCCATGGTCTGACGCGATAACTACCACCGTGTTTCCATCTTTTTTGGCAAAATCCATCGCCTTTTTCACCGCTTCGTCAAAAGCGAGAAATTCGGTGATAATCGCTTTAGAGTCATTGGCATGGGCTGCCCAATCCACCTGACTTCCTTCCACCATCAAGAAAAAACCATTTTCATTTTTTGAAAGAAGTTCTAAAGCTTTTCCAGTCATTTCCGCCAAAGAAGGCGTAGTTTCAGGATTGCGGTCCATATCGTATGGAAGAGCTTTTTCTCCAAATAAAGCCCAAATTTTATCCTTTTTATTATAGTTGAGCAATGCTTGCTTATTGTTTTCCAAAAGCGTAATGCCTTTGCTCTTAAAATGGCGTCGCATATCTTCTGAAACAATGCTTGTTCCACCGCCAAACATCACGTCCAAGTTTTGATAAGCCATTTGAGGAGCGAGCGCTTTGTAGTTTCCTCTATTGTAGTGGTGGGCCGAGAAATCCGCAGGTGTAGCGTGAGGAAATTCGCAGGTTACTACCAGGCCCACGGCTTTGTTTTGAAGTATTTTTGAAGCCTCCAAGATAGTTGCTGCAGGTTGAAGACTTCGCGATGCATCCACCGGGAAAATATCGTTTGGAGAAACTTCGGGATGAATGGCAATGTTGCCCGTTTGCTGCAAAACTCCTGTTGCGTAGCATGAACCCGTTGGCGCGGAATCTCCAATAGGAGCATTAGACGAATGTGTTGTTACTGTTCCGGCAATAAACGGGTCTATATTCAGAGAATTTCCTTGGTGTGTGTACATTTTGTACCATCTTGCCGCTGAGTAAACGCCTATGGATGTCCCGTCGGGAATCATCACAATTACATTTTTAACTGGTCTTACCTCTTGCGAGAAAATGCTGAGACTTATACAGATAAGTAATAATAAGCTGTTTATTTTTTTCATTGAATCTTTTAAATATTTTGTAACTATAACTCGTTTAACGTAGGTAAAGTTACATAAATCATGTTACATTTTTAAGAAGATTACTATTTTTTAGGATATTGCTGTTTTTCAAATGCCTACAATAGCGTTCAATGTGTTAAATTTGTAATTACTAAAATTTTTCGATGAAATGATGCAAGACAAACCTCTGATTTTCGTAACTAACGATGATGGATTTTTAGCAAAAGGTATTCAAGCTTTGGTAAACGCGGTAAAACCATATGGTGATGTAGTGGTAATCTCTCCCGAAAGACCAAATTCTGGCATGTCGGGAGCAATTACGGTTTCCGTACCTCTTAGATGTATTCCGCTCAAAACGGAAGAAAATGTTACTCATTATTATTGTACCGGCACACCGGTAGATTGTGTGAAACTCGGATTGAACATGATTTTAGATAGAAAGCCTGATTTAATTGTTTCGGGAATCAATCATGGTTCGAATGCTGCGGTGAGCGTACTTTACTCGGGCACAGTCGGAGCCGCCCTGGAAGGATGTGTTAGCGGGGTTCCTTCGTTAGCTTTTTCATTATGCGATTACATGGCAGATGCCGATTTTTCTCAGGCGGAAGTAGTTGTAGCAAAAGTTGTAGAACAGGTTTTGACAAGAGGACTTCCTAAAGGTATTTGTCTGAACGTAAATATTCCGAAAGGCGAAGTCAAAGGGTTGATGCTTGCGAGCCAGACACAAGGACAGTGGGTAAATGAGTATAAGAAAGGTGAAGATGGTGTAGGGCGTGATGTTTATTGGATGACGGGAATGTTTGAAAACTTTGAGAAAGATAATAAAAGTTCCGACGAATGGATTCTGGCGAATGGATTTGCTTCCATTGTTCCTTTAAAGATTGATATGACGGCTTATTCATTTTTTGAAGAGCTTAAAAACTGGGAATGGTAAATTTATGAGATACTATTTGATTGCGGGAGAAGCTTCGGGCGATTTGCATGCCTCCAATCTGATGGCATCGCTCAAAAAGCTGGATGCGAAGGCTGAGTTTAGATATTTTGGCGGTGATTTGATGAAATCGCAGGGTGGAACTTTGGTCAAACATTATCGTGATATGGCTTACATGGGAATCATTGCCGTTGCGAAAAACCTTCCTGCAATTATGAAGAACCTGACTTTGGCAAAAGAAGACATTGCTTCTTATCGTCCAGATGTGGTTATTCTCGTTGATTACCCTGGATTCAATCTGAAGATTGCAAAATACGTACACGAGACGTTGAAGATTCCTGTACATTACTATATTTCTCCCAAAGTGTGGGCTTGGAAAGAATACCGCGTAAAATCGTTCAAAAAATATGTGGATCTGATGCTGAGCATTCTTCCTTTCGAGGTTGATTTTTATAAACAGTTCAATTATCCTATAACGTATGTGGGAAATCCATCGGTAGACGCTGTACGAAATCGTCCGTTAAAAAATGAGACTTTCGATGAATTTATTCAGACAAACAACCTTATCTCCAAGCCGATTGTAGCTATTCTTGCAGGCAGCCGCAAACAGGAAATCATGGCAAATCTGCCTCCGATGCTAGAAGCAGTTGGCAGTTTTCCTGATTATCAACCCGTAATAGCAGGCGCGCCTGGAATTGATTTGCAGTTCTATCAATTCATAATAAAGGATTCCCCCGTAAATATTGTTTTCAATCAAACATACCGGTTGCTTGCACAATCGCGAGCAGCACTAGTTACTTCTGGTACGGCTACTTTGGAGACTGCTTTACTAAATACTCCGCAGGTCGTTTGTTATAAAACAGCCGTGCCCAAACTGGCTTCCTGGGCATTTGAAAATATATTGCATACTCCGTATATTTCCCTTGTAAACCTTATTGCGGGTAAATTGGTTGTAAAGGAGTTATTTGCTGCCAAATTTTCCGTAGAGGAAATAAAGAAAGAACTTCAAAGAATTCTGCTGGATGATGAATACCGACAAGATATGTTGAACAACTATCAACAAGTTCGGAACATTCTGGGTGAAGAAGGTGCTTCCGATCGTGCAGCTTTGAAAATATATCAATATTGTAATGGAAGATTCTGATCATATCATTTTTGAATTATCGAATGTAAAATACAAACACATTCTCGACATTGAAACCTTAAAATTCGATGAAAAAAAAGTTTCGGGAATTTTGGCAAAAAGCGGTTCAGGGAAAACAACTCTTTTAAGGCTATTAAATAAATTGATTACTCCCGATAGCGGTAGTATCTTATACAAAAATCAAAATTTGCGTGATATTCCTTCCGTAAAATTGCGATCAGACGTAGTGATGATGCCTCAGAATTTTGTAATATTTGATGGAGATGTAAAAGAAAATCTTTTAATCGGTTTGCGATTCTCAGGTAAAGATTTAGTGAAGGATAGTGTTCTCGAAAAACTTCTGCAAATTGTAGAACTTCCCAAATCGCTTAGCGATAGTCCGCTACATTTTTCCGGTGGAGAAAAGCAAAGGCTCTCGCTGGCGCGTGCACTGCTTCTAAAACCTTCCGTACTGCTTTTGGACGAACCTTCATCGGCATTGGACGAAGAGACGGAGATGGAGGTTATGGGAAACATCGTGAAGGTTTGTAAAGAATATGGTATAAAATTTATTTTCGTAACGCATTCATCTCCTCTGGCCCGCGCGTATGCCGATGAAATTATACATTTAGAGAATACAAAAGTCCATTCCATACAAAACAATTCACATGCAGACATCCATAACTGAAATATCTTGGTTGCAATTGGCGCTTTCCACGGTATATGTACTTGCCGTATTGATTATTGTGCGTCGAATGGGATTGCACCGCGAGAAGACCATTATCATAGCTTCATTCCGGATGGTTTTTCAACTCATATTGGCGGGCTTTGTTCTTATATATTTGTTCTCACACCCCTCTTCCTGGAGTATCCTGCTTGTTTATTTGTTGATGCAGACTTTCGCAGTGTTCAATACCTTCAAACGCGTGAAAGTCCCGCTTACAAAACAGCTCAAAAAACTCATAGCTATTTCACTTATCTTAGGTTCGACGGCAAGTCTGATATATTTTTTGTTGATTGTTGTTGGAAACAATGTCTGGAACAAGCCGCAGTATTTTATCCCTTTGGCAGGTATGATTATAGGAAATGCAATGACTGGGATTTCGTTGGCAATCAATCGACTTGTTGACGGTATGTACACCGAACGCGATTTGATTGAGGGGGCACTAATGTTGGGGGCTTCTACACGCGATGCGTCAAAGAGTGTGGTAAATAAAGCTTTTGACGCAGCTATTTTGCCCACGTTAAATTCCATGCTTGGAATGGGGATCGTGATACTTCCGGGAATGATGACCGGACAAATTCTTTCGGGAGTTGCGCCATTTACCGCAATTAAATATCAGATTGCAATTATGTTTGGTATTTTAGCAGGTGTAACATTATCTTTGCTGTTGTTTATAAACTACGGTTATAAAGTTTTCTTCAACAAAGAAGCTCAACTTGTACTTCCGGCCACTATGAATAAAAAAGAGAAAACTAAATAAAATCAATTATAAATATAGAAGTATGAAAATAGGAATTTTAACCTCAGGAGGAGATTGTCCTGGAATCAATGCCACCATTCGCGGTGTAGGTAAAACCGCTATCAACCATTATGGAATGGAAGTAATAGGAATACTTAATGGATTCTCAGGTCTGCTTTACAGAGATATTATGCCACTTTCGGATGCTACTCTATCGGGAATTCTGAATTTAGGTGGAACAATTTTAGGAACGGCTCGCGAAAAGGTTTTCCGTAAACTCATTACTTCTCCCGACGAAAAAGATAGAGAACAAATAAAGAAAGCTTATGAAGATTTAGGTTTAGATTGCTTGGTTTGTATCGGTGGAAATGGTACACAACGTACCACCTGGATGCTTTCAGAACTGGGATTGAATGTTGTTGGGATTCCAAAAACCATAGATAACGACGTCTACGGCACAGATATTACATTTGGTTTCAATTCCGCGGTAGGTATTGCCACCGAAGCCATTGATCGTTTGCATTCTACCGCAAGTTCACACCGCCGTGTGATGGTAATTGAGTTGATGGGACACCATGCCGGATGGATTACGCTGTATGCTGGTATGGCGGGAGGTGCTGACATTATTCTACTGCCTGAACTAGGTTACAATATGAATGTGGTAATTGATAAAATCAAACACCGCATGGAAGTTGGTAAACCATATTCCATAGTCGCTGTAGCGGAAGGAATTGAAACCAAAGATGATAAAGTACGTCCTGCAACTTTTTTTGCTCGCGAAATAGAAAGCAGAACTGGTTTTGAAACCCGTGAGACCGTATTGGGATATATTCAGCGCGGAGGTTCACCTTCACCGTATGACAGAAATCTTGGAACGCTTTTAGGAGGTTACGCTGCTGAACTTATTCACCGAGGAGATTTCGGTAAAATGGTCGCGATGATAAATAATGACGTCGTGGGAGTTCCTTTGAGTGAAGTTGCAGGCAAACTTCGTTTAGTAACACTTGATGATCCATTGGTACAACAAGGACGAAATATGGGTATTTCTTTCGGTATTATCTAAAAGTTTTGAATGCATAATTGCAATAGCAGTAATTGGCAATTATATTTCTGATTTATTTTTTAGAGACAATACAAGAATAGTCCTCTAAAATAGAGGAAAAAGTGATACTGTTTATTCCGAAATTTCAATATCGTCAGATAGAGAGGTTTCGGAATTTTTTTCTAGTATCTGTTGAAGGATACTTTTGTCGGATTGGATTTTGCCTATGGCTTCTTTTGCAGCTGCTTGATGAGATTCTTTTTTTGAATATCCTCTTCCTGAACCAACTTCCAAACCACCTACCAATACACATGAATAGAATATCGGATTGTTATCTTCATCATATGTAGACTCAATTACATTGAAAACGACATCTATCTTGTTTTTCTGTCCCCATTCTATAAGTCGGGACTTGAAATCCACTTCGTGTTTAATAACATTTTCAATGCTCATGTGCTGCTTAATCATCGTTTCATAGACAAATTTCTTTGCCACACGATAGCCCTGGTCAAGATATATTGCTCCTATGATGGCTTCTAGTGCATCGCCGTTAATATTTGTGTTGTGAGCAAGATTGCGGGTGGAAGATACGATAAGTTTGTCCAGACCGAGTTCCACGGCAAGTTTGTTGAGTGTTTCGCGTTGTACGATGCGTGAGCGCATACTCGTGAGGAAACCCTCTTTTTTCACTTCAAACTTTTTGTATAGAATGTCGGCTACGATAGCATCTAAAATGGCATCACCTAGAAATTCGAGGCGTTCGTTGTTTACCCATCTTCCTTTTTCAGAACGCAACGAGGATGAGCGGTGCGTTACCGCTTCCTGATAGAGCTCTATATGATCGGGATAAAATCCCAAAACTTTGGAAAATGAGAGATAGGGCTCTTTCCCTTGACGAGGAACAGCCCTTACTTTTTTAACAATTCTTCTAAACACTTTATTTGTATTGCTTGAGGATTACACTTGCGTTGTGTCCTCCAAAGCCGAATGTATTGGACAATGCCGCTCTGATTTCGCGCTTTTGTGCTTTATTAAAAGTAAAATTAAGATTGTAGTCTAACTCAGGATCGTTATCGCCTTCTTCGTGATTGATCGTTGGCGGTACTATTTGATCTCTGATGGCTAATGTGGAAAACAGAGCTTCAATGGCACCCGCAGCACCTAATAAGTGGCCGGTCATTGACTTGGTAGAACTGATATTTAATTTATAACTGTGCTCACCGAAAACATCTTTTATCGCTTTTACTTCAGAGATATCTCCTACGGGAGTAGAAGTGCCGTGTACATTGATATAGTCAATATCTTCGGGTTGCATTTCCGCATCTTCCAGCGCGTTGCGCATCACCAGTTTCGCTCCCAATCCTTCAGGATGAGAAGCCGTTAAGTGATAAGCGTCCGCTGACATTCCACATCCAACTACTTCTGCGTATATTTCCGCTCCACGTTGGATTGCGTGATCCAATTCTTCCAAAACCAGACAAGCTGCGCCTTCACCCATCACAAAGCCATCGCGGCTTGCGCTAAATGGACGGGATGCTGTTTCTGGAGAATCATTGCGAGTAGATAACGCATGCATTGAATTGAAACCGCCAACGCCTGAAACTGTGATAGCAGCTTCGGCTCCACCTGTAACGATAGCATTAGCTTTACCCAAACGTATCAGGTTGAAAGCGTCAGCAATGGCGTTAGTAGATGAGGCACAGGCAGAAACAGTTGCGTAGTTAGGTCCTCTCAGCCCATAAATCATAGAGATATGTCCTGTAGCGATGTCCGCTATCATTTTTGGGATGAAAAAAGGATTAAATCGGGGACCTCTTTCCTTGTCTACAAAATAGTTACCTACTTCTTCTTCGAATGTTTTTATACCTCCGATTCCTGCGGAAAAAATAACGCCGATTCTGTCTTTATTTTCAGTTTCCAAATCGAGTTTGGAATTTTCAATGGCCTCCCTAGCCGCGAAGATAGCTAGTTGCGCATAGCGGTCAAACTTGCGAGCTTCTTTGCGGTCAAGCAATTCTGTTGCATCAAAGTTTTTCACTTCACATGCAAACTGAGTTTTGAAAAGCGATGCGTCAAAATGAGTAATAGGTCCGGCTCCACTTTTTCCCGCAAGGATATTTTCCCATGTAGTTTTTACATCGTTTCCTACGGGGGAAATAGCTCCCAGACCTGTTACTACTACTCTTTTTAATTCCATAAATGGATTTTATGAAAATTATTGTACGTGTTGTTCTACGTAAGTGATAGCGTCACCTACTGTAGCGATTTTTTCTGCTTGATCATCTGGAATAGAAATATTGAATTCTTTTTCGAATTCCATAATCAATTCTACAGTATCAAGAGAATCTGCACCCAAATCGTTTGTAAAACTTGCAGTAGTGGTTACTTCAGATTCTTCAACACCTAATTTATCTACAATAATTGATTTTACTCTTTCTGCTACTTCAGACATAATTTTGATATTAATTAATAAATAAAGATTTTATGCTTAATTTTGCATCTACAAAGTAAATCATTTTTTTCTTATTTGTGCAAGCTTTCGTTTAAAGAATTACTATTTAATGCACATTTTTGTATTTTTTGTGCAAAATATTAACAAATTGATAATGTATAATATCGCTATTTTAGCATCAGGTAATGGGTCGAACGCTGAAAATATCTGCAAATATTTAAAAGAAAACAAGCACATACAACCCCGACTGATTATTTCCAACAAAGCGGATGCTTTCGTTCATGAACGTGCTCGAAAGCTTGGAATTCCTTCTGCAACCTTTTCCAAAACCGAGTTTGAAAACGGAGATTCCGTTTTGAAATTGTTGCGTGAGCATCAAATTGATTTCGTTGTGTTGTCTGGATTCTTGCTGAAAGTTTCAGATACGCTTCTAAAGGCATATCCAAACAAAATTGTGAACATACATCCAGCTTTGCTCCCCCAATACGGTGGAAAAGGAATGTATGGAGACAATGTGCACAAAGCCGTGAAAGCGAATAATGAGAAGGAAACAGGAATCACCATTCATTATGTGAATGAAAATTACGACGAAGGCAATATTATTTTTCAGGAACGCGTGGCGATAGATGATACGGATACTCCAGACACAATTGCGCAGAAAGTGCACCAGTTAGAATATCAGTTTTTTCCGTCTGTAATAGAAAAAACAATTTTGAAAGATTTGGGAAAGTAAATCCATCTCAGCTAAAAATCGAAAAAAACAGGTGAAGTTGTTTTAAAAACAAAATTTATATATATCTTTGCATCCGATTAAGGCTACTTGCGGCTGTGGCGTAATTGGTAGCCGCGCCAGACTTAGGATCTGGTGCCGAGAGGCGTGGGGGTTCGAGTCCCTTCAGCCGCACAAATTTCAAATCGCTATTTATCAAATGATAAGTGGCGATTTTTTTTGTTGAATTATTTAATGCTAATTAGTATAAGACTCTGTGTTTACCTTGTAGTATTTAGTTTTTTCAGCATGCTGAACAACAGCCAGTGATGGTAGCTCAATTTAAAAGTTTTTAAACTAAGTCTCTTTCTGAATATGTTTTCTCTATTTATGCTTGTAATGGTTCGAAATAAATTCAGATTCTCTTGACGAATAATTTTTGTACCCTCATTTCTTTCTTGAATTTTCTATTTTATTTATTCTTAGTTGTAATTACAAATGCTGCAATTAATAAAGAATTAAGATATGAAGATATAATTTTATTTTGGCTATCCAAAGAATCAGATCTAAACAATTTCTATTCAATCATTTTCAAAAATTCTTCTTCATTAATCAGCTTAATGCCCAACTTCTCGGCTTTTTCGAGTTTTGCAGGACCCATATTTTCTCCTGCCAGTATGTAATCAGTTTTTTTTGAAACAGAGCCGCTGTTGCTGCCGCCGTGTTGCAGGATCATGGCTTTGTATTCATCGCGTGAATGAAGTACGAATGTACCGCTGATAACAATGGTTTTATCTTTCAGCTTATCTGTTTTAGATGCAAGCTTTTCTTCATTTACTGCGAATTGAAGTTGGTGGGATTTCAATCTTTCCACAAAACCTCTTGAAATAGGATTCTGGAAAAATTCGATAACGCTTTCCGCAATGCGTTCACCAATTTCTTCTACCGAAGTCAGTTGTTCCAACGTGGCGTTTTGGAGTGTCTCAATATTTGGGAACGCTTGGGCAAGCTTTTGTGCTACAGTTTCTCCCACATAACGAATTCCCAATGCATACAAAACGCGTTCGTAAGGTACTGACTTGGATTTTTCAATGCTGTCAATAAGATTTTTCGCGCTTGTTTCCGCCCATCGTTCCAACTGTACCAAATCTTCATAACGAAGCGTGTATAAATCTGCCGCGTCTTTAATCAGTTTCTTCTCATACAATAAGGCAATGGTTTCAGGACCTATAACGATATCCATCGCTTTGCGCGTAACAAAATGCTCAATCTTACCTTTTATCTGCGGCGGACATCCCAACGAATTGGGACAATAATGCACTGCTTCGCCTTCATCACGAACAAGCGGACTATCGCAATCGGGACATTTTTTTATAAAAGCCACCTTCTCGCTCTCCGGTTTTCGGGAATCGGTATCCACTTCCGTGATTTTAGGTATGATTTCGCCACCTTTTTCCACATACACCATATCATCTATGTGCAAATCTAGCGCGTTGATGGCATCTTCGTTGTAAAGCGAAGCCCTCTTTACGGTTGTTCCCGATAAAAGAACAGGTTCCAGATTGGCGACAGGCGTAACTGCTCCGGTGCGACCCACCTGATACGAGACTGATTTGAGGCGGGTAATCGCTCTTTCTGCAATAAATTTATAAGCAATCGCCCAACGTGGAAATTTAGATGTGTTTCCCAAATTGCGTTGCTGCATCAGACTATCCACTTTCAGAACAACGCCATCTGTGGGCACGGGTAGTGTTTTACGGTTAATATCCCAGTAATCGATGAATTCAAACACTTCCTCCAGTGTTTTGCATTTTTTTATCGCATCTGAAATCTTCAGTTTCCATTTAGATGCATACTGCATATTCTCAAAATGACTATCGGAGGGAAGACCATCACCGAGCATATAATAAATGTAAGAATCCAGTTTGCGGGCAGCCACCACTTTTGAATCCTGTATCTTTAATGTGCCAGAAGCGGCATTGCGCGGATTGGCAAATAGTTGTTCTTCCTGTCTAGCACGTTGTTCGTTCAGTTCTTCAAAGGTTTTCCACGACATCAATATTTCGCCACGCATCTCGATACTTTCGGGAATATTATCACCATGCAGAATCAGTGGAATGGAACGAATGGTGCGAACGTTGGTTGTCACATCATCACCTTTCTTTCCATCACCGCGCGTTAGAGCTTGCACGAGCTTACCGTTTTCATAATGAAGCGATATGGAAGTGCCGTCATATTTCAATTCGCACACAATTTCAAAATCTTCATTTAACCCTTTTTTTACACGATTGTAAAATTCTGCTACTTCGCCTTGAGAATACGTATTTTGCAGCGAAAGCATCTGCCTTTTGTGCGCAACCTGTTTGAAATTCTTCGTGAGGTCGCTTCCCACACGAAGGGTAGGAGAGTTAGGGTCGAAAAACTGCGGATATAATTCTTCCAGGTCTGAAAGTTCGCGCATCTTTATATCAAATTCCTTATCCGAAATTGTAGGTTGCGAAAGAACGTAATAATTATAATTGTGGAGATGCAAGTCATTGCGCAACTCCTCTATTCTCTTTTTTACTTTAATATCTTTAGGAGATGGGGTTTCTTCAATATCGTCAAATAGTGTAACCATGATTCTTTTTAGACATAAGTTATTCAAACAGCCTTTTCCAGGGCATCCTTTTGTAAGCACGAATATCCTCAGGAAGGAAATTGCCTATATTTGCAGTGACAGTCAGCATCTGCTGAAACATCAGATTTTTTTCAGAAAAATGAAGGTTGCAGTTAAGCTTCGCACTTACTCTCGGTGATTCTATTATGTGCACATACCATTCACTTCTCAGATAACTTTTTCCACGTAAAAAAGGATTACCAGCGTAGAGGTCACTTCCGAATAATGGATACATGTACATGCGGTGGTCGCCTATATATAATGTGTTGTTTGTACCGATTCCCGCGAATTCTGCGTTCAAACGTCCAACCAGTCCTATTGGTTTGTACACCGCATCATCATACCGACGATCTCTTTCCACTCCTGCCAATATGCCTGCTGCGGCTAGAAGTTCTAAAGAGTTTTCGTTTGTATAATGAATACCCGCTGTAGACTGCACCTGCATGTTTTCGCGTACACCTTCGCCCTCTGTTGGAGGAAGAGTGTTGGCATTGTGATGGAAATAAGATTGAAAATCCGCGAACATCAATCCGCGTGTATATTTTCCCGAGAATCCGAAATAGAACCTTTCGCGACGGGTTTCATTTGCGTAGCTTGTCCAGTCTAACCACAGATTAAAAAATGTATCTCCTCTGCCAATCTGCCAGAAAATGCCGCTCATTACCGGCTCGAAATTACGAATAGAATCCGAAAAGAAGAAATTGTTATAGTTGCTCAGGGTTTCTTCTTTTGGAAAAGCACCCGCTTTGAATATAACCTTCGGGTTGCTGTATTCGTAGTAAAGAGTAAGTTTTGTTTTGTCTATTATTTCTTCGGTTCCCGCAATCTTCAGTAGGTTTACGCCCGCGTATATGCTGTTTTTTTCATCCCAGGTGTATCCCAGTGTTGGTTTCAGCCATATTCCGTTCATTGTTTGCGAAGAAGTGTAGCTCGATTTGCCATATTCGTTGTTATCGAAGAAATAATTGAAACCAACACTCCATTTGTAGTTGCTTTGGGATTGCGAAAACGGGGAGTAAAGCAGGAATAATAGGGATCCAAGAATAATTTTTATGTTGCGGAAGTGTGTAGTAAACATAGTTGTTTATTGATTATTATATCCTTATTGCAAAGCTACAAAAGTAGATATAAAATAGCAAATCAGATGATATTGGACGATATGTTTCAAAAAAAGTATGCGTAAGATTAGGATAATAAAAAAATATGAGTAATTTTGCACTCACTTTTTACAAATGCCCAGATGGCGGAATTGGTAGACGCGCTGGTCTCAAACACCAGTGGATTCACTTCCATGCCGGTTCGATCCCGGCTCTGGGTACTTTAAAAGACAAAACCATAATTGATGACAATCGATTATGGTTTTTGTATTTATATTGCACTACACTTTTGCACCTCATTTTTCTGATTTGAAAACTAATTAATTGTTCTGATAATTGGAGAAGGAACTCTCCTTTAATAGTGCTCTATAATCTAAATTATATTCAAAATCTGCTTTTCAATAAAAGTGATAAGTAAATTAGTTTCTGGTTATTTGATTTGTAAATATCTGTACATTTACAAAGGTTAGTTTATTAATCTACACTCATTGGTTTAATGCTTACTACAAGTTACATGAAGAAGAGCCTTCTCACTTTTTAAGATGTTCTTCTTTTTGCTTATCTGCCTTAGTTTGATAAAATGCTTTTTACTATACGCTTACGAAATATAAATGTACCTTTTAAGTAGGAAAAAATGGATTCCTTTCTTTATAGTTTGTAGTAACTTAGCATTTTTCCTGTTTGTTATCTTTAATATCAAAACTAATAATAAACTCTGTTGGCTCCGCATAAAACTTAGAGTTATTTTCAAAGCTTTCCTCTTCAAAATCAAATAGTCCTTTTACTATTCTTACTTCTGTATCACTAACAATTGCTATATCATACCTATTAGTATAATCTTTTGACAATGCTGTATCTTTTTCCGCCTTACTTAAATAAAAATATCCACCCGAGTCTTTTTTTACTTCCAGAAAACGCCATACAGAGTCTTCTTTACTTTTATACTCTATATCATAATGTTTACTATCAGTCTTTTTTGACACATGCCTAACTTCATATCCATTATGTTTTAGAACCTGATAAACTTTTTCTTCTTCACGCTTCCCTGCTCGTGCTTTTCTACGATTAGACTTCGATGTTACAGCACTCCCTATTCTATTTCTATTATTATTTGTCGTATAACCTACTATTCGCCTATCAATACTAGTTTCAAATAGCTCAATCTTCGACACATCAAATATTGTATCATTGACGTCATTCGATACCTCTTCTTCATAGTTTATCCTCTCTTCTTCTAATGCTTCTTTTACTTTTTCATTATAACCATCAAAGTATAGTAAACTATATATTTCAATATCTTTAGCTTGAAGGATTTTCTTAATATCTTCTACACTATCACCAAAAGAGTAATTACTTATCAAGTCATCGTATCTTGTATCTACTACATTTACATCTTCTATAAAGCTCTGCAAGTCAATTTTATATTCTTCTTCAACAAAATCATATATTGCGACATCATAGTCAGGGTATAATTGATATTTGTTCTTCTCACAAAAGTTTACATACCTTCCATCAGCAACAGAGTTATCAAAAGTAATAATTTGTCTATAATAGTCCTTTTTCAGTTTGATATCTTTAGAAACATTGGCTTGATACCACAAGTGTTTCTCAAATGTTGAAATAAAACCTCTAACCTTATCTTCAAGTTTACGTTTATGATAATTCACCAATCCGTTTTCTCCAAGTACATCAGCAAGATTAGGGCTCAAGATAGTTGAATCATACAACCATTTTAATAGTTTCACACCATTTTCATCTGTAATATCAGAGAAATTAACCCTTCTATAGCATTCGGGCAATTTAGCTTGAATTGTTTGCTCAATAATTTCCACAAATTCCTCATCATTTTTTACCTCTCCAATCTTATATGATTTTTCTTTAAAAATGCTTTGCCAAAACCTTTTCTCTGAATCACTAATACCTAGTAGCTCTTTAGCCTTCTCAAGTAGGTTAGTTTTCTCGTCAGATTCTAATATATGTTTACTCTCTACAAAACCATCTTTAAAGATACGTCTAAAAACATTCTTCAAGTCATTTACCTTAAAAACAATGCAGTACATCTCTGCTATCACATCACAAAAGAGTGGATCATTCTGCAATCTTTCTACCGATAAGGAATGTTCAAACTTTATATAGAACTCATTGTCTTTATATATGGAATCATAATTATCAAACGTAATAATCTCTTCATTATTAAACTGAAACACAGCATCCTCTACAAGCTTTACCACAAGCGAGTCGATAGCTCTGGCTGCTTCTCTTTTTTCATTTTCATTTTGCAATGTCTCCAATCTATAGGCAAGAATATAAGGTTTGATTGATGCTAAATGTCTATTTAGCTCACTTTCGGCATCATTAGGCACCACGTCACTAATACGTAAATCTTTAATCAAATCCTTAATCAGTTTCACACCAAAAAACTTCTTTACCTGATTTTCACCAGCTCTTCTTTGAAGATTAAGAATCCAATATTTATTTAAAAGTTTTTGAGGCAAAATCTTATTATCCGAATAGTACACATTATCTACTGGCTGTAACTCTAATCTAGATCCAATTCCACCCTTTCGCGCATAATAGTGTAAGTCTTCAAAATTATATTTATAATTTTTTAGCTGCGTATCTTCATTAGCTTTAAAGTAGTCATAAAAGAACTTATATTCTTGCTGAGTAATTACTTCCTCTTTACCTGTTCTAACTTTCAAAATTTCATATACTGTATTTGGACTCAGCTCATTAAAAGATAGCTTCATATTTAATGCCACTGCTATTTCTTTTACTTTATAGTCAGGTATCCCAAGTTTTTTAAATATTACATGATTATCGTCCAAAAAACGAACAGAAGCAATATCAACGAGCGGCTTTGATAAAACAACATTATCCAATATACCTGAATCCATAATTGTATATTTAATATACGATGGAAAGTCCTTTAGTGTAGTTGTATTTCTATTGTATTCTGTTTTAAAATAATCATTATTACCTGAACTTAAATAACCTAAAAACCTTTCATCCTTAGCTATCCATGCTATTAACTTTTCGATGCTAAAGTCTATATTTTTCAAATATTCGTCTAGTCCAATAATTTTAGTCCTATTATAGATTTTATGACAATTACTTACTTCTCCATTTACAGTTTCAAGCACAAATGTGGTATAGGCATCATTTTCCCACAGATTTTTTGAGATTGCCTTTTCCTCATATCTTGAGTACCTATTCACATTCAGCCATGCAAAAAACCTATATATATCCTCATTATCTCCTTCAATACCAAAATTAGAATATGGCGCTAAGTAGTCATCGTCCGAACGGACCCCGTCAAAAATCAAGCTTTCAACTGAATTACCTAAATAGTCATCTCCAAAGTATAAACTATCGGAATTCTTTATATTTCCCGATCTAGTTAATAATGGGATATTCTGAATTGTTGTTAAGTTTCCTCGTCTATCTTTATTAGAGCTAAAAATGGAATATAAAGATGAAATCATCTCAACGATTATTTCTCTTGGATTACCCTCTTTAATCTCAGTATTTGTTTGAGAAACAATGAGCTGTATGACATCTGTAATGTCATCAGAACCAATATTTACGTATGGGTCTAAAATTCTTTTAATGGCACGAGAATCACCACTATCCCCATCAATTCTTTTATTTTTAATCTCATCACTCAAACTTTTTTTCAATCCATCGTATAGGTCTAATGAGATAAAAGAGATATCATCAATATATTTTGGAAGTTTGATATCAGAGATTTTATCGCCATGAGTAAAAACTCGTTTATTTACAGATGCAATTTTACCATTACGGTCTATCAGTAATGGTAGTTTGATATCACCATAAACTTTATGGAAGTTCTCTACATTCTTAACTATTAACGAAATCAGTTCAATACGCTTTTCTAATTCTAGGAACTCCACTTCTGTAAAGTAACTTATATGTTCTATAAAATCATTCTTATCGTACTTCTTTAGGTTACTGCAATCTACATTCATTGATAAGTTTGGTGCTTTCATCAAATTAGGAAAGAAATCACCTAGCTCATTCTCTTCAACCCACGCAGAGAAGCTACTACCATGATAAAAAACTTCGTTTTTTGTTACATACTTACCATCTACGGTAGGATATACCCCTATCTCTTCACGCTTATCACGAAGTAGTTTGTAAAAGTCATCTAATACCTTTCTATTATCCCTGTTACATGTTGTTAAGAAACGATAAGCATTCCAGTTAGGATTTGATTTGTTTTTAATTTTATTTTCAGTAATCTCCGCTAAACTGGATATTATTTGCTCTAAAATATATTTATTATCATCAGAGTTATTTATCTCTTTTCTATTATTCGTTAAATCAAAAGTTGCATGAATAAAACTTGGTAGATTTGTACTAACATCTGTTGGAAAATATGTATAAAACTTACCCTGTTCTTTTAAGTCATCTTTCCATGCAATAGCATAATTGAATTTTAATTTATCATATTCATTCTCTTCAGATCTAAAAATATTCCATCTTGATCCATTAATATCTACAAGTCCTTTATGACCAGTTGTTTCTTTCTTTAATACTTTTGCTATGTCTCCATTTTCATATTTTATTGTTTCCACATTTGGCAGAAACAATAAAATCTCCTCGCTTATATGCTCCAATTGTTCTTTAATAGATGGTAGATAATCATTTTTATATTTTAAAACGATACTTGTTTCATAATTGGTTTTATTGTCTGTAATTTTTGGGAAAGCTAAAGTTGCAATTGGAATCTCATTCTGCTCTAATCTCCTTTCATCCCTCTCAGTTCTAACTTTTTCTTCTACAGTCCTATGTTTCAGTAGTTCATCATGATAAAATGATACAGAATACTCTTTAGAAAAACGAAAACTAACTCCTTTAGTACGTACTTCAACCCAATCAGCCCAATTTAATACAGCTCGGAAGCCCAAACCTTTGTTACCTATATATTCACTTTTATTTTTGGTAGTAAGTCCTGTGTACATAAGAGACTCCACACCATCAATACTAAACCCATTACCCACATTTGATATGGTTAATAGTTCTTGTTCAGTATCTAACTTTATATAAACAACATCACTTTTGGCATCATCAGCATTCTGTATCAATTCGAGTAGCTGACGACCATTATAATCGGCTACAGTTTGTTTTTCCTGCCTATAGCCAGAGAGCATAATCGATGGATTATCAATATAGGTCCTTCTATATCTTTCAATTAAAGATTCTATCTTTTTCTTCTCTATCATTATAGTGTCTACGCTACTAATTTTGTATTTCTTGGATCAACAACTTGTATCTCTCATCTGTTTCTGTATCAAAAACAAATTGCTTCCCTTTCACCAATTAGGAAATCCCTTTAGCTTTTAGAATCCAATGGTTTCCATTTCTTTCTACATCATTGAGGATAAAATCTTCTCCATGGTTGGTGATTCGTCGTCCCGGTGTAAAATTCATTATGTGTTTAAACCTCATTATTTATGGTAACTTATGGTTCACTTATTATCATGTCCAAGCATACATGTACTCTTGAGATGACTTTACTACATATAGTCAAATACAATCACTTAAATTTCAAACATACCTACATACAAAATTATATTTTTTTCTTATAAAACAATTATTATTAACGTGTAACTAGTGAAGGTTGAATACTTGGGATAACTATCTTCATTTCAAACTCCAAAAGTATTCATCACCTTATTGCGAAATCTCTATAATGAAGTTAAAAATACAAACCATCATAAATTATAGGATGCTTTTGCATCCTTTGACTTTTACTGATAGGTTAAGAAGATAAACAAGAACCCAAATATTTTATGAGATTTAAAATCAAAACCATACGATAACACAAATTTTCCGACCATTTCAACTCAAAATCAGTCGATCCTTTTAAAATTTTACTCTTTTTTCATTCGAAATTAACTTCGTCATCAAAAATTTTGGACTATTTCGATTCGAAATCAGTCAAAATTCCTTGTGACGGTTAAAAAAACATAACAAAACATGATGAATTTCTTGTGACGAGGTTCTTCTCGTTTCAAAATATAACTGTCATTAACTTTTCTGCTTAATTTCGATTCGAAATATCCTCGTCATGAAGTGACGAGCTTTAATTTAAAACATATGCAATTTTTTAAATCGGGGTAATATGTTGATTTATAGGGATGATGTTTATTTCTTTAGTTTTTAAATAAGTTTAACATTCGTGTGAAACGCCCATTGCAAAAGGTTTACGGGTTATTTGTTAAAAAAGTTGTCAATAAACTACAATTTTCTTTTTACTGTTAAAAATAAAATATTAAATTTGTTACTGGAGTTTAGTTTATTTGTTAACTATCGCCTAATAAACGGATTCTAATTTAATTAAAAAATTAAAAGGATTATGCAATTAATTAGAAATCTTGGATGGTTGTATCAGTTAAGAAACGACGAACATCCGGTGATGGTAGGACAAATTTGTACTGCCATTGACAATTATTCGGTAGTTGACGAGCGAGTCAACGCAGCAGCGGCAAGAGTTAAAGCACATCTCGAACCGCTTGAAGGGGTAAAAGTGCATGTGAAAAAGGATGAGTTGTCGCCAACTTTGCGCTCTCTTCACAAGCGACGTAGACAAACCATCGTATCTCTGCAGATGCAGGTGAGAGGTTTGTTGAGATCGCCGTTGGAAGATCAGCGAAATGCGGCTGGAGTTCTAACATTGTGGTTGGAAAAACATCAGGGTGAACTCGTTAAAAGGGGATATGTTGGGCTGACAAAGCGTATATCTCAGGTTGTGACAGAAGCGGAAAATGAGGTGAATGTGAAGGAGGCTCTAACGAGTGTCGGTCTCATTACACTGATTCCTCAGCTTAAACAACAGAACGAGGAATTCATACTGTATTTTAACAAACTACTGGACTCACGATGGAAGAAGTCGAAAAGTCGATGTTATGAGCTCCGGAAGTGTGCAGACAAAGATATTCTTTTACTTATCAACACGCTAAATTCAGCTAATGAGTTGAGTGAAAATAAGGAGGAATATCGCGAACTGATGGCGGCAATAAAAGAAATTCTCGATTACTATCGAAGCCTTAGTAAAATAAAGAATCGAAAAGAAACCGAGAATAATTTTTCAAAAAAGAGTCCAATATCGGAATCGGGGAATCAATCCTCATAAACCGGTAGAGGAAAGCGCGCAGGCAGAGTTGCCGCTCTGAATGTGCGAAAATGACGAAGGTTACGAGCGATAGCGTAATCTTCGTTTTTTTTATCTATATCAACATTTAATATTTGGAATAAGTTTAAATTCATAGATTTATTCAATATATATACAACGTAAATAATATTGATATAACACTTTTTTTAACCAAATTTTCAAACTTTGCATGCAATTGCAATACAAGAGTGTATGTGAGTTTATTCGTTTAAATAGTTGTCTACAATGGATTTTCGTATTATAAATCCTTGTATATAAAAGCAATAATTATTGGTTTAACTTGTAATGCTTTAATTATTACAATGTAAAAATACAAAACTTATCCACAGCTACAAAACTTTTATGTTAAATCTTTATATTTTTGTTCCCCCTTGTTTCAAAGTAGCCTAATTGTACTTCATTATATCTGCAGCAAGTTTTTTGGTGGTTCTTTGTTTCCTGGCGAATTATATTTACCTTTAAAATGTCAAACCATATGGCCCCAGTTGCAAATGAGGGACACAGATGGCGGTACGAACGACAGTGCGAGAATTAAAAAAATATTCTCCTATATTATTTGTTGAACTTCTGAATTAAAAAATATAAAATGTACAAGAAACGAAATATTCTTTTGATAGCAATTTTGTTTGCTTTTTCACTTCAATCTTTTGCTTATGATGCTATAGGACATCGCATTGTGTCAGATATTGCGTATCAAAATCTTAATTGTGATACTCGTCGTAAAGTTGATAAAGTATTAGGAAAGCGAGGTATGGTATATGCTTCTGTTTGGGCTGATAACATAAGGTCTGATTCGGCATATAGTTACAGTTACGACTGGCATTTTCAGAATTTAAAGGATGGAATGACCAAGCAGCAACTTCAGTATTTATTGGCTAATCCTGTATCTGAAGGAGAACATCTTTTCTATGCTTTGGATAGGATGACTCAGAGATTGAAGAAAAACAGAAATGATGAGGAAGCTTTGAAATTTGTGGTACATTTTGCTGCTGATTTATTTCAACCCATGCACCTGGGACGCTTGTCAGATCGCGGGGGAAATGATGTCACATTGAAGTGGTTTGGAAAGAATATCAGATTACATCAACTTTGGGATACACAGATGCTTGAAGGGCAAAACTTCTCCTATTCGGAGTACAGCCAATACCTTCAGGATAAATTTGCAAAGCAGCGATATGAATTCAAAAAACAGTCCACGCTGGATGCTGTTTGGGAAACCTATTTGCTTCGCAATAGAATTTATGCCTATAATTATGCTGATATTAATGCCTATAATTATATATATGAATTCACGAACGATTTGGACCGCCAGCTTTATAGAGCAGGCATTTTTCTTGCAAATTTGTTGAATGAAATATACTGATTGGTCATAATCACATATTATACAAATATACAATTTACCCCTCGTTGCAACGAGGGGTTTTTGTTTCTCTGTTTCTACCAAAAGCCTCTTGTTTAACGTTGAGAACTGCTCTGTGCAAACGAGGGGAACATTTATGAATTCTGCACTATAAGTACTAAATATTTCTTACCAATCATTTTTTTTGCGCAGAATGAGACTTGTTCTCATAGTTTTATTATTTAAAAATAATCACATTGGCAACTGCTCGTTCGCCTTCGTGGTCAAAGAGCTTGTTGTCGCTCGGATGATTTACAATCCCTTTTTTGTTAATCCACATGGTGGAAGAACCTCCTCCATCCAAATTGAGAGCAGCTGTGCATCCCAAAGATTTCATCAATAACGACAACTCATTGATATTCATTCCCTGTGATTTGGCATTTCTTCCATCAACTACCACGGCTATAATGTGGTTTTTATCGGTGATTCCTATAGCAGTGCGTGGATGTCTGTTTTGATTGAAAGGAGTTTGTTCCTGCTGAAGAATCTTGTTATCTAAGATAAGCAACGGACCCGATGTAAGGATTGTTTTATATTTTGCGTTTATCCATCCAGCTGCAGGGCGCGATATGATTTGTGGTTTATCGTTTTGTGTCAAAGCAAATCCACCATTTTCACGATATTGGGTGAATTCTGCTGTTGTATTTTTTACAATGATGTTGTCTTTTTTGAAGAATACCACCGAACCTCCTTTCTTTGTATCAAAATAACTTCCGTTGATGGCTGCAACTGCTTTATTCTCTGTCGCTGCTTCACTGGTTTTCAGAAATCCTTCGGTAATATAAGGGATGTCAATGCGGATGTTGCTTTTTCGCATATCAATATCCAGTACGGTTACGTATTGTCGTGATGAGAAAAGGTTGTCATAATGAAAAGTTTTCCATACAATTCCCTTTGCTATGACACTATCTTTCCACAGTGTACTTTTTAAAATAGTGTAATCGGAATACGTTTTCTTTAATTTAATATCTTCCGATTTTTGTGCTGTGTTGATTGTGCTGCAGCCTTGAAGCTGAATTGTGGCAAATATTATCAATAACAGGTGATAATTTCTAAAACTTCTCATATTGAATTTATCTTTTAAATTTTAGGATAAAAAAAAGCAACTCTTCAAGGGTTGCTCGTAAAAATATATTATTTAAGAATTTCTGATTTTGTTGAAGATTTGCTTACCCAATTTAAAAGCAAAAGCTCCATTAGATATCTCGATAATTACACTGTCTCGTGGCAATGTCTCCCGCACATAACGATAGGCATATTGTTTGGAATACATTTTCCATTTTTCAGGCTTAAAATTAAGCGTGTTTGCTGGAGTGATGTCCCATTTTCCGTTTGCTACAAAAATAAGTTGATTATTTTCGTCATAGGCATAGCGTTTATAGACAAAGTCCGGATAAAGTGTGACGGTGTCGCTTAACATGACTGATTGTAATGTATAGTTCCCACAAATATCTTTTATTTTAAAATGGGAATTAAAACAAGAAACAAATATAAAGCCGAGTAAAAGGATTGGCAGAATTTTTTTCATTTCTCAAATTGTGATAATGGGTGAATGTGTATGTTATCGCAAATATAAATAAAAATAAAATATGGATTCTTGACAGTGTGTACTAATTCCACAAAAACCACTTTAAAAGGGGATTTTACATGTCAATCTTTATATATTTTTTCAATAGCTGTATTAAAATTAATCAAAAAGTTGTATTTATCATATTATAGACGGGACTTAAGGTGTTATATCTATAAGTATAATGTAGTGCGAAAGCACAAAAAAACCGACTCTATAAAAGAATCGGTTTTAAGAATTTGCTGTATAATTATTTTACTTTTTCGTAGCCATAAACAGCTCTGCTTCCGAGTTCTTCTTCGATGCGAAGCAGTTGGTTGTATTTAGCCATACGATCTGAACGGCTCAAAGAACCTGTTTTGATTTGTCCTGAGTTTGTTGCTACTGCGATATCTGCGATAGTAGCATCTTCAGTTTCACCTGAACGGTGAGAAGTTACAGAAGTGTAACCTGCGCGATGAGCCATTTCGATAGCGTTCAAAGTTTCGGTCAATGTACCAATTTGGTTTACTTTGATAAGGATTGAGTTTGCGCAACCCATTTCGATACCTTTTTTAAGGTATTCAACGTTAGTTACAAACAAGTCGTCACCTACCAACTGGCATTTGTCACCGATTTTTTCAGTAAGCAGTTTCCAGCCGTCCCAATCGTTTTCTGCCATACCATCTTCGATAGAATCGATAGGGTATTTAGAAATCAATTCTTCCATGTAAGCAGCTTGTTCTGCTGAGTTGCGTTTTGCGCCTTTTTCACCTTCGAATTTAGTGTAATCGTATATGCCGTTGCTATAGAATTCTGAAGCAGCACAGTCAAGAGCGATTTTTACGTCAACTCCTGGTTTGTAACCTGCTTTTTCGATAGCTTCTAAGATAGATTCCAATGCATCTTCTGTTCCTTGTAGCGCAGGAGCGAAACCACCTTCGTCACCTACTGCAGTGCTGAGGTTGCGGTCGTGAAGAACTTTCTTTAATGAATGGAAAACTTCAGCTCCCATGCGAAGACCTTCTTTGAAAGATTTTGCACCAACAGGGCGAATCATAAATTCCTGGAACGCGATAGGAGCATCAGAGTGAGAACCACCATTGATGATGTTCATCATAGGAACAGGCAACACGTAAGTGTTAGTTCCACCAATGTAGCGGTATAATGGTAATCCTAAATAGTTAGCGCCCGCTTTAGCTACTGCCAAAGAAACACCAAGAATAGCGTTTGCTCCTAATTTTGATTTTGTAGAAGTTCCGTCAAGTTCAAGCAATTTTGCGTCGATGCCTGTTTGATCCAAAGTGCTCATGCCAAGAAGTTCTGGAGCAATCAAATCATTTATGTTTGCTACAGCTTTTTGTACACCTTTTCCTAAATAACGACTTTTGTCTCCGTCACGAAGTTCCAATGCTTCGTTTTCACCTGTGGATGCACCTGAAGGTACAGCAGCGCGGCCAAATGCGCCTGACTCAGTGTATACATCTACTTCTACAGTGGGATTTCCTCTTGAATCCAACACTTCGCGTCCTAAAATACTTACAATTCTCATTTTTCAGTAAATTTATTTGATAAGTTATAATGAATAATATAATTACAAGGGATTTTTGATAACCTAAACTCAAAAATATCTTTTTGTAATATGTGTATAACAAAGGTACACAATTTTAACAACTTAACCGCCCGTTGCATGCAAAAAAGTTGTTTAAAATCTGTAAATCGATTGCTTTATGCAATTTATTGAAAAGAAGTGAGCAATGAGTTGATGTTGAGCGTTATCAGTCTCACTGCAATGGCAAGAAGAATAACTCCAAAGAACTTGCGCAGGAAATAAACTCCAGCAACACCTACAATCTTTTTTACGAAATCGACAAAACGGATGACCAGAAAAACCATCACCATATTCGCCAACAGGGCAAGAATAATATTGATGTCGCTATAGGTAGATTTCATGGAAAGCAGCGTGGTGAATGTACCCGGACCTGTAATAAGCGGGAAAACTACCGGAACCATGGTAGCGGATTTGTTGCCCGATTCGTTTCCGTCATACTTGAATATTTCTATACCGAAAAGCATTTCGGCGGACAAAATCATAATAATCAGCGCACCGGCAACTGCAAAAGAAGAGATATCTACATTGAAGAGTTGCAGAATGCCTTTACCTACAAAAAAGAAAAGCAACAAAATAAAGAAAGAGTATATAGCTACTTTGGCAGGTTCAATAATTTTATTTTCGCTGCGGATTTTTAAGAAGATAGGCACTGACCCAATGACGTCCACAATAGCGAACAATGCCAAAAATGCACCTGAAAACTCGATGATATTGAACTTGGAAAAATATTCTCCTAAATTGATAAGCAGCAATGTATTGAAAGAAAATGACAGCATAGTGCCAGAAATTTAAAAATGTAATAAAATGAGGGTAAAACTGTATTGACAAATGAAACTATTTAACGCGCCAGCGAACACGCCATCGGTTGTCGGCATAATCGTGAGAAAGTATCTCAAACGTGCCAATCTCCGAAGTGTTTTGCACATGACGTCCGATGCAGGCACAAGAATCGTAATCACCTACGTGGATGATACGCAATGTATCTGAAGCGTCAGACGGTAGTTTCGATAAGTCTACAATCTGCGCAGCAGTCTCACGATTCATAAATTCTTCCTCCACGTTGAGATGCTGTGCAATCACTTTGTTCACGCGGCGTTCGATTTCTTTCACTTGTTCTTCAGTAGGAGGAGCAGAAAGATTGTAATCGCATTTGGATTTCTTTTTTTCGATATGCGCGTTTTGAGAACGTTCGCAACCAAACATTCGCACCATTGTCTGATTCAAAATATGTTCGGCTGTGTGCATGGGAGAATTGTAATCCTTTTTGGGGTCGTTAAGAATTGGATTTTCCATCGTCGAAAGTTTTTTTGTACTACAAATATATGATAAAAGATTGAAAGACAGAAAGGAGAAAAGCTAAAAAGACTCAAACGCAAAAGGAATCTGCGAGAGAAAATAGAGTCAAGAATTAAATGCTCTCCACTGTCTATAGTCTACTAATGGGTATTAAATCAAAATACTTTGGATGAACAAAGTTGAGGTATTTGATGATTCGAAATGCGTTAAAATGATGAAAAAATCTCTTTTGAAAAGCGACTAAAGATGCAGAATTGTTTTGAACATCGGATACAATTTCCAGAAATTCTTGCAAGTTGATAAAATCTTTCAATGGCGATGGCAGTTCAGAATAAAATTTTTCTACTTGTTCCGAATTTTTCCCATACACAGATGGAACGTTTTCAAAAAGAACGCGGAGTGTATCGAAAGACTGCGGCGAATACACTTTCAACTCTTTGTGCTCACTCTCCATAATTTTGTTTAAAGCTGGGCCGGTTCCGAAAGGAATTCTGTCGGATAATCTTGCCAATGGATAAACAAATGTATCTTTTAGAAACTCTGTATTACCTAACGCGAATATTTTTTGCAAGAAGTAAAAGTCCTCGCCGCCTTGCTGGCGTCCCATACCGCCAACATTGATATACGCATTGGCTTTTACGGCAAAAGCGGAACCAATGGTATGAAGAGGGTAGGGAAAACCAATCTTTTCAAGCATCTGGCTTTGGTAGTGAATATACTTTTCGTATTGCCTGATGGCAATTTCAATTTGTGGTATTTGTGCATCAATTCGGTGATGAAAATTGATTACCACGCTTTTCGTTTTTGGATGTTTCTGAAAGGATGAATAGATATTTGACAGGTAGTTATCCGATACCAAACAATCTGCGTCTAGTGAAATGATAAATCCGTCCTTGTTGTCCGTTTCCAGGAAATACTTCACCGCCATATCCATCCCAATTTTCCTTCCTAGGCCTACACCTGCATGTTTGCGAGGCAAATTTTCAAATAATACGGGATGAAATTGAATGAATTCGTCTGATTGTTGCTGTGAGAATGAAATTAATTCCTCGTAAGTCTTTCTGTTTTGGTTAACGGCTTCCAATGGAGAATGAATGCCTGAGTTTATCACAATAACAACCGCGAGAGGATATTTTCTACAGACAAGACTTTTAATCTGAATGAGTGTTTCTGTTATATTAGGTTCGTCATAACAAGGGATAACCATCACCACATCCGTTTTGAAAGTTAACTGGATGGGGAATTGTAAGAACTTTTCCTGCTGACGCTCCAGGTATTTATGCCAATTCTTCATTAAGGGTATAAAAGTAAAATTTCCCGCAATAGCTTTTTATACTTTTGCAGGAAATACTATAATTATGGAAAAATGAGAAATTGCTTATTTCTTGTTTTCAGTAGATTTTGCTGTAGATGGTCCGTATTTCTTGTTTAAGAAGTCTGTCACATCCTTTGTAATATCATACATTGGCTCGCCATAGAGGATATTGTTGGAACCGGTAGTTGCGAAAATTACCTGATAACCTTTTAACTTGTTGTATTCTTTGATACGAACTTTGATGGTATCCTCCATCTGAATATTTAGCTTTTGCTGTTCCACCAAAAAGTCTTGTTGCATTTTTGCACCTACCTGCTGGAAGTCTTGTTCCATTTTCATGATGCGTTGTTGTTCTTGTTGAGCACGTTCTTGGCTGAGGAAAGCGTTGTTTTGCAATTTGCGTTGGAATTCCTGTGCAGCAGATGCAATGGAGTTACGACGTTGATTAAGTGCTGCTCTTGTGCTTTCTTCTTTACGCATCAAAGATTCGTTCAGATCCTTAGCATAATTGTAATTGGTGAGAAGCGAATCGATTCTAACATACGCAATAGGTAAGGCGCTGACTTTACCTTTTGAGATATCTATCGGCATAACTTTGTTATCGTTACGTGGAGTAGAGGTAAAATGTAAAATGTAAAGGATGATAATTGCGAGGGCTAAGACGCCGCTAATAATGTAAGAAGTAGAATTCTTCATTTCAAAAAAAGATATAGTTTTGTTTATTACTTATCAGATTTCAGGACTTCGTCCATAGGGTTTACTCTTGTGCGCATTTCCCAGTCTTGGGTCGATGCGCAATGGATGCCTTTTTCGCTTAAATATTTATTGCCGCCAATATGCGTGTTGGGGAAAGTTCCTTTTTTTGTAAAGAAAATTTTTACTCCCATTCCCAAAATGGCAATAAATAACAAGATAGCAGCTATGATAATCACTTTAAACATATAAAATTCATCCAAATTTGTAGACAAAGATAATTTAAAACAGATAGCAAACTATATATTTCCTATTAAAGAATACAAAATTTTTGTTGAAAGTATTTTTTTCTTGTACTTTTACCTAACAAAGAAAACCCTTTATGCGTTAAGATATTGAATAAATATTCCTACATTATATAACCATTAAAATGAATTAAAGAGATGGATTTAAACAATTTACAACCAGAAGGTATTTGGAAGTACTTTCATGAAATTACTCAAATACCTCGTCCTTCCAAAAAAGAAGAAAAAATCCTTGCTTACTTGATGGAATTCGCAAAGACTAACAATCTTGAAGCGAAACAAGACAAAGCAGGAAACATTCTGATTACCAAACCAGCTACAGAAGGTAAAGAAAACCTGCAAACAGTTATTCTGCAATCTCACGTAGATATGGTTTGCGAAAAAAACAGCGACGTTACGTTCAATTTTGATACTGATCCTATCCAAACAGAAATTGACGGTGACTGGTTGAAAGCAAAAGGTACTACTCTAGGTGCTGATAATGGTATTGGTGTTGCTGCTATATTGGCTGTCTTAGCTGACAAAACTCTTTCTCACGGCAAAATTGAAGCTTTATTTACTGTGGATGAAGAAACAGGATTGACAGGTGCTGAAAATCTACAACCAGACTTTATGACAGGTACCATTCTTCTTAATCTTGACAGTGAAGAAGAGGGTGAAATGTATATCGGTTGCGCTGGAGGAAAAGGTACAAAAGCATATTATAAATACAAAACCAAAGAAAGCCCTAAAAAATATTTCTGGTTTAATATTCAAGTAAAAGGCTTGAAAGGTGGACACTCAGGAAGCGATATAGACAAAGGTTTGGGAAATGCTAACAAAATTCTTGTGCGTTTCTTGTACAAACTTCTTCGTAAAAAATATGGAATGGTGCTTTCATCTATAGGTGGTGGAAACCTTCATAATGCTATCGCACGCGAAGCTTTTGCTGTAATTGGTGTGAAAGAAAAATATAAAGAAGATATTCGTGTAAAATTGAATACTTTCTTAGCCAAAGTGCAACATGAGTTCCGCAATGCTGACCCAGGATTGGAAATTACAATGGAATCAGTGGAAGCTCCATCAAAGATTATCAAAAAATCAATGGTTGAAAACCTGATTCTTACATTGTATGCTTGTCCTCACGGAGTAATCGGCATGAGTGAAGATATCCCAGGATTGGTAGAAACTTCTACAAATCTTGCGTCTATAAAGATGATAGATAAAGATACCATCGAAATCGGTACAAGTCAGCGCAGTTCAAGCGAATCAAAGAAAGAAGACATCATCAATATGGTGGCAAGTGTATTCCAGCTTTCAGGTGCGAAAATTGTGCAAAACGAAGGTTATCCAGGCTGGCAGCCCAACAGAGATTCTGCAATATTGAAAGTTGCTGAAAATGAATACGAAAAACTATTCGACAAACTTCCAAAGGTAAAAGCTATTCACGCAGGTCTTGAATGTGGTCTTTTCCTCGAAAAGTATCCTCATCTAGATATGATTTCTTTTGGTCCTGATATTGTTGATGTTCACTCTCCGGATGAAAGAGTAAATATTCCTTCAGTTGCTAAATGGTGGGATCACCTGGTGAAAGTTTTGGAAATGATTCCTGAGAAACAAGCTTAAAAACCATTATTTTATAGAAATTGCCTAACCTTTTTATAAGGTTTGGCAATTCTTTTTTTGTATGGTAATGAGAAAATGGTTTTTACCTGTATTTTTGATTGTATTTAATATTTCGGTTTCTGCTCAATCTTCGTTGAGGGTCATGTTTTACAATGTAGAAAACCTGTTTGATGTAAAAAATGATTCATTGACAAACGACGATGACTTCACCCCCGAAGGGACGTTGCGGTGGGATTACGGCAGATATTGGAATAAATTGCGAAATATCTCGCGTGTGATAACGGCTGTTGGTGAAATGCAGTCGCCAGCTCTTGTTGGTTTGTGCGAAGTGGAAAATGACAGTGTTATTTTTGATTTGACACGCCGTTCACCTTTGCGTGCGCAACAGTATGAATATGTAATGACAAATTCTCCGGATGAGAGGGGTATAGATGTTGCGTTGCTCTATCAGCGTGACCAGTTTCAATTACTCTCAAAAAATGAGTATGTTATATCTTTTACCAGTCCAACAAAACCTTCACGAAATTTATTGTACGTCAAAGGAAAGATATCGCCGACAGATACACTGCACGTGTTTGTATGCCACTTTCCTTCCCGAAGCGGCGGTCAGATGCAGTCGGAACAGGCGAGATTAGATGCAGCTGCGCTCGTCAAAAGCAAAACTGACAGCATATTTTGCGAAAATGTAGCGGCTAAGATTATAATCATGGGCGATTTTAATGACCATCCGACAGACAAAAGTTTGCGAACAGTTTTGAATGCTGGAAGAATAGACACAGAAACCGCTACTCATTCACTTTTCAATTTGCTAGCACATAGGCTGCATGAGAAAGAGATTGGTTCCTATAAGTATCAAGGCAATTGGGAAATATTAGACCAGATAATCGTGAGTAGGGCTCTTTTGGATAGGATAAGTGAAAGGGGACAAGTGATTTTTAAACCACCTTTTTTGCTCGAAGAAGACCGAAACGGCGGATACAAGCCTTTTAGAACTTATATAGGTCCGCGATACAATGGCGGTTTCAGCGATCACATGCCTGTATACATTGATATTATAAAAAAATAGAAACGGTAAAGTCAGTTTTTGTAATGTCATACATTTACGCTTATTTTGTTATTGCAAAATATACACGATAACGATTAAAAAAATCGATTTATGAAAATGCTTCTTATTTTTAATGTGAACGGTTGGGAAATTCCAATGCTTATATTGGTGGTTCTTATTCTTTTTGGAGGAAAGAAAATCCCTGAATTTATGCGCGGATTGGGAAAGGGCATCAACAGCTTCAAAAAAGGGTTGAACGACATGGAAGACGAAATAAAATCCAACCCTGACAACGATAAAACAGAAAACAAACAATAAATTTCGTTCTCTTTTTTGATTTATGGATGAGAAAGAAATGTCGTTTTGGGATCACCTCGAAGAATTGCGGTGGAGTATAATCCGCATTCTGATAGTGATTTCCGTAATGACAATTGCTTCATTTTTCATTCTTCCATCCATCTTCGACAGGGTTATTTTGGCGCCCAGTAATTCCGACTTTGTCACTTATCGTTTTTTTCAGAAAGCCAGCGAGTATCTCCCTTTTCTCCCCAATTTTTCGGCAGAAAACTTTTCCGTGAAGATTTTGAATATTCAGATGACATCACAATTCATGACTTACATTTCTACTTCTTTTGCTTTGGCTCTTCTGTCGTGTATTCCTTTCATCATGTATGAGCTGTGGAAGTTCATTAGTCCTGCTTTATACGAAAACGAGTTCAGAAATGTAAAGTTTGCCTTCCTTATGGGCGGATGCATGTTTTTCATTGGATGCGCCGTAGGTTATTTCATTGTTTTTCCATTGATTTTCCGTTTCCTGATAACTTTTCAGTTGAGCAGCCAGATTGGCAATATGTTGTCATTGGATTCATATATGAATAACTTTTATACACTCATTTTGGTAATGGGTTTGGTGTTCGAACTGCCGCTTGTTTTCTGGTTATTATCTCGTTTTGGAATAATATATCGTTCTTTTTTCAGAAAATACCGCCGTCATGCTGTGGTAGGTTCGATGTTGTTGGCAGCTATTATTACTCCTAGCGGTGATCCGTTTTCTCTAATAGTGGTGACACTGCCGCTGTATATGCTTTGGGAATTGAGCGTGTGGATGGTATTGAAAGATCCGCCTGCGGATATGGAAGATGATATTGCTGTAACATGAAAATAGCAGTTGTTGAGGATGAAATCCTGCTCGCAGAAGAATTATCAGATATAATAACTTCCATCGATAGTTCTTATGAAGTAGTTGTAATACTTCAAAGCATTGAGGACGCAGTGGAGTGGTTTCGGAAAAACAGTTGCGACCTCATTTTTATGGATATTCAGTTGAGTGATGGTCTGTCATTTTCAATTTTTGAAAAGATAAAAATTGAAACTCCTGTTATCTTTACTACTGCTTATGATGAATATGCCATTCAGGCGTTTGATGTGAACAGCATCGGATACATCCTAAAACCCATTAAGAAAGAAGAAGTAGATAAAGTCTTACAAAAATATCAATCTCTTAATAATACATTCAAACAAATTCAACAGTCAGACAATTTGTACAAGAATAAACTCACATTGAGTCAGGGTAACAGAAAAATGACTGTTGACACAGAGGATATCCTTTATTTCAGAGCCGATGGCAGGTATGTTTTTGCACATCTAAAACCGAGAGGGAAATATTTTTGCGAATACACTTTGCGTGAGTTGGAGGAAATTATCAATCCCGACACCTTTTTTCGAATCAATCGTACCTACTTAATCAATCGTAGCTACATTAATCAATGGAGATATGGCCAGGATGGGCGTATTTTAATAAATTTGTTTGTAGAGAATGAAAGTCAATTCATGGTAAGTCGTCCTAAAATAAATGATTTTGTGAAATGGCTAGAAAAGTAAATAAAAGTTTCTTGAGGAGTCCGTATTTTTTTATTGGAATTATCCTCTTTATCGGGCTTTCGATTTTTTCGCTTAGGAAAGAGCGCGAATTGGAGAAAGAAGCGAACAGGCAGATACACCAAATGGCTTTTAATTACTCTACGCAAACTATAGAGACGTTCAAATCAATAATTTTTGAATACGGTGAAACACTTGAAGTTTGCAGAAAAGCCCTCCAAAAGGGAGAAAATGTGAATGTGCTGAAACAATACCTTATCATAAAAGATTCAGTGTACAATAATTTGCAATTGTTGAAAGGGAATCCTACCAACGAAGATTTTCTGCTTGTACCGAATTATACCGAAAAGACTGAAAATATACAGTTTATTCTCCCGCTTAACAATAATACCAATCAATATCTTAGTCTCAAAATTCCACTTATATATCTGCACGACAAAATAGCTCAATCAAGCAATAATACTTATGCATATTTTACTTTTCAGGCAAAGGATAAATATGTATATCATCCTGATGAAAAGAAATTAGGAGAAGTTGTGGAAGAGGCGTATAAAGCCAAGGGAAAGAATTACAAAAAAGTAAGTGAAGTTACTTCTAATTATCTTGATATTCCGGTTTACCGAACTTTTCAGGTATTAAACTATGGCGGACAAAATTGGGAAATGACTGCCAATATTCCTGGGATAAGTTTCAACGAGATGATTAATGGTATTCGCAATTCATTTATCTATACGCTTGTTTTTGCGTCTATAGCATTCATCCTTATTTTCTTAACAGGGGTTTGGTATTGGCGAAAAGAATTTATGAAAACACAGGACTTGGAGACAGAAAAAATGATGCTCGAAATTCGCAATGAGCAGCAAAAGAAAGATGTTTTAGAAAAAGAGCTTGAACACCTCAAAAACGGTCTTAATCCCCATTTTTTGTTTAATTCATTGAGCAGTTTAAAGATTCTTGTAAATAAAGATGCAAGATTAGCAAATGATTTTGCCGGCGCGCTTTCCAACTTATATAGATACCTTTTGAAACAAGAAAATAAAGATGTCGTTCCGTTTGCTGAGGAACTTGATTTTTCTAAAGATTATATTTTCTTACAGCAAATTCGATTTAAAGATTTGATGGAGGTGGAAACGAACATTCCTGAAGAATATCTTACACGTCAGATTCCGCCAGTTTCGTTGCAATTGTTGATTGAGAACTGCATCAAACACACCAAAATGACGGTGCGCAATCCTTTGAAAATAAATATTTCTGCTGACAACGATTATTTGGTTGTAACCAACAATTTTAATCCGCCCGAAAAAAATCATTCCTACGGCAAAGGTCTTTCCAACCTCACCAAGCGTTATGCAATGCTTACCGATTTGCCTTGTGATTTTGGTGAAAATGATGGATTGTTTGTTGCACGCATTCCTTTTGTATGAAGATTATTCGGTTTAGTTTTTTCATTTGGCCAGGTGCAGACTCAATCTTTCCTAATTTAGATAATTAACACTTAACCATATTTTTAACACAATTCACTTCGTAAAATCAGCAATTCATTACATCTCTTTTGTATTATTTTGACAAACTTATTTTCTTTATCGTTCAAATTTAAAAGTCGAGAGAGAATATATGAACAGATGCAGAAAATGGGCAGTGATGCTTACTTGTTTCACACTGATAGGTTTGGGCGGAGCACAAGCTCAAAATAAAAAGAAAGAGGCTCCCGAAAAAAAGAAAGAAACAAAAGATACTTACAAGCAGCTTCAGGATAGTGCCAAGATTGTTAAAGGATTTTTCAATATTTATCAAAACAAAAAAGATTTTTATTTTGAAATTCCTGATAGTCTCAACAAAAGAGATATGCTTATCGTAAACAGAATCCTCAAAGTGCCTGCAGAACTTACAGACGCTGGCATCAACCGAGGCATTAATTACGAAAACATTCTAGTAAACTTTGAGATAGACAAAAAAGCGGGAATGGTGTACATTAGAAACGTCCGCCCCAAGCCGCAGGCACCGGAAAAAGATTTCATAGCACAATCAATTCAAGATAATTTTATATCTCCCTTAATGGGCAGTCTCAAGATTGAAGCTTTCAGTCCCGATTCGTCGTGTGCTGTGGTAAAGATAAACGATCTATATAACGGAACGCTTCCTATCTTCAATAATCTGTATAAAAGTATTGGCATTGGCGGCTCTGTCAACAAAGACTTGTCGCGCATCATCCGTACTAAAGCTTTCCCGAATAATATTGCCATTGCATCTGAACTGACAACCAAGGTGGAAGAGGGTAGCGGAACGGCATACCTGACGGTTGAAGTTGTTTCTTCGTTGGTTGTGCTTCCCAAAACGCCCAAAGTGGGACGTTTTCTGTCCAACCGTGTGGGATACTTTACTGTTCCCTATACATTCTATTCTGACAAACAAAGCAGTGTAGAACAAAAAGAAATCATTACCCGATGGAATCTGGAACCTAAAGATGAGTCGGCATACCTGCGTGGTGAATTGGTTGAACCAAAGAAACCCATTGTTTTTTATATCGACAAATCTACCCCGGCGCAATGGCGGAAGTATATGAAACAGGGTATTGAAGACTGGCAGATAGCTTTTGAACGTGCCGGATTTAAAAATGCTATTATAGCAAAAGAGTTGAATGATGATATCGACCAAGACGACCTCAACTTCTCTTCTATTACTTACGTGGCTTCCGAAAAAATGAACGCGATGGGTCCATCGGTTTACGACCCTCGTTCTGGTGAAATCATTCAGGCAGATATTATTTGGTGGCACAATGTTATTTCCATGCTTCGCAACTGGATTATTATCCAAACGGGTGTTACCCAACAAAATGCTGCTATGTGGAGCCTTCCGGAAGATTTATTAGGTGACGCTATGCGTTTTGTGGCATGTCACGAAGTGGGTCACTCGTTGGGACTTCGTCACAATATGATTGGTTCCGCTTCGTTTCCCGTTGATTCTCTGCGAAATAACGATTTTGTGAAGAAAAACGGAACTTCAACTTCCATCATGGATTATTCTCGTTACAATTATGTTGCGCAGCCTGGTGACGGCGTGCAGGTTTATTCACCGCACTTGGGAGTTTATGACTTGTTTGCTATTGAATATGGCTATCGTTGGACAGGAAAGAAAAATCCTGCTGATGAAACAGAAACTTTGAATAACTTCCTCAATAAATATACTGACATTAGATATCGTTATAGCGAAGCACAGGATGCACGCAACGCAATTGACCCTCGTGCGCAAACGGAAGATTTGGGAGACGACGCGGTGAAAGCGAGCAACTACGGCATTGCTAACCTCAAACGGTTGATGCCGAATATATTGAATATTACTGCAACGGGTAAAACAAATCAAGATTATACGGAGGCTGGAGAATTATATTACGCTATCATCAGTCATTGGAACAATATTGTATATCATCCGCTTGCAAACATCGGAGGTATTTATCTTGAAAATACTAACCGTACATCAGGAACTCCTTCCTATACTTTTGTTCCTAAAGCAAAACAAAAAGAGGCTTTAGATTTCATTCTCAAAGAAACTATATTTGATACCGACTGGCTTTTCGATGCTGACATCAACAAATATACATTTCCTCTAAGAAGTACTCCAAATGGATTTATGGAGTCTTCACCTACATTGCTTTTAAAGAATGCGCAAAGTTATATTTTCTGGGATTTGCTGGACAACAAGCGATTAATCCGCATGTCGGAAAACGAATATCGAAACGGTAAAGACGCTTTCACGCCTGTGGAAATGGTGGATATTATCTATAAACGCATTTTTGAATCCACATTACGAGGAAAATCTTTAACAGTGAAAGAGCGTTTTGTTCAAAAAGGACTAGTAGATGCCCTTATCCAGGCAGTTTCTGAAAATGTAGTTACAAAGAAAAGCACTTCTTTGGCTCTTGCAGATACTGATAAAGCGATGAGTGGTATTATTCGTAATATCAACTTCTATGGATCACTTTCAGACCGTATATCTGATGCGATTTCTGTAAAAAGAGGACTATTATTGCGAATACGTGATTTGATAGCGAACAGACGCAATTCTGGTGATACCGCATCTCGTTATCACTATAATGATTTGCTTTTACGAATTGACAGTGCTTTGAATTTAAATAAATAATACTCTAAACAAATGAAGAAAATCGTACTTCTTATTTGCTTGCAAATACTCGCGGTAGGGATGTTTGCTCAAAATTTGAGAACCATTAAAGGACGTGTTATTGACAGTAATACGAAAGAACCTTTAATTGGCGCTACCGTATTTATTGCTCCTTCGGAAAAACAAGCGGCAAATTATAATCCGCAGGGAGTAATCACGGACAATGATGGGAACTATACTTTTAGTCTTCCTTCATCTGTCAAAAATGTTATTGTGAGTTATGTGGGATATACCGCTCAAACACTCCGCCTGACAAATTCTTCAGTTTACAATGTTTCATTGACTGAAGATTTAAATGTTTTAGGAGATGTTGTGGTAACGGGATATCAGCGCATTGAGCGTCGCAAACTTACATCTTCTGTAGCCAAGATTGACGGTGACAATATCTTGCAGGTTGGTGCTCCCAGCGTTGACCAGTTGTTGTCTGGACAAGTTGCGGGGTTGGTTTCTACTCCAACAGCCGGAGGTCCTGGTGCCGCTAATAAAATCCGCATTCGCGGTACGGTGTCACTTTCTGGTTCTTCTGATCCACTTTGGGTTTTGGATGGAATTCCTTTGGAAGGCAACAACGTGCCTCAAAACCTTGACAAAGACAATATTGACAATCTTAACAATGTTTCAATTGCAGGATTGAATCCTAACGATATTCAAGATATTACCATTTTGAAAGATGCAGCAGCAACTGCCATCTATGGCGCACGCGCTGCAAATGGTGTGATTGTGATTACAACAAAGAAAGGTCGTGAAGGGAAAATGAAAATAAATTTTTCTGCGGACTTATTTCATACATTCAAACCTGATTTTGACCGTTTAAATTTGATGAACGCTTCAGAAAAGGTAGATTTTGAATTGGGATTATTGAGCAATCCGTTGCATACTTTCCGTCCAGAAAATGGTGAAGTAGCACGTATATTAGACAGAACCAATCAACTCGGAATCTATAAAGATAAAGGTTTCAGCGCGATATCTACAGATGCGCAACAACAAATCAATACTCTACGTACGCAGGGAATCAATTGGTTTGATGAAATATATCGTTCTACTTGGAACCAGCAGTATGGAATCAGCCTTTCTGGCGGCAGCAAACTTGCAAACTATTATTTCAGTTCAGGATACTATAGCGAACAAGGCGTAACAAAAGGAACATCTTTTGATCGTTACAATATTACACTGAATACCGATTTCAATATTTCTTCTAAATTGAAATTCGGTGTAGGACTTTTTGCAAATCAAAACGACCGTGCTACCTATCTTTCTGAAACAGGTGGTGGTTATACCAATGCTCAAAACTACACCCGTCGTGTAAATCCATATTTGAATGCTTATGACGAAAAAGGCAATTTTGTTTACGACCAGGATGTGATGAACTCAAGCGACAGACAAATTCCATTTAACTATATGGAAGAGCAAGCCAACTCTCGTTATACATTAAAGAATCAATCTTTCCGTTCTATCTTTGAATTAGGTTATCAGATTATTAAACCTTTGCGTTTAACTTCTCAGTTGGGATTGCAAATTGAAAATAATGCTACTGAAAAGTTTGCCGGAATGAATACATATTTTACAAGAGCTTTTAGGGAAAACTTCTCTTACAGGAAAAAATCAATAATTCCTGAGGGTGGAATTATGCAGAACTATAACGATCGTTTCTTCCAATATAACTGGCGCAACCAGTTGTTTTTCCAAAAAAGATATGATGACAGACATGATGTTGATTTGATGGCTGGTATGGAAATGCGCAAAAATACGTACACAGATATACAAACAAAAGGTTTTGGTTTTGATGAAAATGCAATGACGACTAAACCATTGGTTTTCCCTCAAGGATATAATGGCGTTGACAGCCCTCAATTACTTCAATACAAAAAACGTTTTATCGAAAACGCATTTCTATCATACTTCGGAACTGCTTCTTATACATTGGATGACAAATATACTTTGTTTGGTAGTATTCGTATGGATGGTTCTAACCTTTTCGGTGTTGACCCAAAATACAGATACTTACCATTGTGGTCGGTTTCAGCTGCTTGGAATGCTGGCCGTGAACAATTCATCAGAGATTTGAATGCAATTAGTAATTTGAAATTCCGTGCTTCTTACGGATTGCAAGGAAATATTGATAAAGAGACTTCTCCTTTTGTTAAAGGCGAATGGAGAACTGGTACTTTTTTTGGTTCTCAAACAGTTCCTGAAATCGTTGTATCAACTCCTCCAAATCAATACCTAAGATGGGAAAAAACATCTACATCTAATGTAGGTGTTGATTTAGGATTTTTGGATAATCGTATTAATTTGAGTTTTGATGCCTATAATAGAAGAAGTACAGACTTGATTAGCTCAAAGATGCTTCCTTACGAGAACGGATTTAATGCAGTAAGCATCAACTGGGCGCAAGTTACAAATAGAGGATGGGAATTATCTCTTTCAACCTTGAATTTGAAAACTCCTTATTTCAAATGGTTTACAGACTTTAATATTTCTCAAAACAAAAGTAATGTTGACCGTATAGAAACCAGTGATAATTCATATTTCCCCTCTCGTGAAGGTTATCCGGTGAATGCTGTATTCGGAATTCAAACTGCCGGATTGGATAAAAATGGAATTATGCAGTTTAAGGGAAATGATGGTAAGATTGTATCCATGCAAGATTTTTATAAGTTGAATACAGGTATTTGGGGCGATGTTACTACTGATTATACGGGAATTGAATTCAGAAAACTTTTCACTTATATGGGCGATGCTGACCCACAATTTACAGGAGGTTTTATCAATCGTTTTCAATACAAAAACTTTGATTTAGCTATTTCCACAAGTTTCTTTATTAATAGAATGGTGCAGGCTACTCCTTTTTATAACCCTACAAAAGTTGATCCGGGAATTAACTATCCTCGTATGATAAATACAGTTTGGTCGTCAGAAAATAATGGTACAAACGTAATTTATCCTGCTATTATTTCAGAACAATCAAATAATTCAGATATTTCAGTACCTGCGAATTGGATTAATCAATATGATTCTGCACAATCATATAATTACTATGATATTTGGATGAAGAAAATTAGTTATATGCGAGTAAGCAGTATTCGCTTGGGATATAATCTAAACAACGAATGGTTGAAAAACAATTACATCTCTAATGTTAGATTAAGCTTAGAAGCTCGTAATCCTTTTGTATTTGGTTCAGATTATTCAGGATATTTTGACCCTGAAACTTATGGCAATATATATTCTCAACCAATCCCAAGAAGTATTGCTTTTGGTTTGAATATTTCATTTTAAAACTACGAAACGATGAATACTAAAATATTATTAAGTTATATCAGTTTATTGATGACATTGATGCTTGCCGGATGTAGCGATTATCTTGACATTACTCCGGTTGGTCAAGTTATTCCGGGAAAAACGTCCGAATATCGTGCACTAATAAATAGCGCATACAAAGCTGTTCCTAATCATAAAATATTATTGAATATGCGCTCTAATCAGTTTGACCCACAAGATGACCCTTGGGGAATGGGGTTAGATATGTATGATACCTACAGAGATATTTATACTTGGAATGATGGAGCAGGTGATCCAAAAACAATGGACTATCCTTATATATCTTTCTACCAATCAATTTTCTATACAAACGAGATTATTAACAACGGAGAAAAAGCAACTCAGGACACTGAAGAGTCAATGAGCCAGATTATGGGCGAAGCTTATACATTGAGAGCTTATAATTATTTTGAGCTGGTTAATATGTACGCTGTTGCTTACGATAAAGCAACAGCTGCTTCTGTAAAGGCAGTTCCTATCAATACTACTATTGATATAGAACAAAAATTTCCCAAAGCAACTTTGCAAGCTGTATATGATTTGATTTTAAGTGACTTGAATAAAGCAGAATCATTGATGGATGTTGAACGGCAAGAAGGTGAGAATAAATACCGTTTTTCAATAGAATCTCTTTATGGGCTTAAGTCTCGTGTTTATCTCTATATGAAAGATTGGCAAAATGCTTTGGATTATGCGAATAAAGCCTTAGCTATCAACAACAATTTGGAAGATATGAATAGTGATGATTATAAAAAAAATACTGATTATCGTTCCAAAGAAGCAATGGTTGCAATAGAAAATGTTTTGTCTATGGAATTGAGAGATTATGCAGCAATAACAAATGATTTGTTAGACTTGTATAAATCTTCAGACTTGCGTCGTAGTAAGTATTTTGTAGAATCCTGGATGGGTTATATGATTGCAGATAAATGTACCAACACGAATGAACTTGTTACTTTTCGCCGTGCAGAATTGTATCTAAATGCAGCAGAAGCAGCAGCTAACTTGAATAAAAATGCTGAAGCAAAACAGTTGCTCAGCACTCTTATGAAAAAAAGATACACTCCGGCAGGATACTCAGCTATCATGACTCAAGTCAATGGCTTGTCTGGTGTTTCTTTAGTATCTTTTATTCTGGAAGAAAGAACGCGTGAATTAGCATTGGAAGGACATCAATGGTATGACTGGAAACGAACCACTCAGCCTGAAATAACGAAAACTGTCAAAGGTGAACAGTTTACACTCAAAAAGAATGATCCGAGATATGTGTTACAGATTCCAAAATCTGCCCGCGAAGCAAATATACATCTAAACGATTAAAAAATATTTCCTTTTCATATTTACACTCTACCAAAACCCAAGAGAGTTGGCAAGTTAATTGTCAACTCTTTTTTTTAGGAATCATTTTTAACCATTATTTTATTTACATATTCGATAGTCTCATACACAATTTGTATATTTGAGCTATCATTTTTTTGATTTGCTATTAAACAAAATATAAATTTATTATGAATTTTCTAACAGACGACAAATTAACCATCGTAGGCGCTGCCGGTATGATTGGCTCTAACATGGCGCAAACTGCAGCCATGATGAAATTAACTTCAAACATTTGTTTATACGACCCATTTGCTTTGGGTTTGGAAGGTGTTTGGGAAGAAATGCGCCACTGCGGATTTGAAGGTGTAAATTTCACATTTACAACTGACGTGAAAGAAGCTTTCACAGGTACTAAATTTATGATTTCTTCGGGAGGTGCTCCACGTAAAGACGGAATGACTCGTGAAGACTTGTTGAAAGGCAATGCACAGATTGCTGCGCAACTAGGTAAAGACATCAAAACATATTGTCCTGACCTAAAACACTTGACAGTTATCTTCAACCCTGCTGACATTACTGGATTAGTAGCACTAATACATTCAGGATTGAAACCTTCACAAGTAACAACTTTGGCTGGATTGGACAGCACACGTCTTCAAAGCGAATTAGCTAAACATTTTGGCGTAAAACAAAGCGACGTTACTAATACTCGTACTTATGGTGGTCATGGTGAACAAATGGCTGTATTTGCTTCTACAGCTAAAGTAAATGGTAAACCATTGAATGACTTAATCGGAACATCTGAATTGCCTGAAGAAGCCTGGAATGAGCTTAAAACACGTGTTACAAAAGGTGGTGCTAACATCATCAAACTTCGTGGACGTTCTTCCTTTCAAAGCCCCGCTTATGTTTCTGTAGAAATGATTCGTGCAGCTATGGGTGGCGAAGATTTCCGCTGGCCAGCAGGTTGCTATGTGAATGAACAAGGATTTGAAAACATCATGATGGCGATGGAAACAAAAATCACTAAAGATGGTGTAAAAATTCTTGAATTAAAAGGTACTGACAAAGAAATGGCTGAATTGCGCGAAAGTTATGCTCACCTTTGCAAACTTCGTGATGAAGTTATCAGCATGGGTGTGATTCCTGCAATCACTGACTGGAAAACAGTTAATCCAAACTTGTAAACAATTAATTTATATAACAATGATATAAACTCCGGCAATAAAAATTGTCGGAGTTTTTTTTATTCACAAATGCCGATTAAATAAAAGCGACGGGAAAAGTATTTTTTTTGAAGCAAAAGAAATGCTTAAGTTCATAAAAGTACTTTGTTGCCTCAAATGTTGATATAATCATCAAAAACTTTTTTTTCAATTATTAAAGCGAATCTATATTATTCTAACTAAAAAATAACCCCAAAAGCCTGTCTAAAACTTTCGGGGTTAATATTTAAATTATTAGAGATTTATTAATCTTCAATGATAGCGCTCATTGGTTTTGAAAAACCTGTAACTCCACTGATATTTTCGTAATCATCAGCTGAACCAACAATCAATTTTTCGAAATCACGTTGTCCTGTTCCGGCAGGAATCAAGTGACCGCAGATAACGTTTTCTTTCAAACCTTCTAGAGTGTCCACTTTTCCATTGATAGCTGCATCGTTCAATACTTTTGTAGTTTCTTGGAAAGACGCTGCCGACATGAAACTGGTAGTTTGAAGAGCAGCACGTGTGATACCTTGCAATATTTGATTGGCAGTTGCAGGTATAGCATCTCTTGCTTCTACAAGTTTTAAGTCACGACGTTTCAAAGAACTGTTTTCATCACGCAATTTGCGAACGGTAACAATTTGTCCTGGTTCGAAAATTTGAGAATCTCCGGCATCTACAATAACCTTCTTTCCCCAAATACGGTCGTTTTCTTCGCGTATTTCGTTTTTGTCTACCAGCTGTTGTTCTAAGAAGCGTGTATCACCCGGATCGATAACTTCCACCTTACGCATCATCTGACGAACGATAACTTCAAAGTGCTTGTCGTTGATTTTCACACCTTGTAGACGATAAACGTCTTGAACTTCGTTAACGATGTATTCCTGTACAGCCGTTGGACCCATAATTGCAAGAATGTCGGAAGGTGTAATTGCACCGTCTGAAAGTGGCATGCCTGCGCGGATATAGTCATTCTCTTGTACAAGAATTTGTTTTGAAAGTGAAACAAGATATTTCTTAACTTCACCTGTTTTGGATGTAATTGAAATTTCCTGGTTACCTCTTTTGATTTTACCAAATGAAACTTCACCATCAATTTCTGCTACTACTGCAGGGTTTGATGGATTTCTTGCCTCGAATAATTCGGTTACACGAGGAAGACCTCCCGTGATATCGCCGGCTTTACCAACAGCTCTTGGGATTTTAACCAAAACATCACCCGCTTTGATTTCGTCACCTTCGTTTTTAACGATATGAGCTCCTAGAGGAAGGGTGTAGGTACGGATAATATCATCGTCACCATTAACAATATGTGCAGATGGTGCTTTTGTTTTATCTTTTGATTCAATAATGACTTTTTCTTTCAATCCGGTTTGTTCATCGGATTCAACTTTATAAGTCATATTTTCAGCAAAGTTTTCAAATTTGATTTTACCGGTAGCTTCAGAGATAATCACAGCATTGAATGGGTCCCATTCGCAGATTAAATCTCCTTTAGTTACTTGATCACCTTCTCCAAAATACAATTTAGAGCCATAAGGAACAGTGTGTGCAAGCAATACAATTTTGGTGTTAGGATCAACGATACGCAATTCAACCAAGCGGCTTACCACCACTTTGTATTCTTTGCCATTAGCATCTTTTTCTTGTGGATCTACTACACGAAGTTCATCAAATTCAAGAACACCATCATATTTTGTTACAATGCTGTTTTCTGTAGCTATGTTTGATGCGATACCACCGACGTGGAACGTACGAAGTGTCAACTGTGTCCCCGGTTCACCAATTGATTGAGCCGCGATTACACCAACAGCTTCTCCTTTTTCGACCATGCGGCTGCGAGCGAGGTTACGTCCATAACATTTAGCACAAACTCCGTGTCTTGATTCGCAGGTAAGTACTGAGCGAATTTCAACTCTTTCGATTGGAGATTCTTCAATTGCCTGGGCAATGTTTTCAGTAATCTCTTCACCTGACTCTACCAGAATTTCGCCTGTAATAGGATGTTGAACATCATGAACAGATACACGTCCCAAGATTCTTTCGTATAGAGATGCAACTGTTTCGTCGTTGTTCTTCAACTCTGTTGCAACCAAACCTCTCAATGTGCCGCAATCTTCTTCATTGATGATGACATCTTGAGATACGTCAACCAAACGTCTTGTTAAGTAACCGGCATCAGCTGTTTTCAAAGCGGTATCCGCCAAACCTTTACGAGCACCGTGGGTTGAAATAAAGTACTCAAGTACTGATAGACCTTCTTTAAAGTTTGCAAGGATAGGATTTTCAATAATTTGAGCACCTTCAGCACCACTTTTCTGAGGTTTAGCCATCAAACCACGCATACCGGACAACTGACGGATCTGTTCACGAGAACCACGAGCTCCTGAATCCAACATCATGTATACAGAATTGAATCCTTGATTATCCTCCGCAAGTTGTTTCATCAAAATGTTGGACAATTTGGAGTTGACATGAGTCCAAGTATCAATAATCTGATTATAACGTTCGTTGAATGTAATGAATCCCATGTTATAGTTATCCAAAATCTGTTCAACTTCGTTGTAGCCTTGTTTTACCAGTTCTTCTTTTTCTTTAGGAATGATAACGTCACCCAAGTTGAATGACAAACCTCCCTTGAATGCCATTTTGTAACCCAAATCCTTGATATCGTCAAGATATTGAGCAGTTCTGGCAACTCCACAGGTTTTGATTACTTTACCGATAATATCGCGAAGAGATTTCTTTGATAATAATTCGTTGATATAACCAACTTCTTTAGGAATATATTCGTTTGTGATAACACGTCCTACAGTTGTTTCGTGCATTTTGCGGATTAGATTTCCATTTTCATCCACATCATCTACTACAACTTTTACCAAAGCGTGAATATCAACTTTCTTTTCATTATATGCGATAATAGCTTCTTCCTCGCCGTAGAATGTCATTCCTTCACCTTGTGCTCCCGGACGGATTTTGGTAATGTAATACAAACCAAGAACCATGTCCTGAGAAGGAACTGTAATAGGAGCTCCATTGGCAGGATTAAGAATATTGTGCGAAGCAAGCATCAACATTTGTGCTTCCAATACTGCTTCGTTGCCAAGTGGCAAGTGTACGGCCATTTGGTCACCATCAAAGTCGGCGTTGAAAGCAGTACAAGCAAGTGGATGCAATTGAATAGCTTTACCTTCGATTAATTTAGGCTGGAAAGCCTGAATACCTAAACGGTGAAGAGTAGGGGCACGGTTTAGAAGAACTGGGTGTCCTTTCATCACGTATTCCAAAATATCGTAAACCACCGGTTCTTTGCGGTCAACTATCTTTTTAGCTGATTTTACTGTTTTTACAATTCCGCGTTCAATCAATTTTCTGATTACAAACGGTTTATAAAGTTCTGCCGCCATATCTTTTGGCAGACCGCATTCGTGCATTTTTAATTCAGGACCAACAACGATAACTGAACGGGCAGAGTAATCCACACGTTTACCAAGCAGGTTTTGACGGAAACGACCTTGTTTGCCTTTTAAACTGTCTGACAGAGATTTCAACGGACGGTTCGATTCGGTTTTGATTGCTGAGGATTTGCGAGAATTATCAAATAATGAGTCAACGGCTTCTTGAAGCATACGTTTTTCATTACGCAAAATCACATCAGGAGCTTTAATATCAATAAGTCTTTTCAGACGATTATTACGGATAATAACGCGGCGATACAAATCATTCAGGTCGGAAGTAGCAAAACGACCTCCATCAAGTGGAACCAAAGGACGTAATTCAGGTGGAATAACAGGAATTACCTTCATAATCATCCATTCGGGTTTATTGATATCTTTTGAACCACGGAATGCTTCCACTACCTGAAGTTGTTTCAAAGCTTCATTCTTACGTTGTTGAGATGTATCTGTATTTGCTTTGTGGCGCAACTGATTAGCAAGTTTGTCCAGATTGATTCGTTCCAATAAGTTCAAAATTGCTTCAGCACCCATTTTAGCGATAAATTTGTTTGGGTCGTTGTCATCCAAAAGTTGGTTTTCTTTTGGCAGAGTTTCTAACAAATCCAAGTATTCATCTTCAGAAAGTAAATCTTTTTCTGCAACTTTATCCTCCAATATACCCGGTTGAATCACAACGTAGCGTTCGTAATAGATAATGGAATCCATTTTTTTGGTAGGTATTCCCAATAGATAGCCAATTTTATTAGGCAATGATCTGAAATACCAAATATGCGCTACGGGAACCACTAAGTGGATGTGTCCTGTACGTTCGCGACGAACTTTCTTTTCAGTGACTTCAACGCCGCATCGATCGCACACAATACCTTTATAACGAATACGTTTGTATTTACCGCAATGACATTCGTAATCCTTTACAGGACCAAAGATGCGTTCGCAGAATAAACCGTCGCGTTCTGGTTTATATGTACGATAGTTGATAGTTTCTGGTTTTAAAACTTCACCGCTTGATTGTTCTAGAATTTCTTCGGGTGAAGCCAAACTAACGGTAATTTTTGAAAAGTTACTCTTTATTTTACTATCTTTTCTATATGCCATATCTTTATGAGATAAAGAGTTATATTTTTATTTAAAAATAGATTACCAGAGAGGAAATATTTTTTCCACTCCGGTTCTCAAATTATATTTTAGTCAAGAGAAATGCTTAAACCTAATCCTTTCAACTCATGCAATAATACGTTGAGTGATTCTGGGATTCCTGGTTGTGGCATTGGTTCACCTTTTACAATTGCTTCGTAAGCTTTTGAACGTCCGATAACGTCATCCGATTTGATGGTAAGGATTTCTTGAAGGATGTGAGACGCACCGAATGCTTCGATTGCCCAAACCTCCATTTCTCCGAAACGTTGACCTCCGAATTGAGCTTTACCGCCCAGTGGTTGCTGAGTAATAAGTGAATATGGTCCAATCGAACGAGCGTGCATTTTGTCTTCAACCATGTGGCCAAGTTTCAACATATAGATAATACCTACAGTCGCAGGTTGGTCAAAACGTTCACCAGTTCCACCATCGTAGAGGTAAGATTTACCATAACGCGGCACGCCGGCTTTGTCTGTCCACTCGTTCAAATCATCTAGAGAAGCTCCATCGAAAATAGGAGTTGCGAAACGTTCTCCCAATTCGAGTCCTGCCCAACCAAGTACAGTTTCGAAAATCTGTCCCAAGTTCATACGTGAAGGCACACCAAGAGGGTTCAAAACGATATCTACCGGAGTTCCATCTGCAAGGAATGGCATATCTTCCTGACGAACGATTTTAGAAACAATACCTTTGTTGCCATGTCGTCCCGCCATCTTATCACCAACTTGTATTTTGCGTTTTTTAGCAACATATACTTTGGCAATCTGCATGATTCCTGATGGAAGCTCATCTCCAATTGTGAGGTCAAAGCGTCTACGTTTGAGTTCAGCATCGAGTTCTTTGTATTTGCGAAGATAATTGATGACTGTTGTTCTGATCAAATCATTTGCATGTTCATCAGAAGTCCATTTACTCAATTGTACAGCTTGGAAATCAATATCTGCAAGTACTTTAGCCGAGAATTTTGCGCCTTTTGGCACGATATCCATATTCGTATAATCCTTTACTCCACTAGATGTTTTGCCATCAGTAAGCACAAGTAATTTTTGAATAAGAACACTTCTCAATGCCTCCATTTTTTCTTCATATTCCTCTTCTAACTTAGGAAGAAGTGCTTTGTTGGAGATTTTATTTTTGTTCTTTTTAGCAGCTTTTGAGAATAAGTTGGTGCCAATAACAACACCTTTCAATGATGGCGATGCTTTCAATGATGCATCTTTCACATCACCGGCTTTGTCACCGAATATTGCACGTAACAATTTTTCTTCTGGAGAAGGATCCGATTCTCCTTTTGGTGTGATTTTACCAATCAGGATATCGCCTGGTTTTACTCTTGCACCTACACGTATGATACCTCTTTCATCCAATTCCTTTGTAGCGTCTTCACTAACGTTTGGTATATCGGAAGTTAATTCTTCCAAGCCACGTTTAGTTTCACGTACTTCTAAAGAAAACTCTTCAACGTGAACTGAAGTAAAAATATCTTCTCTAACGATACGTTCGTTAAGTACAATAGCATCTTCAAAGTTATAACCTTTCCAAGGCATGAATGCCACTTTGAGGTTGCGACCTAAAGCCAATTCGCCATTTTCAGTTGCATAACCTTCTGTAAGAATATCTCCTTTCACGACTTTTTGACCTGGCACGCAAGTCGGACGCAAGTCAATGGTTGTATTTTGGTTTGTCTTACGGAATTTAGGTAAATTGTAGGTTTTTATCGCATCTTCAAAACTTGTAAACTCTTGTTCTTGAGTTCTGTCGTATTTGATTTTGATAGTAGAAGCGTCTACATATACAATCTCACCTGTTGCTTCAGCAACAATTTGAGTTCTTGAGTCTGCAATAAGTTTACCTTCGATACCTGTTCCGACAATTGGAGCTTCATTACGCATCAATGGTACTGCCTGGCGCATCATGTTTGATCCCATCAATGCGCGGTTAGCATCATCATGTTCCAAGAAAGGAATCAAACCTGCTGCTATTGATGCAATTTGAATAGGAGAAACATCCATTAATTCCACTTCATTAGGTTCAACGATAGGAAAATCAGCATCCTGACGTGCTTTCACACGATTCAAAATAAAATTGCCATCGTCATCAAGTGGAGCATTTCCTTGTGCTATGATTTTATCTTCTTCTTCTTCTGCTGCCAAGTAAGTGATTTCCTTTAAATCAACCTTACCATTGGATGCTTTGCGATAGGGAGTTTCGATAAAACCTAGATCATTGATTTTAGCATAAACACAAAGTGAAGAAATCAAACCAATGTTTGGACCTTCAGGAGTTTCAATAGGACAAAGACGACCGTAGTGAGTATAGTGTACGTCACGGACTTCAAAACCTGCACGTTCACGTGACAGACCACCAGGGCCAAGAGCTGACAAACGTCTTTTGTGAGTAATCTCAGCTAGTGGATTGGTTTGGTCCATAAACTGTGACAATGCATTTGTACCAAAGAAAGTATTAATTACAGACGAAATGGTTTTGGCATTAATCAAGTCAATAGGAGTAAATACTTCGTTATCACGTACATTCATACGTTCACGAATGATACGTGCCATACGGTTAAGCCCTACACCAAATTGATTGTATAATTGTTCTCCAACTGTACGAACGCGACGATTGCTCAAGTGGTCAATATCGTCCACAATAGCTTTTGAATTTATCAACTCAATCAGATACTTGATAATTTCAATCATATCCTCTTTTGTGAGGACACGAATTGATTCGTCTGTTGTAAGATTTAATTTTTTATTTATTTTATAACGACCTACATCGCCTAAATCATAACGTTTTTCAGAGAAAAACAAGTTGTTGATTACTTCGCGTGCGCTTGAATCATCAGCAGGTTCAGCACTACGAATTTGACGATATATGTGTCTGATTGCATCAATCTCCGTGTTGCTTGGGTCTTTTTGCAATGTGTTATATATTATTGAGTAATCAGAATTTGCACCAGTATCTTTATGTAGCAAGATTGAGGAAACATCTGAAGCCAGAATTTCATCTATATGTTCTTGTTCAAGAATGGTTTCACGTTCAATGATTACTTCATTTCTTTCAATAGAAGTAACTTCACCCGTATCTTCATCAACGAAATCTTCCATCCATGATTTCAATACGCGTGCTGCTAATTTTCTGCCCAAGACTTTTTTAAGTCCAGTTTTCGAAACTTTCACCTCTTCGGCAAGATCGAAAATTTCAAGAATATCTTTATCACTTTCGTAGCCAATTGCACGCAACAAAGTTGTCACCGGCAATTTTTTCTTACGATCGATATAAGCATACATGACATTGTTGATGTCAGTTGCAAATTCAATCCATGAACCCTTGAAAGGAATGATTCTGGCAGAATATAATTTTGTACCGTTGGCGTGCATACTTTGTCCAAAGAATACACCTGGTGATCTGTGCAACTGTGATACAATAACGCGTTCGGCACCATTTATTACGAATGTACCTTTTTCGGTCATGTAAGGGATGGTTCCTAAGTAAACGTCTTGGATAACAGGAGCAAAGTCTTCGTGATCAGGATCGGTACAATAAAGATATAATTTGGCTTTCAACGGAACGCTGTAAGTCAAACCTCTATCAATACACTCATCTATAGAGTAACGTGGAGGATCCACATAGTAGTCTAAAAACTCTAATACGAAGTTATTACGTGTGTCTGCTATAGGGAAGTTTTCAGTGAAAACTTTATATAAACCTTCGTTTTTTCTATTTTCGGGAGGAGCGTCAAGTTGAAGAAAATCTTGAAACGACTTCAACTGAATTTCCAGAAAGTCTGGATATTCGAGAGGATTTTTTATAGACGCAAAATTGATGCGTTGTTTGATGTTTTGTGAAGACATTGGATTAATTTTTTGAACTTAATTTGTAATGACACAAAAGGTTAAGAACCTTCTTGCGAAGATTCTTAACCGAATAAACCTAAAGAAGGTCTTTATTATTTAAGTTCAACTTCTGCTCCAGCTTCTTCAAGGGCTTTTTTCAAAGCTTCCGCTTCGTCTTTAGAAATACCTTTTTTCAATTCACTTGGAGCAGCGTCTACGATATCTTTAGCTTCTTTCAAGCCAAGACCTGCAAGTTCTTTAACTGCTTTAACTACTGCTAATTTTGCAGCGCCAGCACTTTTAAGAATTACATCGAATTCTGTTTTTTCTGCAGCTGCGACTTCGCCACCTGCAGCAGGACCAGCAGCAACAGCTACTGCAGCAGCAGCTGGTTCGATACCGTATTCAGTTTTTAAAATTTCAGCAAGTTCATTAACCTCTTTTACGGTTAAGTTAACTAATTCTTCAGCAAATTTTTTTAAGTCTGCCATTGTTTTATTTGTTTAAATTGGTTACTAATTCTGTTTAATTGTAAAGATGAATTATTCTTTTTCGGAGAGTGTTTTTAAAATGCCATGAATTGTATTTCCTCCTGATTGAAGAGCTGAAATAACGTTCTTCGCAGGTGATTGAAGCAATCCAATAATTTCTCCGATAACTTCTGCTTTGCTCTTGATTGATACCAGGCTTGGCAAAAATTGTTCTCCGACAAAAAAGCTTTCTTGTACGTATGCTGCTTTTAGTGCAGGTACTTTATCTGCTTTATATTTGTCGATAAGTTTAGCAGGTGCATTAGCTATGTTAGAAAACATGATAGCTGTATTGCCTTTCAAAACCGGATACAATTCTTCAAAGTTTCCTTCTAATGATTCTAATGCTTTCTTAAGCAAGGTGTTTTTAACCACCATGAGCTTAATGTCCTCTTTAGCACATTCTCTTCTTAAGGTGCTGGTTTTAGCAGCATTAAGAGTTGCAATATCTGTTAAATAGAAATTGTCGTAAGATTGTACTGTTTCTGCAATCTGTTGTATAATTAAGTTTTTATCTTCTTTCTTCATAGATGTAATCTTTTTTAAATTTCTTCAACCGTTTTAGGGTCAATTTTAATTCCCGGACTCATCGTACTGGAAAGATAAATACTTTTTACATAAGTTCCTTTTGCTGCAGTTGGTTTCAATTTGATAAGAGTTTGTATAAACTCTTTCGCATTTTCGCTAATTTGATTTGCGTCAAAAGATACTTTACCTACAGAAGTATGAATGATACCTGCTTTGTCTACTTTAAAGTCGATTTTACCTTGTTTTACTTCTTTTACAGCTTTTGCCACATCAGGAGTAACTGTACCACTTTTTGGGTTAGGCATCAAACCACGAGGACCTAAAACACGTCCAAGTGCACCTAATTTTCCCATTATTTGAGGTTGAGTGATTATTACATCAATATCGGTCCAACCACCTTTAATTTTTTCGATATATTCATCAAGTCCTACATAGTCTGCGCCTGCTTCTTTTGCAGCAGATTCAGCTTCAGGAGAACATAATACAAGAACTCTTACTTGTTTTCCGGTTCCGTGTGGAAGAGATACTACACCTCTTACCATTTGATTGGCTTTTCTTGGATCTACGCCTAAACGTACATCAATATCAACAGATGCGTCAAATTTTGTATTAGTAATTTCTTTTACCAAACTTGAAGCTTCTTTCAGTGAATAGGATTTTCCCTCTTCAATTTTGCTCAAAGCCAACTTTTGATTTTTTGTCAGTTTACCCATGTCTCAATTGAAGTTTAATTATTGTACATCATGTGGGAATTCCCCTTTAACTGTGATACCCATACTGCGAGCCGTTCCGGCAACCATACGCATTGCAGATTCAAGTGTAAAGCAGTTCAAATCAGTCATTTTGTCTTCAGCAATTGTTTTTACCTGATCCCAAGTAAGTTGAGCTACCTTTTTACGGTTCGGCTCCGCTGAACCACTTTTCTTCTTTGAAGCTTCTAAAAGTTGAATCGCAACCGGTGGGTTTTTAACAACAAAATCAAAAGACTTATCTGCATAGTAAGTAATTACTACTGGTAATACCTTACCTGCTTTGTCTTGAGTTCTGGCATTGAATTGCTTGCAAAATTCCATAATGTTTATCCCTTTTGAACCAAGTGCAGGTCCTACTGGGGGAGATGGATTTGCAGCGCCTCCTTTGATTTGTAATTTTAGTTGTCCAGCAACTTCTTTTGCCATTTCTTTTTGATTTAATTAATTACGGTTTTCGAAACATTTTAAGAATTTACACAGAATATGCGTAACCAAATCTGATGTCTTATTCTTTTTCTACCTGCATATATCCTAATTCCAGAAGTTGTTTTCTTCCGAAAATCTTAACCATTACTTTGAGTTTTTTTCTGTCTTCATTCACTTCTTCTACTTCGCCTGAGAAACTTGAGAAAGGTCCATTTATAACTTTCACATTTTCGCCAACATAGTATTTCACATCCATTTCTTCGTTGGCTTCTTCCAACTCATCCATTGTTCCAAGAATGCGTCTCATTTCTGATTCGCGAAGTGGTTGTGGATCTTGTGTATTGGGTAAAAAACCTGCTACAAAATTGATGTTCTTAAGTTCATGAATTACATCTCCAGTCAGTTCAGCCTCAATAAGTACATAACCTGGCAAATAAGCACGTTCTTTAAGCACTTTTTTACCATTGCGCACTGTATAAGTCTTTTCTGTTGGGATGAGTACTTGGGAGATATATTTTCCCAAATCGGATTTCGCCATTTCTGATTCAAGGTACTCTTTGACTTTTGATTCTTTTCCATTAACGGCACGCAGTACGTACCATTTTTTTCCAATTTCAGCCATTTCCTTTTAATTCAGAATTATAAAATACCGTAGAGAAATTTGAGCACCCACTCAAATACGGAGTCCATAAAGAATACAACTAATGCAATGATAAGGGAAGCGACCATTACAATTAGTGTACTGCTAGATAGTTCCTCACGTGTAGGCCAGGACACTTTATAAACGAGTTCGTTATAAGCATCTTTGATATATGCAACTATTTTATTCATTTAAATAGGATATTTTTTGCACGGGTCGAGAGACTCGAACTCCCGACACCTGGTTTTGGAGACCAGTGCTCTACCAACTGAGCTAGACCCGTAAGTAAACCCTCCTTTTGAAGGAGGGCTTTATTTGGACTATTTCTTTTTCAAGAACTAGTATTAGTCAAGAACTGCAGTGATTTGTCCTGAACCTACTGTACGTCCACCTTCGCGGATAGCGAAACGAAGACCTTCCGAGCAAGCTACTGGATAAATCAATTTTACTTCGATTTCCAAGTTGTCACCTGGCATTACCATTTCTACACCTTCTGGTAAAGTGATTTCACCAGTTACGTCCAATGTACGGATATAGAATTGTGGGCGATATTTGTTGTGGAATGGAGTGTGACGTCCACCTTCTTCTTTTTTCAAGATATAAACAGATGCCTTGAAGTGATCGTGAGGTTTTACAGAACCTGGTTTAGCGATAACCATACCACGTTTGATTTCGTCTTTGTCAATACCACGAAGTAACAAACCTACGTTATCACCAGCTTCACCTCTGTCGAGGATTTTGCGGAACATTTCTACTCCAGTTACAACTGATTTTTTACCTTCAGCACCAAGACCGATGATTTGAACTTCTTCGCCAGTGTTGATTACACCAGTTTCGATACGTCCTGTAGCAACTGTACCGCGACCTGTGATTGAGAAAACGTCCTCAATAGGCATCAAGAATGGTTTGTCAACATCACGTGGAGGTAGTTGGATCCAATTATCAACTGCATCCATAAGTTCCATGATTTTGTCTTCCCATTTTGCATCGCCGTTCAATCCACCAAGAGCAGAACCTTGAATGATAGGAGTATTATCACCGTCGAAGTCATAGAACGAAAGCAATTCACGCATTTCCATTTCTACCAATTCCAACATTTCTGCATCATCAACCAAGTCAACTTTGTTCATAAAAACAACCAAACGAGGAACATTTACCTGACGAGCTAACAAGATGTGTTCGCGAGTTTGAGGCATAGGACCATCAGTTGCAGCAACTACAATGATAGCACCGTCCATTTGAGCAGCACCAGTTACCATGTTTTTGACATAGTCGGCGTGACCCGGACAGTCTACGTGAGCATAGTGGCGGTTAGCTGTTTGATATTCAACGTGCGAAGTATTGATAGTAATACCTCTTTCTTTTTCTTCTGGAGCGTTGTCAATAGAATCGAATGAACGTAATTCAGAAAGACCTTTTTTTGCCAATACTGTTGTAATAGCAGCAGTCAAAGTAGTTTTACCGTGGTCAACGTGACCAATTGTACCGATGTTAACGTGCGGTTTTGATCGGTCAAAATGTTCTTTAGCCATAAATATTCTTTTAGTTAAATTAAAATGTTGTTATCTTTTATGTTAAGTTTTAAACTTGATATAATAAATAAGACAGATACAAGAATCTCTTGATCTTTCTTATTTAAATTTCGAAAAAACTAGAGCCGATGACGGGAATTGAACCCGTGACCTCTTCCTTACCAAGGAAGTGCTCTACCTCTGAGCTACATAGGCAAAGAGCGGAAGACGGGGCTCAAACCCGCGACCCTCAGCTTGGAAGGCTAATGCTCTATCAACTGAGCTACTTCCGCAGTTTATTTGCCAATAAGCAAATATAAAAAAAGTGGGCAGTGATGGATTCGAACCACCGAAGGCGAAAGCCAGCTGAGTTACAGTCAGCCCCATTTGGCCACTCTGGTAACTGCCCCTTTACAAAAAATCACAATACATAATCTACGAATTCTAAGATTAGAAATTGTGTATTGTGATGTGAGTGAGCCTCTTGTCGGATTCGAACCAACGACCCCGAGATTACAAATCACGTGCTCTGGCCAACTGAGCTAAAGAGGCGGGTAGTTTTTATTTAAAAAAACCGTATCTCTCTGTATGTGTTAGGAGAGAAACGGTCGCAAAGGTACAAATATTTTTTCTAATACCAAATAATTGGTAAATTTTTTTTTGTTATTTGTCTTTTTTGTCTTTTGATTTCGATATTTGTTTTTCGAGTGCTTCGATGCACTGATCAATAGACTCCTCAAATGTGTCGGATGTTTTGTCTGCAAAAAACTCACCATTATTAGAATGAAGTTTCACTGAAGCTTCTTTATTATTTGCAGTTTCAGGTTTGACAACCTTCAGATTAATATCTGTGTAAATGATATCTGCATACTTCTCAAGTTTGGATATTTTCTTTTCAATAAAACCTTTTAATTGTTCTGTTGCTTCAAAATTGATTGATTGAATACGTAGTTCCATAATGTTTACTCCTTCATTTTTTTGCTCTTGGATGAGCTTGGTTATATACTTTTTTCAATTCCTCGAAAGTTACATGTGTGTAAACTTCCGTGGAAGAAAGACTTGAATGTCCTAAAAGTTCCTTTACGGCATTGATTTCGGCTCCATTATTCAGCATTTCTGTTGCGAATGAATGTCTCAGCACGTGCGGACTTTTTTTTGACAGAGTGGATATTGAGCCTAATTGTTCATGAATGATTTTATAGACCAATGCCGGATACATCTCTCTTCCATCCTTTTTAACAAAAAGCTTTTCAGTTTTGTTCTCAACTTTTTCATCTCTGATAAGGATGTATTCATTGATTTTTTGCAAGATGTTATCTGATAACGGAATGATTCTTTGTTTATTTCTTTTACCCGTTACTTTTAATGTTTTACTAAAGGTGTCGATATCGGAAACTTTGAGCGACAATAATTCAGCTCGTCGCATTCCGGTAACATAAAGCAGTTCCAAAATTGTGTGATTTCTTACTATTTCAAAATCATCTGTATCGATTGATTCGTCTAAAATTTTGGTTAACTGCGCATCATTTGCGAAAGATGGCAATTTTTTTGGTATTTTCGGAGCAATAACGTATTGGGTAGGATTATTTTCCACAACATTTTGTTTTTTCAGATATTTAAAAAAAGATTTTACAGCGCTTAGTTTTCGTTTGATGGTTCGTGGACTGGTACCGGACTCCATCATTTCGGCAATCCATATTCGAATATCATCTTTGTTGATTTTTTGAACATCAAAAGTTTTTTTTTCGCGAATAATGAATTTTTCAAACTGACTAATGTCGTTTAAATAAGAAATCTCCGTGTGAGAAGAATAATTCCTCTCAACACGGAGATAGTCTATGAATTTTTTTTTCCACATTTCGCAGCAAAATATCTACGAAAATACGGGAAAATCAAACAAATTGCAAACTAATCTTCTGTTTGTTGCATTTGTTGAACGTAAACCGCATGTTCTCTTTTTTTGCGTTTATCAACAGATGGTTTGATAAAAGCTTGTCTGCTACGAAGTTCTTTTACGACACCTGTTTTTTCATATTTACGTTTGAATTTTTTTAAGGCTCTTTCAATATTTTCGCCTTCTTTTAATTGTACGATAATCATATTGTAAAAATTTTTATTCTGTTTTTGAGGGTTATTGGCAACAATTTATAAAAAAATGATGCTATAAATTGTTTAATCCGCCAATGTTCTTGGCAGATGTTGAATTTTGTATGTATAAATTTTATACTTTAAAAAAGGATTACAATAACCTCCCTTCTGTTATCTAAAAATTGTAGTTTTAAAAAATAAACCTGTATAGTTTTAAACATATACAGGTTTGTGTACTCGGAGCGGGACTTGAACCCGCACAACCGTAATGGTCACAAGATTTTAAGTCTTGCGTGTCTACCATTCCACCATCCGAGCAGACCAATGAGCGGAAGACGGGACTCGAACCCGCGACCCTAACCTTGGCAAGGTTATGCTCTACCAACTGAGCTACTTCCGCAATATGTTTCCAATATAATGACCTCGTTTGGTCACTTTTTTTATTTGCGACTGCAAATGTAGGAATGTTTATTTATTTTGCAAAATAAATTTCTAAATATTTCTGAATTACTTTCTAATAAGCGCGATAATCTACTTGATCCTATGAAAAGATATTATCTATATTTTCCTTTTCTTCAGTGGACAATTGTAGGTTTTCTAAAGTTTGAATATTTCCCTGAAGCTGATCTAAATTGCGTGCGCCAACAATTACAGATGTGACTTTTGAATTGTTTAATATCCAAGACAATGATAATTGAGCGATGGTTTGATTTCTTTGTTGAGCAATTTTTTCCAGTTTCCGTACTTTATCTAAATCCGATTCGGCAATCTGTGTTGTCTTTAAATATCCATGTGCGTCTTTTGCGCGTGAATTTTCAGGTATTCCGTTTAGATATTTTTCTGTGAGTATCCCTTGCGCAAGTGGTGAGAATGCGATAAATCCGCTTCCGTTTTCTTCGCACAAATCAAGGATTTTGCTTTCTACATTTCGGTGAATGAGATTGTATTTATCCTGAAAAATCAGGCATGGCACATTGTTTTCTTTCAAATAATCAAAGGCAATTTGCGCTTGTTTTGGTGGATATTTGGAGATGCCAATGTATAGCGCTTTCCCATGTCGTACTATATCTACCAATGCCTGCATTGTTTCTTCGATTGGAGTACTAGGATCGTAACGATGAGAATAGAAAATATCAAAATATTCAAGATTGGTTCTTTTCAAGCTTTGATTGATGCTTGCCATCAAATATTTTCTGGATCCTCCATCTCCATAAGGTCCGTCCCACATCAGATGACCCGCTTTTGAAGATATAATGAGTTCGTCACGATGTGCTGCAAGATCTTTTTTTAGAATTTCTCCAAAAGTGATTTCAGCAGCACCCGGAGGCGGACCATAGTTGTTCGCAATATCAATATGGGTGATGCCTTTATCGAATGCATGAAGAATCATTTCGCGGGCGGTTTTCTTGTTATCCTCAAGTCCAAAGTTATGCCACAATCCCAATGAGATTAATGGAAGTTGGAGTCCGCTTTTGCCACAATATCTATATTGCATAATATATTTATGTTAGTTGGATTACTTGAGTTTTCTTAAAATTTCGTCATCAGGAAGAACATAAATAATTGTTTTTCCATCTGGTGTATGGTTGCATTCAGAGCATGCAAATATTTCGTCTGCCAGATTTTTCATCTCCACACTAGAAAGTGCTCGTTCATAAGGAATCGCTGTCATTCTTGCCATCGAAAGTGAAATCGTTTCATGCATCTCGTCGCTTATACTTGTGTCAATATCCATGCAAACCTGAAGCATGCATCTGATTATTTGAGAAATATCTCCGTTTTCAATTTGTGACGGAATGCCTTGAACGGCATACTGTCTGTTTCCCAGGTTACTCAATTCAAATCCGAGACTTTCCAAATCTTCCTGAATAGTATTTAATATTGATTCTTCTTCGAAAGTTACATCAATAATTTCAGGAAACAAAAGTCGCTGCGTCACTCCTTTTCTTGATTTTATCTGCTCTAAATATTTATCAAAAAGTATGCGTGTATGCGCTCTGTGTTGATCGATAAACATCAAACCCGATTCTACCGAAGTTAAAATATAGCGTTTCTTATATTGAAAGTAATTTGAATTTGTTGTTAAGTCCATTGTAGAACTTTCAGGAAATAAAATATCAGTGGGAGTATTTTCCGTTTTTTTTTCATTTTCAAACCCTGAGTACAGCTTTTCCCAATTTAAGTCAATTTTTCGATGGAGGTCTGTTTTTGGCGAAGCGCTTTCAAAAGGATTATACGATGGATTGATAGTAATTTTGGGCATTTGTACGTGAGTTTCTGCATTATAAATGGGAATATCAATCGCGTCCTGCCTGTCAAAATCAATGGACGGCACAGCATTAAATTTCCCCAATGCTTCTTTGAGTGTCACCATCAATATCTGCCACATGGCTTGTTCATTCTCAAACTTTACTTCCGTTTTGGTAGGGTGAATATTAACGTCGATAGCGCTTGGGTCAACATCAATATATATGAAGTAGCTAGGGTTCAGATTGGGCAGAATAAGCGGTTCGTACGCTTTCATAACAGCCCGATGGAAGTATGGATGTCTTATAAAACGATTGTTGGCAAAAAAGAATTGAGAAGCTTTTCCCTTCTTTGCATTTTCGGGTTTGGAAATGTAGCCGTAAATTTTAGCTAAAGAAGTTTCGGTATGTATTTCGATTAGCTGCGGATTTACGTTTTTTCCTTCCAGTTGAATGATGCGCTGTCTTGATGATGCTGATGGAAGATAGAGGGTCTGTGTATCATTTTCGGTAAGCGTAAAATCAATTGTAGGATGAACCAATGCAATTCTCTCGATTTCGATGAAAATATTTCTTCTCTCAACTTCGTTAGATTTAAGAAACTTTCTCCTTGCAGGAACGTTGAAGAAAATGTTTTTGACAGAAATGCAGGTTCCTATTTGGGAAGCTATGATTTCCTGATTTTCCAGTTTAGATCCGGCAATCCGTATATATGTTCCGGTCTCATCTTCCGCGCGGCGTGTTTTTAATTCCACATGAGCTATAGCCGCTATGGAGGCCAAGGCTTCTCCGCGAAAACCTTTGGTTTTTAAAGTAAATAAATCGTCTGCAGAAGTAATTTTAGAAGTTGCATGTCTTTCAAAAGCCATTCTGGCATCTGTCATCGACATACCTTTTCCGTTGTCAATTACCTGAATCAACGTACGTCCGGCATCTTTGAGAATAATATTGATATTGGTTGCTCCCGCATCAATTGAATTTTCAACCAGTTCTTTTATTACAGAAGCTGGTCTTTGAATTACCTCTCCTGCAGCAATCTGGTTGGCAATAGAGTCGGGAAGAAGGTGTATAATGTCAGGCATGCACGGAATCTGTCTTATCTCAAAATCCAAAAATAGAAAACAGCAAATAAAGCAATTAAAAATAAAATGAGTAGACCATTGTTAGCAAAGAAGCTTTTTGTTTCAGATTCTTCTTTGTCTTTTCTTTTCTTGAGATGCTTGGTCTGGCTGAGAAATTCTTTTCCGAAATCAACTTTCTCAGGTTCAATTTCATTGTCTGATGCTACATTCAATTCCTGCTTCATAGCTCTGATTCTTTTTTGCAAGTTTTGTTCTCGCTCCTCTTGCTCTGGATTATAGAGAATAGGCTGATAATTGAATTTCCTCGGCTTTTTATTATTGTAAAAAAAGAATGTAGCCATAATTTTATAAATAATTTTGTTAGCGTATTACGTCTTGATCTCGGACAAATCTTTTAGGATGTGTAATTTCTTTCATTTCGTTCAAAGAATTCGTTCTGAATATGTCATTCTTATTCTTCGGGCGTACATTATCTAACCACTGAAAACCGGATAATGTTTTATCTTTTTCTTGAATTTGAAACATTGGCGTAAGAGTGGCTTTGCTGTCGCCAATAAGTTTTATGATTTCAATCTCTTCGTTCAGCATCGAAATTTTCAGTACAGGTCCTTGTGCAAAGTTGAGTCCTATTAACTTTTTGTCTTTATCCAGCATATAATAAACGGATTCTACGCCGCCTTCCACCGTAATGAACCGAATGTCGCCTTTGTCAAAATCGATTGTCATGTTTTTGCCTTTAATTTGATTGTATTGCGAGACATCTTCTCTCTGCTGAATGGCAAAGGCGTAGTTTTTAATTAGTGCTTTACGAATGACACTGTCTTTCATGAATACATCTATTTGGTCGCCCATCACCTGTTGGTTTTTATTCCATACAACAGGATTTCCTTTCATATAAAGAACCGAATCTTTTGAAACATAATGCATTGTTTCACTTATTCCTTGAATATCATTTCTGAAATATCTGACTTTTCCGATAGCTTTAAGTTCACGATAAATAGAGTCGGTAGTCATTTCTAAAGTATCTCCTCGCAAAAACAAACTGTCTTTTTGCGAATAGTCAATTACATAAGCAGAATCTGTTGCAATGGCATATCCCGGCTTTTCTTTATAATAACCATAATTGCCGAACAACATGACTTTTCTCAATTTATCATGCAATTTCATGTCGCCCTGAACTTTACCAATTCCGGTTTTACGGTTGTAATCTATAATGTTGCCAGTGAGAGTTTTAGTACCGTCGGAACTTATGACTTCGGAATTCTGAGTCAGTTGCGAATCTTCCGTCACCGTATTATACCATCCCTGCGAAGTGTGTATGGTGCCGCTGTCTGATACGATGGTAGACGGTCCCATCAGGTCAGCAATTTTACTCGCTGTGTTATATTTTAACTGGTTGGAATAAATGGTATAATCTTTATTTACCAGTTTCACGCTATCACGGAAAAGCGCGTCTTTGGTGATTGTATTGTATTCTCCCCAATAGGAGGTCAGCTCATTTTCTTCATCTACAAGCATACCTCCGTCAAAATAATATCCTAAATTTTGAACACGGTCAAAATCTAGACTGTCTGTAAACAATGTAGCTTTTTTATCCTTCATTCGCACATTGTAGCGAAGCTTGGCGAATTTTATCAAACCGTCGTAAGACATATAATCGCCGCTTACAAACAACGTGTCGCCCTGATTAATCATCACATTGCTGAATGCCTGGAAAGAATTGGATTTTTCAAACCAGTATGCGCTGTCGCATTGCATAAGAGCGCCGTCGTGATATAAAACCACATTGTTTTTTAAGACAATTGCTTCGGAGTTGGCACGTTTAAGCATTTCGTCCGCACTGCGAAGTTCGATGATTTTTATATTTTGAGGAATTCTTTGATTGGGGACTTGTTTTTGAGCACGTGCACCTATAAAAACACTTAGAAGCACACTAATAAAAAGTATGCTTCCAATAATCTTGTGTATGTTGTTTTTAGCCTCTTTGTGCATTATAGATTAGAACTATTTAATCCAACCTTTATACTTAAAATCACATTTACTCCAATTTGGATCAATTTTTACATAAGTAGTTTTAATTTTCTTGACGAGCCACTCGTTCATTTTTTCTTGTCGACTTGCATCTTCAGCCAATGCTTTTATTATCTGGTAGTCGTTGTTCATGTTTGCTTTATGTCCTTCTGTTCTATTAGTAACTTTAGCGATAGCTGCAACTTTTTTTCCGCCTCCGTTTTTTTCTGTCATCACAAAAGGTCTGCTCATTTCTCCCACTTTCATTCCGCCTACAACGTTTACGATATCCTGATTTAGTTCACTCAATTCAAAGCGGGGCGTTCCCATGTAGTTGCTTTGAGGATTGGAGTTCACCATTATGCCTTTGTTGTTTCTTGTGTCTTTGTCTCCGGAATACATGGTTGCTGCTTCATTAAAAGTAATCTTGCCGTCCTGAATAAAAGTTCTCACTGAATCTACACGAGACAATGCTAAATCCATTTCTGCCTGAGGCACTTTAGGCTTTAAGAGTATATGACGGAAGTTGGCTTTATCTCCTCTTTTTTCAATTAACTGGATGATGTGGTATCCAAATTCCGTTTCAACAATGTTTGAAACTTTCTTGGGATCATTTAATGCAAATGCCACATTTGCAAATTCGGGTACGAGTGAAGATCTGTCCATAAAGCCCAATTCGCCTCCACGAACTGCGGATGCCTGGTCTTCAGAATGAAGTAAAGCGAGCGTAGAGAAAGTGGATTTCCCTGAATTGATTTCTTCTGTATAATTGCGAAGTTTTTCTTTTATTTCGTCAATTTCCGACAATGGAATTTTGGGATGTATGGTAATCACCTGCACTTCCATCGTGCTGGGAATAAAAGGAATACTATCTTGAGGAAGTTTGCTGAAAAACTTTCTAATTTCAGAAGGGCTCAATGTTACTTCTCCGAAATGTTTCTGTTGAACTTGCTGAATGATGGCTTGTTCTTTGAGATATTTACGCAATCCTTCTCTAAACTGACTTATCGTTTTTCCTGTATATTCCTGAAGTTTTTCGCGAGAACCCGCATTGGAAATAGCTTCATTCAATCTTACTTCCACCATATTGTTGACAGAACCTTCAGGAACCTGAATACTATCTAGTTTTGCCTGGTCGAGAAATAATTTGTTTACAGCCATTTGTTCAGGAATGAAGCAATATGGATCTCCGGATATGCGTTGATTTTCCATCAAAATCTGTTTGCGATATTCTTCAACTTCAGATTTCAAGATGGCTTCGTCACCCACTACCCAAACTATTTCGTCTATAATATTTTTTTGTGCAAAAGTTTGATTAAATATGAGTAAAAGAAATAAAATCAAACTAAATCTAAGCGCGTGTTTCATAAAAAAAATGTTCTTAAAAAAGCGATTGTAAAAATAATGATATTATAATTATCAGCCAACGTATTGTGTATTAAAAGTAGTTATAAATAGGTTTCACTAAATTATTTGTACAAAAAGAGGCGATTATGAAAACCGCCCCTTGATGATTTATTGTCTGTAAAATTATTTTTGAGTAACGCGTACGTCAATTCTTCTGTTTTGTGCGCGACCTTCTGGAGTATCATTGGTAGCAACAGGATGTTGTGAACCGTAACCCTCAGCTTCCAGTCTTTTTTTGTCAATACCAAGTTTCACTAATTCAGCCATAGCCACATTTGCTCTTTCCTGAGATAATTTCATGTTGAAATTGTTGTCACCAGTGCTGTCGGTATATCCTCCAATCTTAAGATTTACATTAGGATAAGCTTTTAAAATTTCAGCCAAGTTTTCCAACTGTCTTTTTGATTCAGCTTTCAAAGTGCTTTTACTTGTGTCAAAATAGAGACGGTCAAGTGAAAACCATGTAGTTTTGTCTATGGGAGCGTTACCGTTGATGAAAGTAACCAAACGGTTTTCAGTAGAATATTCACCTACTGTAAGTTCTTTGCCATCCTTCAAAGCCAATTTAATGTCCTGACCTACTTCATAAACCCAGTCACCTGCTTCATTCAAAGCACCTTTGATTTCATTACCAATAGTAGCAGTTGTATCTGTAGTAACTACTGCTTTATCATTACCTATTGTAGTAACTTCTGTTTTTTCGCGGTTGCAGCCTTTACCCAATAACCACCACAAGAGCAATGCAGCAATTAACAAAAGAGGAATCCACAACCAGTTGTTCTTCTTTGGAGTTGGGTCGGTTCCTTTTTGCTTAGGACGTGGTTCATTTACAGTTGTGCGGTTGTTGAAGTCATTCGAAATTCCGAACATAGCAGGAGTAATGCCTGCAGGAAGTGCGTTGATGATAGATGGTCTGCTGTCAAATAAGTTAGAAATCAGATTGCTGAATTTCCAGTTTTGTCTCTTCATCCAGTTTGTTAAATATCCCATGATAAGAGGAGCAGTAATTCCGATAAATGATTCAGCTTTAGCAGAAGTAGTGTTAAGCAATTTACCAAATGTGGAAGTGATGCTGTCACGGTTGCTACCGAAGATGTGACCTAGGATGTTTTCACGATGAGTAGCGAACATAGGGTCGTCTATTCTATTTAAAGGAAGAATATCCTGGTCTAATCCAAAATCATTTTCCAAACGTTGCCACCAAGTAGGTTGATTGTTCATCGCTACAGTATTTTTCCCTAAGAGAGAAGCCAATACTGTAGGGATGAGTGCATTTACACCTTTTTTTGTAACGTCTTTTTCAAGTTCTACTCTTTGAGCTACACTTTCGTAAGCATTATCGTCAAATGCTCTTCTCAGTACATCTAATAAATTTTCGTTCATAGTTAGTTGTTTTTTTTATTAATAAATTGAGTCTAATTTGAATATTATAACAATGAGCATTTTTTTTTGTTTAAAAAAGAGAAAAGCACATTGCAGTTTAATTAGCATTGCGCTCAAAAAAATAAGGGTGATCCGTTTTGTAGTAGCAATGCCCTTTCTTTAGTTAAACATTATGGCATTCTTTGTAAGGTACAAGACAAGTATAATCTTCAACGCTTCATGGATGCGCAAGATTTGATATATCAAATAGTTATAAAAGAGTTACAGGATGGGAAAAAACGCTCTCATTGGATGTGGTATATATTTCCTCAGCTAAAAACAACTCGGGTATTCTCATAATTCAAAGTTCTATGGAATATCCGGCTTGGAGGAAGCGACAAAATACTTACAGGATAAAACACTCAATCAACGAATAAGAGAGGTTTAAAAATAATACTCGATCTCTCTACGAATAATGCAATAGAAGTTTTTGGAGATATTGATAGTTGTAAACTTTGTTCTTCGATGACTCTTTTTGATGCTGTATCACCTAACGATATCTTTGCCCGTGTCCTAGATAAATACTTTAACGGGCGACGAGATAGCCAAACAATCAAGATGATTAGCCAAATTCGCACGAAAAATCTTTAGCAGAAAAAATAAGGCTTATAGGCATCTAGAACACAAGAAAATTAGTTCCTTTGTATAAAATAGAAGTGAAAAAGTTCTTATGGAAAATGTATTTCGAGATTATGGTTGATTTGAACGATTCCAACAACAGAATCATATGTTAAAATTCAACTCGGACGTATTTATTGTGTGAAAGACCAAATTTATACGAATGTGTAAGAAAGTATTGGAGATTAAACGGTGAGAGAGCTAAAAATGCAGAATACGTTTTTGCCATCTGCTCGGGTTACATCGTAGGAGTATTCAAAGCTACACGTTGGTTCCTTACTGATTCAGATGAGTATGTTGGTCGTTGGGAATTTGAAGATAAAGAGATTTTAGACTCTCCGTATTTACTTATGGATATTTCTCATCTTATAGGGAAAAGACAGAATCCGGTTTCGTATATAAACATGTAAAATAACTTTTTCAATATGTGGAATATTGGTTTCATAGAAAATATAAATGAGGATTTTTTGGATATAACATACAGTCATGTTGACCAAATATACCTATCAAAAGAAATAATACTTCGTATAACATAAATGATATTATCGGTATCCATAATTGGAGGAAAAAAGGAACCAAATTATCGAAATATGTAATTGTGAAAGATTGCAATCGATCAAGATACAAACAATATACGAATACCAAACTAATCTAATTCATATAGCATATAATCGCTTTGATAGTGGCAACTTCTATGATCAATTCAGACAATCTATACAATATTCTCGATTGTAATTTTGATTGCATTTATGATTATATCAATAGCATTTCTATTAATGAAATAATTAAACAGCGTGAAGTAGAGATTATAGAATGTGAGTATGATAAGAATGGTGATTATTCTTATCGATTAAAGTAGAATGTACAGATTTTAACGATTTATATTTGAACTATTTATTGTTAATCAAGGGGGGCTTACTCTCCAACATGTACAAATAATTCTCCTAAACAACTTCCAGGGGAGAGCTATAGTGAAGATATTCATAGAGTTATAAATACGAACCGTTTAAGAACAATACAGGCTGTAACTTAGTAAAATACATGAGTTACAGCCTGTTATAGTTAATTTCCTATATTGGGATTATTCTTCAATTGCTGCTTGCGCGGCTGCAAGGCGTGCTATAGGCACACGGAATGGAGAACAAGATACGTAGTTCAAACCAATTCTGTGGCAGAATTTAACTGATGCTGGATCTCCTCCGTGTTCTCCGCAAATTCCGACTTTAAGGTTTGGACGGGTAGCTCTACCTTTTTGAGTTCCCATTTCTACCAATTGACCAACACCTGTTTGATCTAATTGTTGGAATGGGTCAGTTTTGATGATACCTTTATTTAGGTAGATTGGTAAGAATTTAGCAACGTCATCACGAGAATAACCGAATGTCATCTGAGTCATATCGTTTGTTCCAAATGAGAAGAATTCTGCATGTTCAGCAATTTCATTAGCTGTAAGAGCTGCACGTGGAACTTCAATCATTGTACCTACCAGGTAATCTACGCGGATTCCTTTTTCCTGGAATACTTTTTCTGCAGTTGAGCGGATAATGTCTTCTTGAACTTCAAGTTCTTTTACAACGCCAACAAGTGGAACCATGATTTCAGGTTTTGGATCAAATCCTTTTGCTTTCAAGTTACAAGCAGCTTCCATTACGGCTCTTGCCTGCATTTCAGTGATTTCAGGATAAGTATTTCCAAGACGGCAACCACGATGACCTAACATCGGGTTTACTTCGTGTAATGATTCAACTTTTTCTCTGATTACATCAACAGCAATACCTAATTTGTCAGCCATTTCTTGTTGAGTCTTTTCATCGTTTGGAGTGAACTCATGCAATGGTGGGTCTAACAAACGAACAGTTACTCCTAAACCGTCCATAGCTTCCAGTATTCCTTCAAAGTCAGCACGTTGGATTGGTAAAAGTTTAGCTAATGCTTTTCTTCTTCCTTCTTCATTGTCAGCAAGTATCATTTCGCGGATAGGCCAGATACGTTCGCCTTCGAAGAACATGTGTTCTGTACGGCAAAGACCGATACCTTTAGCTCCGAAATCGCGTGCGATTTTAGCGTCTGCAGGAGTATCAGCATTTGTTCTTACGCTCATGCGGGTATATTTTTCAGCTAATTCCATGATTTTACCAAAGTCACCGTCTAATGAAGGAGTGATGGTTGCAACTGTTCCTTCATAAACTTCACCTGTAGAACCATTCAATGAAATGAAATCGCCTTTTTTATATTCTTTTCCGTTAATTTTCAGAGATGTGTGAGATACTGAAATGCCGGCAGCAGATGATACACAACATTTACCCATACCACGAGCTACAACAGCAGCGTGAGAAGTCATACCACCACGTTCAGTAAGGATACCTTGTGCACTGTACATACCTTTCAAGTCTTCGGGAGAAGTTTCGCGTCGTACCAATATTACTTTTTCACCTTTGCTAGCTTCTATTTCAGCGTCTTCTGCAGTGAAAACGATTTTACCTGATGCTGCTCCCGGAGATGCAGGAAGACCTTTTGTGAGAATTACTGCAGATGCGATAGCTTTTTTGTCGAACACAGGGTGAAGAAGTTCATCTAGTTTGTTAGCTTCAAGGCGTTTCAATGCTGTTTTTTCGTCGATAAGTCCTTCATTCAGCATATCGATAGCCATTTTTACCATAGCAGCGCCTGTTCTCTTACCATTTCTGGTTTGAAGCATCCACAGTTTACCATCTTGAATAGTAAACTCCATGTCCTGCATATCGTGATAGTGGTTTTCCAGTTTGTGTTGTACGTCCCAAAGTTCTTTGTACAATTCAGGCATTGCTTCTTCCAAAGATGGGAATTCTGATTTACGAACTTCTTCAGGAGTACCGTTGCGTTCTGCCCAGCGTTTAGAGCCTTCCAAAGTGATTTCTTGTGGAGTTCTGATACCTGCCACCACGTCTTCACCTTGTGCATTAATCAAATATTCACCGTTGAAAAGATTTTCTCCAGTTGCAGCATCGCGAGAGAATGCAACACCTGTAGCAGAAGTTTCGCCTAAGTTACCATAAACCATAGCTTGTACGTTAACTGCTGTTCCCCATTCGTCAGGAATTTGTTCCATTCTTCTGTAAAGAATAGCTCTTTCTGTATTCCATGAATCGAATACGGCGCAGATAGCTCCCCACAACTGATCCCAAGGATTAGTTGGAAAATCAACACCTGCGCGTTCTTTTACTACAGCTTTGTAAGATTCTACAACATTTTTCAAATCTTCTACTGTAAGTTCTGTATCTAATTTATAACCTTTTTCTTCTTTGATTTTGTCAAGTACAACTTCGAATGGATCGTGTTCGCCTTCTCTTGCAGTTACGTTCATTACAACGTCTCCATACATGTGGATGAAGCGGCGATATGAGTCGTAAGCAAATTTTTCGTTTCCTGATTTTTCAGCAACCAACTTTACGGTTTCGTCATTCATCCCAAGGTTAAGAACTGTGTTCATCATACCCGGCATTGAAGCGCGTGCTCCTGAACGAACAGAAACCAACAAAGGAAATGCTTCGCCTTTTGAACCGAATTTAGCGTTCATCACTTTTTCGGTATCGGCGATTCCTCTTTCAACTTCTTCTTTGATGAGTTTCACAACCGCGTCTTTACCCATTTGGTTGTACTCCGTACATACTTCCGTAGTAATTGTAAAACCTGCAGGGACAGGAACTCCGATTAGGTTCATTTCGGCAAGGTTGGCACCCTTTCCTCCAAGCAGGTTGCGCATATCAGAGCGACCTTCCGCTTTCCCGTTCCCAAAGGTATAAACTCTCTTTTTTTCCATTTTACTCAATAAATTTTTTTTGGATTAATATATAGATTGATTAATTAATTCTTTTGTTGTGGTTTTAATGTTATGAATCTAAAACTTAAATAGATATTTAGTTATGCAAAGATAATTTTTTAAATGAAACAATTAAGTGTTTTTTTGCAACTTATTTGATTTGGGAGTTACTCTTTGTATATTTCCTCGCGGTAGTTTACCTCCCATGTTTCCTAAAGTAATGTCATAGATCAAAATTCCGGGTATGGTGAAAAAATGATTTTGCGGTTGGATATATCCCGAGAGATTCACTATTTTATCGCTACCCAGTTTCTTCGGAATAGGAAAAGCATAAGATGAATTTCTTTCCAAAACTTGTTTTTTGTATATGGTTGTGTCTTTATACTGAGCTACTAATACCACTTGCAGTTTTGACGGCATATCTGGTGAAACTCCTAAAACATTAAAAGAGAAATCGATTATAGGGCTGAGTGCCTTTTGTGAAATTGTAAAGCTGTCCATATTGAAAACCAAACCCTTGCGTGTGTCACCTATGGATGTATTGTAAATCTGAGGGATATAAGTTGACGTTTGATTTCTTTTGTATAAATCGCTGTTGTCAATAGATTGGGCATACAAATCCTTTTCGACTGTACCCTGCGCTAGTTTCAGTTTGCTCTTTACTGAATCATTTATTTGCAGATATACTTTGATATGGTCGGCATACCAGACCAAAGAGCTGTCCCATTGCGCTTCGGAAATATGATGTTTCTCAAAGACGGAAGCGAGCAAAGCTTCTTTCTGTGCTGGTGTAGCAAATCTTACTCCGTCATTCTCAATCATAGCTTCGGCAATGTATACATCATACATTACCTTTTCCATTTTTTTCTTATTCAAAACTTCTTTTGGTCGGTTTTGGCAGGAAAAGATGGTTAGTACGATGATGGTATAAAAAGCAATGCGGATAAAGTTGTTATACTTCACTTGTTACGACTTTGAATTTCAGCATTATGTTTCGCCTTTTCCTCCTTTGACATAAGAGAATACGAAAGCGTCTTGCGATAGAAGATAGTTAATATGACAACTCCCACAGATATGGCAGCGTCGGCAATATTGAAAATGAAATTGAAGAAATAGACATGTTCTCCGCCACCAGGAAGAGGTTTTCTTGCAAGCGGAAAATAGAACATATCCACTACTTTTCCGTGAAAAAGTGTAGAATAGCCTTCTCCCCACGGCACTACAGCCGCCACGTGTTCCGGTGTACTCGCTTCGAATATCATTCCATAAAAAATACTGTCTATAATATTTCCAAAAGCTCCTGCAAAAATGAGCGCAATGCAAATGATAAAGCTGGTTTTGTAATTTTCTTTAATCAGTTTTACAATATAAAAACTTATCGCCATCACTGCGATGATACGGAAAAGAGAAAGGAACAATTTGCCAAAAGCTTCTATTCCGAATGCCATTCCGTTGTTTTCTACGAAATGAATTCTGAACCACTCTCCAATTACATTGAACTCATCGCCGATTGCCATGTGGGTTTTTATCCAATATTTGACAAGCTGGTCGATGAACAAAACAAGGATAATTACGGCAATCGTAATTATGGATTTAGAAGCTTTTTGATCCATAAAATGCTTATTTTTTGTTTTTTTCCTTTGCTTCCATGCTCAATGTTGCATGAGGTACGGCGCGGAGGCGTTCTTTTGGAATCAGTTTTCCTGTTTCACGACAGATGCCGTAAGTACCATTTTCGATGCGTATAAGGGCTGCTTGCAGGTTTTGTATAAATTTCATTTGACGTTGTGCCAATCTTCCTGCTTCTTCTTTTGAAAGCGTAGATGCTCCTTCTTCCATAAGTTTGAACGTAGGAGAAGTATCAGAAGTGTCGTTTCCGTCGGCATTCATCACTGCAGCTCGGAGCAATTCATATTCTTGCTTTGCACTCTCAAGTTTCGCATTTATTAAATCGCGGAATTCTACCAATTCCTCTTCAGAGTATTTTGTTTTTTCACTCATAATTTAAAGTATTTGTTAAGTTGATTAATTTTTTTGAATATCTATAGTTAAAGGTGTATCATCTATATCAATTTCATTTTCAAGTTTTGAATTTACAATTTGAATATCGTCTGCCAAAACCTGAGATTGGATATACGATGAAAAATCCTTTATGGCTTCGTCAAATTGGAGATTTGAAGACACTTTTACTAAAATTCTATCCGTAATTTCAAAATCTTTCGATTTACGCAGATTTTGAATGCGGTTCACCAGTTCGCGAGCGATGCCTTCTTTTCTTAAATCATCCGAAATGGTGATGTCCAAAGCGATGGTCAGTTTGTCTTCATTACCAACAAGCCATCCCGGGATATCTTCTGAGATAATTTCAACGTCATCCGTTGTTATTTCTACTTGCTGATTTTCTATCTGGAAACTGAATTTACCTTCTTTTTCCAGAAGATGAATATCTGACTGCTCCATATTTTGAACGTAAGTGGCAAGCTGTTTCATTATTTTTCCGTAACGCGGACCTAGTTTTTTGAAATCAGGTTTTACCTTCTTCACCAGAATTCCACTTGCCGAATCCACAAAGTTCAGTTCTTTCACATTCACTTCGTTAAGGATAAGCGATTTTACAGCGGAAATATTTTCGCGTTGCGCTTCATCCACAACTGGAATCATAATTTGAGAAAGTGGCTGACGAACTTTGATATTTACCTTGCGGCGCAAAGCCAAAATGATGGAAGAAGCTGATTGTGCAAGGTGCATCTGTTCCTCCAAAGTTGGATTAATCATGCTTGCATCCGCGATAGGAAAATCTGCCAAGTGAACGGAAACGGGAAGGTTTTGTTCATTTGTGGCATTGTGCAAATCCAAAAACAATCTGTCCGCATAAAATGGCGCTATAGGCGACATCAATCGTGAAACGGTTTCGAGACAAGCGTACAAGGTTTGATATGCCGAAAGTTTGTCTTCCGTCATTTCGCCTCCCCAGAAACGTTTACGATTCAAACGCACGTACCAGTTACTCAAATTGTCATTCACGAAATCATTAATTGCTCGTCCCGCTTTGGTTGGTTCGTAAGTTTCGTAAGCTTCCTCGACAGTTTTAATAAGACTGTTCAATACAGAGAGAATCCATCTGTCAATTTCAGGTCTTTTATCCAATTCGATTTGTGGGTATTGATTATGGAAATCATCCACATTTGCATATAATGCGAAGAAAGAGTAAGTATTATAAAGTGTTCCGAAGAATTTGCGGCGGGCTTCTTCCACACCTTCAATATCAAATTTCAAATTGTCCCAAGGCGAAGCATTAGTAATCATATACCAGCGCAACGGGTCGGAACCATGTTTTTCGATAGCTTCAAACGGATCAACTGCATTGCCCAGTCTTTTGGACATCTTGTTGCCGTTTTTATCCAAAACCAATCCGTTGGAAATCACATTTTTGAAAGCTACGCTGTCTTTTATCATCGTAGAAATAGCGTGCAGCGTGAAGAACCATCCGCGTGTCTGGTCAACACCTTCCGCGATGAAATCGGCCGGATGGATTTTGCGGAATTCATTTTCATCAATATGTGGATAAAAAACTTGCGCGAAAGGCATCGCTCCACTATCAAACCAAACGTCGATAAGGTCGGTTTCGCGCGTCATAGGTTTACCACTTTCAGAAACCAAAATGATGTTATCTACGTAAGGACGGTGAAGGTCTATGTTTTCGTAATCTAATTCTTTGTAATTTTCAGGAGCGTAATCTTTCCATGGAAGTTCTTTCATCACGCCTGCGTTGATGGATTTTTGTATTTCTTCCATCAATTCCTTAACCGAACCGATGCATTTTTCCTCTTTTCCGTCTTCCGTACGCCAGATAGGCAGCGGTGTTCCCCAATAGCGGCTACGGCTGAGGTTCCAATCCTGAAGGTTTTCGAGCCATTTGCCGAATCGTCCAGTTCCGGTTGATTGCGGTTTCCAGTTGATGGTTTCGTTGAGTTCCATCATGCGCTCTTTGCAGGCAGTGGAACGGATAAACCAACTATCTAAAGGATAATACAAAACCGGTTTGTCTGTACGCCAACAGTGAGGATAGTTGTGAACATGCTTTTCGATGCGGAATGCTTTGTTTTGCTGTTTCAGCATTACACTGATATCCACATCCAAAGTCGTATCATCTTCTGTAAGAGAAGAATCATAAGCATTCTTTACATATCTTCCTGCGAAATCTCTATAAGTTTCTATATCGACATTATTTTTTACAAACTCTTCGTCCAAATCCTCAATACTGTAATATTTACCTGTCAAATCCACAGTAGGGCGCAGGTTTCCATCTTTGTCGATAACGGTAAGTCCTGGAACATCATTTTCTTTTCCGACTTTCGCATCATCCGCACCAAAAGTAGGAGCGATGTGAACGATGCCGGTACCGTCTTCCGTAGTCACAAAATCTCCAGTCACCACTCTGAATGCGTTATCAGAAGCTTTAATCCAAGGAATGAGTTGTTCATATTCAATTCCTTTTAATTCAGAACCTTTCCAGGTCTTGTCTAAAATACGATAAGGAATATTTTTGTCGCCTTCTTTGTAATCTTCGAGGCGGAGTTCGCTGTTCTTTTCAGGGAAATATGCGTTGATGAGGCTTTTTGCCATCACGGCAGTCATCGGTTTTCCCGTGTATGGATTGTATGTCTGTACAGCCGCGTAATCAATATTAGTTCCAACAGCCAAAAGAACGTTTGAAGATAAAGTCCAAGGTGTGGTTGTCCACGCCAAAAAGTATGGCTCGCCAAATTCCGTCATTTCAGGAAGCGGATTTTTTATTTTGAATTGTGCGGTGCAAGTAGTATCTTTCACATCACGATAACATCCCGGCTGGTTAAGCTCGTGCGAACTTAAACCTGTTCCCGCAGCAGGAGAATACGGCTGAATGGTGTATCCTTTGTACAGAAGATTTTTTTTGTAAAGTTCTTTCAAAAGATACCACAATGTTTCGATATAGCGGTTGTCGTAAGTAATATACGGGTCGCTCATGTCCACCCAGTAACCCATTTTGCGGGTTAAGTCTTCCCACTCGCGTGTATATTTCATCACCTCCTTGCGGCAAGCGTTGTTGTATTCTTCAACGGTAATCTTCTTGCCGATATCTTCTTTGGTAATTCCGAGAGACTTTTCCACGCCAAGTTCCACAGGAAGTCCGTGTGTATCCCATCCGGCTTTTCTGTTTACCAAAAAGCCCTTCATCGTTTTGTATCTGCAGAAAATATCTTTGATGGAACGCGCAATCACGTGGTGAATACCCGGCATTCCGTTTGCAGAAGGTGGTCCTTCGTAAAAAACAAACTGTGGATGACCCTCGCGGATTTTCAAACTTTCTGCAAAAACATCATTGTCGTCCCAATGCTTCAGCAGGTCTTTATTTATATCTGAAAGATTAAGTTGATTGTATTCGGCAAATTTCTTACTCATTGAAATTTTCTCCTTAAGAAACGTATGTGAAAATTAAGGTGCAAAGGTAGTAATAAATTGAAAATTAGCAATTGAAAATTCTTAATTATTGATTGTCTATAAAGTGTATATGTTACGCTAAATGTTAAGTAATATTTTCTTATTTTTTTTGTAACATGATTGTAATAATATTTATGTTATTTTGTATCATAGGTTATCAGACCGTATTATTTACTCCACTATATATTGCTCTATTTATTTTATCGTAATCATAATTGAATACATTTTATCCCCAATAAAAATCAATGACAAAAAACTTTTTTTTCATCATTATAGCAATTCTTATCACAGGTTGTGGCACTTTGCAAACTCCCGTTTCGGAAAGTAAAGGCAACGAACTTACGCTGCTTTCCTACAATATTCGCAACGCGTGGGGTATGGATCATGTAACAGATTATTCGCGCATCTCATCCATTATCAATCGGATAAAACCTGATGCGGTGGCTCTGCAGGAATTAGACAGCGCAACTGTCCGCAGTTACGACATGGTGGTGATAGATGAGCTGGCAAAACGCACCAATATGTATGCTTCTTATTCAAAATCAATCAACTATCAGGGTGGGGGATATGGCATTGGCATTCTTACGAAGGAAAAACCTTTGAGAACAATCAGAATTCCATTACCCGGAAAGGAAGAGAAAAGAAGTCTGCTGATGGTGGAGATGAAGAATTATATATTTTGCTGTACACATTGGTCTCTGACAAAAATAGACCGAGAGCGGTCTGTGGGAATTATCAATGATTTTGTAGCGCAACTTCATACTCACAAGCCGATATTTTTGGCGGGTGATTTAAATATTGTATCTTCGTCCCATGAAATGGCATTACTGAAGCAAGACTGGAATATTATGAACGATATTCACCAATCTACCTATCCTTCTTCGGTGCCTACAAAATGTATAGATTACATTCTGGCTTATACAAAGAATATCGGCGTCATCACGTTAATGTCAAAAGTTGAAAACGAACCTGTGGCTTCAGACCATTTGGCGGTATGGGTGAAAATTCGTTTGTCGAAACTAAATTAGAACGAGATTCTGTAAAATCAAATGAAAAAATCTGCATTGTTTTTATTGGGAGTTTTGCTTGCCTTTACTGCATGCTCAACAACCAAACTGCCTGCGCCCTCTTCATCCTTCCAACTAAAAGTTGCTTCTTACAATCTGAGGATGGATAATCCCGACGATGGAAAAGACGCTTGGGCGAATAGAAAAGAAATGGTTAAAAGTCTTTTCTCGTTTTACGACTGGGATATTTGCGGAACGCAAGAAGGTTTTAAGCATCAACTCGATGATGTCTTGGAATTGGATAATTATGCCTACATAGGCGTAGGACGAGATGACGGTGTAGACGCCGGAGAACATTCTGCCATCATTTACAAAAAAGATAAATTCGCGGTGTTGGACAAAGGCAATTTTTGGTTTTCACAAACGCCGGAAGTCCCAAGTAAAGGATGGAATGCTACGTGCTGCAACCGTATCTGCTCTTGGGGGAAATTTAACGATAAAGCAACGGGCAAAGCCTTCTTTCTGTTTAATGTGCATTATGACCACGAAGGGAAGGAAGCCCGCCGTGAGTCTTCTAAATTGTTGTTGAAGAAAATTAAATCTATCGCTGGTTCTTATCCCGTTTTTGTTACGGGTGATTTTAACGCGGTGCCTTCCGATGAACCCATTCAAATTATCTACAACGACGGATTTTTGTCGGATAGCAAATTGATTTCGAAAACTGCGCCTTTTGGCACGAATGAGACTTTCAATGGCTTTAAGGTAGAGAATTCTTCAAGGGAAAGAATCGATTATGTGTGGGTGAGCAAAAATATTTCCGTACAAAAATACGGAATCATCAACCACATCCAGAGGGGACATTTTCCTTCAGACCATTTTCCGGTGATGGTAGAAGCGCAATGGTAAAAAGAACAAAGACTTAAAGAGCAAAGGACAAAAACAGAAAGACTATGAGGCAAAGTAAAAAACTTGTGGTAAAATAATGAGTTGCTATAAATCAACACCTCGACAATCATCACAAATGAAATTACTTCCTTAAAGAGAATTATATAAGAGACTTTATTCTCTACTTTGATAAAGGGAAGTACCCGAAGGGGGAGGGTTTGAATCAAAATAACCCACAATCAGTAAAAGCTAAAAACTTGTGCCAAATCTAGTACAACTTGTGGTAAAACAAATTAGCGAAAATCAGCGAATTCTGCGGGCAAACAAAAGACCATCAACACTCAAACAAATTCTTCATCCTTCATCTTTTATCAAAATATCCCAACTCCTAAATCCGAAATCAAAAATATCAAATTCCTCTGTGTAACTCCGTGACCTATGTGGTTAAAGACTCGCGATAAATAGACGACTCTACAATCGGTAATTCCCGACGCAACTCGAAACCCTCAACTCGCAACACCCAGATCAATTCTTCACCCGTTATTAAAAATTGTACCATTCATACATCCGTCTGACTCCCTCATCAATCTCAATCTTGTGATGCCAGCCCAAATCGTTTAACTTTGTAACGTCCGTAAGTTTGCGCATGGTGCCGTCAGGTTTAGATGAATCAAAATTTATAGAGCCTTCATAACCAACGGCATTTTTGATAAGATTTGCTAATTCTGCAATAGTGATTTCCTTACCCGTACCAATGTTGATGTGGCAGTTTCTAATTTCCTTTTCGCTGCCTCTCAAATCCTCAAAATTTACCCTTTCCATGATATAAACGCAAGCGTCTGCCATTTCTTCACTCCAAAGAAATTCACGCAGCGGACTGCCGGTTCCCCATAGATGAATAGTGTCCTTTTCGATGCCGTATTTCTGAAGAATTTCAAGAATCTCGTTATCGCTGCTTTTGCCAGAAACGTTTTCAACAGGACGTTTGTCCAAATCTTTGCGAATTGCATCCATGTTTCCACTCATCAGGTGTTTGCCTAAATGAATTTTACGAATCATCGCGGGCAAAACGTGGCTTTTCTCCAAATCGAAATTATCATTAGGTCCATATAAATTGGTGGGCATCACCGCAATATAATTTGTGCCGTATTGAATATTGAAACTTTCACACATTTTTAACCCTGCAATTTTTGAAATCGCGTAAGGCTCATTGGTATATTCCAACGGAGAGGTCAGCAGGCAGTCTTCAGGCATAGGTTGAGGTGCATTTTTTGGATAAATGCAAGTACTGCCCAGGAAAAGAAGTTTCTTTACGCCATGCTTCCAACTTTCACCAATAACATTGTTTTGAATTTGCAGATTTTTGTAGATAAAATCCGCACGATAAGTGTTATTGGCAATGATTCCTCCCACATGCGCCGCCGCAAGGAAAACATATTCGGGTAGCTCTTCGTCAAAAAAAGATTTCACCGCATTGCCGTCCATCAAGTCCAGTTCATGATGCGTTTTGCCAATGAGATTTGTATAGCCTTTGGCTTCCAAATTGTTCCATATTGCAGAACCTACCAATCCTTTGTGTCCTGCTACGTATATTTTTGATTTTTTGTTCATACTTGCTGATGTTAAATCGTTAAAAGTTAAACTGCTAAACAGCCATTTTAGCGACGTAATGTTTCTTTAGTGCGTTTAATTCGTTGCTTATTTTGTATATAAATTCAATAATGTTATGTAATGATTCTCGGGTAACATATCCCAAATCCATGCTTAGTATTAATTGGGAATAAACTTCAAGCAGTGAGCCGTAAGATACTTCTATAATCTAATTTTTTCTTTATAAGAAGAACGGGATGTTCCTTCTGCGATATTAGTTGCAACTGAAATGGCAGCTCTCTTTAATTGATCTGATAAGGCATATTTCTCTTCCTTAGGAAAAATTTCAATTAAATTGTATATTTCTTTCACGAGCAATCTTGCATCCTGCCAAACATTTAATTTCTCAAACGAAAAACGATACTCCATATCAATTTACCGATTTACCAATTCAACGATTTATAAACAATCTCTTTCACCGTCTCCACATCTCGCTTCTCCAACTCCTCCGGCGAATAATAATTCCCATCCACATCTCCAAAGATACTTTCATACCAAGCAGATGAAGCTGTAAATCTTCCCAAAGGAGCCAGATGATACCCGTCCCTATTCAGATTGTCACCTATGTACGTAGCTCGCACTTTTTGAATGGTAGTTCCTGAAGGAATAATGCGCCATATCTCAGGATTCATTTTCTTGGCTTTAGTCACCTGTTTAACGATGGCGTTATACATCGTATTTTGATTGATATGATATTTTGGAAAATCTTGATGAGTAGAGTTTTGCGCGTAAGCCCATGTTTGGTGCAGCAGGTATTTTACATTGGGATTGGTAACGTATTTTTTTGTGTACGCAATCATATCGTCAAGTAATAAATAACCTTCAGGCTTTCCAGAACGACCGCTTACTTCCTGAAAACTGATATAATCCCAATTGTCCGATGAAATACCTTGTTGCAATGTCACTCCTTTAGTGTTCGTTTTCCTGCCATCTAAGTCAATCAATCTGAATTCATAATTAGGCAGGTTTCCTTGAGCATTTTTCCAATGTCCTTCAAAAGATTGTCCACCGATGTACAAATTACCAATGATTACTTTATATCCGCCTGCTTTTGCCAATCCATACAAATATTTCTCCAATGCATCTTCCGAAAAACTGTTGCCGATAGCCAATATTTTCACTACACCGTCCTGTTGTGCAATACTGAGTGCTTTTTGACGTTCCAATACCGTAGGATACAGCTGTGGATTGCATGAGGATAGAACAATTATCGAAAAGAACGCTAAAAATGTTATTAGTTTTGTTTTAATAAAATATTTCATTATTGTGACTTATCTAATTCTCAAACTCTTCCCGTTTCCTCTCTCCCATTTTTGATAAAGGGGAGTGTCATGAAGTGACGAGGGTTGAGTTCGAATAATATTCTGTGCTACTTTGTGTATTACTTACTGTCTTTTGTGGTTAAGGAGTGGCGAAGCATCGCACCTCTACGAGGGTCATTTCCCCTGAACAATCAACTAATTATCTCATTACCACATTAACTAATTAATATCTTATTAACGAAAAGATCTTTCCAACCAGAACCGATACAAAGGGTCTATAAACACGATATTTCCCTTCTCCTCATCAATCATCTCTTCCTGCATCAATATTCGTTTCTGACGTACTACGCCGGCAGATGTTCCCAAATTGTATTTTTGTAAAACAGCTTGAGAGGTGAGTTGTTTTTCTCCCAAAATGATGGCTTTCAGTATATTCAGTTGCAAGGTGGAAAGATTTTCCGTTATGTCAGCAAATAAAAGACTGAGTTGGTCTATCAATGACAAAAACGCCTCGTGAACAATTTCATCTCTGCACTCTTTTTCAGTACGAAACCATGTCTGTTGTGCCAATTGCTGTACATAATATGGATGACATTCTGTGAGTTGGGTAATCAACAGAGCACTCTGTTCCGAAATTTTTTTGTCAGTATCTCTAAACCGTTGACGGATAAATGGAATCCAATGCGCAACGTCTATTTTGTCCAAAAACATCAAATCTCCGAATTTATAAAAAGGCATGGATGTGTTAGTGAAAATATCCAGAAGCATGTGGCGTTTACTTCCATAAAGGCAGTACGCAACATTTTGATGATGCTGCCAATGGGAACGCAATTTCTTTTGGAAATCTTCTGACGATGGAAAGCGGGTAAGACTTTGAAACTCATCAACACAAATGATGATTCGGAGTTTCTTCTTTTTAGCAATATTTTCAGCAAGATTGAGAATATCGTCAGGAGATCTTTTTATTTCCTCAAAATTTAGTCCGAAAGACAGATTTGTTTGCATGTCGGGTGATAATTCCACACGTGGAATAAGCCGTGAAAGGAATTCTTTGGCATGTCTTGCAATTTCTTCCAAGTCTGTTGCGGTTTTCTGAATTATATTGTTGGCAAGGGTAACGTAAAACTCCTCTTCACTTCTCACATTGAAAATGTCAATTTGGCAGATTCGGATAGATGGATTTTCCTTCTCAATCTCAAGCCCCGCTTTTTTTACAAGTGAAGATTTACCCCACCTGCGTGGAGAAATAAGAATGGTATTTATCCCTGCAGAAAAATTCCTTTTAAGCTGTTCAAGCTCTTTTGTACGGTTAGTAAAGTCATCTGCATCCGCAATTCGTCCGTATGTAAATGGTACATTTTTCATATAAAACAAATATAACTTACATTTATGTAACTTGCAAATTTGTAACTTATATTTTATTGTTAGTATTCGCAAATTGCGTTTGTACGAGATGCATGTCCAAAATAATCTGTGAAGATCATCGGGCAAATTTAATTATTTCCAAATCAGCTGATCTCTTTAAAAAAAACGATCTGCGAACATCTGCGAAATCTGCGGAAAACTTCCCCAAATCCGAAATCCCCCCTCCCAAATCACTTTGTGGTTAAAAAAAACAAAGAGCCAAGAGTCAAGAACCAGGAAAAAGACCGCATCCGATAGCTTTAACAAAAAAACTTGTGTAACTTGTAAATAACTAGTGCAACTTGTGGTAAAATCTGCGAATCCTGCGAAATCTGCGGGAAACTTCCCCAAATCCCAAATCCCTTTGTGGTTAAAAAGAGCAAAGACTACGCACCCATCCTAATAATCTTGTGGTAAAATGAGTCGCGATAAATCGACGACTCTACTAATGGTACTTCTCCACCCTAACTCGTAACCGCAACTCGCAACAAATAAACATCGCAATCCAAACCACTTACCGCTGAAAGCTATTCTCTGTCAATCTCCGCTTTCGCCTTCAATTTCCGAACAAACTTCATGTCGTGTTTCACCATCAATTTCACCAATTCAGGGAAGGATGTTTTTGTGGGATTCCAGCCCAGTAAAGTTTTTGCTTTGGTTGGGTCTCCCAGCAATTGTTCTACCTCCGCCGGGCGGAAATATTTAGGATCAACCTCTACTAATACTTTTCCGGTCGTTGCGTCAATCCCTTTTTCGTCAACACCTTCGCCTTCCCAACGCAAAGTCACACCCACTTCGGCAAAAGCCAACGTGCAGAATTCGCGCACGGAGTGCATCTCGCCTGTGGCGATAACGAAATCTTCAGGAGTATCATGTTGTAGAATCAGCCACATACATTCCACGTAGTCACGGGCGTAACCCCAGTCGCGCAAAGCGTCCAGATTTCCCAAATAGAGCTTGTCCTGCATTCCTTGTGCAATGCGGGCAGCAGCAATGGTTATTTTGCGGGTCACAAATGTTTCACCTCGGCGTTCACTTTCATGATTGAAAAGGATGCCGTTAACGGCATACATACCGTAAGACTCACGGTAGTTTTTCGTAATCCAGAAACCATACAATTTGGCCACACCGTAAGGGCTTCGCGGATAAAACGGAGTAGTTTCTTTTTGTGGCACTTCCTGCACCAAACCGAAAAGTTCAGATGTGGAAGCCTGATAAATACGTGTTTTTTTCTCCATTCCAAGAATACGCACTGCTTCTAACAATCGCAATGTTCCTACTGCGTCCGTTTCAGCAGTATATTCCGGCACGTCAAAACTTACTTTCACGTGACTTTGTGCCGCCAGATTATATATTTCATCCGGCTGAATTGTCTGAATGACGCGAATAAGAGAACTTGAGTCTGTCATATCCGCATAGTGCAGTTTAATCATTTTTCGGTTGTGCATATCGCGTATCCACTCGTCAAAATACAAGTGTTCAATACGTGCTGTATTAAATGATGATGATCGGCGGATAATTCCGTGCACTTCATATCCTTTCTCAAGAAGAAATTCTGCAAGATAAGAACCGTCTTGTCCGGTGATTCCGGTTATTAATGCTGTTTTCATATTTTTTTAGCTATTTGTTTATTTATTTTTTACCACTAGTTTCACGAATTTATTCAAAGTTTCACAAATTAATTATTTTGCTGAATAAAAAACTAGTGTTATTAGTGTTTTACTTGTGCAACTTGTGGTCAAACATTTTAAGAAAAATTCCTAAATTCTCCTGTTGCTTTCTCAATGACTCGCTTCACCCGTCCTTCATCTTCCCGTTGACTGATAAACAACGCATCATCCGTATCCACCACAAGCAGATTCTCAACTCCGTCCACAACAACCAATTTATTATTATTCAATTCTTTGATAAATGTGTTTCGAGTATCTGTTACAACACTATTTTCCGCTTTTATCAGATTGTCTTTTTCATCTTTTTCTCCGTGTTCATAAAGCGAAGTCCATGTTCCCAAGTCACTCCATCCAAAATCCGCTTTTGTTACATACACATTGTCTGCTTTTTCCATAATAGCATAGTCAATGGATATACTTTCGCACTCCATATACGTTTTATCTACCATTTGTTGTTCGTTGGATGAATAATATGAATCGGAAAGATTCTGAAAATCAGATGCTATTTTCGAAGAATACTTCTCCATCGCTTCTGTAATTGCTTTTGCAGACCAGATAAACATTCCGGAATTCCACAAGAATCTGCCTTTTTGTATAAATTGAGTTGCAGTTTCAAAATCAGGTTTCTCTTTGAATGATTTTACTTTCCCAAAATCTTCTGCAGCATTATCCATTTCAATATAACCGTATCCTGTCGAAGGAAAGGTCGGTTGAATTCCTATAGTCAATAAATTTGGATGATTAGCAGCGTATTGTAAGTTATTCTCAATTACACGGGCAAATTCCAAGGTGTCAATTACTAAATGATCTGCTGGCGTTACCACCATTACTGCCTCTGGATTCTGAGATTTTATTTTGTATGCTGCATAAGCCAGGCATGGCGCCGTATTTCGGCGGGCAGGTTCCAACAGCACTTGTTGTTCGGTTATTTGAGGCAATTGCTCTAATACAAGGTCTTTGTAGATTTTCCCTGTTACAACAATAAAATTCTCTTTAGGAATGAATGAGGAGAACCTCTCATAAGTCATTTGGATAAAAGTTTTCCCAATTCCCAAGATATCTACAAACTGTTTCGGTTTGTTCACGCGGCTTAACGGCCAGAATCTGCTTCCGATTCCCCCCGCCATGATAATGCAGTAGTTGTTTTTGTTCATATTATAAAGGAACTTTTTTAGTAACTTTCTATACCATCATGTTATTTAAGTTTTCCTTCAAAAACTTTAAATAGCAACAATCGTTATTTAAATTTTCTTTATTAAGGGTATTTAATCCCTAAACAAATTCATATACTCTTCAAACAAATAAATTTTTCCACGCTGACCTCCAGTTATTTCTTTCAAAATATTCATTTTCTCCAGATCAGTCAACAGCTTATAAGCCGATACAGAAGATTTACCGACTATAGATTCTACTTTGGCGGCATTTGTTATAGGATTTCTGAATAGTTCGTTAATAACTAATTTTGCATCACTTGCTCTACTGCCTAACGGTTTTAATAAACTGTCCATAGAATGCTGAATATGAAGTATTTTATCAAACGTCAGAACTCCGTCTTTTGATGTCTCAATCACACCTACCAGAAAAAACTTAAACCATTGATAGATGTCATTATGAGTTCTTACCCTCATTAAATTGTCATAATAGAGAGATTTATTCTTTTCAAAAAAGTCAGAGAGGTAAAGAATAGGTTTTTTTAGAATTCCTTTGGATACTAAATATAAAGGAATCAATAATCTGCCAACCCTGCCATTTCCACCCAAAAACGGGTGTATAGTCTCAAATTGATAGTGTATCAATGCTATTTTAAGCAAATCTGGCAACATGTATAATTCGTTATGAACAAATTTTTCAATATCCTACATTAACTCGCCTATCTCTTGAGGTGGAGGCGGAACAAATATCGCATCATTAATTGTTGCACCGCCTATCCAATTCTGACTACTTCTAAACTCTCCGGGGAGTTTATGCTGACCTCTAACTCCTGATAAGAGTATTCTATGTGCTTCTTTTATAAGTCTGTTTGAAAAAGGAAGTGTAGGTAATAATTTTATGGCTTCATTCATGGCACCAATATAGTTCTGTACTTCTTCCCAGTCATCTCGTTTCTCAAAAGCAATCTCATCTTTTCCTAAAAATACATCCTCCACATGAGTTTGTGTTCCCTCAATACGTGTAGATAAGGTCGCTTCTTTCGCAATATGCATCGATATATACATGTCAATATTCATATATTCCGAATACATATCCAAGCGCCCAAGATATCTGTCTGCTTGACTAAGCAGATTCCAAATCTCCATATCATTGATTCTCCATTCTTTATTGATAAGATTTGGAATAAATGCTTTGTAGGTACCTTGATTTACTATTTTGCCTGCCTTAAATTCATTAATCATAAATTGGAAAATATAATAAGAACTCAAAAATACAGAATTTTTGGTAACAATCGCAATGATTATTTAAGTTTTTAGTCGAAAACTTAAATAAGGCGTCTTTCTATTTAAGTTTATTGAGAAATGTAAAAATAAAAAAGAAGCTTTCTATTAAATGGAAATGAGGCACAATCCTTTGCACCTCATAACTATGTAACCTTGTCTCAACAAAACTTCAATCTTCCATTTAGATAAAGGGAAGTGTCACGAAGTGATGAAGGATTGATTGATTATTTTACCTATTTAAAAATTTCATCATTTGACATGTAATTACTTATCCGATAATCACCCCACGACCCCATTCTTCACTTTTAATTATTAATTTTTCATTAAGAAGTCGCTTCCTTTATACAATCAACAATATATCTTACATCGTCATCAGTTACGTAAGGACCTGCCGGTAAACAGAAACCAACCTTAAATAGACTTTCAGAAACCCCGTTTAAATAAGCCGGAGCATCAGCATAAACCGGTTGTTTGTGCATAGGTTTCCATAACGGGCGACATTCAATGCCACGTTCATCCATAAAAATTCTCAATGCTTCCACATTAGCATTTGGCTCACAATCTGTATGAACAGAACCACCTCTGTGTGTTACTCCGGCTGCACCACCAACTGCGCCTGTAATGGCTTCTGCATAAGCTTTCTCCTCACCTTTTACTTTAATGTCTTCATCCATTGTAGCGGCAGTCAGCCAATAATTGCTGTCAAAGTCTCCGGTTGCTGGTTGGGTGTGTACATGAACTCCTTCTACACCTTTCAGTAATTCTTCGTAAAGTGACTGTACATGTTTGTGATGATTTATATGTTCTTCTGCTACTGTCATCTGTCCACGTCCAATTCCTGCACAGATGTTTGACAATCTGTAGTTGTATCCGATATGTTCATGTTGATAATAAGGATATGCTTCACGGGCTTGGGTAGCATAAAACATGATTTCATTTTTTGTTTCTCTATTAGGACAAATGAGTGCACCTCCACCACTGGTAGTAATCATTTTATTACCGTTGAAAGAAAGAACACCATATTTCCCGAATGTTCCACAAACCTGACCTTTATATCTTGAGCCAAATCCTTCTGCTGCATCTTCTATTATCGGAATGTCGTATTTGTTGGCAATTGCCATTATTTCATCAATTTTTGCTGGCATTCCATATAGGTATACAGGTATAATTGCTTTTGGCTTCTTTCCTGTCTTTTCGATGCGATCTTTTATGGCTTTTTCCAACAACTCCGGATCCATATTCCAAGTATCAGGCTCTGAATCTATAAATATAGGTGTTGCTCCTAAATATTTGATAGGATGACTGGATGCGCAAAATGTAAAAGATTGCACGATTACTTCATCACTTGGTTGCACGTTGCAGGCAATCAAAGCAAGATGAACGGCTGCGGTACCCGACGAAAGTGCTACAACTTCTACATCTCCTTTAGAGGACTGAGGGTTAGGATACAGCGGTGCGATAAATTGTTTGAGATCTTCTTCAAATCCATTTACATTGGGCCCAAGTGGAACTACCCAATTAGTATCAAACGCTTCTTGTATATATTTTTGCTCATTGCCGCTCATGTGAGCTAGGCAGAGATAAATTCGTTTTCTTTCCATAATTATAATTGATTGTTTTATATTTTTGATAGGGATGAGTAATCATCGCCGGAATAGTATAGCTGATTTTTTTTTCATCGATTAATGGCTGAATATAATTAGTCTTCACATACTTTTCGTTACGTCCCAAAATCAGAGATAATTCCGCAATCGAGAGCTCTCTCCAATTGCAAAGTTCTAAAATAATTTTCTTTATTAAATCAGGGTTGGGAGAGCGCTTACCCAGTTTGTTTATTTGTAAAAGCAGCTCTTCCGGAATTTCTTTGAGTATGTCATTTATGAAAAGTGGTTCGTTATCTACCATGGTTGTTGTCTTATCTACCATGGTTGTTGTCTTATCTACCATGGTTGTTGTCTTATCTACCATGGTGTCTTGGAAGATAGGACTTGGTAGGTAATAGGTTGACTTGCCCGCGTTTTTTTGTTCTATCAATTCTTTTTCTCGTAAATCACGCAAATCTATGCCGGCTTCAGTCCTATTTGCTCCCGTCAATTGTCTAAAGGCATTATTATCAATAGCTCCAATTTCTTTTATAAATACTAAGGTCAATTTCTGCTTATCGTTAAGTTGATAAGTCTGGAAGTTTTCCAGCCACCCCACATCTTCGTTGTTCAAGAAATTATGAAACAACAAGCGAATCGTAAAGTTGTTTTTTTCTCTATTACTTTCAAACGTAGGTGGCATCATATTGGATGACAGCATAAGCGTTTGCATAGTACGAAAACCGGAACCTTTTGTTTCCGCTAAGTTGGTGTCGTGAAAGATAGCCGCTATGGATGGGTTTCTGTTTATCGAGCCGGGCTCTCCAATGTTGTCTTCCGGTTTAAGCGAATATCCCGCATTTATTATCTCTATTCTATTGGAATATCGTAATATTTGGATGGGTTGGTTCACTCGATATGTTCTGTGGATAAGTGCATTTACAATAGCTTCTCTTAGCACTTTCACGGGCAACATTGACTTACTTTCCGCTTGAATGTTTCCTTCTTGTAAGATAAAACCTTTGGGTAAATCATCAGTAATCGTAGATATAATACGTGAAACCAATTCTATGATGGGACCGCGCATATCTAATGTGGTAGAGAAGCGTTCATCCGGATTTTCTACCCAATTTTTTCCGGGTAGACGTATATAATCAATCCGCATCATGGGCATGAGCCTTCGCAATGACATACGCTTACCAAAAACAATCAATCCGGCATAGGTGGGTTTCCATATTCCCTCATCTTTTTTTATACAGTTGAGTGCTTGTAGCAATTCTTCATCTGTATAGGAGAGTTCTTCGGCTGCGCTGTTGGCTTTTTTTCGAAATTCACGATACAGCTCCAATGCTTCTATGCTGATATCTTCCATAGAAGCGTCTTTTACGATGGAGCTTTCAAATCCATCTTCTGTCCCATAAAATAAGAAAAGGTCATCTTCTGTGTAGCGTTGGTCTGTGGAGCCTATTCTTCGAAATGCGCCTTGAGGTAAACCTTGTTTTTTTAAATATAATGGCTTTTGTTGAGATGGCAGTTCCATGACTTCAATAAGCATTACATTTTTGCTATTCACCTCCTCAATGCTTATTCGTGGTCTTACAGGAATATTAAATGAATCGGCACACTGCGTAGCCAAATCTTTTTGAAGTTTATCCGGATTGTCTATGCCAACAACATCATAGCCTTGAAATAAAGAATTATCCGATTCACTGACACCCAAAACAATATATCCTACACCCAAATCCGGTTCGTTGGAAAAGGCGCAAATAGTTTCCATAACGGATTTGTCTATCTGACTGCCTCTTTTTACTTCCAAATTTGATTGTTCATCAGAAGTATTGAGTTGCCTTATGATATCGGAAACTTTCATTTATAGTATCAAACGCTTCTTGTATAAATTTTTGCTCTTGACCACCCATGTGGGCCAGTGAAAGCCATATCTTTTTATTTTCCATTGTTTAATTAATTGTTTTATATTTTTGAGAGGGATGAGTAATCATCGCCGGAATAGTATAACTTATTTTTTTGTCATCAATTAATGGCAAAATATATATGATATCGGGGATTTTCATTTATAATTTTAAGTATTTTGCTACTGACCACCTATGTGTGGCAGTGAAGTCGGATCTTTTATTTTCTTATCAAATAATTATTTCTCAATTCTTTTTATTATAGAGGGGAAAGAAACTAGTGTCGTTAATTTCTAAAGGTGATAAACCTTTAGAAATTCTTTCTTGATTGTTTATTTCAACCAATGTATTATATATTTCTTTGTTAATGATTTTTCTACCGGTATAATATTCAACTATATCATTTGGGAAAAAAGATTTTTTGTAAATAAAAATTCCATCTTCATAACCATAACCCCCTCCTAAAACATAATATTTTTTATCATTTTTTCTTGCCCAGTTTATCATTTCATATTTAAGATAATCATTCGGCCTTTTATCAAAATAATTTTCATTCGTTCCGCCTAAAAAAGAGAAAATAGAATCTTCTGAAACTAACACTAATTCGGAAGAAATAATATTTTTCTCATGATAAATGTTACAAATAACAGAATTTTCAGGATTATTTTTTATGAAATATTTAAAATCATTCAAGGGATAAAAAAACTTTTTGTCTGCATTTGTCCTCTCCATTGTATGAATATATATTTCGTGAAAATTCTCAATTTCCGGATCTCTAATTTCATCTTTATAGAATATTACACATGACAAATTTTCTTTTTGTGCACGTTTTACATTTTTGCGAACTTTATGCTCAAATTTTTGCCATTGTTCAGTTTCTTCCACAATAGCACCTTTAATATTCAGCATTGTACTTTTTATTTCACCGGTGTATCTCCTTTGGTTACCATATAAATTAAAGCGAATAAATTCAGAAACTACATTGTTTTGTGAATACCATTCATCTATTTCTTTCCAAAAATTATCTAAATCATTATCCGAAGTATTTGGAGATATAAATGGGCCTGTGTATCCATAAGGAGTTATAAAGTCATAATATATTTCTGAAGAATTTAAATTTATTTTATTAAGATACCCCGGGAGGACAATGAGGTTATCATTATAAGTGCCATAAAAGCAAATGATATGGTCTAAATTACCACTGAAAATTTTGATATAATCTAATTGAAAATAAGGGTCTGGAAATTTTTGAGAAGAGATTAATGAAGTATATTTTTCTCTATCCTCTTTTTTATTTAAATATAAAATTCTAATCATATTTTCTAATTTATTTGTGAAAGGACAATATTTATATCACCTCTCATCCGGTAATTTTTTTCAAGAACTAAATTATCATAGTTTGATAAATCATATTTTTCTTCTAAATCAATCTTTGCTATTGTAAAAAAATTTTCAATAGGTAGATACTGTATATAACCTAAGTTATTAATTATTAGAGTCCTATTATTAATTATTGTTCCGATTTTATTTTCGTCATAATAAATGCTGCTGAACCCATTACAATCTTTTTTATAGTTTAAATTATACTTCGTTGGAGTTATGGAATTTTTTCGAGTAATGCTTATCCATTGACTATTATTTATTACTTTTAATCCTAATTTTTTGTACCAATTATATGCAAATTGATTTGAATCTAATACATCTAATCCAAAAAATTTTATTCCTTCTAAGTTGGTTAATTCTAAACTTTTTCTTAATAAAATTTTACCTAATCCTTGATGAGACACATTTTGGGATAAACTGATGTTATTTAAAAAGATCTCATTTTCTAATTTTTTAAAATGTAGAAAACCTTCTAAATAATCATTTGATTTTAATACGAAAAATAAATCATTTTGAGAATATCTAATATTCTTTGTTATAAAATTAGGAAAGTTATCATCAAAATAAATTAAGTTGTTATGAAGTTTATTCATTTTAGATATATTCCTATGTAAGAATATTATATTATCTAGATTTTCATCAATCTTAGTATATTTAATAATTTCTATCTTTTCTTTCATCGTCTAAATCTTGCATTATAAGAGTAGGATCAACTTCTACACCTTTTGACTTAATGACAGTAATAAATGAGATTAAAATAATTTTTATATCATTCAAAAAGGTAATATTTTCTACATATTTTACATCCCACGATAATCTTTCATCCCAATTTAAAGTATTTCTTCCATTAATTTGAGCAAGTCCTGTAATTCCGGGACGGACTTGGTGCCTTTTCCTTTCAGTATTATAATAAAATGGTAAATACCTTACAAGTAATGGACGAGGACCAATTAGACTCATATCTCCTTTTAATACGTTAATTAATTGAGGAATTTCGTCTAAAGATTTTGAACGAATGAATTTACCAAAGGGGGTTAATCTTTTACCATCAGGGAGTAATTGTCCTTTTTCGTCCAATTCATCTGTCATTGTTTTAAATTTTATTAATTTGAAAATTTTTTCGTTTTTACCTGGTCTAAGTTGATAAAAAAAAGCACCTGCTCCTTTGTTAACTATAGTCAGACATACCCAGATAATGATGATTAGTGGGCTTAATAAAATTAAGGCACTCAAGGAGAGAATTATATCAAGAAATCTTTTAAAAAAACTTTTATACATTCGGAAAATGTTTCATAATTATTTTGTAACAGTGTTGAACAGTATAGTTATTTAAGAGAAAATTATATCCAGCATTTCCCATTTTTTCGAGGGGAAATTCTCCGTGACAGATTTTATCTATTAGTGAATTAAAATGAAGTAGATTACCATTTCTTAGCCACCATCCGTACCCGTTATCTACCGCAATACTTCCAATATCTGTATTACTATCAGTTGCACATATAACAGGCTTCTTATTTTCTAAATAAGAAAGTAATCTAGATGGATAATTAGGAATTGTGAAACGCGGATCTAAAAAAATGAGTCCGATATCTGAAGCATTCACTAATTCTTCATACTCATTTTGGGGAAGTTGTTTAATTAATTTTGCGTTCACGGGCTTGTTATTGATAAACCAATTTTCGATTTTTGAAAATTCGGTTCCAGAACCCACAATTAAAAAAAATCTGTCTTTTTTTAATTTATTTGATTTCAAAATATCCAAAAGAAAATTCAAACCTTGTGGTTTACCTAGATTCCCTCCGTAAATAAACAATGTACAATCTTTGGGTATGCAATACTTTTTTAAAATATTTTTATTAGGTTGTTGATATTCTTTTACTTCTATTACATTAGGGGCTAATTCCACTATTCCGGAAATGTATGAATTGTGTTTTAATACATATTTTATGTTAGCGGGAGACATGCATCCTATTATATCCGACAACTCATATAATTTCTTTTCTTTCCTTCGGAAATATTTATAAAATAAGCTTGATTTAGAAAATAATTCTAAATCTACTGCGTTTTGTGGGAAAATATCTTTTAAGAGCAGATAAGTTTTACAATTAGTTTGTTTTTTTAGATACTCTAAAACTTTCACATAACTTATTGGAGGTGTACTATACAGGACAAGGTCAAAATTTATTCGGCCTAAATATTTTTGTAATGCATTTAAGAATTGATACTCTATCAAAATAGTACCTATTCCTTTTTCGATAAAATTGGTTTTTTGGATGTTAAGAGTTTTGACACTGAGTATACTAACATTATCTTTGGAAATTAATTGCGTTTTTTTTCTTGACCTTCTTTCGAATGGTTTAATAATATATAAGTTATGACCATTTTTGACAAATTCCCGTAATAAATCCGGATAACCTCCTTGGACACTTATATCATTAATATCTACTAGGGTTAAAAACAATATATTCATCTTAGAATTTTCTCCAAACCATTTTATTCACCACACCCGTATAAGATTGTATAATCTTCACCACTTTATCTGATACATTTTCGTCCATGTAGTCTGGCACAGGTATGCCGTTATCGCCGTTTTTTACCATTCCCACGGCGGTGTACACTGATTGGAGCAGGGATTTTTCATCAATACCCGCGAGAACAAATACTCCTTTGTCCAGTGCTTCCGGACGTTCCGTGGAAGTGCGGATACACACCGCTGGAATGGGTTTGCCTATGGATGTGAAAAAGGAACTTTCTTCCGGCAAGGTGCCGCTGTCGCTTACTACCGCGTACGCGTTCATTTGCAGACAATTATAATCGTGAAATCCCAATGGCTCTTGTTGCATCACCCTTTTGTCCAGTTGAAAGCCGCTTTTTTGTAATCTGTTGCGGGAGCGTGGATGGCAGGAATAGAGAACCGGCATATCATATTTTTCCGCCATGGCATTAATAGCCGTAAACAGACTGATGAAATTCTTTTCACTATCGATATTTTCTTCTCTGTGTGCCGAAAGCAATATGTATTTCCCTTTTTCCAGTCCCAGACGTTGATGCACGTCTGAAGATTCTATTTCCTGTAGGTTGTTGCGCAATACTTCCGCCATGGGAGAACCTGTTACGTACGTGCGTTCTTTGGGAAGTCCGTTTTCTATCAGATATCTTCGGGCGTGTTCAGAATATGCCAGATTGACGTCTGAGATGATATCCACGATTCTTCTGTTGGTTTCTTCAGGCAGGTTTTCATCCTTGCAGCGGTTGCCGGCTTCCATGTGGAAGATGGGGATATGCAACCTTTTTGCTCCGATAACGGAAAGACAGGAGTTGGTATCTCCCAGTACCAGTACAGCGTCGGGTTCAATGGCCGCCATCAGTTTATAAGACGCGTTGATAATATTCCCCATCGTAGCGCCTAAGTCATCGCCAACAGCGTTAAGATATACATCCGGGTCTTCCAGTTTCAAATCTCTGAAAAAGATACCATTCAGATTATAGTCATAATTCTGTCCGGTATGTGCCAGCAGACAATCAAAATAGGTGCGGCATTTATTGATAACTGCCGATAACCTTATGATTTCGGGCCGGGTACCCACAATGATTAATAATTTCAGCTTCCCGTTATTCTTAAAACTCACATTGGAGTAATCTGTATTCATTTCCATCCTTTTATCTTGTATCTTTTTCCTTGTATCTTTTTTACACTTCTTCAAAATAAGTATCGGGTCTGTTCGGGTCAAACGCTTCATTCGCCCACATCACCGTCACCAAATCCTCCGTTTCACTCAAGTTGATAATATTATGCGTATAGCCTGGGAGCATGTGTACGGCTTGTATATTATCGCCTGAAACTTCAAATTCTAATATGCCTGTTTCTTCAATCCTTTCCTCTTTTTCCTTTGCTCTTTGCTCTTTGCTCTTTGCTCCCGGCTCTACCTTCCTCATCTGGATAAGTCCTTTACCATATACAACCATAAAGAATTCCCATTTGCTGTTGTGCCAATGCTGCCCTTTGGTTATTCCGGGCTTGGATATATTGATGCTGACCTGTCCGCATTTTTCCGTTTTTAGCAATTCTGTAAAACTACCTCTATTATCAATATTCATTTTCAAAGGAAAAGAAATTTTTTCCTTTGGAAGATAGCTTAAGAAAGTAGAATACAATTTTTTCGCAAAAGAATTATTTGGTATTTCAGGTAGAATCAATGTTTTAGGTTGATTGTTGAAAGAACTAAGTAAATCTGCAATCTCTCCCAATGTAGCTTTATGGGTGATAGGTACACAACAGAATTTACCGTTTTCTTTAAACAGAGTATTTACTCCTTCGAACTCGCAATGATGCTCTTCCCCTTTTAAAGCAGCAATCATTTCATCTACTAAATCATCAATATACAATAATTCTAATTCTACACTTGGATCATTTACTTGAATAGGTAAATCATGCGCGATATTATGACAAAACGTTGCAACCGCGCTATTATAATTCGGACGGCACCATTTGCCAAATAAATTGGGAAAACGATATACCAACACTTTAGCTCCGGTTTCTTCAGCATATTCAAAAAATAAATCTTCACCCGCTTTTTTGCTTTTTCCGTACTCACTTCCTTCGTATCTTCCTTGTAAGGTTGCTTGGATAGAGCTGGATAACATAACGGGACATGTATTTTTATATGCTTTCAAAGTATTTAGTAGGGTAGAGGCAAACCCAAAATTGCCTTCCATGAAGTCTGTTTGCTCTTTCGGGCGATTTACTCCCGCCAGATTAAAGACGAAATCCGCTTTTTGACAGTATTTATCCAGCTCTTCATGGGTACTGTCCGTATCGTATTCATAAATATTATCAATAGAAATATCTCCGTAAAACTTCGCTTTCCCTGTCTTTATATTGTAGAGTTGCGCTACCAGATTTTTCCCGACAAATCCTTTCGCGCCCGTTATAAGTATGTTCATAGTTGATTTTTTTTAAGATACAAAGTAAAAGTTTAAAGAGCCAAGTGTTGCGTACTTTTTCCTTTATCCTTGTATCTTTTTACTTGTTTCTTGTCTCTTCTATATCTTCTCTTACCATCTCCAGCTTCATTAGCAGTTCCTTCATGCCTTCTACATCCAGACGGCGGGTATTATGGGAGTGATAGTCATCAATCTTGGAAACTTCTTCTTGTCCTTCCACAAAAAATTTGTCATAATTCAGGTCGCGTGTATCCGCCGGAATCCGGTAATAATCCCCCATATCCACAGCTTTAGCCATTTCTTCTCTCGTTACCAAAGTTTCATAGAGTTTTTCTCCGTGGCGTGTACCGATAATCTTTACTTCAGTGTCTGTTTTATACAGCTCTTTCAGCGCGTTTGCGAGAACGGTTAGGGTGGCTGCAGGGGCTTTTTGAACAAAAAGATCGCCGTTATGGCCATGCTCAAAAGCGTAAAGCACCAGGTCCACCGCGTCTTCGAGAGTCATCATATATCGTGTCATATTGGGGTCGGTGATGGTAATGGGATTGCCGGATTTTATTTGGTCTACCCACAATGGAATTACGGAACCACGACTTGCCATTACATTCCCATATCTAGTACAGCAAATAGTAGTGCTTCCGGTTTCTCCTAATTGACGTCCTTTCGCGATAGCTACTTTTTCCATCATTGCTTTGCTTATACCCATTGCATTGATAGGATATGCTGCTTTGTCCGTACTTAATACAACTACATTTTTTACACCATGTTGGATTGCGGAATCCAATACATTTTCTGTTCCAAATACATTTGTTTTTACGGCTTGTATGGGGAAAAATTCACATGAAGGTACTTGCTTCAAGGCGGCAGCGTGGAAAACATAGTCAACACCTGCCATTGCTCCGTCAACGGAACGTTTATCTCTGACGTCACCGATATAAAATTTTACTTTAGGATTTTGTATATGATGACGCATGTCATCCTGCTTTTTTTCGTCACGACTGAAAATGCGGATTTCACTGAATCTGTCGTCGTTGATAAATCGTTTTAGGACAGCATTACCGAAGGAGCCTGTACCTCCGGTGATTAATAGGGTCTTGTTATCTAATATGTTCATTTCAAAAGTTCAATTAATCCATTTATATTATTGTTAATTTTTAAAATAGTCTTATTTGCATTCCCTTTTTCATACTTTAATACTGCCTCGACTATATCATCAGCAAAATCTTTTTCATACGATATTGATGGATAAGAAATACTATTTATATAGTCCTTGTTAGGTGCGATCAAATCACACCCCATTTCAATAGCTTCAATAATACCTAAACCTAAACTTTCATTAAATGATGGATATATTGTTGCTTTTGAACAAGAATATAAATCATAAACTTGATCTTTTGAAATATATCCATGATTTATAATTTTAATACCTAAAGCATTGTATTCTTTAATTTTTAATTTTAAGTTATCTGGTATATTATCAGATAGTGTAAGGTGTAATTTTTTATGTATCCCTTTATTATATAATATTTTCCATGCATCAATTAAGATGTCATGATTTTTTTCTTTATTATAATTTGCTATATAAACATAATCAGAGCGTACATTATTATTTATTTCGCGCTTGTCTATTCTGTAGAATGGCATAATCAATATTTTTTGTTTATTTAAATTTAAAAAACTGATTAAAGCATTCATCGTGTTAGTTGTTTGCACTATCCAAAAATTAGTATTTTTTTTAAAAATACTAATATAATTTCTTTTTAGTTTATATATAAATTTTGATTTTAAGGAATAACTATAAGGTATTTTTGCTAAAAAAATATTATGGAAATAAGTATATACTTTTGCATCTGTTTTAATTAACGGAGGAATATTACCAAAACATAATATTTTGTCAAATTTGCGTCTATTATTTTTATAAAAAATATATCTTTGTATTGTTGAGGCCTTTAGTATACATTTTCTGTCGTAAGGAATAAAAGAGAAATATTTTTTTGACCTTTCATCAAAAAGATAATAAGAATTTATTCCTGAACGTTCTATTTCTTCAACTAAATATTTTAAAAGTTCAAGTCCTCCACTATTATTGATATATAAAGAGTCTACAAGAATCATATTTTAATGTACAGTTTTTTAATACCTCCTTTATTATCAAAAGAGATAATATTTTCTTCATTCAAAGTAGTATTAGGTAAATTCGGAATCTCAAATTCTTTTTCTGTTTCACTAAATCTCATATTATTAAAATGGAAATTACCATAAATTGCTTTATTTGTTAGCCTTTGTACTCCATATTTACAACCAATAATATATGCGTTATCAACAAGTATAAATCCAGAAGTATCAATACCAATAGCAGCATTACAGGATTCTATATGTACATCTCTTATTTCTGTTTGACTGCCTCCAATTATTCCTATACCATTCGGGATGCTCTCTATGTCAATTTTGTCAATCAAAATTCTTGAACCACTCTCTTTGATTCCAACCTCTTTACAAGCAGTAATTGTTCCGTTTGAGACACTGCTAAAGTAAGATCCATTATTAAATGAAATTCCATTATTGCATGAAATAATATAAAAATTAGAAATTTTATTTAGGACGGCGGTCTCTCCTAAAATTCCATTTGCAAAGTTAGATATTCGAACCTTTTCTATAAAATAAAAATTTGAATTTTTAAGATAGATTCCGATACCTGTATTATTCCCATTCAATGTTATGTTTGAAATTGTAGCACTACTCACATCCGAATATGGCGATAATTGTAGAGCATCGTTTTTTGCTTTAATTATCGTATTATTTATTCCTTCTCCATGTAAACCAATAAATGGTTTGCTTATTATAATTTTTTGTGATATAAAATAAATGCCTTGTGGTATAAAAATATTTCCTTTTCCTAATCTTTCGGCAAAAAGTATAGCTTTCTGAATGCTATTATAGTCATCTGTAAGGCCGTCTCCTTTTGCTCCAAACCATTTAGCGTTAATATCTCCTATATATTCTCTTTTATAGAAATTTCCATTTTTCTCTAAAAAAATAATATCATCTACTTTTGATTTATCTAGTTTACTCCCATCTAACCATTTATCTACTTTAGAAAAAATAAAAAGTTCATTAGTATAATCATCCATTAAAAGAATCTTTGAGTTGTCATTATAAATTATGTTCTTGGCATTTATAAACTGACTAATAGTAATAATTTGTGACGTAGATGATTGGGATAAGCAATAACTACTTACCATAAAAATTATTGAAAATATAGATACTCGATAGTTCATATTATAATTTCACTGGTAGTTCTTTATTAAAAACTGATTTGTAAGGAATGTAAAGGTCTTTATATGCAAATATATTACTTTGTAATCTGAAAACAAAATAAACACAAAGAATGAAGAAAGTGATATTTTTGTTAATACGATTTTTCATTAGCGAAAGAAACTGTGGAAACAAAAGAATTTGAAATATTTCAAAGAAGACGGCAAACCGTCCAAATCCTACAGCTATAGGGACAAGAACGATAAAAATAATGATTCCATAAAAATATAGATTGAGTAAATATCTTATTTGCTGGTTCTTTTTGTAATATTCAAACAAATAAAAAACTATCAAAAGGAAAATAACTAATCTATATGAAATACCTCTAATCATTGTTTGGAATGGTGTAAAATTTGAACCTACGGAGTCTGTTTTATCAGCATCTAAATAAGCATTCAACTTTATTGTGATAATACCCATACCTATTCCTGCTAATTTTTGTAACAAAAATGCCAATATTCCTCCAATACAAAAAGATATTATTAAAATTATGAAAATATTTTTCTTTGAAAAATAGTGGTCATAAAGGAAATATGCCGGAATGAAAATTAGAGCCGTTCTGTGAAACATTGAGGCGGTCATTACTATAACTAGAAATGGTATAAATTTTCTGTCAATGATATATTTATAGGAAAAGAGTATTAAAGATATTGCAATTGTTTGACGCACCGAAAATATTCCTGCAAAACCAATGGAGAACCAAATCAATAATGTAAATATTGGATATGGAGAATACTTGTGAATTACATATGCCATCGGGATATAAACCAAAATTGATTGTATAAATAAGAAGAATGTATAATCAGGCAATATTGAATGAGTAATTTTATTAAGTAATGTATAAAAACGTTCGTATTGTCCTTCAGGAAAAGTTTCAATATTATTGAAAAATTGAGAGTATGCAATCCAATCGGTCCCTCTTTCCCATTTTAAAGATGACATCATAAAAAAGACTGTTATTATGAGATATAATAATTCGTTCAATTTTTTATGACGAGTACTTATCTCTAAATAGGAAATTAGCACTAAAATGATAAAGATGAAATATAAATACATTTATCCTATAATTTTAATATTATATTTTTAAAGAAATAAGCATTCCTGATATTTTCTATTGTTTGATAAAATTTAGAATTGTCTTCTGTTGAATTATATACATTTGTAATTAAGTATGATATAATATTAATTATTTCACTTTTTGTAGAACACAAATAACCAAATTTGCCATAATTTTTTTCAATGTCGAGAAAATAATCGTTGTGTAAAGCTATAATAGGTTTTTTGTGGTTTATAGCATCAAAAAATGCACCACTAGCTATGAGTTTATATGAGTCCGTTGGATAAAAGTAACATATATAATCTAAATTATGAACAGCTTCTTGAAATTTGTTATAAGGAAGATAGCTCCCGTCTTTATTCTTAATAAATTTTATTAAAGGATAATTATTTACATCTAAATTGTTGGATCCAATTATGTATATCTCTAGTTTTTTTTCTAATATATTATTTTTAAAATATTCGCTAAGTTTAAAAATATCATGTAATCCTTTTTCTTTAGAGACGGATCCAATGAATCCTATTTTAATGGGATATTGATAATTAATTTTTACATTTTCTTTGGTATCTTCAAAAATGTAAGGATGTTTCATTGATCGTATTTTAGTGTAATTATCTGGAATGGTGTATTTTAGTAAATTGATTTTAATAGAATTACCTAAAACAATGAGTGACAGATTATCGGTAAGTGTATATTTTAGAAACTTCTTTATACAAAACTTATAGAAATTCATAGGTTTGTAAAAACGAGGGTTACTAATAATATATTCAAGCTCTCCATGGCAAACAATGTAAATCTTATTATTTGTCCTTTTCCAAAGAGGGTATAATAAACCTATAAATGGATTTAAGTGTGATAAGACTATATCAACATTCTTACTATTAAATATAACTTGCAATTCATATAAGCATTCTCGAAAAAATCTGTAAAATATTTGATGTGATTTTTGACCCTTATTTACAGACTTTGTATGAAAAATTACTTGATTAATATTTATATTCTGTTCAAATGCTCTTTTTTCTAGTAACCTAATTACTGAAGAATCAGCATAATATTCAATTTCTCTATTCTTATTCCCATTGAGCAATGAATACAAAAAACAGAAATTGAAAATTTCATGGAAATTGCTTACAGAAAATAAGTCTAACAGAATTATTTTTTTCATAAATTAAATTCTAATTGTATTTAATTCCCTATTTATTTTTTCTAATGAAATTAGATACTTAAATCCAAAATATTCTGGGAGAAGATAATGAAAATATTTTGCTGAATTTTTTGGAGAGGTTGAACATAATTTGAAAACTGACAGATTACTGATATCATTTAGATGACGAAAATCTTTGTAGATATTAAATAATTTTTTCTTTGAATATATACCTGTCTTTACAATACTCATGAAAATTAAATATTTATATTCTTCAAATGTTTTAATAATTTCATTTTTCCTATCATCTGAATTGAAAATTGAGCAATACATATACATGCCTGAGACTATTTCTCTTTTCGACTCATTACTCCTTTCTTTATATATTTTGTTATTTTCAGATTTGATAGATTGCGTAATTGAATTTTCTCTAATATAATAGAGATACGTTTTATCCTTAATTACTTTCATGCAGTTTGCCTTACATGCAATCATAAAAGACCATAAAATATCCTCATGAATGATATTATCATTAAAAAAAAGTTCATTTGCAATTAAGAACTCTCTTTTTATCAGTTTATTAACAGCCATAACATACCATTGTTGTTCTCTGAAACTTTTTAAAATTTCAACAGAATTACTAAGAACCTTAGTCTTTATACTTAATGGAGGCATATCAACACTACTGCCAATACATTTATAGTCTGCGATTATAAAATCAGGTTTACTGGTGTTTGTTTCATTTACTAAAATTTCGATACAATTATTCGTTATTTCATCATCACTATCTAAAAAATATAAATAATCTCCGGTAGATTCTTTTATTCCAGTATTTCTAGCGGCAGATAAACCTTTATTAAAAGGGTGGTGAATTAATTTTATGCTTCTTAGCGTGCTATTTGTTTGGATAAAATCTTCTATTATTTGAATGCTGTTATCTGTTCCGCAATCATCAACTATTATTATTTCTATGTTTTGATATGTTTGTGAATATACTGATTGCAAACAACGATATACATATGGAGCTACATTATACACGGGAATAATTAAAGACACTTTTATATTGTTATTTTTCATAATCAGGTAAACTTTCATCAATTTTCTCATAAAAACGAACCCAATCTATAATCATTTCAGCTGGAAGTTGTTTCTCATCTACATTCTTTCCAGTCATAGAGTAATAATCCAATTGCATGCTTAATATCAAAAACTTTTTATTATTGAATGGAAATTGTTCTTCAAATGTTGGTTCTAAGTTGGGATAGGTAAATGTTTTTCTCCCATTTATAGTAAAAATAATTTCATCTTTATTGACTATTACTCCGTATATGTTGTATTGCGTTTTGTCTTTTATTGGAACCTCCAAATGGTTAATTATTGAGCCATTATTTTTATTTAAAGTATATGGAGTATGTATAGTCTGATTAACAGTATTTTTCCAGTTAATAGTTTCCAAAATATCAATCTCACCACCATTTGGCCATGTCTTTTCATCGGATATCATCCATATTGCTGGCCAAGCACCATCAACTTTATTAAATTTAGCTCGTATTTCAACTTTACCGTATAAAATATTTTTTTTTCCTTTTGTCCACAATCCTCCTGTAATAAATTCTTTATTTAAGCTTCTTTTATTAATTAATCCTTTTAGTACAAGTTCGCCGTTATAATTTTTGTAACACTCTGAGTTCGTACTCATAAATTTATCCCAAGCATCTTTTCCTTTAGGAATTATACCCCAACAAGAAATTGTGTCTATATTATTAAAATCATCTTCCCATATTACATTCCAATTATTTTCATTAATAATTGGGGGCATATTTTCTGTCGTTTGAAGAGGAGACTCCAAATCAGTTATACAAGATGTAAATATAGATAAGAAAAAACAATAAAGAAAAACTTTTAATTTCATATTATTTTTTTTAATATTGCGTTTAATGTTCGCTTTTTATATAATGAATAAGGTAGATTAAACAGCCGATATATAAAAATGTTTAATTTAGTTTTATTATTCAGAAAAGTGTTAAAGTACAGTTTTTTTATTTGATAATTGTATACCCAGAAGAGGTTTTTTGTAAAAGAACTTTTATATTTGATATATTTTTTATATATTAAATATTCAGTATAAATAAATTTTGAAAATATTTTATCTTTATTTTTACTTCCGTTAAAAATTGACCTCCCATGAATTCTGTAATTTATCAAAGACTTATTTATATAATAAAATTTAAATCCGTTGGCTGTACAATTAAGCCAGTAAGGCCAATCTTCACAATTTTTTATTGTTTCATCAAATAATCCGACGCTTTCAATTATTTTTTTGTTAATGAAAACAGTGGGTGCAAATATAAAATTTTCAAAACTTAATATTGAGAACTGGCTAATTGATGATAGGCTTTCAGTAATTAATTGTATATTTTTCTCTTTTATTAATTGATTTTCGTCACATATAATATCTTGGTACATATCTACATTAGAATGAACCAAATAACAATCATTTTTATTTTCTACAAATCTTACGAATTCATCTATGGCATTTGTTTTAAAGGTATCATCCCCTGCAATAAGCTTAATCCATTCTCCTTTTGCTTCACTAATTCCTCTGTTACAATTGGCCGGAATTCCTGTATTCTGAGTAACGGTAATTATTTTTGTATTGTAAAATTTGTCTTTATGTATATCTAGCCAATCTTTGCAAATCTCTATTGTATTATCATCTGAGCCGTCATCTGTAATAATAAGTTCTATATTGTTATATGTTTGCAATTTAATACTATTCAGAGTTTCTCCTATAAATTTAGAGGAATTATATGTTATTACAACTATTGAAACAAGTGATGATGTCATATTGTATTACCTTTTTTTTACTTTATCTTTCAATATTAATATAATACCTCTTTTATCCAACAATTTATATGAATCATATCCTACCCAAATAAACATAAATATACTGATTAAATATCCTACCCAATTGGAGTATAACAGTAAGGATAAAAAACTGATAAAAAGAGGGATAAACATTTTCATAAAGATGTTTATTATGTTTTTTGAAATTTTGTAATCGTATCTTTTTGTAGCTACAATGGAAATTATAATAAAATATATCAAGTAAATAGATAAAAAACCATAACCAAAACCTTTTATCCCAAAATAATAATAAGTGATAACTGTGAGTGAAAAATTTAAAAGATTGCTTAAACCTCCTTCTAAAAGAAGATAATAATATTTATCATTCTTAGCAAATGAGATATATCCAAGACAGAATGAAGCAACCTGGAAAAATGAACCAAGAGCAATGAATCTTATAAATTCAGAGATCACGAGAAATTTAGAACTTAAAAAAACAGTTATTAATAAAGGCGAGAAGATAATCATTAAAATTAGAAGCGGAGTTGCTAAAAGTAAGACAATTTCAGATTGCTCCTCTATTACTTCACTCATTTTTTGTGGTGAATTAACTGCTGCAGTCAATCTTGGAAAATAGTCTGCGCTTAATGAGTTGAGAATAAAACCAACAAATTGATTAGTTATTAAAATTGCAGAAGTATAGAATCCTATGTCTGCTATATTTCCGATTTTTCCAATGGCTACATTTATTCCCATTTTGGTTAAAGCGCCAATAATTGTTGCTATAACAAGCATAAATCCCATCTTTATCATAGATGAAGACTGTGTCATAAAGACAACATTTGAAACTTTTGTTGGGGTTAGATGTAATTTACGGTAGAAAAAAATAGAAATTATAAATGTAGTTAAGCCTGAAACGACAATAGAAGAGGCAATTCCTGCTTCTCTAAAATAATATAATATAGGAAACGTGATAAGTAGATTGGCGATGGAACTATATATGCCGGTTTTAATTATAAAAGGTATATTTCTAAGTCCTCTGAAGATTGATGATTGTGCTTTAGTAAAAGTTGTTAGAAAAACAAAAATAGATAATAAAATGAAAGAAAAAGTATAATCCGAAGTTCCAAATGTCCAGATACTTAATCTTTTAGATAAAACTATTGTGGCAATGAAACCAATTAGTGAGCAGATTAAGAATAATTTATTAATAATATAAATATGCCTATTAACTTGTGACTGATTTTGTTCCTCATGTGAAGTTGATAAGTCTTTTATCGAACTCAATTCCAGCCCCATTCCACTCATTGAAGTAATTAGATTGAGTGTAGAGGTGTATAATCCATTAATACCCATCCCTGTAGGACCAAGTATAACAGCTGCTATTTTACCTCTTAGGATGGAAATAATAACATTTATTATCTGTACACCGCCAAAAGCTACTGTATTCTTAAAAGTTGATTTGTATTCGGACATTTTATGGCTTATTCCATTTGTTGCTTTGCACCCTCTATTCCTAAATTTTCTTGAACTTTCTTGCCAAAATTATCCATAGAATATATTTCCAGTTTTTCTTTATCATTGTAAATATATACCTTTTCAGGTACAATATTTGCATTATCCAATGGATTGGGTAAGACAAGTTCTAATTTGTACCCTTGAAGATATTTTTCATTTAGGAAATCAGGTTTTATATGGATCGTTGGATTAGAGGAATCTATAGAAACCCTATTTAATTTAGTCATAACAAGTTCTGCTTTCAATGGGCTTAAGCCGATGCCATATAATTTATTTCGCATCACATACTCTACGCCATTAGCTTCCAATGTTATAGGATTGATCTTTTTACGTATTTTTTTAAAAATCTTTTTCATCTATATCTTTCTATAAAAGAGTATTTTTTTGTCTCCGCTTCATTCACGGGCAATCCTAGAAACTCTGTATAATTAATCCTTTGATTTTTGTTCCATATATCCAATAGTTCTTCAATCGTATAATGCCCTAAAATATTATTATAACCTTCTGTTTGTGTAATATTTGTATGAACACAAGGTGTCGCTACATCTTTTAAACATATACCTCCTCTGTTTATAAAATAAGGGAGGAATATTTGTAGATTTGCTTCCAGCGAGTTTGGTGCTTTAAACGAAATTGATTTTATCATAGATAACATTTCTTTTCTCGAGAACATATATCCGGATACCCCTAATGGATAAGACCAATCAGAGAATTCTTTAATTTCGTTCCATTTAAATCGATAAAGATTTTCATTAAATTTCTGAAGTTGTGGTACATTGAGCGGTTTTGCAAGAACTGTGCTATATTTCAAATCTTCCCCGCGTGAAAAACAAACAATATCTTCTAAAGGATTTATTTCCGATAACCAGTTATAATCAATTTTTCTAGAAAAAATCATATCATCTACGTAAAATATTAACCTTTCCTCCCGCATATTTTCAATAGATGAAATTAACTGTTCGCGAAAGTTTCTTTCCTTTATAAAATTTACAGGTTTTTCTTTATATATAATTTTTAAATCTTCATAAGATTTTTCGTGAATATGGTTACTCGTATGATAAAGTACAGAAATAGGAGCATAGTTTTTCACATTGTCAAAATAACTTGACAGAAATCCATCCAGCTGCATAGCTCTGTCTTTAGAAAAAATAATGGAATGAATATCCTTATTGTCTTCTTTAATAAAAGATTTGATTTGATTATAAAATTGAATATTAGAATTTTCTTTCTCTGGCGATTTTCGTTCAAACCCATGAGAATTCAGAAATTTAAGTATTTTGTTTTTAATTAATTGTTTCATAATTCAAAACCGATTAAGAGTATCAATAACTTGTTTAATCTCATTTTCTTCCATAACGGGACTCATTGGCAAGCTTAATACCTCGTTATGAATTTTTTCAGTTATAGGGAAACTCAAATTATTCCACTCTTTGTATGCTTGTTGTTTGTGAGGAGGAATGAGATAATGAATCAATGTTTGGATGTCATTCTCTGTAAGATAATTTTGAAGTTTATCTCGGTTTTCTGTGCGGATTACAAAAATATGCCAAACGTGTTCTTTTTCATCTTTAGGCATTTGAGGAAGAGTGATATACGGATTCTTTATATCGGAAATATATCTGTTTGCAATTTCTCTTCGTTTTTGATTTTCTGCGTCGATATATTTTAATTTTACGTCCAATACTGCCGCCTGCATTTCATCTAAACGAGAGTTTAATCCTTTGTAAATATTTTCGTATTTTTTATGCGAACCATAGTTCGCAAGTGCTCTAATTGTTTTTGCCAATTCATTATCGTTGGTACATACCGCTCCCGCATCACCCAACGCCCCTAAATTTTTGCCGGGATAGAAACTAAAGCCTGCAGCATCGCCTAAATTTCCTGTTTTTATTCCGTTCCATTCTGCTCCAATGGCTTGCGCGTTATCCTCTACAATTTTTAATTTGTATTTTTGTGCTAAAGACTTTAATTCATTACTAAAAACAGCTCTTCCATATAAGTGTACAATAAGAATAGCTTTGGTTTTAGGAGTAATTTCTTCTTCAATCTTTGTAAGGTCGATGTTATACGTATGAATATCCGGTTCTACTAAAACTGGAACTAGACCATTGTCCGAAATAGCGAGTATTGAGGCAATATAGGTATTGGCAGGAACAATCACTTCATCTCCTTTTTGCATAACTCCCATTTTGATATATGCTCTGAAAATGAGACGCAGGGCATCCAATCCATTTGCAACGCCAATCGCGTTTTGGCTTCCTATGTATTGCGAAAGGTTAGACTCTAACTGTTTCACTTCGTTTCCCAATAAATACCAACCGCTTCGAAACGTATTGAGCAATCTTTCTTCTATTTCTTGTTGATGAGAAAGATTTATTTTTTGTAAATCAAGAAATTTCACCATAATTTTTACTCATAAATTATTACACCTTTATTATCAATTATTCCGCGATGAACAGCCGGATTTCCAAACCATACCGTATTAGCCGGAACATCTTTAGTTATAACACTTCCTGCTCCGACTAATGCATTTTCCCCTATTTCATGTCCCGCTACTATTGTAGCGTTAGCTCCAATAGATGCACCTTTTCGAATTATTGTTTTAGCAAATGTTACAGGATGTTGTTTTGAGCGGGGTATTAAATCATTTGTGAAAGTAACGTTTGGACCAATAAAAACATTATCCTCAATGGTAACTCCATCCCAAATCTGTACTCCTGGTTTAATAGTTACATTATCTCCAATCTTAACATCGTTTTCTATAAAAACTTGGCAATTTATATTGCAGTTTCTACCTATTACCGCGTTTTTTAGGATTACGCAATATTGCCATACAAGTGTATCATCTCCTATATTATTTGTTTGGACGTCCGCTAATGGGTGAATTTTAATCATTTCGTAAATTTAAAAAATCGTTATAATCTCTAATATAGTCTGTTTCATTATATTCGTGAGAAGCTAAAACTAGGCAGATAGAACCCGAAGAAAAATTCACTTCAGAAGCCCAGACTCCAGGTGGAATATGCAATCCAATATCCGGATGATTTAAAAATACTTGACGTTTATACTGTCCGTCATCCAAAGAAACCTCAAAGCTTCCACTTGCAGCAATCAAAAATTGATGGCACTCATGGTGAGCATGCGCTCCGCGACTTTCTCCTCCTTGTATATCATAAAGATAGAAAACTCTTCTTACGGAAAAAGGAAACAATTTGTCATTTTCTACTACCGTTAAATTTCCTTGTTCAAAACTGTGTTTGCCCAAGTCTATAATCGTACAATCAAATACGGTTGGCTTATTTTTCATGTTTTTGATTTTTAAATTCTTCAAAATCACGGATATAATCCGATGCATTATACGATTTATCCGAAACGATAAGGGCTAATGCGTTAGTAGAAAAATTTTCCATTCTTCTCCAATACATATTCGGGACATACAACCCATAGTATGAACGATTCAATGAAAATTTCACTTCTTCATCGCCATCATGCAGAATAACATCAAAACTACCGGAGAGTGCTACAATAAATTCTTTTTGTTCTTTAAACGCATGACTACCTCTTACTTCACCGCCAGGCACATCATATATCCAATAAGTACGTGCAATTTCAAAAGGAAGCTGCTTTGGAAATTCAAAAAAAGAAAGATTTCCTCTCTTATCTTGAATTTTAGGGAGATTGATTATGTAAGGTTTTGTCGAATCCATCAAATTATTTATACATTTCTTCGTAATACTTTTGATAGTCTCCGCTGGTCACATTCTTCATCCAATCTTCATTGTCCAAGTACCAGCGCACGGTTTTCTCAATTCCTTCTTCAAATTGAAGAGAAGGCTCCCATCCCAGTTCTTTCTGAAGCTTGGTGGAATCGATGGCGTAGCGCATATCGTGACCGGCTCTGTCAGTAACGTAAGTTATGAGACTGAGACTTTCTCCTTCCGGATTTCCCAATATTTTATCAACTGTCTTAATCATTACTTTGATGAGGTCAATATTTTTCCATTCATTGAAACCTCCAATATTATAGGTTTCTGCAACTTTTCCCTGATGAAAAATCAAATCAATGGCTCTTGCATGGTCTTCCACATACAGCCAATCGCGTACGTTTTCACCTTTCCCATATACAGGAAGTGGCTTTTTATTGCGTATATTATTAATAAACAGCGGAATTAATTTTTCAGGAAACTGATAGGGCCCATAATTATTAGAGCAATTCGTTACAACTGTAGGCAATCCATAAGTATCGTGATATGCACGAACAAAATGGTCGGAAGATGCTTTTGCTGCAGAATAGGGGGAATGGGGATTATATTTAGTAGTTTCGTAAAAGAAATCTTTTCCGTATGCCAAATGATGCTCGCTCGAAGAAGCAGTAGTGGTAAATGGCGGTTCTATACCCTCCGGATGTGTTAGTTCAAGTGCTCCATAAACCTCGTCCGTAGAAATATGGTAGAAAAGTTTGTTTTCGAACTTTTCAGGAAGTGACTCCCAATAAAGTTTTGCTGCTTGAAGTAAAGATAGTGTTCCCATCACATTGGTTTTGGCAAACGTAAAAGGGTCTCTTATAGAGCGGTCAACGTGACTTTCAGCAGCAAGATGAATAACACCGGTCACTTGATGCTCCTGCATCAATGCATACATCTCGTCGAAGTCGCAAATATCCGCCTTTACAAAAGTGTAATTGGGCTTATCTTCTATATCTTTTAAGTTGGCAAGGTTGCCTGCATAGGTAAGCTTATCAACATTGATTATTTTATATTCCGGATATTTATTTACGAAAAGACGTACTACGTGGGAGCCGATAAATCCTGCACCGCCGGTGATTAGTATATTTCTCTTGAATTTATTTTCCATATTGAATGTATTATGTTACATTGTTACAAAGTTACATAGTTATCGTGTAATGTATTGTAGAGTTGTTATATCTTTTTTGTTTGTATTGATTTTATTAAGTTGCTAAGTAGGATGTTGATAAACTTCATTTTTTCAGTACAATCATTATATTGTTCCTGAGTAATAAATTTTAATCGAAAACTCAATTCTATCTGGGTTTCGATTTCAGATAGTGAACCAAGTGCAATGTACAAAAAATGAGATAATTCCTGCTTGCCTTTTCTTGCAAATCCTTCTGCAATATTTGAAGGAATCGAAACAGAAGCCCTTTTTAATTGCGATGTTAAACCATATAATTCAGATGAAGGAAAGTTATTGGTAATTTTATATATAAGTTCCACAAAATCCATAGACTCCTGCCAAACTTTCAAATCCTTATGACATTTAATCACTCCCATAACTCTGTAACTCCGTAACTATCTATTAATATACTCCTGCAACGTCGGATGTACTTTATCTTTATCCGAAAGAATAATATCCTCGGGTGAAAGTATCCAGTCAATCGCCAAATCAGGATCATTCCACAAAATACCTCCTTCAGACTGAGGAGCATAAAAGTTATCACATTTATATTGGAATAACGCCTTTTCTGAAAGCACTACGAATCCATGAGCAAATCCTTTTGGAATAAATATTTGACGTTTGTTTTCAGAACTAAGTTCTATCGCGACATATTGACCGAATGTAGGCGATTCTTTCCTAATATCAACGCTTACATCTAAAACTGCACCTTCAATAACACGTACTAGTTTTCCTTGTTCATAAGGCGGTTTTTGAAAGTGCAATCCTCTCAATACTCCATATGATGAGAAAGATTGGTTGTCTTGCACAAAAGTGGTGTCACACACATTTTCACGAAACCATTTATCAGAAAACGATTCGAAAAAATATCCGCGTTCGTCGCCAAATATTTTTGGTTCGATAATTTTTACTTCGGGGATGGGAGTGGGGATTATAGTCATATATGTTTAGTTGTTGGCTTCTAGCTTTTAGCTGTTTAAATGTTAAGTTGTTAAGTTGTTAAGATGTTTAGTTGTTAAGATGTTAAGATGTTAAGATGAGTTGAGTTATTGAACGTTGTTATTATACGATTTTTTTAAAGCACTAAGCTCATTACTAATTTTAAATATTAGTTCTTTTGCCATTTGGGTCGAATTGTTATCTAAATATCCTAAATCTTCGCTTAATATTATTTGAGAATATACTTCCATTAATGAACCATAAGACATTTCTATAAAACGTATTTTTTCTCTGTATGAACTACGAGATGTGCCTTCTGCTATATTTGATGCTATTGAAATAGCCGCTCTTTTTAATTGATCACATAAAGCAAACTTTTCTTCTTTAGGAAATTTGGATAAAAGAGTATATACTTCTTTTACAAGCAATCTCGCATCTTGCCAAACATTTAATTTCTCAAAAGAATATTGATACATCATCTAAACAACTTAACAACTACACGATTCAACACCTTAACGATTCAACACCTTAACACCTTAACAATTCAACGATTTAACAATTTAACGAGGTATTCCCCGTACTGATTTTTCATCATCGGCTTGGCAAGTTCCAATAACTTCTCATCATCAATCCATCCATTACGCCATGCTATCTCTTCCAGACAGGAAACTTTTAAGCCCTGACGTTTTTCGATTACTTCTATAAACGTAGAGGCTTCTGAAAGAGAATCGTGTGTTCCGGTGTCTAACCATGCAAAACCGCGACCTAAAAGCTGTACTTTTAATTCACCGTCTTTCAGAAATTCTTGGTTTACTGTGGTAATTTCCAGTTCGCCTCTGGCTGACGGTTTAATATTCTTTGCCACTTCCACCACTTTATTAGGGTAGAAATATAAACCTACCACTGCGTAGTTGGATTTTGGTTCTTTTGGTTTTTCTTCAATACTCAACACATTCCCGTCCTTGTCGAACTCAGCAACGCCATAGCGCTCCGGGTCATTCACGTAGTATCCGAATACAGTCGCTTTTTTGTTTTCTTCAGCTTCTTTTACAGCTTGACGTAACATGCCGGGAAAACCATGCCCGAAGAAAATGTTATCTCCTAACACAAGACAAGCGCAATCATCGCCGATAAATTGCTCCCCGATGATAAAAGCCTGTGCCAATCCGTCGGGATTGGGTTGCTCTGCGTATTCGAAATGCACTCCATAGTCGGAGCCATCGCCCAATAATCTTTTGAACCCCGGTAAATCCTGAGGAGTAGATATAATAAGTATTTCACGGATTCCCGCCAACATCAAAGCTGACACGGGATAATAAACCATTGGTTTATCGTAAATGGGCATCAATTGTTTGGATATTCCTTTGGTGATTGGATACAATCTTGTTCCTGAACCACCGGCTAAAACTATTCCTTTCATTGATAAGTTGTTTTATTCTCTACAAATGTACTAATTATATTGTATTGATAGACGATTTAAGGAGTGGAATTTTATGCGAGGTTGGGAGATAATGAGATAATGAGATAATAAGATGAGAATTGATATTGGTAGATCATGGCCTTTGTTATCTATCGAAAAGTTTCGATTATAGATTTTTTGTGTGAAATGTTGTTTCGAAAACTTTTGATTGGTGTTTTGTCGTGAAGATTCTATAGTAGAAAAAAATTGGAATATGATTTTCTAAGGATGATGTATATTTTTAATATGTAAATGATATTTTTATCGTTAAAATATGTATATAAATTTTTTTTTAAGTATGTTTTATCTCAAAAATATGGATAATATATATTGGCATATACCGAAAAATATGAATAAAACGACTTTAAAATTTTTTTGATTATAGTTTCTTTATACACAATCTCTATTTAAAAATTTTAGATTTTAATTAATGTTAATGCAAACGCTAATCGTAAATTTTTGATTATAAATTTGTTCTTAAAATAATTTAATTAATAAACTGTAAATCAGTGTTGTTTTTATATTGGATGTTTATTAATAATGATGTTTTCTATTAATGTGACAGGGATAAATATCCTGAAAAACACCTGATTTGTAAAATTATGTAAAAACGCATTGTTTTACTAGTATTTTTATTTGAGTTTCGATGTGCTATTTTATGAATTTGTAATATATCAACAGTTCACTAAATTATCAAAAAAGGAAATATTTTCTATTTGTAAAAATTTTTCTTTTCTGATAATCAGTTAAATAAAAAATAATTTGGAAAACTTTCGCATAAATACAATATAAATTTGTGTAAATAAAAATATTTTTTTAATATTGTATCCTGAAATGTTAATTGAAAAATTTACATTTCGAAATTAACGGATTACGCAGCGGCGTGATTGTCTTTATTTACTTAATGGAAGATACAGGCTTATTCTAAGTCGTATTTACTGGCAACGTGCTAAATTCTGCGTAGTCTTATTGTTTAATATTAAAAAAAATTCTATATGATTTTTAGATTTATTTATTATAAGTTACGCAAATTAGAATTTGCAGATTTTGTGAGAGGTATAATCTCTATAGTGACTAAATATAATACTGAAGAGTTAGGTCTCACTCCGTTTTTAACAAGTACGAAAGAAAAGCTTTTGTTGGTAGATAACCTCGAGGTAAGAAGTCGCAGACATGAAAAATCGAAAGAGATTCGTGCTTTGCGTACCAAGCGTAATAAACTGGTCTCATCCTTGTTGAGACATATTCGTTCTTACGAATTGGCTGATCTGGAACCCCAGCGTGGAGATGTAGCTGTTGCTGTAAATCATGTGTACAGACTACTTGGAAATTTTCATAGGGTTACAGAGAAAGATCGTAACGAGCGTATGGTTCAGTTTTTCGTTCTGCTGGAAAGCAACGAAGAATTAAAAACTGCCTTGAAAAATCTTTCACAGGAAGAATTGGTAAACCAGTTGCGAACTGTACACGAGGAAATCATCACACTCTTCAAAGTCAGAGTAATTGATAATTCTAAAAGAACACGAATGCTTACGCAGAAGTGGATTATGGAAATATCTGATTATCTGACGAATTTATTCAATCGCATTGATCTGGCAGCTATTGAAAATCCCCAAAAGGATTACAAACCGCTGATTGATGAGCTGAATGAGTGGAGTGCTCCCTATATAGCATTAATTAAAGGTCGTGAAACACGAAAAAATAGTGATGCTAAAAAGGAGAAATAGAAGCTGTGTCTTCTAGAATCCATACATATAAAAAAAGCAGCCGCACTGTCTACTAAAACTATCGCGACCGCTATTATTCGAGTGTACTAGGATTCTTCCTAGCCCCGTATGCCTGTTATCGGGGCTTTTTTATTTTAAACTAATTGTTTAATTACCCCAATTGTATATTTGTTTATTTAATGCAAAAGTATATGTTTTTGGAGTGAATAAAAAAGTTTTTAACAAACTTTTAACTATGTTTTAGAACATCAAAACCAGATTTTTAATCCTTAGCAATTTATTACAGAATGAACCTCAAAGTTGGGAAATATGTGGTATATGGAAAACGAGCCCCGATAATCGATTCCTCACTAACCTAAAACTTAATAAATACACGATGCGGTCGTTGTCAAGTGACATACGGAATTTAATGGGTCACCCGCTCTGAGAAGAGAGCGTTAAAAGTGATATGTTGTTTGAGAACCTTCGCAGGAGGTTTGAGTTTCATATCATTTAGCGAACAAGCAGCAAGCGGGTCATTATAATTTCGTGAGTCTTGATTTTCTTTGTTTCATTTCTTGTATCAAGACAAGAAATGATATTCAAAGGAGGAAGGTCATAAAGATAGTTATCCGGTTTATTTTATAGCAACAACCTTAATAAATACGCGAGGCTGTCGTTACCAAGTGACATACGGAATTTAATGGGGTACCCGCTCTGAGAAGAGAGCGTTAAAAATGATATGTTGTTTGAGAACCTTCGCAGGAGGTTTGAGTTTCATATCATTTAGCGAACAAGCAGCAAGCGGGTCATTATAATTTCGTGAGTCTTGATTTTCTTTGTATCGTTTCTTGTATCAAGACAAGAAATGATATTCAAAAAACAAAAGTTGTATAGATACTAATTCAACAGAAATTCATAACCATACTCTCAGACGTAATACATTACGTCTCTACGAGTGGCAGTGCACCTACCAATACGCTAACTCGCAACCCACGTGTTTTTCTTATCGTCGAAGCCTTATCTTTACTATCGCGAAGCTTATCTCATTATTTTAATTCTTCATTCCTAACCTCCTTTACCAAGTCTTGGAAAAAAGGTTGAATAAGCACCCATGCAATACTTATAATAAGTCCTAAAAATAAAAAGACAGCCATAATCATAGCGCGTTTGGGTGCGCTCTTTTCTGTCGGGACAACAACAGGATTGATAACAGTAAGTACTGGTTTAGTTTCTTTGACTGCGATGAGGGCTTGCTCTCTTTGTTTGGCCAGTTCTTGATATACTGCAAAAGACATATCATATTCCGTACTCAGTTTTCGTTCTGTAGTGGCAGCGATGGCCGAAACTAAATCACGGTTGGCATCTTGAAAAGCAGCCAATCGTAATTGTTTATCTTGGTAGTCCTGTTTTGCAATAGCATAATTTCTTTCAACAAAATCCAAGTCTTTTTGTACCTTATCCAGCTTGTATCGGATAACATATTGCTCTAGAATCCTCCTTATTTCATCAGTTATTTGTGCTGCGCCTAAAGCTTCGGGGAAAGAATAAGACAGTTGAACATATCCGCTCTTCGTATTTTCTGTTATTTGAGCGGATGATTGAATTGCATTGTATGCTGCTAGTTCCTTTTTGTTTAATTGCTGAATGCTATCACGGGCAGAGTAGGTTGCCGTTTCTTCATTGACTTCTTTATTGTTTTTAGAGAAGATATTTATTTTCTGAAAAAAAGACTTTTGAGCAAAATCAGGGTTCGTATAATAATCCAGAAGGGCAATGTGCTGTCCGTTTAAACGTGAAGGTGTAACCTGCACATGCATAATTTCCTTACAAAATGCAACATTCTTAAGTATCTCCGGATAAGTAGATGGTGCCAATGTTTCACCGGATGTAGCACTTCCCAGATTAAGGCCTGCCATTGCAGCCAGTCCACCCAAGTTTCCTCCACCTGATTTTCCACCTGATTGTGGAACAAATGTACATGAGGCAGTATATGAAACCGGAGATGTGAAAGCGATAAGAATTCCAAGTATTAAAAACAGTCCTGTGACCGCAATTATAAACCATTTCTTTCTCCATATTTTAGCAATGAGTTCCTTTATATCAATTTCATCCTCTTCTATAGATTTAACAGGAGTTACTACATTTGGATCATTGACTGTATCGGATAAATAATCGTTCTGCATAGCGATTGTTTTCTTCTTGATTTTAATTAAAAAATGTACTGATTATTTAAAGAAATTAGCGACTAACAAAGCCAACGTTCCAATGGAGGTCGTAAGACTCATAATAGTTTGGGGTGACATCGGTTCTCTGTCTGGTCGGGTAGGTACTATAATTTCACTACCAGGCTCCACTTTTGCCCATTTACCCGATGAACCCTTGCCATTCATATAGATTACAAATGGTTTTCTGCTCATTGCAAGCCTGCTGTATCCTCCTGCCTGACGAATATATCCATCTACAGTCATACCTTTTTTATAGGTAACGGTAACAGGATAGTTGACTCCTCCAGAAATTTTAACGGTACCTGTATAATATGGTATGGAAAGGATATCCCCTTCGCGCAAAACGATATCTTCATCACTACCGGGATGTTCAATGGCTTTTGCCAAATCTATTCCCACAAATTGATGGGTAAGATTCATCTCCTCGGTTAAGGTGGAGTCGCGGCTCATTTTTAAATCTGCTTTAATGGCATCAATGGCTCTTTGTCTTTCATTTTCATTCATCAATCTGGTTAACCTTGCTCCTTTGGCAAAGGCTTGAGGTGTCAATCCGCCGGCGCGTTGCACTAAAGAAGAAATGCGTTCGTTGCGTTGTAATTTGGCGTATTTACCACCAAAGAGTACTTCTCCTTTAATTTCCACCATCTCTTGCTCGGAATATCCGGGGGAGGAACGTACTACTATTTCATCGAATGGTTCCAGCGTGAAAGTTTTTGCCTGGGTAGCCAGTGCCAGTCCATCTTTCAAAGTAAAGCTGTAGGCAAGTCCTGTTTTTTTGGAAACAACTGTGCTGTATGGGTCTTTAACACGACGGAATACATCCACTCTTGCGAGAGATGCCCCTTCAGTTAAACCTCCTGCACGTAATATCACGTCTTCCACGCTCATGTTGGTTGCGTAAGCGTATTCGCCGGGTTTACGAACAGCTCCTGAGATAGTAATATTAACTTCCTCATTAATATTATAGATAGAGGGGATAAACAGGCGGTCATTCTTGCGAAGGACAATATCCGGAATGCGGTTTTTTAATAAATCGTCAATATTTACCGACTGCATTTCAGTTGAAAAGTCTTCTAGTTGACGGTATAAAAGACCTCTTTGCAGATAAGCGTCACCTCTTATTCCCTGAGCTGCATTAATCAAATCCTTAACAGTGCGTATCTGGTCACTGATACCAAATGTTCCGGCACGGTTTACAGCTCCAGATATTTCAACTTTGTTTGTAAAACGGTTTAATATTTTATCTACTTGTATCAAGTCTCCGTCATTTAAATTGAAATAAGGATATTGATCGCTGTTAACTGTATAGGTTTCCATTTCAGTAGAACCACGACGCGTCACTTCTACATTTCCTCTGAAAGCGTTTCCTGTAAATCCTCCTGCAAAAGCAACCAAATCTTCCATAGATTCAGCTGGCTTCATTTCATATTTCATCGGACGCTTAACTTCCCCTGTAATTTGTGCAAGTATTTGATGCGGGTCCACTTTCACAATATCGCCGTCTCTCAATGTGATGTCTTTCTGACTATTGCCTTTCATTAAATATTCGTATAGGTCAATGTTAGCAACTACTTTGCCGCCACGATAAATGCGGATAGAACGAAGTCCTCCAATTTCATTAGGTCCACCTGCAGCATACAAAGCATGAAATGCCGAGGCGAAGGACGTCATAGTGTAGGTTCCGGGTACCTTTACTTCACCCATCACATTCACTTTAATGGTACGCGTATTACCCACCGATATCCCTAGGAATGTTCGGGGAGTGGAAGAATCTAAATCAGAATATATTGATGAGAAGCTGTTGCGAATTCGCGTTGTCGCCTGTTGAATATTCATGCCGCTGAGCTGAATACGTCCTAAACCTGGAACAGCTATGTATCCATCGGGAGTAATGGTGTATTTGAGATTGAGTTCGGAATCTCCCCATACATCAATAATCACTTCATCACCCGGACCAAGTACATAGTTGGCCGGAGTTGGCATATTGGTATTGGGTGCGAAGGTTAAATTGCTTTGCCTAAAAAAGTTTTGTCCATATACATCATTTGGACCTTCTGGAGGGGTATTTGTCGTGGAAGGTATAACAATAACGTCGTTACGTTCTGTCGCAGTTTCATTAACGGTATTGGTTCCAACTTCCACTGTTGTTTGTCCTTGTTTGCCCATTTTTTCGCGTATGCGCTGGAACTGCACAGCAGTGACGCCTCTTTTTGAGAGTTGTTGAAATACTTGGGACGGACTCGCTCCTTGTTGACTCATCCGCATGGCTTCAGACGCTACCTGTTCGTCACTCATTTGGGCATTAGCCGAAATTACGTAGAAGAACAATGTAAGAGAGAGTAAAAAAATACGTGAAAAATGAGATTTCATCTTCATATATATGTATAATAGTTTAGAATAATTGTAATCCTTTTGTTTAAGGATATGTATTAATCGCAAATTTAATGGTTTTTACTCAACCCCGCATTAGCTATCCCAACTTTTTTTAAATTATGAGGAAATTTGGACTGTAAATTAATAAAATAAGATAATGAGATGATGTGCTAATGAAATAATTCGTTATTATGCTAATGTATTTAGTTGTTCCAAGTATTCCCTTACCCATAGCCTTGTAATGATTAAATTAGCAACACGTAACCCGCAACCTGTAACATTAAATTTTTTCAATTTGTCATATTGAACGAAGTGAAATATCTATAATGGTCAGTTAGTAAATTTCATTTCTTTGTGCAACTCTGAGGAAAACTTTGTGCCTTTTTGTGGTGAAAAATGAGGCGCGATAAATCGACGCCTATACAGCCCGATTGAAATCAAGACGTAATGCATTACGTTTCTACTAGTGGCATCCCCTAAACAACTCAACAACTCAACAACTTAACGATTTACCGTTTCATAAACATAACCACATACTATCTCTTTAAACCGCAACTCCCAAATTTTTCATTCTTCATTTTTCATTCTTCATTTCAAAAAAGTTATCTTTGTAGATTGAATTAATTTTGCGAACTTCATAAAACATTCACCTAAACAGAATTTATGGCCGTTGAAATAATAAAAATACATACAAGAGAAGAACTGAAAAAGTTTGTTCATTTTGGCATTGACATATACGAGGGTAACGAATATTTCGTTCCGCCTTTGGTGTACGATGAGTTGTTCACCCTCAACTGGGAAAAAAATCCCGCTTTCGAACATTGCGATGCAGCTTATTTTTTGGCTTATCGTGAGGAGGAGATAGTCGGACGCATTGCCGCTATTATCAATTATAAAGCTAATGAAATCTGGAAAGAACGTCACGTACGGTTTGGATTTATTGATTTTATCGATGATGAGGAAGTGTCTGAAGCACTGCTAAAAGCCGCTGAAGGCTGGGGCAAGGAACGTGGGATGGATAAAATACATGGCCCGATGGGATTTACCGATTTTGATCAGGAAGGTCTGTTGATTGATGGTTTTGAACATGTATCTACCATGATTGCAAAATATTATCATCCCTATTACCGTCGTCATATCGAGAGACTGGGTTATGTAAAAGATAACGACTGGGTGGAGTTTCATATCAACATTCCGAAAGTATTTCCCGAACGTTACAGAAAAATTGCCGATACCGTAAAACGACGCTACAAAGTGCGGGAATTGGATATCACCAGCAAAAAAGACCTTTGGCCGTATGCTCACGATATTTTCAACTTAATAAACAGAGCGTACAAAGATTTGTACGGATATGTGGAACTTACACCAAAACAAATTGATTATTACGTAAATATGTACATCCCCATGTTGCGACTCGACTTTTTGTCATTGATTGTAAATAAGGATGATAAGTTGGTAGGGTTCGGAATAGCACTGCCGAGTGTTTCTATTGCTCTGCAAAAGGCGAAAGGACACTTCCTGCCCACAGGTTGGTGGCATCTCTATCGCGCATTGAAAGGTACGGATAACAAAGTATTGGATTTGATGCTGGTAGGTATTGATCCCGAATATCAGGGAAAGGGATTGAATGCTCTCATTTTCAATAAATTTATCCCGAATGCCATTAAATACGGATTTGAATACGCGGAAAGCAACCTCGAGTTGGAAAATAATGATAAAGTACAGTCTATGTGGGATGGTCTGGATGCGAAAAAAGTGCGTACGCGTCGTGCGTACATTAAAGATTTGAAATAAGCTAAGGAGAAAGAGTGGAACAAGGAACTTTTAACGATAACAGAAATTCAATACCTGCTGAATATAGCGAGGATAATATAAAAACTCTGGAATGGCACGAACATATTCGCCGCCGTCCGGGAATGTACATTGGTAAGTTGGGCGACGGCTCATCTGCTGATGATGGAATCTATGTGCTTCTGAAAGAGGTGCTGGATAATTCCATTGATGAATACATGATGGGTTTCGGTAGAACTATTGAGGTGAAGATTGAAGAAGGTAAAGTATCGGTAAGAGACCACGGGCGAGGTATCCCCTTGCGTAAAGTGAAAGATGTTTCTTCCCGTATGAACACCGGGGCAAAGTACGATTCGGAAGCTTTCAAAAAATCAGTAGGATTAAATGGGGTAGGGATAAAAGCGGTGAATGCGTTGTCCTCCTACTTTCATATTGCAAGCTGCCGCGAAGGAATGGCTTCGGAAGTGTGGTACGAACGCGGTTTGGTGACGGATGAAAAGATGTCTGAAAACCGTACAGAAACGTCAGGAACCTTTGTGGAGTTTATCCCCGACAACACTATCTTTACTAATTATCATTATAGAGACGAATATATTGAGCCACTGCTGAAGAACTATGTTTTTCTGAATGTTGGTCTTACAATTATATACAACGACAAAAAATTCTTTTCCAAAAATGGGTTGGAGGATTTGTTAAATGAAAACCTTACCTCCGATATTCTTTACCCTATCATCCATCTTCGTGGGGATGATATTGAAATAGCGATAACGCATGGCAATCAATACGGCGAGGAATATTATTCTTTTGTAAACGGGCAGCATACTACGCAGGGTGGAACGCACCTTACGGCTTTTCGTGAAGCGGCTGCACGTACTATTAAAGAATTCTTCAATAAGAATTTTGAATATTCTGATATACGTAACGGAATTGTTGCTGCCATCAGTATAAAAGTGGAAGAACCAGTGTTTGAGTCGCAAACCAAAACAAAACTTGGCTCAAAAGAAATGTCGCCCCACGAAAATAGCGTGTCGGTCAACAAATTCGTTTCCGATTTTTTAAAGACAGAACTCGATAATTTTCTGCACAAAAATCCTACGACCGCAGAAATTCTTCATAAAAAGATCCTTGAATCAGAAAAAGAGCGTAAAGCTATTGCGGGCGTTACCAAATTGGCGCGTGACAGAGCGAAGAAGGCGAGCCTTCACAACAAGAAATTGCGCGATTGCCGCATTCATTACAACGACAGCAAAGGAACAGATCTGGATAAAACTTGTATTTTCATCACTGAGGGAGATTCTGCGAGCGGTTCTATCACCAAAAGCCGTGACCCGAACTTGCAGGCGGTATTCAGTTTGCGAGGTAAACCGCTAAATACTTACGGAAAAACCAAGAAAATTGTATATGAAAATGAAGAGTTCAATCTTTTGCAGGCGGCGCTCAATATTGAGGAAGATTTGGACGGATTGCGTTACAACAAAGTGATTATCGCTACAGATGCCGATACGGACGGGATGCATATTCGTCTTCTATTACTTACGTTCTTTTTGCAATTTTTCCCCGATTTGGTGAAGAAAGATCACGTATACATTCTGCAAACGCCTCTATTTAGGGTTCGTAACAAGAAAGAAACGTTGTATTGCTACACCGAAGAAGAGCGTTTATCAGCGATTAAAAAATTGTCTCCCAATCCTGAAATCACCCGATTCAAAGGTCTTGGAGAAATATCGCCGGACGAATTCCGTGAATTTATCGGAGAGAATATGCGCCTAGACAAGGTGACCATGCGCAAGAACGATTCGGTAAAAGACCTGCTTGATTTCTATATGGGTAACAATACACCTGAGCGTCAGAATTTTATTATAGACAATCTGGTGGTGGAAGAGGAAGGAGCTTGATTTAATGAAAAATGAAGAATTAAAAATGAAATTAGTTACAATTTGACGGAGTGAAGAAGTTATAAAGCATGGGAAATATCAAAAGTCATAAGGATCTTAAAGTTTGGCAAGAGTCAATGGATTTTGTTGAGTTTATATATAAGTTGACGGAAGGTTTTCCTCCATCTGAACTGTATGGCTTAACTTCACAAATTAAAAGAGCTTCTGTATCGATACCTTCTAATATAGCAGAAGGCTTTGCAAGGAAAGGCAAACAAGAATTGTCTCACTTTTTGTATATTTCACTCGGTTCTTTATCAGAAATTGAAACCCAAATTGAATTATCTCATCGTTTGAATTTTATTAATCACGAACAGTTTACTACATGTCTTGAAAAAGTCAAGTTTATAAGAGTTCTCCTGAGTAATCTTATAAAATCTTTGTATAGTAAACCTTCATAACCTCATCACTTTATAACTACATAACTCAACATGCAAAACCGTATCGCCTTATTTCCCGGAACTTTCGACCCTTTCACTATTGGACACGAATCTTTGGTGAACCGTGGTCTGCAGTTGGTGGATGAACTGATAATCGCCATTGGAATCAACGACACGAAAAAAAACTATTTTCCCGTAGAAGAAAGACTGCGCATGATTAGCGAGTTGTATGCAAATGAACCCCGCGTGCGCGTGGAAAGTTATGACGTATTGACGATTGATTTTGCCCGTAAATGTAATGCTGATTATATTTTAAGAGGAATTCGCTCAGTCACTGATTTTGAATATGAGAAAACAATTGCGGATATGAATCGAACTCTTACCGGCATAGAAACGTTTGTCCTTTTCACAGAGCCTCATCTCACTCACGTTAGTTCTACCCTTGTACGCGAACTGTTGCGCTATGGTAAAAATGTGGACGATTTTATCCCTAAAAAAATGAATTTATAATGTACAAAAAGTTACTATCTCTATCGTTTATCCTTTGCCTATCTTTTACCTCCTATGCTCAAATAAGCAGTGATGGAATAAAAGTGGAACGTACACTACAAATGATTAAAAACCTGTATGTAGATGATGTAAACACATCAAAAATTACGGAAGCCGGAATTAAGGCTATGCTTTCGCAATTAGATCCACATTCGGTATATATGTCAGCGGACGAAGTTTCTAAGATGAACGAACCGCTGCAGGGAAATTTTGACGGTATCGGCGTTTCTTTTAATATGATGACGGATACTTTGTACATCATAGATGTGATTGCCGGAGGTCCTTCTCAGAAAGTAGGTATTATGCCTGGCGATAAAATTATAAAAGTAGATGGTACGAATATAGCCGGCGTAAAGATGGATACCAACGATGTGATGAAAAGGCTCCGCGGACCGAAAGGGTCCAAAGTGGAAGTGCAGATAAAACGCAGAGGAGTACCGGAACTTATTACTTTTAACATTATCAGAGATAAAATCCCTATCTACAGTATTGACGCGGCGTACATGGTGGATAAAAATACGGGATACATTCGTTTAAGCAGATTTGGCTCCACATCGTTCGAGGAACTGCGTGATGCAGAAAAGAAATTGAGGGAACAAGGAATGCAGGATATGATTCTTGATCTGACTGATAATGCAGGTGGAATTTTACAGGTAGCTACAAATATTGCTGATGAGTTCCTAAACGATAAACAATTGATTGTATATACGGAGGGTAGGACACAACCAAGAGTAAATATGAAAGGTACTCCACGAGGTGAATTTCAAACTGGGAATTTGGTGGTTTTAGTGAATGAAGGTTCAGCTTCTGCAAGTGAGATCTTAGCAGGAGCATTACAAGATTGGGATAGAGCAGTTATTGTAGGTAGAAGAACATTTGGAAAAGGACTCGTTCAACGACAACTCCCATTGAATGATGGTGCGATGATTCGCCTTACTGTTGCAAGATATTATACCCCAACCGGAAGGAGTATACAGAAACCATACACCGGAGGAGATACCGAAAGTTACAATCTGGATGTGCTCAATCGTTACAATAAAGGAGAGTTGATGCACGCGGACAGCATTCACTTCCCTGATTCTTTAAAATTCAAAACCTTGGTAAATAAGCGTACTGTATACGGGGGAGGCGGCATCATGCCGGATTATTTTGTACCCCTGGATACCGGAAGTGTCTCCAAACTTCATAAAGAATTGATGTTTAAAGGTGTTCTGAATAAATTCACATTAAGTGAAGTGGATAAGAACCGTACCAAACTCTTGAAATCATATCCAAACATAGAGAGTTTTAAGAAAAAATTTATCATTGACGAGTCGGCTGTATCTCAGCTAAAGAAACTGGCGGGTGCTGAAAAAATTATGTGGGACGAAAAAGAGTTTACAACTTCAAAAAGTCTTATCTCCAAACAATTAAAAGCACTCATCGCTCGTGATTTATATGGACCGGGTGCTTATTTCCAGATAATGAACGATGAAAATGAAATCTTTCAGGAAGGTTTCCGAATTATTAACGACGAAAGTGTTTATAAAGAACTTTTGTCCGGTAAAAAAATAACTAACCATAACTAAATATAGAGATTATGAATTTTGATTATAAAAAACTCCATGTAAAACCAAATCAAAAAGTTAAGCTGAAAGATTATCCGACTAAGGAAGATGGTGGATTTACAAAAGATGCTGCAAAAAAAGAAATTAAAGAAAACATCAAGGAATTAAAGGATTATCAGGAGCGCTTTTATGCGAACGACAGTCACTCTATGTTAATAATTTTGCAGGCACCAGATGCTGCAGGCAAAGATGGTGTTATCCGCCACGTGATGTCGGGAATCAATCCAGAAGGATGTCGTGTAAACAGCTTCAAATCTCCTTCAAAAAATGAATTGGAGCATGATTTTATGTGGCGCCATTACAAAGCGTTGCCAGAAAAAGGAATGATAGAAATATTTAACCGATCTCACTACGAAAACGTGCTCGCTACAAAAGTCAATCCCGAATGGATACTTAACGAACGCATCCCGGGTATTGATTCTGTGGAAAAAATCGACAAAGATTTCTGGAAAAAAAGATACGAATCCATTAACGCGATAGAAAAGTTCTGGTCGGACAATGGCATGACAATTGTAAAATTTTTTCTTCATTTATCAAAGGATGAACAGAAAGAAAGATTCTTAGACAGATTGAATGAACCTGAAAAAAACTGGAAATTTAATTTCGCAGATCTACAGGCGCGTGCGCAATGGGATGACTATCAAAAAGCATATGAGGAAATGCTTGAAAATACATCCACCGATTATGCTCCTTGGTATGTAATCCCTGCCGATAAAAAGTTCTTCGCACGTGTGGCAGTAGGTGACATTATTCTGCACCACTTTAAAAAACTGAATTTGAGTTTTCCGCCTTCTGAATCTCCCGAGAAGTTAGAAGAAGCAAAACGGATTTTAGAAAACGAATAAAGGGAAAACCCTATGAGTATTTATAAATATATATTTCCCAAGAAATGGTATGATTATACTGAAAAAAATTCATCTAAAAGGCGTCAAAACAGGGTAGCAAACTTATGGTATCCCATTATTGATGATTATTTTGAAGGTAAGATTAAAAAGTATGAATTCTTTCCTAAAAAGGATTTAGGCGATAATCCCAAAATCATTTGGCAGTATTGGGGGCAAGGAGTCAGCGATGATACGGTTCCCGAGCTGGTGAAAATTTGTTTCGCTTCAGTGGATAAATTTAGAGGCGACTATCAGGTTATTCGTCTTTCAGACACAACTCTCTCTGAATATGTTGATATTCCTGATTTTGTATGGGAAAAACGGTTGAATAATCCGAAATTTACTGTTACCTTCTTTTCGGATTTGCTACGTTTGATTTTGTTGCGTACCTATGGTGGTATATGGATGGATGCAACAATTCTTTTGACAGATGAAATACCAAAGGAATATACGGAAATGGACTATTTTGTTTTTCAGCGCTCTGAAGATGAGATTTATAAAGATTATTGGTTTCATGTTGATCCATATTATTTCTGCTGGGAATCTGATTTCAAAGTTCAAATGCTGAGTAGTATAATTTTTGGTAAAAGAGATAGCGAAGTCTTGAAAGCTCTGGTTGATATCGATTTATGTTTCTGGGAAAGAAGTGATGATTTGAAATACTATTTTACTCTGCATGTTTTTTATCACTATATCATTACCCGAAAACTAAAAGATTCAAAATGCAACGTGGTGAATGACTGCACTCCACATATTTTACAGAAAAAATTGATGGTCGGTTATCCTTTCATGACTTTTGAGGAAGCTTTCAGATCTTCCCCAATCCACAAACTTACCTATTTCCAACCCGATAAACTGGAAATTTTCAAGAGAGAGTATAAGTTGTTTGAAAATGGGATGAGGAATGTATAATGAAGGTTACTTGATGTATATTTAGTGGCCTCTGGGACTCTCTAATTAGTACTATCATAGTTTGATTTTGTTATGTTGAACGAAGTAAAGCATCTGTATTTTCAAAAATTAGTAGATTCTTCATTTTCATTAAAGTTCCATTCGGAATGAGAGCTTTACTTCTACTCTTGTTCGAAATGAGGTGTTGTTTGTTATTTGATTTCTAACCAAGGATTTGCTTTTACGATTAAAATATTCTAACATTGCCACCAGGAATAATAGGCGTAACTTTCTTACTTTCTCCTTTTTGTCTGCACAAATGCATCTACACGTGTAACTGTCCAAAAAAGTGAAAAAAGGAAAACAATGAACAACAGCATATATATAAAGTGTGTAGATTTTATAAAATCCACTCCCTTGAAAAAATAGCCTGCGCCTGTCAAGGCGATTAATACCACGTACATCCAGCCAAAAACGGTGAGTAAATCTTCCAACGGAGTGGAGGTAGTTTCTTTTTTCTTCGATGGCTTAGGCGTGAGAGATACTTCTGTTTCTATTTGATTCATCACTCGATATTTCAAATTTTCAGGAGCTGTTTTCTTTTGGCTTTGTATCATCTGGCGAATGATTTCTTCGTCGTGTAGTATATTATTTTTGTTAGTTTCGATATTCATTGGTGTTCTTTTTTAAATAGATATCTTTAAATAATTTTCTGGCACGCATCATCTTCACTTTTACGTTCGATTCGTTTAGACCTGTAATATGCGCCACATCTTTTACTGAATTTTCTTCAAGATAATACAAGGTAAGAAGGAGGGCATCACCCACAGGCATATTTTTTAGAACTTCAACTATCCGTTCTTTCTGCTCTGTTTCTTCCATCTGCAGAGTACTATCGCTTCCCGCCTCCAGATACGAGGCACTTTCCATTCCTATTTCGTTGTCCGTGAGCCATACACGTGTTTTGATATAGGTGGTGGCAGTATTAAAAACAATCCGATACAACCATGTTGAGAATTTACTGTCTCCGCGATAACTATGCAGATTTCGGAACGCTTTAACGAAACTTTCCTGCACAACATCTTCCGCGTCTTGCATATTGCCGATTATTCGATAGGCGATGGTAATTGCCATGTCTTGATAAGTTTCGACAAAGTATGAAAATGCGGAAGTATTGCCTGAAAGTATACGCTTTATGCGTTGCAATTCGTCCATCGGAAGTGGATTATTCGTGGTTATCGTAATTATTTTCTTCCTCGTCCCGCATATTTTTCGTTACAAAGAAGAAAATTAGATAACCTGCGCCCAAAAAGAAGACGATACTTGCTGCCATCGGGAAAAAATAATCCCAATTGTCTGTTGTGTACTGCGAAAGGGTTATACCTACCATGATTCCTACACCGAGCATCATCAATACTAAAGCGTTGCGGAGAGAAACATAGCGGTTCGGGTTGGCTTTTTTCTTTTGACTTCTTTCGGGAGGAATAATTCCCTGATTAATCATACCCATTCGTTCTCGGTGTTCTGTTTGAATTTTTCTGTATCCGAGTACTAAACCTGTTGCAATTGGTAAGCCTACCGAGCAAAGAATAGCAATAATAGGAATTAAATTTTCCATTTTTCTGAAATTTTATATTATTATTTATTGTTTACATGAATAGGACAATGCGTCTTTTCTTTCGGTTACAAAAATATGCTATTATTTTTCATAGATGAATAATTATCTAAATTGTGAGTTATCAACAAGCTGCCATATTTTAACAAAAACTAGTTACAGATTAACACAATCATTATGTTACTTTGCAACCACAATTTTAAGAAAATCACAAAAATTTCCCATTGCTCATTATGAACGATAAAACCCTCGATAAACTTAAAATATTGGCTGACGCTGCCAAATTTGACGTGTCGTGTGCGTCAAGCGGAACAACGCGTGGCAATGCCAAAGGTGGAATTGGCACAGCGGCGGGGTGGGGTATCTGTCATAGTTTTACTTCTGATGGAAGATGTGTCTCGCTTTTTAAAATTCTTCTGACCAATAACTGTATATATGATTGCGCGTATTGCAGCAATCGACGAAGCAATGATGTGAAAAGAACGGCTTTCACTCCCGAAGAGTTGGCGGAACTGACCATCCAGTTTTATCGCCGCAATTATATAGAGGGGCTGTTTTTGAGTTCGGGGGTGGTGCGAAATCCTGACTACACAATGGAACAAATGTTGCGCGTAGTAAAATTATTACGCGAATTGCATCGTTTCAACGGATATATTCACATGAAAAGTATTCCCGGTGCAAGCCAGGAACTCATCGCGAAAGCGGGTTTACTTGTGGATAGAATGAGCGTAAACTTGGAGATTCCTTCAGAGGAAAATCTTAAATTTTTAGCGCCAGAGAAAGATTTTGCAACGGTTTTCGCACCGATGAAATTTATCCAGCAAGGAATACTCGAAAGCGCGGAAGATAAAAAGAAATTCAAAAAGGCACCAAGGTTTGTTCCCGCGGGACAAAGTACACAGGTAATTATCGGCGCAACACCCGATACGGACAAACAGATACTTACACTAGCATCGAAATTGTATACACGTCCTTCTTTTAAACGAGTGTATTATTCGGGATACATTCCTATTAATAATGATGTACGTCTTCCCGCATTAGCAAAACCACCGCTGGTGAGAGAAAATCGTCTTTACCAAGCCGACTGGTTGCTACGGTTCTATCAGTTCAATGCGAATGAGATTGTGGATGATACGCATCCCGATTTGGATTTGGATGTTGACCCGAAAATGGGTTGGGCACTGCGTCATCCAGAGTTTTTCCCGATTGATGTTAATACTGCTCCGTACGAAATGATTTTGCGCGTTCCTGGCATTGGTGTCAAGTCCGCTAAACTTATTGTAGCTTCGCGACGTTACGGTCGATTGAATTCCATGCAGTTAAAGAAGATGGGCGTGGTGATGAAACGGGCACAATATTTTATCGTTTGCCGCGAACTTACCATGCAGACGGTTAACGAACTGACACCGCAGTATGTGCGGAGCAAAGTGACAGCCAAGCAGAAAAAAGATGCTGCCGACTTGTTGCAGTATGCAATTAACTGGGGAGAATAATGTATGACGATATTCTTTTACGACCATACTTTCGAAGGCTTGCTCTCGTGCGTTTTTTTTGCTTACGAACAAAAAATTTTCCCCGACCAGATTCTTTCCGACTCTGTTTTGCGCCCGCTTTTTGTGGATTATGAATTTACGGTAATTACAGATGATCAAAAATCTCAGCGCGTGTGGAACGCCTTAGAGAAGAAATTGTCTCGCATCGCACAAAATATGCTGCTGCATACTTGGTTGTCGGAATTGCCCGAAGTGGAAATGCTGCTGTTTCGCTATATCCGGAAAAATATTGATCATCCGCACGGAATAGAAATGAATTTTGGTGATGATGATGTACTTCGTATCAAACAACTAGCGCAAAAGGTAAATCATGAGGTTCATCGATACATTCAATTTGTACGCTTTCAGCAAACTGCAGACGGACTTTATTTCGCTCCTATTTCGCCGCAATTCAATATTCTCACATTAATCGAACACCATTTCAAAACGCGTTACAGAGATCAGTTGTGGATTATTTATGATACCCGAAGAAATGTGGGTCTTTATTACGATACTCAAAAGGTGGAGGAAGTTACTTTCTCTGAAGCGGATGTTGCAGCGCTGAAGTTGGGAACCCTTTCTGACGACAAACTATCGGACGAGGAAAAATATTTTGAAGAATTGTGGAAATCTTACTTTCAAAGTATCACCATCAAGCAGCGCATTAATTTGAAACTGCAACGACAGAATATGCCTAAGAAATACTGGAAATATCTTACTGAGATGCAATAGCTTTTGGTTTGGTAAGTTTCATCCACACAAATCCTACAATCATTGAGACAAGAGATGCAATTAATACCGCTAATTTAGATATGTTTTGCGAAACAGTATCTTCAAAAGCAAGTGTAGATACAAAAATGGACATAGTAAATCCAATTCCCGCCAGCATTCCCAATCCTAAAAACTGCCTCCAGTTTTCTTTGACTTCTTTTGGATATTCCACCAAGTTGTTTTTTATCATATAATATGTAGAAAGACCTATTCCCAAAGGTTTACCAACACACAATCCAAGAATAATTCCCCACGAAAGATAAGATGTCAGCCCCAGAATAGCCTCGGACGAAATGATAATACTTGTATTTGCTAACGCAAAAATGGGAATAATACCGAAGTTAACAGGAGTATGGAGAAGCTTCTCGAGTTTCGGAATTTTATTCATCGGCATCAACATTGCGAAGATAACGCCAGCGAACGTTGCATGGATACCGGATTGATACATCGCATACCACATCCCTATTCCCAGAAGCACAATGATCACTTTGAGAAACGGCGTGAGAAGCAATTTTCTAAAAATAAAATATACGACTATCACACAAAATACGACAAGAATCAACCAAAAGAAGTTTGGATTTCCACCATAAAAAAAAGCAATAATGAGAATTGCCAACAAGTCGTCGATAATCGCTAATGCAGTAAGAAAAATCTTGAATGAATAAGGAATATTTTTTCCCGCCATGGCGAGAATACCAAGTGAAAAAGCAATATCTGTAGCGGAGGGAATTGCCCAGCCCGCTTCGGTGGGTGTTCCTTTGTTGAGAAGCAGGAATATTGCCGCTGGAAATAGCACACCGCTGACGGCGGCAATGGAAGGAAACGCAATGCTGCTTTTTGAAGAAAGTTCTCCGGCAATCATTTCGCGCTTAATCTCCAGTCCCACCATAAAGAAAAATACCGCCATCAGCGCATCATTGATGAAATGAAGTACTGTGTGCGGTAAATGTATTTGGTGGAAAATCGGAATTTCCTTGTCCCAAAAGAGATTGTAACTAACGCCCATAGGATGTATGTTGCTAACGATCAATGAACATGCAGTACAAAATAAAAGTACGATTCCTACAGCGCGGCTGTCTTGAATAAAATCCTGAAGTGAAAAATTTTGAATTCTTGTCCGAACTCTTTTGAGCATAAAAATTTATTTAAGTAAGAAGCTAAAATCGTCTTCGTTGGACAGTTCCATCGGCGTTTGTCCGTATTTAAAAATACGCGCATTGCGATTTCCTATCATCGCAAGTTCCTCATTTTCCAAATGAAGCATTGTGCCTTCTCGAAGTCCTACCACGTACAATTCTTTGTTGATTTCTATAAACTCCTGAATACGTTGTTCGCGGGTTTCGCCACCGTGATTTTCAGGATGAGCATCCAAATAATGCGGATTGATTTGAAATGGAATAAGTTTCAGCGTTTTGAATTTGAGTGGTTCGGCTATAGGCATATCGTTGGTAGTGCGTAGCGATGGGCAAGCAATGTTGGAACCTGCGCTCCATCCGATATACGGAGTTCCTTTTTTTACTTTTTTGCGGATGGTTTTCATCAATTTTTGTTCCTGCAACATTTTTACAAGCTGCCAAGTATTGCCGCCGCCGACAACAATTGCGTCTGCATTTTCGATGGCTTCCACCGGATTTGAAAAGCGATGAATGCTGGTAACGTGGTGACCTATTTCTTGAAATCTTTTATTCACTTTATCTTCATATTCTTCGTACGAAAAAGTTACTGCTGCATAAGGAATAAATACCGCATTTACAGGTTTATCTCCTAAAAAATCCTTAATATTTTCTTTTGGATATTCTAGATAACCTTCGCCAGGATTGGTGGAATTACTGATTAACAAGAGTTTCATATATCTCATAAATTAAAAAAATGATTTTTTTTTATAACTATGCAAATATAAGGTATTTCCGTCACTTTTTAAAAGTCAATTCATCTAAAAAAAGTATATTTGTATAAAAATAAAAAGGAATGCGAGAAGAAATAAAAAGTACGATACAAGCAATTCGTAAAGATTTAAGATTGTCAATGGACGGAATTCTGTCAACGAGCATGCGCGATAAAGGCGTGGATTACAAACTCAATTTTGGAGTGACAACGCCACAACTGCGCGAAATTGCTAAGAAATATACAATCGATAAAGATTTGGCGGAAGCCTTGTGGAAAGAAAATGTACGCGAATTGCGTATTCTTGCTACGATGCTATATCCAGTCGATGAGTTTTCGGAAGAAACTGCGAATATGTGGATGGAAGATACTACAGGAAATCCAGAATTGAAAGAACAACTATGTATGAATCTGTTACAAAACGTACCATTTTCGTATAATCTTGTAAATACATGGGCAATTTCAGAAAAGGATAACGCACGATTGTTGGCATATCTTCTGTTTGTTCGTTTGCTGCGCATAAAAAGTGTGGCTATCACACGTTTACTTCTGTATCCTTTACTGGACAGCGCAGTGAATGACACAAAAAAAGAATCAATCTCTCTGAGGCATGCCGCATTAAACGCTTTGATGAACGCTTGCCGCTTTGGAGAAGAAATCGGCAATTACATCCTGGATAAGATAACTGATTACAAAGATTCAGAAGATAATTCAAAAAGAGAAATCTACGAAGCGATATCGTTTGAGTGTTCCCTTCTTTAACTTCTCATATTTCTTTTGATAAAAAATATTCCTATCAAAAGATTTAATATCAAAAAACCGCCCGCTCCTGCGATTAAAAGCGCTTTATTTGGTGTATTTGGTGAAAGAGTAAAGTAAAAATATGCCACTGCAACAGCGATTAGAATCGCAAGAATTGTGAGTATGCGGATAATTGTCTTTTTTGCGTTCATATAATTATTTGTCTTTGGTTTGTTGCAAAATCCATTGAATAATATCTATAAGCACTTCGGGAGAAATGGTTTCTTCTATTTTGGCATATTCAGGAACATCACCTGTTTGTGCATGCTGAAAAAGATGATTGAGTGCGGGATATTTTTTGATCGTGACATCCTTATTATTTGCTGATTGCAATGCTTTTTTTATTTCATTTAAATTCTCTTCTGCAAATACTTGTGTGTCTTTTTCTCCGTTTATAGCTAAAACAGGAATATTCATTTTCTCCAAATACACAGATGGCTCTGAATTTAAGAAACTGCGATACCAGTCGTCGCTTAAGGCTTTCGACTGATTACGAACATACACATCTTTCTTGTTATTCAATTTGAAAAATATAGGCATATTTTCCCATACCCTTCCTATGGCATCCGAAAGTACGCTTTGTGTTTTTTGCGTTTTATCATAATTGGCTGCAGCATCAATCATTTCACGGAGGGATGGGAGAACGCGGCTGATGGATTCTTCGTCCATACCTCCTTGTTTCATTCCGTGCATAAATTGTTGGTAGACAATATCCGTACCTTTAATTGCTGAGGCTGCCATCAAAACCGTGTATTTTACATTTCTGGAAGCGGTTGCAACCATCGGAGCGATAATTCCACCTTCACTGTGCCCTATAAGTCCTATTTTTGTTTTGTCGATATCTTTGCGAGTAAGAAGATAATTGACGGCGCTGTTTACATCGTCTGCAAAATCGGTAATTAAAGCCTTTTTGAAATCTCCCTGACTTTTGCCAATGCCGCGCTTGTCGTATCTGAGTACGGCAATGCCGTTTCGTGTGAGGTAATCTGCCAAAACCAGAAATGGTTGGTGTCCATAGATTTCTTCATTTCTGTCGTTTGGTCCGCTGCCTGCGATAAGGATAACCACCGGAGGATTGTTGCAATCTTTGGGTTTGGTAAGAGTTGCACTCAAATTGATTTTATCCTTTTTGTTAGGGAATGTAATTTCTTCCACAATGTAAGGAAAAGGTGCTTTTGGCGTTTGCGGACGATTCAGAATTGGCTTTTCAACTTTTTTCAATGTCAAAGGAATTTTAAAACCGTTCTGCATAAAGTTTCCTGAAATGGAATCCCCTTTCAGTAATCCTTTGTAATGAATGCCGATGTTGGAAGCATCTATCAATAGAGTGTCACTTTTTAACGATGTGGTTTTTGTAGGCAATCCCATTGCACCCTGGTCGGGACTGTCCATCTTTGTTATAAGTAAACCTTTATCTTCTGTGATGTTGAAAACTACGTTTATTTTTTTTCCCATTACGTCCAGCTTTCCGCCCCAACTGCCTGAGACATTTTGTGCAGAAATTCCTAAGGGAATGGTGGAAAAAAACAGAATTAAAATAACATCTTTCTTCGACATATTCATTTATAATTTATATATTTCTACTCATGATGATAAGGTTCGTGGTTGAGAATCGTCATCGCGCGGTATAGTTGTTCTACAAAAATTATGCGCACCATTTGATGCGTAAAGGTCATGCGCGAAAGAGAAATCTTTTCGTTGGCATGGGCGTATATTTCGTCCGAAAATCCATAAGGTCCACCAATCACAAACACGATGCGTCGTATGCCTGCTCCGCTTTTCTGTTCCAAGTATTGAGAGAATCCCACAGATGAAAATTCTTTCCCTTTATCATCCAGTAACACTAGATGGTCAGAGGATTGCAATTGTTTGAAAATAAGTTCGCCTTCCTGTTTTTTCTGCTCTTTCTCCGATAAGTTTTTTGTATTTTTTAGGTCAGGTATTTCAATATATTCAAATGGAAGATAGTGTGTAAGTCGTTTGATATATTTATCCAAAATAAGCCGAATTTCCCCATCGTCCGTTTTTCCTATTGAGAGAAGAATAACTTTCATACACAATCGATTGTTTGACCTTTAAAATAAATGCTTTCAGTCGCAAATGTAATGCTTTATTTTTATAATTTTGCAGATTGTTATATAGATTAGACGTCATTAGACGTCAAGTATTAAACATCAAACGTTAAACCTGATATGAAGGAAAAAGAACTGATTTACAAACTTATTGAATTATCGTTCGCAGAAGATATAGGCGATGGCGATCATACGACACTGAGCAGCATTCCCGCTGAGGTAGTGGGAAAGGCAAAACTCTTGATAAAAGAAGACGGTGTTCTTGCCGGAATGGAAATTGCCAAAGAGGTATTCAATCGTTTTGACAATTTTCTTACTTTCAATCAGATATTAAATGATGGCGACGATGTAAAGGTTGGTGACATCGCTTTTACCGTCGAGGGAAAAGTGCAATCGCTGCTTCAGACAGAAAGGCTGGTACTCAACATCATGCAGCGCATGAGCGGAATTGCTACTACTACCCGCAAATATGTGAAACTTCTGGAAGGTACCAAGACGAAAGTACTTGATACCCGCAAAACTACTCCGGGAATGCGAGTGTTAGAAAAACAAGCCGTGAAGATTGGAGGAGGAGTGAATCATCGCATAGGATTGTATGATATGATTTTGTTGAAAGACAATCATGTAGATTTTGCAGGCGGTATTGAAAAAGCTATACTGGGAGCACAAAAATATCTCAAAGAAAAAAACAAACAACTCAAAATAGAAATAGAAGTCCGCAACTTTGATGAATTGAATCAAGCGTTAAACGTCGGAGGAGTTGACAGGATTATGCTGGATAATTTCTCTGTTGAAAACACGCGAAAAGCAGTAGAATTGGTTAATGGACGTGTAGAACTGGAATCTTCCGGGGGTATCACCTTTGATACTATCCGCAATTATGCTGAATGTGGTGTAGATTACATCTCTGTAGGCGCACTAACTCATTCGGTAAAAAGTTTGGATATGAGTCTAAAAGCACTATATTAAATGAACAACGCAACAGACAAAAAATATATACTTGACCAGCGCTATATGCGAATGGCAATGATTTGGGCTGAAAACTCTTATTGCAAACGCCGTCAGGTAGGCGCAATATTGGTGAAAGATAATATGATTATATCCGATGGATACAACGGCACGCCTTCGGGTTTTGAAAATATTTGCGAAGACGAAAACAATTTGACGAAACCATACGTTTTGCATGCTGAAGCAAACGCAATAACTAAAGTTGCTCGTTCTGGGAACAGCAGCGAAGGTGCGACATTATATGTAACGGCTTCCCCCTGTATAGAATGTGCTAAGCTTATCATTCAGGCGGGTATAAAACGAGTTATTTTCGCAGATTCGTATAGACTTACAGATGGAGTGGACTTGTTGAAAAGAGCTAACGTACAAGTAGAGATGATATCATTATAATAAAATTAGGATTTAGAGAAAATGGAGTCTGAAAAAAAATATTCCAACTGGTGGCTGCCTCTTTGGATTGCTCTGGGAATTGGAATCGGAATAATTATTGGGAATAGATTTTCAATATTTACACGTTCATCCGATGTTCAAGGTTCTGCTAAAATCAATGCAGTTCTTGATTATATACGCAAATCTTATGTAGATACAATAAATGTGGATGAATTGATTGAATCGGCTCTGATCAATGTTGTTCAAGGTTTAGACCCACACTCTGCATATATTCCTGCGTCAGAAATGAAACGCGTAAACGAAGAGATGGAAGGCCATTTCTCGGGAATCGGTGTAAGTTTCTATATGCTCAACGACACTATCACTGTCACTAGTCTTATTCCTGGAGGACCATCGGAGGCCGCGGGAATTATTTCAGGAGATCGTATTGTAACTGTTAACGACACGGTAGTTGCAGGAAAAAAGAAAACCAATGATGACGTTTTTAGTATTTTGCGTGGAGAAAAAGGCTCGAAAGTTAAATTAGGTATTGCTCGCTCGGGGGAAAAAGGTTTGAAACATATCACCATCACTCGTGACGATATTCCTATGAACACCGTCCAAACATCTTATATGCTTTCAAAAGAAATCGGATATATTAAGGTCGGTTCTTTTGGGTACAATACATACGGCGAATTCATTTCGGCAATATCTAAACTCAAATCTCAAGGTTCGAAATCATTTGTTATAGATTTGCGCGGAAACGTTGGAGGTTCTCTTGAAACCGTCGTTGCGATGGTCAATGAGTTTTTAAATAAAGGTCAGTTAATCGTATATGCTGAAGGAAGAAATTTCCCACGTGCGGAAAACTTTGCAGATGGGACCGGAACTTGCAAAAATGACCAACTCGTTGTACTGATTGATGAGTTGAGTGCTTCAGCAAGTGAGATATTCTCGGGAGCCATTCAAGACCATGACAGAGGATTAATCATTGGGAGACGTTCTTTCGGTAAGGGGTTGGTACAAAGTGAAAACAAATTCAGAGATGGTTCTGCTCTCCGCTTGACAGTCGCTCGCTATTACACACCTTCCGGTCGTTCAATTCAAAGAAAATACGAGAAAGGTCATTATGACGAGTACGAAATGGAAGCTATTAATCGCTACATGGCAGGCAATTATGCTGAAAATGAGGCACAAAAGAAAACCCAAGTTTTTAAAACAGATGGAGGTCGTTCTGTATACGGCGGTGATGGTATCAACCCTGATATCTTTATGCCTCGCGACACTATAGGCATCAATTCGTATTATAATGCTTTAGCAAATAAGAATATTATACTTGATTATGCGATGATGTATTCGGATGCCAATCGAAAGAATCTCTCAAAATTTAATGATTGGAAAGAGATGAACAGATATTTATTGTCTCAAAGATTGTTAGGTAAGATAGTCCAATACGCCAGTACAAAACAAATTCCGCCAAGACCATATTATATACAAGAATCAGCACGATTAATTGAGACGCAGTTGCATGCTTTTATCATTCGAAATTTCTTAGGTGAAGAAGCATTTTTCTCGTTATTGCAATCGGATGATATTTTAATTAATAAAGCTATAAAACTAATTGACTCAGGGAAAGCTTCTCCAAAAGTTATTGCTTCAGGAAAGTATTTGTCCTTATGGGAAAATGGGTTTGAATCACAATTCTATAAATGGATGGATTCTCATTATAAAAAAGTAATGATTGGGTAATGAATATCACTGAGGAGAAAAATAAAATAAGGAAGAAGATTTCTTCTTTGAAGAAAGCCTTTAGTGAAAATCAGTTACTTGAGTTTTCTCAAGAAGTAATTAGCTCCTTGGAGTCTTTAGAAGAATTTCAGAAAGCCGAATATATCTTTTGTTATTATAGTATGAAAGATGAGGTCGATACACGCGAGTTGATATCGAAATATGCTCATCAAAAGAAATTCATTTTACCTGTTATCGTTGGAGACAATCTTATTTTGAAAGAATATAAGTCGGATGGAGAGATGGAAAAAGTAATCTTTGGAATTCTCGAACCTCAAGGAGAAGAATTTATCAATTATAAAAAAATTGATTTGGTCATAGTTCCTGGAGTAGCTTTTGACGAGCAAAAAAATAGATTAGGAAGAGGTAAAGGGTATTATGATAAAATACTGAAAGATATTAAAGCTAAGAAGATAGGCATTTGTTTTGATTTTCAGTTGGTGAAGAAAGTTCCTGTAGAAAGTTTTGATGTTAAATTGGATGCCATTGTATCACAAAATACAATTGTAATTTAAAGTGTAACGATATGCATAAAATCATTGAAAAGTATTTTTCAAGCAAAGCGATTCTTTCTCGCTTTACAATACTTATGTTGGATTTATTGATAGTAGTTTTTTCATCTACTCTCACTTTTTTTATTCGATTCGATTTAGAGCAGTTAAATCCTGAAGTTACAGCCTTCTTTATGAATAGAACTTTCGTTTTGGTGGTGGTTAACTTAGTCTTTTTTATAATATTTAAAACTTTTAATGGTGTTCTTCGTTTTTCTGCTTTTACAGATTTGTTAAGAATTGTATATGCATTAACATGTGGTTATATTTTATCATTTATTATACTGAAGTTTTTTTTCTTTGCTTCTATTAATACTATACCTATTTCAAATGGCTTATATTTTTCAAATTATGTAGCCAATGTTTTTATTATGATTTTTTCAAGAATTGTGGTGAAAGAAGCTTATGAAACAATAATCAAACAGAGGAAGAAGGCTGAAAATGTTTTTGTATATGGTACTAAAGAAGCTGGAATGGGAATTGCAAAAAGCTTGAATAGTAATCCCGATTTGAATTACCTTCCCTATGGTTTTATTTCTGATGAAGAGGCAATGATAGGTAAAGTGCTCATCGGATTGAGAGTATATAAAAACGATGATTTCCTTTTTAGAATAATGGCTGATAAGAATATATCCAAAATCATTGTTTCTCCCCAGAAAATGTTGGAAATACAAAATTCTCGCCAATTAGACAGATTTATAGAACATAATGTAACTCTACTTACCACACCTCCAATTGATGAATGGAATAAAGGTGATAAAGTCAAAGTTCAACTGAAAGAAATTCAAATCGAAGACTTACTTCCTCGTGATCCAATAACAATAAATATGAAAGAAATTGCAAGTAATATTGAGGGTAAACGAGTAATGGTAACTGGAGCTGCTGGTTCCATCGGTAGTGAGATTGTTCGTCAGGTTGCTGCATTTAACCCGTATTGTATCATATTGATTGACCAAGCTGAAACTCCGCTTCATTCTATGAGATTAGAGTTGAAGAATAACTGGCGTGAAGTGAATACAAAAACCATTATTGCGGATATTGTAAACGAAACAAGAATGGAGAGAATATTTCAGGAATTCAGACCTCAATATATATTCCACGCTGCTGCTTATAAGCATGTTCCTATGATGGAGGAAGATGTCTCTGAATCGATACAAACAAATGTTAGAGGAACAAAAACTATAGCGGATTTAGCGGTAAAATATAAAGCTGAAAAATTTGTAATGATTTCTACGGATAAAGCTGTAAATCCAACAAATATCATGGGATGTTCCAAACGTATATGTGAAATCTATGTGCAGGCATACGCGAAATACTTACAAAATACAAATCAAAATTTTACACAATTTATCACAACCCGATTTGGTAATGTATTAGGCTCAAATGGATCAGTAATACCTCTATTTAGAGAGCAAATAAGAAAAGGTGGTCCAGTAACTGTTACACACCCAGAAATTATCAGATATTTTATGACAATTCCTGAAGCATGTCAGCTGGTTTTAGAAGCTGGCGCTATGGGTAAGGGAGGTGAAATCTATATATTCGATATGGGAGAACCTGTCAAAATCTATGATTTAGCTAAAAAGATGATTAAGCTTTCTGGTGTTCCTAATGTCAAAATAGAATTTACTGGTCTTCGCCATGGAGAAAAATTGTATGAAGAACTTTTGAATATTGAAGAATGTACCAAACCTACTTACCACGAAAAAATAATGATTGCAGATGTACGAGTTTATGAATACGAGGAGGTAAAGCAACAAATTCTTAATCTTATTAATGTATCCTATAATTATGAAGAAATGGAAACCGTTAGGATGATGAAAGAGATTGTGCCGGAATTTAAAAGCAAAAATTCTCCTTTTGAAGCTATAGATGAAATGATTGCGAGAGATTGCAATACACTAAATTAATAGTGATTCAATTTTTATTATTTGCTATCTGTACATTACAAAGTTTACGATAATAACCATCTTTCTCGTAAAGTTCTTTATGGGTACCTTTTTCTATAATTTCACCATTTTTCATTACATAAATTTCATCGGCATTTTTTATTGTAGACAAACGGTGTGCGATAATGATTGTGGTGCGGCTTTTTACTAGTTTGTCTAACGCTTCTTGAACCAGTTTCTCAGATTCAGTATCCAATGCAGATGTAGCTTCATCCAGAATTAATATTTCAGGATCTTTAAAAAGAGCTCTCGCAATGCTAATACGTTGACGTTGTCCACCCGATAATTTGCCACCTCTGTCTCCAATATTTGTGTAGTATCCTTCTTTGGTTGATTGGATAAATTCGTCTGCATTCGCAATCTTTGCTGCATCTTGGATGCTGTTGAAATCGGCATTGGCTATTCCGAAAGAAATATTATTAGTAAAAGTATCGTTAAACAAAATTGCCTCCTGATTGACATATCCCATAAGCTTACGTAACTCATATAGATTTGCATCTTTTATATTAACTCCATCGATAAGAATTTCGCCTTTCTGAACATCATAAAAGCGAGGCAGTAAATCAACCAAAGTAGATTTTCCCGAACCCGATTCTCCTACTAAGGCAATTGTTCTGCCTTTTTTTATATTTAAGTTAATACCTTTCAAAATCCATTCTTCCTTATATTTAAACCATACATTCTTATAAGTAATCTCTGAATTGAAACGAATTACTTTTGGATTTGTCGGATTTTGAATATTGTTTTCGGCTTGTAAAATTTTGTCAATCCGTTGCATGGAAGCCAATCCACGTTGTACAGCATATGCGGAACGTGAAAATTCTTTAGCTGGATTGATGATGCTGTAGAATATAATAAGGTAGAAAATAAAAGTTGCTGCATTAATTTGTCCTTCTCCATTTAATATTAGGTTGCCACCAAACCATAGTACAATTGCGATGGTAAAAGTGCCCAAAAATTCACTCATAGGATGAGCTAGATACTGGCGAGCAGTAATGCGATGTGTCATTTTTCTGTAATCTTCATTCCCTTTATGAAACTTCTCTGCAATGTTCTTTTCTGCAGTGAAAGCCTTGATTATTCTCAATCCACCTAAAGTTTCTTCAACTTGAGACATTAATTCTCCCCATTTATTCTGAGCGTCAAAAGATTGTTTCTTTAATGTCTTTCCAACCACTCCCATAATATATCCCGTCACTGGCAGCAGAAACAACACAAATATGGTAAGCTGCCAACTTGTGATTATCATTGTTGTAAGGTATATAATAATGAGAATAGGATTCTTAAATAGCATATCGAGAGAACTCATTGCCGAATTTTCAACTTCATTTACGTCTCCCGAAATTCTTGCTAAAATATCACCTTTATGTTCTTCCGAAAAAAAACCGATAGGTAATGTCAATATCTTATCGTTTATCTGATTTCTTATGTCGCGTACAACTCCTGTTCTTATTGGGATTGTAAAATAAGATCCTAGATATGCAGCTAATGTTTTAAAAAAGGTCATTATCACTAAAACTGCAGCGATGAACATCAACGCTTGACTAGCTCCAAATTCGTTTATAGTGTTTGTAAGGTACCAATACGCATTATTAGATAATTTGTCTAGAAATGATATTTGTGGGTTATCCCAAGATATAAAAGTGTAAACTTTCTTCTCTATTTTGAATAAAATCTCCAAAATAGGCTGGATAGTTACAAAAGAAAATACATTTAGTACAGCTGTAAGAATATTAAATATGAATGCTAAGATTACATACTTTTTATATTTTGGAAGAAAGCGATTGAAAATTTTTAGAATTCCGTTCATAATTTATTTTGAAAAAACGGCGCAAGTTACGCATAAATTATGAATCTAAAAAAAGACCTTTTAGCTTCTTTTTGAAGTTTTGGAACATAGTAAGCAAAAAACTTCAAAAAAAGTTCTATTTTTATTATTCTGTTTATCAGTGAATTAAATATTTTATTTAAAAAAAACTTCAAAAATAATTGTTTTAAAGTTTGGTTAGTAATAAAAAACGTTTT
>DAMBHY010000004.1:46066-197954 GCA_032068765.1 Dysgonamonadaceae bacterium | reverse complement strand
TGAATTACACTTTAAAATCATGCGAACGAGTACTGAAATGCATGAATTACACTTTAAAATCGTGCGAATGAGTACTGAAATGCATGAATTACACTTTAAAATCATGCGGATGAGTACTGAAACGCATGAATTATACTTTAAAATCATGCAAACGAGTACTGAAATGCATGAATTACACTTTAAAATCGTGCGAATGAGTACTGAAATGCATGAATTACACTTTGAAATCATGCGGATGAGTACTGAAACGCATTAATTCTATGTTGTAGTGATAATGTTGGATACTGTAACGTATTAAATATTAATTTGTAGACGGCCTACATTTTATTATCAAACTAAAGAAGAATATGAAAAACTCTCTTATGCTTTTGCTCGACAGGATAATGCTTAGAAAAGAGATGTGATTGAATCGGTAAATGATGAATTAAAAAAGATCTGTGTCAGATAGAACATACCAGACACAGATCTTTCGATAATTTTATTGCAATGTATTTCTGCTTTAGCTGCTTATTCTTTTTTAGAAAAAAAGCCTTCTATTAATGCAATTAATGATATTATTGACTAAAAAAAGATTAGTTGCTTAAGTCGAACTCACGTTAATTAGTCTACCTTATCTGTTCGATAAGAGATTTATTGGTATACTCTGACCCAGTCAATTTCCATTTTACCGGGCAATTGAGAGTCATCAATATTTCCAGGCCAAGTATTTTTTCCGCCAAGAGCATAATTCAATATTAAAAAGAATGGCGCATCAAAAGGCCATTGCTTTTTGACACTTTCATCTTTCAAATGCATATTGGGATAGGTCAATTTTTTCTGTCCATTCACTAAAAATGTAATGGAATTCTTAGACCATTCAACAGAGTATGTATTGTATTCGTTCTTTTTATAAAAAGAAAATAAAGATGGAAGAGGAATGTATAGATTGAGATTGTTTTTATAGTTACTATGTATTGTGTGATGTACAATCAGATCATGATTCAATTGTTCCATAATATCAATTTCTCCACACGTTGGCCAGCCTTCATTATATTTGGGAGTTTGTGGCATCATCCAAATGGCAGGCCATCCTCCTTTGGTAGTTTTCGTAAACTTCGCACGAACTTCAATCTTTCCATACTGAAAAGAAAATTTATCTTTTGTCCATACTCCGCCAACCTTGTATGTATCGTTTATTTTTTCAGCAACTAGTACTAAGTGACCATTTTCAACAAATGCTTGATCATAACTTTCTGACAGATACCTTGCCCATGCAGGAGTATCTTGTGGACAAAGACTCCATTTCGTTGTATCGGGAATAGAAGAGGTCTGATCAAAGCTGTCTTGAAAAACAATGGTTTGTGAACGAGTTTGAATATCGTTTTGTGTTTTGTAATCATTCAAATCAATGTTTCTTGAACAATTTAAAAGAAGAGGGATAGAGAGTAATAAAATTATTTTTTTCATAACCAAAAGTGAAATAGAAAAGTCACTTATATCTAACGAAAATGTTTTCGGGTGATATGAAGTGACTTTTCAGAATAAAAGTATTAAGTAATATAATTTATCCTTTCTATGAGGATTCGTATTTATTTTTCAGCCATTCCATTAGCTGTTGTCGGCCAATAAATGTTTTGATATAAATAAGTATTTTCTATATTTCCATCAGGTGAAGCTAATGTCATTTCTTGTACTGAGAATGGAGCCAAATAGTGTGCTTGATAGAAAGTATACCCTTTATAAAGATTATATTTCTTGTTGATTTGGTAAGGGCGAAGATATTTTGAATTTGTTTTTGAGGAAACAGTTGCTTTGTCTCCTCCGTCAGAAATAATTACATCACCGTTTACTTTTATAAATCCTGGATCTTTATACATTGTATCCCATAAGTTAACACCTTCAATTTGGTAATCCTTGACTTGATCCATTGCAGCCCATCTTTTCAGGTCATTCATACGATATCCTTCACCGGCTAATTCATTGCGTCGTTCACGACGGATAGAATATAAAGTAGCGTCAATAGCTTTTCCTGCTGAAAATGCACCCCAGTCATAAGAATCTCTATTGGTATTTGCTTCATAAGTCATATCTGTAGCAGTTATTGTTGTTTGAATAGAAGCGGTAATACCGGCTCTATTTCTAAGCGCATTCCAATAACCTTGAGCAGTTGCATCAAGCGTATGATTCTTTTCGTAAGAAGCCTCAATATAGTTAAGCATAGCTTCTTCCACACGCACCAATATTTGACCTGTGTTATCAGCGAATGTTTGTCCTAAATGAGTCTTTTCATTGTAATTATAGAACTTACGTTGTCTGTAACCAGTAATGTCTTTTGTTTCTTGGTTATTGGTAATAAGAATAGGTGCTTTAAATTTAACCAAAGATACTTGTTCAGAAGGTGCTTTGTCTTTATTTTCTATATCAATGCTATTTTGATCAACAGCTAAAACATCTGATTCTCCAAAAACAAACAACTGCAGTCTTTCATCTCTGTTTGTTTTAGCCAAATCTATGCTTTTATCTCCATTGTAACCAGAACCTTGAGCATAAATAGGCAGACCATTCTTCATCAAAAACGACTCTACCAAACTTCTTGTCCATCCTGTATTTGAACCTGTACGTAGTTTATTTGATGTGAGGTGAGCTACGTTTATGTCAGTGTTAAATTGACGCCACATTAAAACTTCGGGAAACGAAGTTAAATCGACACTTGCGAACATATCGTAATATTTGTTCCAGCCACTGTATTGACCTTTCGCAGTAGGGTTTAATTGGTGGCTGTTTGGTGTAGCTATGGATACCAAATCAGATACTTCTTTTGCAGAACTCATTGCCTGTTCTAAGAAGAAATCTACTTCGGCTTGCTGATTAAATGTTTTGCCTTTATTCCACTCTTTATCTTTTCCAGGCCAATTAGCATCACCTGGTACACGACCTGTTCCTTTATGATACTTTTCAAATGTTCCTTCGTAAAGAGCAACTCTTGATTTCAAAGCCAAAGCAGCATTTTTAGTAATGCGAAGCTTTCCGGATACATTATTTTGAAGCAAGCTGATTGCTTTATCAAAATCTTTTAATATCTGTCTTGCTACTTCATTTCTGGGCATACGTTTGCTTGCAGCTGCCAAATCGGCATCTACATTCAATTCTTCTAATACGATTGGATAATCTCCGAAAGCAACTAATTTATCAAAATAAAGCATTGCTCTGATAAGATATGCTTCACCCATATAGTGATTAATCATTGTTTCATTACCAGAAATTCTACCATCTTTGATTTTTACTTCTGTTTCGTTAATAAATTTATTTACATTACGTATATTATTAAACCCGATTCCACCTGAAGTTGGCACTTTCCATTGATCTTGAAGAAACATCCTGTCATTTGCCCCGAGGGCAGCTTGATTATCAGTTCCGTCATCAAAAGTAGCAACGCCAGCCCACCATCCGCTATTATTTGCGAAAATTGTTTGGTAATAATTGAAAGTAAACCCTCCTAATTGCTCTGCAGTAGTGTAGTATGAATCTGGTGATATTTGATCTATAGGATCTTTATCCAAAAAATTACAAGAAGAGAGTAGAGTACCTGCAAAAAGTAATGCGATACCTCCTTTTATTAGTTTCTTTAATTTATATTTCATAATTGTGAATTATTAAAAGTTAAGATTTAAACCAAATGATAGCGTTCTTTGAAGTGGATAAATTTTACCAGGACCCCAGTCGCCACCAAGTGCTTCAGGATCGAAAATCTTTGTCATTTTGGTAAATGTATGAAGATTGTCGGCAGAGAAATAAATGCGAGCTCTATTTGCCCCTATTTTATTGATTACAGATTTTGGCAACGAATAGCCAAATTGAAGATTCTTAATACGTAAATAAGAAGCATCTTGCAAATATCGATTATTGGTTTGGAAGTTTTTCCATCCGTTTCCGAAAAGAGGCCTTGGATAATATCCATTTGGATTAGGACCAAAGTTCGTATCGGTAGAAGGTCTCCAATAGTCTAGGTGTTCAGTGAAGGCTGCGGACTGCCATAACCCTGTGTTAGCTCCAATGCTATAAGGAGAATCATCCCACCAGTCACGTTTTCCAACACCTTGCATGAAAATGGAGAAATCAAATCCTTTCCAAGCGGCATCTAATGTAATACCATAGCGATAACGTGGAGAAGTATTTCCAATGATACGAAGGTCTCCGGTATCTTCATAAGTGGCCTTTCCATTATTTACTTCTTTATCTCCATTCAAATCTTTGTACATCACATCTCCGGCAGCCCAATTTGAACCCCAAGAAGGTTTGTTGTTTTCCAGCCAAGCATTCATTTCAGCATCGCTTTGTGCCAGTCCAGCCACTTCATATCCCCAAATATTACCCATTTTTTGACCTTCATACCATTGACTAAGCAATTTGTTAGGATTATAGTAACGAGTGATAGTTTGTTGGTCGTCAGACAAAACAAATTTTGCACCATAATTAACATCTCCTATGTTGTCACGCCATTTTAATTCAAGCTCCCATCCTTGCGAACGCATATCGCTATTGTTTACAGCAGGTTGGGGCGCACCTAAAATGGATGGTTTAACAGGGGCAGGTCCGACCATATCCTTGGTGCTTCTAACAAAATAATCAAAATTACCTTGAAGTCTATTTCTAAACATACCAAAGTCAAGCCCTAATGTCCATGACTCAACGCTTTCCCACGTCAAATCAGGAGATACCAAGCCTGGCATGTTAGATACATTCTGTCTTTCACCATCAATCAACCAAGCAGAAGACGCTGTTGAAGCAGGCTGTACCAAGAACCAAGGATACAGTGCCTCAATATTTGTATTACCCAATGCTCCCCATGAACCACGTAGTTTTAATAAATTGACTGTATTTTGGTAGGGTTTGAAGAAATTTTCATTTGCAATGTTCCATCCTAAAGAGAAGGAAGGAAAAGTGGCCCAGCGTTTGTCTCCAATAAAGCGAGATGAACCATCACGACGAACGGATACCTCGGCTAAGTAACGAGAGTCGTATGCATAATTAATACGTGCAAACATCCCCATAGTAGCCCAATGATTATCGGAAAAACTTAGGTATACATCCTTATGCGTAGCATTATTCAGAGTTGGGACTAATGGCGTGATCAAATCAGCACGAGATGCACCTAGATTGGTGTATCTGTTTTTTTCCATATCAAGACCCGCAAGAAATTTTAAGTCATGTTTGTCTTGAATCAATGTTGAATATTCTGTATAGAAACGACCATTGTAATAGTTGTTTTTATGCATACTTTCGCCTACGTTTGACTTACCGGGAGCATAATCTCCACTCCAAGCTGCAGGAGTCAATACTTTGTCGGGGTCGTGATAGTAGATTGGCAAAACATCCCAATGATTGTGGTGGTTAGTAGTGTTATAATTCCCTTCCAACCGAATTAACCAACCCGTGATAGGTTTAAATTCAAGCACGGCTTGTTGATATAATTTATCTGTTTGAGTTTTGTCTAAACCGCCATCCTCCATTTGGATAATTTCGTTACCGTGAACATAAAAGCCATTAGGATCGTAAATAGGGTTTGTAGGCCAACGACGGGCTATATTGTGGAAGAACAATCCTGTCATATAGGAAGGACGATTATAATCTTCACGTGACCATTTATTATTATATGTAATAGTAAACCAATCCGTAACATTGGCCGTTACTTTACCTGAAAAGTTATAGCGGTTGAATTTATCTTTTCCATGTCTAATCAAACCGTTTTGATCTAGTATTGCACCACTGATATAATAATTGATTTTTTCCGCACCTCCACTAATAGAAATGTTATGCTCTTGAGAAGGGGCATTTTTACGATACATTTCTGCGAACCAATCAGTATTTGCCCAAGAACCAGTATACATTGACCATGGCTCGTTGGCTGCATATCCAGCCCATACTGTCATAGCTTCGTCTCCAGGTTTTGGGGTACCATTTACAGTGTTTTTTATTTTTTCGAGCATTTCATCATTGAAAGGCATTCCCTCTCCATTGTTAGCAGCAGCGTCATTCCAATAACGTGCGAAATCATAAGAATTAGGCATTTCTGGAATTTGAGTTGCTGTGGAGTATCTCATATTGCCATTGTAGCTTACATTCATACGACCTTTTTTACCACTTTTTGTTGTAACTAGAATTACACCAAAGGCGGCACGCGAACCGTAAATGGAAGAAGAAGCTGCATCCTTTAATACAGAAATGCTCTCGATGTCATTTGGTGCAATTGAATAAAGGTCACCTTCAGTACCATCAATCAAAACCAATGGTGCTGAGTTTGAGCCACTGCCAATCGTACCCGCACCACGGATATTCATACTCATTTTACTATTAAGAGCTCCACCCGCATTGTTCACATTAAAGTTTAGACCAGGAACGGCTCCCTGTAGAGCTTGTGCTACGTTCTGAACAGGGCGGGCTTCAAGAGTTTTAGTGTCAACCGAAGAAACGGAACCCGTTAGGTTCACTTTCTTCTGAGTACCATAACCTACAACCACCACTTCGTTAAGCAGCTCAGTATCATCTTTCATTGTAATATTAATAACACTCTTTCCTGATACAGCAACTTCTTGAGTTTTCATACCAATGGATGAAACTACCAATGTTGCGTTTTGTGGTACGTTATTGATGGAATAATTTCCATCAATATCACTGGATGCTCCTTTTGTTGCATCTCCTTTTATAATGATAGATGCTCCAATAACTGCATCTCCTCTTGTATCTTTCACGGTTCCATGCACTCTTAAATTTTGTGCGAAACCAATGGATACAACAAAACACATTACCAATGTAATGATGCTTCTTAAATTAAAAAAATCTCTTTTTTTCATTCTCTACTGATTTAGTTACATAAATATTTTTTATGGGATTTTATAAACTAGCGAAATACGTGTCTATATTACACTAATATAGGCGCAAATATACAATATTTTATTAGAAAAAACGTTATTTTAATTATAAAAGTGAAAGGAGGTCGATATATGTATTTTTAACATTTAATCTGTATATATACTAAAAAATTAATCTCATTATTTATCGGTATCAATGGCATAAATACTTCAAAAATACGATTGTCTTTAATGACTAAAGGATGTAGTTTGGTATTATTCTCAATGAATTTAAGTAGACAGGCGGAGTCTTTAAAATATTGGATACAAAGTTTACCAGATGAGGATGATGAAAGATAATTTTTCCAGGTTTTATGGGCGACAATTCCCATATTCATGCGAAGATTTACTTCTACGCAAGGATGTATTTTGTTCCCTTCAGGGGTGTAACAAATCATCATGTCCACACCTAAAACACCTTTATATTGGGGAAAAGTTAATGAAAGTATTTCGGAAAGTTTATTCTTCAAAACTTCAAGTTGACTTTGAACTATACCAAATTGTGCCAAATGATTTTCTATTGCTTCGTCGGAAAGCATATAATTGCCTTTATATGCTCCGGCGTCATGGGTGTCAAAGAGGGAATAGCAAAGAAATTCCACTTTCCCTTCCAACAACTGAAACTCCATAGCAAAGTCTTGAAGTTTTTGAAATTTTGGTTCGGCAACAACGCCTCCTTGTTGTTGGATTACACGTTTAGCCCAATCTATCTGTTTTGGCATAATCTTATCTATAATCCACACTAATCCTTTGCCACTACCAGATAAAGGCATTTTCAATACAGACGTGTTTTTACGCTGATTCAACCAATCCAACAAATCGGAGATATCTGTGAAATAGTGTGATTCCCCACAAAATTCATAATTATTGGATTTTAATCGATTCAGTATTTCAACCGCGTTTTTTCTGTGCGAATAGTGTCTCAATTGCTTGATATCGGAAATATTAGGTAAATATTTCTCTTCAAAAAATGATGCATCCCGACATCTTTTCAAAAGACTAGGGTTCCATCCCCACGGCTGAAGTAGTTGTGGTTTGTGTATTTTGGGGTTAAATATTTGGAAGTTTTTGTCAAACAAGTGGTTAAAGTTCTCTAAAAAACGTTTATTCATCTCATTATCTTTTGCCCAAATGAAAGAGTCGTCAACGGCATACCATAATGGGAACAACGATAAATCCTCCGCCATCTTCACGGCTGACGCCGGAGGGGTATAAGTAGGGCTGAAACTACTAAGTGCTAAATCATTTTCGGGATTGAATAGATAAATCATATTACAAAATAAAGACAGTTTGCGCGTTGGCAAACCGTCTTTCATGTTGTTTACAATAAATATCAATTATATTCTTTGGCTTTGATTTCGCCTGAAATAACCATCGCTCCGTTTTCCGCCAAAGCAGACATTTCGTCTTCGCCTGGATAAATGAAGACTGGTGCAATTTTGTGAACTCTTTCCATCACTTGGTTGCAAAACCATTTGCTGTTTGCTATACCGCCTGTGATAAGGATAGCATCCACTTCACCTTTAAGTACACATGCCATTGCACCCACTTCTTTGGAGGTTTGGTATGCCATTGCTTGCAACACATCATTACTTTTCTTGTCGCCTGCAAGAGCTGCTAATTCTACTTGGTAAGCATCGTTTGATCCTGTATAAGAAGCCATTCCGCCTTTTCCTACCAGCATCTTTTTCATTTCGTCGTAAGTATATTCGCCACTGAAAGCCATTTTGAGGAATTTTCCCATAGGAAGCGTTCCTGAACGTTCGGGAGAAAAAGGTCCATCGCCGTCCAATGCTTGATTTACGTCAATTACTTTTCCATTTTGATGGGCTCCCACAGAAATGCCACCACCTAAGTGCACTACGATAAGATTCATGTCTTCGTATCTTTTTGCAACTGCTTTCGCATGTCTGCGTGCAATGGCTTTTTGGTTGAGCGCGTGGAAAATGGATTGTCTTTCTAAAAGCGCGTGACCTGAAAATCTTGCCAGCGGTTCTAATTCGTCGACTACCACTGGATCGGCAATAAATGCTTGTGCGTTGGATAATTTGTGCGCAATATCGTCTGCAATGAGCCCACCGAGATTACTTGCGTGTTCGCCCATCTTAGAGTTGCGAAGATCGTTTTTCATAGCTTCGTTCACTTTATACACTCCAGATGGAATTGGTTTTACCAAACCTCCACGGCCCACAACGGCGCGTATTGATTCCAATTCTACACCTGCGTCCTGCAATTCTTTGTAGATGATATCGCGGCGATATTCGTATTGGTCGGTAATTTTTTTGAACTGACCTAGTTCTTCTGTGGAGTGTTTGATGTTTTTCAGAAAAACAACTTTGCCTCCTTCATACACTGCAATCTTGGTGGAAGTAGACCCCGGATTGATTGCCAAAATTCTTACATTAGTATCCATTTGAATTTATTTAAGATTATATTAATTCATTGCAGCTGCCAAAGCTATAGACAACATTTTAGTTTTATCAGAATCGGAACGTGAAGTCAAAACAATGGGAACTGCCGCGCCCATGATTACTGCTGCTGATGTAGCACCGCCCATGAAGTTCAATGCTTTGTAGAACATATTTGCTGCTTCGATATCAGGAAAAAGTATAACGTCGCAATCGCCTGCCACTTCGCTCACGATGCCTTTGTGTTCCGCAGCGTGTTTGTCGATAGCGTTGTCGATTGCCAATGGACCGTCCACAACGCAGCCTTTTAATTGTTTGCGGTCGCTCATGGTTTTTAGCATAGCTGCGTGAACGGTCGCTTCCATTTTGGGATTCAAAGTTTCCAATGCTGCCGCAACTGCAACTTTTGGTCTTTCTATGCCGATTTTGTGACAAGCTTCTACAGCATTCTTTACAATCTCCACTTTCGTGTCAAAATCAGGAGCTACATTCATAGCGGCATCGGTTACACACAAAAGTTTATGGTAATAGGGGGATTCGAAGAAAGCAACGTGACTAATCACACTCCCTTTGCGCAATCCATTTTCTTTATCTAGAACAGCTTTTAATAGAACTCCTGTGCTTACGAAACCTTTCATCAATACTTCTGCTTCGCCTTTTTTTACTAATGACACTGCCATTTGGGCAGAAACAATAGGTCCTTTGTCATTGTGAACAATTCGAACATTTTTGATATCAAAGTCAATGGATTTTGCTATTCTTTCAATTTCTGTTTGATTTCCTACTAAAATAGGAACTACGATACCATCTTTAACAGCAGATTTTAATGCCATTAGTACGGGTTCGTCTTCGGCAGCCGCTACTGCAATTCTTCTTGTGGTTTTATTTTTGGCTTTTTCAACCAATTCAGCAAGTTTGTGAATCATAACGTGTTTAGTTTTAAGAAAATTTTCATGCAAAATAACAAAAAAATAATGAAATGGTGACGATATGAATGAGAGAATAATTTATAATCGCAAAAACCAAATGCGAGTAAAAATAAAAACGAAATGCGATTAATAGACCTGGCATCAAAGGTATAAATTAAAAACGAAATGCGATTTTATTTTTACACACACTTAATTTACTTCTTACACATTCAACTCAAAACAGACCTTCTCTCCAGCTAATAGACTTTGCGTAGCCTCAATATTATTCTCATAGATATGCACATTAGCCAGGTGCAGCGTGATAGACTTCAAGGGTAAATCTATCTGCTTACTTATCAAATACAGATGGTAGATGTCGGCAGGAAGCCCCAAGTTCGCATCGCTGCTGCGTTGATAGGCAGAAACAACTAACTTATTATTTTCTATCTGAAATTGAATGAGCGACAGACACGGAGCCTGGTTGCTCTCGGCGTCGGTAGCACCGAGGAATAGTACATAATTCTTACTACTCCGGCGCTCCTTGTTTATTTTGGCTATAAGTGGTGGTAACTTCTCAAAGTACGTTGGATAACTATTGACCAATATCGGACCACAGTAATTCCACCAACTTACGCCAACGTCTCTATACCGCTCCGTTAATCGTTCCCCTTGTTGGAATAGTTCCAGTTCTGCTTTCAGCTTATTGCGGGTACATCCTGCTGCTGTCCTGACTTACATCTCCTTGTAATTGTATGGTATCGTTAGTTATATTTACATTGTTCATTAATTAATTATTTAAATATGAATACCTTGTTTATATTTTTATTATCTTTGTATATCAATCAATTAAAAATTATCATTTTATGAAAAAATCAATCCTTCTTTTGCTTTCGCTTGTGATTCTTGCAAGTTGTGGCGACAAAGCAAGTAAAAAACTTGACCCGAACGCTGTTCTTTCTATCCGTCCTGCCAAAGGCGTGCAAGTTCGTTCTACTGAACATTTGACAGGTTTGCAAATCGTGGAGCAAACTCTCAATATGGAGTTTATCGCTTATGAAACGGGGCGACCATCCTCTCGTGGTTTTGCTGATGCTCAAAGAGACTTAAACCCCGAAGCTCCACGCCTTAAAATGTGGGGAAGTGATATTATCAATGATTACAACGGATTTGAACCTGCTTTTCTGCAAGCGCGCGATATAGTACTTACCCGTGGTGCAAGTTTTAAATATGATACTATCGCCTATATCCCTAATAAAATTTTGATTGAGGGTTACCCTAAAATCAAAGAGGCGTACGATAAAGGCGATTATGAAACAGTCTATAAAATGTTTGACAGTTTCTACACATTTATCCCAATCAATCACGCCGAATATGAAGCGTTGCGAGAAAAAGGGGAAAATTAATATATTCATATTGTTACTTTTTTTATAGCGGGATAATATCCCGCTTTTTTTATGGACGTCTGTCATATATTTTTAATAGGAATCCGCCATCGTTGCAACTGGAATCATCCGCTGTCCAAACATCTATACTATTGTAAGTCCACGAAATAATTTGCGCATAATGTGGTGTTTGCCCTCCTACGTGCGCCGTTGCCTCGGGTATAAATTCCGCTGCTGACGCAAAACTTCCAGATTTTAGATTTACCCTGTATTGCCCTTCCGCCAATCTGGTAACACTTTCTACCATTCCAGTCAATTGATAAGAAATATTCCCGTAATATCCTATCTGCGCAATCTCAATAGGCACGCCAGGCACATTCACAATCCCTCTCGCACCTATATTCATGCGGTTATTTTCGTCCATTGCGGCATAGAAATAGTCGTTTTTCCCGAAAAAACTCATCAATCCGTTTTCACCGATAACCGATTGCTTCATATCTGTAACATAAAGACTGGAGAGAGTTGTTTGTCCAATATAAATGCTCGCCGAAGTGTTTGCACTCACACTTTGGATATCTATCCTTACATCGGCGTGCAGTCGGTAAGTTCCTGAAGGCATGTTGCGTAGAACCGTTTCAATTGGCAAGCTATTTGATGTACTTGTAGGATTGCCATAATTTGACTCATCCAATCTACCTATAGGATATGTTGCGCCTGTAATGTTGTGTTGAAGATATACATCGACCTCCATACTGTAGTAATCATTACCGCCTTCACAATAACCGTTCAAGGAAATGTAGCCGTTAACCGTGATATCCGAACCGTCTTTTGCTACATACAATGTCTGTGTGAAGTCGAAAGAATTAATAATGTCTTCGTATGAAGTCCCCCATCCTTTTGCCGAAACGGTGACACTATTTGCAGTTTCGGATGCACCACGCAAACTTGCGAGCGTTGGAATCTTTATATTACCAATACGGAAACGCTCCGCGCCATTTGCATCAACTATATAAAGTCTTCCGTTACCATCAATGCGAAGATTTCCGATGATTCCTGATAGAGCCTTAATCACACCTTCAACTTCTGTGTCGGTGAACTTAGTCTTACCATCATGCCTAATGATTGCTTTTGCGGTGTTTTTAAGAGCCATAGAGTACGTCCCACCTGCCCAGAATGCGGGATTAGTGCCATTGCCGGGTATTCCGTTCAGCCCTGCGGTTTCATTCTTTGAAATGGCATCTACCAATTTCATCATAGCTGTGTAGATTAATCCACCATCTATTTTCGTTTGAAATTGTGTTTTGGCAGCCGATTCGTCGGCTTTGGATTTGGCTTCTGCTATTTTCGCCTGTAAATTTAATAGAAAAAAGAAGGAAGACGTAAATGAGAATTTGTACAATGAACTACTTACACTGAATAGCTGACCATAATCTTTTTAACTATAACATAAAACTTATGACCAGTAATTTGTTATAGTTTGGGTACTGCTCTTTAGAACTTTTTATTGAAAAATCATCACATAAAAAAGTAGTATCTTTGCTGTCTTATAAACCAACTATGAGCAATTCAAAAAACATCGAAATAAAAGGTGCGAGAGTCAATAATCTCAAGAATATAGATGTGACCATCCCCCGCAATTCATTTACCGTTATCACTGGTTTGTCAGGTTCCGGAAAATCTTCGCTTGCGTTTGATACTTTGTATGCGGAAGGACAACGCCGTTATGTGGAAAGTCTTTCGGCTTACGCTCGACAGTTTCTAGGGAAGATGGACAAACCCGAAACCGACTATATCAAAGGCATTCCTCCAGCAATCGCTATACAGCAAAAAGTCATAACCCGAAATCCGCGTTCCACTATTGGCACTTCCACAGAGATTTACGAATATATGAGGATGTTATATGCTAGAGTAGGCAAAACCATTTCTCCCGTTTCGGGAGTAGAAGTGAAACGTCACTACGTGAAAGATGTGGTAAACAAGATGCTAGAACTGAAAGAAGGAACGAAAATTGCCGTGCTCTCAACCATTCAATTGCGTAATGGGCGCAATCTGCGAGAACAATTGGAAATACTACTGAAGGAAGGTTTTTCGCGTGTTCAGGTAGAGCATGATTTTTTGAGGATAGATGAACTTTTGCAGGAAAAAAAACTTCCCAAACAGTCGGACATCCTTTTGGTTATTGATCGTTTGTCTGCATCTTCCGAAAAAGCCAATATCAACCGCTTGTCGGATTCCGTGGAAACTGCTTTCCTTGAAGGAAATGGAGAAGCTGTGTTGAAAATCTGGAATGAAAAAGACATAGAAACTTATCGTTTTTCCAACCAATTTGAAGCCGACGGAATCATCTTTGAAGAACCCTCCGACATGATGTTCAACTTCAACAGTCCGTTAGGCGCATGTCCGAAGTGTGAGGGTTTTGGCAAGGTCATGGGAATTGATGAGAACCTTGTAATTCCTGATAAGTCTCTTTCGCTTAATGAAGAGTGCGTGATGTGCTGGCGTGGAGAAAAGATGTCTGAATGGAGAAAGGAATTTATACGGAACGCATACAAAGCTGACTTCCCTATTCACAGAGCATATTTTGATTTGAACAATACAGAAAAGGATATTTTGTGGAACGGAAGACACAATCTGGGATTGTATGGTATCAACGATTTCTTCCAAATGCTTGAAGACAACCTTTACAAAATACAATATCGCGTGATGCTTGCAAGATACCGAGGTAAAACTGTGTGTCCAGAATGCAAAGGCGGAAGATTGAAGCCGCAGGCGCTATATGTGAAATTAGGAGGAAAAACCATTGCCGAACTGGTGGAATTACCCATTACTGAGTTGAAATCATTCTTCGATAATTTAAAACTCGACGAAACAGAGCAAGCCATTGCTTCACGTTTACTAAATGAAATTACCACGCGCATCACTTTTATGTTGAACGTCGGCTTGGGTTATTTAACGCTCAATCGTTTGTCGAACACACTTTCGGGAGGCGAAAGTCAGCGCATCAATCTAGCAAGTTCGCTCGGGAGCAGCCTTGTCGGCTCTTTGTATATTCTCGATGAGCCGAGCATCGGATTGCATTCGCGAGATACCATGCTTTTAATAAGTGTCCTTCGCGAATTGCAAAAGATTGGCAATACGGTAGTAGTAGTAGAACACGATGAAGACATCATCCGCGCTGCTGATTATATTCTCGATATCGGTCCGAAAGCCGGACGCCTTGGCGGGGAAGTGATGTATCAGGGTAAAGTGGATAAGCTAGAGAACAACACAGATAGTTACACTGTCAAATACCTGACAGGCGAAGAAAAAATAGAAGTGCCTGCCGTTCGCAGAAAATGGAACAACTACATTGAAGTAAAGGGCGCTCGACAAAATAACCTCAAAAATATTGATGTGAAGTTTCCTCTCAATATCATTACAGTGGTAACGGGTGTGAGCGGTTCTGGAAAATCTTCTCTTGTAAAAGATGTGCTTTATAATGCGCTGCAGCACAAATTGAAAGGAGGTGCATTGGAAAATTCCGATTACACAGGAATCGCAGGAGATATAAACCTGGTTAAAAATGTGGAGTATGTCGACCAGAACCCTATTGGGAAATCGACTCGCTCCAATCCAGTAACTTATATCAAAGCGTATGACGATATCCGAAAACTTTTTGCAGATCAGCCACTATCCAAACAGATGAATTTCACGCCTGCCTATTTTTCTTTCAATGTAGAAGGCGGACGTTGCGAAGAGTGCAAAGGCGATGGAACGATTACTGTAGAGATGCAGTTTATGGCAGATCTCGAATTGGAATGCGAATCATGTCACGGTAGACGCTTCAAAGATGATGTTCTTGAAGTTGAATATCAAGGCAAAAACATCTTCGATATTCTCGAGTTGACAGTTGAAGAAGCCATCGACTTCTTCGTTTCGAAGAAAGGAACTACCGAAAAGAAAATTGCCAAGAAACTGAAACCTTTACAGGATGTAGGGTTGGGATATATCAAACTCGGACAATCATCCTCAACTCTTTCGGGTGGCGAAAATCAACGTGTGAAGCTTGCATATTATTTGGGGGAAGAAAAGTCGGAACCTACGGTATTTATTTTTGACGAACCAACCACCGGGCTGCATTTCCATGATATCAAAACCTTGCTCAAAGCATTTAACGCTCTGATAGAACACGGACATACCATCATTATCATCGAGCACAATATGGATGTTATAAAATGTGCCGACCATATCATCGACATCGGTCCCGAAGGAGGAAAGAACGGCGGGTATGTAGTTAGCGAAGGTACACCAGAAGTTATTGCCAAGTGCAGAGATTCTTATACCGGTAAGTATTTAAAAGAGAAGTTAAGGTAAATTGATTTTCCTTATTCCTATTTAGGGGTTATAAAAAACAATTGCCGGGCTGCATTTCCTAAATAGAAAAATGACGAAGTCCATACGCCGAGCAAGTTTCTAAACAAGAAATCCATTTTTCCGAACAAATGGGACAATTTAAGTGTCTATAGATTGGAATAATGATATCTTATCAAAGGATATTTTAAATTTAAAATTAAAATGAATACTAAAAAACAAGAGAACTACATAAATGATTTTGTAGAAGAAGTGAAGGCGTATTTTGAAAAAGAGAATAGACCTTTAATAGGAACGATACTGGAAGACGACTTAGAGACTCTGTTGAATGCAAACTTGGATTTGTTGTTGAAACATTCAGACATGATAGTTTTTAAATTCATCAACGAATCACTTGTTTTTGCCTCCAAAAATAAATTAATTGTTGAGGAATATTTAAGTGAGATTGTAAAGGTCGAACTTCCGACATCTAATATTTAATAGAATTTATTAGACATTTGAAACAAAAAAGTATGACTTCTGTCATACTTTTTCTTTTGTTGTCTTATTAGGATTCGAACCTAAACAAACAGGACCAGAATCTGTTGTGCTACCATTACACCATAAGACAATAGTTAGCATTCGCAAATTGTTCTGCAAAATTATACATAATTGTTATTCAAACAATAAATTCTATCAAAATCTTTTTAATTGTCTTCCTAAACAAGAACTTGATCATAGCGTTATCGGAAACATCACAACTCTGGTTCAAATATATTTCTTATATTTGTATTAATATAAATGAGTGACAATATTTGATGGAAGATTATATCGTATCGGCACGAAAATACCGTCCCTCAACATTCAAATTAGTTGTCGGACAACAGGCACTTACACAGACACTTAAGAATGCAATTTCTTCTAACAAGTTGGCACATGCTTATTTGTTTAGTGGTCCGCGTGGAGTGGGGAAGACTACTTGCGCACGTATTTTTGCAAAAACCATCAACTGTTTATCGCCGACTACAGACCACGAAGCATGTAACATTTGCGAATCTTGCGTTGCCTTTAACGAACAGCGTTCTTACAATATCCACGAACTCGATGCCGCGTCCAACAATGGTGTTGACGATATCCGCGCGCTTATTGACCAGGTGCGCATTCCCCCTCAGATTGGTAAATACAAAGTTTATATCATTGATGAGGTACACATGCTTTCTCAATCGGCTTTCAACTCTTTCCTGAAAACTTTGGAAGAACCGCCCGCTCACGCGATTTTTATTCTTGCGACTACCGAGAAGCATAAAATATTGCCTACAATTCTTTCACGTTGTCAAGTATACGATTTCAGTCGAATAACTATTGATGATACCATCGAACATCTTTCGTATGTAGCCAAAAGTGAAAATATAAAAGCTGAATTGGATGCACTTAATGTTATTGCACAAAAAGCGGACGGCGGTATGCGTGATGCGCTTTCTATTTTCGACCAGCTTGTGAGTTATACCAATGGCAATATCACTTATAAAGCCGTTATAGAAAATCTGAATATTCTTGATTACGAATATTATCTTAATCTCACGGAAGCTATTCTTGCGGGAAACATTGTGGATTGTCTTCTAATATTGAATGATATTTACAGCCGAGGTTTTGAAGGACAATATATCATTAATGGCCTAGCATCTCATTTTCGTGACTTGATGGTGAGCAAAGACCCACAAACAGTGCAATTGTTTCAGGTGGGTCCATCAATACGCAAGCGATATATAGAATTGGCGCAGAAATGTGACAACGAATTTCTTTATAGTGCAATTTCTATTGCAAATGAATGTGACCTAAATTACAGATTCAGCAAAAATAAGCGTCTTTTGGTGGAGCTTGCTATGATTCGTTTGTGTCAACTATCAGATGGAGCTAATAATGTAAGTGAAGTAAAAAAAAAACTTGACCCCATAAAGGTTACTGATCCCGCCTATAAATTACCTGTTCAGGAACCACAAATAATAGGAGAATCTGCCGCAGTTTCTACTCCAGCATCTCAAAAAGATGTTGTTGCAAAAGAAGAAATTCTTGCAGGAGAAATCAAAGATAAAGCCGTTCCATTAGGATCATCTCTCTCGGTAAAGCATCAAACAAGTTCTCTGTCAAATTTTGGAGTCTCACTCTCTTCAATGATTTCTCGCAAAGAAGAAAATGTTGAGCATGATAACCAGACAGAAGAAAATACAGCAGAAAAAGACTCACTTTTTACAGAAAAGGAACTTGTGAAAGCATGGAGTGATTTTGCTGATTCGCTAACAGAAGAAGTTCTCCTCAAAAAAACGATGGGATTATATTCTCCAAAAATGCTGACAGACACCGAATTTCTTGTGGAAGTCAATACTCAGATAAATAAAGACTATCTAAACGATAACAGTTATCAGATTATAAACTGGTTGCGCAGGAAACTTCACAATCGGGATATAAAGATGACAATTAAAGTTTCGGAAAAGAACATGATTCAAAAACCATTAACAACACAGGAGATTTTCAGAGATATGCTAGATCAGAATCCCGCTTTGAAAAATCTCACGGAAGAATTAGGATTGGAATTGCAGTAATCAGTTTAGGATAAATAAAATAAGAGAAGCAAAAGTGAAGTGAACCACAAAAGTTGGACAAAAAGACATATCCCGAAAAGTGTGTAAGTAAATATCAGAGGGATTTGACTGGATAAATGGCCTTTGTGCAAAAAGGTCAAAAACTGATTAAAATATTATATTGCGTCCATTTCTTTGAAGTTTCTCTAAGTGGCAGATAGACAGATTTAATGAAGCTTCATCTGTTTTGAATGAGAACTTGTTTTTGGCTTACATTTTTTTAGTCATTAATGAATACAAACTTTTGTCATGCAATGCTTCAGGTATCACATCCAGCCTTTGTGGCGTCACCTTGTATTTGAGCGAAGCTGCATGTAAAGTTAAATATTTTCTCAATATCCAGTACAATTTGCTTTTTCATTAAAAAAAACAGTTCGTATATTTAGTTTTTCTCATGAGCTGTTTCTCCTTCTCTTTCTTTGATACCTTTGTCAGAATACATTTTAGCTGTGCATGGTTTATTCCATAATGCCTATGAATGCATTTCTTTTTCCAAAAAATGAACCCCAAAAGTTAGAAAAAACTTTTGGGGTTCATATCAATGTTCTGTTTTTTTGATATCTAGTTTCTTTCTTATTGCTTTGCAGCTTCTTTTGGCATCATTACTACTACAGCTTCGTTGCCTTGTGAAAGAAGATTGTTCACCAAACTCTTTACATCATTTGCAGTGATAGAATTCAACGTCTTCAGATAGTCACTGTGGTAATCTTCGTTGTAGAAATATTTGGTGTTTAAAACTCCAAGCCAGTAGTTATTTTCTTTTAGCTTTTCGTTATAAGCTTTCACCATGTATTCTTTCACTTTATTGAAATCTGCTGTGCGAGGGCCATTCTTTGCAATCTCTGCCAATTCGCGTTTAGCGATGCCGTTTAACTTTTCAGCTTTAGCTGGATCAGTATCAAAGAATATTTCTAAAGTAGTTTGATTTTCAGGATAGCGAGCGATAGAACCTCTTGTGCTCACACCATAAGTACCGCCTTCATCTTCTCGAATCTTTTCTGTGTAAACTATATCCATAATCTGATCAAGTATACTCATCGTAATGGTATTTTTTAAATTTCTATCCATTTTACCGCTGAATAAATCGAATACTGACGCTTTTGGTGTTTTCATCTCGCGTTGGAAAACATTATTTTGTTTTCCTTTAACCAAATCCATCGGAACTTTCAAGAATTCCCCTTTTACTGCTTGTCCTTTCAAAGATGCAAGATATTGTTCGACTACAGGTTTTACTTTTGCTTCGTCAATATTTCCTACAAATGTAAAAGTGAAACTTCCAGGATTGATAAAAAGCTGTTTGTACATTTCCATTGTACGTTGATAGTCGATTTTTTCGATATCTTCAACTTTCATGCGACGAACAAGAGGATTATCACCATACATTGCTTTTGTGATGTTATCACTAAATGCAACCATTGGTTCTGCTTCGAGATTTTTCAATTGTGCAACCGAACGTTGTATATAAGCTTTAAAAGCGTCATTGTCCATACGAGGTGAAGTAAAATAAAGGTAAACAAGTTGCAACATAGTTTCAAAATCCTTGATAGATGAACTTCCTGTGAAACCTTGTGTAGTCAAATTAATCGTTGGTCTTGCAGTAGCATTTTTACCTGCTAATGCTTTCACAAGATTTGTAGCGCTGAAGCTACCTACACCTCCCAAATTTGCAACAGAATTGATGTTTTTAGCATTTATTGTTTCGCTTTGAAGGTATTGCGAATATCCACCAACGCTGTTTGCTACCATCATAATTTCATCATCTTTGAAATTGGTCTGTTTCAAAACTACTTTCATTCCGTTTTCCAAAGTCCAAACAGTCGTACCCAATTGGTCATTTTTTTCAATTTTAGAGATTTTACCTGGAGTTGGAGGAGTTTGAATCAATGGTTCATTTGAAACTTCCTCATTGTAAGCTTCAATTTTTTCTGCTTTTACTTGAGAAATAATCGGTAAGATTTCCTTTTCAGTTGGATAAGTCAAACCTTCCTTTTGAGGACCATTAATCATCACAATCAAATTGTCTTCGCCAACTAGTTGTTTCACCATTTGATTAACTGCTTCTACCGGAATACTTGGTGCCATTGTTTTCAATGTATTGTATTCATATTCAATTCCCGGTATAGCACTGTAATTAATAAAGTTGTCTACATATTCTTGCACATATCTGTTGTTTTCAACTTTTTCTCGATTGTTATATGCATTTTCGTATTCTTTAAGAATATTTTCGCGTGTACGCGCGTATTCACTTGCGGTAAATCCAAAGCGTTTCATGCGTTCTGTTTCACGAATCAAAGCAGCTACAGCATCTTTGATTTTTGATTCTTCCGCATTAGCAAAAACTGTCCATGCGTCCTTTGTTTTGGCTACTAAATAATTTCCGTCGTAGGCGCCTGCCATTATGAATGGTGCATTTGGTTTCTGAGTTATTTCAGAAAAACGTTGATTCATCATTTGTGCAGCAGCGGATTTTAGATAATCTACCAATAAACCAGCCTGACTTTCTTTCACTTCCTGAGGAATAACCTCGTGTTTGTAGGCCATAATGATTTGAGTACGAGTAGCTTCAGGATCAGTAACTATGCCTACAACCGGTTCTTTATTATTAGGAACATCATAGTATTCTCTTTTTGCAGGATTTACTGCTGCAGGAATTTTGCCGAAAAGATCTTTTACTTTGGCTTCCATTTTGTCAGCATCAATATCACCGACAATAATAATTGCTTGCAAATCGGGACGATACCATTTTTTATAGTATGAACGTATTTCTTCAGGTTTGAAGTTGTTGATGATGTCAATATTACCGATAGGCATACGGTTGGCGTATTTGCTGTCTTTATACATAATTGGAAGCATTTTTTCCAAAATGCGCTGTTGTGCGCCACCTCGTGTACGCCATTCTTCACGGATTACACCACGTTCTTTGTCGATTTCTTCGGTCTTTAATGTTATTCCGTTAGACCAGTCATAGAGTACAAGTAAGCATGAATCTATCAGACGTGGGTTTGTTGTTGGAACATCTGAAATGTTATAAACAGTCTCGTCAAAAGAAGTGTAAGCATTTACATTTGTACCGAATTTAACGCCGTTGTGTTCAAGATAATTTAGCATTTTTTTATCAGGAAAGTTTGTTGTTCCATTAAATGCCATGTGTTCAAGGAAGTGAGCCAAACCGGCTTGATTGTCTTCTTCCATCATTGAACCTACTTTTTGAGCGATATAAAAATCGGCTCTATTTTCCGGCAGACTGTTGTGGCGGATGTAGTAAGTTAATCCATTAGGTAAAACGCCTTTACGTACGTTTTTGTCTATTGGCAACGGCTGTAATTGTTGTGCCCAGCAAACCGCCGAAACGAATAATAAGAAAATTGAAACTAAATTTTTTCTCATGATAAATAATATTTATAAAAAGGATTGTTAAATTCTTCCTAACACAATTTGAATTAAATCTTCTGTAGAACCTTTGTAGTTCGCGTTGGATTCTAGAGCTACACGGTTAGCGATGATGGCGCATACTGTCATGGCTTTATGACCCATCATTTTGGCAAGTCCCGCGATAGCGGAGCTTTCCATTTCATAATTAGTTATCGCATAATCATTATGACGGAACGACTCGATTTTAGAATTAAGTTCAGGATATGCTAAAGGCAGTCTCACATGTCGTCCTTGCGGCCCATAAAATCCTACTGCAGAAATGGTGACGCCCTTTATCATATCGTAACCTATTCTTTGCACCAACTCTTCATTGGAATTTACGACATATGGTCTCGAATTTGTGGAGGACCAATTGACATATTTGATAAATCCTTCTTCAAACTCCGTATCTCTTACTGCTACAGAATTTTCGTAGTAATGGAGCACGCTGTCAAATCCTATTGACTTTTCAGCAACTACATACGAGCCGACAGGGCAATTCGTTTGTAAACCGCCTGAAGTTCCAACTCTCACCATTTCGAGTTGTTTAAATTCAGATTTTACTTGTCGAGTTTTAAAATCAATATTTGCTAAAGCATCAAGTTCCGTCAAAACGATATCGATGTTATCAGTACCTATTCCATGTGACAAAGCTGTAATTCTTTTGCCTTTATAAACTCCTGTTATGGTATGAAATTCTCTGCTTTGAACATCACATTCGATGCTATCAAAGAACTTCGCAGTTTGGGTAACTCTGTCGGGATCACCCATCATTATAATTTTATCCGAAAGTTGTTCGGGAGTAATGTGAAGATGGAAAGCACTGCCATCCGAATTTATGATTAACTCAGATTCTGGAATTACACGCATTATTTTGTAGTTTTATAAGTGTCATTGTTGTTTTGAGGTTTCGCTATATTTTCTCGCATTTCAGTGTCTGCTTGAATATTTTGTAAACGATAATAATCCATTACACCCAAGTTCCCTGAACGGAAAGCATCTGCCAATGCCCTTGGAATTTCTGCTTCCGCTTCAATAACTTTAGCACGCGCTTCCTGAGCTTTCGCTTTCATTTCCTGTTCCTGAGCTATTGCCATAGCACGTCTTTCTTCAGCACGAGCTTGAGCGATATTTTTGTCAGCTTGCGCCTGATCCATTTGTAAAACAGCACCAATATTTTTACCTATATCAATATCTGCAATATCAATGGATAATATTTCGAAAGCAGTTCCTGCATCTAATCCTTTTTTTAATACAAGTTTTGAGATTGAATCCGGATTTTCCAAAACGGATTTGTGGGATGTTGCCGAACCAATAGATGATACAATTCCTTCACCAACGCGAGCAAGAATTGTCTCTTCTCCGGCACCACCAACTAATTGTTTGATATTAGCACGAACAGTTACGCGCGCTTTTGCAATAAGCTGAATGCCATCAATCGCAACTGCAGTAACAGGAGGAGTATCAATTACTTTTGGATTTACCGACATCTGAACGGCCTGCAATACATCGCGCCCTGCTAAATCAATAGCAGTTGCCATCTGGAAAGGCAAATCAATATTTGCCTTAGATGCAGAAACCAGAGCGTGAACTACTTTTTCAACATGTCCTCCTGCAAGATAGTGAGCTTCAAGATTGTCTCGGGTAACGTTGTTTAAACCAGCTTTGTGTGCTTCAATCATTGCGTAAACGATTGTGTGAGGTGGTACTCGTCTCAGGCGCATTAAGAAAAGTTGTACAAGTGAGATATTTACACCAGCCGAGAGCGCGTTAATCCATAAGAAAAAAGGTACATAATGGAAAAACGTTAGAAAGAAAATAATAATTGCCGCAATAGCAATAATTTGTAATGTTCCCATAAGTTAGTTATTATTATTGAATGATTTTTTTACAATCACGTTGTTGGAATTGATTTTTATTATGACAATTTCAGAATCTTCATCGATCATCTCCCCCTCTAATGATTTTGCTTCCATAATAGTATTATTTACCATTACTTTACCCATTGGGTTGAGGCGGGAAATTGTTTTACCTTGATCTCCCACATCAACTTTTGTCAACTCGCTGTTATCTACAGTTTCTTTAATTTCTGTTTTTAAAGCGATTTTACGAAGCGATTTTGAGCGAATCAGAATAATAAGTGTAATCAAAAAAACAATGATAGTCGCCGCAAGAGCGATATGTCCACCAGTCATACTAACATATAGGTAGCTGTAAATAATACCTCCTGCAAGTAGGATGCCTCCCGTAATTCCGGAGAGGCTTACACCAGGCAAAAGAAAGATTTCAATCATGATGAAAATTATTCCGATTAAAATTACGCCGCCGACAAAAAGTATTTCGAGTGTCATAAACAACAGGTTAGATAGTTATTATTTCAAAGATACATATTTATTCTAAAAACAAAGTTTTATTGTGCTAAAAATGAAACGGGAATCGACGGAGTTTCGGGTTCAATTTTTTTATTTATAATGGAGAAATCCCATTTGAATATTAGAGATAAAATCAATAAAGCGATAAGTCCTGCAATTGCAGTATAAACATTGTCAATCATTCTTAGATCGACATTTACCGCCTCAAATATTGCATCTGTTTGAATTGCTGAAGCTTTGTTAGTAGTAATTAATGCTGCTATCGCATTATTGGCAAAGTGCATTCCCATTGCTGTTTCGATTCCATCATCTACAATAGACATAATGCCTAAAATTAATCCCATAATAATATACTGCGGCATAGCAAGCAGAAATCCATATTCTTTAACTTCAGGATTATCACTATGTAGTAAACCAAATACAACTGAAACAACTATCAAAACGACCCATCGGTTTCTGCTTTTTTGTGCAATTCCCTGGGAAAGATAACCTCTAAAAAAAACTTCTTCAAAAGATGTCTGAATCAGTAGAATCGTCAGGACAATTAAAAGCAGTGCTCCAAATTTTATAGCGTCAAATTGTAATACATAATTCTCCGGATTTTGAGTATAATCTATCCACGTCATAGTTATTGAAATTATACCCCAAATCAGTGCGCCCATTGCAATGTGATTCCACCTGATTTTTCGTCCTCCGTTAATGGTTTGCAACATTGTTCTTTTGTGAATTGGTTTAATAAGCAGCCAAAAACCAAAAAAGCAAGCTACAAAACTCAAAAGCATTAGAAATAATCCAAGATTATTGGAAATTCCGTATTGAGAAAAATCCATGGTATTAGCTGAAGCTTCAGCTAAATTTCTATCTGCTGAAAATCCTTTTACAAAAAGTACTATCAATAGTGGTATTTGTCCTATAGAAGCTACGCCGAAGAAGATAGCCAAAGTCATTCCTAGATAGCGGCAAAAACTGTTGTTGCCATAAAATCCAGCTTCAAGATGTTTCATTATTTATTGTTTTTTTTATTAAAAATATAGACAGAATTAGAGCTATTACTAGTAGAATAATAGCGAATTATCTATATGGATTTTAATCAGCTTCGGAAATTGTTTTAGCAAAATTAAGAAAACATAGTCAATTGATAAGAAAAAATGAATCAGAGATTTTTTGTTTGTCTGCTTCATAATTATATATTCAATTATTAATAATGTAATCTTTGTGACATATCAAAATATCACCCAGCTGGCAATATAATCCCTTGCAAATGGCTAATAATGTACTAAATCGAATGACGTCTATTTACTATGTTTAAGGGGGAATATATTTATTTTCCTAATAACTACTTGTGTTTTACTTGCTGATTTAAATCCATTAAACAGAGAGGTTGTAAAATATATAAAATATACAATAAATGCCAGGCAAAATCAAAGAATTGCAAATGCTTTTTTTTGTTTTGTGTCTGTTGATTTTATTTTTAATTCAACGTGACAATACAATAATTTATAAAAAATAAAATTATCGAAAAACAATGAGAATATATTGTTTTTGGCAAATACAGTTCTCGTGTAAAGCTGTCAATTAATATAGAATGAAACTGATTATTCTTTAATAAATAATTATCTTTGTACGCCCGATTTAAAAGATTAATATAATGGAATATAACTTCAAAGAAATAGAAAAACGCTGGCAGAATTACTGGATAGAAAATAAGATCTATAAAGTGGAGGAAGATGTTTCCAAACCGAAATATTATGTTTTGGACATGTTTCCTTACCCTTCAGGGGCAGGATTGCACGTGGGACATCCGCTTGGATATATTGCTTCCGATATTTTTTCGAGATTCAAACGTCTGCAGGGATTCAATGTGTTGCATCCGATGGGATACGATGCTTACGGTCTTCCTGCCGAACAATATGCCATCCAAACTGGGCAGCATCCCGCGATTACTACAAGAAAAAACATTGCTCGCTATCGTAAGCAGTTAGATAAAATAGGATTTTCTTACGATTGGAGCCGTGAAGTGCAAACATGCGATTCAAAATATTACAAATGGACGCAATGGGCTTTCATCCAAATGTTCGAATCCTTCTATTGCAATGATACGAAGAAAGCGCGTCCGATTAGTGAGTTAATCAATCATTTCGCAGAAAAAGGAACCGAAGGATTGAATGTTGCTGCAACAGAAGTATTGCAATTTGCGGCGGAAGAATGGAACGCGAAATCCGAAAAAGAGCAGCAGAAAATATTGATGAACTATCGTATCGCTTATCTTGGTGATACAATGGTAAATTGGTGTGCACAACTGGGAACTGTGTTGGCTAATGACGAAGTCAGCGAAGGTGTTTCCATTCGTGGTGGATTTCCTGTAGAACAGAAGAAAATGCGTCAGTGGTGTTTGCGCGTGTCCGCTTACGCGGAACGATTGCTGGAAGGACTTGACAATTTGGATTGGTCGGATTCTTTGAAGGAAACTCAAAAGAACTGGATCGGTCGTTCCGAAGGTGCGGTAATACATTTCAAAACTACAGATGATATACATTTTGATATATTTACAACTAGGGCGGATACCATTTTCGGCGTAACCTTTATGGTGCTGGCTCCAGAAAGCGAGTTAGTAGAGCAATTAACTTCAGAAACACAAAAAACGGAAGTTGAAAATTATTTAGAGATAACAAAAAAACGCACCGAACGTGAACGTCTCGCGGACAAATCTGTAACAGGCGTTTTCTCGGGTTCGTATGCAATTCATCCATTCACAGGAAAAAAAATTCCTATCTGGATTTCCGATTACGTGCTGGCCGGTTATGGCACAGGCGCGATAATGGCAGTCCCAGCACACGACAGCCGCGACTTTGCTTTTGCGAAGCATTTTGATTTACCTATTATTCCATTGATTGAAGCTTGTGACGTTTCCGAAGAAAGTTTTGACGCGAAAGAAGGCGTTATGACAAATTCAGATTTCCTCAATGGAAAAACTGTGAAGGAAGCCATCCCATTCGCTATCGAAACCATTCAGCAAAAAAGAATCGGCTACCGAAAAGTGAATTATCGTTTGCGCGATGCGATTTTCAGCCGTCAAAGATATTGGGGCGAACCGTTCCCGATTTATTACAAAGAAGGCATGCCATACACAATTGATGAAAATCAACTACCACTAGAACTTCCTGCAATCGACAAATTTCTTCCTACGGAATCTGGCGAACCTCCATTGGGACGTGCTAAAAACTGGCATACTGCCGAAGGTTATCCTTACGAACTTTCCACGATGCCCGGGTTTGCAGGGTCATCAGCATACTATCTGCGTTACATGGATCCGCACAACAACGAGGCGCTGGTTTCGAAACAAGCTGATGAATATTGGCGTAATGTAGATTTGTATATCGGTGGAACGGAGCACGCTACAGGTCACTTAATTTATAGTCGTTTCTGGAATAAATTCTTGTACGATTTGGGTGTTTCATGCGAACAAGAACCATACAAAAAACTGGTAAACCAGGGAATGATTCAGGGACGGAGCAACTTTGTATATCGCATCAAGGGTACCAATAAATTTGTCTCTTACAACTTAAAATCGCAATATGACACCACGCCAATTCACGTGGATGTAAACATCGTATCAAACGATATTTTGGATATGGAAAAATTCAAAAACTGGCTACCGGAATACAAAAATGCCGAATTTATTATTGAAGATGGAAAATACGTTTGTGGGTGGGCGATAGAGAAAATGTCCAAATCAATGTTCAATGTAGTAAATCCGGATGATATTGTGGAAAATTATGGTGCGGACACATTGCGATTGTACGAAATGTTCCTCGGTCCGTTGGAGCAATCCAAACCTTGGGATACGAACGGTATTGATGGTGTGCATCGCTTCTTACGCAAATTCTGGAACTTGTTTTATCAAGGAGAGAATCTCGTAATTTCAGATGACGAACCGACAAAAGAAGAATTGAAATCGCTACACAAATTGATAAAGAAAGTTACTGCTGATATTCAAAACTTTTCATTTAATACTTCTGTTTCTGCGTTCATGATTTGCGTGAATGAGTTGACTGCTATGAAATGCAACAAACGTGCAATTTTAAATGATTTGGTTGTGCTGCTTGCTCCTTTCGCTCCGCACATCGCGGAGGAAATGTGGCACAATTTGGGAAATGATTCTACAGTAAATGACGCAAAATGGCCGAATTTTAATGAAAAATTCTTGGTAGAAGATTCATTCCCGTATTCAATTTCATTCAATGGTAAATCCAGATTTGTAATTGAGTTTCCGGCAGATGCAACTAATCAGGATATCGAAAAAACAGTTTTGGAACATGCAGACTCGCAAAAATGGCTGGAAAACAAAACGCCTAAAAAGATAATTATTGTACCGAAGAAGATTGTAAATGTGGTTTTATAAAACTTCAAAATATGGATATACTTTCAAGAAAACATCTCGTAAAATTTGAATGGGGCGATTATTTCGTAATCGTTCTTGGATTAATCATATACTCCATTGGCCTCACGGGATTTTTGATCCCGAATAAGATTGTCAGCGGTGGTTTGGCGGGTATTTCTCTTCTTGTCAATTATTCTACCGGAATTCCCGTTTGGATAACCATTTTCGTTGTCAACTTGGTGTTGATTGTTTTCGCATGGTTTATTCTGGGAAAAACTTTTGTTCTGAATACGGTTTTCGGGGCTTTCGGGCTTACTTTCTTTATAGGAATTGCAGAGAAATATATGCCGAATCTTTTGCCAACTGTAGACCCATTGCTTGCGAGTGTAGTAGGAGCAGCTTGTTGTGGAACTGGTTTGGGATTGGTTTATTCCCGAAATACTACTACAGGGGGAACGGATATTATCGGTTCAATTATCACCAAATATCGCTACGTGAGCATGGGACAAGGTTTGATGGTGGTGGATATCATCATCATTTTGAGTTCTTGGTTTTTGTTTCATAGCGTAGAAAAAATTATTTATGGTCTTGTCATCACCGGCGTTTTGTATTATTCGGTAGATATGGTGATAAGCGGTGCGAAACAATCGGTACAGTTTTTTATATTTACTTCAAAATATGATGAAATAGCTACCAAAATCAATACGGAACTCAGAAGAGGTTGTACCATATTTGAAGGAACAGGATGGTATTCAAAAAAAACTCAGAAAATGATTATCGTACTTGCTAGAAAAACGGAAGCTGCAACAATCTTTAGAATGATAAAGAAAATTGACCACAATGCATTTATCTCACAAAGCAATGTTGTCGGGGTTTACGGACAAGGATTTGACCAGATGAAGTAAAATAGTTTTTTCTATAATAATTAGGAGCACTCTTTTTTATTAAAATGAGTGCTTTTTTATTATTGGCTGTTAACTGAATTGAAAACATCCTGCACCACCAATCCACTCAATATAAATCCAAAGACAGCAGTAATATGCACAAGTGTACCATTTACTGTTGGTTTGTGGAATCGCGAATTTTCATCCACATTTTCAAGAGAATTTTTTTTGCCTTTGTTCTCAGTGATTTCTTCGCTATAAACGCAAATAATTTTTTTGTGCGGTTTTTCTCCTTTGCGAATACGCTGACGTAGAGCTGCTCCGAGACGACACCCTTTTACTTTCCAAAATTCAGTAACTCGTATCTTTAGAGGGTCCATTTTCAATCCCGCTCCCATTGAAGAGAATATTGTTGCATTTGTTTTGGATGCTTCCACCAATAAATGTGCTTTATGTTGCAAAGTGTCAATTGCATCTATGATGTAGTCATATTCTTCCAAATGAAATGAAGAGGAGTTTTCTTCACGATAAATGTCCGGGATGATAGTAATTTCGGCATAAGGGTTTATTTCCAACAATCTATTTTTTAGAACATCCACTTTCAATTTCCCCATTGTTTTGGTAGTTGCAGGTAGTTGTCTATTACTGTTTGTAGGTGCTACATCGTCGGGATCTACCATCGTAAGGTGCATTATTCCACTACGTATCAGCCCTTCAGCGCACCAGCTTCCAACACCCCCCACTCCAAATATAATAACTTTCTTTGATTTCAAAGATTCCATAGCGTCAGGACCAATCACCAACTGCGCACGCGTGAATAATTCTGTAAAACTGTATTCCATATATTTTCTTTTTTACAAAAATAACTCATTTAATTGTAAACGAGAATTACATTGAAATGAGTGAATAAGTCGACTTTTTTTAACCGTTTACTATTAGAAAACTATTATGGGAGTTTATTCCTTATGTCTTATTTGGAAATGAAAACCGCAAAGATTATAAATCCCTGCGGCTATATTCCAATTCGTAAAATTCTAAATCGTTTTACATTCTATCGGGAACTTCAATTCCAAATAACGACACGCTTTTCTTTATGGTGCGAGCTACGTTGCGCGAAAGCACAAGACGAAAATTACGCAATGCCTCGTTTTCTTCTTTCAGAATAGAGAAATCGTGATAGAACTGATTATATTCTTTCACCAAATCATACACATAATTTCCAATCAGCGACACGTTGTATTCGCGGCCTGCTTGTTGCACAACGGATTTGAAATCGAAAATCATCTGAATCAATCCTTCTTCTTTTTCAGAAAGAGAGATGTTTGTATCCAACTTGTCAGAAATGACGATGCCTTGTTCTGCCGCTTTGCGAAGGATTGATTGAATGCGAGCGTGTGTATATTGAATGAATGGACCGGTGTTTCCGTTGAAATCGATGGATTCTTTCGGATTGAAAGTCATATTCTTTTTCGGGTCAACTTTCAAAATGAAATATTTCAAAGCGCCCAATCCCACCATACGTGCGATATTGTCGGCTTCCTGTTTGGATATTCCGTCGAGTTTACCCAGTTCCTGAGACGTTTCCTTGGCAGAATTGACCATCTCTTCGATCAAATCGTCGGCGTCAACCACCGTTCCTTCGCGTGATTTCATTTTGCCTTCGGGAAGTTCCACCATTCCGTAAGAGAAGTGAACCAAGCCTTTGCCAAACTCGAATCCGAGCTTGTCCAACAGGATGGAAAGCACCTGAAAATGGTAGTTTTGTTCGTTGCCCACTACGTAAATCATTGTGTCGATTGGGTAGTCGTCAAAACGCAGTTTGGCAGTGCCGATATCCTGCGTCATGTATACTGAAGTTCCGTCCGAACGGAGAAGAATCTTTTCGTCTAAACCCTCTTTGGTGAGATCCGCCCATACAGATCCATCTTCGCGGCGATAGAAAATGCCTTCGTCTAATCCGCGAAGCACTTCGTTTTTACCTGCAAGGTATGTTTGTGATTCGTAGTATATTTTATCGAATTCCACGCCGAGCTTCTTGTATGTTTCGTCAAACCCGGTATACACCCAGCCGTTCATCATTTTCCACAGATTAACAGTTTCGGCGTCGTTCGCTTCCCATTTGCGAAGCATTTCGCGCGCCTGTTGCATCAGTTTGGACTGTTCTTCGGCTTGCTCTTTTGTCAATCCAGTTGCCATTAATTCTGCAACTTCAGCTTTAAATTTTTTGTCGAAAAGCACGTAATAGTCGCCAATCAGGTGGTCGCCTTTCTTTCCCGAACTTTCGGGTGTTTCGCCTGCACCCCATTTTTGCCACGCAAGCATGGATTTGCAGATATGAATGCCGCGGTCGTTGACAATATTGGTTTTTACCACACGTTTTCCGTTGGCTTTCAGTACTTCACACAGCGAATGCCCGAGCAGATTGTTCCGAACGTGTCCTAGATGCAACGGTTTGTTGGTGTTGGGAGATGAATATTCCACCATGAAAAGCGGCGCGTCATCCGCAATCGGCGTAAAACCGTATTCGGGTTGTGCGTCGATGTTTTGCATCAATTCCAACCAATATTGCGCAGCAATGCTGAGGTTGAGAAATCCCTTTATCACATTGTATTCCGATATAAGCGGCGATTGCTGTTGAAGATATTCACCGATTTCGTTGGCAGTTTGTTCGGGATTCTTTTTTGATATTTTAAGCAAAGGAAAAGTTACGAGCGTGTAATGTCCTTTAAATTCTTTTTTTGTGATTTGGAGCGTGATTTGGTTTTCGGTCACGTCTTCGTTATATAGAGCCTTTACAGCGGCAATGACAAATTCCTGTAATTTTTTTTCGATATCCATAGTTGTATTTTCTTAAGTTGCAAAGATACAAAGAATTGTTTTAATTTTTTTCAATCGGTTTTGTACACCGGTCAACCAAATAAACCAAAGATTTATAAGCCAAACCGCTGTTGAGAGAAAGTCCGATTTCGCAAGTCCGGCTGTTGGAATATCCTTCCGTTGCACCTTTCAAACCGTCTTTCAATGGAGCCAATGCAGAATTATTCAGTTCAGGATAGAAAAAACCTCTGTCACCTGCCCATCCGCAACAAGTCACGTTTTCGGGAAGGACTACTTTTTCAGCGCACATCGAAGTTACTTTCATAAACTTTTCTTCCAAATTCATCTTTGTAGAACTGCAAGTCACGTGAATGGCAACGGTGATAAGTTGCTTTTCAAACTTAAGTTTGTCTAGCATAAAGTCATGCATAAATTCTACTTGATCGTAAAGTTTGAGGCGTTTGTCCAGTGTTTCACGCATGTGAAGAAGGCATGGGCTCATATCGCAGACAATCGGAAGTTTTCCGTTGTCACTGGCTCTGAGCAATGCTTCATTCATCTCATTTTCTTTTTGAGCTGCCTGCTTGCGGAAACCTTTACTGCTGAACGCCATTCCACAACAGAGTTTATCCAGATTTTCGGGGAATATCACATTGAAATTTGCTTTTCGCAACAACGATAACATCTTTTGCGGAACATCTTCCGTTTCGTTGTATCCATAAGACGGCCCGCCCATCGAACGTGTAATGCATGATGGAAAATAAACCACAGTTGGACCTTCGGCATTGAAGGGAAGTTCCTTAACAGCCAACTTTTTACTTGCCGAAGGAGTATATCTTGTCCATAAAGGGAAAAGTCCTTCGCCGATTTTGTAAATGCCTTGGGTTATTTTTTCCAATGCGTCATAACTGATACCTTTGCCTACGACATGTGGAATATTGAGTACTGAACGCAATATTGAAGTTGTTGTGTCCATGTGGTTTGCAATTGAGGATGCGATGCTGTTGGCAAACCTTCCGTTGTGATTCCACCGCAGTTCTTTTACAAGCGTTCCGGTGTTGATTCCCACAGGACAAGCCAAAGAACAAAGTCCGTCTGTTGCACAAGTTTCATCCATCGCATAAGCGGTTTTATCCAACCACTCATTCATTTTCTTCTTAGATTTTGCCAATTCTCCGCCCATCAGATGACGATAGGCCACGATTCGTTGACGGGGTGTGAGTGTCAGATTTTTTGAAGGACAATTTACTTCACAAAAGCCGCATTCGATACATTTGTCGATTAAAGGATTGACTGCAGGGATATTTTTTAAGTTCTTAATAAAGACATTTTTGTCGTCATTAATAATCACGCCCGGATTAAGGATATTATTAGGATCGAAAGCCACTTTAATTTCTTTCATCAATGCATAAATATCGCTTCCCCATTCTTTCTCGACAAAAGGAGCCATGTTTCGTCCTGTTCCGTGTTCGGCTTTCAGACTTCCGTTGTATTGCGTAACAACCACTTCGCTAAGTTTGTGCATGAAATCCGCATAATTTTGCACGCTATCTTCATTATTTATATTGGGGAAAACGGTAAAGTGGACATTTCCGTCCAGCAAGTGTCCCCACATGACTGCGTCAGAATATCCTGTTTCAACTAACAATTGACGGATTTCAGTTAATGCATCTCCCAAAACATCTGCATGAAAAGCGATGTCTTCGATGATGCAAGCCGTGTTGGCAGGACGGGAGGCTGCTGCGGAAGTAAAAAGTCCATTACGTACATTCCAATAAAGATTGTATTTTACTTTATCAGTTGTGAATCTGATAGGAAAAAGGGTGGGGATGGACGACAGTTTTTTTTCTATATCTATGATTTGTCTTTGTAAAGTTTCCAAATCATCTGCAGACGTATCGATGAGAAGGGCCGCTGCATTTTCGGGAAGTGTTCTTAGTTCTTCTGGCATTTCGTCTTGGTTTTCCACCGCGCGAAGCGCATTTCTGTCCATTAACTCTGCTGCACTTACGGAGCATGTTCTGAGTGGAAGAATGGTTTCGCATACGTCGCGCAGGTTCTCGAAGTATAACATCGCGGTGGCTTTGAGTGGTGCATCGTGCACAGTATGGAAGGTTGCCTGCGATATAAATCCCAACGTTCCTTCAGAACCGATGAGCAGATGCTGGATAATATCAATCGGGTCTTCAAAGTCAATCAATGAATTCACGCCGTATCCGCATGTGTTTTTCAGTTGGAATTTTTCAGTTATTTTTTCCCGAATCTTGTCATCAGAAATTGCACGCCTATGCAGGTTATTAATCTTTTCTATTAATTCGGGATATTTATTTTTAAAATCCTCTCTACTTTGTGTGTCGCCGGTGTCAAGAACTGCTCCATCAGCGAAAATGATGCGCATGGATTTTACCGTGTTATAGCTGTTGTAACGAATACCATAACTCGAGCCGCTGGCGTTATTTGCTAATATCCCGCCAATCTTTGCCGAATTGATAGACGCGGGTTTCGGTCCCAACTTCCTTCCATAGCGTTGTAGTATGCGGTTTGCCGCGGTTCCCGTCATTCCGCAGCCGAAAGTTGCAATTTCACCATCATTTTCGATTGTAGAAAACTCAAAACCCGTACCAATCTCCATCATTATCGAGTCAGAAATCGTTTGTCCGCTAAGGCTAGTGCCTCCTGCTTTGAAAGTAAGAGGGATATTATCTTTTTTACAAAATTGAATAAGCCGACGTACATCATCTTCTGAATTGACTTTTACAATTGCCTTCGGCACAAGTCGGTATAAACTTGCGTCCGTACCTTTTGTTAGTAAATTTAACTCGTCGGTGAAAACTTGTTCTTTCGTGAAAAGTTTTATTAAATGTTTGTGAAGTTGTTTGGTGTCCATTAGTGTAATAAAAAATCGGATATAACCTTTTGTGTTTAGGTAATATCCGATATTGAAATTTTTAGGTTGTAGTTTATTTTTTTTCGAAAATTGAGTTAGAATAGAAATCTGTAACTTTTTTGTTGAGTAACTCGTAATAGTTTTCTATTTCAACTTTTGAAGTTTTACTATTCCATTTATTTACTTTATCGTTTGTAAGTTCGAAAATGCCTTTTTCAAACTCTTCGATGCGTTGAAGATATCCCGTTTTTTGGGGATTTACTAATTTTGCCATATTCATATAATGATAGCCGTCGGATCTTCCAATCGGGAAAACGTCTTTTTTCCATTGCATCGCATGATTGTTTAACGGAGAGTTTTTAAGAGCTGTATCGTATTTCAATACCGAAGGAATATTTTCGCCGCCTCTTACCCACAAAGGTAGCGATACAGAAGTTTCGGGATAACCCACTTGAATCCACAGGGTATTTAAGTCGCCCGGTTCACCTTTTTTTACTCCTTCTATTAAGATGTTTGAAGAAGTTCCATGACGCGTAATCAAATCATCGGAAGAGATAAACTCGCTGGTGAATTTCCCTATTTCATAATTCTGCCTGTAGTCTATATCAAAAACCGGATGGTAGAAACAACGTGAAAAATTTTGCATCACGATTTGTGGCGTAAGGGTATTCATTTTTGTCTCGCCAAAAAGCTTTGTAGCGGTTTGTCTTCTGATAAATCCCAAACCTTCGTTTTTCGTACCTGTTTCAGAATAGTTGGTGCGAATTACATAACCTTCGGGAGTGGAATTCGCGTCAAACTTCGTCCATGTATAATTGTTTACTTCATAAAAAGCGGCGCCGCCGTTTGCATCAATCACGCCAAAATGTGCTGCCAAGCCCATAGGTTTTACTCTGTTATTCAGCAAAGTTTCAAATTCCTGAAGATTGGCACAGGTCTGAAGTGCAAGTTTCATAAACGCCCCTTCCTGATCTTTGAAATTGGTTGTATCATTTTCGTTGACGTTGAATGAGGCACTGTTCATAATTGCAAATCCAGCGCTGTTGGAACCGCCCCACACGCTTTTTCCTTCCGTGTCTTTCGAGTCTACCAACCCGAGGTAAGTATATTTTCCATCTTTGAAGAAACGCATGCTGTTTTCGAGATTGTCCGTATCGCGGACTTTCCAAATTAAGCTTTTGCCGTTTTTAGTGAATCTCCCAGAAACTACCGCCGTAGTACAAGATAAGCCTATTTGAATAAAAAAGAATGAAAATAGGCATATTGCTAAAATCTGTTTTTTCATCTGACTTTATTTATATAAATAGTGTTTTCAAATTAAGGTCGTAAAGATAGTGATAAAAAACTTTACTAAACAAAAAGACAGAAAAAAAGCTGTCATGGAAGGCAGCTTATCTATTTCGTAATAATTTTACCGGATTATATAAGTGATACAGACACTTCTTTTTCAATTTCTTCTATATTTACCTTATTTTCTCGAGCTAACCAGCCAAGTGCTGCATAAATCTCTTTTTCTGTAAGTTTGGTGAATTTTTTGATCTCTTTCATATTCAGTTTACCTTTTTCGTCAAGGATAGTCCAAACTTTTCCCGCATTAAAACCTATTTTTTCTTGCATAATTTTATAATTAAATTTGAATTTTTCAATCAAATCTATAACACTGCATTATTTGGTATTGTTCATTCGATATTTTATCTTCTAAGCTCTTCTACTATTTTCGACACTTGTAGAATGAGAGAATTCCTATTATCATTAACTATCACAAAGTCAGCAAAAGCATTCCTTTGAGCGTCGTCCCATTGATTTACAATTCTTTGTTTAATCTTTGCATTATCGACATTATCTCTTAGTGACGCTCTTTTTATTCTCAAATCTTTCGGAGACTGCACCACTACAATCTTCTCAAAATGTGAACCAAGATTGGCTTCCAGTAAGATGGCGGCCTCCATAACTGCAATTTTAGAATCTTGAGTTTTCAGCCATTTTTCAAAATCTTTGATTAGTTCTGGATGAATAATTTTGTTGGCAATGGCTACATTTTTAGGATTTGAGAAAATAAGCTGTGAAAAGTGAGATCGGTTTAATTTTTTTCCGATATAAATATCATTTCCAAATTTCTCTGTTAGAGCGCTACGAATTTGTTCAGAATGGTCGTTGAGGTATTTGGCGCGTTCATCAGCATTATAAACAGGAATATCAAGCATCCGAAAAATTTCTGAAACAATGCTTTTCCCGCTTCCAATGCCTCCGGTAAGTCCAATCTTGAGCATTTTATCTAGTTTCAAATAAGAATTCCACAGAATTTTGCAAGAGTCTGGGATTTTTTACTGATGATGGATAGGATGTGAGTTGCAGCTCTACTTTGCCATTCTTGTTTTCCTTAAACTTTTGGTAATCCAGTTCGATTTTGAAGTCTTCAGGTGAGATTTTTTTATATTCTTCCAATGTTACCAAAAACGAAACTTTTACTTGTGAAGGGAAAAACTTAACGTTTAAAGATTCAGGCAGATTTTTTGAATGAACCGGAACATCAAATTCTTTTTCAGTAAATTCTTTCACTGAAATATAATAGTCTACTTCGTTAGGCACATACTTTATTCCGTTGTTTGAATTTAGTTTTATCCTAATTACGGATGTAGATTTGAGATTAGTGATAGAGATATTTTCTGTTTTGGCTGAACTTATGTTTTGCAACTTCTTGATAGATGAATATGCCTTCACTTTTTGGGGCATAAACCGCGTTGTGTCAACGATATAATTACCAGATGCGGTGGAAATTTTTCCAACAAATTCTATCGGTATTTCTTTTTGTTCAAGTTTGGAACTTCTGAGGGAAATAAAAGAAGGATAATAGGTCAGAAGATTACTTGTTGTGGAAAGATTCTGCGAAATCAAATGTATAAGCTGATTCCCTTGTATTGTAGAAATGTCATTTTTCATGAAATCTTCTACATCAATTACAAGCGAATCTTTTCGCATAGTGTCGTAGCGAAAAATCTGAGAGCCGTAATCCTGAAGTTTTATTTCAATGCTTTCGGGAAGTTTTCTGTCAAAAACAATGTTTTCGGGAACATTGATATATTTGATAGGCATACGATAGATGGATTCGACATTTCTTTTTCTGAAAAACATCATCATCCAAAAAGCAAATGCAAGAATAAAAAAGAAAAGAAACGTGCCAATCTTTCTCCATCTCCAATTGGAGAAGAACAATTTAACTGAATCAACCCATTTCTTTTCCATAAGTTCCTGCTATTTTTATTTTGCTTCTAATTCAGTACCGGAAGCAAAAACAGATGTCTTTTCAAATTTTATTTTTACTCCATCAGCTACTTCCACTAAAAACCAGGTATCGCTAACTTCACGGATCTTGCCGTGAATGCCGCCTGCTGTAACCACTCTATCGCCAGTTTTCATTGCGTCTCTGGCTTTTTGGAGGTCTTTTTGTTTCTTTTGTTGTGGGCGAATCATGAAGAAATAAAAAATTGCCATGATAATAACCATCATCATCACCATTTGCGTCATTCCTCCTGCAGCGTTTCCAGCTTGTAATAAAATATTCATACTTAATATATTTATAAAATTAGTTTTTAAAAATAACGTTATTCTTCTTCAAATCGTTTACGATTGCATCCAAAATACCATTAATAAATATGCCGCTTTTTGGAGTGCTGTATGTTTTTGCGATATCTATATATTCATTGAAAGTGACTGTGGTCGGGATATTTGGGAAATTGATAGTTTCTGCAACTGCCACCTGCATGATGAGCAAATCGATAGTCGCTATCCTTTCGAAATCCCATTTATCGGTATGCTTTTCAATTAATTTTTTGTATTCATCTTCGTTAGTGATGGTTGCTCGCAACAATTCCAATGCAAACTGTTTGTCATGTTCGTCTTTAAACATTGGAAGCAGAGGTTGATTGATACCTTTTTGTGCGTCATACTGTTTAATAGATTTCAATACAAAGGTTTGAATTGTTTCTACATCATCATTCCAAAAGATGCTTTCATCTTCCAGAATATCGTCCAACTGTTCGTTTAGATAAATATACTGTTTGAAAGATTTTCGCCAAAATTCCTTGTCTTCTTCAAACGTATGATTATTTTGTTTTGAATATTCCGTGTAATGTTCGGATGCTAATATTTCGTCAAGCAAACCGCGGACAAAACTTTCCTGATTTTCCCATGATAAAGGTCTTTCTTTCAGGAATTCTACAAAATCTTTATTCTCTTTAAGATATTTGATTAATTGGTTGTTAATTAAAGCAGTGTTGGGGTTTAAATCCTTTTCAGTAGGAAGGAATTTATTTTTCTTCGTTTCCAGTCTTGTTTCATACATATCTGTGATTTCAACCATTAAAAGTAACAGATAAAAATATAAATCGTACGACTTTTGAAATCCCATCAAGAGTTCTTTTTCCGCATTCCTAAGATTATTATTTGAATTTTGATGCCACGAATAAACAATCTGAACGATTCGTGTGCGGATTAAGTTTCTGTTTATCATTGTTTGAATGAGCTATTATTAGAGTACAAAAGTAACGTTTTTTTCTTAAATACAGTCTTTGAAAAAGTATTTGAGCTTATGTTGAGCATGCCTTCTTGCAGATGATGCCATTTTTTTGTAGTTTTGTTACTTACGATAAAATTTATAACATAATATTATGCAATTTAGAAAGACTTGGATGATGTTGTTGTGTTTATTGTTTTCTCTTTGTACAATTGCACAACCAAACGCGAAAAAACTGTCAATTATTCCGGAGCCTGTTTCAATGGTAGAAAAAAAAGGAAATTTTGTGCTACCACAAAATGTAGAAGTTTCAGCTCCACAATCAGGTGATATGCAGTATGTAAATAATTATCTGAAACAAAAATTATCTCGTGCTACTGGCAAAGTTGTAACAATTTCTTCGAATAACAAAAAAGCTCATATAAAATTAGAACTACTGTCTCACGCTGATTCTCGCATCGGAAAAGAAGGATACATCCTCACTTCAGATGCAAATGGAGTTTTGATAAAAGCAAACAAGCCTGCTGGTATATTTTACGGAGTGCAAACTTTGATGCAGCTTTTGCCTGCTGAGATTGAAAGTAAAACCAAAGTTGTAAATGTAGAATGGACAATACCTTCGGTTGAAATTGTAGATTATCCCCAAGTAGGATGGAGAGGACTAATGCTGGATGTATCACGCCACTTTTTTACTGTAGAAGAAGTAAAGCAATTTATCGATAATATAGTGAAATACAAATACAACATGTTTCATTGGCATTTGACGGACGACGAAGGATGGCGTATTGAGATAAAAAGTTTGCCAAAATTGACAGAAATCGGTGCTTGGCGAGTGGAGAAAATTGGTAAATTCGGTACGTTCTCGAAACCTGCACCTGATGAACCTCGCAATTATGGTGGATTTTATACACAAGAACAAATCAAAGATATTGTAAAATACGCTGCTGAAAGATTTGTGCAGGTGATGCCAGAAATTGACGTTCCCGGTCACAGTCTTGCCGCGGTAGCGTCATATCCCGAATTGTCATGTACTCCTGGTGCGGATAAATATCAACCCTCTTCCGGCGATCCATTTTTGGATTGGAGTCAGGGAGCTCCTCCAATTGCATTGATTGACAATACCTTGTGTCCCGCGAATGAAAAAGTGTATACTTTCCTAGATAAAGTAATGACCGAAGTAGCACAACTTTTCCCTTTTGAATATATCCACACGGGAGGAGACGAAGCTCCCCATAATTTTTGGCAGAAAAATCCTCAAGTGCAAGCATTGATGAAAAGAGAAAACCTGAAAACAATTCCTCAGGTTCAATCATATTTTGGCAAAAGACTCGAAAAGATTATCCAATCAAAAGGTAAAAAAATGATGGGATGGGACGAAATCCTGGAAGGCGGAATCACTCCTTCAACTGCGCTGATGAGCTGGAGAGGAGAAAAGCACGGCATCGAAGCGTCCAAATCGGGGCACGCTGTCGTAATGTCTCCGACCACTTATGCTTATCTCGACTATATGCAGGCAGACGTTTCTACCGAACCACAGGTGTATGCATCCCTCAGACTAGATCAATCATATAAATTTAATCCAATTCCTGAAGGAGCGGTAGCTGGGAATATTTTGGGCGGTCAAGCCAACTTGTGGACAGAACAGATTTACAACAATCGTCAGTTGGAATATATGATTTGGCCTCGCGCACTGGCGATTTCAGAATCTTTATGGTCTCCAATAGAAATGAAAAACTGGAAAACGTTCGTACCGAAAGTCGAAAATCATTTCTTAAGATTTGACCAATCTCAGACTAAATATTCTCCTGCAATTTACGATCCTTCGGTGAAAGTATTTAAACAAGGTGATGTCTATAAAGTAGAACTGACGCCGGAAATCGAAGGATTGGAGATTTACACAAGTTTCGATAATTCCACTCCAGACAATTTTTATCCGAAATATGTAACACCACAGATTATTCCAACTGACGCGCAGCTAATGCGTATCATAACTTACAGAGATGGAAAACCTATTGGAAGATTGATGACCATCTCGGTAGAAGATTTGAAAAAGAGAGTCAGATAAATTAAGTGTTACACTTTTAATCAGTTATTAAAATAAAATGACTATCTTTGCCGCGCTTTTGGAAGCTCCCGTGTGATGGGAAATAAAGAAGCGACTTTATTTTGAGTAACACAAACAAAATTAAAAATGAAATCATTTGAATTAAAAGGCGAAATCCGTGAAGGATTTGGGAAAAAAGCTGCTAAAGACTATCGCAGCAAAGATTTGATTCCATGCGTAATCTACGGTGGAGAAGGTAATGAAAATACAAGTTTCTTAGTAAAAAGTTCTGATGTCCGTAATTTGATTTACACTCCTGAAGTTTATATTGTAAACTTGAATTTAGGTGACAAATCATTGAAAGGTATATTAAAAGATGTTCAATACCATCCGGTAAAAGAACAAATTTTACATATCGATTTTCTTAAAGTTGACGAAAACGTTCCGATGGTAATCGAAATTCCTGTCAAATTGCAAGGTTTGGCTGCCGGTGTTAAGGCAGGTGGTAAATTGTCAATGGATATGCGTAAACTTCGCGTAAGAGGTTTGGCAAAAGATATGCCTGAACAATTGACTATCAATGTTGAAAAACTTAAATTGGGTAAATCTATCCAAGTTGGCGAACTCAACTTCGAAAATCTTGAATTATTGAATGCAAAAGATGCTGTTGTAGCTCGCGTTGCATTGACTCGTGCCGCTCGCGGTGAAGCCGCTAAAGCAGGTGGCTCTGATGACGAGGAAGAAGAAATTAATGAAGAATAAATTTTAGAATGAAGTTCTTGATTGCGGGATTAGGCAACATCGGCGACGAATATGCCAACACCCGACATAATATTGGTTTTATGGTATTGGACGCCCTTGCAAAGGCGTCCAATGCTGTTTTTGAAGACAGGCGTTACGGAATGGTTGCAGAGTTTCGTTTGAAAAATCAATCACTGATACTTCTGAAACCATCCACCTACATGAACTTGAGTGGCAATGCGGTGCGTTACTGGCTGCAAAAGGAGAATATAGACAACGACCATCTGCTTGTGGTGGTGGACGACTTGGCACTGCCTTTTGGCGCGTTGCGCCTCAAACAAAAAGGAAGCGATGCGGGTCACAACGGTTTGAAGCATATCCAAGGGTTGATTAGTCAGAATTATCCGCGTTTGCGGTTTGGCATCGGCGATGAATTTGCAAAAGGTCGTCAGGTGGATTATGTATTGAGTGACTTTTCTGATGAAGAAAAGTCAAAAATGGACGAGCGTATCAATCTTGCTGTAGAATGTATCAAAACTTTCTGCCTCGTAGGCGTGAACACGGCAATGAACCAATACAACAACAAGTAGCTAATTATTAGAATAAATCGAAAGAGGACATTTCATCAGAGATTTCCTCTTTTTTTATAAACCTGTTTATAGATATCTGTAGGAAGCAGTCACAACAGTAGAAACTCATCCTACATGTATGAATATCTCCTAGTATAATCTTTTAAAAGGAAAGAGAGAACTTCTTTTTTTAAATTCTCTCTTGAAAAAATATTTTATGGATGATTGTGTCCTTAGAACTTGCTGAATACCATTTCCATTTTCAAATGTTGCGGATCCTTTCGTATGGCTGCCGCAGCAGGAACCATCAGATTTGAAACACTTGTGACAGTATTGCCATCCGAAGTAAAAGTAGCGGATACAGGTACAATCAAATAATTTAAATCTTTAATGTGTCCACCATTTTCTTTTTCAAATTTCTTCAGATAATAATTTATCATGGGCGCCAGATTGCCATTATTAAATTCATATTTAAATGAAGTGGAATTGAATTTGCCGATGAAAATAGTGCTGTCATTCGGTAATCTCCTTTTTTCAAAAAAGGTTTTCATTTCACTTTTTGGAACTAATAATACATGTGCAGGCATTGTCAATTTAAACTTCTGGTCTTTATTGATGTTAGGGTCTACACTTAAGCGTAAATTAGCGGCATTGAGTGCCTGCGATTTCAGTTTATCTGAAAATTTAGTGAGCGGAATAATTAATTCTGTAGCAACTCCTGCAGGGCTTTTCAAAAATGCATATTCGCTGTTTGCCTGTAAAAGTGAAGTGTTATCCGTTTCTACGTGATTCAACTGTGTCACTTCAGGAGTCATTACCATACTCAGTACTTTTGTAAAAACAGTATCTTTTTTCGTAGTGCTGCTCACACCAGGGTAATGATATTTTGTATTGAGATAAGTATATCCAATATTCACTAAGTTCCCTTTACCAAAGGTTGTAGTAACGTACAATCCTTTAAAAAATTCTTTAAATACTTCGGTTGAAATCAGTTTGTCAGGATTTTTAAGAAATATTTCTCCTACTGATTTGTCTACTGGAAGTTTAAATATGTGAGAAGTGGAACCAGGTGTAAAATATTTTTCAGTCAAAGGTGTTGAATTGTAGTAGCTCGAAAAATCAACATTTGTATAAAAATTCGTATTAGGAAGTTTTTTGTTTATTTCATACACCGCTATTCTTATCGGCTGCAATGAATCTCCAACCCAAGAATTGTAGTAAATAGAAACATCCACATCGTCAATCACAGAGCCTTTTGGGAAGGCAAAATTTTCAGGAACGAATAATTCTCCCGCATAATCGGAAGAAATTTTCCCGAAGAATTTATCTTCATATTCTCCTAAAAGAGGATTTTTGGTTTTTGCAAAAATACTATCAATTGCCACAGTATTTGCTTCCAAAGCCAGCGTATCATTTCCTAACGATATTTTGTCACCTCCTGGTTGAATGCTGTAACCCAGAGGTTGCAGTGTGTCGTCGCAAGATACAAAGATAATCGCGCTTAGAACTAGACTGAATATATATAAATGTTTTAGTTTCATCCGATGTTGTATTTATTCCGCAAATATCCAAAAAAAAATCTTTATAGCGAGATGCTAAATTCCTTTTATTTCAAAATTTAAGCTATTTTTTTAAAGTAGATATTTTTTAAGAGGTTTTTTAGAGTATTTAAGCGTCTATTTTTTTGTAAAGTTCGTCAACTTCTTTCACTGTCGTTTTAAAGTCTTCATTATATTCTAAGAAAGGAAGATTTTTATCGGCAACGTATTTTTTGATGTCTTCGGAGATAGTTGGCGTTGCCTGAACTACTGCGTCAGAATAATCGATCGCCAGTTTGGAAAGAGCCAGATAATCCATAGGAAGTCTACCTTTCACATCTTCAATTTCGGCGTCTCCAATGGTATCAAAACGAAGTTTGTTTGGGAAATTATCGGGGAAATTTTGTTTCATTTCATCATCAAACACCGAATAAACCACTTTTGTATCTTTGAAGCAAGGATCATCAGCATATCCGCGTTTGATATAGATAGGAGCCAACGCTGTAAACCAGCCGTGACAGTGGATTACATCGGGAATCCAACGAAGTTTTTTTATAGTTTCCATCACGCCTCTAATGTAGAAAATACTTCTTTCATCATTATCCGTATACTCTACGCCTTTGGCATCTACAACAGTTTCTCTTTTCTGGAAATAATCTTCATTATCAATGAAATACACCTGCATGCGCGCGGGTTGTATGGATGCAACTTTTATGATAAGTGAATGGTCGCTGTCATCAATAATCAAATTCATTCCCGAAAGACGAATCACTTCGTGGAGTTGATTGCGGCGTTCGTTTACATTACCATATTTTGGCATAAACGTACGTATTTCATAACCTTTTTCCTGAATTGCTTGCGGTAATTGTCGAGAAATGGTGGATAAAGATGTTTTGGGTAAATAAGGATAAATTTCTTGCGCAATGTATAAAATTCTTTTCGTACTCATTCAATATTCCTCTTAAGTAAAATGTTTACAAAGATAATAAAAAAAATTACGATAAATACAAAATAATGAGGCAACTAAATCATATCATCGCTTTATTAACAATCAATAAAGTTATGGATTTATAAAAATTATAGATATAGTGTAAATTCTATTTGATAAGTTTTCGGTATATGGCAAAAAATTTGTTGCTTTGCATGTTTTTTAAAATAATAAAATGAAGGTTATCCGCACCCATAAAGAACTTGATGAAGTTCTAAATCCATCCAGAGAACAATCCCTTACTATTGGTTTTGTACCAACTATGGGAGCTTTGCACGAAGGTCATGCAACTTTGGTGAGAAAATGCGTAAGTGAAAATGATATTTCTGTAGTTAGTGTTTTTGTAAATCCTACACAGTTCAACAATAAAGAAGATTTGCGTTTATATCCACGCACATTGGATGCAGATTGTAAATTACTCGAAAGTTTGAATGTCGATTATGTTTTTGCTCCCACAGTGGAAGAGATGTATCCTGAAGAGGACAATACCCAGTTTGATTTTGGTGATTTGGATAAGGTGATGGAAGGGCAGTTTCGTCCGGGACATTTCAACGGCGTTGCGCAAATTGTAAGTAAACTTTTCGATGCTGTAAAACCAACACGTGCTTATTTTGGGGAAAAAGACTTTCAACAATTGGTAATTATCCGAAATATGGTTCAACAATTGGCGATTCCTATAGAAATTATACCCGTTGCAATTGTTCGTGAAGAAAGCGGACTGGCGCGCAGCAGCAGAAACGAACGATTGACAGAAGCGCAACGAAAAGACGCAGCAAACATAAACAGAATATTGCAGAAAAGTAAAAGATTTGTAAATGCCGGAACTATTTCAGAATGTATTGATTTTATAATATCTGAAATAAACAAAGTTGATAGTCTGGAAGTTGAATATATGGAAATAGTTGACGGAGATTCGTTGCAAAGCGTTTCAGACTGGAATTCTTCTCATTATATAGTAGGATGTATAGCCGTTTTTTGCGGAGATGTCCGTTTGATTGACAATATTCAGTATAAATAATTTTATAAGTTATGATGATTCAGATTTTAAAATCTAAAATACATAGAGCTGTTGTTACAGATGCCAATTTAAATTATGAAGGAAGCATTACCATCGATGAAGATTTGATGGATGCTGCCAATATGATTGTTCATGAAAAGGTGTCAATCGTAAATAATAATAATGGAGAACGGTTTGAGACTTATATTATCAAAGGGAAAAGAGGCTCAGGGATCATTTGCCTTAATGGTGCTGCAGCTCGCAAGGTTCAAAAAGGTGATATCGTTATCATTATGAGTTACACTACAATGGACTTTGAGGAAGCGAAAAACTTTGAACCTAAAGTTATTCAGGTAACTGAAAACAATCGCCTTCGTTAATTTTTTCTTTCGGGAAATTCCTTAATTAGAGCCATATTTTTGTGCTTTGATTTCACGTTGTATAAATTTCTTCCATGCATTCCAATAAACATATTGCAAAAGTAAGTTATCCTATTTTTCTGAGTTTGCTGGCTCAGAATATTATTCAAATCATCGACACTGCCTTTTTAGGTAGAGTTGGCGAGGTGGAGTTAGGTGCTTCCGCTATTGCCGGTCTTATTTATGTAGCGGTGGTTACGATAGGCTTTGGTTTCAGCATGGGAAGCCAAATTCTTATTGGACGCAGAAATGGGGAAGGAAATTACTCCAAAATCGGAGAAATCATGCTGCAGGGAATTTTGTTTTTGGTTGTACCTGCAGTTTTGTTGATAATCGTATTTAAGACGTGGATGCCTTACTTCATCCCGAATATGTTTGAGTCTCATGATATTGCGAATGCAGTAGTGGAGTATCTTGACTGGAGGGTATTAGGATTCGTTTTTGCTTTTTCAAATGCCATGTTTAGGGCATTTTATGTTGGCATAGCAAGAACCAAAGTGTTAATATGGAACTCAATCACAATGGCAGTTGTGAACGTTATACTAGATTACGGATTTATTTTTGGTAATTTAGGATTGCCTGAAATGGGAATTGCCGGTGCTGCATTTGCATCAGTGTTAGCAGAATTATCATCTACTATATTTTTTGTAATATTTACTAAGAAAACCGTTGATTTGGTAAAATACGGATTTAACCATTTCTCTTTTCAGTGGGGAGTTATCAAAAAGATATTGGATATTTCTGTTTTCATGATGATTCAATATGCATTCTCCATCGGAACTTGGATGATGTTTTTTCTTTTTATAGAAAACTATATGGGCGAACGGTCTCTAGCGGTTTCGAATATCATTAGGAGTTTTTATATGATTCTGACAATCCCTGCTAATGCGCTTGCTTCTACCACAAATACGCTTGTAAGCAATACTATTGGTGCAAAACGACTGAACGAGGTGATGCCTCTCATCAAGAGAATTACTATAATGAGTTTTGTGTTGATTTTAGCAATTATACTTTTCTCCGTAATTTTTACTCGTCCACTTATTTCAATCTATACAGATAACTCTTCCTTGATAGATGATACGGTATTGCCTTTTTGGGTACTGCTTTCTGCACTGCCGATTTATAGCGTTTCATGTGTGGTTTTTAATGGTTTGTCAGGGACAGGAAATACAAGAACTGCACTTTCTTTTGAGATTGTGACGCTTGTATTTTACGTGACATATATGAGCTACATTATTGTTCATAAGCATTACGATGTGAGTGTCGCATGGACATCAGAACATATTTATTGGTCATCGTTGTTAATATTTTCATTTCTTTATATGCGAAGTGGAAAGTGGAAAAATAAAGATATCTAAAAAATAAGAAACCCGAATTCTATATAGAATCGGGTTTCTTGTTTATCATCCATTTAAATGGAATTTATTTCATTTCATGTTCTTCTTTTAAATCAATCTCATTTCCATCTTTATCAACAAAAATGTATTGCAGAAATCCTAAACTCTGGTCGGGAATGACCTTGTAGGAAACATTGAATTTTCTGCCCCATTTATACTTTAATGAAAATAAACCTTGATTTACGTATGCCGCTACATAAGGATGTATGCGAAGGTTGAACTTTTTAATTTTTAGATTTTCTGAGAGATACTGTATTTTGCTTTCCAATGTGTCGGTAAAAAGGATTGATGATTTGATTTTTCCTTTACCAAAACATGTGGGGCACTCTTCACTAGTTGCAAGCTCCATTTCAGGCCTTACACGTTGACGCGTAATCTGCATAACGCCAAATTTGCTGAGTGGCAAAATATTATGCTTTGCGCGGTCATCAGCCATAAACTCTTGCATTTTTGCAAGAAGTTTGTTTCGGTGTTCTCCCTTAGACATGTCTATGAAATCAATTACGATGATTCCTCCCATATCTCTTAGGCGAAGCTGGCGAGCAATCTCTTCCGCTGCAGCAACGTTTACTTCGAAAGCGGCATCTTCTTGTCCCAACTGAGCTTTATTTCTGTTGCCACTGTTTACATCAATAACGTGTAAAGCTTCGGTATGCTCAATGATGAGATAAGCGCCATTTTTGAAGGTTACTGTCTTGCCGAAAAGTGTCTTTATTTGCTTTGTAATACCAAAGTTGTCTAATATTGGCAGTGCTCCTGTGTATTCTTTTACTACTTTTTGACGTTCAGGAGCGATGGTGCCCACATATTCAGCAATTTGAGAAGCGATGCTTTTGTCATTTATATGTATCTGTTCAAACGAGGGGTTAAAAATGTCTCGCAGTAATGCAACGGTTCGAGCTGTTTCTTCATAAACAAGCGCTGGAGTTTTTGTTTTATAAATCTTAGCGTTTGCGTCTTCCCATCTTTTTACCAGCATTCTCAATTCGGTGTCAAGTTCGGCAACCTTCATGCCTTCAGCATTGGTGCGAATTATTACTCCGAAATTTTTAGGTTTGATGCTTTGAATAAGCTGGCGAAGTCTTGAACGCTCTTCGCGAGATTTTATTTTTTGGGAAACTGATACTTTATCGGTAAACGGTATAAGAATCATGTATCTCCCTGCAAAAGAAATTTCCGCTGTCAAACGAGGTCCTTTTGTTGATATTGCTTCTTTTGCAATCTGCACTAAGATTTCCTGACCTGGTTTTAGCAAATCAGCAATTGAGCCTTCCTTTTCAATTTCAGGTTGTAACTTGATTTTTGACAACTGCGGTTTCTTTTTATCCTCAACCAGTTTCTGATAATAGGATATTGAGTTGAATTGTACCCCTAAATCTAAATAATGTAAAAAAGCGTCCTTCTTGTGTCCTACATCTACGAATGCGGCGTTGAGAGCGGGCATAAGTTTTTTTACCCGTCCCATGTAGACATTGCCAACCCCGAAAGATTCATCCTGCTGTTCCTTTTGTAGTTCTACAAGTTTTTTATCTTGTAACACAGCGATTGTGATTTCTTTAGGTTGAACGTCTACGATAAGTTCACTTGTCACAATAAATAGTTTATAATTGTTTATACTATCTTTTTACTTCTATCACAGAAAAAATGAATGCTCACGCTTGAGATTCATTGCATATACAACAAAAGAACAAACTCGGCATATGTCTATCAAGTTTGTTCTAATGTTATATTTAAAAACAGAATAGCTGCCTATTTTTTCTTTTTATGTCTGTTTTTTCTAAGTCTTTTTTTCCGTTTGTGGACAGCCATTTTATGCCTTTTTCTTTTTTTTCCGCTTGGCATTGTTTAATTCTCCTTTAATTTTTAATTTTCTAACAGCTTTAAACTAATTAAGAAAATATGGTTATTTATTTTTTCCCTTTTTTACCACCACCATCTTTCACTTTACCAACAAAGGTTTTTGCAGGTTTGAAAGCGGGAATGTTGTGTTCCGGAATAATGATAGTTGTATTTTTAGAAATGTTTCTAGCAGTTTTCTGAGCTCTTTTTTTAACTATAAAGCTACCAAAACCTCTCAGGTAAACATTTTCATTTTTAGTAAGTGAATCTTTAATAACTTCCATAAAAGATTCTACGGTTGTCAAGACCGCCGTTTTTTCTATTCCGGTAGTTTTGGCAATTTCGTTTACGATGTCAGCTTTCGTCATATTGTGTAGATTTTATAATTTCTAATTTTTTGGACTGCAAATATATAGCTTTTTTTAATAGCTAAAAAAATTTTTTCGTTTAAATTCCCTTTTTTTCTTGATTTGACTTAATTTACTTAGCTTTGCCCTTCTTTTTCTATAATTTATGATTTCAGAATCTTGTAAACTTGACATTTCTAAGAATTTAATAAGGTGGTATCAGGAGAATAAAAGAGATTTGCCGTGGCGCGAAACAAACAATCCGTATATTATTTGGATTTCTGAAATTATTCTACAACAAACGCGTGTTGATCAAGGTCTGCCATATTTCTTCAGATTTATTAAGAGGTTTCCTGATGTGAAGTCTTTATCCGAAGCACAAGAGGAAGAAGTCTTGAAACTCTGGCAGGGTTTAGGATATTATTCTAGAGGGAGAAATTTGCATTTTGCGGCAAAAGAAATTGTTGATAAACATAATGGCGTATTTCCTTCCGACTACCAAGGTATTAGAAATTTAAAAGGGGTTGGTGATTACACTGCTGCAGCAATTGCATCGTTCGCCTATAAACTTCCGTTTGCTGTAGTAGATGGAAATGTTATGAGAGTGCTTTCAAGGTTATTTAAAGTTTATGATCCTATTGATACAAATGCAGGTCGTAACTCGGTTAATAAAATTGCACAATCATTATTACCGGAAAATGAATCCGATTTGTATAATCAGGGAATAATGGAATTAGGAGCTTTGATTTGCACTCCCAATAACCCTCAATGTTTGATATGCCCGTTGGCTAAATTTTGTATCGCATATAAAACTGATTCACCAGAAAAATTTCCTGTTAAGAGTAAAATCAAGAAAGTTTCCTCGCGATATTTCAATTATCTTTTTATACAAAATAGCAATAAAACATATTTACAAAAAAGAACATCAAATGATATCTGGAAAAATTTATATGAATTTCCGCTTATTGAAACTTCCAAAGATATTGATTTGTCTGGATTGGCAGAGTCTATGGATTTCAAAAAGTTATTAGGAGATCACCAGATTGTAATCAATCTAGATTACAAAACCAAACACATTCTTACTCACAGAAATATTTTCGCTTCATTCTACAAAGTCGAGATATTTTCAATGGATAAAAACTTAGCTTCGGACAATAATTGGATTGAAATTTCAATGGATGATTTATCCGTATATCCCGTATCTCGATTAATGCACAAATATTTAGAAAGAGTGGAGTAAGCTCTTGTTTTATTCTAAACTTTTACTACTTTTGCCAGATATGTTTTAATTTTAAATTTATTGTTATGTCAGTAAACAAAGTAATTTTAGTAGGGAATGTGGGCAAAGACCCTGATGTTAAGTATTTTGACAATGATAACGTGAAAGCCAATTTTCCTATTGCAACAAGCGATAGAGGATATACTGCAGCTAATGGAACACAAGTGCCTGAAAGAACAGAATGGCACAATATTGTTTGCTGGAAAGGTCTTGCGCAGATTGTTGAGAAATTCGTTCGTAAAGGTACTCAACTTTATATAGAAGGAAAAATAAGAACCCGTTCTTATGACGATCAAAATGGCGCAAAACGATATATTACAGAAGTTTATGCAGATTCTATTGAAATATTAAGCAAACGTGCCGGCGGTGACGCAGGATACAATAATGAACATAAAATAGAGGATTCAAATTATTCTTCAACAACACCTAAAATGAGTGAAAATGTGGTTGAAGATGATTTGCCATTCTAAAAAAACATTGTAAATTTGTAGAGAATGTTTTAACCATTTTGGATAAAACATTCTCTTTTTTATAACTAAATATCACCATTTTGGATCCTGATTCGCAATATTTTCCTTCTTTCTTGCTGGTATCTCTGCCAACCCTTAATATATATTTTTATCTAGCTTTATTAATAATTACAATCGCAATAAATACGATTGTTTCTGGAGCTGAAGTCGCCTTTTTTTCTTTAAAATCTTCCGATAAGGAAAATATAAAAAAATCAGACACTAAAGTAGACGCAATTCTCAATAATCTCCTCAATAATCAAGAACGTTTACTGCTGTCCATCATTATTGCATACAATTTTCTGAACATTGTTATAATATGCCTTACAGCGCTGTCTATAAATGCTGTTATTTCAAATATTATGTCTAATTTATGGCTTGAAATAATCACATGTGCATTTATATTATTAGTTATTATAGAAATTATCCCCAAATTATACGCTTCTATCAACCCACTTAAATTTGCCAGAAAACATGCCAAAATCATTCAATTTATCAATACAATTACCTACACATTTTCTTATTTTTTGTTAAGTTCGAAAAATATAGTCAGAAAATCCAGTATAGAAAGAAAGTCCGAGATCACAATGGACGAACTTTCTCTTGCATTGGAGGTCGTTTCGGATGAAAATATTCATGAGCAGAAAAAGGACATGTTGAAGGGTATTATACGATTCAAAGATACTATTGTTGATGATATTTTGGTTCCGCGAACCGAAGTTTTTTCAATAGATGAAGACTGGGACTTTGAGGAAGTTGTAAAATTTATTGTTGGTGCGGGATTTTCGAGAATACCTGTCTTTGAAGAGAATCCCGATAGAATAATTGGTATATTGTATGTAAAAGATTTGTTTCCATATTTGGATAAAGGAAAAGACTTTAACTGGCAGAAACTAATTCGCCAAGCATATTTTGTTCCAGCTACGAAAAGAATCGATGATTTGTTGGAGGAATTTCGCACCAACAAAAATCACATGGCTATTATTGTGGATGAATATGGCGCCACAATAGGATTGATAACTATGGAAGATATTCTAGAAGAAATTGTTGGGGATATCAGCGACGAATATGACGAAGAAAAATATTTTTATACTATAGACACTGATGGTACTTATATTTTCGATGGAAAAACACCGCTTATTGAACTTATATCCATTCTGAATCTAAGCGAAAATTATTTTAATAAAATTTCTGAAGAGATAGATACTTTGGCAGGTTTGATGCTCGAACTCAAAGGTGATTTCCCGACAGTAAATGAAATTTTCACCTTTAAAAATCTTCAATTTCAGGTTCTGGAAATTGGGAATAATTATCGTATTGATAAAATACGATTAAAGAAGTTGTCAGTCGAGTGATATATGCTGTTTCATCGAATTGATATTGACGAATCTGGTAGTTTTTTGTGCATTTGGAAGATTACGGAATCGCTGTCTGAACTTCTTGATCTTTATTCTGCAAAATTTACTCAACGACCCGAGATTTTCAAATCGGAGCAGAGAAATAAAGAATGGTTGACAACCCGACTTTTACTCAAAGAGATGACTTCTGATAATCTAAATATCATGCATAGAGATAATGGCAAACCATATTTGGAAAATTCAGAGCTAAATATCTCAATATCACATTCCAAAGACTATGTAGCAATACTTCTTTCAAGCAAAGAGGTTGGAGTGGATATAGAAAAATATTCAGAGAGAGTAATAAAGATTTCTACACGATTTGTATCAGAATTAGAACATATTGATAAGGATCAAGAAATTCAGCATCTTTTGTTGCATTGGTCAGCCAAAGAAACTCTTTTTAAAATAATGAATAGACAGAATGTAGATTTTAAGCATGATTTATTTTTAAAACCTTTTTCTCCGAAAGAGAAAGGAGTCATACAAGCATTCGTTAAAAATAACGAAGTCCGCTATTGCTATGATGTTCATTATTGTTTGGGAGAAGACTTTGTGTTGACATGGTGTATAAAATAAAAGGCGTTTCCTTCGAAACGCCTTTATTAATTATATAACTTTGATGAAAAAATCAAACATTCAAAGAAACACGTTTAAAATCTACGATTTGTAGTTCTTTATCAGTTTGTTTCAAGAATTGTTCGATATTCATTTTACTGTCTTTGATGTACTCTTGTTGAAGCAAAGTGAAATCTTTGTAGTATTTTTGAAGTGCACCTTCTGCTATTCTATCTAAAAGATTTTCTGGTTTGCCAGCTTCGCGAGCTTTTTCACGAGCAATTTCCAATTCTTTTTCTTTAATTTCAGCAGGAATTCCTTCTGCAGTGATTGCAACAGGATTCATTGCTGCAACTTGCATTGCAACATCTTTTGCAGCGTCTGCATTAACTTCTTTGTTGAATCCAACAATTGTTGCAAGTTTATTGCCTAAGTGAATATAAGAAACAACGTAAGGAGCTTCAATGAATTCATAATAATTTAATTCCATTTTTTCTCCGGTAGCACCAATCTTGTCAGTAATCAATTGTTCTACTGTGCTGTTGCCAACGTTGATTTTCAATAATTCATCTTTGGTTTTGGGTTTATTTTCCATCGCAACATCAAGAATTTGTTGAGTAAGGTTTACAAATTCTTCATTTTTAGCAACAAAGTCGGTTTCACATTGTAATGCTACAACTGCGCCAAATTGTCCGTTACTTTTAGCTAAAACACATCCTTCAGAAGCATCACGGTCTTCACGTTTTGCTGCAACGGCTTGTCCTTTTTTGCGGATAATTTCCATTGCTTTGTCAAAATCGCCTTCAGCTTCATTCAATGCGCTTTTGCAATCCATCATACCAGCACCTGTCATTTTACGAAGGTGTTGGATATCTGCCATTGTAATTGCCATATTTTTATATTTTATAGTTTTGGGTAAATAATTTTATTCTTCGTCGTCTTTAGCAAATTTTCCAGCTACAGCAGCATTCAAAGCTTCTTTTTCTTCTGGTTTGATGCGTTCTTTGCGTGCAATTTTTGATTTGCGTTCGCGACGTGGTGCATCTTCGTCATCTTGTTCGTCGGCAGCAGCTGCGTCAGCTTTTTCTATTTTGCGTTCATCCAAACCTTCTTTGATAGTTTCGCAGATAAAACCAAGAAGCATGTCAATTGCTTTTGATGCATCATCATTTGCAGGAATTACAAAGTCTATATTGTTTGGATCAGAGTTAGTATCTACGATAGCAAATACAGGAATACCTAAACGGTTAGCTTCTTTTACTGCAATGTGTTCTTTCATAACATCAACAACGAACAATGCTGAAGGAAGACGAGTCAGATCCTGAATTGATCCAAGCATCTTTTCAAGTTTTGCACGTTGACGAGTAACTTGCAATTTTTCGCGTTTTGAAAGCGTATCGAAAGTTCCGTCTTTAATCATACGGTCGATGTTGCTCATTTTTTTCACAGCTTTACGAATTGTTGGGAAGTTGGTAAGCATACCTCCTGGCCAACGTTCGATAACGTAAGGCATATTCACACTTTGAGCTCTCTCTGCAATGACAGCTTTTGCTTGTTTTTTAGTTGCTACAAAAAGAATTTTCTTTCCTGATTTCGCAATTTGTTTAAGAGCTGTTGCAGCTTCTTCAGTTTTAGCGATTGTTTTGTACAAGTCGATGATGTGAATACCGTTGCGCTCCATAAAAATGTAGGGAGCCATAGCTGGATTCCATTTTCTTTTCAAGTGACCAAAATGTGCTCCAGTCTCAAGTAATTGGTCAAATTCTAATTTTGCCATGTTTTTTGTTTTTAATTTGTTTACTTTCTTTTTCTTACTTTTTAGTAGAACCGTTAGGTAGATTATAATCGTGGAAAAACTTTTACAACATCCTATCGGTTTAGATACTAAACATTAGAGTTCAGTTAATTTTATAACTGTATTTATCTTTAATCCAAAAAGTTGCAATCCAATAGAATGCAACTTTTTGGTAAATTTCCAACTGATTAACGTTTTGAGAATTGGAATCTCTTTCTTGCTTTTGGTTGTCCCGGTTTTTTACGTTCAACAACACGTGGGTCACGAGTCATGAATCCTTCAGCTCTTAATACTGATTTGTCATCCGGATTAATTTTTACAAGAGCTCGGGCAATTGCTAAGCGAGCTGCTTCAGATTGTCCTTTATAACCACCACCGTTCAAATTTATCTTAATGTCGTACTTTTCCGCAACATTCAATGTGTTAAGCGGTTGTTTTACAACAAACTGAAGAATGGATGAAGGGAAGTAAGTCTCTATATCGCGTTTATTAATAAGAATTTTACCAGTACCTTCGTTCAAAAATACGCGAGCTACTGCAGCCTTGCGTCTTCCTATTGAATTTATTACTTCCATCTTTTTTATTTTAGCGTATTAATATCAAGTTGTTTAGGTTGTTGAGCAGCATGTGGATGTTCTGCGCCTGCGTATACGAACATATTGTCAAGAAGCGCATCTCCCAATTTGTTTTTAGGCAACATACCCTTTACTACTTTTCTGAAAAGTTTATCCGGACTTTTTTTCATCAAATCAAGCGGACTAGATTCTTTTTGTCCTCCAGGATAGCCGGAATAGCGCAAATAAACGCGGTCAGTCCATTTATTGCCTGTAAGTTCTACCTTGTCGGCATTAATGATAATCACATTATCACCACAATCTACGTGAGGAGTGAAACTTGGTTTGTATTTACCTCTTAATAATTTAGCTACTTTAGAGGCAAGACGTCCTAATGAGTGTCCAGTTGCATCAACCACAACCCACTCTTTTTGAGCCGTTTCTTTGTTAACGGAAATAGTTTTATAACTTAGTGTATTCACTTTCGTTTAATTTTTTGATAATTTGTAAATTAAATTCGATTTGTAGCTAAACTTTCTATTTAAAGTTGTCTTGCTAAGGGACATGAGAAGGTAAATAAAAAGCTTAAAATCAAACTTTTAAGTGATAAATTATAATAATCGGACTGCAAAGTTACAATATTACAATGAATTAGCCAATAGATTTTGGCTTTTTATTGTACTAAATTTATTGTCGGATAACGAATTGTTTTAGTGAAAAATAAATCTAATAAACAGTAATTTCATCGTAAAAAGGTTTTCCTCCAATTAGAACGTGGAATCCAACGTAAAATCCTTTAAAATTAGATTGTTGAAGGGGGAAGCTGTATCCAAATTGCAAACGCGTTAGGTTAAAAAAGCTGAGTCCAACGCTCGGAACAATATTTTGTGTAGATACGGATATTTGAGAACTCACAAAATGCATCCATGTTTTCTGCATATGTATTTCCGGAGCCGCTTTGAATTTTCCGTTTTCACCATACATCATCGCGCCTATTCCCAGGGTCAACGGGCCTTGCTTGTTTGAATCTGAATTTTTATCTATTCTATATTCCACGCCTGTATACCCCGTATGTTTCTGGGGATAATTATGCCCAACGTTGAGTGCAAATTTTTGTGCGCTTGCAAAATGCGAAAAAAACAGAATTGAAATGATGACAATTATTTTTTTCATCTACAGAGATTTTCTTTTTTACAAAAATAAGAATAAAAAAGTATTATAATAAAATGGAGAGAATTTTCCCTCCATTTTCCAAATACATTTATATGTTGTTACGCCTTGTCCATCTCTATTGTAAAGTGGCGCATAATAGGCTCTTCGCGAGTGATTACATAACCCTTCGTGATGGATTCTCGACGATCGTAAACATTCTTTAATGCAGCGGCGATAACGTCCATGTGGTTATTGGTGTAGGTTCTGCGAGGAATAGCCAAACGCAGCAATTCGAGTTCCGGATAACGGTTTTCCCGTGTTTGTGGGTCTCTGTCTGCAAGAAGCGCACCGATTTCCACTCCGCGTATTCCGGCCTCCAGATACAATTCGATGCCGAGTGTTTGTGCTACAAATTGTTCTTTCGGAACATTGGTTAATATCTTTTTTGCATCCACAAAAATAGCGTGTCCGCCAGCGGGGCGTTGATAAGGGATTCCATATTCATCTAGCTTCTTGCCGAGATATTCCACCTGTTTGATGCGTGTTTCAAGATATTCAAATTCTGTACCTTCGTCCAGGCCTACAGCCAAAGCATTCATATCGCGTCCGCTCATTCCTCCGTAAGTAATAAATCCTTCGTTCATGATACAGAATTTCTGACATTGTTTCCAGATTTCTTTAGATTTGAAAGCAACAAATCCACCCATATTTACGATAGCGTCCTTTTTAGACGACATGGTCATAATATCAGCATAAGAAAACATTTCTTTCACGATTTCCTTGATGGTCTTGTCGCTATAACCTTCTTCGCGTGTTTTGATAAAATACGCGTTTTCTGCGAAACGGGCTGAGTCTATTTGCAACAAAACGTCATATTTGCGGCACAATTCCGCTACGCCGCGAATATTTTCCATAGAAACAGGTTGTCCGCCGGCAGTATTGTTTGTAACCGTCAATACCACGCAGGGAATGATTTCCTTGGGATATTTTTGCAACGCGTTTTCAAGTTTTTTCAAATCTACATTCCCTTTAAACGGAACCTCGAGTTGAGTGTTGGCTGCTTCATCAATGGTGCAGTCAAGAGCCGTTGCTTTACGGAATTCGATATGACCTTTAGTTGTGTCAAAATGCGAATTTCCTGGCAAAACATCGCCTTCTTTTATGATTGTGGAATAGAGCACATTTTCAGCAGCACGTCCTTGGTGTGTAGGCAAGAAATATTCAAAACCAAGAATTTCTTTAATGGCATTTTTCATGTTGTAATAAGAGCGTGCGCCGGCGTAACTTTCGTCACCAAGCATAATTGCCGACCATTGTCTGTCGCTCATTGCGCCTGTTCCAGAGTCGGTAAGTAAGTCAATAAACACATAATCGCTCTTCAACATAAATAAGTTGTATTTCGCTTCTTTAATCCAGCGTTCTCTTTCTTCTCTTGTGCTTTTTTTGATGTTTTCTACCATCTTAATGCGGTAGGATTCTGCAAATGGGAGTTCCATAAATAATTAAGAATTAAAAATGAAAAAATAATAATGATTTTTTAGATTATAATAGGATTGTTTGTATCCAATGGAAAGGTTAAAGCAAGTGATAATAACAATCAAGTGCTTACGATGCGAAATAGCCATCGCGGCGTTTAATATGAATATATTTTTGTTTTCTTTGCATAAAAAGAAATTTGTCTATTCATCCTCTTCGTATATCTGATACAAAAAGTCGTTGTAAGGAAAACGGGTAATATGAATTTCCTTTACCTTTTTATAAATCAGTTGTTTGAGTTCTTCAATATTTTGTTTTTCTTTTGCTGAGATAAAGATACAATTTTCTTTTAATTTACTCATCCACGTTTGTTGAAGTTCTTCTAAAGAATAATTTTCCCTACGTTTTGGAGTCAAATCATATTCATCTTTTTGAATATGAGTAAAAGCGTCTATCTTGTTGAAAACTATGATGGTAGGTTTAGGTGATTTGTCAATGTCGTACAATGTATTTTCCACCACTTCTATCTGATCCTCAAATGCCGGATGAGAAATATCAACAACATGTATCAACAAATCCGCTTCCCTCACTTCATCCAAAGTTGATTTGAAAGATTCCACAAGATGCGTAGGCAGTTTTCGTATAAATCCAACGGTGTCGGAGAGAAGAAAAGGAAGATTTTCGATGGTTACTTTTCTTACCGTAGTGTCAAGCGTAGCAAACAATTTGTTCTCTGCAAAAATATCGGATTTGCTCAATAAGTTCATCAATGTGGATTTTCCAACATTTGTGTAACCGACCAATGCCACACGCACCATCTTACCGCGATTTTTGCGTTGATTAGTTTTTTGGGTGTCAATTTCCTTTAATTCGTTTTTCAAACGAGAAATTTTATCCAGAATTATACGACGGTCCGTTTCAAGCTGTGTTTCACCAGGTCCACGCATTACCACGCCGCCACCACCTCTCTGGCGCTCCAAGTGGGTCCAAAGACGAGTCAAACGAGGAAGCATGTATTGGTATTGAGCAAGCTCTACTTGCGCTTTCGCGTGAGCAGTTTGCGCGCGCATGGCAAAAATGTCCAGAATAAGACTTGTACGGTCAAGAATTCTGATTCCAAGTTCTTTCTCGATATTTCTAATTTGTTTTGCAGAAAGTTCGTCATCAAAAATCACAACGCCTATATCATTGTCTTCATCGGTAACATATTCTTTTATTTCCTGAAGTTTTCCCGTTCCTACGAATGTAACTGTGTTTGCCTTATCCAATCTCTGCGTAAAGCGTTTTACTGTAGTAAAACCTGCTGTCTCAGCCAAAAAATCCAATTCGTCCAGATATTCTTTTACTTGTTCTTCGTTCTGTTCTGGTGTGATTAATCCTACCAAAACTACATTTTTAGCCTTAACTTCAGTTACAATATACTCTTTCATTCAATTCTCTATATTTAAGTTATTGCATTATTTCTTTCTTGATTTTTGGCAGGTGCCAATGATATTTGACGGCAAAATAACGTATACATATAACACTTAGTGCGGAAACGAGTTCTATAAAAATACTATTTAGCCCTAATTTGGTAAGTAAAATGAAGAAAATCCCTCCAACTATACATGCCAAAGCGTAAATTTCTCTTCGGAAGATGAGTGGAATTTCGAGAATTAAGATATCTCTAATAACGCCTCCCAATGCTCCTGTAATGGCTCCCATTAAGATAGCAACCCAGCTCGGAAAACCTAAACTCAATGTTTTCTCGACTCCTACAACCACAAATAAACCAAGTCCGATGCTATCAAAATAGAAAAAAGTGTTGTTTAGATGCACGAGTTTGTTTCGAAAAATCATTACAAAAATCAGAGCAAAAAGCGTACACCAAAGATAAATCGGAGTTCCCATCCAAAAAGGTGTGACGCCAATAAATAAATCCCTGATTGTTCCACCGCCGATGGCTGTAACAAAACCAACCACAAAAGCGCCGAACAAATCGAAATTCTTGGCGGACGCTAGTCGTATACCACTTGTAGCAAATGCGAAAGTACCGATAAATTCAATTAAGTTGTAGAAGTTAATATTGTTCCAAAAATTTTCCATCTTCTAAATAATCATTCCGCTTCCCAAGCAAATGTTACTTTCAGTATCATATACTACTCCAAATTGTCCGGCTGCAATTCCCTGAACTGGTTCATCAGATTTGATGTTGTACAAATCTCCTATACGGGAAATTTTTCCTTTCGTAAACTCCGGCGTATGGCGAATTTTAAATGTAATATCTTTTTCGCCTTCGAAATCGCCCCAGATATCGCTGGTGATAAATTCAAAAGCTGAAAGCGAAATATCTTTTCCGTATTGATATGCGGTATCGTATCCTTTAGAAACGTAAATTATATTACGATTGACATCTTTTTTTATTACAAACCAAGGTCCGCCGCTCAATCCTAACCCTTTGCGCTGACCAATGGTGTGAAACCAGAAACCATTATGCTTGCCAAGAATATTTCCCGTTTCCAATTCCACTATCAATCCTTCTTTTTTGCCCAGATAGCGTTCTATAAAATCGTTGTAATTTATTTTTCCTAAAAAACAAATTCCCTGACTGTCTTTCCGCTGTGCGGAAGGAAGTTTTTGTTTTGCCGCAATTTCTCTGACTTCCGATTTTAGCAAATTGCCGATAGGAAACATGAGTTTGGAAACTTGCAGGTAATTGATTTGTCCGAGAAAATAAGTCTGGTCTTTTACGTGGTCTTTCGCTGTAGAAAGCCAAGTATAACCGTCTTTTTCTGTAATTGTGGCATAATGTCCAGTAGCAATTTTGTCGAAATGATGTCCCCACTTTTCTTCAAAACAACCGAATTTAATAAGTTTGTTGCACATCATATCAGGATTTGGTGTAAGACCGCGTTTCACGGATTCTATGGTATATTTCACCACACTGTCCCAATATTCATCATGCAAAGAAACAACTTCAAAACGGCATCCATATTTTTTTGCTATGTAAGATACGATTTCAATATCCTCTTCCGCAGGGCAGTCGATATATCCATCCTTATCTTCCATACCGATTTTGATGTAAAAAATAGTGGGGTCGTATCCCATTTCCTTTAATTGGTGGACAACAACTGAACTGTCAACTCCTCCTGATACTAATGCTGCAATTTCCATATTTCTCTATTTCAACTACAAAAATACGAATTTTGATTGGATTTTTATGGGTTGATGTTATTGTGTAATGTTTGTTTAATCAATGGAGTATTAATATAAATAAATTTTAAAACGCCAATTTTTTTAAAGATTAGTAGTATCTTTACAAATCTGACAAAGTGTTCTTTATTCGTATTGGAACTGATGTCGAACGGCAACGTTGATACATTTTGTTAATCAGGAAGTTGCCGATTTTCGGGAATTGTGATTTCCGACCCTCTTTCGAAAGAAAAAAAACTATATAAATGACTTACAAATGGAATTATCTAACCCTTTCAAATGACCAAAAGAATAGAAAATATGAATTAGCGCAAGAGTTAAATATTAGTCCCGTATTAGCTGGATTGTTGATAAATAGAGGTTTATCAACCAGAGAGGAAGCCGAAAAGTTTCTCCATCCAAGTTTAGAAGATTTGCATGATCCTTTTTTATTGCCCGATATGGAGATCGCTGTAAAGCGTATCGAAAAAGCTATCGGAAACAAAGAGCGCATTCTTATATACGGAGATTATGATGTAGACGGAACTACAGCTGTTTCATTGGTCTATAAATTCTTACGCAGGTTCACCAATAACATTGATTATTATATTCCGGACAGGTCCGACGAAGGGTATGGCATATCAATTCAGGGAGTTGATTATGCCGTTTCTACGGGTGTAAAACTCATTATCTCTTTAGATTGTGGCATTAAGGCAATCTCCAAAGTTGCTTATGCCAAAGAACAAAACATTGACTTTATTATTTGCGATCACCATATGCCCGACGAAATTTTGCCGGATGCTGTGGCGGTTATTGATGCCAAAAGAACAGATTCAATTTATCCCTACCAAGAGCTTTCGGGTTGTGGAGTTGGATTCAAACTCGCGCAAGCTTTCTCCATTCACAATGGTCTCGATTTCTCCCAATTAGAACCTTTGCTAGATCTTGTTGCGGTCAGTATTGCGTCTGATATTGTGCCGATTACAGGCGAAAACAGGATCTTGATGCATTATGGATTGAAGCAGCTAAGTTGTAATCCAAGTTTTGGATTGCGTGGCATCATTGAAATTTGTGGATTATCTCGCAAACCTATAACAGTAAATGATATCGTGTTCAAAATTGGTCCACGCATCAATGCGTCGGGAAGGATGATGAATGGTAAGGAAGCGGTAGACTTACTTCTTGCAAACGATATTACATCTGCGCGAATAAAGAGCAAAAATATAGATAAATACAACGAAAACCGCCGTGAGTTAGACAAGAAGATTACCGATGAGGCGCTCTTATTCATTGATGAAAACATGGATATGAGTTCCATAAAAAGCATCGTGATTTATAATGAAAATTGGCACAAGGGGATTGTCGGAATTGTTGCTTCGCGTCTTACCGAAAAATATTTCCGTCCTGCAATCGTTTTAACTCAGTCAAACGGGATGATTTCCGGTTCGGCTCGTTCTGTTTTGGGCTTTGATGTTTACCGAGCCATTGAATCCTGTAAAGATATTCTTGAAAACTTCGGGGGGCACACTTATGCAGCCGGGTTAACACTCCGTCCTGAGAACTTCGATGAATTTAAACGCAGATTCGATTCTATTTCTTTTGATGAAATTGAGACGAAGATGATGCAGCCTCAGCTATCTGTAGATGCGGAAATTACTTTCGATCAATTAACTCCCAAGTTTGTAAAGGATTTGGAATTGTTCAATCCGTTCGGACCTGAAAACGAAAATCCAATTTTCCTTACCAGAGGTGTATTAGACACAGGCGAAAGCCGTTTGGTAGGCCGTGAAATGCAGCATATCAAACTTTCAGTTGTAGATGACACGGTGCAAAATCCTCTTCACGGCATTGCATTTGGAAAATCTTCCTATTTTGATTTACTCAGACAAAAAACGCCTATAGATTTATTATATTCGATAGAAGAAAATACACACGGCGTAAATCGTTTTACCCAGTTGATTGTAAAGGATATTCGTTCTGAAAAGTAGTTTTTTCTTGTGTATAAAATGAATGTGGATTTTCACGATATTTTAAAAAAATATTGGGGATATGACGCTTTTCGTCCTCCTCAGCAGGATATTATCGATTCTGTATGGAATGGAAAAGATACATTAGGATTAATGCCTACCGGAGGAGGAAAATCCATTACTTTTCAGGTTCCGACCATGGCGATGGACGGAATTTGTATTGTTGTTACTCCGCTCATTGCTTTGATGAAAGACCAGGTAGATAATCTACGTGAAAGAGGAATCAAGGCTACTGCCGTGTATTCCGGAATGTCGCGTGAAGAAATTATCACCCAATTGGAAAACTGCATTTTTGGAAATTTCAAGTTTCTCTACCTTTCCCCCGAAAGATTATGTACCGAACTTTTTCTTATGAAACTTCAGGCAATGAATGTTTGCATGCTTGTGGTGGACGAATCGCATTGTATCTCACAATGGGGTTATGATTTTCGTCCTTCATATCTCGAAATATCAAACATTCGCCAATATTTGCCTAACATTCCGGTACTCGCGCTTACCGCAACGGCAACTACAGAGGTAGCTAATGATATTCAGAAAAAACTTCTTTTCTCTAAAAATAATGTCTTCCGAAAAAGTTTTGAAAGACAAAACCTTTCATACGTGGTGCGATATGCGGAAAACAAAATCGTGCAGCTTGCTCATATTCTGCAATCATTAGAAGGAACGGCGATAGTGTATGTAAGGAGCAGAAAGGAAACGAAAGAAATTGCATCACAACTTTATCGGCAGGGAATTGAAGCCGATTATTTTCACGCAGGATTATCTCACGAAGAGAAAATTCGAAAACAAAATGCGTGGAAAAATGATAAATGCCGTGTAATCGTATGCACCAATGCGTTCGGGATGGGAATTGACAAGCCTGATGTTCGTTTGGTAGTGCATTATGATTTGCCAAATTCCTTGGAAGAATATTATCAAGAAGCAGGTAGGGCAGGGCGTGATGGCAATAAGTCCTACGCCATCATTTTGTACAACAAGTCAGATAGCGCAAAAATTAAGAAAAGAATTGCGGATACGTATCCTGCACGAGATTTTGTAAAAAGAGTGTATGAAGCTCTTGGGAATTATTATCAGATAGCTGTTGGGGCAGGCTATGGACTGACTTTTGACTTTGATTTGGCCGAATTTTGTACACGTTTTCATTTCTCATTCTTGCAGGCGCACCATGCGTTGCAAATTCTCCAATTGGCAGGTTATATCGAATACACAGAAGAGCAAGACGTTCGTTCACGACTAAAAATCCTTATTGACCGAGATGAAATGTACTCGGTGGAACTGGAGGAAAAGCAGAACAGATTGCTTCACGCCATTTTGCGCAGTTATACAGGTGTGTTTTCCGACGAAGTATATATTGACGAATCATCACTTTCTATACAAACAGGACTTTCCAGACAGGAAATCTATGACATCCTGGTTCTTCTTAGTAAGATTCACTACATACGATATATTCCGCAGAAAAAATCCCCTTTCATCATCTTTACCCGTTCTAGAGAAGATATCGACTATGTCAAAATTCCTCGCTTAGTGTATGAAGAGCGGAAAGAAAGGTTCGAAAAGCGTGCGCAGGCAATGCTGGATTATGCTGAAAATGAGGAATTCTGTCGCAGCCGACTGCTTTTGCTTTATTTTGATGAAGAAGATGCGAAAGATTGCGGTGTATGTGATGTTTGTCTGAAGAAAAAACAAAACCGATTTTCATCATCACAAAAGGGCGATATAAGAACGCAGATTATGGAGCTTTCGGGAGAAAAGATTGAAGCAGTGGTTAAGAGGATTCCTGATTATGAACCCAAACAGATTATTGCAGTTATACGTCAAATGGTGGATGAGAATGTTATGCTATTGAAAGATGATACAATATATTTTAGAAATTAATTTGCAGAAGTCACTTATATCTTTTATCTTTGCACTCACAAAAAAAGTAAAGATGGCCCCGTAGCTTAACTGAATAGAGCATCTGACTACGGATCAGAAGGTTACAGGTTTGAATCCTGTCGGGGTCACAGAAAGCTAAGCGCAATTATCAGTAATAAAGATGATTGCGCTTCTTTTGTGTTTATAAGGCAAAGAATAGCTTGTAAAAGTTAGATACGAGTTTAAGTAATCACAGAAAAACGAGTTGTTTAGTCTGTGCTTTGTTCGACAGCCATTTACCAGTAGCATTATAGGCTGAAAGCCTTTTTTAAATTAAGCCCGATGGCAACGACTCGGGTCTGATAATACAATTTGTCCAGCGTCCTGAAAGGACAAATTAACTGCCCTTTCAGGGCGAGGGGTTTTTCCGTTATATGTACCCAACGCGTTGCGTTGGGCTGAATTTATATGTCCTTTCAGGACGTTTGGATTCGAATATATGCGCGTTAACTCTCTAAACAGAGTGCGTACTTTTTACTCCCAAATGTTCCGAATAGGTATTATCGCGTGATTTGTTGTATCTTCATTAAACCACACAAGGGACTCGTACGGTAGCGGAGTGGGATTATAGGCTGAAAGCCTTTTTTTAATTAAGCCCGATGGCAACGCCTCGGGTTTGATATTACAATTTGTCCAGCGTCCTGAAAGGACAAATTAACCAGCCCTTTCAGGGCGATGTGGTTTTACCGTTATGTACCCAACGTGTTGCGTTGGGCTGAATTTATATGTCCTTTCAGGACGTTTGTATTCATCAAACCACACGAGGTACTCATGCGGTAGCGGAGCAGCTTTATTGACTGAAAGTCTTTTTTAATTAAGCCCGACGGCAACGCCTCGGGTCTGATATTACAATTTGTCCAGCGTCCTGAAAGGACAATTAATCTGTCCATAAGTAGTCTTCATTGTACTCAATTCCATACTCCTTCAAAAATAGCAAATATTCTTCATTAAATGTTATTTTCTTATGGTGTTGTTCCTGATTTTCAATGTAGCGCTTTGTTTTGTCGTGTAAGGAGGGACTTACTGAAAAACCTCCATATCCTCCTTGCCAAGCAAAATTCGTATAATACTGATCTTTTGTTTTTATCCATCGGCTGCTGTGGCGTTTTATTTCTTCAATTAGTTTAGCCAATGCAATATTCTTCGACATCACACATAGAATATGTACATGGTCTTCGGTGCCGTTTATAAGAATTGGCATTGACTCATTATCTTTTATTACACTGCCTATATAAGCGTAAAGATGTTCTTTTTCTTGCTTACGAATGGTGCATGAATTGTTTTTGATGTGATAAATAATGTGTACATACAATTGAGATAATGATTGTGCCATGTTTTTTAGTTTTAACCAGCCCTATCAGGGCGAGGTGGTTTTACCGTTATGTACCCAACGTGTTGCGTTGGGCTGAATTTATATGTCCTTTCAGGACGTTTGTATTCATCAAACTACACGAGAGATTCGTGGGAAGCGGAGAATATCTTGTTATAGAATTATATAATGAATTCTTACACCACTTCCACCTTCAAACCCACATTCAATCTATCCGATATTTCCTCCAATTGCTGTTTCTTTTTAATGGTAGCCGAATGAGTAAGTATTAAATATCCATTTTTAAGCTCGTGTTGATTGTAGAAGTCATCTTTTGTTTTGGATATAAAATCCAATCCTAAATATTTTATTCCTAAAGCTTTAACTTTTTCAACTCCAACCTTTTCGACTACTTCAATCAATGTTTCGTAAGCATATCGGTTGTTAATTACTTTACCATCGGGAAATGTTACCATCAGTCCAGTCCATGGTGCTTTTGGTGCAGAGGTATATGTTTTGTCTGTTTTCTTCTCGCGCTCCTTCACATTGGGTGCCAATGAGAATTGTTTGGTTTCGCTATCTTCGGTAATAACACGCTTACGTGTTAATCGAACGCTCAACTCCTCACCCGGAACATAGTCCACCACCAACACTATGGGGCGTTGAATTTGTGTAATGATTGGCTCAATACTTTCAGACAAACGGGGTATTACTTCGTTTTTTATCAATTCCTCCTCTAAGTTATCAACTGCCTTCAATGTCTCTTCATGTAATGGTAAACCCAACTCTTTTAGGTTAGAAATAGATTGATAAAGTTTTTCAAGTTTGGTCATAGTACTAACTTTATTTTTTCAATTATTACTCTCAACACATTTTTCCAGTTACCTGTCTCGTTATTTTCACGCATTAAAATTCCGGGATGCGGACAAGCAATGTAATTATATTCAACATCTTCAACTTTAAGTAACCGATTCTCAGTTAAACGTATTGTGTTGGTTGCTTTAGCCATTGATTCATTCAAAAGTATAGAATTGACTTCTGCACCTAAGCCAAGTATCAATTTTGGTTTGCAAATACTTATCTCTTCATGCACAAATGATAAACTGGCTTTTGCGAGTTTATTAAACTGATATCTGTCAATTAAATCGCCATTAAATCCAAGTCGTTCATATTTGTCTTTATGACCTGTCTTGAAAAGAAATACTTTCACCAAATCAGTAATCCAAGTGTCTTCTCGTTTCAATCCTAATGGATTTAAAAATAATTCTTCTAGTTCTCTTCCAGAATCAACTACGCGGATATGTGACCCATCGAAATATTTTTCATTGCTAAATGGATATAAATGATCTCCAATAGGAACATCCCGCTCTCGACCAATCACATTGAAATGTGCTGTTGGGTATGCCCCAATAATCATTATGCCTTCACAAGCAGTGTCTACTGGAACATGCACTTTTACAGGGTTACCGTTTAGATAGCAATAGTCTTTAGATATGCCAACTTCTTCTTTATAAGTAGTCCAGCACTTTCGCTGATAATCTTTAATGAGTTTTCTAATAGTGTGATTCATGTTGATTAAATATTTCTAACTATTTACAAGTCTTAAAGTAATCCTTAAGTACTTACATAAATTAACACCCCTACAAATATACTAAACAATTTATAATTTACTAACAATTATTTGTATAATCACGACGTGTAAAATGATGTTTAATTTAACCTGCCCTTTCAGGGCGAGGTGGTTTTACCGTTATATATGTACCCAACGCGTTGCATTGGGCTGAATTTAAATGTCCTTTCAGGACGTTTGTATTCATCAAACCACACGAAGGATTCATGCGGTAGCGGAGTGGATTATTGGCTGAAAGCTTTTTTTAATTAAGCCCGACGGCAACGCCTCGGGTTTGGATTATAATTTCTCCACCGTCCTGAAAGGACAAATTAACCTGCCCTTTCAGTGCGAGGGGTTTTTCCGTTATGTACCCAACGTGTTGCGTTGGGCTGAATTTATATGTCCTTTCAGGACGTTTATCTTTATCAAACCACACGAGGGGACTCGTGCGGTAGCGGAGTGGAATTATAGGCTGAAAGCCTTTTTAAAATTCAGCCCGATGGCAACGCCTCGGGTTTGATATTACAATTTGTCCAGCGTCCTGAAAGGACAAATTAAGCTGCCCTTTCAGGGCGAGGGGTTTTATCGTTATGTACCCAACGCGTTGCGTTGGGCTGAATTTATAAGTCCTTTCAGGACGTTTATCTTTATCAAACCACCCGAGAGACTCGTGCGGTAGCGAAGTGGTTCATTCCATTAAAACACGAAAGAGGACTCACGTAGTAGCGGGGGATTACTCAAATTTATATCCAAGTATTTCTAATGCCTTATCTGCTTTATTATTTCTAATTGGATAAACTGTTGGTTTTGTCCATCCATTAATTTCTTGAACACCTGATGAGCCCAACATATTAAGTTTATATTTAGGGTTTTTCAATAGGTTGTGTATCCTTAGATCCATTTCGTCATTCGAGTATAATAAGTATTTCAAAGCAGTTCTAATTTTTGAAATGCTATTTTCGGCAATGAACAAATCATCTGCATTGAATCTTTGTATACGCATTCCGCTTGAATGTAAAGCTTGGAATATTTTTTTAGCTTGTTCTTTAGTCAACGTGTCAATGTTTTTTTCAGACAGATAATCTTGAAAAATGTTTTTTGATTGGTCCATCATATGTTTAATATAATTATCTTTATCAACTTCATACTGCCATTTTACATACTCCATAAATAATTTAGGAATTTCCTTTCGTTGATTATTGTTATTGAGTGTTTTACCAGTATCTTTGTTCCAATATGCTTTTATATAATGCCAAAAGTGATCTAATACCAAATAGCATGGTATATTTGGATAAGCTTTATCTGAAATGTCCTGTACTAAGTCTTTGATTTCATCAACGATTCTCCAAAACTCAAAATACTGTTTAGCTTCCTTTGTTATTTTGACTTTCAGTTTTCTTTTAGTTCTGTTTTTAGTTATTTTTAAATTGAATTTATCTAAATCTGCTTTTTCTTTTGCTTGTCTAGAAAGCCATTTTTGATAAACAGCTTCATATTTGTCGATGTCTGTTGGTTGAAGAAGATTTGAATTTTGCAATAAATCGTCAAAGTGTTTTTGGAGTTCAGATAAAGTGGCATTGTCTTTAATTAAAATATTTGTTTCTATATTTTTCATAAGTCCCCCAGCAGTGAAATTTGAAGAGCCAAGTATTCCGCCAATTAATTTTCCATGTTTGTAAAATAGAAAAAACTTAGAATGAAAGTCGTTACCTAAAAAACTAATATCAACATTTAAGGCAGACTGCAATTTTTTCAATGAATAGTAACTTGTTGGAGGTCGAAGCGAAATTATTAAATTAATATTTTTCTTTTCGTTTGCCCATTGCTTTACTAATCTCTCTTCTGTGAAAAAGGCAACAGCAATCTTTATACTATCTGCTTTAGAAGCCAATAACTCAAGTTCAGTTTTTAAATTATCATTTATCGCATTTATAATTATTGAATTCATCTTTAGTGTGATTTATTAGTTACATCTTTTTAATGCCTTTAGTTTGAACGCTTTCGCATGATTGTGTTGTGAGGTTCTATGAAAACGAGATGTTAAATATGTTTGGTTTGTTGTTATAGATCTTCTGTAGCACTTATATCTTCCACTTATCCATTATCTGTAGTGTCATTTTTAATGGAATCGATTCTAATGATGTTGCATAGTTTTTACTACACGATATAAAGGCAATTAATGAAATTGATATAATAAAACAACTTGATTTTTTTCATGATTTAATGTTGTTTATATTACAGGTGCTGCTGCAAATATACTAAACAAATTTATAATTTACTAACAATTTATTTGTATAATAAGGACGGGTAAAATGATGTTTATTTTTATCAAACCACACGAGGGACTCATGCGGTAGCGGAGTGTGATTATTGGCTGAAAGCCTTTTTTTAATTAAGCCCGACGGCAACGCCTCGGGTCAGATAATACAATTTCTGCAGCGTCCTGAAAGGACAAATTAACTTACTCTTTCAGGGCGAGGGTTTTTTCCGTTATATATGTACCCAACGTGTTGCTTTGGGCTGAATTTATTTGTCCTTTCAGGACATTTGTATTTATAAAACCACACGAAGGACTCATGCGGTAGCGGAGTGGGATTATAGGCTGAAAGCCTTTTTAAATTAAGCCCGACGGCAACGCCTCGGGTCTGATATTACAATTTCTGCAGCGTCCTGAAAGGACAAATTAACTTGCTCAGGACGTTTGGATTCATAAAACCACACGAGGGACTCATGCGGTAGCGTGAGCAGAAGCTTTTGATGCAACTTCGTTCATTACACGCAAAAGATTTCCTCCCCAGATTAATTTAATTTGTTCTTTGCTGTATCCTCTCCTCAAAAGTTCAACAGTAATATTTTTCAATTGGCTTGCATCTTTGCAGTCTTTCAATCCTCCGCCGCCATCAAAATCTGTTCCAATCCCAACATGCTCAATCCCGATTAACTTCACCATGTGATCGATATGATCTACCGCATCGGCTACTGTGGCTAGCTCACCTGGGTATCTGGATTCGATGATTTCATATTCCTGATGAACCTTTGCACGCTCTTGCTCAGACATACTTTCGTAGTCTTTGTATTTTTCTCTTAATGCTTTTAAAGCGTTATCTCTTTCAGGATTTGGAGCAGCATTTTTCACATAATCACTCAAGATACACATTTGAATAACTCCTCCATTTTTGGCCAGAGCTTTCAGCATATCGTCTGTTAAGTTGCGGGGATTATTGCATATGGCGCGTGAACAGGAATGAGAAGCAATTATCGGAGCTTTTGTCAGTGCCAACACATCATAAAAACTTTTGTCCGAAATATGTGATACGTCAATCATCATTCCCAAGCGGTTCATCTCTTTTACTGCTTGTTTGCCAAATTCACTCAGCCCTTGGCCTTGTGTGTCATCGGTAGAACTTGTGCAAACATCATTATTCTTAGTATGGCACAGTGTTATGTATCGGGCACCTTTATCGTAAAAATATTTGATGTTCTTGATATCATTTCCCAATGCATAACCATTCTCAATACCGATAAAAACTGCAATTTTGTTTTCTTTCTTCAATCTATATGCGTCAGATGCATTTAGCGCTAAACCGCAGAGCGAAGTATTATGATTTACTACAGAATTTATTGAATCAATTATCTGATTTACACGATTAAAAGCACGCATATCCCCTTCAGGGTTTCTTTTTCCTTGTCCTACGAAAGCTGCCAAGAAAACGCCATCCAATCGTCCTTGCCGCATACGCGGAAAATCAACGCACGAACGAGGATATAAGAGGCTGTTGTCTTTTGTAACATTAAAATCTTTGTAGATAAAATTCAAAGGTGTGTCTGTATGTGAGTCTACAGAGAAGATTGCATTATGAATTTCTTCTGCAACTAAAGACAAATTTTTGGTTTTTGAAACTTGCTTTGTTGATGCAGACACACCCAAATTCTGGCTCGAATTGCAAGACATTAAAGTGAAAGCCCCCACAGCAAAGCTTAAAAAAATAGATAATTTATACATAATGTTAATTGTTATATTCCACTTTCGGATTTTCGCGTGCTATTCAATTTGCTGTGGCGCATGCACAAATATTCTTCCCTTTTTTCCGCGCCTTTAGAACCTTTTGTCAGCAACGATGCTGCTAAAAGTACGATGAGGAAAGCCGGAAGACTTATTGCAAATCTTTCGCCTATAAATTGTTTAGCTAATAATACACAACTCCTTATTCAGAGCCACTACTGCATCTTCATAACGTTCGCGTTTGATGATGAACTGCATATTGACCTGAGCAAGTGACTGTGCAATGCTTTCGATGTTGATACCTTGTTCGTACAATGCTTTGGTAGCGTGATAGAGAAATCCGGGAAGTGCAATGTTTGTACCCATTGCGCATACGATGGCCATCGGTTCTAACCTCACAGAGTAGAAAACACTCTTCAATTCTTCCGCTAGTGTATATGCCTTTTCATTTTCCCATACGACGATGGTGATAGAGTTGGCATTGGTAGATTTGAGGATGTAGCTCACTTGGTGTTTTTGGAAGTAGGACATGATGCGTGCATCAAAACCAACTTCGCCCACCATCATGGGGTCGTGCACTTCGATGGCAAGTACTTTGCGCGAACCCGAAACGATTTCCACCCTCGGAGTGGGAGAGATGTAGTCACGCGTGATGACCGTACCCGGGTGATTTGGCTCAAAAGTATTTTTGATGCGGATATTGATTCCTGCTAGTTCCAATGGTTTTGCCGCTTTTGGGTGGATGGCTTCCATGCCTATATCTGCCAACTGATCGGCAATGATGTAATTGGTATGACCAACGGGAATGCTGTTTTCAACGCCCACAATTTTAGGGTCGGCGCTAGAAAGGTGATATTCTTTGTGGATAACGGCTTCGTCTGCTTTTACCTCTACTGCAATTTTGCTGAACGTCACTTCCGAATAACCACGATCGAAAGCGCGCATGATACCTTCAGTCCCTTTTGTATATCCTGTAGCAATGCAAAGCATCTTGCTGAAATCAATACCTTCAAATTCTTTGTGAATACGTTCGTCAATAGTCAGCACCTCATTGTCGTTGAAACCGCTCAGGTCGATAAATCGCGCGTTGATGCCGTTGTTAACAAGGATATTTACCGAATTCCATCCCGAATGTGCCTCGCCGATGGAGGCAAGAATTTCTCGGGCTGCAAGATGGATATCATCCATATTCACGTAACCAGATGCCAACACTTTGCTCAAACTGTAGAGTATCGTTTTAGCCTGATCGATGCGGAAGCGGATAAAGTCGCGCGCTTCTTTCAAATCGAGTCCTATGTCTGCAAATCCGTCGTTGATGAGCAGCAGTCTCTGGGCAAAAGCATCCAGCGCACTGCTGTAATCTTCGCCGTTGAGGAATTTGTTGTAAATGCCGGGTTCGCCCGTCTTCTTGTGTTCCAACAGCCAGTTAGTCACATTGTTATATGCCGATACTACAAAGATGCGGTTGTACAATTCTTCGCCTTTCCGGTTACCTTTAATTATGTTTTGTAGCACATCCTGAAACTGCGACATGGATGTTCCGCCAATTTTTTCTACTGTTAGCATGTTGTTTATTTACGAGTTACGAGTTACGGGTTGCGGGTTTACGCTTCCATCATTGCAAAGATAATGGTTTTCAGTTTGATGTCAAATCATCTGAACACCAAATGCTTTAAGCGACTGATACACGCTATGTATCGGCAACCCCATCACATTAAAATAAGAGCCCTCAATCCGTTTCACCGCCACATAACCAATCCATTCCTGCACACCATAAGCACCCGCCTTGTCAAAAGGTTTGTATTTCTGCACGTAATATTCAATCTCTTCATCGGTAAGATTTTCGAATGTTACGAGCGCGGTGTCCGAAAATGTCTTTTGTTTCTCTTTGGTTGTTATCGATACCCCCGTTATGACTTTGTGTGTTTTGCCCGAAAGCATGCGGAGCATACGTTTCGCATCTTCTGCGTCCTTGGGTTTTTCTAAAATGATTTCACCCAAAAGCACGATGGTGTCGGCAGTAATGAGCAGAGTGTCATCTTTCAAAATATGTTGGTAAGCTTTCGCTTTTTGCAACGATAGATATTCCGATACTTTTTCCTTATCCATTGTGTCGGGATAGTTTTCCGGAATATCGGGCAGCGTAAATACTTCGTAAGGAATATCCAACCCTGATAATAGTTCCTTTCTGCGTGGCGAATTGGATGCCAGTATAATATGATAGTCTGAATGCATCATCTGATAATTTTTACCAAAAGTAGTGGTTTTTTATTCATGAGGCAAACGCGGTGGATAAGTGTTCTTGAGTGGAGGTTGTTTTTGGCTTGTTTAGATATGTCTTTTGTTCGACTCCGTCCGTAATCGCATATTTATCCGAAATGTGTAGAGCTGCAAATGTGTGAATCCTTTGGATTTAGGTCTTGGTATAGTTGCTGGCTGAGATCTGTTAAAGCGTATGATATTTTGTTAAAGGATGATGTTTTCGTTCCCTAAATTTGCAACCTTGTGTCGGTTTTTGATACCTGAGGTTACTCTGAGGTTACCCTTAGGGAACTACGAGGGTATTCTGAATCAAACATGAAAACTCCTCGGCTATTTTATTAACATTCTTTGTAAGGCTCTGCTCTTTTTTTACTCCTGCGCTTAATATTTGTAACTTAACGACATCATCAGCATGCGGGGGCGAAGTTGATAACTGTAATCAAATTTGTCAATCCCGTTGTATATAGAATAAGCATAGCTTTTTTTGTTAAAGAGATTATTAGCCGAAAGCGTAACTTCTATTTGATTATTTCGATATGACAAATCCAAATCGGCAAAAAATATTTTCACACTGTTATTGTTGCCAAGTTTGTTATAGGTGTGTTCAAGACGGGCGTCCAACTGCCAGTTTTTCCCTATCAGATAATAGCCCGATAGCTGCTGTACTGTCTGCCAAAGGCTGTTCTTGTTGGTCCCGTTTTTGAGGGTAATTTCAGTTATCGCTTTATTGGTTATTAACTGATAAGCCACGGAGCAGTTGTCTGAAAACTTAATGTTGGCTTTTGGAAAGAATGACCATCCCGAAAAGACAAAAGGAAAAAGAATATCTTGTTGATAACGCTCTCCTGCCATGCGATTATAATTTACGTTCAAAGAAATATTTGTTCTAATCCCAGATAAATATTTCCCGATATAGGCATTCCACAAGAAGTTTTGAGAGTGTGTGTAAGCGTTACGATAGGTTGCGACAACTTCTTTTCCTATAAATCTTTGAGAAATTACCGTATTTCTTTCGGAAGGCATATATCCCGCTGATGTGTTGAAAAAGAAAGTAGTCAGCGGATTGCGGTATCGCACATCAAATCTGAATGAGTGTTGGGTAGATTGAGATAAAATGCCCGACCTTTTGTGAAAATTGCGGTAAGAAGACATGAAATAAGTATCCGTAAAATCTAGGAAATCGCCTAAGCTTTTCATATATCTATAACTTGCATTGAGCGTAAGCATCGGAGTAGCTTTATAATTAATCTTCAAAGAAGGATTTGGAAGAAAGGATGAAAAATGTTCGGAGTTGCCGATTCCTTGCGTGGGGGCAATAGTCACATTGTATTGCCTTAGATTCACCTCCGCGTTGATATTCAGTTTGTCTTTTTTGTAGATGTACGTCGGAATTAGTTCCAAAAGAAGATAATGGGAGTTAATGTCGGTCGATATAGTATCTTTGAAAACAGGATGTTGCAACGACGAAGAATAGCCGGATAAGGATGCCTCTACCGCTCCTTTGAGCATTAGTGACGAATTTTGCCATCCGTAACTGTAATAAGTGCTGTTGCGTGTATAGAATTGAGATAGATTGACCTGCTGATTTTGGGCAGAAGGGATAGTATCTATATTTATTCTCAAATTTTGCGGTTGAGAAGAATATACGATGTAAGAAGTGAAATCCCATAAATTCTTGCCGCTCCGTCGAATGTATTGGAGGTTATTCTTTAGGGTATGTTCGGGTATGTTGAATTGCTGTTTTACTCCTAATTCATTCATGATAACGGAGGACTCGGTCTTGTTCCAAACGCCGTCCAATACCAGCGAATTGTTTAAGTAATACCGCTTATTGTTATCGGTATAAGTCAAAGCTATATCAGCTATATTCGACCGTTGCACAGTATGGCTTGTCTCGGTGATATGAAGGGTGCTGTCGGACAGAAAATATTGACTTTTTCTTTCAATATTTTCTTGCAGAACATCGTGCAGGTATTGAGCGTTTATGCGAAATTGACTGTTTTCTCCCGTTTTCCATAGATTATTGGCAGATAAAGTATGAGAGCGGTTGAATAAATATCTTTTCTTTTCAATAGGAGGATAACTGAAAGATGCAGGGTTTAGCAGAGATTTCCGCGAAAATCCGGAGGCATCCTCCAAATCAGAGATAGACATTTCCTGCGAGGTGAGCTCAGAAGCTATATCCTTTGCAGAATTATTACCTTTATACATTACGATGGATTGTTGCTTGCGAGCCATGCTCATTCCGAATATTTCAGCAAGCCACAGCATATCATCGGCATATCCCGCACCGATTGTAGCGGTACCCGTAGGGCGAGACATTTTATCTTTTTTCAATTTAAGATTGATAGCCGCTTTGTCGCTGAATACTTCTGCGTTGAGAGTTTTGATGGGCTGGTGGTTTTCTATGATTTCCACATTCTGGATGGCGTCAGCCGGCACATTGTTAGTGGCTATCCCATACCGTTTTTCCAATAAATCCAATCCTTCAATGTAAAATTTATTGATAGCTTCTCCCTGATATTTCACACTTCCGCTCGCGCTTACTTCCACTCCCGGTAGTTTCTTCAATACATCGCCGATGCTTTTGTCTCCAAGCGTTTTAAAAGCGTTTACGCTGTATACGATGGTGTCTTCCTTATTCCATATGGGTTTGGATTTCACCACTACCTCACGGAGTTTGAAATCACCCATTGACATCTGTATATTAAGGTTCTGTGTTTTGTTATCCAATGAGCGTTTCACCTCATCATATCCCATTAGCCGGGTAGTGAGGGTGAGTTTTCCTTCATTGCTTTTTACTTTTAGCGAGAAACCGCCGTCGGATTTAGAGATATCGTAAGTTATAGTCTCTCCTGCCGCATCAGTAAGCGTAACTACTACTCCGGCAATCGGTTTCTTATCCGACTTGTCGGTAATTGTTCCCGATATAATGTTTTGAGAAAACATATTTATTGAGAAAATAAGGAACAGCAGAAGGAAACCTGACTTTTTCATAATCTACTCGCTTAGTTCTATGGGATTATACGGACGGGCTTTCGATGCACTTCCAGGAATAGAATTTTGCACCATTCCTGAGTTGGCGATGCTTGCCGCTGGATTACTATAATGTGCCCGAAGAGCTTTGTCGAATTTGTCTTTAGTCGTATTTATGTAATTTAATTTTTTTGTATATATAGGAGTCTTTTTTTGTGTTTTTTCTATTCCCACACATTCAAAAACATAATGTTGTTTGTCATCTTCTATTTTGAGAATCAATCCTGGTAATCCCCAGAACTTCCACGGACCTTCATTAATGGCAATTTCAGGGGCATACCATGCAGTGTAATTTCGACCTCTAAAAGTGGTGGTGGCTTTTTTACAATCATACCCACACACTTTATCACTTCCTTTAATAAGTTTCCAATTAGGCAAAGTTTTTTCTTCTGTATATTTAATAGTACCTCTTAAGGGTATTCTATCAATTACGGTAATATTATTTTCGACGTAGTTTTTTATAACATTGAGAGGAATTGTACCTTTTAATACAGGCAGTGTTTTATTTATTGTTTCCATCTCCGGTCTTTTTTTATAGGCATTGGTATCTCTGATAGAATCTGCGACCATTGTAAAATAATCAAAAAACTTAGACACTTTCTTTCCAATCTGTAAAAGCATGAAGTTGTCTTTTTTTATAGAAATCTTTTTAGGGTCACTTGTACTTATCATTCTGTATTGAACTGATAAAATACAATTATCCAAAGTTGTTTTTGGAGTAGATTCCGTTACTGTCTTCATATCATCTGGATTTGTAGATGATATTTGTTGAGAATAAATACTAAAAGCAGAGAGTAATAGGATGATGATCAGATAAATCTTTTTCATAATAATTTAGTATATAGTTTAACTACGACCCTAACTGGGTCGTAGTTAATAAAGTTGTTAATTTTCGCCACACAATATTTCATCTAGTTCCATTAAATAAGCTTGTCTTTCTTCGGGGGTACAGTTTCCGAAAGAGGTAGTAACCCCGTCCCCATGGATTTGCAATCCGTGGTTCGGATTATTGTTCGATACTTCACTTGGTTTGCCTAAAAATCTTCGCAATGGTAGTGCCAAAATAAAGAACATATCCGATTGGGCGGATTTATTATTTCCGCTTTACTTCTTTCAATTCCACTTTATAATGGAAAGGGTATCCATTTGCAGAATAACTATAATCTCGTCCAATTACTCCCTCTAAATATAATGGACGAACACTTTCGCGAGAACTAAATGCTTTCATCATTATAGATGGAGCCATCTGTCCTTCTGCCAATACTCCTTTGGACGGGTCTATATATTGAAGCGTAGATTGTTCTAATAATCTTTTATCTTTTTCAACCAATGGTTTATTATCCAATAGTGTATTTATAATTCTGTTTGCATCGCTTTTTTGCATCTTTGTCTGCATAACAAGTAGGGCATCACGACCTATAGCCATTCCCGTGATAGCAAAGTCCCCTTTAGGAATCTTCACAATTTTTCTTAGCGGCATATCTAAAGATAATGTTCTAAGCACTTGCTCCAATGAATATACATAACCTTGGATGGTATCGGCTTTGTGTTCAAAATATTTTTTACCACTCACCATTTTATCCAAATCTCGAACTTTATATGCATAATCCACATATAATTGCTTCATGGAACGGAAAGATGTAGAATTATAACCGAAGGTTACACTATTAGATAAATTCGCATTTTTAATAAAGTCTTTCACGAAATTGTCTATTGCAATATTGTCTCCTGCCTTTATTTTAGGTGGATTGTTATCAAAATCAGAAACATTATCAAATGAAAATATCTGTAATGAATCTTTTATTAGAAGATTGGAAAGAATACTTGCACCTCCCTTACTATTTGTCAAAATCTGACCGATGTAATATGGTTTATCTAATATAGAAAAATACGCCTCGTTTGCTTTGAAGAAAGAGCTATGGGTTATACCATCCGACCATATACTATCTTTTAAGAACTCAGATTGATAAGGCACATACGTTACAGTATCTTGATAAAATTCCAACTTAGCCGCTTCACCATCACCCGGTTTATGTTCCACAGGAGGATTATGTATAACCTCCGGGATTTGGTTGTCGCACGAAGTAAATATAGCAGCAAAGGAGATCATTAAATAAAAAATTTTTTTCATAATTTGATTTTTAGCTTGCTTTTGAAAATGTATAAATAATATAATTGTATTCAGAACTTTCTTCGTAATATCCTTTTTACATATCAAGATACTTATTTCAACTATAGTTATACTGATTTTGAGTATGGCTATACTCATTTTACATATTACAATACCCATTTTAGGTATAATAATACTCATTTTAGGTATTACAATACTGTTTTTAGCTATAACGATAACCAAAAAGCTCTGACGAATACTCAAAAAGGATATAGCCCGAACCAAAAAGGGTATAACTTATATCTATTTTGGTATCGGGCATTATAAAAAGGGGATAATATCAAGCTTTTAGACTATCAGACTGCATCCTACATAATTTAAGTATCAAAATAATTAATGAAATGAAGGTTTAACTAAAGAAACGTTTATCGAATCAACATCTTTCATGTTTTTTTTAATAAATTGATTCCCTTCCGAAAGTTGCTTAATAAATCCTTTAAATACACGTTTTGATAATTTTATATCATTGGCAGAGCTAATATCTGAGATTAAACGTCCGTTTTTATATTCAACTGTTTTCCAGAATCTATCAGTAGCTTCAGCTAGTTTCTTGTAATCCTCCTCTTCTTTTATTGAAATACTGTCTTCATTAGCTATTTTGGATGAATAGTGTCGGGATACTTTATCAAAGTCGAAATCAATATAAATCGAATCTTTGTATAACAAACTTATGTCTGAAGCAGACTCCGACCGTTTATTAAAATTGCAACCGAGCAAAATAGAAAAAGCTGAAATAATAAGAATATGTAACAAAGATTTTATACTCACAATAATAAAATTTATAAATATATTGATTACAGCACTGTATAGAATAATTTATATTTTAAAGATAAACTTTTATTTGCAGCTAAAGAAAAGGGAGTAAAATTGCATTTCGAACAAGAACCTTTGATAAAAGTTGCGCCTTGGTTTTGTTTTAACTCAATCATCGTTAAGTTGAAATCTTCTATTTGGCTCTTTCCAACTACATCCACAATTTCTATACCTATATAGAATTGCTTAGGATTATTAACTACAATATTCTTTTTGCTCAAATCCATATATATTTTTTGTCCAACTTTGCGTGTTACGTAATAGTCCTCTCCATCATACAAAATAGCTTTAGGTTTATTTGATTCGGATGTGTATATAAGAGGTTTTACATAAAATCCTTCTTTTTCAGGATCTCCCCATGCACAATTAAAATAAAACTCTATGGCATCAATCTTGATTGAACGTTTTTCTTTTATTGAAACAGATGAAATAATCGAAGAGAATCCTTTCCCGGCAACCCTCACTCCTAATTTATTTGGAGTTTGAACCATTTTAGAATTTAAAGGATAAACAATCACATCGTCTTAAAACTATTGTTTTAACATTCTGCTTATTTTCCGAATGTTGGGGGTATACATAAAATGCTGTTAGAACAAATAGTATTGTTAATATTTTTTTCATACTATATAATTAAAAATAAACAAGCATGTTAATATATGAACATGCTTGTTTAATAGAATCTTTATTGTGGATTTAAGTGAGAGCAATCAATATTAACATCTGTGATGTCAGTATCATAATTAATTCATAAAAAATAATGTTTACAGACAGTTGAAGTGACATAACAGCTCTCACCTCCACCTGTCGTTCTTGTTACACAATCATATAAGCCAAGTGGTTGTATAACCTCATATACAAGGTGTTTATCTCCGAAAGTTGGTGAGGATTTATTATCTCTAATCTGACATTTTTAATAGATGTCTAAAAATAATTATATTAAATAACTGATAAATAACAGACACAACATTAACACACACTATTGACATCTCTTCACAGAAAGCTAACCCCATTCCAAATTTAAAAAAAATATTTAATGTTACGAATGATAATATATAAGATAAACCATAAAATAAAGCTTTAAACTTAAGATAGTTCTCTTTATCAATTGAAATAGTATTACGCTTTTTATTGATAAAAAATGGGCTTAATGTAAATATCAAAAAAGGAGCGGGAAGCAATATAAAAGAGATGTAGATCCATATTCTTTTATATAAACTTCTTTCTTTGAGTAGATGGATAATGCCAATTATATATAATATAATCGTAGTGCCTGCAAGCCAAATTACCGAATAACCTATATCATTCATATTTTAAACATTGTATTAATGTGAACAGTGTTCTATTGAAGCTAATGCAGCCAATGCTCTGCAAGGAACAGCAAAAGCGGTGCAAGTTAAATCATTCACCCAATCATCCCCTACTTTTCTCATATATTCTTTATAATGATCGTTAACACATTTATACCAAGATTTTTGAGCACGAGTAGAAATACTACGGGTATTTTCTCCAAGTTGTATGTTTTTTAATTTTTGAGCTTTATCATAGGATAATACGGCAAAAATATATTCTCCATCACAATGGGTAACATTAAATGATCCATCTTCATTAAATTTATATTTTAGGCTTGTCTGGATTTCTTGACCATTTGTATATTGAGACTTTACATTTAATTTATAATCATAAGCATTACTTTCAGAACTTCTTGAACTATATACTGGTTCTTGATTTATGATAAAGTTTACCGATGAGTTTTCGAAGTTTTGAATGAATTCATTATTAATTTTCTCAACGTCATTCTTATTTTTTAAATATTCTTTGCTTAGATTATTAATTTCTATTCCTTTTTCCGCACAACTAGTAACAATAACTAATAGAAGTATATACAATAATTTTTTTTTCATTTTAGTAAATTTTTATTTTTTTATTTTTTCTGCTTTTCGAAATGACTTCCAATTCTTTTATACAGTTTTTTAAACAATTATATTCCTCTGCGAAATACACTTTGTTTGGTATTGGGATTGCTGTACCAAACTCTATTCGCTACTTTTCTTCACTTTTGTTGGCTTCCCACATTTTTTAAAAATCACCGTGTTTGTATCTTTGCAGTGCCTTCTTTTCTATTTTAATTAAACTTCGTGGTTGATTCGTCTCAATTTGTATAGTTTTGCTTTCCTGGCAAGGGAAGGCTTTTTTGTTTTTAAAGCTGTCAGCGTTTAGTTGTCAGCATTCAACTTTTGCGGGTCTGAATCCGCTGTTTTTATTCTTATTAATTTACGATCCTGCACTTTTGACATCTTTATGATAAACAATTATGCAGGGGATATAAAAAGGGGATATATTAAGCTTTCTTATTTATCAAAATATAATTTGGACCTTATTTTATATGACCAGAACGGATATTCCCTCACAATATCTATAAGCCGATAATGATATCGAAGATATAAAAATAAAATATCACATAAAGGTTTATAAATAAACATATAAACTATCAAACCTACACTTCCTCCAATGTTGTTACCTTTATTGAATAGAATTAAAGGAACAGTAAGACCTAAAAAAAGAAAGAGAAAATATATAAATCTTTTCATATATAAATAACAAATATTTACAAGGCACCTCTGTTCTTATAAGCACAAAGAGCTGCAAGTCCTGCAGCACATTCTGGCACGAATGCTGTGGCTACGAAAGCAAAAACAGAAGACCAACCATGGTTAGAATAAGCGTCGCTTAAACACGATGCCGTATCTTTACCCCATTGACTCCAACTTCTTGTAGTTGGTGTGGTCAAAATATTCCAATTCTTATCTAATAATAATCTAGTTTGATCGCCTGTTAGCATATCTGTATAAAGAATATTTGTTTCATACTTATCATTCTTACTTATTTCCATATAATATTGACTAAGAATGGTTTCATTTAACATAAAATACACAATAGACTCTTTATCATTAATCACCTTCAATATCGTTTTTGCATTTGGTTCATCTCTTAATATTACCTCAGACCACCCAACTACACTATCATTAGCTTCATTAGCTCTGGTTCTAATTTTCATTTTATCCCAATTTTGAATCTGTGTTAAATAACCAGTAGGATTAATTGTTCGACTTTTAATACCTTGTCCTAATTGTACAAATTCATCCGAAGAAGTTTCCAAATATTTTTCATTTTTATCACAAGACAAAAACATCGGCATAATCATTAATGCCATCACTAAAATTAAAAAACTATTTTTCTTGATATTTTAAATTTTTAAAAGTATATAAATTTTTTTATTTCTTATTACTCCCTATCAATTCTTTGCTGAATTTTCTTATTAAATAAATAATATCAAGCTTTTTTTCTGCTTGGACGAGGGAACTGGCGGCTCAAATCATCATATATAGCTTGCGTTCCGGGTACTTGCGAGCGGCTTGCACCTTTCACAGAGTGATAGAATATAAGTGCAGCGTCATAAGCTTCGCTTCCTGCCGTTTTGCTCAAATCTTCCAATGCACGCAATAGGGTGGAGACATCTTGTATAATAGGTTCTAAGTCATGTACCAATGCAAGGTCTTTTCTTGCTTCTTCCACATTCACATAAGCCGGAACGATAGTCGGATTGTTCACGGCATAGTCCAACGAACGGGTTACGAAATCAATAGACTTGCTGCCCATTGACAACATATTTGCACGATCTTCCGCCGTGAGATGCACCGTAGTGAAGTCGGTTAATTCCGTGCGTAATGCTTTAACTTTATCTTGAATCGCTGTTCGTTTCTCGGGCGTAATCGCCATGGATACTTTGTTTTTCTGTTCCATAATTTTATTGATTTTATAAATTTTTGAATTTACTCTTTCATTTAATATCTGAAGAACTAACCTTTACCACGCTACCGGGAGGCTCACTTTCTACTTGTTTCATATCCGTCATTATTCCATTTTTGAATGTAAGAATGGTTGTTAGGATATACGTATAACTTGATTTCGGCACATCAACGGCTTCTTTGTAATAATACACATCCTCTGTTCCTGTCTCGAGTTTGCGAGAATCGCGCTTAAAGGGCTGTCCGAATTTCTTAACCACCTCTTCTTGGCGCATACCTTCCTGAAGTTGTTCGGGAGTGAATTTAGTTCTGCTCCAACTTAAAGGAATGCATGATGAAAGCAAAACCGACGAAACACAAACCAATATTAACAATGACTTTTTCATTTGATTTCTATAAGTCTTTTAGAATTAAGCATTTCTTTACTGATTACTATGCTTCTAGTTATTCCGCCATCAATTGGAGTAACATCAAGTCTTGCATCAGTTTCAACAACACTGACACCATTCCAACGTCCTTTTATATTAACAACTTTACCTGAAGTAAGCCCTCTGCAAACGGCAATATATTCAACATCCATATTATAATTAAATAACGCAAGGGATATTTCTGCCTTATGTCTTGCTGGTATATTAATTGGATATTCACGACTGATAGTCTTTGTTTTTGTTTCACTTTTGCCATAAGTGTATTCTTGTCCAAAAGTAGCAGAAGTATTAATCTTTCCGCTTGCAATGAAAGGAACTTTAGCTTTTATTTCAGTAGATACATTCACATTATATGATGTTTTTCTGTTATAATTAGATGACTCTTGAACAGTTTCTGTCAAAGTAAATTTATGGGATTGATCTACTGGTCCATTATTAATGTATTTATCATTTAAAATTATATCTGGCAACTTCGTTAACACAGGCGATGCATCAAGATTGAATTTAATTTCTTCAATTTTAAAAGACTCTACAGGAATTATCTCAAATTCTTGTCGAGGAGACTTGCTATATTTTGAAAAAGAAATTTTAGAATTATCAACGGTTACCACACTATAAAAAATATCCCACGGAGAACCACTACTTCCCTGTTGTGTAAAATCTTGATTTTCAATTATAAATGATTGAGGTGTATATTCTGCTCTTTTTATATCCCAAGAAGCTCCAAAAAGACTGCCCGTAGCATCTTGACTAGCATATAAAACTTTAATATCAGGAGTTTTACTGTAAGCTCCTAACCTAATTGGTGTTAAAGTTTGCTTTGAATAAATTAAATATGGAATGCCTGAGGATGCGGGTAAAATTTTAATATAAAATTGCTGATTAGTATTTCCTGCATAGTTCTCAATAGTGAGCTCTTTACCTTTATAAGTAGCATTCATAAATTGTTTACTCGTAGAATTACCTCTGACTTTTAGATAAATAGGTAACTCATTTAGTTGCCATAATTCTTCATAAAGATTCTGATCGTCGTATGAACTTCGTACTTGAATAGGTCTTTTTAAAGTATCTCTATCACCTTCTATAGGAACAATACCATTTAAGTTAAGAGAGTCTATGCTACCATTTAAAGACTTCTCATAAATACACTCCTTAGCTTCTACAACATCTAAACTTTCTTTAGTGCAAGAATATAATTGTATTACAATTACAATTGATAAAAATAAAAAAATCTTTTTCATAACAAATGAATTAAATATTTGATTGATAAATAATTATTTTTGAAATTCACCTTCATATATTTGATTCCCCAATATAATCCGTAAAGAATAACTTCCTGACTGTAGAGCTGAGATATCTAGCATACAAACGCCTCCGCCGGATATCTGCATGGTTTGAGACTGTGCTCCACCAGCACCCATTACCTCCACTTGCACTATGCCTGAATAATTGCTTACTTCTACGGATATGGATTGTCCATCAGCAAAGGCATTAATTGTTGGAGAACCGGAACGCGTATGAGGTCCTTTAGTATCAAATTTAATTCTGTCTTTTCGTTATTTCCATTCAGACTTGATGCCTGGACGGTGTTTAAAGAAGTAGTCCCTATCAAAATAAGGAATAACATCGCGAAATACAATCTGTAGTGTTTCATCTTAAAAATGGTTTAAAAGTGTTGTTAAATTTATTGGACACAAAGTAAAACGATAAATATCTAAAAGTCAATAGAGGAATACAATCCTAACCTCGGGTATTTTTATATGTCGCATAATATCAGTTTGTTGCGCTGATAAAAGAACGGTGATTCTAACCTCTTTTTGACGGATATTTACCTAGAAAAGAGGGATAAAAGAGTCTCGAAATGGTTGTCGGGAGTTGCCTTTTCGATGATTTTTTTCTTTAGATACGATTTGCGTGTCTTTAAGTTAGAGGTGTTGGTATTAAGCAGGGCGGCTATCTGTTCGTTGGGGGTATGTTCGGCTAACATCAATAGCAGCAGTCGGTCGGATTGCGAAAACACATCGCAAGTGTCCGCGACGCCCAATTGTTGTTCAAATTCTTCTTTGGTAAATAGCTCTCGGGCAAGTTGGGAGAAGTCGTTCTGTCCCCGTTTCAGCATGGCATCGTATTCATCTCCCAGTTTGGAATCTTTCGCCCTGATTTTGTTCGTCATATCCTTAGCATGCTCTTGCACGGAAGCGTACTGAGCCAAGAAGTTGCCCAAGGTGCGTATCATCTTTTCCTGATGTTCTTGGTGGCTCGTCCACAGTGCTTTTTCGGTTTCTAGGCGTTGCGCCTTTGCATCCGCTTCGCGCTTCTGGAGTGCTGCAATGGTGCTTTGTTTCCGCAGGTAGAAGTACAAATAAAACGATGCGGAAAGAACTAATAACAGGAGTATTCCATATATAAGGTTTCTTTTTTGCATGTTCAGCGCCTTGTTTTGGGCTTCGGTAAGGTCATATTTCTTTTCCAACTCCAATATTTGTTGGTCTGTTATTTTATCAACAGAAGATTCATACACTTCCAATGCTTTGCGGGCATATTGGTGCGCTGTTTGATAATCTTTCTGCGCCACGGCGATATCTCCTATATTCTGGTAGAGCAGATAATTATATCTATAGGAGCTGTCTTTTATATGACGGATAGCTTCCAGTCCATAGTGCATGGCGCTGTCGGGTTGGTTTAAGCTTAGATATAAATCAGAAAGAGAGTAATAAGATTTAAACATCTCGATAGGAAATAAACGTTTATTTGATATTATCATTTGTTTTTTCTCCGCATCTAATGCTTTTTGATGCTCTCCTATTTCATCATAATATAAGCATTGGGCATTCAACAATGCATATTGTTGTTCTATTGGCAAATTAGTAATAGCGCTAAGCGTATCCAAATAAAGTTTTGCATGCTTGTAATGTTCTTGTTTCAGTTCTTCAATGAATAATGGAATGGTGGCATCGAAGACATATTTGCGTATAGCCTGTTGCCGTGCATACTTTAGTGCTTTCCTGAAATAAATATTAGCCAAGGAGTCATTATCATTATTGCTGTGTATTTCTCCCAGATACATATTTAGAAAGTAACCCAAGAGGTGATTTTTCTGAGGCAGTTGGTTCCACCGCTTTTCCGCCTCTTTCAACGGCTGCCATATCAAGGTATCCGTCTCGTTCATTCGGAAGCGTACCATTCCCTGATAAATCAGTGAGCGGATATGATTTTCACTTCCTTTGTCGTGATGGGCGTAATATTCTTCTACTGCATTGATAAGCGAGTCCGAAGTGAAATCTGCATAAGTTTTGTCGTCCACAATGGTTTGGATAAGTCCGAGGTAGGCACGATTGCTCCGCGATAACTGTTCGGGATGAATCTGGCGCAGGCTGTCTTTTACTCCGTGCGGATTATCGAGCAGGAGGCTGTCCCACTGCTGCAAACGGGCATAGATCTGCTTGTCGCCAGCCGTTTCGCAGGCTGTGAAAATCAGCATAAGGAGACATAACAACGAGAACTTGGCTATACGCATACTTACATGATAATCCGATTCGAGACTTCAAAGGTAGTATTTTTCTTCAGAATGCAAGGGCGCATCCACTCGAAAGATACTATGCATGCCAATAGATAAATAATAGTCAGCTGACACACAGAAGAACATAAGTTTTTATACTTTTGCACCAAACTTACGAATGTATGACGATTGAGATTTGTGTTTCCCCCGCGCTTTATCCTTATTATAAGGGTGAAAATGATACGGTAATTATTGTAGATATTTTGCGTGCATCCACTACCATTTGCGTTATGTTGAAAAACGGTGCATCGGCTGTAATCCCTGTTGCGGGGCTTGACGAGGCGGAAGCATACAAGCAAAAAGGTTTTTTGGTAGGAGCGGAGCGTAACGCACAAAAATGCGGCTTTGCGGACTTTGGAAACTCTCCATTAGATTATGCCGCCGAGCTTGTAAGCGGAAGGGAAGTAGTTTTCACAACTACCAACGGAACGCAGGCGGTGCAGACAGCACGCAAAGCTTCCAATTTATATATCGGCGCATTTTCCAATATCAGCGCGTTAGCGAGGAAGTGTGTGAATGATGACAGAATAGTTGTGGTGTGTGCCGGATGGAATAATCGGATGAACATAGAAGACACTTTGTTTGGTGGCGCTTTTATAGCCGAAATGCAAAAATTGCGAGAATTGCAGATCACGTCGGATGCGTCACAAATAGCATTCAAACTTTGGCAGTCAGCAAAAGAAAATCCTTTGGAATATGTGAAAAAAACCGAGCATTACGCGCGCTTGTTGAAGAATGGAGTAGAAAACGAAGCCGCATTTTGCTTGATGCAAAACACGGCTGCCGTTGTTCCAGTGTATGATAAGGCGACCAATCGCCTGACTATCTAATCAATCGTCCCAGTCAAATTCATCAAAGTCGAAATTCTCTGTAAATACTTCCAGGTCTCGTCTTTCTTTTTTTGTAGGGCGTCCTGTACCTCGTTGTCTGTCCACAAATCCGCTTATTTTATTCAGTTCGAGTATTTCGTACTGTTCTGGCGGAGTGATATTCTCCATAAATTGTGGTACAAGCTTCGCACTCATGCGTTTGTCTGCAAGGTCCAATACTTTGAATGAATAAGTTACAGGTGGTTTTTTTACCTGAATGACATCCCCTACATGTACATTGCGTGAGGGCTTGATCACCACATTGTCAATCATCACACGCCCTTTCTTCACCGCTTCGGTTGCAATAGTGCGTGTTTTGAAAATGCGGACAGCCCACAGCCATTTGTCTATTCGGGTTTCTTCCATTACAACTTATTCTCTACAGGTTTTTTATTTGCAAACATGATGTCGCGTTGCGCTTTCATCATATTGATGGCTTGAAGGGTAATGTTCTTTGTTTCATTCAATATGTTCAAGAACAGAATGCTGCATCTTGTACCGCATTCACCCATTTTCACGCGTTTGATTTGCTTTTTGGTAAGTTTGGCATACATGTCAAGCATATCTTCACGACTTCTTACAAGATTTGCCTTGAATGTTTCAAACTCTGCGTTATTTATAATATCCAGGAAGTTTTCAAACATCATTCGGGTATGAGCGTTCAATTCGTGCAAGTCTGCAGATTGATCGGGAGTCAAACCTTTGTGATTGTTATCAATATGTCTTAAGCTTATTTTAGTAATAATCTGAAGTGCTTTAGATATTTCATACGTATAATCCACGATTTGCACGTAATCCTGTTCAATATCAAATTCTGTTTCAGCAATTGCCTGTATGGTAGGCACTACCTCATATGTACGTTTGTCTTTGTAAATAGTGTACAATTGTTCGGCTTCTGAAGTAGCGGTTTTTAGACTTTTTAGATTTTCTTGCGTCAACCCTTCGATGGTTGAGTCATATATTTCCAACATTTTTGTGATTGATTCTTTCACATCTTCAGTGGAAGTTCTGATGATATCAAGTTCGTTGTTAAGAATTGATTCTGCAGATGCTTCTCTCGTTTCTCTTTTTTTGTGAACAGACGCTGATTTGATAAATAAAAATACTACAAAAGCTAAAAGTGCAAAAACAGCAATCTTTCCACCCCACACTAAAATGGAAGAGAATATCAATGCCAGGGTAAATGCGGCAAATGCTGTAATAAACCATCCTCCAATTACGGTTAATACTCCATTGATACGATATACAGCACTTTCACGTCCCCATGCTCTGTCAGATAGTGATGTACCCATCGCAACCATGAAAGTTACATAAGTGGTGGATAGAGGCAGTTTTAATGATGTACCTAAAGAAATAAGCAATGCAGAAAGAGTAAGATTGACAGAGGCACGTATTAAGTCGAAAGAAACAGTCTTGTCTTCCACTTCCAAAGGAATAAAACGTTTGTCGATAGCTTTACGTACTGATTCCGGGAAAATGAATTGAAAACCTTTGTTTATAGAAACAGACATTCTAACTACTGAACGGGACAATGGAGATGAATCAAATCTTTCCAAACCTTCACCTTGTCTGGCCAATCCGATTTCAGTTTTAGTAACTGTTCTTGATTTCTTTGAAAACCACAAAGCAAGAACCATAATCAGTCCTGATGCGCCTAACCATCTCCAGTCAGCCATGGCAGATCCTTTAAGTGTTTCCATTGTCATATTGGTTACATCTCCTCCTGTAGCTTGAAATGCTTGTGCAGCCTCATAAGAACTCAATCCAGCCATAAATACACCGATGAAATTTACCAAGTCGTTGCTCGCAAATGCGAGTGAAAGTGCCAGGGTACCTGCCAATATAATAACTTTAAGTGTATTTACACGGAAAGCATATTGAAGGATTGCTAACAATGCTGACCAACCCAAAAAGGTATATAAAGTAAGCTGTCGCAAATTTTCATTCAAATATGCTATGTTATCTTCAGTCATAAAAGTACTTCCTTTTAGTCCTTTAAAAACCACGAAGTATGTAATTGCTGTAAGTGCAGATCCTGCAAATAAGAAACCGATGTATCTATAAACAGGTTGGTAGTTAAACGAAAATATTGCACGTGAAATATACTGAATCAAACTACCGGATAGGAAGGCAACCGCTACCGAAACCAATATCGCTGAGAAGATTCCCAATACTTTGCTTGTATTTAGATATTCTACTAAATTTCCGCCGCCATTCTGAGATATTGAATACAATGCAACACCTACTGCCGAACCTAATAAACCGGAAACTAAAGAAACAGTAGTGGAAGTGGGCAATCCATATGTGTTGTAAACGTCAAGCAGAACCACATCCGTAATCATTACTGATAAAAACAACATCATGACATTTCTGAATGTGAACATCTCAGGATTGAATACACCGTGTCGGGCAATATCCATCATACCGTTAGAGAATAGCGCTCCAAACATTACACCAATAGATGCAAGTGTAAGAATCACCCACATAGGTGCTGCTTTTGAGCCGATACTCGAGTTCAAGAAGTTTACGGCATCATTTGATACACCCACAGTTAAGTCTATAGCAGCCAAAACTAACAGAGCAATAACAATAACTAAAAAAATAGGATCCATTTTTTAATATTTAATGATTTTTTGTTTGTAGGGGAGATGAGCAGCAATAAATATATGCCGCTTGAAATTTTGTGGGATTACAAAATAACAGAAGTATTTTTTCGAGAGTATTACCGTCCAAAAGACTTAGCGTGGTAATTTTAATCATTCTTTCTTCTCTTTTGAAACACCTTACATTAGGATGTTCTTGAGTTGATTGTTTTTAATTACAGGTGCAAAAATAGCTAAACCAAGCAAATATTTAAAGACTTCATTGAGTATTTATGGTGCAATAGTTAAAAACTTAACAGAAATGTAACAATTTTGTTTGATTAAAAATCGAACAAATTGGTACAATTATATTTACAATAGATTACTTTTGTAGCAAATTTAGAAAAGCATAAATGATTTCCACACATATTGGTGAAATAGCTGCTCTCGCAACTGCATTCTGTTGGATGATGAGCGCTATTTTTTTTGAAAAAGCAGGGCGCAATGTCGGTTCTCTTTCCGTAAATATTATTCGGATTTTTTTAGCGATAATTTTTTTAGGAATAACATCTTTCTTTCAGAAAGGAATGTTTCTACCGCTTGATGCTACGGCGGATCAATGGTTTTGGCTGGGTGCATCGGGGATTGTTGGTTTTTTTATCGGCGATTTGTTTCTTTTTAAATCATATACAATCATCGGTTCCCGAACATCACAGTTGGTGATGAGCCTGTCGCCTATGTTTACAGCAATTATCGGTTGGTTTTTTCTAGGAGAAATTCTCACTTTTAAAAGCATTATTGGTATTGTTGTGAGTGTGTTAGGTTTGATGATAGCCGTTGCGGGAAAAGGATTGAAACTCAATGTTCCGGTGAAAGGATTTCTTTTTGCTTTGGGTGGTGCAATTGGGCAGGCATTAGGATTGATACTCAGTAAAAAAGGATTGACGGATTATGACCCGATTTCTGCAACACAAATAAGGGCAATATTTGGATTCTTTGGATTTATCGTTTTAGTTACAGTGCTACGGCGCTGGAAACGTGTGATGAGAGCTGTGACAACTCCCTCGAGTATGAAAGCAATATCAATAGGTTCTTTTTTTGGTCCGTTTGTTGGAGTGGCTTTGTCGCTGTTTGCTATTCAGCATACAGATACCGGAATTGCAGCTACCTTGATGGCACTGGTTCCCATTTTCATTATAGCACCATCGGCGATTATGTTTAAAGAAAAGATAACGGCCCGCCAGATTATTGGTACCGTTATCAGTATTGTGGGGGCTTCGATATTCTTTTTGTAATCTTATAACGGGTCTACATCATAATATATCGTAAGATATTTGTATTCAGATGTTTCCCTTAATCTCGCTTCGGCGTTTTTCAGTATATTTCTCAGTTCCTCAATAGAGTAGCCCGTTTCGGTTTTGATAAGAATATTGCGAATATAATTCAGTTTAATTCTTGAAACAACCGGAATGTTGGGGCCTAACACTTTTTCGTTCAACGTCTTCTTTAGCAAATTTGTAAGTATTTGAGACGCTTTATTCACTTTGTCTTCGTTTCGATCTTTAATGACTATTTTTATTAATCTGTAGAATGGAGGATAATGAAACAACTTTCTTTCGCTTAGCTGCAACTCGAAAAATTGTTTGTAATTATGATTCTTCACCATACTATATATTGGAAGCGTATCATCATTCGTTTGAATGAAAACATTTCCCTGTTTGTTTTTCCGACCAGCGCGTCCTGCAGCCTGCACCATTAACTGAAAAGCACGTTCGTGAGCGCGGAAATCGGGATAATTGAGCATGGTATCGGCAGATATAATCCCAACCACACCCACATCGTCAAAGTCTAGTCCCTTTGAAAGCATTTGTGTGCCGACAAGAATATCTATTTTTTTCTCTTGAAAGTCTTCAATTATCTTTTCATAGGCATTCTGTTTTTTCATGGTGTCTGTGTCCATGCGGGCAATTTTGGCATCAGGGAATAATTTTGCGGTCTCTTCTTCCAATTGTTCGGTTCCCAGCCCTAGCATTCCAAAATTTTCGCTTCCACACTCAGGACACTGTTTAGGTAATCTGTATGTCGCGTCGCAATAATGACAAACCAACTCCTTTCTATATTTATGAAAAGTGAGAGATACATCACATTTTTTGCATTTGGGCGTCCATCCACAATCTTTGCATTCTACAATAGGTGCATATCCTCTGCGGTTTCTGAACAGAATACTTTGTTCACCATTTTGCAGAGATGCAGATATTGCATCTTGGAGATTCGGAGAAAAAAGCGTTTTCATTTTCTTTTTTCTGCGGAGTTCGGCAGTGTTTTCTACCGAAATTTCAGGCATCAATATATCATCAAATCGCTGTGTAATTTCCACGATTCCATATTTCCCGATGTGAGCGTTGAAAAAAGATTCTATAGATGGTGTGGCACTTCCCAAAAGTGTTTTGGCATTATGGATGTGAGCCAACATAAGGGCCGTATCTCTTCCGTGATACCGCGGTGAAGGTTCCTGCTGCTTGTAACTGCTTTCGTGTTCCTCATCCACAATCACAAGCCCCAAATTTTTAAAAGGTAAGAAAAGAGATGACCTTACGCCAATAATTATTTCATATGGTTCGTTAGACAGCATTTTGAGCCAAAGTGCAGTTCGTTCATTATCTTTTATTTTGGAATGATAAATGCCTAATTTCTTGCCGAATACACTCCTTAAGCGAAGAGTAAGCTGTGTGGTTAATGCTATCTCAGGTACAAGGAAAAGCACCTGTTTTTTTTGGTTAATAATCTTTTCTATCAAATGAATGTATACTTCCGTTTTTCCACTTGATGTAACGCCAAAAAGAAGGCAAGTTTGTTTTTTATTGAAAATATTTTCAATATCAGTTAATGCAGTTTGTTGATGATTATTCAGCGTATTTGGTTGTTTTTGCGAATTGTTTTCATTCTGAAGTTCCACAAAAACTTCTTTAATAATATTTTTCTTAGTCAATCCACTATACACCTCTGCTGAATAAGATGGAAGTTTAATTACCTCTTTTTTTGATAGAGCTTTATCTGCCTTTATGTTTAGAATATCTGTATATAGTGCAGCTTGTTTTTTTGATTTTCCAATTTTATCGAGTACTTCTTCTTGATTTTCGGATACTAATTCGATAAAAATTTCTTTTTTAGGAGCGTATTTGTTACTTACTTCCTCTGATATCTCGACAATACCTTTTGATTGCAGTGAATAAATAACTGGGAGCAGATTTTTTATCGTGAGATTTTTTTCTAAAGATGTAATTTTCTCAGATATATTATTTTGCAGATATGTAATTACTTTGTTTTCAGATTCGGTCAACGTAAGTGTTTCAGGAAATGTTTCGGATAGTTGTACATAAGTTTCGCTTTCGAGACGAAGCTTAGAAGGCACTGCTGCTTTATAAGCGTCACCCAGCGGACACATATAATAAAAAGAAATCCATTCCCACAAACTCAACTGAGTATCTTCAACTATCGGATAGTTGTCGATGATGGAATGAATTTCTTTTAATTCGGTATCTAAAAATACCTGATGATATACTTTTACAACAATTGCTGTGTAGTACTTGCTTTTCCCGAATGGAACTATTACTCTAAAACCTACATTGATACAATCTTCGTATTGTTGAGGTATCACATAAGTATAGGTCTGTGATAATGGAAAAGGTAGTATTACATCAGCAAACATTTATTAGAAGTAAACATTTGCAGTGAAAGACCAGAAACCTTTGTTGTTTTCGTTAAATAGGTCGTTGTATTCAGCTTTATCAACTGAATAATCATCTGTAAGTTTCAAATGATAATTGAAACCTAATTGTACACGGTTAATAACTTCTGCTCCAAAACCGAAATTAAGACCTGCTTGGAATTTCTTTTGTTCAATGTTTGTTGTCACCTTTTCTAAATCTTTGAAATCATCATTAGAAAGATTTACACCAATAAATGGACCAGCAGCAACATAACCTTTCAAAATGGAAATGATACCAACTTTGTATTTCAAATTGACAGGCAATTCCAAATTGTGTGATTGTACACTTGCAATTTCATTTAAAACATTGCCATTTGTTTCATTTTGTACATTCATTTTTTCATTACTATAAAGTAAAGAAGCATCAACTCCTAAACCTATAAAGGGCATGTTGTATTCTACAGTTGGACCAATTTTGAAAGTGTTCATATTTTCAACACGGAAGTTTTCTAAAATTCCACTACCGGTAAATGTAGGTTTGTTCAACCCTACTTCTCCACGAACACCGAACTTAACTTGAGCACCTGCAGTTGAGCTGACAGCTACAAAAGCTATAAGCATAATAAATGTGATAAAATTCTTTTTCATAATCTAATTCTAATAATTGTTTTGCAAATTTATAATAAAAACGCAGAATTGAAATATTTAAAATAAAAAATGCGCTTTCGTTCAGAAAACGCATTTTAACATAATATTTTAATACCTATCTAGTCTTTGAATTTAGCTTTCAGGAACTCACGGTTCAAACGAGCAATGTTTGTGATAGAGATGCTTTTTGGACATTCAACTTCACAAGCACCTGTGTTTGTACAGTTACCGAATCCAAGTTCGTCCATTCTTGCTACCATCGCTTTTGCACGACGAGCTGCTTCAACTTTTCCTTGTGGAAGAAGAGCCAATTGGCTAACTTTTGCTGAAACGAAAAGCATTGCAGAACCATTTTTACAAGTAGCCACACATGCACCGCAACCGATACATGCTGCTGCGTCCATCGCCAAGTCTGCATTCACTTTTGGAATGGGTATAGCGTTAGCATCAGGAATACCTCCGGTATTTACTGAAACGTATCCGCCTGCCTGCATAATTTTATCGAAAGCATTGCGGTCAACCATCAGGTCACGGATTACAGGGAATCCTGCAGAGCGCCAAGGTTCAACTGTAATGGTATCACCATCGTTGAATCTACGCATGTGCAATTGGCATGTAGTGATTTCTGTATCGGGTCCATGAGCATGTCCGTTGATATAAAGGCTGCACATTCCGCAAATACCTTCGCGGCAGTCGTGGTCGAAAACGACAGGCTCTTTGCCATCGTTCACAAGTTGTTCGTTAAGAATATCAAGCATTTCCAAGAAAGAACTTCCTTGAGAAATATCTTTTAAATCGTAAGTTTCGAAATTTCCTTTTTCTTTGGGACCTTTTTGGCGCCAAACTTTTACTTTTATATTGATATTTTTATCCATGATTGTAAGTTTTTTGTTGTCTGGTTACTGCCTTAAGATTTATAGTTTCTTGTTTGACGTTTTACAAACTCATACTCCAACATTTCCTTGTGCATGACAGGTTCTTGGTTTTCACCTTTATATTCCCAGCAAGAAACGTAAGAATATTCGTCATCATTACGCAAAGCTTCACCTTCAGGTGTTTGATATTCTGTACGGAAGTGTCCGCCACAAGATTCATTACGGTTGTAACCATCACGCGCCATCAATTCGCCGATTTCAAAGTAATCTGCTAAACGTAAAGCTTTTTCAAGTTCAACGTTTACTGTCTTGTCAGAACCAGGAATGCGAACATTTGACCAGAATTCTTTTTTAAGAGCCTGAATTTCTGAAATTGCTTTCTGCAAACCTTCAGCATCGCGAGCCATACCTACAAAATCCCACATGATGTGACCCAGTTTTTTGTGGTAATAATCAACTGAATGTTGTCCATTGATATTCATCAATTTCTTTTTGCGCTCTTCCACATCTTTTACAGCTTGTTGGAATTCAGGAAGGTCGGTGCTAAAGCGAGGAACCTGAATTTGATCTGCAAGATAATTTTGAATAGTGTATGGCAATACGAAATATCCGTCAGCCAATCCTTGCATCAATGCTGATGCTCCCAAACGATTAGCTCCATGGTCAGAGAAGTTGGCTTCACCAATTGCAAAAAGACCAGGAATAGTAGTCATCAATTCATAATCTACCCAGATTCCACCCATTGTATAGTGAATTGCAGGGAAAATCATCATTGGAGTTTCATATGGATTGTCATCAACAATTTTTTCATACATCTGGAAAAGGTTGCCATAACGAGCTGCTACAACATCTTTTCCTAAACGATTGATTGCTTCAGAGAAATCTAGATATACAGCAAGTCCTGTATTTCCAACACCATAACCTGCGTCGCAACGTTCTTTAGCTGCACGAGATGCAACGTCACGTGGCACTAAGTTTCCGAATGCTGGATAACGACGTTCCAAATAGTAGTCGCGGTCTTCTTCTTTAATATCTGTAGGTTTTAATTTACCTGCTCGGATAGCCTGTGCGTCTTCTAATTTTTTAGGAACCCAGATACGTCCGTCATTACGCAAAGATTCCGACATCAAAGTTAATTTTGATTGGAATTCACCGTGTACAGGAATACATGTTGGGTGGATTTGTGCGTATGCTGGATTAGCGAAATAAGCTCCTTTTTTGTAACATTGCCAAGCTGCAGAACCGTTAGAGTTCATAGCGTTGGTAGAAAGGAAGAAAGTATTTCCGTAACCACCAGTTGCAATAACTACTGCATGAGCGGCATATTTTTCGATTTCACCTGTTACAAGATTGCGGGCAATGATACCACGTGCACGACCATCAACGACAACAAGGTCAAGCATTTCGCGACGAGTATATAATTTTACTTGTTTTTTCTCAACGGCGCGGCTCAATGCTGAATAAGCTCCTAACAACAATTGTTGTCCGGTTTGACCGCGGGCATAGAAAGTACGTGATACCTGAGCACCACCGAAAGAACGGTTATCAAGTAGTCCGCCGTATTCGCGTGCGAAAGGAACACCTTGGGCCACACATTGGTCTATGATGCTGTTAGCTACTTCTGCCAAACGATATACGTTAGCTTCGCGAGCGCGATAGTCACCACCTTTGATAGTATCATAAAACAAACGGTAAACTGAGTCACCATCGTTAGGATAGTTTTTTGCAGCGTTGATACCTCCTTGTGCAGCAATTGAGTGAGCACGACGAGGTGAATCCTGGATACAGAAGTTTAAAACGTTGAATCCCATCTCTCCAAGTGAAGCTGCTGCTGAAGCACCTGCTAAACCTGTTCCTACCACAATGATGTCGAGACGACGTTTGTTAGCAGGATTTACAAGTTTTTGATGATCTTTATAATTGGTCCACTTTTGAGCTAAAGCTCCTTCGGGTATTTTTGAATTTATTTGATTCATATTCGTTACTTTATTAAGCGTTCAACAAATTGCCATGACCAAGGAATAACATAATTGCTACGAAAGCGTAACCAAGGCAGATGATAGTTGCTACAACATTACTGATAGTTTTGATACGTTTCATCCAGATGTTGTTATTCCATCCCAAAGTATGAAGAGCACTCCAGAATCCATGAGTAAGGTGGAACCACAATGCTACAAATGCAATAAGATAAATAATTACATAAATTGGATTTTTGAATACTTCTTCTACAAGATAAGCCGCATCTTCGCGAGCTCCTTCAATTCCCATGAATTCTTTAAATTGCATTTGATACCAGAATTGAATGAAGTGAAGTACTAAAAATAAGAAAATTACCAAACCTAAAACAAACATGTTTTTTGATGACCATGATGTTTTAGTTTTGTTCGCAGAGGCATACATATCTGATCCACGTGCTTTTTTGTTTTGCAACGTCAATACGATAGCATACCAGATGTGTACTGCAAAAGCAAATACAATTAACGCAGTTCCAACAATAGCCCACCAGTTAGCTCCTAACATTTCATTAGCAATGAAATCGTAAGCGTCGTAACTAAATACAAGCGCTATGTTCATGCACATGTGAAATAAAAGAAACAATACTAAGAAAAGCCCGGAAACACTTTGAACGAATTTCCGTCCGATAGATGATTTAGATAACCAACTCATAAAGTTTTCTTTTAAAATTAATTTAGATAAATATTTGTAGTTTATGTATTCTTTGAATTCTAATAGCTTGGATAAAAGTCAACTTTCAGATTTTTTTGATTTTTAAAGTGCAAATGTAATCATTTTAAAATATATTTACAGAGTTATTTCCTGAAATTTTTCTTTAATCTTTGTTTGCCATTTAAAGGAGGAGTTTTTAACCGCGCTGCTACAAATTTACGACGAATAAGTTAGGATTGCAAACAAGTAATTTATTCTTTATTTAGTGCCTCGAAATTAATGAAATCATTATGTGAATATGAAACGTGAAAACCAACCTTTAAATATAGAAATTGTCATTGGGATATGCTTGCGGAATTAGTTGTGGATACGTTTTTGAACAAAAAGAAATATTTATTTTCATGACGTAATAATATATGTAGGTTTTATCTTCTGTGATTAATTAGTTTGAATGACATCAATACCTCTTCATGTTTACACATTTACGTATTTTCTCCGTTACAATTTTTTATACCTTTGTAGCTTAATAAAAAGTACAAAGAAAATGGATATAGTTTTAAGCGGTATTCGCTCAACAGGCAACCTGCATTTAGGTAATTATTATGGTGCTTTGCGCAACTTCATAAGAATGCAGGAAGAAAATCAATGTTATTTCTTCATCGCAGATATACACTCTCTTACCACACATCCCGACCCGAAAATTCTTCATGGAAATGTGAAAAATGTATTAGTCGATTATCTGGCGGCAGGCATTGATCCCGAAAAATCGGTAATTTATGTGCAAAGTGATGTACCTGAAGTGGCAGAGCTATATCTTTATCTGAATATGCACGCTTACATGGGAGAGTTGGCAAAAACTTCTTCTTTCAAAGAAAAAGCCCGCAAACAACCTGAAAATGTAAATGCCGGATTGCTTACATATCCTACATTGATGGCCGCCGATATCCTTATGCATCGTGCAGACAAAGTGCCAGTGGGAAAGGATCAGGAACAACATATGGAAATGACTCGCCGTTTTGCGCGCCGTTTCAATAATTTCTATGGTGTAGAATATTTTAAAGAACCCATGGCATATAATTTCGGTGAAGAATTGGTGAAAATACCAGGGCTGGACGGCAGCGGAAAAATGGGGAAATCCGAGGGCAACTGCATTTATCTGGGTGATTCTCCAAAAGATATTGAAAAGAAAGTGAAGCGCGCCTTGACAGATGCCGGACCACAAGCTCCAAATTCTACCAAACCTGATTACATTGAAAACCTTTTTACTATTCTACGCGTTGTTTCTACTCCCGAGGTTGTGGCTCATTACGATGATTTGTGGAACAAATGCGAAATCCGCTACGGCGATTTGAAAAAACAACTTGCGGAAGATATTATTAAAGCTACCTCACCTATTCGCGAACGCATTCTCGAAATAGAAAAAGATGAAGAATATCTGCACAGAGTAACCAAAGAAGGTGCGGAAAAGGCACGTGAAAATGCTTCGAAAACCATTCGCGATGTACGTGAAATAATGGGATTCAAAGCGTTTTGATAGAACATCCTCGCGTGTAGAATATTTAAAAATTAATTATGCTGAATTTCAAACGAATTCAACTTGAAGATAAAAGCGTCATTGACCGATTTTTGCAGGGAAATACTCATCGGGCTTCCGAGCTGTGTTTCTCAAATCTGTATGGTTGGGCGCACAAGTTCGACACTCAATACGCAGTATTTAATGATTTTCTCTTGATAAAATTTAAAAGAGAAGATGGCGGTTGTTCTTATTTGAAACCGATAGGCAAAGGAAATCTTGCGGAAGCAGTGCATGCATTGGTGGAAGATTGCGGTTGCAAAATTAAATTCAATATGTCGGGTGTTACACAAGCCATGTGGGAAGAACTTCACGCAGCAATGCCTGGTGAACTGGAGTTTGAACTTACTCGCGGCAACTTTGATTACATTTATACATCCGAAAAATTGATTGGTCTTAAAGGTAAAAAACTCCAGAGCAAGCGCAATCATATCAACCGTTTCAAAAATGAAAATTCCGACTGGCAATATATCTCTTTGAATGATAATCCCGAATATCTGGAAGAATGTAAACAAATGCTTAGTGCCTGGATGGAAGCAAATAAAGAATCGCACGATAGTTCTATAGAGCTAGACTTTATCACTACTTCGCTTTTTCTGAATAATTTCGAATATCTTGGATTGGTTGGTGGAGCTATTATTGTTAATGGATTGATGCAGGCGTTTACGTTGGGAACGCGTTTGACGCTAGATACCCTTATCGTTCATGTGGAAAAAGCCCTTACGGATGTACATGGCGCATACACCATCATCAATCAGCAGTTTGCAGAGCACGAAGGTGCAATGTACAGTTATATCAACCGCGAGGAAGATATGGAACTTGAGTCGCTGCGTCAGGCAAAAATGTCTTACAAACCAGATATTTTACTCGAAAAAGGAGTTGTCAGACTTAAACATTCATAAACTTTTTTGATTGTGGAAAATATACGCTTTGCCGATGCTCAATCCCGCACGGACGTTTACCGGATGTGGAAAACAGTATTTGGCGATGATGATGCATATATGGAACTTTATTTCGGGTCAAAATACCGAGATGAAAATACGCTCGTTTATTTTCACGACAATGTTGCAATGGCATCACTCCAGATGTTGCCCTACAAATTCACTTTCCACGGAGTGGAAATAGATATAGCCTATGTGATGGGCGTTTGTACGCTGCCGGAATTTAGAGGAAAAGGTTTTCAGGATGCGTTGTTGAAAAGAATGCTGCAGGTATTGTCAGAAAGGAATATTCCGCTTGCGATTTTAGTTCCTGCCGAACCATGGCTCCTCGAATTTTATAGGAAATATGGTTTTGCTCAGACTTTTGAACCTTCAGATAAAAGTCTTCCCTTATTAAAAGAGCTAAAAAGCAGATTGCCGAATGTTGAAGATGCTTACAAAGAATTTGACGCATTCTTTCGTTCTTCGGATATGACTGTGCAGAAATCATTGGATGATTTTAAAGTCATTATGAGGGAAGCTGAGCTTTTCAATTTTCCAGATAAAAAGAGTTTAATAGGCATGGCTCGCATCATTAATGCAGAATATTTACTTTCTGTTTTTGCAAAACAATATCCAGAAAAAACATTAACCATACAAGTAGAAGACAATATTATACCCCAGAATAACCAAACTTTCCGTCTTGCAAGTGGAAAATTATCTGCTACGATCTGTCAACCAACCCTTACTACTGATATAAATTTACTTTCACGTCTCCTTTTAGGTTACAAAACCTCTGAATTAGAAGCCACATTATCAGATTTATTTCCCGAGAAGTATACTCAAATTAATTTTATGTTGGAGTAAACAAGCCAGCGAAGTATATTTTTTGTTTCGCCATATTACGTTTGTTTACATATCATTAATTGCTTATCTATATTCTGTAACTAATACTGCAAAAAAAGTGAGAAGCAACAACATCTCACCTTTTTTAATTCTTCAATTTATCATTTATAGCCACTTCTTTTTTCGGAAAAAATAGAGGATAATCAGTGATGACATCACCATTAAAAAAAGGGCAAAAGGATATCCCCATTTTTGAGTAAGTTCTGGCATAATCTGGAAGTTCATACCATAAATACTGGCTATAAGCGTGGGAGGCATAAAAATCACAGACACGATGGTGAATATCTTTATAATCTTGTTTTGCTCGATATTAACGTAACCGAGGAATGTATCTTGCAAGTAATCCAGACGATCGAAGCTGAATTTTATGTGCTCCACGAGAGAGTTAATATCCTTGATGATAATAGTGAGCAGCGGCTGCAAATCTTGTGGAATGAATTTGCTACGAAGCATGCTAGATACAGTGCGCTGCTTGTCGATGATATTTTCGCGAAGCATCATCGTTTTTTCTTGCAGGTTCTTTATTTCCGAGAGGAGTTCCTCATCCGCTTCCTGCAATGTTAACGTATTACTTAAGTGGGTAATCTTCTGCGTCATGCTCTCAATCATATCCGCGTCGAATTCTACCCGAGTTTCAAACAACGCAACCAGCACATCAGCTCCTGTATTGTAATTTTTAGGATTGGCAGATATTCGTTTCACTGTTTCGTGGAAAGATATCAATTCTTGACTGCGTACGGTGATAAGTATATTGTTTTTGAGGATGAATGATACCGGGTCACTTTCAAAGTTGCTGAGTAGGAAGTTGGAGTTAACCACCAATGTATCGTTGGTTTCAATATAACGTGACGACATCTCAATCTCAATCATTTCTTCCTCTTCCTGGATATAAATCTTGAGATAGTCCTCCAATTCATTTTCAATTTCTTCGTCTACGTCCACCAAATCAATCCATAAGAATCTGCTGATGGGAGTAGTTTTTAAAAAATCAAGGCTTCTGCTGAGCCTGATGATGCCGTCTTTCTGATAAAAAAGTTTTATTTCGGCCATAATAATCAGGATTTAATAAGTTCGATGAATTATCATTTTTTCTCACTTACGAAGGATTTTTTCCTTTGCGGCTATGCATCTGCCCAACATGCGGGTCAGGTGCTCGAACTGCTCAATCGACAACTGCTCGGGTCGTAGATTGAGCATAGTCTCGTCCGGTAAAGGTGTTTCTTCCGGGAGTAATGATTTCAGCGAATTTCGAAGCATTTTTCGGCGCTGATTAAAACCGGTTTTTACTACCAGTTTAAAAAGTGTTTCATCACAATTCAGTTTGTCACGCTTATTACGTGTAAGGCGGACTACGGCTGATTTTACTTTGGGAGGAGGGTTGAAAGCATTTTCATTTACTGTGAACAGATATTCAATATCATACCATGCCTGCAGCAGCACACTCAGAATTCCATATGTTTTGCTTCTGGGTTTTGCCGTCATGCGTTCTGCCACTTCCTTTTGTATCATGCCAGTGCAACACGGAACTATGTCCTTATTGTCCACTACTTTGAAGAAGATCTGTGAAGAAATATTATAGGGATAATTGCCGATAACGCAGAATGGCGATTCAAACAATTCTTTAAAATCGATTTTCAAAAAGTTTTTTTCAATGATATTATCTGAAAGTTCAGGGTAGTATTCATTGAGATAAGCGATAGACTCACGGTCGATTTCCACCACTTTCAACGGTTGGTTTTTCTTTAGAAGAAATTTAGTAAGCATGCCTGTGCCCGGTCCCACTTCCAAAATAGGAAGCTGCTCAAAACCGTACAGCGTGTCTGCTATGCGTTGTGCAATGGCTTCATCTTTCAAGAAATGCTGTCCTAAGTTTTTTTTGGGTTTTACGTACATGCGCCGAAGAAATTTTAGCGGTTCTTATAAAAAACTTTTTAATTCCGTGCAAAGGTAACTATTTTATTAAAAATAAGGAGACAATAGTTTACAAATTAGCGGGTTGTATTTTTAACATTTATGCTTGTAAACTTCTTAATATTCTTTGTACATTTACGCTTAAATGTAATAATTAACTTTACTATATAAATAAACTAATATGCAAAATGAAATTTTAAATCTAAAACCACAACAAGTGTGGTCGCATTTCTACGAAATGACGCAGATTCCTCGTCCAACAGGACAGATGGAGAAAATAACTGAATATGTGGTGAACTTCGGCAAGTCATTGGGACTTGAGGTTGATAAAGATGCGACTGGAAACGTCGTTATTAGAAAACCTGCATCTGCTGGTTATGAAGGAAAACCTGCAGTGATTTTGCAAGCTCACCTTGATATGGTGCCTCAAAAAAACTCGGATACAGCACATGATTTTACCAAAGACCCTTTGCAATTGCGCATTGATGGCGATAAAGTGAAAGCTACATCTACAACGCTCGGCGCTGATAATGGTATGGGAGCTGCGATGATGCTTGCCGTACTCGAAGACAAATCTTTGAAACACCCTGCTTTGGAAGCTCTTTTCACCATTGATGAAGAAGTGGGTATGGATGGTGCATTCGGTCTACAAAAAGGTTTCCTTCACGGAACGCGCATGCTGAATCTGGATACTGAACAAGAAGGTGAATTGTGTGTCGGCTGTGCCGGAGGTGCGGATGTGAACGTTACTTTCCAATATCAGGATGATACGGAAATTGAGGAAGGTGATGTCGCATTCAAGTTGACTTTGAAAGGTCTGAAAGGTGGTCACTCAGGAATGGATATCATTCTTGGTAGAGGCAATGCCAACAAGTTGATGAACCGTTTCCTTAAAGAAGCTGTAAGCTGTTACGAAGCTCGCTTGTCCAGTATTCAGGGCGGTTCTCTTCGCAACGCTATTCCTCGTGAATCTTTTGCAGTAGTGACTATTCCCGATCAGTTGACAGATGAGTTCCTAGCGTTGGTACAAGACTATGAAGATTTGTATAACTCCGAATACAAAGGCATAGAAAATCATATTACATTTACTGCCGAAAAGGTAGATATGCCTAAAACATTGATTCCTGAAGAGGTGCAGGATGATTTGATTAATGCAGTGGAAGGATGTCCAAATGGTGTGATGAGCATGTTGGCAGAATTTCCAGGAACAGTGGAAAGCTCTTTGAACCTTGCTTTGGTAGAATCTTCAGAAGGTAAAATCGAAATCAAACTGCTCGTTCGTGGTTCTTCAGAAAGCCGTAAATTCTATGTTTGCTCACAAGTGGAAAGCGTATTTATGCTTGCCGGTGCAAAAGTTGAAATCGTAAATCCATATCCCGGATGGCAACCTAACGCAAGTTCGGAATTGCTTAATCTGATGGAAAAGGTTTATGTAGAAAAATATGACAAAAAACCAACTGTAATGGTTATCCATGCTGGTTTGGAATGTGGTATCATTCAGTCACAAGTAAATTCCGATTTAGATATTGTATCTTTTGGTCCTTCTATTTCAGGAGCGCACTCACCAGATGAAGCTGTGGAAATTGCTTCTGTGGCAACTGTTTATGATTATCTTTTAACTATTTTGGAAAGGTTGTAACAAGTAAATTACTTTCAGATTATATAATAACTGCAGACTCATCAAGGGTTTGCAGTTTTTTTATAAAAAAATTTTTTACTTTATGTCACAATTTTTTTTGTGGCTCGTCTATATTGTAGAACGAGGACTAAAACAATAAAGAAAGTAAAAGAGGATAAGCTTTGCTGATAATAAAAGATATACTTTGCAAGAGCAGTTTACTCAGTTCACTTGTCTACTGTTACTAAAACAAACCCAATATGCACAAACGTTATTTTATTTTATTGATGGTATTTTGCCTGTCTGTGACAGGATTTAGTCAAAGACGCATTTCTGTTAACGATTTCTATCAGGCATTCGCTTACTCGAAGAAGGCTGAAAAAGTAAGTGTAGGAAGGTTTTTGATGTTTATCGCATCACCTTTTATTAATAAAGAATTAAAAGGATGCAAGATAACAGGTGTACAGGTAATATCGCTTGAGGAGTGCGACCAACAAACGAAGGACAGATTCCATCAACAATTATCGTTGGTGAATGATAATAGATATGAAACATTTATAAAGTCCAATACAGAGGAAGGAAAAGTGCGGATTTTTGCAAAGATAGTGAAAGATCAGATACGCGAATTGCTGATAATTACTTCAGGAGATGATCCTGCGATAGTGCGAATTAAAGGAAGATTTTCACCTGAAAAAGTGTACGAGATGGTAAATAAAAATGATGAAATATAAAAAAACAAGAAAATGTTAAACGTTTATTGTTTGATGTTCATAGTTAGATAAAATCTGGAACTGAACGCTTCTTTACAAATTAACGCTTCAACGATTAAACAGCTCATTGATGACTTCCGAAGATTTCAAAAAGAAATATTTGCCTTATTATCAAGATGCTTACCGCGTATGTATGGTGATGGTGCACAATGCTGATGATACAAAAGATATCATTCAGGAAGTGTATGCCAAACTGTGGTATCAGCGAGAAAACTTGCCCCAGGTGAACAATGAACGTGCTTTTATCCTCACTACGGCAAAGAATCAGGCACTAGACTTTTTGAAATCGAAATATAAAACTACCGAATTTGTATCGCACGAAGAAATTGATAAAGATACAAATAATGACATTGAAAATGAGTTGATTGCAAAAGAGGACTTGTTGAGGGTTTCATATTGTATGAATCTACTGAACAGTAATCAACGGAAAGTGATGAAATTGCGCCACTGGGCAAATCTAAGTGTTCCTGAAATTGCAAAAACGACACAATTGTCTGAAGCAAATATTAGACAATTACTAAGTAGAGCGCGACAACAAATCAGAGAAAAAATTACGAATGATGATGACAGATAAAAAGATATATAACTTATTAGAAAAGTTTTACAATGGCACATCTTCTTTGGAAGAGGAAGCATTGTTAGAACAGTTTTTCCTTCGGGAAGATATCTTGCCCGAATGGAAATCGGAAAAAAGAATGTTTGAAATGCTGCGCCATCCGGATATGCAGATTCCCATTGAGGCGGAAGAAGAAATATCGCATTTTATAGATTCCCTTGAAGATAAAGAATGCATTTCGGGGAAGAAAATGAGAAAATTGAATATCTGGATTTCGTCTATTGCTGCGTCGCTTATCCTTCTTCTTGGGTTAGGTATTTTTTATCAAAATGAGAAGAATAAAGAGTTAAAAGCTAACGTAAGAGTCATTCAAGACAAAGAAGAGGCATACAAAGAAACGATGAAGGCGTTGGAGTTATTCTCCGAAAATTTTCAAAAAGGAATGCAAACACTGGAAAAAGTGGACGAGCATCTCTCTAAAACTCAGAAAACAATAAATGAAACAATTAACAGATAGCTATATGAAAAAATTTATTATTTATCTCTGTATGATGCTGCTGACATCAGTCAGCTTTGCACAATCAAATCCGTTCGAGAAATTTACCGAAATGGACGGTGTTACATCAGTATATATCTCAAAAAATATGCTGAAAATGATGCCCAAGAGTGCCAATATGAACTATGGCGGAGTGAACGTTGGCAATTTTATTCACAAACTTAGTTCCATCTATATTATTTCAACGGAAAACCAATCCATAGGGAAACAATTGATAAGTATTGCCAACAATCAGGTTCGCCACGGATATGAATTGTTGATGCGTGTGAAATCGGAAGACAATGACAATGTGAATTTTTACATGAAAGGTCGTCCTGAAAGCATTCGCGAATTGATAATGACCGTTGCGAGTAAAGACGATGACAATGTAGTTATTCAGTTTTTGGGTGATTTTACGATGAAGGATGTAGAACAGATGACTAGCGGTATCAATTCGGGCGGTAAAAAGAAGTAAGTGCAGTAATTTGGTAAATTTGATATCCGTTTCTTGTTGCGAGAGACGGATTTTTCTTTTTGAAGAAACATTCGTAAATTTGTTAATTCTACAACAAAAAAACTCCGATGAGCGACAAAGCAAGTTTTTCATTATCAGAACTGAACGGTTACGTAGCGGATGCCGTAAAAGGTAACTTCCCTGATGTGTATTGGGTAAGAGCTGAAACGAGTGACGTGCGGCGTAACCAAAACGGACATTGCTATCTGGAACTTATCGAAAAAGATGTGAATACGCAGTACATTACCGCAAAAGCGAGAGCCATGATTTGGTCGAATGTGTACATGATGTTGTCCGCATATTTTGAAGGTGAAACGGGACAACGTTTTACGTCGGGCATAAATGTTTTGGTGTGCGTGTCGGTGGAGTTTCACGAATTGTACGGATACTCGCTGAATATTGTGGATATCGACCCAACGTTTACTTTGGGTGATATTGCCAAGCAGCGGGCAAAACTGCTTTTGCGATTGGCAGAAGAAGGCATGTTGACAATGAACAGTTCACTGAAATTACCCGAACTAGCGAATCGCATTGCTGTCATTTCTTCGCCTACGGCGGCAGGTTATGAAGATTTCTCGCATCAATTACATTCCAATTCATATGGTGTAGCGTTTTATACCCATTTCTTTCCGGCAATCATGCAGGGCGAAAGGAGCGCAGCGTCAGTCATCGCGGCTTTAGAAAAGATTTATGCATACCACGAATATTTTGATGCTGTTGCGATTATAAGAGGAGGCGGTGCGGCATCCGATTTGAGCTGTTTCGACTCGTATGATTTGGCAGTGAACGTGGCGCAATTTCCACTTCCTATAATCAGTGGAGTTGGACATGAGCGGGATGTTTCCATTCTCGATGCAGTGGCACACACCCGTGCTAAAACACCTACCGCGGTAGCTGTTTTTCTGGTTGAGCACAATGCTGCTGCTTTCGAAGAAATAGTAAATTTAGAAGAAAGACTTGTTGGTGTTTTGGAAAGAATTGTAAAGGATGAAAATGCATTTCTTTCTGATGCGTCAAGTGCAATTTATCACCAGGCAAATAAGATTATTCAAAAAAATACATATTACATCAATCAACTTTCGCATGGACTAGGTTATAAGTTTTATCGTCATGTGGATAAAAAGGCAGAACAATTGAATGCGTTAAAACTGCGGATAAACCATGCAGTTACTAAGACATTTGAGAAAGAATCTTTCATTCTTTCACAGTACGATAAGCATATAGATTTGTTGTCACCTCAAACATTATTGAAAAAAGGGTACACCCTTACTTTGAAAAATGGGAGAATTGTAAAATCAAAAGCTAATCTTTCTAAAGACGATTTGATCGAAACTTTGTTTATTGATGGTAAAATAGATTCAACTGTAAATTAAAAACTATGACATATACTGAAGCAAAAAAAGAATTGGATGCGATTGTTTCTGCATTGGAGTCAAATGAACTGGATGTGGATTTATTAACTGAAAAAGTGAAAAGAGCTTCCGAACTTTTGGCATATTGTAAAGATAAGTTGACTAAAACAGACGAAGAGTTACAGAAAATATTAGAAACTATTTCGTAATGAAGCGCAGCATAATCATAGTAGCTGGTGGAAAAGGATTGCGTGCGGGAGGCTCCATTCCCAAACAATTTCAACTTTTATGTGGAAAGCCTGTTTTGATGCGCACTATAGAAACTTTTTACGAATATGATACATCCATGCGTATAATTGTTGTATTGCCGGCAGGATTTGATGATTTATGGCAAGAGCTTTGCACACAGCATCATTTTACCATTCCTATAGAGATTGTGGAAGGCGGTGAAACAAGATTTCATTCTGTGAAGAATGCATTAAATTTGATTTCAGATGAAGAAATTACCGGAGTACATGATGCCGCGCGTCCGTTCGTAACTTCAAAAGTAATTGACGAGTGTTTTAAAAAGGCATCGGAAAAACAATGTGGCGCAATCCCAGTAGTAGATGAAGTTAATTCTGTGCGATATGTAAATGATGAAAACAGTGTTGCTCTTGACAGAACTCGTGTGAAATGTGTACAAACGCCACAGGTATTTCCTGGTAATACCTTAAAAAAAGCATACCTCCAACCTTATTCCGATTTGTTTACAGACGATGCGTCTGTGGTAGAAAATGCAGGTCATAATGTAGAATTGGTGGAGTCTGACATATCGAATATAAAAATTACAACTCCCTTTGACTTTGCAATTGGAGAACTTATTCTCAAATCTAGAACGTGATTTTGTCATTTTATAATCACTTTGTAGCTTAAATTAACGTTCTCGTATAAAAATCGTTCAATTTGTCACAATGCTGCGATATTTTTTATACTTTTGTAAAAAAATGCAGTAATGGACAAGATAGACAAATTAGACAGACAGATACTTTTAATTATATCTCAAAACGCGCGTATACCTTTTAGAGATGTTGCGGAAAAGTGTGGTGTCTCACGTGCTGCCATTCATCAACGTGTGCAGCGTATGGTGGAAAATAATATAATCACAGGTTCAGGTTATTTTGTAAACCCTAAAATATTGGGTTATGCCTCAAGTGCTTACATCGGAGTAAAGCTCGAAAAAGGCTCTATGTACAAAGATGTGGTGCCGGAGTTTGAGAAAATTGCGGAAATTACAGAATGTCACTTTACTACCGGACCTTATACTTTACTGCTGAAAGTATTTGCACGCGACAATGAACATCTGATGGATTTGCTGAACAACCGCATTCAGGAAATCAATGGAGTTGTAGCTACAGAAACGCTGATTTCATTAAGTCAGAATATTAAACGTGAAATTCCTATCATGAAGGAAAATTTGGAAGGATAATTCTATTTTTTAATTATAATAAAAAAAGCGGCATCAATTTGCCGCTTTTAGTTTATATAAGTGTAAAATAATTACTTCACTTCCTCAAAATCAACATCTGTAACATCATCAGCAGTGTTGCTACCGTTAGATTGAGATTGTTGACCTCCTTGAGTACCATCAAAAGGATTTCCTCCCTGTGCTCCACTTTGAGCATTTTGTGCATTATACATTTCTTGTGAAGCTGCTTGGAATACAGTATTCAGTTCATTCATTGCACTATCAATACCAGCGATATCTTGTGCTTTGTGAGCATCTTTCAATTTGTTTAATGCTGCTTCGATAGGAGCTTTTTTATCGGCAGGTAGTTTATCGCCAAGTTCGTTCAATTGTTTTTCTGTTTGGAAAATCATTGAGTCTGCTTGGTTCAATTTGTCGATACGTTCTTTTTCTCTTTTGTCTGATTCTGCATTGGCTGCAGCTTCTTCTTTCATGCGTTTAATCTCTTCATCGCTCAGTCCGGAAGATGCTTCGATACGAATTTTTTGTTCTTTTCCTGTTGCTTTATCTTTAGCAGAAACATTCAAAATTCCGTTTGCGTCAATGTCGAAAGTAACTTCAATTTGAGGAATGCCGCGTGGTGCGGGTGGTATACCATCCAAATTGAACACGCCGATTTGTTTGTTGTCGCGCGCTAGAGAGCGTTCTCCTTGCAATACATTGATTTGTACAGAAGGCTGGTTGTCACTTGCAGTGGAGAAAATCTCGCTTTTCTTTGTAGGAATTGTTGTGTTGGCGTCAATCAAGCGAGTCATTACACCACCCATTGTTTCTATACCTAAAGAAAGTGGGGTAACATCCAACAACAATACATCTTTAACTTCACCTGTCAAAACAGCACCTTGAATGGCTGCTCCGATTGCAACAACTTCGTCAGGGTTTACACCTTTGTGAGGAGTTTTATTGAAAACTTTCTCTACCAATGCCTGAACGGCAGGAATACGAGTAGAACCACCTACAAGGATAACTTCGTCAATATCAGAAGTTGACAAACCTGCATCTTTCAAAGCTGTTTGACAAGGAGCAATACATTTTTGCAACAAATCGTCTGCCAATTGTTCGAATTTAGCACGAGTTAATGTTTTTACCAAGTGTTTTGGAATTCCGTTAACAGGCATTATGTATGGCAAATTGATTTCTGTAGAAGTTGAGCTTGAAAGTTCTATTTTAGATTTTTCAGCAGCTTCTTTCAAACGTTGCAATGCCATTGGATCCTTTCGCAAGTCAATTCCTTCGTCGTTCAAAAATTCCTGAGCTAACCAGTCAATAATACGTTGGTCAAAGTCGTCACCACCAAGGTGAGTATCACCGTTAGTAGATTTTACCTCGAAAACACCATCACCTAATTCAAGGATAGAAATATCGAAGGTACCACCACCAAGGTCGAATACTGCGATTTTAGAATCTTTGTTTTGTTTGTCAAGACCATAAGCCAATGCAGCTGCAGTCGGTTCGTTCACGATACGGCGAACATTCAAACCTGCAATTTCTCCGGCTTCTTTGGTGGCCTGACGTTGAGCGTCGCTAAAATAAGCAGGAACTGTAATTACAGCTTCTTTTACTTCTTGTCCAAGATAATCTTCAGCTGTTTTTTTCATTTTTTGAAGAATGATTGCCGAGATTTCCTGAGGTGAGTATAAGTGACCATTGATATCTACACGAGGAGTATTGTTATCACCTCTTGATACCTGATAGGGTACACGAGCCTTTTCCTTTTGAACCTGATCAAAAGTTTCACCCATAAATGTTTTAATGGAATATACCGTGTTTTTAGGATTTGTAATGGCTTGGCGTTTTGCAGGATCTCCTACTTTACGTTCGCCATTGTCCATAAACGCCACTACGGATGGAGTGGTGCGTTTGCCTTCATTGTTAGGAATTACAACCGGTTCGCTGCCTTCCATTACGGCAACACAGGAGTTGGTTGTTCCTAAGTCTATACCAATAATTTTTCCCATAATCTTGATTTATTATTTAATTTTTAAGTTTTCTATTTTAGTTATTTGTACTTGTTTTATTTCAAATACTGTGCCAAAAATCTTTTCAACCAAAAAATATGACAAAATGTCTGATAAATGTGTCTTAGTAGCATTTAAAACCATATACATAACATGAACTATTAAAATAAAGTTTTATCTTTGATATCATAAATTCTAAAAACAAGAGAGAAAAATATCCAATGACTATGCAAACTCAACATGATTCAGAAAAATTGGCACTTCATCTAACTAACGAGGAAAAAATGCAGAAACAAATAGACAGATTTAAAAAAGGATTTCCTTTTCTTGAAATTAAATCTGCAGCTTCCATAGGTAATGGAATCCTTCAATTTGAAGATAAAGAAATTGACGAATATACTCATCTGTGGGACGAGTATAAAAGCAAAGGGCATAAGATATTGAAGTTTGTACCGGCTTCGGGAGCTGCAACACGTATGTTTAAAGATTTGTATACAATGCTTTCTGCTGAATATGATACCCCTCAAACGGATGCCGAAAAAAAATTCTTTGACAATATTGACAGATTTGCATTCTATAATTCTTTAAATGGCATTTGTAAAGATGTTTTTGGGAAAAATGTGCCAATGATGTTGGAAATGGGTGAATATAAAAATATTATTCAAGGTCTGTTAAATCCCAAAGGTTTAAATTACGGCAGTCTACCAAAAGGTCTTATATTGTTCCATAAATATAAAGAAGGGAACCGTACTCCTGTGGGGGAACACTTGACTGAAGGAGTTGATTATATTAAGGATGAAAATAATAAGGTGTGTTTACATTTTACGGTTAGTCCTGAACATTTGCCTTTGTTTGAGTTGTTGGTTGCAGCACGTAAAACAGGATATGGCCAAAAGTTAGGAGTAGAATATGAAATTTCTTACAGCATACAAAAGCATAGTACTGACACAATTGCTGTTACACCCGATAATGAACCATTTAGAAATGAACATGGGGAAATTCTCTTCCGTCCCGGTGGACATGGCGCATTAATTGAAAACTTAAATGAAATTGATTCGGATGTAGTTTTTATAAAGAATATCGATAATGTGGTAAGTGATCGATTGAAAGAAGAGAACGCACGTTATAAAAAACTGCTGGCAGGCATTTTAGTTAAAACTCAGCGCCAAATCTTCGAATATTTGGAAATGCTCGAAGAAGGAAATTATACAGATGACAAATTGACAGAAATGTTGGATTTTACCAAAAAAGTTTTGTTTATCACTCCTTCAGAAGTCCAACAATTGGAATCATTGCCCGAATATTTGAAAAGAAAACTGAATCGCCCCATTCGCGTTTGTGGTATGGTGAAAAATCAAGGTGAGCCAGGAGGAGGACCATTTATTGCAAAAAATTCTGATGGTTCTTATTCTCTTCAAATATTGGAAAGTTCTCAGATTGATAAAAATAATGTTGAGGCAGTAAATGTTTTCAAAAATGGTACACACTTTAATCCTGTGGATATTGTTTGTGGACTGAAGAATTATAAAGGTGAAAAATTCGATTTGACAAAATATGTTGATGCTGAAACCGGGTTTATTTCAGAAAAAACTTACAATGGTAAAGCTTTGAAAGCATTGGAGTTACCAGGACTATGGAATGGTGGCATGAGTGACTGGAATACAATTTTTGTAGAGGTTCCGATTATAACCTTTAATCCAGTAAAAACTGTAAATGATTTATTGCGTCCGGAACACTCAAATAGAACTGATGTCGAAAACTAAAGATATATTAAACAGTAAATTGTATCTATAAAATTATATAAACCGGGCAAAAATGTCCGGTTTTTTTAATCTTATTTAATCCACACTTGTTATTATGCTTTAAACTATTCAGTATTTTTATAATCTAATATAAGAGTTCTTATTATAAAATAGTTATGAAAAGAGTCGCATTAATGTTTTTATCAATATTCATCGTCTTTGGAATGTATGCACTTGATACTGATTTCACTGTAACGGTTACCAATATAAAGGAGTCGAAAGGTCAAATAGTTATTGGTGTTTTCGATCGTCAATCATCATTCCCAAAAGAGGGAAAGCAAGTAAGGAAAATAGTCATTCCGGTAACAGGCAATCAGGTTTCCAAAACCATAGATTTGCCTAACGGAACCTACGGATTAGCTATATTTCATGACGAAAACGGTGATGGCAAATGCGACCAAAATATGCTGGGAATTCCGAAAGAAGGTTTTGCTTTTTCCAACAATTTCAAACCTTCGGTTAAGGCTCCAAAATTTAAAGATGTTCAATTCACAATCAATGATAATATGAACATGAAAATAAAATTGTTGCACTTTTAAATTTACAGAATAATATATCCGCAAACTCCCTTCATTATTGATAGGGAGTTTTCTTTTTTACACCTTATCTATTGAAATCAAAAACCCGATATTTTTGTTATATTTGTATTAACAATTTTAGTGGCAAAATATGGCTTATATTGATTACTACCAAATACTGGGCATTTCTAAAAACGCTACACAAGACGATATAAAAAAGGCATATCGCAAACTTGCCCGCAAAATGCATCCAGACCTCAATCCAAACGATAAGGATGCAAAATTGAAGTTTCAGCAAATCAACGAAGCTAATGAAGTTTTGAGTGATCCTGAAAAGCGAGCAAAATATGACAAATACGGTGAAAACTGGAAACACGGCGAAGAATACGAAAAAGCTCAACAGCAGTATAGCAATCAACGAGGATTTAATCCCGGCGGCGGACAAACATTCTATACTGAAGGGGATTTTTCTGATTCCGACTTTTCAGATTTCTTCCATCAGATGTTTGGAGGTGGATTTTCTCAACGTGGCGGTGAAAGTCGCAGAACAAGAAAATATAAAGGAGGAGATTATCAAGCAGAACTTGAACTTACACTCAAAGAAGCCTCTGAAACACACAAGCGTGAACTTTCTCTTGACGGCAGAAAAATCAGGATTACCATTCCTGCAGGAGTTGCGGATGGTCAGAAAATAAAACTTTCAGGATATGGACAGCCAGGTACAAATGGTGGACCAAATGGAGATTTGTACATCACTATAAATGTAAAAGACTCCCGAGATTTCAAACGACTAAATAATGATTTGTATACTGATATAAAAGTAGATTTGTATACATTGATACTGGGCGGGGAAATAACAGTAAAAACGTTGGATGGCGAAGTTAAAATGAAAATGAAACCAGGAACACAGCCTGATAAAAAACTTCGTTTAAAAGGAAAAGGTTTTCCTGTATACAAAAAGGAAGGTCAATTTGGTGATCTGATTGTATCATTGATTATGGAAATACCGCAAAACCTTTCTGAACGTGAAAAAGAATTATTTACAGAATTATCTAAACTCAGACAGTCATGAATCAGAATAAATTATTAATGAGCGAATGCATCCGCATCTATGATGTTGATGAAGACTTTCTACAATCATTGTCTGAATCTGGTTTGATTCATCTTGAAAAAGAGAATGAGCAGGACTTCCTGTTGGAGGAAGAGCTTGATATGCTTGAGCAGTTTGTGCGCTGGCACTACGATATGGATATCAATATCGGCGGAATAGAAGCGCTTCATCATATGCTTTCTCGAGTTCAGGAAATGCAAAAAGAGATAGAAGACTTGCGAAGCCAAATTAGATTTTACAAATCATTTTAAAAGATGCTGAAATCTCTATTCATTCAGAATTTTGCTTTAATTGAGAAATTAGATATTGACTTTTCTAACGGTTTATCTGTGATAACGGGTGAAACTGGAGCAGGAAAATCAATCATTTTAGGCGCGTTATCATTGATTTTAGGTCAGCGTGCAGATGTAAAATCTGTTATTGTAAATGCAGAGAAATGTACAATTGAAGGTAGTTTTGATATTGAAAAATATAATTTAAAATCTTTTTTTGAAGAGCGAGACTGGGAGTATTACAATCAAGAATGCATCATGCGGCGCGAAATCTTCGCAAACGGAAAATCCCGTTCGTTCATAAACGACTCACCTGTCAATTTAGTAGATTTAAAATTATTGGGAGATCGATTGATAGACATTCATTCCCAACATCAAAATCTCTCACTCAACGATAATAACTTTCAGTTGAGTGTGATTGATGCGCTCGCAAAAACTCAAAATTCATACCAATTATTCAAAAATTCATACCAATCATATCTCGAAGCAGAAAAACTATTTAAAGAAGCACAAAGAGATGCTCAGAAAAATAAGGAAGAAGAAGATTATCTAACCTTTCAATTTCAAACACTTACCGATGCCAAATTAAAACTCGGTGAACAGGAAGAATTGGAAAGTGAATTGAAAGAAATCTCGCATGTGGAGGAAATAAAATCTTCTCTGTTTAGAATCATTCAATCTCTTTCAGGAGAAGGAGAAAATGCCGAGTCACTTCTTAAAAAATCGATAGATTCCGCACAAAATATCCAGTCTTTTTATACAAAAGCAGAAGAAACTGCTACGAGACTTCAATCTGTATATATAGAACTTAACGACATTCGTTTGGAAACGGAACGTCATTTTGAGGAAATAGAATTTAATCCTGACAGATTGCAGCAAATAGAAGACAGATTGAGCCAGATATATGATTTAGAAAAGAAATATAGTGTTAATTCACTTCAGGAACTTCTGACCTTGCAGGATGAACTTGCCTCTAAACTTGAAAAAATCAGTCATTCCGATGAAAGACTGCAAGAATTAGAAAAAGATTTGCAGAACAAGAAGCAGGAAATGAATAGCTTTGCAGAAGAATTGAGCACACAGCGAAAGTCTGTCATTCCTTATGTAGAGAATCAATTGATTGAGAAACTTCATTATTTGGGAATGCCGAATGTGCGTTTTGAATGTAAAGCAGAAGAAAAAACTCCCGATATTACAGGAAAAGATTCTATTCAGTTTCTGTTTTCAGCGAATAATAAAGTTCCGCTTCAACCCATATCGCAGATTGCGTCAGGAGGAGAGATTTCTCGCGTTATGTTGTGCATCAAATCCATGATTGCCGGAGCTATGGAACTTCCGACCATTATTTTCGATGAAATTGATACCGGAACTTCGGGTGAAATTGCTGACAAGATGGGGGAAATTATGCAGAAAATGAGCAAGAATATGCAGGTAATCGTCATTTCACACCTTCCTCAAATTGCATCAAAAGGAAATACGCATTATAAAGTTTATAAAACTGACGACAAAGATTTCACGCATACCACAATGATAAAACTGGATGCAGAACAACGGATTACTGAAATTGCTCGTATGCTCAGTGGCGCAGAGATATCTGAACAGGCAATTGAAAATGCAAAAGTGATGCTAAACAGTCAACAGTAAAATTTGGAATGTAATTTAAAATAATAAAACGGATATCGGTTGTGATTCAGTAATATGTCCACTGTCTAGTCCACTATCTACAAAATAATATGAAAGAAAAAGAAATGATTTTTGGTATCCGCGCGGTAATTGAAGCTGTTGAAGCGGGTAAAGACATTGATAAAGTAATGGTGAAAAGAGAACTTTCAGGAGAACTTTTCAAGGAGTTACAGGAAGTTTTGCGCCAATACGAGATTCCGATGCAAAAAGTTCCGTTGGAAAGAATTGACCGCATCACCAGAAAAAACCACCAGGGAGTTATCGCCTTTACTTCTGCTGTCACATACCAAAAACTGGAACAAATCATACCTTTCCTTTACGAACAAGGGAAAAATCCGTTTATACTGATATTGGATGGAATTACTGATGTTCGTAACTTTGGTGCTATCGCCCGTACATGTGAAGTGGCGGGCGTTGATGCGGTAGTTATCCCTTCACGCGGTAGCGTAACGGTGAATGCGGATGCCATCAAAACATCTGCCGGCGCACTGCATACTTTGCCGGTATGTAGAGAAAACAGCTTGAAAGAAGCGATAACATTTTTGAAAAACAGCGGTATACAAGTGTGCGCGGCATCAGAAAAAGGCGTGAAAAATTATACGGAAGTTTCCTATACAGACCCGGTTGCAATAATTATGGGCGCGGAAGACTTTGGTGTTTCACCTGAAAATTTACGCATCGCTGACGAACTTGTTAAAATTCCACAGTTTGGAAATATCCAGTCACTGAATGTTTCTGTAGCGGCAGGTGTTTTGATTTATGAAGTAATTAGACAACGGCTTAGTTGACAGTAAACAGTAGGCAGAATGGCGAAAGTGACAAAATTTGAGGATTTGATTGCGTGGCAAAAAGGTCAAGACTTCGCAGTTGATATATAAGATGTATTCAAATCATGTAAGGATTGGGATTTCAAAAATCAAATTTGTCGTGCCGCTGTTTCTATTACTAATAATATTGCAGAAGGTTTTAATAGAAAATCAAAAGTGGACTTTTCTAGGTTTTTATATATTTCCTTAGCATTTGCAAGTGAAGTGAAATCAATGTTATACTTAGCACAACGCTTAGGTTTTATTGATGTAAATCAAAAAGAAGGATTATTAAAAAATAACAGATATATCAAAAATAATAACAGGACTCATAAAAGCAGTAGAAAGTTGAAGACACCAACGAACTGTCCACTGTCTACAGCTCACTGTCCACAAATAAAAATTTTATGAAAAAAGTAATTTCAACAAACTTGGCTCCTGCAGCCATCGGACCTTACAGTCAAGCCATCGAAGCGAACGGTATGTTATTTCTTTCTGGACAACTTCCTATCGAATCTACAACCGGCGATTTCGTTTGTGGAGGAGTTAAAGAGCAGACTGCTCAATGTTTTTTCAACATCAAAGCAATCCTTTCCGAAGCGGGATACAATATCGACAATATTGTAAAAACGACCGTTTTTCTATCGGACATGGCAAATTTTGGCGATATGAACGAAGTATATGCTGAGCAATTTGGCGAAACGTTCCCTGCTCGTTCTGCTTTTGCAGTGAAAACGCTGCCAAAAAACGCTTTGGTAGAAATTGAAGTAATTGCAGTGAAATGAATACACTCGGAAACATCATATGGGTAATATTCGGTGGCATATTTATTGCCATCGAATATGTCATTGCCAGTTTTGCATTGATGATTACGATTATAGGCATTCCTTTCGGATTGCAAACGCTTAAACTGGCAGAACTCGCTTTGTTTCCTTTCGGCAAGAACATTAGGAAAGACCCTGTCTCTGACGGATGTTTGTCTACTCTGATGAATGTCATTTGGTTTTTTGTAGGAAGCATTCCGATTGTTCTTACTCATTTCGTTTTTGGACTGCTGTTTTATATCACAATTATCGGTATTCCTTTCGGACATCAGCATTTCAAATTGATGCGTTTGGCATTGACTCCGTTTGGAAGGAGGATTGAATGAAAGAGAGTCAAGAATCAAGACCCATGACGGAAAGACATTGGCGGGATGTTGACTATAAATCTGAAAATGAAAAATATTAAACTGACAGTCATATTTATTCTTGTTATTCTTTTCAGTAACCATTAAAGATTTTGGACAACCTGTTAAGTTTGCAGGAGTTTGGATAAAAGATAATAGTATGCTTGTCAATAAATATTGACACTTTAAATCATACAAAAATTGTTGAGTAGTTATGGCTATTAAATTATAAACTACTCAACAATTTTACGATTCACCTATACGTTTTCTCTATTTTCTTATTACTTTTGCACTCACATTCATACTCGGGGTGTAGCACAGTTGGCTAGCGCGCCACGTTCGGGACGTGGAGGTCGGACGTTCGAATCGTCTCACCCCGACTTTTTTTGTTTGATGTTTATAGTTTATAGTTTAATGCCGAATGACCGATGACGGGAGTTGTTTACTCGTTTACCTGTTTACTGAAATTAGATTTCTCACTTTGTTTGAAATGACAAAACAAAAAGAGCCGAAATATTAAATCTCGACTCTTTCAAATATAGATGTATTTCTTAATCTCTGCGACGTTTGCCTTTAGATTTTGAATTCTTAAATTCAAATGGTGAGTTACCTCCTTTATCTTTGCTTCTGCGATAGGATGATTCACCCGAAGAACTGTTATCTCTGTCTTTGCCTTTGCGGTGTGAAGATTCGGCTGCAGAAGCCATTTCTACAACAATCTTACGATTATCTACAGATACACCTTTAAACGCTTTAAGGATTGGTCTCGATGTTCCTTCCGGAACTTCAAAGAATGAAAAGTTTTTCATCAAATCAATTCTTCCCACGCGCACTTTTCCGGGAACGTAGTCGTTGATGAATCCCATCAGTTTGGCAGGGTTGATGTTGTCCATCTTTCCAAGATTGATGAAAAGTCTTTCATAACCTTTCTCTGGTTTTCTTGAATCTCCGTCGCCGCCATCGCGTGCGCCGCGTTTTCTGTCTTTGCGTGAGAAATCCTTATCTTTTGAAGACCTTTCGTAAGGTTCTTCAATTTCTTCGGCAGCTTGATAGTAGTCAATCAAACGATTGAATTCCAAAGAAACAACACGCTTAATAATGTCTTCTTTTTCCAGCCAATCAAGTTTACGGAAGATAGAGGGTAGAAGTCTTTCGATTTCCTCTTCGTTTACTTTCACTTTTTCAACTTTATCAACAAAATTGAAAAGCTGTTTCTCGCATATTTCGTCTCCTTTAGGAAGTTGGCGTTTCTCAAACTCTCTGTTGAGTGTTTTTTCAAGCTGCGTAACTTTTCCTTTTTCTTTTGTATGAATAATGGAAATAGATGTGCCCGTTTTTCCTGCGCGACCTGTTCTGCCGCTGCGATGAGTATAGCTTTCGATATCATCGGGAAGACCGTAATTGATTACATGCGTCACATCATCAACATCCAATCCGCGTGCTGCAACATCGGTGGCAACCAAAAGCTGCAAGTTGCGATTACGAAATTTACCCATCACATAGTCGCGTTGCGCCTGAGATAAATCTCCGTGTAAGGAATCGGCATTGTATCCGTCCTGAATAAGTTTGTCTGCAATTTCCTGAGTTTCCTTGCGTGTACGGCAAAAAATAATTCCATACACATTAGGATAATAATCAGCTATACGTTTCAGTGCAAGGTATTTGTCTTTCGCATGCACCACATAGTAAAGATGCTTTACGTTTTGCGTGCCTTCGTTTTTCCTTCCGATAGTGATTTCGGTAGGACTCTGCATGTATTTCTTTGTGATTTTACTGATTTCTTTCGGCATGGTTGCTGAAAAAAGCAGCATACTGCGTGTAGGTGGAACTTTAGAAAGAATTTCATCAATACTTTCAGTAAATCCCATATTCAGCATCTCGTCCGCTTCATCCAAAACTACCGTATTCACATCTGCTAAAGACACTGTCTTGCGGTTAATCAAGTCAATAAGACGACCGGGAGTCGCCACGATAATGTGTACGCCTTTGCGCAATGTGCGGATTTGACTTTCAATGCTCGAACCTCCATATACAGGAAGGATTTTCAAATCCTCCATATAGTTGGAATAATCCGTCAAGTCTGAAGCTATCTGTAGGCACAATTCCCTGGTGGGACAGAGGATAAGTGTTTGAGGAGCGTGATTGTTGATGTCTGTTTTTTGGATGACAGGAATACCGAATGCGGCTGTTTTTCCTGTTCCTGTTTGTGCTAAGGCGATGATATCGCGTGTATTACTGAGCAATTGCGGAATGACCGCTTCTTGTACTGGCATGGGTTGCTCAAATCCCATTTCCTGTATTGCACTTACAATTTGTGGAGCAACACCCAATTCTTGGAATGATTTCATTTATATATAAAAAATAGTGAAAGGAAGTAAGTTTTCCCCATTCCCCCACACATCGACCATTATATATAAAGATGAGAGAAAAACCTAAAACCGATAAATTAATAAAAACCTAAAAAGATTTTCGCGTGCAAAGATACACAAAAAGATTGAATATTTAACACATCAGTGTTGATAGAGTAGTATTTTACGCAGATTTTCGCGTTTAGCGGGAGTTACTTTTAGTTCTTTGGTAAGATAATTATTTACAGAACCGTATTTTTTCTTCAGGTGTTCTGTTGCATAATTGATGTATACCTTATTCACTGAAAGTAAAGCTGTAATGGCTTCCTGTGTCGGTTCGCTCATCATCTGAGTGAAGTCGATATAATTGCGCGGATTGAGATTGTCATTAGAAAGCATATAATCATCCTCAATTATATATTCAGGAATACCGATGGCATACAATATCAAATAAGACGCAACGCCAACGCGGTCTTTTCCTAAAATAGAAGATACCAAAACCGGATAGTTTTTTTCATCCGACAAAATATCAAACATTGCACGAAACTCATTTTTGTAATCATCCAGAATTCTTGCATAGCCATCCTGCATGAAAATGATAGCGTCGCTTCGCGTTATCTTTTCTTTTTGCACCTGTTGTATCATTTCTCTTGTATCGCCTGGCACTATCGGTAAAGATACATAGTTCATCCCCTGTTTGATCAAAATAGGATTTACGATGGAGAAAGGACTTGTTCTGAAATCGATGATTGATTTAATGCCTAGACGGAAAATTTTGTCGTAGTCAAACAAACTTCCTTTGCTAAGGTCACCGGAGCGGTAAATTTTTCCCCATCTCATTTGTTTTCCATCAGCTGTATAATATCCTCCCAAATCTCGAAAATTGTAAATGTTGTCCATATCAATAACCCTGTTGGCGATGATTCCTGAGGTAGCACCGGCTGTTTTAAGAAAGAAAAACTGGCGTACTCCTGCACCCGCAGGATTCAAAACTGCAAACTGTTGATTGATTTGAGCAGTCGTTACTGGGACAAATTCATTAATAGATGTGTCAGATAATGAGGAATATATCTGAATACTACCCTCTTGATCAGGGCTCACTTCCCACTTGACAAGATAGTTACCCTTCTTGTTTTTTTCCACCACAGAAGTAATTTGCACGGAAGACATACAAGAGGTCAGTCCACTTACCAAAACAGTGAGAATAAGAGATATGGAGATATATTTATTCACAATATTATATCAATAATGGAGCAAATATAATGTAAATCTTTTGAGATTGCTCATGTTGATATTGTTGTATTAACAATTAATAATCTGTTTTTTTATTTTTTGAATGAAGATGTTTAGAAAGTATTGATTTTTAGTTTTTTTCGAAATTTGATAGCAGTGAACATCTTATTTGAAAGGTTGTTTTAGTGTTTACTAAAAGAAAAGAAATAAAAATGAAAGAAAAAGCAGACATAGGGCTGATAGGGCTTGCCGTTATGGGTGAAAACCTAGTATTAAATATGGAGAGAAACGGATTTACGGTCGCAATCTTTAACCGTACCACATCCAAAGTAGATGATTTTTTGGAAGGACGAGGCAAAGGAAAGAATTTCGTCGGAACGCATTCGCTGCCCGAACTGGTGGAATCTCTTGAGCGTCCGAGAAAAATAATGATGCTGGTGAAAGCTGGCAAGCCTGTAGATAGTTTTATAGACCAGTTGATTCCCTTGCTCGACGAGGGAGACATTATAATAGATGGTGGGAATAGTAATTATTATGATACTATCCGCAGAACGGAATATGTAGAGAGTAAAGGTCTTTTGTATGTAGGAAGCGGTGTTTCCGGAGGAGAAGAAGGTGCACTAAATGGTCCTTCGCTTATGCCTGGCGGTTCTTTTGCTGCATGGCGAAATATTCAGCCTATTTTTCAGTCGATAGCTGCAAAAGTAGATGACGGAACACCTTGTTGTGAGTGGGTGGGAAAAAGCGGTTCAGGACATTTTGTAAAAATGGTTCACAATGGCATCGAGTATGGAGATATGCAGTTGATAAGTGAAGCTTATTTTTTGATGCGCGAAGTTTTAGGAATGACACCTGACGAGCAAGCAGAAGTATTTGAAAAGTGGAATAAAGGGAAACTAGATTCCTATCTGATAGAGATAACATCCGAAATCCTCCGGTTTAAAGATTCGGATGGCAAACCACTCGTGGACAAGATTATGGATACTGCAGGACAAAAAGGAACAGGAAAATGGACGGTGGTTTCCGCGCTTGAATATGATATTCCATTGACATTGATTGGCGAGTCGGTATTTTCCCGCTTTCTCTCAAGTCAAAAATCGCTTCGCGTCAGGATTTCAAACGAAATAACACGTGAAAAGCAAGTTTCAGAAGAAGACAGAGAGCAATTTCTCAATGATTTGGAAGCGGCGTTATATGCTTCTAAAATCATCTCCTACGCTCAGGGGTACAATTTGATGACGCATGTTTCCAAACAATTTGAATGGGGTTTGAACTTCGGCGGTATAGCTCTTATGTGGCGTGGAGGATGTATCATCCGCTCGGCATTCTTAAAAAATATCAAACACGCCTATGACGAAAATCCTCAGTTAGAAAATCTGCTTCTAGACGATTTCTTCAAGAAGGAACTCATAGAGGCACAGGAAAGCTGGCGAAGAATTTGTATCGCGGGCATCAAACACGGAATCAGTATTCCTGCAATGACTTCTGCATTAGCATATTTCGACGGGATCAGGACAGCAAGCCTTCCTGCTAATATGCTTCAGGCACAGCGCGACTATTTCGGCGCACACCAATATGAAAGAATTGATGCACCTCAAGGTGAATTTTACCATACGGATTGGACGGGTCATGGCGGCGACACGGCATCAACTCCATACGAAATATAGCCGTTTTGGCGGAGTATGTCATTTTATTTTAGAGATTTATTCTAATTAATTAAGTAAACTTTGTTATTTTTGCACGTTGAAAATATAATTTGCTTTTAAACTATGAACGAAGAAAAATTGGTCAGATGCCGCCCTTGTGGATATATCATGAAAGAAAGCGAGCTCGGAGCCGTTTGTCCCGCTTGCGGATTGCCACATACTGTTTTTGAACCCTATCGCGAGAAAGTTTCTCCCGGCAGGTTGAAGTTTTTAGCGCTGGATTTACATCCCATTGCCATCCACTTATCACAAACATTTGTGGCGCTTATTCCGGGGTTGATTATTCTCAACTTTTTGTTCCCTAACTTATATCCCGATATTATGCACAATGTGATTACTTTCTCAGTCATCGTTTTCCCACTTACCTTGCTGGCATCTGCTGTTACGGGTATTATGGACGGTTACGCCCGATTCAAAACAATGAACACACCCCTTTTGAAAAAGAAAATTATATTGACAGTAATTATATGTGTGCTTTCAATTATTCAGTTATTCTTGTTCAAACAAAATACTTACACCATTCCATTCTTTATAGTGACTCTGATATCGTTGGGTTGCGCAGTGAAACTGGGTATGCTGGGCGTGCATTTAATTGATGTGATATTGCCTGGAACATTGATTTTGAGGAAAAAAATTGAGAAAAAATCGCATGGAAACGTGAAGATGTCTGTCGAAGAAATTGAAAAGCTGAAAGCTGAAAAATTAGCTGCAAAAAAAAAGAACAATGACTAAGAACGTATCACTCTAATACAATATTAACGAATCCTGTCTCAGATGCGAGGCGGGATTTTTTATAGACGAAATAATTGCACATATATCCTAACTGCCTCTACTTGGTTAATTTTGTAACTTGTGCGATAAAATAGCAAAAAGTTGTATCTCAAACTTTCTAGATACCAAATCCCAATTTGTAAATAGCACATCGTAATTAGTAAATTGTAAAAATCTTTCAACCGCATAAATTGTTATCTTTGTCTATCATTGATTAGAATGTATGAACACACCGTTAGCTGAAAGATTGCGTCCACATACGCTGGACGATTTTATAGGACAGGAACATCTGGTTGGGAAAAACGCGGTGCTCCGCCGCATGATTGATGCTGGACATATTCCGTCCATCATTTTGTGGGGACCTCCGGGTGTGGGGAAAACCACTTTGGCTCATATCATTTCTAAAACGCTTAAAACGTCTTTCTTCCAGTTGAATGCAGTAAATTCCGGTGTGAAAGATGTGCGAGATGTGATTGAAAAGGCGCAGGGTTCGCAATTTTTCAATGCAGAAAGACCGATTCTGTTTATTGATGAAATTCATCGTTTCAGCAAATCTCAGCAAGATTCTTTGTTGAATGCCGTTGAAAAAGGGATTGTTACGCTCGTCGGTGCAACTACAGAAAATCCGTCTTTCGAGGTGATTCGTCCGCTGTTGTCCAGGTGTCAGGTCTATGTGCTGAAATCTTTGGAAAAAAAGGATTTGGAAAAACTCCTTCATCGTGCTTTAAATGAAGACCCTGATTTACAGAAAAAGAAGATAGAAGTTCAGGAAACGACAGCGCTGTTCCGATTTGCCGGAGGTGACGCTCGCAAGCTGCTGAATATTCTCGACCTACTAACCACATACTCCGAAGCCGATTCCATTATCATCAACGACAAAAATGTAACCGACAGATTGCAGGAAAATCCGGCGGCGTATGATAAGGGCGGAGAGATGCATTATGATATCATCTCGGCGTTCATCAAATCCATTCGCGGAAGCGACCCAGATGCCGCTCTTTATTGGCTTGCGCGAATGGTAGCGGGTGGGGAAGACCCTAAATTTATTGCACGGCGTTTGGTTATATCTGCAGCGGAAGATATTGGTTTGGCAAATCCCAACGCACTGCTCATCGCGAACGCGTGTTTCGACAGTTTGCAAAAGATTGGCTGGCCCGAAGGGCGTATAGTTTTGGCGGAAGCAACCGTCTATCTTGCCACCTCCGTAAAAAGTAATTCGGCTTATCTGGCGATAGACGAGGCAATTTCTGAGGTAAATGCTTCGGGTAATTTGCCCGTGCCTCTGCATCTGCGCAATGCGCCGACTAAACTGATGAAAGAACTGGATTATGGGAGGGAATACAAATATGCGCACAACTATCCCAATAACTTTGTGACTCAGGATTATCTGCCGAAAGAATTGAAGAAACGCCGTTTCTGGAAATCGCAGGACAATCCCGCGGAAGTGAAAATGAGTGACTGGATGAGGAAGCTGCGTGGAAAATAAGTTAATACCAATTCATATTGTTGAACGGGCTGCTGTGTTGTTCGTATTTCAAGTCTTGCAACAAGGACGCGTTGGCACGAATCACAAAATTATATGATTTGTACTGACCGATAGGCATAAAGCTTGCCGACATACTCCAGCAGTGAAGATTACGAGTGAGCGTACAGTTCATATATGTGAATTTCTTCAAATCAAAATTATAATCCGTATTGAAGGTGAAATTCCAGTTTTTGGTTGGCTGTAACGAACCGCTCAGTCCCAGACTGTGGCGAAGTTTACCTTTGTATTCCATTTTATTGAAATTGAAATCTTTGATATCGTTGCTTACATAATATTGCAAAGAATAATTGATAGAAATATTCCACGGAGGTGAATTTCTTAGATAACCGTCTTCATCGAAATCGCCCATACTTCGGTTACCTTGGTCAAACATACTTGCTTTCGCTCCTTTTTCGTGTGGGTTTTCACCCAATGTTCCATCCGAAGGAAGTCTATCTTCTACATCGTCTTTTATATCATCTTCGCTTTTTTCATCTTTCTTTTTCTTTTCTCCAAACCATTTTTTGAATGTATCCTGATTGACAGAATATGAAAAAGAAGTTCCGGTTCCCATCAATTTGCCAAAGCCTTTCCCATTTATTATGCGCAGTTTATCCACATGTATAGGTCTTCCGTCTTTGTCTAGTTCGTATATATAAGGATCCCAGCTTCCTGCAAGACTCAGGGTATACGATTTGCTAAGTTTCAAACGAACACCCGTGTTAATGTTGCTCCATTTCATTGAATCTGCCATCATGTTGTAGCTGAATCCAATATCCAAACCGTCTATCAAACTTACTTTTCGATAACCTAGTGAATCTTTGTCGGATTTGATTTTCATTTCCAAGTTGTTTTGGAAATTAAAACCGATACTTCCGTTTTTACCCGCTGACGGTGCACCAAACATCATTCGCGAATAAGGAGAATATACACGTTCTACGTCATTTCCGTATTCATCTTTATAATAATATCTTTCAAACGACCTAAAGTAAGGATCGCTGAAATCAGGGTTATAGTTCATGCTGATAGATGGAGTGAAGACGTGGCGGATTCTTTCAATCTTGTCACCAAAAATACTTCGCAAAGGACGGTATGAGCCATAGAGTTTTGTTTGCAAACTGATGGAAGTATTGAAATCATATACACGATTAAATCCGTAGACAGTATCCAACACTACATTCTGGTGTGTTGCCGGGTCCCACGCTTCTCTGATTTTAGAACCATACCATCTTTCTGAGTAATTGATGGACGGAGTAACTTGTATGTATCCAAGGATATTGAATGTCGCGTTTACAGGAATATTGTGACGAACTCCGTTTGTCCAATCTTTCACAAGACTAGATTTTAAAAATCTATTTTCTTTTGTTGTAATTGTATTTCGAAACTCTCCTGTGTAACTTACGGCAATTTTTTCATACCAGCGCTCCGCACCTACCGCATTTCTTCTTTTGAATGGAAAAATTCTGCTCATGGTTGCCGTCAAAGAAGGAAGCGTTGCGGCTATTGTTGAATCACGCGATATTTGGTTTAGACTCATTGTTCCCGACAAACTCCAGGGTGAATTTGGAAATCTCTGCGTGATATTTACCGTAGAACTTTTGGTGTCGTTTGTGGCTCGTCGATTGTATAATTGTGTTACATCATTTCTACCGTAAGTGCTAGTAGAATAATTGACGCTTGCCGACAATGTCCTGAAAAGATTGGCTTTCGGGTCTTGCGAGTGTGTCCAGCTCAATCTGAAATCCTTTGAAACATTATAATCGGGAAATCCTTTATCTCCGGTAACGGTATTCAGATAGTAAGTATCCACCGAACCCATATATTTATAACGTTTTTTGTAATTTGAGTGCGCTCCTACTCCCCACGTCCCCTTTGTGTATATCTCTCCTGTCAGAGCTAAATCAACGTAATCGTTTATTGCAAAATAATATCCACCGCGCTGCAAATAAAACCCCCGTGCCATCTCATCGCCATAAGACGGCATAATAATCCCGGACGAATATGTTTTTGTAAATGGGAAAAATGCGAAAGGAAGCACAACTGGAAATAATGGGACGTCAGCAACTACAAGCCATACCGGACCGGTCACAATATCTTTTTCTGGTCTCACCTTTGCCTTTGATAAATTCAAATAAAAGTGAGGATGCTCGTGAAGGTCACAGGTGGTATACTTTGCGTCTTTCATAAAAAATGAATTGTCTGCATTTTTTTTAGCCTGATTAGCCACAATCCATCCTTCGCCTTGTTGGGTAATTATCGTGTTGATAAATGCTTTGGTTGTTTTGAAATTGTATGAAACTTTTTTCATTTCATATTGTGTTTGTCCTTCAGTAAAAACGGGATGACCAAATTCTTTGCCTAACGAATCCACTCCGAAACTAGACGAAATGATACTGCTGTCCATATCCATCGTGATATATTCGCCCTTAATGCCAATATTTTGATATTTCACATCTGCATCGCCATATAGATAGCCCATGTTATCCTTGGTGAAAACCATCGAATCCTTTGCGGAATAATTAACGGGTGCTTTCAGAGAATTTTTTGACGCCTGGATGCTGTCAGCTTTAACTGAGTCCTGAGCTGTTATAGATGTTGAATCCGATTTTAGCGCTTCAGTTGCTTTCGCTATGGGAGTTGCAGCATTGGAATTATTGGTAGTTGGAGTGGGTGTGGAAGAATTGGGCAGCTTCGTTTTTTTAGAATCGATCTCTGTCTGTACAACTTTCTTGACTTTAGAGCGTGTACGATTTTGCAATGTTGAACATTGCAAAAAAAACATAGTTAAAATCAAAAGAAATATATATTTTGAGAGTTGCTTCATGTAGAATGAAAGAATCTAATTCAATTCAGAGCACAAAACTAATGAATTATGTACAAATATAGCCGAAAATTTAGCTAAATAAACTTTAAGAGTCCCATTTATAATGTGGTAGTAGATTTGCTATTTATTGTTCAAAACACATCTTCCAATCTTTTTTCATAAATAATTATCGCTATTTCAATGCAAATATTTATCTTTGTTTTTCGGAATACGATTGATTTTCAATCTTAAGACAAAATCTGGTTCCTATATTTAAATTACCCGTAAATGAAAGTTGTCAATTTTTCCGAAAGCAATTCACTTCTTAATACTTTTGTTCGTGAACTTCGTGATGTAAATATTCAAAACGATAGATTGCGTTTTAGACGTAATATTGAACGTATAGGTGAAGTTATGGCGTATGAAATCAGTAAAGATTTAACCTACTGTAATCATCGTGTTACTACTCCTTTGGGTTATTCCGATGTAAATATTTTTGATGAACAAATAGTTTTAGGTACAATTTTGAGAGCTGGACTTCCATTCCATCATGGATTTTTGAATTATTTTGATGGAGCAGAAAATGCATTTGTGTCGGCTTACCGCAAATACAAAGAAAACCACGAATCTTTTAATATTTTCATTGAATATATTGCTTCTCCCAGAATTGAAAACAAAACTTTAATTCTTACCGACCCGATGCTGGCTACCGGAGGAAGTATGGAGCTAACTTACCGCGCACTTCTTACCAAAGGAAATCCAAGCCATATCCATATAGCTTCTATTATTTCTAGTCAGAAGGCAATAGAATATTGTCTTGAAAATTTCCCTGAAGATAAAACGACCATCTGGACGGCATCAATTGACCCCGAATTGGACGAACATGCTTATATTGTTCCCGGATTGGGTGATGCCGGCGATCTCGCCTACGGAATAAAAGATTAATTGTAAAATTTTTTCTCGAAAGCTTTGAATTCTCCTTTTTTGAGAATAATTCTTTTCCAAAATGCGGACAGAAATCCTGTGCCGTAACCGAACAGTTGCGTCCATGCGGCTGCAATGCTGTAGAATCCAACCTTAACAGACTTGTTTTTTATCGTTGAATCTATAAAAACCAGTAAACTGTAGAAAATTGGTATCAACAAACTGTAAGGACAGAAAATACCGCCTATTATAAAAAAAGTCATTCCTATGGTAAATGCAGTTGGCAACAAATGAACAAATTTCATTGAACCTGGATGCGCCAAATTTAGATTTATTCTTGCTATCCCGGAATTATAAACTTGTTTGAAGAATTTCTTAAAATCGGTTCTACGTTTGTGATAAACGTATGCTTCGGGAATTAATTGTGTTGAAAACCCCTGTTCTATTAAGCGCAAACTAAAATCAATATCTTCTCCAAAACGCATCGAACCGTAACCGCTAACAGCTTCGAAAGCAGCCTTGGAAACTCCTAAGTTGAAACTTCTCGGATGAAATTTATCCATAGACTTTTTGCCTCCACGAATTCCTCCCGTTGTGAAAAATGAGGTCATGGAGTAATTTATTGCTTTTTGAATATCAGTAAATGTCGGGAGTGCTTTGTCCGGACCTCCAAAAGCATCTGTATATTTTGTGTTTAAGAATGTATTTACATTCTTGAAATAATTCTCAGGAATAATGCAGTCAGAATCGAAAAATATTAAATATTCTCCAGATGCTAATTTTGCTCCTTCGTTTCGTGAAAGTCCCGGACCTGAATTTTCTTTGTAGAGATACTTTATAAATAGATTATCACTATAATTATTTACAATCTCTTCGCTTTTTTTTACTGAGCCGTCTTCAACTATAATTACTTCAAAATCAGAGAAAGTTTGTTTAGTCAGACTCATCAACAATTCGTTTATTTCATCTGGTCTATTATATAATGGAATTATAACAGAATATTTCATGTGAAATTAATTTGACTGCAAAGCTATCAAATAATTTTCATATTAGAATGTCGAATTATAACATGTATTAAAAAATACTATTAATTTTTGTATATTTTAAATATACAGTTTATCTTTGTTGTTTAATTGTGATAGTTATGTTCTTTTTTTCGATAAAAAATATTAAATTATTTTTTGATAGATATTCTTCTTCAATTGCTTTTCTAATCATATTTTCTTTTATAACAACTTTTTTTTCATGTCAGAAAAACAATGAATTGTTAATAAAAGGGAAAATTCATAATTTAAATTCTAAATATATTCTATTATCTCATTATAAGGGTGATACTATTTTTATGGATACAGTTCAACTGTCAAATGGCAGTTTTAAAAAACATATAATAATAGATACACTCACAAGATTTGATATTCATTTTGAAAATGCATCAGGAGGAGTTTCCTTTTACGCAGATAAGTCGGATAAAATTAAGATAAGTGGAGATATTAAACAGCCATTTTTTATAGAGATAAAAGGAAATAAGATTAACAATGATGTTACCAATTTCAAAAATGAAAATCATGACTTAATCAGCCAAAAAATTGAATTAATCAAAGATTTTCTCCCACTAACAAAAAAAGCTCCTGTATTTCCAAATAAATATTTGTCGAAGCTTAACGAAATTGATAATGAATTGACTCGAAACATAGAAGAATTTGTGAAGGAAAATCCCAGCAGTATTTCAAGTGTTGTGCTTATTAATGAGTTTCTCAGTAATTCTATTGATTTATCCTGCCTTAAAAAATTGATGGCTCACTTGAAAGGTGATGCCCTAAAGTTCCCGCTTGCACAGGCCCTACAGCGAAATGTAGAAAAACAGCAGATGTCGGAAGAGGGAGCCATTATGCCTTATTTCGAAACTCAAACTCTGGATAACAAGTTGGTTCGTTCTACTGACTATCAGGGAAATACGTTGTTGTTATCATTTCTTTCTTCTTCAGATCAGGCGTCTGCGCAAGATATGGAAAAAATAAAATTAAACTACAATATTTTAAAAAACGATTCCGTTAAATTATTATCTTTTTATATCGAAGCGGAAAATTATCCGATCAAGAAAAATCTGGCTGATTCACTTTCATGGCCTGTAGTTGTTGATGCCAAAGGTTGGGCTTCACAAGTTGTGGATGCATTCTCAGTTCCGTATTTGCCATATCATATTCTGGTATCGAAAGAAGGTAAAATTTTGAAAAGAGGCATCCTTCCGGAAGATTTACCTAAATTTTTACGCAAATAAGCACGTATTTTTTTAATCAAACATAATAAACTTAAATTTCCATGTTGGTAAAAGTCTTTGGAGCTGCCGTCCAAGGTATAAAAGCTACCGAAATAACAATTGAAGTAAATTGTAACAAAGGTATAAAATTTATGCTGGTTGGACTTCCCGATGCGTCTGTAAAGGAAAGCCACGAAAGAATAGTGTCAGCTCTTCAGGTCAACGGATATAATTTTCCACGTCAACAAATAGTTATCAACATGTCTCCGGCAGATATTCGTAAGGAAGGTTCGGCTTATGACCTTCCTTTGGCAATTGGAATTATGGGAGCTTCGGGAGAACTATCCAATGACAAATTCTACGATTATATTTTGATGGGAGAATTATCATTGGATGGAAATATTCTGCCTATAAAAGGAGCATTGCCAATTGCTATCATGGCAAAAGAATTGGGTTACAAAGGATTTATTCTACCTCAGGAGAATGCCAAAGAAGCAGCAGTAGTTGAAGGTCTGGATGTATATGGTGTAGAGAATATCAAAGAGGTTGTTGGTTTTTTCAATAATGATATTGAATTAGAAAAAACAATTGTTGACTTAAATCAGGAATTTATTAATAGTCAATCTTCTTTCGAGTTTGATTTTTCAGATGTAAAAGGACAGGAAAGTGTGAAGCGTGCTTTGGAAGTAGCTGCCGCTGGAGGTCATAACATTATCATGATTGGTCCTCCCGGGGCAGGTAAATCCATGATGGCAAAAAGAATGCCCTCAATTTTACCACCATTCACAATGAACGAAGCCCTGGAAACTACAAAAATTCATAGCGTTGCCGGAAAATTGGAAGGCACATCCTCTTTGATGTCTCGACGCCCTTTTCGCTCACCACATCATACTATTTCGGATGTAGCTATGGTTGGAGGTGGGGCATATCCTCAACCTGGCGAAATAAGTTTGGCTCATAATGGGGTTTTGTTTTTGGATGAACTCCCCGAATTTAATCGTAGCGTGTTGGAAGTAATGCGTCAGCCGCTCGAGGATAGAAAAATTACCATTTCTCGTGCAAAATTTTCTGTTGAATATCCCGCAAGTTTTATGTTGGTTTCGGCGATGAATCCATGCCCTTGCGGGTTTTACAATCATCCTGAAAAACAATGCGTCTGTCCTTCTGGAGCAGTTCAAAAGTATTTGAATAAAATTTCAGGTCCACTTCTAGATAGGATAGATATCCATATTGAAATTGTTCCTGTTCCATTCGATAAAATTTCCGATAGAACGCCTGCAGAACATAGTGATGAAATAAGAAAACGTGTTGTTCGTGCGCGTCAGATTCAAGAAGAACGTTTTAAAGATGTAGATGGTGTTTATTGTAATGCGCAAATGACTTCCAAACTTCTGCATAAATATGCCGAACCTGACGATGCTGGGCTTAATTTGCTGAAAACGGCTATGGAAAGATTAAATCTTTCGGCTAGGGCGTATGATCGTATTCTCAAAGTATCTCGAACCATAGCCGATTTGGATAATTCCGAAAAAGTGCTGTCTTCTCATTTGGCAGAAGCTATCAATTACCGCAATCTTGATAGAGAAACCTGGGCGGGATAGCGACTGGGGATTTTATCCACAGATATAATCTATATTTTTAGTAGAAGGTTGTTATACTAATCATTTACTTATTTTTGTGTAACTATTGTAGAGTTACGCAAATTCTTTTTATATTAATATTAACCAATCCTTAACTATGCTTTTTTTAAAGCATAGTTTTTTTATGTCCTCCGTTGCGCATCTTTTTTATATCTTTATTCTCAAAAAGGAAAATTTATGGGTGTAGAAATAGAACGAAAATTTCTTGTAAAGGGAGATTTCAAATCTTCTGCTTTCAAGAAATATGTAATAAAACAAGGATACCTTTCCAAAAATGAAAATAATACCGTGCGTATCCGTGTGCGAGAAGATGAGGCTTTCATCACAATAAAAAGTAAAACAAATGAAGGTGGATTTTCTCGTGGCGAATGGGAATACAGTATTCCAAACGCAGAAGCGGAAGAAATTCTTAAACTTTCAATAGATGAAGTTATTTCAAAAAACCGTTATCTGGTGAAATGCGGCGATCATACCTTTGAAGTTGATGAGTTTGTTGGCAACAATGAAGGATTGATAATGGCTGAAATTGAGTTGAAGAATGAAGATGAAAATTTCGAAAAACCCGATTGGCTGGGAGAAGAAGTAACGGGTGATTATCGTTATTACAATTCCTATTTATCCAAATATCCTTTTATTACTTGGAATAAATAATTACCACTTCCCAATAATTGTAAAAAAGAAAGTAGCGAAAATGTTTCCGCTACTTTCCATATATGTAAGCTTTGTTTATTACTTATCAAATTTCAATAATAGTATTCCAGTTGTGAGTGTCTGGTTCTTCACCATATTGGATACCACGAAGTTTGTTATACAATTTTGTTGACCAAGGACCAGGTTCTCCGTCTTTTGATATTTTGTAAGTTTTGTTTTGTTCAAGGTCATCGATACGTTCGATTGGGCTGATTACAGCTGCAGTTCCACAAGCTCCTGCTTCTTCGAATTCTGCTAATTCTTCGATTGGAACATGACGACGTTCAACTTTCATGCCTAAATCTTCTGCTAACTGCATCAAACTTTTGTTTGTGATAGAAGGAAGAATAGAAGTTGACTCAGGAGTGATGTAAGTATTGTTTTTGATACCAAAAAAGTTTGCAGCACCACATTCGTCAATATATTTCTTTTCTTTAGCGTCAAGATAGAATACTGCTGAGTAACCTAAATCGTGAGCTTTTTCACCTGCTACAAGGCTGGCCGCATAGTTTCCACCTACTTTGTAAGTACCTGTTCCGAGAGGAGCAGCACGGTCATAGTCGCGCATCACCACATAAGGAGAGGTTTTGAAACCGCCTTTAAAGTATGGTCCTACAGGAGTTACAAATACGATGAAAGCGTATTCTTTAGCAGGTTTTACACCCACGCGAGCTTCAGTTCCAAATAAAACAGGGCGGATGTATAAAGAAGCACCGGTTCCGTAAGGAGGAATGAATCTAGCATTCTTTTGTACCGCCATAGTGACCATTTTTTCGAATGTTTCGACAGGAAGTTCAGCCATTGCGATACCCTGACAAGAGCGTTGCATACGAAGTGCGTTTTCGCGCATTCGGAATACGCGTACTTTTCCATCTTTACCCATGAATGCTTTCATTCCTTCAAAAGCTTCCTGACCATAGTGCAAAGCTGTAGCAGCCATGTGCAGGTTGATATACTCTGAAGTTTCAAGTTCAGGTTCAGACCATTGTCCGTTTTTGTAATAAGAGCGTACATTATAGTCGGTTTTCATATATGAAAAAGACAAATCCGACCAGTTAATAGTTTCCATTTTAGTTCTTTTGTGGTTAATTATAAATTGCTTAGATTAGTATCACAAATGTAGTATTTATTTTGCAACTTATCGAAATTTTAACCGGATAAATCACTAATTTCGCAATTGTAAATGATTGACCAGATTACTATCAACAAAATTCAGGATGCGGCACAAATTGTAGACGTGGTATCCGACTTTATTACTCTCCGAAAAAGAGGCGTGAATTATGTGGGGTTATGTCCTTTTCATGACGACCGCACACCATCCTTCTATGTGTCTCCTTCTAAAAATATTTGTAAATGCTTTGCATGCGGAGAAGGCGGTTCGCCTGTTCATTTCATCATGAAGCACGAGCAGCTATCTTATGTCGATGCTTTAAAACAACTTGCTAAGAAATATCATATTGAAGTAGTTGAAAAAGAACTGACAAACGAAGAAAAAGAAGAGCAAAGTATTCGTGACAGTTTATTTATTGTGAATGATTTTGCAGTTAATTATTTTGAAAAGAACCTTCATGAAAATACAGAAGGTCGTTCTGTAGGATTGTCGTATTTTCGAGAACGTGGTTTTCGCGATGATATCATTAAGAAATTTCGTCTGGGTTATAGTTTGGAAGAAAAAGATGCTTTTTCCCGCGAAGCTCAAAAATCAGGTTTTAAAGAAAACTTTTTAGAAAAAACAGGTCTTTCCATCATTAACGCCCAGCGCGGAATAATTGACAGGTTTCGTGGTCGTGTTATGTTTCCTATTCATACACTTTCTGGCAAAGTTGTGGCTTTTGGGGGAAGAATACTGAAAAAAGCAGAAAATACAGGAAAATATATCAATTCTCCCGAGAGCGAAATATATTCCAAAAGCAATGAACTATACGGAATATTTTTTGCAAAAAGTGCCATTGTTAAGGCTGACAAATGCTTTTTAGTGGAAGGATATACCGATGTAATTTCCATGCATCAGGCGGGTATAGAGAATGTAGTTGCTTCTTCAGGAACGGCACTTACGCATGGGCAAATCCGTATGATTCACCGTTTTTCCGAAAATATTACGGTGCTGTATGATGGTGATGCGGCAGGAATTAAAGCGGCTCTTCGAGGAATAGATTTGCTACTTGAAGATGGGATGAACGTAAAAGTCGTATTACTGCCCGAAGGGGAAGACCCAGATTCTTTTGCGAAGAAACAAAATGCAGAAGATTTTACAAAATACATCGCTGCTCACGAAACAGATTTTATTAGATTTAAGACACAACTTTTATTGAACGAAAGCGGTGACGATCCTTTGAAACGTGCAGCATTGATTAAAGATATTGTCGATAGTATCGCTATCATCCCCAATAATATAAACCGTGCGGTTTACATTCAGGATTGTGCGAATATACTAGATGTAAATGAAACGGTTTTGATGCGGGAAGTAAATAAAATCCGCATTAAAAATTATGATAAAAAGAAAGATGCTAACACAAGTGACAATGGAAAATATCAGCTTCTAGAACAATCAATTCCAGAAATTTCAAAATCTACAACTTCCGAATCCAACTTTTGGAAATTCGAAAAAGAAGTTCTCCGGTATATCATACGTTATGGCATGACGCCACTGTATGTGCGGTATACAAGTAGAGATGTCATAGAAAAAGGCGTTACTGAGAAGGTAAAAGAAGTTTCTGAAATTGGTCCTTCGGTATTAGATGTTATTCGATTTGATTTGGAAAGGGATAATATCGTATTTACAAATGAAACATACCGAAAAATGTACGATGAAGCAGTGAAACAAATGGAGGATGAAAATTTCAATCCATCACGATATTTTATATCTCATCCCAATCCAGAATTTAGTAAAATTGCATCTGATATGATGAGTGACCGCTACCAGCTCAGTAAAATTCACGCCAAGAGCACTGGAAACAGTTTGGATGATAAAAATTCCCAATTGTTAGAAGAAAATCTGCTGGAGTCACTTGTTGTTAAAGCAACAACAGAACTGAAAAATAGGCATATCCTACATCATATTAATGAGGTGAAAAAACAGATGAAGACTGCTGATGATTCTGAGATGGAAGACTTGTTGAAGAGATTGAACAGCCTTCAACAGTTAAAAAAAGAAATTTCAAAATTTCTTGGTGAAAGAATAATTTTGCGATTCTAAAAATTATTCTAATTTTGATGCTTTAATCAAAAAGGTTGTTTTTATTTATCGGTTATTAATTTTTAATTTTATTTCCATTTATGAATAATCCCGAAATTAGTAAGTGGATTTTCTTTAGCAAGCAAGGTGACAGAAATGCCTATGAAAATCTTGTAAAATATGCTCAAAATATAGTGTACGGATATGCTTTTCGTTTTCTCACTTATGATAAAGAAGCTCGTAAAGTGGTAACAGATACGTTCGTGAGAATATGGAATCAAATTCCAATCTATGACCAATCATTTAATTTTGACACATGGGTTTATAAAATTGCAAGTTATGTAGGTCTGAAAGAAATACATGATTCTGCACGTATTATGGCTACCCATATACCCACAATAGAACCTCAGAAACAGATTGACGGAGCAAATGCAGTCTTAGGCGAGAAGTTAAGAAATCTGACTGCTGAAATGGAAGCTCCCGTTCGGAATATTTTCGTTCTCAGATATTTGCAAAAACTTGAAATACGCGAAATTTCAGTTATTACAGGGATGTATATTGAGCACATAAAGATTTTGTTGGAAAATATTAGTGAACTTATCAATGTTCATCATGATGGAGAATCCGAAAAAATCATGACTGATGAAGAGATGATGAAGTTTATGGAGTCTTACAGAGAGATTCATCCCTTTTTAGAAAATCCTTCAGAATTAGCTACCGAGATAATGTCGCACATACACGAACACAAGCACCTAAAACACGAAGAGGTAAAAACCCTGTGGGATTCTATGGAAGAGTTCTTACATAAGATTTTTAGTCGTTAGTTGTGTTAGTTATTAGATATTTTAGATGTTCTCGTATTTATAATCTTTAAGAAACTTCAATAACTTTTGTGTAGCCAATGCGCGGTGGCTGATGGTGTTTTTTATTTCATCACCTAATTCCGCATATGTTTTGTCATATCCATCGGGTATAAAAATGGGGTCATAACCAAATCCATGTTCGCCGCGTTTTTCTTCAATAATGCGGCCTTCTACTTTTCCTTCAAAATAATAGGTTTTGTCTCCTAATATTAATGCTATAACTGTTCTGAAAGCTGCTTTTCTATTAGTAGCGTCTTTCATTTCTTCAAGAAGCTTACGCATATTGTTTTGAGGATTACAACCTTCTCCGGCGTATCGGGCAGAATATACGCCAGGCGCACCATTCAAAGCTTCTACCTCCAGTCCCGTATCATCTGCAAAACAATCCAGCCTAAAATTGTCTTTCACATATTTGGCTTTTATAAATGCATTAGCATCTAATGTATTTCCTGTTTCGGGAATGTCTGCATGGCAGTTAATATCGTTCAAACTTAATATTTCTATATTCTCTCCGACAATCTTGCGGATTTCATCAAGTTTGTGTGCGTTGTTTGTTGCGAATACTAATTTCATCTTAATTTTTAATGTAGACTTGTTTTACAGATTTTATTATTTTTCCAATAATATAGAAAAGAATTAAGACAAATATGATAAATGCGCCGCTGGGAACATTCAGAAAATAAGATAAAACAAGTCCCGTTACACATCCTAAAAAGCATAACGCTGAAGATAAGACAATTATTTTTCCATAATTTACAGTAAAAAGATTGGCTGTCATTTGTGGAACGGTGATGAGAGAAAGCAACAAAACTATTCCTACCAATCGAATGCTCAAAACAATGGTGACAGCTATGAAAAACATCATCATATATTCTATAAATTGGGTAGGAACATGGCGGGTTTTTGCAAACATCAAATCAAATGATACAGATATGATAGCGCGGTAAAATGCTATAAAGAAAATTATCAGTGCTGCTGTTAAGGCGATGAATAAATATATATCCCTTTCGGTAATGGTTAGAATATTCCCAAAAAGATATTCCGACAGGTTGGGCGCGTATCCGGGAGTTAAAAAAGTAAGAATAATCCCCAAAGCCATTCCCATCGACCAAAATACTGCAATTGCCGAGTCTTCTCTAACGTCGTGCTTGTCGGTAAGCCATTTGATTCCTAAAGCGGAAAATATGGAAAACAAAGCAGCCGAAAAAATGGGGTTGATGCCGAAAAAGAAGCCCATTCCTAATCCTCCAAGCGATGCGTGTGTCAGGCCACCACTGATAAAAACGAAACGTCGTGTAACGATATAGGTGCCGATAATTCCCGCGCAGATGCTGGCGAAGAAACTGCCGATTAGAGCATTTCGGAAAAATGTGTAATCTAACAGCTCCAGGAAATTCATGAATGCATTTTTTGTTGACGCAGGTCGTTTATAATCATCAAAATTTCATCCTTTAATTGATTGGGGACTTCTATATTGCGTTGTTGCAGACTGCGAACCCATTTTGGTTTGTCTTCATTTAGGAGAGTATAAAATATTTGACGAAATTCTTCCACTTGGTTCTCGGTATAATTATCCGCATCGGTTCCGCTATAAGCGTCCAATTCTTCATCATCAAAATATTCGGGAGTTGCGCTGAAAGCGGCGATAAGACTGTCGCGTTCGCATACTTCATGTTGTCCACAACACCCCGAACCTATATTTATCTCTGGTTCTGATGGTGCACGTTCTTCTGTATTTCCAAGTTTACGTTGAGATTTATTCCATAATGTCAATCCTATGACAAAAAAGACAATAATACCTAAAAATATATATAGCGTTGTCATGTTTTATAAAATTTCTTTGATTGTAAACCCTGCGGATTGTATATCTTTCCAAAAATTTGGGTAGGATTTATTTACAACTTCAGGATTTTCTATTTCAATATGATCCAAACATTGGCAAGCGGGAGTAAAAGCCATTGCCATGCGGTGATCGTCATAAGTTTTGATAATCGGTTCAGTACTCGGGATTATTTTATTTCCGTTCCATTCCATCAATCCGTTTTCATCAGCTTCCAGTTCGTAACCTAATTTTCTGCATTCGTCTTGAAGCGCTTTTATTCGATTGCATTCTTTAATTTTAAGACTCTGCACTCCTGAAAATATAAAAGGTATATTCTTTAAGCAGCTCAACACAACGAATGTTTGAGCCAAATCGGGTTCATTTACAAAATTGTGAAAAAGTTTCTTTGGCAAAGCATCTGTTTTTCTGAGGATAACTCCATCATTTACAAACTCAGTGCTGATACCTAATTCTGAAAAAAGATTTACTAGAAGGCAGTCGCCTTGCAGACTTTTTTCCTGCAATCCCAAGAGTTTTATTTCCGCTTGTTTGGCTAAAGATGCCATAGAATACCAATAAGAGGCAGAAGTCCAGTCGCCTTCCACTTTCATTTTCTTGGGAATATATTGCTGAGGCTTTATTCGTATTTCTTTATCTTCCCAAAAAAATTTGATTCCATATTCCTGCATCAATCCTAATGTAAGATGGATGTATGGTTTGGAAATAACTTCATTCTCAAGATGAATTATCAGTTCTTTTTCCATGATAGGTGCTACCATCAACAAAGCTGATGCAAACTGCGAACTGATATTTCCTGCAAGATATATTTCACCGCCTTTTAGTTTTCTTCCTTTCAATTTTAAAGGAGGAAAGCCTTCTTTCTCAAGGTAGGTAACCTCTGCTCCTAAAGCGCGGAGCACTTTCACGAGCGGATCTATAGGGCGGTTGTGCATGCGCTCATTCCCTTTAATTATCCATTCTCCTTCGGTTGATGCTAGTAACGCAGTCATAAAACGCATGGCTGTTCCCGAACCTTTCATGTCGAAAATATTGCTTTCGTTTTCGAATGCATCCACAATTACACGCGTGTCTTCACAATCCGAGAGATTCTCAATCGAGTAGGGACTCTTGCTCAACGCGTTTAATATCAGCAGTCTGTTGCTGATACTTTTTGAGGCCGGTAATTGTATGGTTGTGTATATGGATGTAGGGGCTGTTATACTATAGCGCATACCCTATTTGAAATTTTTATTGAGTATTACAAATATACTGCTTTATTTTAAGTTTTGAAGGTCTTGTATTCCCGTTTTTGCAGAATTTAAACCTTATTAGCCTATGCAAATTACTTTTGCCTTCTGCAAGGTTTTCTTAACGTTAAGCAAGTCACTTTTACCCCTCTAACTTATTTATTCCTTGATGGTTAGTTGCTTTTGTCAAAAACAGGTTTATAATCAATGATGTTGTGTAAAAGAATTTTTGAAATCATTATTCATCTTACAAAATACCATTGGTTTTCGTTAGAAAGTTTTGGGTAAAAAAAGTAATCCTCTAGGTTAAAACCTCTGACATCTTCTGCTTTGGTAATTTCGTTTTGTATTATATACCTTGCCATGAGTCCCCGAGCTTTCTTCGTGTGAACAACTATCTGTTTCAGATTATCATTTTGTTGTTGTAGGAAGTTCATTTCGATCACTTTTGTATTAGCGGGTAGAAGATTCTTCCTCATAACCTTATTATATTCTTTTGAAGCTACATTTATAATCACCTTTTCTTTTCCTTTTAGTTTGGATGATAAATAGTGGTTAATAGTTTCGCCCCAAAAATCATAAAGACTTTCATAGTCCTTTGGCATAATCTTTCTGCCAATTTCTAAGCGGTAAGGTTTGATTTTATCCAGTGGACGTACAATCCCGTAAAGACCTGAAATTATATTGAGATGTTCCTGCGCAAATTTTAACTCCTTATCAGAAAGTGTACGGGCATCAAAACCTTTGTATGCAATACCGTTATATGCAAAAGCTGCAGCTTTTGAGGGAGTATCCTTGGCATCAAATGTTTGGAAGTACTCAAAAACATCTTTTGCCATCTTCGGATTGATTTTCATCTCATTCCGAATATCTTTTACCGATAATTTCTGCGCAACGTTTATCAGTTCTTTTGTCTTACTTTCAAAGAGCGGTTTGCTGGAATTCTGAATCTTTTCCGAAGAGAAATCCATTAATTTGGCAGGAGACATTATTATTTCCATATACTACTATTCTTTATTTTATAAATAGAATAAATAATTACATGGAAAGTTCATTTATAAAAATTAAATGCGCCACTCTACGCCCTCTTTAGTATCTTTAATTTCTACGCCAGATGCTTTCAAATGATCGCGGATTTTATCCGAAGTTGACCAGTCTTTGTTTTCACGTGCGGATTTACGCATGTCGAGGATAAGTTCCATCAATCCATTTATAACTTGCGTATTGCCACCTGTTTTACTTTCATCTATCAAACCCAAAACGTCAAAAACGAAGTCATGCATCAATTTTTTTAAATCTTCCAAATCTTGTGCCGAAATGGTTTCTTTCTTGTCATTTATGGAATTAATAATGCGTACAGCATCAAATAGTTGTGCAATAAGTACGGGACTGTTAAAGTCGTCGTTCATCGCTTTGTAGCACGCGTCGCGTAAAGCGGGTATGTCAACAGTAGAAGTAGTGGCTGGAGTAAGTCTTTCCAAAGTTGACAGGCTTTCCATTAACCTTTTGTAGCCTTTTTCTGCCGCCTGCAATGCTTCGTTGGAGAAATCCAGTGTACTGCGATAGTGTGATTGCGCCATAAAGAAACGCACCGTCATTGGTGAATATCCGCGCTCAAGTAATGGGTGATTTCCTGTGAAAAGTTCTTTGGGAAGAAATCCGTTGCCTGCGGTTTTAGACATGCGCGCGCCATTGACAGTAAGCATGTTGGTATGCAGCCAGTATTTTGCCGGAGTTGTATGGTTGCAGGCTTCCGATTGTGCAATCTCGTTGGTATGATGAGTCGCTTGTAAATCCATTCCTCCACCATGAATATCAAACTGATTGCCTAGATATTTGCTGCTCATTGCAGAACATTCTATGTGCCAACCAGGAAATCCCATTCCCCAAGGGGACGGCCACTGCATCAATGTTTCTGGTTTGGCTTTTATCCACAATGCAAAGTCAAGGCGTCCTTTTTTCTGGTCTTGTCCGCTTAGTTCACGAGTTCCTTCAAGCAGATCTTCCAATCGGCGATTGGTTAGTGTACCATACTCGTGTGATTGAGCATATTTTTCCACATCAAAATACACAGTTCCGTCAATTTCGTAAGCGTAGCCGCTTTTCAAAATTTCCTTCACCATCTCAATTTGCTCAATAATGTGACCGGTAGCCGTTGGTTCTATACTTGGGGGGAGTGTGTTGAAAATTCGCAAAACTTCATGAAATCCCAAAGTGTATTTTTGTACAATTTCCATGGGTTCCAATTGTTCCAGTTTGGCTTTCTTAGCGAATTTATCGTCGCCCTCATCGCGGTCACCTTCCAAGTGCCCAGCGTCGGTGATGTTTCGCACGTAACGCACTTTGTATCCAAGATGAAGCAGATACCGATAAATCAAGTCGAAAGAAACGAAAGTACGACAATTGCCCAAATGCACATCGCTATAAACGGTGGGACCGCAAACATACATTCCTACGAAAGGAGGATTCAACGGTTGAAATTCTTCTTTTGTACGTGACAATGTGTTGTAAACATATAAAGGCTGAGTTGTCGATTTGGAATTCATTATAATTCGTTTTATTCGGTTTTAAACTACGAAATTACAAAATTAATAAGTTAAAACAGTCCTCTTTAATCTGCCACAAAAAACATTTAAAAATATTTATTGATATTTGCACATTTTATTAACTTCGCGCCTTAATTTGTCTATTTTAATATTTAAACCCAATTTTTTATGAGAAAAAGGTTGTTTTTATCGTTTATCTTATGTGCTTTTATTGGTTCTTCATTTGCACAAAATCTTCAGTTGCACTATGATTTTCGTAATTCACTTAATGGAGATGAGGTAGCATCACGTAACTATTTTACTGCTACGTTCGAAATGTTCAAACCTGATAAATGGGGCTCTACATTTATGTTTATAGATGCTAATTTCGATTTTTCCCGCGCAGGAGTTGGTTTGATGTATACTGAAATCGCTCGTGATTTCAAGATTGACAATTTTCCTTTGATGCCGCATATTGAGTATAATGGCGGATTAGGAATCTTCAAAGTTGATGATAATACAACTGGAGGTTTTTCTATTCCCAACGCATATCTTTTAGGTTTTTCATATCCTTTCAAATTAGGAAATGCTTTTTGTAGTACATATCTTGCTTATAAATATAATGCTTTTGCTAAAGCAAGTCACGATGTGCAATGGACTGGTACATGGAATGCCAATCTTGCCAACAATAAAGTCACTTTGTCAGGTTTTATTGATGTTTGGACTGAAAATAAAGTAAGATACGACGTGGTAGGAGGTGATAATTCTTCTCACAAAAAAGTAATCTTGTTGACCGAACCACAAATCTGGTACAATTTTACACCAAACTTTTCTATGGGTAGCGAAGTAGAAATCAGCAGCAATTTTATCGGTGACAAAGCGTATGTTAATCCTACCATTGCTGCTAAGTGGAATTTTTAATATAGAAGAATTGGAATCATGGGAAAAGATTTTTTTAAATTAAAAGAAAATAATACAAATGTACGTACCGAAATTGTAGCAGGTATTACAACATTTGTGACAATGGCTTACATCCTGTTTCTCAATCCAAATATATTGAGTGTGACAGGAATGGACAAAAACGCAGTATTCTTTGCAACAGCTATTTCAGCCGGATTTGTTACTATAGCGATGGGTTTGGTGGCAAATTTCCCGATTGCTTTGGCTCCAGGGATGGGATTGAATGCCCTTTTTGCAACTGTAGCTCTGGCAGGAGTGGGAATGCCGTGGCAAACGGCTTTGGGCGCAGTATTTATTTCTGGGCTCATTTTTATTCTGTTGACTGTTACCAAAGTTCGTCAGATTTTGGTTGTAGCGGTGCCTCAAACGCTTAAATTATCCATAACGGTTGGTATAGGTTTGTTTATTACAATCATAGGATTGAAGCTTTCAGAAATAATGGTGGTTAACACTACAATTATTCCTCCTACAATGGACGCGCTAAGCCAAACCAATGGAATAACTACGCTTAAATTCTTTGAATGGAATATCGGAATGGGCTCTTTCAGCAATCCTTCTATGGCTTTGTGCTTGATTGGATTGTTTTTAATAGCTGTGATGATGGCGCGAAAGATAAAAGGCGCATTGCTCATAGGTATTCTTATTACAACTATTATCGGCATCCCTATGGGAGTGACCGTTATCCCTAAAAACTTTAACCCATTTAGTCTTCCGGATTTCAGTAGACTTGCTGTTGGCGCATTGGATATCAAAGGCGCTTTTGATATGGGCATCTGGACAGTAATTTTCACTTTTACGTTTGTAGAGTTGTTTGATACTTTTGGTACATTGGTGGGCACAGCAAACAAAGCGGGATTAATTGATAAAGATGGAAAATCTCCAAAAATTGGAAAGGCGATGCTTGTGGATGCAATCGGAGTATCTTTTGGTGCGCTGATGGGTACGAGCACAGTTACATCTTATGTAGAAAGCGCTGCCGGTATAGGCGAGGGTGGTCGTACAGGGCTCACGGCTATTACAGCAGGAGTTTTATTTCTGTTATCTCTGATTATTGCGCCCTTAGCAGGAATAATTCCAAGTGCAGCAACAGCTCCTGCGCTTATTATCGTGGGTGTACTAATGGCTTCATCAATTGTAGATATAGATTTCAACGATTTTACGGAAGCATTCCCTGCCTTCCTAACTTTTGTAATGATGCCGTTTACTTACAGCATTGCGAATGGTATTGCTGCAGGTATTGTGTCTTACACTGTCCTTAAAGTTGCTACAGGAAAATGGAAACAGGTGCACTGGATGATGTATGTCTTGTTTGCATTGGTTGTTATTAGATATGTATTCTTAAGCGAATAGATTATTTTCTATATATCTATTCTTGTTTAAAAATAGAAAACGAACGAAGACTCATCTTCGTTCGTTTTTTTATTGTTGTTCGGTAAAAATATATTTCTACACGTGTGCAAATGTAACCTTTTGAATATCTACGTAAGTTTGGCGATGTATATATTTTCCTTTCCGACGATATCTTTTGCGCGTATGATATTTGTTACTTTATCCCCCGTTCGTTCAGTGCTTTGCGATAGCGTTCGGCGTTGACTTTGTGTTCGGCAAAGGTCTCCGCATAATTATGTCGTCCCGACAAATCTTCTTTTGCACACATAAACAAGTAGTTGTTTTGCGTGGGAGAAAGAGTGGCATCAATTCCCTTAATAGAAGGTATGCGTATTGGTCCTGGTGGAAGTCCGATATTCAAATAAGTATTGTAAGGAGATTGCTTTTGTAGATGTCCTGAATAGATTCGTTTTAATGAGAAATCTCCGACTGCAAATTTTACGGTAGGGTCAGATTCCAATTTCATTCCTTTGTTAAGACGGTTCATATACAGACGTGCTATAATTGGATATTCGTCAGAATAACGGGCTTCTTCCTCTACAATGGATGCGAGGGTAGAAATTTCAATAGGAGTCATTCCAAGCTTTTGCGCCTTATTCTTTCGCTCATCATTCCAAAAAGTATTATACTCTTTATACATCCGGTCAAGAAACTTATCTAAAGGAGTGTTCCAATAAATTTCGTAGGTATTTGGAATAAACATCGCCGTTATGTTTTCGGGTGTAAAGCCGTATTTTTGGGTAATGATAGAATCCGAAAAAGCTTTTAGCAGAGTGATGCTGTCTGTCATCAATTGTTGAGAAAGCCTTCCGGCTAAATCTGCTTTTGTACGGATATTGTTGAACTTTAGCGATACGGGAGTTTGATTCCCATTTTTCAGATTACGCAAAAAGCGCACCATGTTCATGTTGTTTTTTGCTGCATAACGCCCGGGTTTTATATGTGACGGATAATTCACAGCTTTTGCCATCATCTCGAAAATGAGTGGCGAAGACAAGTCCGTAGTATATCTCAATTGCTCCATCAAACCATTAAAGTTTGTATTGTCGTCAATCAAAATATATGTTGTTTTATTGTCCTTTATATGAAAAGGACGCATCACATTATAAAAGACATAACACAGAACAATTGCAAAGACAGCTATTGAAGCAAGAACAATTCTTTTTCTCTTGCCCGATGGTTTGGTTGATGATGTATTTGCCATAATTTAGCCGTTAGGTAAAATAATTTCGCACAAAATTACATATATTTCTCATGAAAATACTGCAAGTTTGAAAACAAACTTGTATATTTGCATCCGATTTTAGCAGAACATGCCTAAAGGAAGTGTGGGTGAGTGGCTGAAACCACCAGTTTGCTAAACTGACGTACGGGTAACCGTACCGGGGGTTCGAATCCCCCCGCTTCCGCAACTAAGAGCTATCTAATTTATTTAGGTGGCTCTTTTTGTTTTCACCAAACCAACTTATAATGGCGAGAAGTATGTTTCGTGGCTTCACCAAACCTACTTTCAATGACGAGAAGTATGTTTCGTGACTTCACTAAACCAACTTTCAATGGCGAGAAGTATATTTCGTGTTTTCACCAAAACGACTTCTAATGACGAGAAGTATATTTCGTGACTTCTCTAAACCAGCTTTCAATGACGAGAAG
>DAMBHY010000004.1:0-45966 GCA_032068765.1 Dysgonamonadaceae bacterium | reverse complement strand
GACGAGAAGTATATTTCGTGACTTCTCTAAACCAGCTTTCAATGACGAGAAGTATGTTTCGTGACTTCTCTAAACCAGCTTTCAATGGCGATAAGTATATTTCGTGACTTCACCAAAACGACTTTCAATCACAAAAAATAGGTTTCTATTTCATTTTATTCAAACATAACTTCATCATCCTTTGGTTTGAATTCTTTCTCAAAAAAGAACTGTTCCTCTCCGAAAGCGGGTTTCAAGTCATCAAACCAGGTGGCTTTTGGGTCGTATTTTGCAAAAAACGGAATATGCACCCATTGATGTTTTCGTCCCTGGATGAATCGTAAAACAAATACTTTCTCGCCCTTAATTTCCTGCACGCCCAAAATTTGCACTTTCCCTGGGCTGCAACTCATGCTGGGGCCTCGCACGGTGCGGCATAGTCCGCTCACCTGACTGTAAGCTTTCCTGAAGATATCCCAGCATTTTTCCAGCGGCAACTCGAAAAATCTTTTCGATCCTGTATCGCGTGCGATAAACATGTAGTAAGGAATGCAGCCAAGGTCAACCTGTTTGCGCCACATCTCTGACCAGAGTTCGGGTTTGTCGTTAATGTTTTTCATCAGGGGCGATTGCGTGCGTATTTGTGCGCCTGTTGCGCGTATCGCTTTGATGGCATCCTGCACTGCCTTTGTTGAAAGTTCTACCGGATGATTGAAATGTGCCTGAATGGAAAGATTTTTTCCTGATTTTATAACTTTATGGAATAAAGCGATAATTTCTTGACTATCCGTATCAGTAAGATAGCGATATGGCCAGTACGAAAGCGATTTTGTGCCGATGCGAATGGTGTGGATGTGTTCAAACTCTGGCTCTAGAAGTGGTTCGATATAAGCCGCAAGGAGTTTTGCATTCATTGTCATAGGGTCGCCGCCGGTGAAAAGAATATCGGTAACTTTATGATGGGTTTTAAGATATTTCTTCAAGAGCCCCATTTCTTTCATCGCAAATTTGAACCCCGTCATCCCCGAAAACTGAGGCCAGCGAAAGCAGAAAGTGCAATACGCGTGGCAAGTCTGTCCCTGACTCGGAAAGAATAGTATTGTTTCCGTATATTTATGTTGAATGCCTTTCAGTTTGATATTGTCGAGTATCGGCACGTTATGTTCCTGACCCGCCGGATTGGGGTTGAGCTCCATGCGTATATCGTTGATTTTTTGGTCGAGTACCGATTTGTCAGCGCCTTCATCAAGCAACTTTTTCACCGCATTATAATGACGCGGATCCAGCATCTCTTTTTTCGGAAAAGTCAGTGTGTAGATTGGATCATTTTCGATATTGTTCCAATCTATTAGTTCGTCTGTAACGTAATTATTGCTTTTAAAAGGAAGTACCCGCCCTACCACTTCGATGGCTTCGATCATCTCTGCGGGGAGCTTGCTTATTTGTGGAATATTTTTGAAATTATGAAGGGTAAATGATTTATAAGAATTATGCATAAACTAATTTTTTTTGTATAAAAATGAAAGGTAGGAAATGAGATTAACCTCTCGGCTATCTATACAAAAATAAAAAATTTGGCACATAATCATAAAAAGATGCTGTTTTTTTTGCATAAAATAACAGCTGTCATAATAATTTTTGAGTTGGCATAATAGGCATTAATCTCAAAAATATTTTTAATATGTGTCAGTAAACTAGTTATTTGTGATAGATGGATAATGCAACATACGTAGTTGTTCTTCTGATGTTCTGATTCTCATATAAAGATTAAGAAAAAATGGTTTCAAGATTCTATATTTTTTGTCGTTGATTGCGAAAGTTTCTAACTTTACACAATAGCCCAATTTTCTCTTCTATTTAAGTTATTAATTATGAGATTCAAGGTTTTCAATTTTATATTTTTAAGCAGCTTGTTTTATACATTTTGCATTTGTGCTCAGAACAATACAGACAACCGTCTGCTACTTCGATACGATTTGCCAGCGCGCGTGTGGGAAGAAACATTGCCTTTGGGAAACGGACGTATAGGGATGATGCCTGACGGAGGAGTGGAAAGGGAACATATTGTGCTAAATGATATCTCTATGTGGTCCGGTAGTACTGACTCGGAGGCATGGAATACCGATGCACTTCAGTATCTTCCAAAAATCCGAGAATTGCTTTTGAAGGGAGATAATGCATCGGCTCAGGAATTGATGTACCAGCATTTTCAATGCGGCGGAAAAGGTTCTGCACTCGGAAAAGGAAAAGATGCGCCTTATGGCTGTTTTCAGATGTTGGGAGATTTGTATCTCAACTTTCGGCATTCGGATAAAAATCCTGTAAAAAATTATCATCGACAACTATCGCTGGATGACGCGGTAGCCTCTGTGAGCTATTCCAAAGGAGGAATAAATTATATACGGGAATATTTTGCATCACACAACGATGATGTGATGGTTATTCATTTAAAAGCGAGCCAACCGAAATCTATATCTTTTGATGTACAACTTTCGCGTCCAGAGAGAGGCAGTGTGACAATTGAAAATGCGTCTACTCTACGCATGGAAGGTCAACTGAATGATGGACACAATGGAGCAAATGGAGTTCGTTACCTCACTCGCATGCAGATTATTAATCGAAACGGAAAACTTCTATCAAAAGCAAATGGTCTTTCACTCGAGAAAGTAGATGAAGCATGGATTATCATTTCGTCGTCCACCAACCTTCTGGACAAAGATTATAAAAAGACTGTAGATGAATTGCTAAAAAAAGCCGGACAAAAATCATACAATAAATTGCTCACTTCGCATATCAAAGCATACCAACAAAAGTTTGACCGCGTAAAACTCAATCTTGGCGCTCAGCGTAACGATTTGACAACAGAGCAGCGTCTTGTTGATTTTCAAAAGACCGGTGATCCCTCCTTTGCGGCATTATATTTTCATTTTGGACGCTATCTCATGATTAGCGGAACGCGCGAAAACTCGCTGCCGCTCAATTTGCAAGGTCTATGGGCAAATAATGTTCAGACGCCGTGGAACGGTGATTATCATCTTAATATTAATGTGCAGATGAATTATTGGCCGTCGGAGGTTTGCAATTTGTCTGAATTGCACAATCCGCTGATAAATTTGACCAAAAGCTTGGTGGCTTCCGGGGAAAAGACTGCTAAAGTTTTTTATGGCGCGGATGGATGGGTGGCGCACATGATGACCAATCCATGGAAGTTTACAGCACCGGGAGAACATGCTTCGTGGGGTGCAACCAATACAGGCGGAGCTTGGCTTTGCCAGCATTTGTGGGAACACTACGAGTTCAGTCGCGATATCACTTATCTAAAAGAAATTTACCCTGTGCTGCTGGGTGCAGCGCAGTTTTTCACCTCAAGCATGATTAGCGAACCGAAACACGGATGGTTGGTTACTGCACCGTCTTCGTCTCCCGAGAATGGCTTTTTTGTGGGTAACAGCGATAAGCCAGTGTATGTGTGTATGGGGCCTACGATGGATGTGCAGCTGGTAAGGGAATTGTTTACCAATACGCTTGCAGCGTCAAGAATTCTTAAAGTAGAAGATAATCCTACCATATTCAAGATAAAGCAAATGCTTCCCAAACTTCCGCCCATGCAGATTAGTGATAAGGGATATCTGCAGGAATGGCTCGAAGATTACAAAGAAGTGGAACAGCATCACCGCCATGTTTCGCACCTCTATGGATTGTATCCTTCCAATCAGATTTCGCCGAACACAACACCTGCGTTAGCAGCCTCGGCCCGTGAAACACTCAACCGACGCGGCGATGGCGGAACGGGCTGGTCGCGCGCATGGAAAGTAAATTTTTGGGCAAGACTGCATGACGGCGACAGAGCGTATAAATTGCTTAAAAATCTGCTTCAACCAGTATTGTATACAGATGAGAAATTGGCAAATTCCGGGGGAACTTACCCCAATTTGTTCTGTGCCCATCCGCCTTTTCAGATTGACGGCAATTTGGGAGGAACTTCGGGTATAGCGGAAATGCTTGTGCAAAGTCACGAAGGATACATCAGTTTGCTTCCCGCATTACCGATTGAATGGAGAGATGGATTTTTCAAAGGTTTGCGTGTTAGAGGTGGAGGAGAAGTTTCTGCGTATTGGAAAGATGGCCAACTTACTAATTTTACTTTGAAAGCACATAAGCCAAATTCTTTTAGGATATCACTTCCCCAAGGTTGTAAAAATATTCGTTCATCAAAAAAATATATACGCAAAGGAGAGTTGTTCCAATTTGATTTAGAAGCTGGCGAATATGTTGATATAAGTCTATAGTTTGGTGTATGCTTAAACTATTTGTCTTATTCTTAGCTCTGTCAATCCTTCTAAAAATATAGTTAAATTATTTTAACAGCAATATATCGGATATTTATATTAAAGGCTTTATTTTTGTCATTGGATGAAAAAGATACCTTCCATACTATTTTCTTTAATACTCGTTTTTTCTATAATTCTTGAAGGAGCGGGCGTAAATAAGTATCGTTTTTGCTGCGACGACTGCAAAACGGAATGGTTATCGGTCATTACTAAAAACAAGTGTTGCGAAATTCATCACCACCACCATTTGGGTGGACTTATCACCCATTATGAATTTGCAGAAGATGAATATTCAAATGAAATTACACCTTCTGATGATGAATGCACTGTTTCTCATTCTACTGTATTTTGGGAAAACTTTCGCCCTGAAAATCCGCGTTTTCAATCTATTGCACCCGTTATCTCTTTAGACTTTTTGGTAAGTGAAATGCCTGCAATACCTTTGGTGGTTGATAACAACGCCTATTTGTCTTTGTTTTCCCCTCGACTACATCAATATCTTTCACAAAATACCTACTTTCACTCGCTCTGTTCATTGATTATTTAGCGGCAAAAAATTCTTTTCTAATCAATTAGAAAGGAATCGTAGTGTGCATTCGTATCAATTTGATTCAGTAATGCAATCTCTTTTTTACTAAATTATCAATGAATAAATAATGAAAAAACAAATACTTATTTTATTAGGTCTTGTGTTTACTTTCACAATTTCTGCGGAAAAAATTCGTGGTTATGTGCGTGATAGTAAACAACAACCTATTATTGGAGCTACTGTAATGTGGGAAAATTCCCAAATTGGTGGCATTACCAACACGGACGGATTCTTTGAGATAGAAGACTCACCGAGTTCGTCCGTACTTTTAATTTCCTATATTGGATACGATAACAAAAGAATAGAAAATCCTGACAGAACAAAAGAAATAAATGTTGTACTTAAGGATAATGTTAAAGAACTTGGCGAAGTTGTAGTTGTGCAAAAAGCTGGTGGTGCTGCTATTCAGCGCAAAGCATTGGTACAGACACAAAAAATTACATTGGGCGAAATCAGACGCGATGCCTGCTGTAATCTCGGCGAAAGTTTCACAACCAATCCTTCGGTGGATGTAGTGTATGCAGATGCTGCAACAGGAGCCAAACAAATCAAATTGCTTGGACTAAATGGTACTTACGTGCAGATGCTTACGGAGAATTATCCGAACTTCCGCGGTGCAGCATCGCCTTTTGGCATGGACTATGTTCCAGCGGGATGGATGGAAGGAATTTATGTTTCGAAAGGGACCTCATCTGTCAAAAACGGCTACGAAGCCCTGACGGGACAAATCAATGTGGAGTTTAAGAAACCCCAAACTATGGATAAGTTTTCTGTGGATTTGTTTGCCAATGATGGGATGAATGTGGAAGTGGCATCTGATGCAAGCGTTCACCTGAATGAAAATGTGCAAACTGCCGTTTTTGCTCACTACGGTAGAGACATGATGGCTCACGATAAGGATAAAGACGGATTTCTGGATTATCCGAAAACAGAAAAATTCAACTTGATGAATCGTTGGAATCACATTGCAGGTAATTACGTAGGTCAATATGGTGTGCGCTACGTACATGAAAATCGTATCGGTGGACAAGATACAGACAACAATGATTTTTCAGATCCTTATGTGATCTCGTTGAAGACAAATCGCGGTGAATTTTATACGAAGCAGGCTTATTCTACTGTGAATGATGAAGACTTGATGACTAGTTTCGCTATCATCGGCTCTGGTTCACTGCACGACCAGCAATCGGATTACGACAGAACACCATATAATGTGTATCAGAAAAATCTTTATTTAAATATGATTTTTGAAAAAGAATTTTCGCATGCACACAATTTGAGCACTGGTTTGAGTTACAATTACGATGGGTTCGACGAAACATTGCAACAAACCAAATACAACCGTTCGGAATCAACTCCCGGAGCATACATCCAATACACGTATAACTGGAATGATAAATGGATTTTCCTCACGGGATTAAGAGCCGATTACAGCTCTATGTATGGATTCTTTGTCACACCGAGAATGCACGTCAAATATGCTCCTAACGAATTTATAAATGTGCGTGCTTCCTGGGGAAAAGGTTTCAGAACTGCCAATGTACTTGCCGAAAACAATTACTTGCTTGCAAGTTCGCGTAAAGTGAATATCGCCGATAATCTCGAACAGGAAGAGGCGTGGAACACAGGTTTAAATACTACTTTTTACATTCCTGTAAACGAAGACCGCAAAATTACTTTGTCGGCTGATTATTATTACACACGTTTTCTTCATCAGGTAGTGGTGGATGTGGACAGCGATCCTCATGCTATTAATTTTTATAATCTGAATGGAGGAAAATCGTATGCCAACAGCGCACAGGTAGAAATCAATTATCCTGTAACCGAAGGTTTGACTTTGATTGGCGCTTATCGTTACAGTCGTGCGATGTCTGACTTTGTAAATGCCGAAACTGGTGAAAAACGTTTCTTGTCAAGGCCTTTGATGAATGACTACAAGGGATTGTTTAGTGCTTCTTATCATACCCCATTGAAAAAATGGCAGTTTGACGCCACTTTACAATTGAATGGTGGCGGACGTATGCCTACACCAGATAAAATTAATCCGTTGTGGGAAGAACGTTATAAACCTTTTAGTATTTTGAATATCCAAACTACACATTTCTTCAGAGGAGGTTCTGTGTATTTAGGAGTTGATAATGTGTTTGATTTCAGAAATACACATCCTTTTATAGATTCTCAAAATCCACGAAGTGACAATTTCGATGCCACGATGGTTTGGGGACCTGTACATGGACGCAAGATTTATGCAGGAATTAGGTATAATATTCCAAGATTTTAGAGATGGAAACACAAATGGAATATAGATAAAAATATAATTAAGAATTAAAAATTTATGGAAATGAAAAAAATTATTTTAAGTTGCTTATTTGTAGCATTAACATTCGGAATTGGTTTCGCACAAGACCAAAAAAAACAAAATCAAACTATATCAGTTTGTCTTGATGAAATGTGCAATACATGTGTAAATAAAATTAATAATTACGTTGCTTTTGAAAAAGGTATTACAAAAATCAAACTGGATCAACCAAATAATACTGCTTATATTACTTTCAACAACGAAAAAACAGATACAGTAAAGATTCGCAAAGCTTTTGAAAAAGCAAAGATGACCGTGGTTAAAATGCAAATGACGGAAGAAAAGAAGTAAGAATATGTTTTAGGGATTCTGATAAAATAGGTGCAAATTCTGCACCTTTTTTTTATTTAAAATCTTCCAATTGTTTTAAGAATCTACCTACTGTCCGTTAATGGGCAGTTTCGGAGGAACATTGGAGCATCAACGGAAGAAGAGCGAAGTATGATGCGAGCAAACTAAGCCCAACGAATAACTTATCTTCATTATCAGTTACTGCATTTTTTTGATAATCATATAAGCATCTGCAATACCAAGTTCTCCGGCTTTGCGCAAATCATCCAAACCGCCCTGTGTATTTCCTGTGGAAAGTTTCACGATGCCGCGATTGTAATACGCCTCGGCAAAACGTGGTTCGAGTTTAATCGCCTGGTCGTAATCTGCAATGGCAGCGTTATAGTTTTTCTCCAGATAATTTAATTCCGCGCGGTTGTAATAAGCAAAATAAAACTTCGGATTCAAACGGATGACCGTATCATAATCGGAACGGATTTGTGCGTTGTCGATTTGTGCTTTTGGCAACACTGGAACATTGGCGACATTTGCTGTTTCTTTTCCCGTGATAGGGTTTATTATGGGTGTCGGTTGTGAAGCTGAAGTAATTTCAGCAGGACTTACCTGCACTTGCAAACCTTTGATGATAGCACGTTCAAAATATGCCAGGTACATGTCTGGTTGTAACTCAATCGTCTTATAGAGGTCTTTTAATGAATTCTCATAATCCTGAACGATAGCGTAATCCAGAGCACGTGCCATATATAATTTTGCTTGCTGCGGACTCTCGGCAATGCGTTTTGTTAAAGTTTCAATGGAACGGAAGTGCGCTTTTGCCTGAAGTTCGTTGAGGTGTGCTTCGTTGTTGGTGATACGTAATGTCCATCCCAGACTCAACGCTTTGTTGGCATCATCCATCAGCGATGAATAGTAATGTGGACGCTGTATTTCTCTTTCTTTTTCATAATAAGAAAGAACAAATTTTGGTTCCATTTCCACCTTATTGCTTCTGTTCTGCACTTTGCCGCGTGTCTGACTTTGATATTTGCTGTTATTTTCGGCTTTTTTGTCTTCCACCACCAGCATGTTGAATTTGTCCAAATCGCTGTCGGTAGTTTCGCGTGTGGCTTTGCCTGTGTCAGTTGATTTCTTTTTGATTTTGCCTGACATCACATCTCGCTGAATTTTACTTTCCACATTGCGCGCAAGATAGTAGTCTTTTTCCGCACCGCGCATATCACCCATTCGTTTCTTTATTTCGGAGCGTGTATAAATTCCCTGAAAGAAATCAGGATTTGATTTGATAACGCTGTTTAAGTCTGCCAGTGCGCCTTTGTAATTATTGATTTGAATATTCAGCATTGCGCGGTTGGTGAGGGCGATGTAATTATTGGGTTCTGATAAAAGTACTTTGTTGAAATCTTCAATTGCTTTGTTATTTTCACCTACCTGTGCACGCAGCAATCCGCGGTTGAATCGCGCTATTTGATTTTCTGGCTGCATTTCGATTACACGGTCATAATCCGCCATTGCACCGCGCAAATCGTTAATATTGTATTTCACCAAACCTCTGTTGATGTAATTCCCTTCAAAATATGGATCAAGTTCAATGGCTTTATCAAAATCTGTGAGAGCCTTGGAGTAATCCTTTTTCTGGAAATAAAGCAAACCTCGTGCCGAGAATGATTGTGCGGTGAATGGGTCTACTTTTATCGCTTGGTTGTAATCCTGAAAAGCACTTGCTGTGTCGCTCTTTTCGAGGTGCATCTGCGCTCTCGTCAGGTAACCAGGGGCATAATCGGGGTATCTTTTGAGCAGCAGGCCAAAGTATTTTCCTGCCACATCAAACTTCTTCATCTCCATGTTCACCATACCCATATTCACAAGCGTCAGCTTATCTTCGGGCATAAATGAAAGACTTTTGTAATAATCTTCCGCCGCTCCTTCAAACTTGTTTTGATTTTGTCGTGCCGCTCCACGCAACTGATAAGCTGCCGTCCAATAGGGATTTCTTTCGATGCACAGCGTGCAATCGTCTTCAGCTCCTTTGAAATCATCCAACATAAATTTGGACATTGCACGGTAGTAGTAAGCCTCTGCGAGAAAAGGTTTCGCACTGATTGCCTGATTAAAATACTGTATTGCCAGTACATAATCTTCAAAATATAGGGCGTTGCGTCCAATCATCATTACTCTTTCTGTATTTATCTGAGCAGGAGCAATAATGAAATGAAATAATATGGTCAAAGAAAGAAGTATTTTTTTCATTTGATAAGTATTATATATATCTCAAAATTTATGTGTGCAATTCATTGGAGTTAAAAGTATTGCAAATGTTTAATCTGGGCATCTCAAAACCCTGCTTCCGTCTTCTTGCTCAGTGATAACTACACGTGTTACATTGTCCGGAAGAACTTCTTCAATCAATTCGGGCCATTCTATAAAACACAACTCACCACTGTAGAAATATTCTTCGTAACCAAAATCATAAACTTCCTCAAGTTTGCGGATTCTGTAGAAATCAAAATGGTAAATAGGTGCGCCGTTGGCAGCTGTATATTCATTGATGATAGCGAATGTGGGGCTGGCAACCGTTTCTTTTACACCCAGCTCTTTGCAGACAGCTTTTATGAAAGTGGTTTTTCCTGCTCCCATATCTCCATAAAAAGCAAAAACCTTATTATCTTCAATTTTGTCTAAAAACTCTTTGGCTGCTTGGGGAACATTATCGAGGGTTCTTATTATAATATCCATACCTGCGTTTATAATTATTACAAATATAAACAAACTATCTGCGATACATTTAATTTCATTTCTGAAAAAAACTTATAATCAAAACTGTTTCATTAATATTTATTGATGAAAATAAGCTATATTTGCCAGAACTAAAAGTCAATAAATCAGATTACCAATATAAATTTATAAAATAGTTAAAAACATGACATTAACACCTAAATCGCAACAATTTATCGACCAGGAAGATAAATATGGAGCACACAACTATCATCCTCTTCCAGTAGTTTTAAGCAGAGGCGAAGGCGCATTCGTATGGGATGTTGAAGGTAAAAAGTATTTCGATTTTCTTTCGGCTTATTCAGCAGTAAATCAGGGTCACTGCCACCCGAAGATTATAAAAGCTTTAGTTGATCAGGCACAAACGCTGTGTCTTACTTCACGTGCTTTTTATAACGACTGTTTAGGTCCTTACGAAGAATATATGCACAACTATTTCGGTTACGACAAAATGTTGCCGATGAATTCAGGAGCGGAAGCTGTAGAAACTGCACTGAAACTTGCCCGTAAATGGGGTTATCTCCGCAAAGGAATTGTTGAAAACGAAGCCTTGATTATATGTTGTGAAGGAAATTTCCATGGTCGTACAATTTCTATTGTTTCTATGTCTACAGACCCGGATGCACGCAGAGAATATGGTCCTTATACACCAGGACTTGAAGTTATCCCTTACAACGATACAAAAGCTTTGGAAAAAATTTTGGAAGAAAAAGGAGATAAGATTGCGGCATTTATTTCAGAACCTATTCAGGGCGAAGCTGGTGTTTTCGTTCCCGACGAAGGATATTTAAAAGAATGTTACGACCTTTGTAAAAAACATAATGTACTTTATATTGCTGACGAAGTTCAAACAGGTATTGCAAGAACTGGTCGTTTGTTAGCAACCATGCACGAAGATGTACGTCCCGATATTGTGATTTTAGGTAAAGCAATTTCAGGAGGTGTACTTCCGATATCAGCTGTTTTGGCTGACGACGATATTATGATGACTATCAAACCTGGCGAACATGGTTCTACTTTTGGAGGATTCCCCTTAGCTTGTAAAGTAGCCATGGCAGCTTTGGAAGTTGTGAAAGAAGAAAAGCTTACAGAAAAAGCAGAAGCACTGGGAAAAATCTTCCGTGAAGAAATGAAGAAGTTTGACAGCCCGTTTATCGAACAAGTTCGTGGTAAAGGTCTTTTGAATGCTATTGTTATTCGTCCAAACAACGGAAAAGAAGCTTGGGATGTTTGTCTAAAAATGGCTGAAAATGGTCTTTTGGCAAAACCAACTCATCAACATATCATTCGCTTTGCACCACCTTTGATTATTACTGAAGCTGAACTTCGCCAAGCTATCGAAATTATAAAAACGTCTATAAAATCACTTGAAAATTAATATATGAAGCAAAATGCGTCAAAGGTGTTAATGGTTCGTCCGGCACACTTTGGTTTTAACGAACAAACAGCAGCCAATAACTATTTCCAACAGGCTACGAACCAATCAACTGTAAATGAGCAGGCAATTAAAGAGTTTGATGCTTACGTTGAATTGTTGAGAAACTACGGGATTGAAGTTGTGGTGGTTCAGGACACTGAAACTCCGCATACACCAGATTCCATCTTTCCAAACAACTGGTTTTCTACTCACGCGAGCGGAGAATTGGTCTTGTATCCGATGTTTGCCGAAAACCGCAGACAGGAACGTAAGCCAGCAGTTTTGGAGTATCTAAATAATACTTACAAGCCAACTCAAACTTTTGATTTGACTGAATGGGAAGCTAAAAGCTTGTTTCTGGAAGGTACGGGCAGTCTTATTTTAGACCATAAAGCAAAAATTGCTTATGCGTGCCGTTCACCAAGAACTTCAGACGAAGTTTTGAGAGATTTTTGCGATAAAATGGGCTTTACTGCTTTAATCTTTGATTCAGTTGATGAAAAGGGATATCCTATTTATCATACCAATGTAATGCTTACAATAGCTGATAAATATGTCGTAATTTGTTCTGAGTCCATTAAAAATGATAATGAAAGAAAGGCCGTTTTGGATTCATTTACTCGCAATGGTAAAGAGATTATTGAAATCACTCATGAGCAAGTCAATAACTTTGCGGGAAATATGATGGAATTGGTAAATAAAGATGGTGAATCATTAATTATCATGTCTGCTCGTGCAAAGAATTCTTTGAACAGCGAGCAGATTGAAAATATTACAAAATATTCTCGTATTGTTGCGCCAGATTTACAGATTATTGAAACTAATGGTGGCGGTTCTGCACGGTGCATGATTGCGGAAATTTTTGATAGAAATTGATTGCGGTGATAAATTTTCAGGAAGTTTTATTTACTTTGTATATATAACTTAACGTGTTTTACTCACAAAAAATTATTATTCTATGTCATTTGTAAAAGAATTTAAAGAATTTGCTGTTAAGGGTAATGCCCTTGATTTAGCAGTAGGTGTAATTATCGGTGCTGCTTTCGGCAAAATTGTCACTAGCATTGTTGATGATTTGATTATGCCGCTTGTTGGTGCAGTATTGGGAAAACCTGATTTCAGCAGTATGTATGTAGTTTTGAAAGGCAGTGTGCCTGAAGGAACTAAATTAGAAGAAGCACGCAAAATTGCAGATACAGCTATTTTTGCTTATGGTAATTTTATTACTATTCTCATCAATTTCATATTATTGGCTTTAGTTGTCTTTTTGATGATTAAAGGAATCAACAAAATCAAGAAAAAAGAAGCTGCTATTGAGGAAGCTGTAGCCGCCGGACCAACTAATGAAGAAATCCTTCTTACAGAAATCCGCGATTTGCTGAGAAATAATAAATAAGATATTTTGAAATTAAATAAAAAACGTTCTTCCAATATTGGAGGAACGTTTTTATATATTATATATCGGGTCTATTCATACATTTTGTCGATAATCTCAGCATAATGCTCAACTATAACTTTTCGTTTTAATTTGAGCGTATTGGTAAGTTCTCCTGATTCAAGTGTGAAAGGAGCTGTAAGAATGGTAAAGCGTTTGATTTTTTCATAATTGGTGAAATCTGCTTGTTTCATCTCAATTCTTCCGTACATAAATTTATTTATCTCCTCATTTGTTACTAATTCTTCGCGAGAATTATAAGCTATATTGTGCTCTTTGGCATATCGTTCCAGGTAATCATAACTTGGAACTATTAATGCACTTACAAATTTTCTATCATTGCCAATCACAGAAATCTGGTCAATATATTTATCCTCCATCATTCGGGTTTCAATCATTTGCGGAGCAATATATTTACCATTGGAGGTTTTATACAAATCCTTTATACGGTCAGTTAATATAATTTCATTCTTTTCAGTTAATCTGCCGGCATCACCCGTTTTTAGATATCCATCTTCCGAGAAAGCCTGTGCAGTAGCTTCGGGTTTATTATAATAACCTTTCATGATGGTTTTTCCTTTTACCAGGATTTCATCATTTTCTCCTATTTTTACATCTATTTCCGGCATTACTTCACCAACTGTTCCAATGGTGAATCCTTTGTGTTTATAGCAGCTGACCGTTGCAGTAGTCTCTGACAATCCGTACCCGACAATCAAATGAACATCAATGCTTTGCATGAATTCATTTACATGGTCGGAAAGAGGTGCACCTGCAACAGGAAAGAAATTTCCGCGATCGATACCAACTTTTTTCTTTACGAAATAGAAAATGGTGTTTTTATACAACTGAAACTTTATTGCATTACCAAGTGGCGGTTTTAACCCTTTGTTTACATAGTCAAGATTATGAATATGTCCTGTTTTTAAGGCATCTTCAAAAAGCCATTTCATAATACCGGTAGCACTATCAATTTTTTCCTTTGCACCTTCATAAACTTTTTCCCAAAAGCGAGGCACGTTAACCATAAGTGTCGGTCGAATTTGAGGTAATGTCTCCTGTATTTTTTTAGGATCACGATTCGTCGCGATTGTCATTCCTCTGTGTAGACAGTAGTACGTCCATGTTTTTTCGAAAATATGGGTCAGAGGCAGAAAACATATAGAAGTATCCTTATCTGAACAATCTAGACGTATATCATGAATTTTGAATGCCTGAAGATAATTCGCATGGGTAATCATCACGCCTTTGGGCTCACCGGTAGTTCCAGATGTATAGATGATAGTTGCCAAATCGGTATCCTTTGCCTGAGCTATACGAACATTCACCAAAGCCTCTGCATGAGAATTTTCACCTGTAGCAATAAATTCATCAAAATATAGTGAAGTTTCATCTTCCGGGTTTTTGATTACACTATTGTCAAAAATGATGATTTTTTCGAGGATATCTCCCGATTCCATCACTTTGAAGGCATTATTGTATTGAAATTGTTCACCAACAAAAAGCAATTTAATATTTGCGTCTTTTATAATATATTCTAGTTGAGAAGGAGACGCTGTTGCATACATAGGCACCATCACCGCGCGATTGGCATATGCCGCGAAGTCTGTAATCAGGTATTTCTCCATATTTTGTGAATAAATACCGATGTTGTCTTCAGGTTTTATACCCCATTCAGCAAATGAATGTGCTGCTCTCATGATGATTCTTGATAAATCTTCATAAGAAAGATTTTCCCATTTGTCATCCTCATTCTGAAATTTTATTGCTGTTTTCTGCTTATATTTTTTTGCACGTTCATGGATGAGCGCACTCAAGTGAATGTATTCCATAACCTATAACCTTAATAATTTGAAAGTCAAAGATACATATTTTTTTTGCGTAGCGATTTTTATTTCATTAAATGATTTGCGAATTGTGTCATAATCTTTTCAAAATTATTTACTTAACAATTTATAATCGACTATTTTCATTAACTACAGTTAACTCCAAAATACCATACACTGTATTTTTAAGATATAACTTTGCATTCATAATTATGAAAAGGATTTTCATTGTAATATTACTTTTTTTACCAATTGTCGCATTTTCACAGAGCGCGACAAACGCGGATTATGCCGAAAATACAACTAAAAAGAAAAATCCAATGTATTTAATGCCCAATGTATATCCCGCCGTAATAATGGATGGGGATACTGTTGCGTGCATGTATCTACGTGATTTTATTAAATATTCCGATATTCGTTTTCGTAATCAGATGGATATGGCTGCGTATTATCGTTTGATACGTGACGTGAAAAAGACGTTGCCATATGCCAAGGAAATCAGCAATATCATAATTGAAACATACGAATATATGGAAACGCTTCCGAATGAGAAAGCTCGTCAAAAGCATTTGGAAAAAATGGAAAAATATTTAATGGCGGAATATCGACCTAAAATGAGCAAACTTACTAGTTCGCAAGGTCAATTGTTGATGAAGCTTGTAGATAGAGAAACAAATACGTCCTCTTATTATATAGTGGAAGCTTTTATGGGAAGTTTCAAAGCGGTGTCTTATAATTTGTTTGCATCTTTATTCGGTAATAGTCTCAAGAAAAGATATGATCCTTACGGAGCCGACAGAATTACTGAACGCGTATGCGTACTTGTTGAACAGGGAGCCGTATAATTAAAAAACATAAGATAGTCTCTTATTAACCTTTCCTCAAAATTTAGTAGCTTTGCAGTCTTAAATTTTAATTTTAGTCTGTAAATGAACGCCAAACTTTCGAAAGATTTTCAACCTGCACTTTTTGAGTCTTTAAGAACATACACAAAAGAAACTTTTTTTGCCGATCTTATGGCCGGCATCATTGTCGGGATTGTAGCCTTGCCATTAGCAATTGCATTCGGTATTGCGTCCGGAGTAAGTCCAGAAAAAGGAATTTATACTGCTGTAATTGCCGGATTTATAATATCTTTCTTTGGAGGCAGTAAGGTTCAGATTGGAGGTCCCACCGGAGCGTTTATTGTTATCGTATATGGGATAATTGAGAATTTTGGTATTAATGGTTTGGCAATTGCAACGGTTATGGCGGGAGTTATGCTAATACTTATGGGTTCTTTAAAATTGGGATCCGTTATTAAGTTTATTCCTTATCCTATCGTTGTTGGATTCACTGCCGGAATTGCTCTTACTATTTTTTCTACACAAATAAAAGATTTATTTGGACTTGAGATCCAAAAAGTTCCTTCCGATTTTTTCCAAAAATGGCAGGCTTATTTTCAAAATTTCAGTTCTGTAAATTATTGGGCTTTAGGTATCGGATTGATAAGTATCGTAATCATATTTATAACCCCCAAATTTTCAAAGAAAATACCTGGGTCTTTGGTCGCACTCGTTGTAATGACTGTTATCGCTTATTTTCTAAAATCAACATACGGCGTTCAGGGAATTGAAACTATTGGTGACAGATTTGCAATAAAAAATCAACTTCCATCTTTCACTCCCGTTAGTTTGAATATTGAAAGTATAAATCTCTTGTTTCCGTCCGCCTTCACAATAGCAATGCTAGGAGCGATTGAATCTTTGCTTTCTGCAACTGTGGCGGATGGAGTTATCGGACACCGCCACAATTCTAATATGGAACTCGTTGGTCAAGGAATAGCCAATGTGGTAGTTCCATTCTTTGGTGGTATTCCTGCTACCGGTGCCATCGCGCGAACGATGACGAATATTAATAATGGGGGACGAACTCCTGTAGCAGGACTTATTCATGCTTTTGTGCTTTTGATGATAATATTGTTTTTAGGAGATCTCACCAAACATATTCCGATGGCTTGTTTAGCCGGAGTTTTAGTTGTGGTTTCTTACAATATGAGTGAATGGAGAACCTTTCTTTCACTCTCAAAACAATCCCGCGCCACAATGGCAGTTTTGCTCACAACATTTATTTTGACTGTTGTTTTTGACCTTACAATTGCTATTGGAATAGGTTTGCTGTTGGCATTTTTTATCTTCTTAAAACGTGCTAGTGAAACTACAAATGTCAATGTAACGTTTGACAAATTAGATATGTCTAAAGAGGTTGAATCGCATTCGGGTAATATGGAAAATGAAATTTTGCATTTGCCAAAAGGGGTGGAAGTATACGAAATTGACGGCCCTTTCTTCTTTGGTGTAGCCAATAAGTTTGATGATGTGATGCGCGAATTAGGTGATAATCCTAAGGTGAGAATTATTCGTATGAGAAAAGTTCCCTTCATAGATTCTACAGGGCTTAAAAACCTAGAAACATTGTGCCGAAATTCTCGCAAGGAAAAAATAGAAGTAATTCTTTCTGGAGTGAATGAGCGTGTTCGTCAGAGCTTATTAACGACTAATATTCCTGAAATAATTGGAGAAGCAAATGTGTGTGAAAATATTCATGCTGCAGTAGACCTCTCTAAAAAACTTATAGGTCATAGTTAAATTATATTTATACTTTGTTTTTTCCTGAAACTTAAAAGAAAACGATTTCGTACTGTTTTAAATTTCCAATCAATATCAAGCTGAACAACAAGAAGATTGGCAAAACTGTAGGTTTGATCGATATTGAAAAATTGACTCAAAACGGACTTATATTTGATAATTATGTAGGTAACCATATCTTGGGATAGTATTTTCAAATTGAATTATATAAAAGCTTTCAATAAAAATGTTGGAAGCTTTTTTTGTTAATCTCGATTTTTGTAATGATAATTTATGTATTCAAAGTTTCGTATCTTTGTATTTCTTTCAACAAATAATAAACTTCTCGTATGACATCTACTCCCTCATATCAACTTACCGATTGGCTCCCGACTACCAAAAAAGAAATGGAATTGCGTGGTTGGGAAGATGTGGATGTAGTGCTTTTTTCGGGAGATGCGTATGTGGACCATCCTTCTTTCGGAACTGCCGTTATCGGAAGATTGTTGGAGAATGAAGGTTTAAGGGTAGTGATTGTTCCTCAACCTAACTGGAGGGATGACCTGCGTGACTTCAAAAAGTTTGGTATTCCAAATATGTTTTTTGCGGTTACTTCCGGCGTAATGGATTCCATGATCAATCGTTATACTGCGCATAAACGACTGCGTTCCAATGATGCATATACGCCTGACGGTAGAAGCGATATGCGTCCCGACAGGGCACTTACGGTTTATTCAAATATCCTCAAAGAACTTTATCCCGATGTCCCGTTGATAATTGGCGGTGTAGAAGCATCGCTACGAAGAGTTACACATTATGATTATTGGGATGATAAACTGCATAAAACTATCCTTGCAGACTCAAAAGCGGATTTATTGGTGTATGGAATGGGGGAACTTCCCCTCCGGCAAATAGCAAAAGAATTAAAAGATGGGAAAAAGTTGAAGGATTTAACGAATATTCCTCAAACAGCATATTTGAGCGATAAAAAAGAAGTTCCAGAAAATAGTTTTGAGGAAGAGGAACGATTATTTTCCCATGAGGAATGTTTGCAAGATAAAATAAAGCAAGCAAAAAATTTCAGAGTTGTAGAAGAACAATCCAATCGATTATATGCTGCGCGAATTCTGCAGGATGTTGATGATAAAACCTTGGTTATCAATCCCTGGTATCCTCCAATGACTGAGGCGGAGATTGACTCTTCGTTTGACTTGCCTTATACGCGTCTTCCTCACCCAAAATATAAAGGTAAAAATATTCCCGCTTACGAAATGATTAAGTTTTCTGTGAATCTTCACCGAGGGTGTTTTGGTGGTTGCGCGTTTTGTACTATTGCGGCGCATCAAGGAAAATTTATCGCTTCCCGCTCAAAACAATCTGTTTTAAAAGAGGTAAAGAAAATAACTGCTATGCCAGACTTCAAGGGATATTTGAGCGATTTGGGAGGTCCTTCGGCGAATATGTATCGGATGAAAGGCATAGATTTAGAAATTTGCAAAAAATGTAAACGCCCATCATGTATTCATCCAAAAGTATGTGTTAATTTGAATACTAATCATGCTCCTCTTCTGGATATTTACAACGCTGTGGACAATCTTCCGGGAATCAAAAAATCTTTTATTGGCAGTGGTGTGCGTTATGACCTTATTCTACACAAAAGTAAGGATGAGGAGGTGAATAAGTCGGCAATAAAATACGCGGAAGAGTTGATTAAAAACCACGTTTCAGGACGTTTGAAAATTGCTCCCGAACATACTTCTGATAAAACGGTGAATGTGATGAGAAAACCTTCATTTTCAAAATTCTATGAATTCAAAAGGATATTTGACAATGTAAATCTAAAGAATAATTTAAATCAACAGTTAATACCATATTTTATTTCTTCACATCCGGGATGTACGGAAGCGGATATGGCAGAATTGGCTGCAATAACAAAAGACCTAAATTTCAAACTTGAGCAGATACAGGATTTTACGCCTTCGCCTATGACGTTGGCTACGGAAATGTATTATACTGGTTACCATCCTTACACGCTAGAACGTGTGTACACTGCGATAACTCCGTCTCAGAAAAAAGCGCAACATCAATTCTTTTTTTGGTATGATCACAAGAATAAGAAAAACATTATCAACGAATTAAAAAAAATGAATCGTCCTGATTTAATCAAGAAACTATATCCTAAAGGTTAATCAAAGTTAAACTACATATTTTTCTTCATAAGCGTGCAACGTTATAGAAGTTCGTTCATCTTTAATATAAAACGAACCCTTTATTAACTGCAATGCTGAAAAAATTTACATATCTCATCTTTTCCTTCACAATCATTTTGTTGTGCAGTTTTTCCTGTAACGAAAATGATGGTTATTCGCTGGGAGATTTTCAGGTGGATATTGTAACGGTACAGCAAAACAGCAACGGATTATCCTTATTTACTGATAACGGTTTATTACTTTGGCCCGCGTCAAAATTAACAAATACAAATCTGGAAAAAGGGAAACGATATTTCCTCAATTACACAATTTTATCTGATAAAAAAGATGGATATGACCACTACGTGAAAATAAATGATATGTGGGAAATCCTTACAAAAGAGGTAATTACACTTTCTCCTCAGAATGCTGACAGCATTGGTAACGACCCGGTGAAAGTTAACAAAATGTGGATTGCGGGCGATTATTTGAACGTTGATTTCTCGTTTAATTATAGCGGGAATGTTCCGAATTATATTAATATGGTACAAATAAACGATTACAATTCGAATTCAATAACGTTGGAATTCAGACACAATTCTCATGGAAGCCAGCAAAAGAATTTAACTCAAGGTTTTGTATCATTTGATTTGAAGAAATTCCAAACCGGAACAAAAAATTCTTTACCGATTACTGTAGATGTGAACGAGTGGGATGGACAGAAAAAATACGATTTAGTTTATAAATATAATCAGCCGCTTTTGAGCAAGGCAGAATCATCAGTAATTCCAATATTGATGAGTAACGAATATAAGTGACAAACTACACTTATTTTATAGTTCTATTTCTTATATGACTTTTTGATTTTCCAATGACCGAACAAACTCTGTGAAGAATCTGTTCGGTCGATTTTTTTAATGTCGATTCTGAGCAATTTGGTCGTAGGGCAGAAGAGTCAAAGCATCAGAAATTTTCTCAACCGCGTCTTTGAGCGGTTTAGACACCATCGGTTTCATAAACATATTTAAATCTGCTTTCACTGTCAATCGCAGTTTTGTGTCTTTTTCATCTTTAGACACCAACTGAATCCACAAAAACAAGTCGAATGGGAGTTTCTCGGATTTAAATTTCACCAACTTGTGAGGTTCGCGTTCTACAACATTGAATTTTATGGACCCTACCGGATCAACGGTAAATGATACGCTGTTTTCGTCAAAATAAAAATCACGTATTTTATCCATAGGAATTTTATCTTTCACAAGTTCCAGATTTCTCAAGTCGGAGAGTGAAAGATAGATATCACTATCGGAATGAGGAATTGTTTTTACATTACTAACAAATTCAGTCATCTATATATTTTTAAGTTTTGATTATTTGCCCCAGGTTGCTGGTTCTTTGCGCCATTCCTGTAAAGTTGCTAATTGATTTTCATCAATATAATTTGTGTGTAGAGCCTGAGCAAGAATATCCTCGTATGTGCAAAGGGTTGTCAACTCAACATTGTTTTCTTTCATAGCATTTTGTGAAATGGGAAATCCATAAGTGAAAATAGCAATCATACCAAGTACTTCCGCACCACCTTTGCGTGTTGCGTGCACAGCTTTAAGGCTGCTGCCTCCAGTAGAAACCAAATCTTCTATGATTACCACTTTTTGTCCGGGTTTCAATTCACCTTCAATCAGATTTTCCAAACCGTGGTCTTTAGGAGTCGCGCGGATATACACAAAGGGCAATCCTAAAACATCCGCCACTAAGGCTCCAATGGCTATAGCTCCAGTTGCCACGCCCGCTATCACTTCCACATTAGGATATTTTTCCAGAATAAGATGCGCAAATTGTACTTTTAGAAAATTTCGTATCTCCGGATGGGAATTTAATTTTCTGTTATCGCAATAGATAGGAGATTTCCAGCCGGAAGCCCAGGTAAAAGGTTGATCAGGCTGTAATTTCACTGCATTTACTCTCAAGAGTCTTTCGGCGGTTTGTTGTTTGATTGTATTCATATTGCATTGAAAGTATTAATGGATGTACAAAGATAATGATTTCCCTAGAATTTTTGAGAAATAAAGAGTTATAGTGCTTGGGCTAAAGTGGCGACGCTGATTTTGATATTAGGAATTTTAATCAACGCGTTGGCTGCTGCTTCGATTGTTGAGCCGGTGGTCATGACATCATCCACCAGCAGAATATGTTTGTTTTCCAAAATTGAAGAATCCAATATTGCGAAGATACCGTTTACATTTTCCCAGCGTTGAGTTTTAGTGCGCTTGGTTTGCGTAGGGTTGTGGATAGAGCGAACAAGTGCGTCAGTAATAACCGGCAGGTTGAGTTCTTCTCCCATACCTTTGGCTATAACTTCCGCCTGATTGTATCCTCTCTGCTTTTGTTTTTTTGAATGAAGAGGAATTGGAATGATAACGTCTACGGAGGAAATGAATTCACTATTTTTAATTTCGTTACCGAATAACTTCCCCATTTTAAATCCCAGTTCGGTTCCATGATTGTATTTGATATGGTGGATAACTGCCTGCATTGTGCCTTGTTTTGTAAAAACACAAAATGACGTTGCACGTTGGAAATGAGGAAATCTACCGGCTAACATCACATCCATTGAATTTTCATTCTGCAGGTAATTGTTAGTTTTAGGCAAATCGTATTGGCAGGATAAACAGATTCCGTTTTCTTCCCTCAACAGTCTTTCCTCGCAAACGACACATACGCGTGGAAAGAAAAGATTTAAGAATTCGTTTACTATTTGTTTAATCATCATGTAAAGATAGGTTGTCTAATTGTGTAATGATTTCGCTCATGGAGAAACCGCGAGACAATGCAAAACGAATCAATTTAGTTTTAATTTCGTAATCAGAATTTCCTTTTACCGACTTTCTTTTCTGCTTTAGTATGTTTTTTAAGGCTTCCGTGCTGTCTTCGACGGAAAGTTCTTCCATTGCTGAACGAATTGTTTCTTGAGCAATTCCTTTGCTTCTAAGATGGTATTCAATTTTAATTTTTCCCCATTTGGAAAACTTAATTTTGTCGTTGATGTAACCTCTGCAGTAGCGTGAATCATCTACAAATTTTTGTTTTATCAGCTTATTAATTATGGAGTTTACTTCGGCTTCTTCGAATTCGTATTTTTGGAGTTTTTTCAGAATGTCGCCCGTGCAATATTCACGACGGGCGCACATCGCCGCCATCTTTTTGAATGCTTCATCTTTTGAGATATTGAGCGGTTGAAGTTTCATAGTTGTGCTTTAATCATGCGATCGTTTTGAGAGATGTCTTTACGCAACTCTATTTTTGAAAAACCTTTATTTTTCAACATAGTTTTCATCTCTTCTCCCATTCTTCTATTTATTTCGAAATATAGACTACCATCAGTTGAAAGATTCTGTAATGCAAAATCAGAAATTTTTTCATAAAAGATTAGCGGATTCTCGTCGGTTACAAAAAGAGCGGTCTCAGGTTCATAATCAAGCACATTTCTTTTCATATCCTTCTTTTCTATCGAACAGATGTATGGCGGATTGCTTACAATTAAATCAAATTTATCTTCACAAATATCATTGAAATGAAATATGTTAACTTGCTTGAAATTTACATCGACTTTATAGTTTTCGGCATTTATTTTTGCTGTTTTCAACGCTTTCTCGGAGATATCCCAAGCTGAAACGTCTGAGTCGGGTAGTTTTTTCGCAAGTGTAATGGCAATGCATCCGCTTCCTGTGCCAATATCCAGAATTTTAGGCTGATGACTTTTGTAATCTTCCAAAATCCAAAAAACGAGTTCCTCCGTTTCGGGTCGAGGAATTAGTACATTGGGATTTACTTCGAAAACTAAATCATAAAAATAGCATTTACCTAAAATATATTGTATGGGTTCGTGACGAGACAGACGTTGCAAAATCTCATCCAAATACGATTTCTGAACTGAAGATAATTTTGTAACTTTGTTAGAGTGAAGATTTGCGCGGGAAAATCCGAAAGCTTCTTGCAAAATGTATATTGAAAGGGCTTCCGCTTCGTCTGAGGAATAATTTTTCAACGCGTTCTGAATATATTGTTTCAAATCTTTCATTATGAAAACAAAGATACAAAATTTGTCTGCAGATATGGTTTTTATGAAGCGATGTCTTCAACTTGCAAGATTAGGAGAAGGACACACGTCACCTAATCCGATGGTGGGAGCAGTCATCGTTCACAACAATAATATAATTGGTGAAGGTTTTCATAAAAAATGCGGAGATGCTCACGCGGAAGTAAATGCGGTAAATTCTGTCAAAAATAAGGAATTTCTGCCGGAATCAACTATTTATGTATCGCTTGAACCTTGCTCTCATTTTGGGAAAACGCCTCCTTGCGCCAATTTGATTATTGAGAAAAAAATAAAGCGCGTGGTAATTGCCACTACAGATCCAAATCCAAAAGTTTCTGGAAGAGGCATTCAATTATTGAAGGATGGAGGAATTGAAGTCATCTCTGGAGTTTTGGAAAAAGAAGCAAAAGAATTGAACAGTGTTTTTTTTACAAACCAAATAGAACATCGGCCTTACATTATTCTGAAGTGGGCAGAGTCAGGGGATGGCTTTTTGGATAGAAATCGTCAATTTGGAGACAATCTCTTACCTATCAAAATTTCCAATTTTGTTACTCAGACTCTTACGCACAAATTACGCTCACGCGTTGATGGAATATTAGTGGGGACGAATACGGCGCTGTTAGACAATCCGAAACTGGATGTAAGGTTCTGGAACAGCAATCATCCAACAAGAATTCTTATAGACAAATCCGGAAAAGTGCCGCATACACATTCATTGTTCGATGGAAAATTAAAAACGATTGTTCTTGGATCAAATGAAAAAAATATACCCAACGTTTTGTCTATTAAGATTACCAATGAACCCTCGTTGTTTGATATTTTAAATAGATTATTTGAGTTGGGCATAAATTCATTGCTTGTTGAAGGTGGTGCGGATACATTAAATCGTTTTATTCAAAGCAATTTATGGGACGAAGCATTTATTGAAAAAGGAGAAAAATTAATAGGTGAAGGAGTGAAAGCCCCGACTGTCAACATAATCGGAAGAACCGCTAAAAGGTATTTTGATTCTGATTACTTTCATTTAAAGAATGAAATATCTCGAAATTTTATTTAAATATTAATCCTAATGTGCTTATACAAGAAAAAACTTTCTACTTTTGCATAACTTAAACGTATTGTACAATAATATTTTTGAAACAAATGACATTCAGATATTTTTACGGTTATATTGTTTTGCTTTTTGGAATAGCTTTTTTGACTTCTTGTCTTAATTCTGATAACAACATTCCGATTGATGCGTCGCCTGATGCTCAAATTTATAATTTCTCAACAACTTCTAATTACGACTCCTTAGGAGTATTGAAAAATACAATCTTTTCAATTGATCAACTGAACAATAAGATTTTTAATGAAACTCCTATCACATTTGGTTTTGAACCCAAAAATGTAATGCTCAAGTTAAGCTATGCACAAGGAATTTTTCCGTTGGTTGAAATTCACTTAAGTAATCCTGATAGCGTGTACATTTGGAAACAGACTGACTCGGTAAATATTGCTAGGCTAGATAAGATAGTTGTTACTTCTGAAAACAAAGCAAATACTAAAACATATACTTTTAAGCTAAACAAATACACAGAAAACCCTAACATCCTTTCATGGCATAAAGTCTCTGATACATATATTCCGAATGAAGCCATAGAAAGTAAAACTGTTTTATATAACACGAAAATATATACCTATTACCGCACAACTTCTGGAATAAAAGGAGTTGTGTCTTCTGATGGTAAAACCAACACAGCCATTTCATTGGTTGGAATCAATACAGCAGTAGATTTGCAAAGCGTAAAATCTACAGTAAATGGAATATTTGCTTTGGATATGAATGATGCTGTATACAAAAGTTTAGATGGTATTAATTGGACGAAAATTAATGCAACATATCCCGTTAAATCAATTTTTGGAATTCTTCCATCTGCCACCAATGATTCAATTTTATGCGTTGTAAATCAAAAAGGTATCTTCAAATATGCCAAAACAAAAGATTTCTCACAAATGAGAATATTGGATAATATTCCTACAAACTTGCCATTGAAATCATTTTCATCCGTTTCTTTAGAAGACCAAAATATTCATTCGACAAGATTCATAATTATTTCAGGAGGAAAAACCCTTAATAATTCGTCAAATGAAATAGTTTGGATGCTCCAGGAAGATGGTGATAAAATTAATTCATTGCCAATTGATTCTCCTTTGAATATTTTTACCGGAGCAACCATGCAGGGTAGTACATTATTCTTATATGATTCCAAACTTTATGCGTTATGTACAATAGGAACAGGTAAAAACGGAATAATTTATTCCATGAATAATGGTATTAACTGGAATTTGAATGATGTAAATCAGGTTTTACCAACCAATTTTCCATACAGAAAATACGCTTCAATTATTGTTGATTCAAATAACTATATAAGAATTTTCGTGGGAAAAACTACTACAGCTACTCTTTATGATGCTTGGGAAGGAATCCTTAATAAGAATAAGTAAAATTCTTTGTTGATTTCATTTTGAAAAATGTCATTACTAGATAAAATAGATAAAACTTCCATTCCTTCACATATAGCCATTATAATGGATGGAAATGGGCGTTGGGCAAAAGCACGAGGTCTTGAGCGTTCTGAGGGCCATAAAGAAGGTGTTAATTCCGTCCGGAAAGTTGTTGAGGCAGCTACAAGAGCAGGCGTAAAATATCTTACAATTTATGCGTTTTCTACAGAAAACTGGAATCGTCCTGTTGAAGAGATTGATGCATTAATGAATTTGATGGTGTATGCTATATCCAAGGAAACTCCTGACTTGGTAAAGACTGGAGTGAGAATAGTAGCGATGGGAGATGTTAATCGACTTCCAGAAAATACACTTGCCGCATTGCGCAAATGCGAAGAGGATACCTCTAAATGCAACAATCTAACGCTTCTTTTAGCTTTGAGTTACTCCTCAAAATGGGAGATTTCGAATGCTTTAAAGCTTATTGCTAAAGATATTTGTGACAGCAAAATTGATGTTGAAGACATAAATGAAGATTTGGTTTCAAATTATCTTACGACAAAAAATATTCCTGATCCCGATTTACTTATAAGAACTGGAGGAGAGAAAAGAATAAGCAATTTCCTATTGTGGCAGACGGCTTATTCCGAATTTTATTTTACCGACACTTTTTGGCCGGATTTCAGAGAAGAACAACTATACGAAGCAATTGTTGATTATCAAAATAGAGAGCGTCGTTTTGGTAAAACCAGCGAACAGATACAATCAGAATCTTAATTAAATAAGTTCGATTATAGAATATAAACACAAACTGAGACAAGATATATTATCACAATGTTGAAGAAACCCTTTTTACTAAATATAATTCTTTTGATGCTGCCTATCGGGCTTTTAGCACAAACAGTTAAAACTGATTCTGTAAAAAATACTTCCATACCATTCACCAATACTCCGGTGATTGATTATTCGGCAAATCCCCAAAAATATACTATTGCAGATATCCGTGTTACTGGTATTGAAAACACCATGTACGAAGACCAAAGTTTTGTGTTAATCAATTTTTCAGGATTAGCAAAAGGTCAAACGATTACTGTGCCGGGAAATGAAGTGACAAACGCCATAGAGCGTTTTTGGAAACAAGGTTTGTTCTCAAATGTGAAGATTCTTGCAGATAAAATAGAAGGTGATAAAATTTGGCTACAGATTCAATTGAAAGATCGTCCTCGTGTAGGAGAAATCAGATATACAGGAGTTAAAAAGAGCGAACGTGAGGATATAGATAAGAAAATTGGCGTTGTAAAAGGAAATCAAATAACACCCAACCAAATCAATACTGCAAAAACAATTATTAAAAAATACTTTGCTGACAAAGGTTTCGGTGATGCTACAATTGACATCACACAAACGCCTGACCCAAATAATAAAAATCAGATTATTTTGGGAATCAACATCGACAAAAAAGAAAAAATAGGTGTCAACAAAATCACTATTGAAGGGAATAAAGCTATTTCAGACAACAAGCTGAAACGGGCAATGAAAAAAACGAACGAAAGAGGGAAACTCTTGAATTTATTCAAAACAAAGAAATTTGTTCAAGAAAATTACGAAGAAGACAAGAAAAACCTTATCGCTAAATATCATGAATTAGGATATCGTGATGCGGAAATCATTTCTGACTCCGTTACAAAGCATGATGATAAATCAGTGAATGTTTTCATTCGTGTTGATGAAGGTTCATTATACCATATTAACAAAATAAACTGGGTCGGTAATACAATTTACAATACATACGACTTGGACAGATGGTTAAATATGAAGGCAGGTGATGTTTATAACCAAAAGAAATTGTCCGAAAGACTAGCTACAGATGAAGATGCTGTTATCAATCAGTACCAGAATCATGGATACTTATTTTCACGAATCGAACCAGTGGAGGTAAATATTGAAAATGATTCTGTGGATTTGGAACTTCGTGTGATTGAAGGACCGAAAGCTACTATTAATCGTGTTACTATTTCAGGTAATGACCGTTTGTATGAAGATGTGGTTCGTCGTGAATTACGAACAAAGCCTGGGGCGGTTTACAGCAAAGAAGATATTATTCGTTCGATGAGAGAATTGGCTCAAACAGGTCACTTCGATCCTGAAGCGATTTCAAAAGATATTCAGGTAAATCCACATCCAGAAGACGGAACGGTTGATATTGGCTATCCGCTTGTTTCTAAAGGTAATGACCAAATAGAATTTTCAGCAGGGTGGGGTGTTACAGGTTTAGTTGGAAAATTAAGTTTGAAGCTTAACAACTTTTCATTAGAAAATCTTTTCCATCCTAAAAATTATAAAGGTATTATTCCACAGGGAGAGGGTCAGACATTGATAGTAAGTGCTCAAACTAACGGACGCTATTTTCAGTCATATCAGATTTCATTTACTGAACCATGGTTTGGTAAATCACGCCCAAATAACTTCTCTGTTAGTGCATACTACTCACGCTATACCGGTATGAACTCTAATTATTATTCAAGTTCCAACATGTATAACCCAATGTATAGTCCTTACGGTGCATACGGTGGTTATGGTGCATACGGCGGATATGGCGGATATAATTATCAGGATTTGGCGGCTTTGGCAGCTGACCCTAATAAGGTTTTTGAAATGATGGGAACATCCATTGGTTATGGAAAACGTTTGGAATGGCCGGATGATTATTTTTACTTGAATGGTGAATTGGCATTTCAACGATATAATTTGAAAAATTGGTATGGTTATAACTCATTTCCATTTATGACAGGTTCAAGTAATAGTATTTCATTAAATCTTACTTTTGCAAGAAATTCCATTGATAATCCAATCTACACTAGAATGGGTTCACAATTTACTTTGAATGCAAATATTACTCCTCCTTTTTCAATGATTGATGGAGTCGATTATTCAAAATTCAAAAAAGACGCACAAGGCATGGAAGATGCAGCAAAATATAGATGGAACGAATATCATAAATGGAAGTTGAAGATAAGAACATTTACTCCTCTCACATCCATGACTGTTAAGCGTACACCCGTTTTTGCAACGCGTGCCGAGTTTGGAGTTATTGGATATTATAATGTCAACAAACAAACTCCTTTTGAAACATTCGATGTGGGTGGTGACGGAATGAGTGGTTATTCCACTAGTTTCGCAACAGAAAATATTGCCTTAAGAGGATACGACAATAACTCAATTGGTCAGGGAGCAAGAGCATATACACGTTTTGGTTTGGAATTGCGTTATCCGTTTATTCTCGAACCCAATTCTACCATTTATGGTGTTTCATTTCTTGAGGCGGGAAATGCTTGGGGACAGATAAAAGATATTAATCCTTTCCAATTGCGAAAATCAGCTGGAGTTGGTGCAAGAATCTTCTTACCGATGATTGGTCTGATGGGTCTTGACTGGGCTTATGGTTTTGACAGGGATAATACAGGTAAACGAGGCGGTAGCCAGCTTCACTTTATTCTTGGTCAGGAATTCTAAAGTTGATTAACATTTATTATTCGTATAAGAGTAAACGTATTTCGAATATTTCAGTCTTTCTATAAATATTTATTAAACAATAACGATATGAAAAAATTTCTATTACTAATAGGTGTTTTCTGTGCTTTCACTTTTAGCGGTTATGCGCAAAAGTATGCATTGATAGATATGGAATATGTTCTTAAAAAAATTCCTGCTTACGAAAATTTAAATAAACAGTTGGAAACAACTTCTAAACAATGGCAAAACGACATTGAAGTGAAAGCTAACGAAGTTCAGAACTTATACAAAAATTATCAAGCTGAACAATCAAAACTTTCTGCTACAGAAAAAGGTAAAAGAGAGCAAGAGATTGTAATGAAAGAAAAAGCGATTCAGGAATTACGTAACAAATATTTCGGTCCTGAAGGAGAACTTGCAAAACGTCGTAAGTCATTGATTACACCAATCCAAGATTCAATTTACAATGCTGTAAAAGAAATTTCAGGTCAGTACAATATACAAATGGTTATTGATCGTGCATCTGCAAATTCTGTAATATTTGCCACTCCTGATATTGATATCAGCGATGCAGTATTGTCAAAACTCGGATATTAACTATATTTGTAATCTCATACAAACAAGAATATTAACATTATAATAAATATTATGCTTAAAAAATTAATTATCTTACTTTTCGCAATTGCTCCTTTAGCAGCTTTTGCTCAGGAAAAAATTGCTTACATCAACACTCAGGAAATTTTCTCATTAATGCCTGAATTGAAAGGTATCGAAAGCCAAATGGCTACAAAACAAGAAGAAGTACAAAAAAATGCTCAAGCGTTGGAGACTGAATACAACAAAAAAATGGAAGAATTTTCTAAAATAGCAAATCCTTCTGATGCTGTAAGACAAGACCAACAAAAACAATTGGCCCAAATCCAAGAACGTTACCAACTATTCGTACAAAACAGCCAAAAAGAAGCACAAGAAATGCAACAGAAACTGATTGCTCCTGTACACAAAAAAATTGCTGACGCAATAAAAGCTGTAGGCGACGAAAAAGGATTTACTTACATTTTAGATTTAGCTGCAGGTGCTATTGTATATCAAAGCGATAAATCAACAAACGCTACTCCTCTTGTAAAGGCTAAATTGGGCATCAAGTAATTATAACTAAGTTCTACATAATAGAAAAGCTCGCTTATAAAAGCGAGCTTTTCTATTATAATGTTTTGTGTTATTTAAGACCTTTGCAATACCAGAATAGGAGTGGAAGAATATTTCAGTATTCTTCTGGATAATCCAGGGTAAAATACGCGAGCCAGCAAGTTTCTTCTTGTCTTAGACATCGCAATGATATCAATATTTTTTTCTTTCACAAACTCGTCTACCACTTCTTCGAAGTTAGCATTAGAACTATCAAGCAAACTGTATTCTGTTTCTACGAGCGGATATTTTTCTTTGAGAAATTCAGAAACTCCAGCAAGTTTCATTTCATCCCATTTGTCATCGTTTTTACTTATGTGAATCAAATGTACTTTGATGTCATAAGGAGCAATAAATCGCATAAGGATGTCAAATGCCTTGAATTCGTTTTCTTTAAAGTTGGTTAGGAAACCTAAAGTTTTCATTCCCTTCAATTCTTTTAAAGGAGCGTCGCTTGGAATTGCAAACACCGAACTTCTCGCGCTTTCCATCACCTCGGCAGTTACACTTCCAACAACGTTTGTGTCACGATCATTGTTACCGCGTGTGCCCATCACAATAGCTTTAGGTCTATATTTTCTTGAGTATTCCACGATTTCTTCTTCTGGCAGGCCTTCAGATGAAACAAATTTGTATGGAATATCTGGAATTACGCCGGTATCAATGTTTTGCTGCAATACTTTTAGGAAGTTGTTAACCTCAATATCCACTTTATCGCGCAATTCTTTATACAATTGCTCGTCCGGAGCATTCAGCATATAAGGATTACTGAACGGCATAGCCGACGGATAATAAGGAACATAGAAAGAATTCAATATTTTGATTGTGCATTCTAAATCTTTAGCAAGATGAAAAGCAAACTCACAGGCTTTCATAGAATGAGGTGAGAAGTCTGTAGGCACTAGGATTTCGTTGATTTCCTGTTTGTTTTCTTCATTATCATCTTTAGGTAGATCGCTGTAAGACAAATCTACCTTGCTCAGTACCTCAAGCGCTCTGTCCAAATTTTCTTTGTTGATTAATACTTGCATGTGTCCTTCAGCGTTAGGCTGAATGATGTCAATGCTTGTTACCATTGCCGGAATGTTTTCCGATTCTAATACCGACTTAAGGAAGAGGGCACGCTGGTAAGAGTTGATAGCCACTCTCACCATTCCTTCATATTCTTGTTGTAATTCCATATCTTTTAAATTTTATGTTACAAAAAATCCAATATTGTGTATTGGGTAAACAATATTGGATTCTTAAAAGTTTCCTACCAAAATAATTATTCTTGCATTGCAGGTTCTTCTCTATAGTCAGGATATTCTTCAATACCTAAAATTTCCAACGCTTTGTCAAAAATCGTAGTATCATCCATTTCTACAATTCCACCATTCGGGCCTGGTTCGATGTGCAAGCCAACGCTTTTACCTCTTACAAAATTATAACCGCCAAAATAATTGCGTACAGTTTCAAGTTCCAAACCTAATTCCTCAGCAATTCTGTGCATTGTTCCGTCAGGTAATCTGTCTTTCAATGCTCTTAATTCATTAAATGTAATAGTTTTTGCCATGGTTCCTATCGTTTTAGTAAATTAATAACTATAAATTTCTACGACCTAAACTTACGTAAAAGTTTATTATAAAACAATTTTTTCTGATAAATTTGTGGAAAAATAATCTTTTGTCAGATATTATTGTTTAGATATTAGGAATAATTTAATTTTGAATTATTTATCGAAAAACCTACTTTTGTAAATATCAATTTGAATCATGAAAAAAGGTATTTTCAAGAATCAATTATTAAATTAATACATACAACTATGAAATCTTTAGATTTAAGCAAGTACGGAATCACAGGCAATTTTGAGATTGTCCACAATCCATCCTACGAAGTATTGTTTCAGGACGAAATGAATCCTGAGAACGAAGGATTTGAGAAGGCAAAACTTACTACCTCAGGGGCTACAGCCGTATACACAGGCAAATTCACCGGACGTTCACCCAAAGATAAATATTTCGTGAAAGACGACGTTACAAAAGATACCCTTTGGTGGGATGGCAAGATTAACAGACCTTGTAGCAAAGAAGCTTTTGATTATTGCAAAACCCGCGTAGTAGACCAACTGAGCAAATCCAAAAAGTTGTATGTAGTAGATACATTCTGTGGCACAAATAAAAATACACGCATGAAAGTGCGCTTTGTGATGGAAGTTGCATGGCAGGCACATTTTGTTACTAATATGTTCATTCGTCCTTCACACTATGAATTGGAAAGCTATGGCGAACCAGATTTCGTATGTTTGAACGGCTCCAAAACTACCAACGACAAATGGCAGGAATTCGGAATGAACTCCGAAAACTTTACTCTCTTCGATCTTACAGAAAGAGTGCAGCTAATCGGCGGCACATGGTATGGAGGTGAAATGAAAAAAGGTATTTTTTCTTTAATGAATTACTACCTTCCATTAAAAGGAATCGCATCTATGCACTGCTCTGCCAATGTAGGCGAAGCCGGCGACGTTGCCATTTTCTTCGGATTGTCAGGTACTGGAAAAACTACACTTTCTGCTGACCCGAAACGCTACCTTATCGGTGACGACGAACATGGTTGGGACGACAACGGTGTATTCAACTATGAAGGTGGATGCTACGCAAAGGTTATCAACCTGAGTGCTGAAAACGAACCCGACATCTGGCGCGCTATCCGCCGTGACTCATTGTTGGAAAACGTGACTGTGGACGAACAGGGCAATATAGACTTCGCCGATAGTTCTACCACAGAAAACACCCGTGTGTCTTACCCTATATATTTTATAAACAAGATTGTTTTGCCGTCTCGTGCAGGACATGCCAACAAAATCATTTATTTGTCTGCAGACGCTTTCGGAGTGCTTCCTCCAGTATCTATCCTGGATGACAATCAGGCTCAATATCACTTCCTTTGTGGATTTACTTCCAAACTGGCAGGAACCGAACGCGGAATCACCGAACCAGTTCCTTCATTCTCCCCTGCTTTTGGCGAAGCCTTCCTGACGCTGCACCCAACCGTGTACGCTAAACGTCTGGTTGAAAAGATGCAGAAGCACGATGCGAAAGCTTATCTGGTGAATACTGGATGGAACGGAACTGGCAAACGTATTTCTTTGAAAGATACACGCGCTATCATCGATGCGATTATCGATGGTTCTATTGAAAATGCCGAAAAAGTGCAGATTCCTATCATGAACCTGACAGCGCCAAAAGCTTTGAATAATGTTTCCGAAGGAATTCTTGACCCTCGTGACACATACGCCGATAAAGCTGAATGGGAAAACAAAGCAAAAAAACTAGCAGGAATGTATATCGAAAACTTCAAACAATATCTCGATAACGACCACGCCAAAGAGTTATTGGCTTCTGGTCCTCAGTTGTAAGGATGTGACAGAGATATTTATAGTATAATTTTAAAGCCTTCTAATCTTTTGATTGGAGGGCTTTTTATTAGGTCAAATTTGTGTTTTCTTCTAAAGAAAAATCTTAGGATCTACGTATGGTGATATATTTTTATCGTACATCCTGCTGCTGAAAGAGGCAATGCCTGTTGGTTCTTGCAAAGAAAAAAAAGAGCATCTTTCTATTGAAGGATGCTCTTTATACTTCTATAATTGGTGGACCAATTTTTTACTTAACCGGAGTAACGGTATAACCTAATTTGCGTAAGGAAGTGATTAATCCATCTTCACCAACAAGATGCAACGCACCTACAGCAATAAAAGTGGGTCTATCGGCAATAATTGAAGGAATTTTTTTCATCCAGTTGTTATTGCGAATCTTAAGCAGATTGTCCATTTCCTCTTTAGTAGAATTGCAGGAAGCATCCGGATGCTTGTCTGTAGTTATTTTGAACAGTTTATCCAAATCATAAGACTGATACGCTTCAGTCAACTGTTGCAGTTGAGATTTTGTTTTATCCTGATATTTTACCATACACATCAAAACCTCAGCTTGACGTTCAGTAGTGGAAGATTGGAATAGTGTTTTGATTTGATCATCCACCGTTTCTAAACCCAGCACAGGTTTCTGTTTCATTCGCATTTGTTTTTGGAAGTTTTCATCCAAACTTCCACCGTCCCCAAATTCGGGATAATATTTTTTTGTTATAAAAACAGTAAGTACAGTCGAAAGCATCGCGGGATTCATCTTCTGAAAATTATCAATGCCCGTCCCCATCAGTTCTTTAATGGTTTTGTCAAGCAATGCATAGTCATCTGCCGAAAGAAGCTTTTGATAGGTTTTATCTGAAGGCATCAGTCCCGCTTGCATTATCCTCATTTGTAGTTCCTGCATGTTAGACATATCCAGTTCGCCTGCCATTTGTTCAGAATTTGCCAAAGCTGTCTGTAATCCTTTTACACTTTCTGCAAACGAGGCCGGAACCAGGTGATGTGTGCCGAACAAATAGGATGATTGTTTCAATCCGTTACCGGAAATTTTCCACAGAATACTTTTGTTGTCTTGCGCTTGAATGTTGCCAAAGACAAACAGACTGACAATGAAAATAACGCTATAAATGTTTTTCTTTTTCATGAGCATACTAATTGATATTGTAAATATTATGTATTAAATATGTTGACAAAGGTAATAATTTATTCATTGGAAATAACATAAAAAAAGAACATCCCTCCTTTGAAAGATGCCCTTTTCCGTGTGTGTGTTCAAGCACAATGGAAGTAGATTATTACTTTGCCCGTTCTACATAAGAACCGGAGCGTGTATCTATTTTTATTTTCTCACCTGTTTCGATAAATAATGGGACGCGGACTTCAGCCCCTGTTTCCACAGTTGCAGGTTTCAGCGTGTTGGTAGCAGTGTCGCCTTTCAAACCCGGTTCGGTGTATGTCACTTCAAGAATCACGTGAGTAGGCATTTCGGCAGTAAGGATTGTGCCGCTTTCGGCATGAATCTGAACTTCTACGATATCACCTTCTTTTAAGAACTCCACACCTTCAATTTGTTCTCCCGCGATAGGAATTTGTTCGTAAGTTTCTGTATTCATGAAGTTGTATCCCATATCATCCTGATATAGATATTGGAACGGACGACGTTCGATACGTACTTCGTCCACTTTCACTCCCGAGTTGAATGTTTTATCTAAAACACGTCCTGTAGTAACGTTTTTCAGTTTTGTGCGAACAAAAGCTGCGCCTTTTCCAGGTTTAACGTGCAAAAATTCGATGATAAAATAATATTGACCTTCCAAGTCAATACACATACCATTTCTAAAATCAGCTGTAGATGCCATAAAATTTTCGTCCTGTTATAATTTAACCGCAAAAGTAGTTATTTCATTTCAATGCGACAAATTTTGCACTGATTAATATTAAGTTATGGCAGGAATTTTATTTTTACTCCGATTAGTACAGACAAAAAGTAAGCTCCTAATTACAGATTAGGAGCTTACTTTTTTCAATATTTATACAATCAGTTTGTATAAGGGATATCACCTTTTGGCGTTTCAGGAATTTCGTCAGCAAACGCGTCTGGATATTCTTCTTTTGTACTTGCTTTCATGTTATTCTTGCGAAACATTTCATTTACGTTCGAAAAGTTTTCCACCCATGATGCTTTCACGTCGCCAAAGAATTTCATTGCACTTTCTTTTATCACCTCCCATCTAGGAGCGTTTGCAGCTTCAAATTCTTCCATTTTAGATGTAAGTTGATTTTGCAAATCTTTCAGATTGTCCAATTGTTTTGCAAATTCTTCTTTAGCGTCTTCAGAAATATCTACCGCTTTTTCTTCCATTTCACCAATGCGTTTCTTCAATTGATCCAACACATCGTCTACTTTTGTTTTAAATTCATTCTTATCCATAGCACCGAAGTTTATTTATTTGAGTTCAAATTGTTGTTTTCTATAAAACGCTATTATCTTCATTAAGTTCATTACATTAAACATCATTTTTTATGTACTTGTAAATAGAGATTTGTATCTAAAAAGGAGAAAAAACCGTATCTTTGTAAGGTTTTTACAATCAAAAATATTGTTTTATAATGTTATGATAAATTTAGTGTTTTTCGGAGCGCCGGGTTCAGGAAAAGGTACACAGAGTGATATTCTGGAAGAAAAGTTTGGAGTAAAACATGTGTCTACCGGTGAAATGCTGCGTGAAGAAATAAGAAATAATACGGAATTAGGCAAAATTGCCGATGCACTTATTTCAAAGGGAAATTTGGCGCCGGATGATCTTGTCATCAAAATACTACGGAATACCATCGAAGAAAAAGAGGGTCAAGGGCTCATCTTCGACGGTTTTCCCCGCAACATTGCGCAATTGCATGCTTTGGATGAAATCTTGAAGGACTTCAACCAGCAAATTGACCTTGTTATCAGTCTGGATGTTCCAGAAGAAATATTGATCGAACGCCTGCTCAACCGAGGTAAAGTCTCGCATCGTGCTGATGATAACCGCGAAAGCATCGAACAGCGTTTGAAAGTTTATCACGAACAGTCAGAACACGTGATGCACGAATATGAAAGACAAGGCAAACTTATCCACATCACAGGCGTTAAACCTATCGAAGAGATATCAATTGATATTGAAAAAGCGGTGAAAAATCACCTTAAAGTATAAAAGGTATGGCTGAAACAAATTTTGTTGACTACGTTAAAATCTTTTGTCGTTCTGGAAAAGGAGGGAGAGGTTCCTCGCATTTCAGAAGAGAAAAATATATACCAAAAGGAGGACCTGACGGTGGAGATGGCGGCGATGGCGGACACATCATTCTTCGTGGTAATCGCAACTACTGGACACTACTTCACCTTCGCTACAAAAAGCACATTTTTGCAGAACATGGCGAAGGCGGCGGACGCAATCAGCGATATGGGAAAAAAGGCGAAAGCGTAGTCATCGAAGTGCCTTGCGGAACTGTGGCTTATGATGCTCATACGGGTGAATATCTTTGTGACATCACCGATCATGGTCAGGAACAGATATTGCTGAAAGGCGGTCGCGGAGGTTTGGGAAATACTCGTTTCAAGACTGCTACCAATCAGGCGCCTCGTTACGCTCAGCCCGGCGAACCTTACGAAGAACGTTGGGTTATTCTTGAGCTCAAACTACTTGCAGACGTAGGTCTTGTAGGTTTCCCCAATGCAGGAAAATCTACTTTGCTTTCAGTTGTCTCAGCAGCTAAACCTAAAATTGCAAATTATCCTTTCACAACACTTGAACCGAACTTGGGTATCGTATCTTATCGCGACAATAAATCGTTTGTGATGGCAGATATTCCTGGAATTATCGAGGGTGCAAGTGAAGGAAAAGGTTTAGGACTTCGTTTCCTACGTCATATAGAACGCAATGCGTTGCTGCTCTTTATGATTCCTGCGGACTCTGATGACATACACAAAGAATACAAAATACTTATCAACGAATTGGCTCAATACAATCCCGAATTGATGGACAAGCGTAAAGTTTTGGCTATCACCAAAAGCGATATGCTGGACGATGAGTTGATTCAGGAGATGACAAAAGATTTACCCGATATCCCTTACGTATTCATTTCTTCAATTCAGGGCAATGGAATTGTGACACTTAAGGACTTGCTATGGAAAGAACTAAATTCGGATGAATACGTTCACACAGTAGAATCCATGCGTGAAAATCTGGTCCACCGCAAATTGGATGTCAAAACTCTCGGTTTTGATGAAGAAGAGGAAATCATCGAAATGGATGAGGATATTGAAGAAGAAGATTTTGAAGAGGACGATAATTATTACGAAGATTTTTAATTATGAGGTCTCATCCCAATTACAAAAATCTTTTGCAATTTAAGATATTTGACAAATATCCTCATATTGTAAATTTTTCTACCACACGTATTGGTGGGGGCAGTAAGGGAGAGTTTGCTAGTTTCAATTTGGGAAACTTCTCGGATGATGATCCAGTTCAAATTTACAAAAACAGAACTACACTTGCCCGTTATTTCTTTATGGATGTGGATAAATTTATCACTCCGCACCAGACGCACAGCAACAGAGTGGTATTAATAGACCAAGCCCTTTTGGAATCTCCAAAATATGAGCAAATAGAAACTCTGTACGGTTGTGACGCCTTAATTACGCGGCAGACTGATATCTTTTTGTGTGCAACGACAGCCGACTGCACACCAATTTTGTTATTCGACCCTGTTACAAACTCCACCGCAGCTATTCATGCAGGCTGGAGAGGTACAGTTGCCAGAATTGTAGAGAATGCGGTGAAAGCCATGGTTGACAATTTCGGTACGAATCCTTCGGATATAATTGCGGCAATTGGTCCTTCCATTGGAGTGGAAAATTACGAAGTGGGTAAGGAGGTCATTAATGAATTTAAGAAGAATAAATTCATTCTCAACAGCAAAACTGCACGCAAATATCCACATTCTAAGAAAACGTTTTTAGATGTAGGAGAAATCAATCGAGAAGAATTGATTCGTTTAGGAGTTAAAAAGAATAACATCGAAAAAACAAGATACAATACATTCAAAAACGCACGGTTATTCTTTTCTGCCCGCAGACAGAGCGTGCATTGTGGAAGGATGTTGACGGGTATTATGATTCACAGCTGATTTTGAAACTATGCAAAATATAAAAGGGAATTAAACTTTGGTTTAATTCCCTTTTTCAATTAAAATATACTCAATATCAATAACGGTTTGAAACTACGTTCCAATCGATTATTTTCCATAAATCTTTTAAATGGTCAGCACGACGGTTTTGATAATCCAAATAGTATGAATGTTCCCAAACGTCGAATCCTAAGATTGGAGTTAATCCTTTAGTAACAGGATTGCCTGCGTTACTTTCTTTCTCGATAGATAATTTGCCGTTAGCGTCTTTTGCCAACCATGCCCATCCAGAACCGAATAAAGTTACACCTGCATTGGTAAATTCTTCTTTGAATTTTTCAAATGAACCGAACTGTTTGTTGATTGCTTCAGCCAAAGCACCTTTAGGTTCACCACCACCATTTGGTGAGAAAGAAGCGAAATATAAATTGTGATTCAATACTTGTCCTGCATTATTGAAAATTGCGCCATCGCTTTCTTTTACTATGGTAAGCAAATCTGCATTTTCAAATTTAGTACCAACTATCAGTTTGTTCAAGTTGTCTACATACGCTTGTAAGTGTTTGCCATAGTGTAAATCTATGGTTTCTTTACCAATAACTGGGGCTAATGCATCATTTGCATAAGGAAGTGGATCTTTTTCGAATTTCATAATCTTTTTATTTTTTGGGTTTTTATTATCTTGATCGATGCACTTTTGTGCATAACTCGTTGAAAATATTAAAATTGTGAAGAGAGCTGTGATTATTTTCTTCATAGTAAATACTTTTATTTTTTATAAATTCATCTACTATAACGTTGATTATAACCTTTTGTTCAGATTACAGGTATTAAAAAAAGGGATAATCTGTCAAGATTATCCCTTCTGCTTTATATTATTAAAATTCATTTATTTGTTGTCATTTTCATAAGGATTGGTAGGAATTGTTGGAAGAGAAGGTCCTAGTACAGGAGTTTTAGGAGGTTCTTCATTTTTGTTGTTTAGAATCTCTTCCGAACGAGATTTCCACGGACGTTTTCCGAAGATCTTTTCCAAATCTTCCGCATAAATGATTTCACGTTCAAGGAGAATTTTTGCTAATTCAGCATGACCATCTTCATGTTCTCTCAATAAACTTTTTGCTCTGTCATATTGCTCTGCAATCATTTTCTGTACTTCACTATCAATCAACTCAGAAGTTTTCTCGCTATAAGGTTTTGAGAAAGTGTATTCTTGTCCGGATGAGTCGTAGTAAGATAAGTTTGGCAACTTTTCGCTCATACCTAAATAAGAAATCATTCCGTAAGCTTGTTTGGTGACTCTTTCTAAGTCATTCATTGCGCCTGAAGAAATCTTTCCTGTAAAGTTTTCTTCCGCCGCACGACCTCCTAATAGTGCACACATTTCGTCGAGCATCTGTTCTTTGGTGTTGATTTGGCGTTCTTCAGGAAGGTACCAGGCTGCACCAAGTGCTTTCCCACGAGGCACGATGGTTACTTTCACCAAAGGATTGGCATGTTCCAAGAACCAACTCAATGTAGCATGACCCGCTTCGTGAATAGCGATTGAACGCTTTTCTTCCTGAGTGATGATTTTATTTTTCTTTTCAAGTCCGCCGATAATTCTGTCTACCGCATTGAGGAAGTCATCTTTCTGAACGAAATCTTTTTTCTTTCTTGCAGCAATTAAAGCAGCCTCGTTACATACATTCGCAATATCTGCTCCTGAGAAACCAGGAGTTTGACGAGCAAGGAATTCCACATCCACCGTATGGTCAAGCTTCAAAGGACGTAGGTGAACATTGAATATTTCTTTTCTGTCATTTAAATCTGGAAGTTCCACATAAATCTGACGGTCAAAACGTCCTGCACGAAGCAATGCTTTATCCAGAATATCTACACGGTTAGTAGCAGCTAGAATAATTACACCGCTGTTTGAACCAAAACCATCCATTTCTGTAAGTAATTGGTTAAGGGTGTTTTCGCGTTCGTCATTAGAGCCGAAATTCGCATTCTTACCACGGGCACGACCCACTGCATCAATTTCATCAATGAAAACGATACACGGTGCTTTTTCTTTCGCCTGACGGAATAGGTCTCTTACGCGGGAAGCTCCTACACCCACAAACATTTCTACGAAATCAGAACCTGAGATAGAAAAGAAAGGTACATTAGCTTCACCGGCTACCGCTTTTGCAAGCAACGTTTTACCTGTTCCTGGAGGACCTACTAAGAGTGCTCCTTTAGGAATTTTACCGCCAAGAGCAGTATAATGTCCAGGGTTTTTTAGGAATTCTACAATTTCCTGGACTTCTTCCTTAGCTTCCGACAAACCTGCAACATCCTTAAAAGTAGTTTTTACCTCGCCGTCTTTATCAAAGAGTTGCGCTTTGGATTTTCCCACGCTAAAAATTCCACCGCCGCCTCCAGCACTTCCTCCCGGTTGCATTCTGCGAAGCATCCATATCCAAAAGGCAATTATTAAAACCCAAAAGCCAATATTTAACAAGGTACTTCCATATTCAAATGACTGATTGAAACGTACCTGAATAGGATAACCTTTTTCCGCTTTAACTTTGTCTATGTAATCAGCCACATTTTCTCCCGAAGGTATTTCTACCGCAATTATAGGTTGACTTTTAGTTGTCGTATTTGATTGACCGATAATTTCGGCAGCGTATTCTTTTTTAACGATAGCATCAGCAGTTAATTTATTACTGTGGATAATAACACTTTCAATCTTGCCTTCAGCAATATATCGTTGAAATTCAGACCATATCACCTCCTTCTTCGTTCCTGTATTCCCAATTACCCAAAATCCTATGAGGGCCAAAAAAATGGCAGTATAAAGCCAATATATGCTGAATCCCATTTTCGGTTTGCCGTTGGGAGAATTTAAATTAGGTTTGAAAAGGGGTTTTTTATTTTGTTTTTTATTTTGTTTTTTATCTTTTTGTTCCATAAAAAATTAGGGTAATAGTATACTGTCGTATAACAAAACTTAATGTAAAAGGTTTTAGTCTATATTTGATATTTGTTCAATGGGTGCATCTTCCCACAAATGTTCCAGGTTATAAAAGCTTCTCAATTCCGGAAGGAACACATGAACAATGACAGAACCGTAGTCAATTCCTACCCATTCTGCACGCTGCAATCCTTGAACACGTATAGGACTTTCATGTGTGTTTTTCTTGACAGCTGCTTCCACCGATTCGGCAAGAGCAGAAACTTGTGTGGGAGTATTACCTTCGCATATCACAAAGAAATCACAAACGGATCCTCCTGAATTTTGTAAATCTATTATGGAAATGTTTTTTCCTTTCTTATCCTGAATTCCTTCTACAATATTTTTAACTAGTTGATTCTCTTTCATTCGTAAATTTTAAATTTGAGCCTACAAAAATAGTCAGATTTTGTCAAGATTTGCTCATATTGTGAGAAATAAAATCATGACTCTATTTATAAAGCAAAAAGAATGCCAAAGTTTGTAGATGTGCAAATTAGAATGAATCGGTCAATATATTTTTTTCTCTACAGCTAATATAGGAATTGCTTTCTTACTGGTAATTATAAGTTGTAATCATAATTTCTTAGATTGACTTCAATCATTTTATCGTTAATAAGCAATTATTAGGATAGCTATAGCAAATATGATCTGGTATACCAATGGCAATTTTAATCTTTGATTGGAATAAACTTTGATTAATCAATCTTTAATTCCATTATTTCTATTATTGATGCTTACAAAAATGCAATTTATAAATTTGTTAGAATTTTTAAGTTACAAAATATGCGAATTCCTCCTTTTTTCTCCATGTAGAATTATTTATATAATTTTGAAGCCGAAATGCTATAAAAGAATTGAGAGAGTGGAAGTAATAGATTTGTGTCCTGGAAATTTTTTTGATAAAGAACCTATTGCGGCGACAGTCGGTTTTTTTGATGGAGTGCATATCGGTCATCGTCATTTGATACATCAGATAAAGGAAGAAGCAAAACGCTTGGGAATTCCTTCCGCCGTAATTACCTTCCCCGTTCATCCGCGCAAAGTGCTGCAAAAGGATTATCAACCACAGCTCCTCTGCGGATTCGATGAAAAACTCTCCCAACTAGCTACCACCGGCATTGATTACGTCATAGTTCTGCCTTTCACTCCCAAACTCTCACGCCTTACGGCGAAAGATTTTATACGCAGCGTGCTTCAAAAACAGCTGGGGGTGCATACCCTCTTCGTTGGTTACGACCATCGTTTCGGGCACAATAGGGAAGAAGGATTTCCTCAATACCAAGCTTATGGCAAGGAAATAGGAATGCAGGTAATTCACGCTACGGAATTGCTTCACGATAACGTACTCGTTAGTTCGTCGGTTATACGCCGATTGCTGCTCGAAGGAAACATTGAGTTGGCAAACACGCTCCTCACGTATCCCTACAATCTTTCCGGCGAAATCATTCCTGGTAATCAACTCGGGCGTACTATCGGATTTCCCACCGCTAATATTCGTTCGTGGGAACCATATAAAGTCATTCCACACGCGGGAGTGTATGCAGTGCGCGTGAGAGCAGACAAGGATGTATATGGTGGAATGCTGTATATCGGCACACGCCCAACGGTTAATACAACCAACTATATGAATGTGGAGGTGAATATTTTCGACTTCGAACAGGATTTATACAATCGTTCTCTCACGGTTGAATTTGTGCAGTTTGTTCGTCAAGATGAAAAATTCGAATCGCTCGACATGCTTGCAAACCAGATTGTTCAGGACAAAAAAGATATTCTCCAAATATTGCAAAATCATTAAACTATGGAGCATTTACTTCTTAACAGCGGTGCGAAAATCCCCGTATTGGGATTGGGAACCTACAAAATGACGGACGAAAGAGAAACTTATCGTTCGGTTCGTACTGCGTTGGATTTGGGTTACCGCCACATAGATACCGCCGCTTTGTATGGCAATGAAGAGATTATCGGTAAAGCGATAAAGGACAGCGGTATAGCCAGAGAAGATTTGTTTGTTACAACCAAACTTTGGACGGACGATATCCGAAGCAGCAACGAGCATGGCGCACTGCGTGTGAGTTTGAAAAAGCTGCAGATGGATTATGTGGATTTATATCTGGTGCATTGGCCTGTGAAGGACAAATATGTTTCTGTGTGGAGCGATATGGAACGCATGCACAACGCCGGGCTTGCCCGCGCGATTGGTGTGAGCAACTATTGGATGCCGCAACTTACAGCATTGCTTCGCGAAGTGGATATCATGCCAGCGGTCAATCAGATTGAGTTTCATCCATATTTCAATCAGAAAGATTTGGTGGAATATTGCAAGGAAAATTGTATACGCGTAGAAGGATGGCGTCCACTCGGTGCAAAACGAAACGATTTGCTCGAACTTCCACTTTTGCTCGAACTTTCGGAAAGATACCACAAATCTCCCGCGCAAATCATTCTCCGCTGGTGCATACAGCAGGAAGTGATTGTGTTTCCAAAGTCTACTTCTCCCGAAAGACTGAAAGAGAATATCGATATTTTTGATTTTGAATTGTTGGATGATGATATGCGCAAGATAGATACCTTGAATAATGGAGAAAAGACAGGTGCTAATCCTGGGGATTTTGTTTTTTGAGAGATAATAGAAAAGTTGCGAATCTTTCAATTAAAAGTCGCACATCCCAGATAGATGTACGCCACAAAATTTTAAACTACAAACTTCAAAAAAATCTTCTCTTCTTCTTGTCTTTTCTACCTTTTGCAGGTTTTACACCTCGTTAAGTTGGTTATAAAGTGATTCATATCCAGCTATGCTACGCATCGCATTCAGATATTTCAGATATTTGCTCAATACTTTTGCCAGTTTGGGACAAAGTTCACTTGCCGAAACGTTTTCCCAAAGGCAGCTTTTTTCCCAACTGATTCTCGCGCATAAACTTGTCTAAAAAAAATTTATCGTTTCTGCTTACTTCTGCCACTTCTTTGTTGATTCCTAATGTGGTGATGTGAGCAACAATAATTTCACTACCCCTCACTGTTAATGCATTATGAAACTACATAACATTAAACACACATAACATTAATAAATTCTAGTATTCTATAGTCTTTTCGAATTGGTATTAATGCGTTTCGATACTATACAGCATTATTGTAATTTATATCTAATACGTTGCATTATCCAAGATCACGAATACTACATAGAATTAAAGCGTCACAGTATCCAATAGCATGATTATAATGTTTAATTCATGCATTTGAGTACTCGTTCGCACGATTTTAAAGTATAATTCATGCGTTTCAATACTCGTTCGCATGATTTTAAAGTGTAATTCATGCGTT
>DAMBHY010000003.1:0-217204 GCA_032068765.1 Dysgonamonadaceae bacterium | reverse complement strand
AAAAAAACTTCAAAAATAATTGTTTTAAAGTTTGGTTAGTAATAAAAAACGTTTTACCTTTGCATCCGCTTTCTGAAAGTAACGCCAAGAGAGGCTTTGAAACAGAGGGCGACAAAAAGCGATCATTGAAAGATTTACATACACTTGACAAGACAAAAACAGTACACAAAATAAAATTTTTGGTACCCGACAATTTTTTTGAAAGTAGTTTAGACAAAATACAAGACGTGAACGAAGAGGCAGAAGGGATAATGATTTTTTGTATATGAAGGTATAACGAGTCCTTTTGAGGGATAAGTTCAATAAAATAACAAATATACAACGAAGAGTTTGATCCTGGCTCAGGATGAACGCTAGCGATAGGCCTAACACATGCAAGTCGAGCGGTATATGACTTCGGTCATAGAGAGCGGCGTACGGGTGAGTAACACGTATGCAACCTACCTTTAACAAGGGGATAGCCCGGAGAAATTCGGATTAATACCCTATAATACAAAATTTACACATGTTTATTTTGTTAAAGATTTATCGGTTAAAGATGGGCATGCGTTCCATTAGCTAGTTGGTAGGGTAACGGCTTACCAAGGCAACGATGGATAGGGGAACTGAGAGGTTTATCCCCCACATTGGAACTGAGACACGGTCCAAACTCCTACGGGAGGCAGCAGTGAGGAATATTGGTCAATGGAGGCAACTCTGAACCAGCCAAGTCGCGTGAAGGAAGACTGCCCTATGGGTTGTAAACTTCTTTTGTAAGGGAATAAAGTGAGCCACGTGTGGTTTTTTGCATGTACCTTACGAATAAGGATCGGCTAACTCCGTGCCAGCAGCCGCGGTAATACGGAGGATCCGAGCGTTATCCGGATTTATTGGGTTTAAAGGGTGCGCAGGCGGAATGTTAAGTCGGCGGTGAAATTTTGCAGCTCAACTGTAAAAGTGCCTTCGAAACTGGCAATCTTGAGTATAGATGAAGTAGGCGGAATTTGTGGTGTAGCGGTGAAATGCTTAGATATCACGAGGAACTCCGATTGCGAAGGCAGCTTACTAAACTATAACTGACGCTCATGCACGAAGGCGTGGGGATCAAACAGGATTAGATACCCTGGTAGTCCACGCAGTAAACGATGATTACTAGCTGTTTGCGATATACAGTAAGCGGCTTAGCGAAAGCGTTAAGTAATCCACCTGGGGAGTACGTTCGCAAGAATGAAACTCAAAGGAATTGACGGGGGCCCGCACAAGCGGAGGAACATGTGGTTTAATTCGATGATACGCGAGGAACCTTACCCGGGCTTGAAATGCAGATGACCGGCAAAGAGATTTGCTTTCCCTTCGGGGCATCTGTGTAGGTGCTGCATGGTTGTCGTCAGCTCGTGCCGTGAGGTGTCGGCTTAAGTGCCATAACGAGCGCAACCCTCATTGTTAGTTGCCATCAGGTTAAGCTGGGGACTCTAACGAGACTGCCATCGTAAGATGTGAGGAAGGTGGGGATGACGTCAAATCAGCACGGCCCTTACGTCCGGGGCGACACACGTGTTACAATGGGTGGTACAAAGGGCAGCTACCTGGTGACAGGATGCTAATCTCCAAAGCCACTCTCAGTTCGGATCGGAGTCTGCAACTCGACTCCGTGAAGCTGGATTCGCTAGTAATCGCGCATCAGCCACGGCGCGGTGAATACGTTCCCGGGCCTTGTACACACCGCCCGTCAAGCCATGGAAGCTGGGGGTACCTAAAGTCCGTAACCGCAAGGAGCGGCCTAGGGTAAAACTAGTAACTGGGGCTAAGTCGTAACAAGGTAGCCGTACCGGAAGGTGCGGCTGGAACACCTCCTTTCTGGAGAACTACCTAAAAAGACGTTTTACCAGCAAAAGATTAGAACCTTTTGCTCTTTTCCACGCTCTTGAAATTATGATTTAAATGAAAAAAAACGAGGTATCGAAAATGAAATGTGCAGATAATAACTCTTGTCAAACGTGTATATAAAATATAAGTCTCACAATAAAATAAAAGAGACACCTACAGAGACATCCCGACTTTTGATAGTCCAAAAAAAAGGAATTAAGATGCGGAATGCCGACAGTAAAGACCAGCCAGTCCTATAGCTCAGTTGGTTAGAGCGCTACACTGATAATGTAGAGGTCGGCAGTTCAACTCTGCCTGGGACTACAGAGATCAATTAATAATTAAAAATTAATTGAAAATATAATGGGGGATTAGCTCAGCTGGCTAGAGCATCTGCCTTGCACGCAGAGGGTCAACGGTTCGAATCCGTTATTCTCCACCAAAGTACAGAATTGATGCGAAATAAATGATTGACAAGCGAGTCAGTCGAATACTTATAGAATGAAAAGTTTGAAAGCCTGACGGAGGCGGTTTTAATTAACAATTAAAAAGAAAAGGTTCGAATCCTAATCAGACAACTATCGACGAAGAGTTTTTTTTAAAAACTTTGAAGTTGAAGCGATCTTTAACATGGTGTAATAAAATAAAGAGCAAGAAAAATATTTAAGTAGAAAGCTAGTATTTATCAAGCCCGGCTATACTTGTAAAAGTTATAGAACCGGACGGCGAAAAGAAAGTGAATTATGGCACATGGGGGATGCCTAGGCTCTGGAAGGCGATGAAGGACGTGATAAGCTGCGAAAAGCTGCGGGGATTGGCAATACGAATCGATCCGCAGATATCCGAATGGGGCAACCTAATATGAGAAGATCATATTACTCTATCAAATAGAGGGCGAACGTGGGGAACTGAAACATCTAAGTACCCATAGGAGAAGAAAACAAAAGTGATTCCCAAAGTAGTGGCGAGCGAAATGGGAGTAGCCCAAACCAAATTTGTTTAGGCAACTTTGGGGTTGTAGGACTGAGATATGGCAAGAAATTATGGAAGTAGAAGCATCTGGAAAGTTGCATCATAGAGGGTGATAATCCCGTACACGACTCTATAATTAAGCCTATCAGTATCCTGAGTAGCGCGGGACACGAGAAATCCTGTGTGAATCCGGCGGGACCATCCGCCAAGGCTAAATACTCATCAGAGACCGATAGTGAACCAGTACCGTGAGGGAAAGGTGAAAAGAACCTCGAACAGAGGAGTGAAATAGACCCTGAAACCATGTGCTTGCAAGCGGTCGGAGCGGATTTATTCCGTGACGGCGTGCCTTTTGCATAATGAACCTACGAGTTACTCTTGTTGGCAAGGTTAAGTGCTATAAAGCACGTTAGCCGCAGCGAAAGCGAGTCTTCACAGGGCGCCATAGTCAGCAGGAGTAGACGCGAAACCAAGTGATCTACCCTTGAGCAGGTTGAAGGTTGGGTAACACCAACTGGAGGACCGAACTGGTAAACGTTGAAAAGTTTTCGGATGACTTGAGGGTAGGGGTGAAAGGCTAATCAAACTTGGAGATAGCTCGTACTCCCCGAAATGCATTTAGGTGCAGCCTCGGACTACGAACTTATATGAGGTAGAGCTACTGATTGGATGCGAGGGCTTCGCCGCCTATCAAGTCCAGACAAACTCCGAATGCGTATAAGTGATATCCGGGAGTGAGGGCGCGGGTGCTAAGGTCCGTGTCCGAGAGAGGAACAACTCAGACCATCAGCTAAGGTCCCCAAATATATGCTAAGTTGCATTTAACGAAGTTTTGCTACCGTAACAGCTAGGATGTTGGCTTGGAAGCAGCCATTCATTTAAAGAGTGCGTAACAGCTCACTAGTCGAGTGGCGAAGCGTGGATAATAATCGGGCATAAGCATATTACCGAAGCTATGGAATTCTTATGAATTGGTAGGGGAGCATTCCAGTCTAGCGTTGAAGGCGTACCGTCAGGTATTCTGGAGCGTCTGGAAAAGCAAATGTAGGTATAAGTAACGATAAAGGGAGTGAGAAACTTCCTCGCCGAAAGACTAAGGTTTCCTGATCAACGCTAATCGGATCAGGGTTAGTCGGGGCCTAAGGATAAGCCTTTGGGCGATTCTGATGGAAGAAACGGTTAATATTCCGTTACTGTTGTGATAAGTTAAGCGGGGACGCAGAAGTGACACTACTGCCATCTGACGGAATAGATGGTTAAAGGGAGTAGGCGTAGACGGGGGTAGGCAAATCCGCCCTTGGAGCTGAACCTGAAAGTATGGCAAGTCTTCGGATGCGCTAATAATGTAGGTAAGCAGACTGCCGAGAAAAGCCGCTACACGTTAATTATCACAGCACCCGTACCGCAAACCGACACAGGTAGTTGGGTTGAGAATACTAAGGCGCTCGAGTGATTCATGGTTAAGGAATTAGGCAAAATAGTCCTGTAACTTCGGGATAAAGGACGCCGGCAGCAATGTCGGCCGCAGAGAATAGATTCAGGCGACTGTTTAACAAAAACACATGGCTATGCTAAGTTGAAAGACGCTGTATATAGCCTGACACCTGCCCGGTGCTGGAAGGTTAAGAGGAGATGTCATCGCAAGAGAAGCATTGAATTGAAGCCCCAGTAAACGGCGGCCGTAACTATAACGGTCCTAAGGTAGCGAAATTCCTTGTCGGGTAAGTTCCGACCTGCACGAATGGTGTAACGATCTGAATACTGTCTCAACCATGAGCTCGGTGAAATTGTAGTATCGGTGAAGATGCCGATTACCCGCGATGGGACGAAAAGACCCCGTGAACCTTTACTATAGCTTTACATTGAATTTGGGCATCCGATGTGTAGGATAGGCCGGAGGCTTTGAAGCGGCAACGCCAGTTGTCGTGGAGCCGACGTTGAAATACGGCCCTTCGGATGTTTGACTTCTAATTCCGCGGATGCGGAAGACACTGTATGGTGGGTAGTTTGACTGGGGTGGTCGCCTCCAAAAGAGTAACGGAGGCTTCTAAAGGTGCGCTCGGGACGATTGGTAACCGTCCTTTAGAGTATAATGGCATAAGCGCGCTTGACTGAGAGACCTACAAGTCGATCAGGTAGGAAACTAGAGCATAGTGATCCGGTGGTTTCAGTATGGAATGGCCATCGCTCAAAGGATAAAAGGTACTCCGGGGATAACAGGCTGATCATTCCCAAGAGCTCATATCGACGGAATGGTTTGGCACCTCGATGTCGGCTCGTCACATCCTGGGGCTGGAGAAGGTCCCAAGGGTTGGGCTGTTCGCCCATTAAAGTGGCACGCGAGCTGGGTTCAGAACGTCGTGAGACAGTTCGGTCTCTATCTATCGTGGGCGTTAGAGATTTGCGAGGCTCCGACACTAGTACGAGAGGACCGTGTTGGACAGACCTCTGGTTTACCGGTTGTATCGCCAGGTGCACCGCCGGGTAGCTAAGTCTGGATTAGGATAAGTGCTGAAAGCATCTAAGCACGAAGCCGACCTCAAGATGAGATCTCTTTATAAGGGTGGTTGTAGACTACGACCTTGATAGGCTGCAGGTGTAAAGGTGGTAACATCAAAGCCGAGCAGTACTAATTGCCCGTAAGCTTTAATTCGTCCGTAATTGGTTAAAAAGGTTTGATAAATCTTATAGTTTTTCGAAAACGAATACTTATTCTTTGCTTCTTTATTTACATCATGATAATATACAGTTGGCTGTCGACAGTAAACACAAGACAGTTTAAACTGCAAACTTATTAAGGTGGTTATAGCGTTGGGGATCCACCTCTTCCCATTCCGAACAGAGAAGTTAAGCCCAATAGCGCCGATGGTACTGCAGAACATGTGGGAGAGTAGGTAGCTGCCGTCTTTTTTAATTAAGCCTCGATTATTTAATTAATCGGGGCTTTTTTGTGTCTTGCCGGATCTAATAACACAATTTATATTGAAATCTTTATTCTTTATATAGTTCTTTTAATAAAAGGTATGAAAAATTAATTTTTTCTGAAATTGTTATAGGTATAATTCTTTTAATAGGAATTTTTCTCCTATTAAAAGATAAACTTAATCCTATTTAAACTTCTTATTTAGATAAAAAATAGATTTTTGAAATCCTAGGGTATATATTACTTTATTTATTAATAGTGCAAACATATTAAAATAAGTGCATTATTAATCTGTTTGAATTTTGTGAGACAGACTCTGTCTTAATAACTCAATAGGTCAAATTTAAAACCTTAACATCAGAATTGTACCAAGACCTTATAGATCAAAATAATGTCTTGATAGCATTGCACCAACAAAGGTCAAAATAATACCCGTGATGCTTATACCTAGAGGAGAATAGATTCAATTTTGTGCTTCTATAATAGCTTTTTATCGCATTAATATTTATTCGATTGTGATTTATATTTATTTGTTTTAAAAGTTAGAATGAGTAAATTTGTGTTTTATATTAATAATAAATAAACAATAAATATGGCTTACAAGATTATAGTTTTAGCCAAGCAAGTCCCTGACACTAGAAATGTAGGGAAGGATGCAATGAAAGCTGACGGTACTGTAAATAGAGCAGCACTTCCGGCTATTTTCAATCCAGAAGATTTAAATGCATTAGAGCAAGCTCTTGAAATTAAAGATAAGTTTCCTGGTACGAAGATTACTATCTTAACAATGGGACCTGGACGTGCTGCTGATATTATCCGAGAAGGACTTTATCGTGGTGCTGACGATGGAGTTCTTCTGACTGACAGAGCATTTGCCGGAGCGGATACACTTGCAACTTCTTATGTACTTTCTATGGCTGTGAAAAATATCGGAGAGTACGATTTAATTATTTCGGGACGACAAGCAATTGATGGCGATACCGCGCAAGTAGGTCCTCAAGTCGCACAAAAACTAGGTATTCCACAAATAACTTACGGAGAAAATGTTGAAGTGATTACTTCTAACAAAATCAGAGTTAAACGGCGTCTTGAAAACGGTGTGGAAATTGTTGAATCTCCATTGCCTGTGCTCGTTACAATTAATAACACAGCACGAGACTGTCGTCCTCGGAATGCCAAGCTTTTACAAAAGTATAAACATGCTAAAACCATTACAGAACGCCAAGAACAGAATATTGACTACATCGATATTTATGATAAGCATCCTTACCTTAATATCATTGAATGGAGTGTAGTTGACGTAAATGCAAATGTGGAGCAATGCGGACTATCAGGTTCTCCTACTAAAGTAAAGAAAATTGAGAATGTCATTTTTCAGGCAAAAGAGAATAAAATTCTCACCGACAGCAATCAAGATATTGAAGAGATGATGAAAGAATTAATCGAAAGTCACACAATCGGATAAAAACAACAGCTATGAACAACGTATTTGTATATTTAGAAATAGAAGAAGGCAAAGTTGCCGATGTGAGTTTGGAGTTATTGACTAAAGGTCGTTCTCTTGCAAATCAATTGGGATGCCAATTGGAAGCTATTGCTGCCGCAGAGAATGCTGAAAATGTTTCAACACAAGTTTTTCCTTATGGAGTAGACGTGTTACATGTATTCAGTGATTCCCGTTTATCACCATATACCACGCTACCTCATGCGTCTATACTGATTAATCTTTTCAAACAAGAAAAACCTCAAATCTGTTTGATGGGAGCAACAATTGTCGGAAGAGATTTGGGTCCTCGCGTTTCATCTGCATTGCATAGTGGTTTGACAGCCGATTGTACTTCCCTAGAAATTGGAAATCACGAAGAAAAGCGTGAAAATAAAGTATACCAGAATCTATTGTATCAAATTCGTCCTGCTTTCGGAGGGAATATTGTTGCATGGATTGTAAATCCCGAATGTCGTCCGCAAATGGCTACTGTGCGCGAAGGCGTAATGAAGAAAGAAATTCTTGACCCGGATTATGAAGGAAAAACGATACAACATAATGTCAATGATTATGTAAACGAAAGCGACTTTGTGGTAAACATCATTGAACGTCATATAGAAAAATCCAAAATCAATATTAAGGATTCTCCGATAATTATTGCCGGTGGATACGGTGTAGGTTCGAAAGAAAATTTCCAACTTCTGTATGATTTGGCGGACGTATTGGGAGCTGAAGTTGGAGCTTCACGTGCCGCAGTAGATGCCGGATTTGCCGAACACGATCGTCAGATTGGTCAAACAGGAGTTACCGTCCGCCCGAAACTGTATATTGCATGTGGAATATCAGGACAAATTCAGCATATCGCCGGTATGCAGGAAAGTTCTATTATCATTGCGATCAATAATGACCCGAATGCGCCTATCAACAAAATTGCAGATTATGTTATTACAGGTGATGTGGAAAGGGTGATTCCTAAAATGATTAAATACTACAAGTTAAATACTAAATAACAACGATACAACAATGGCAAATTTTTATACAGATACTCCCCAATTAAAATATCATCTACAACATCCACTAATGAAGCGGATTGTAGCACTCAAAGAACGTGATTTTGCAGATAAGGATAACATAGAATATGCTCCGAGAGATTTCGAAGATGCGATGGACAGCTACAATAAAGTGCTGGAAATAGTAGGCGAAATTTGTGGCGACGTGATTGCTCCAAACGCAGAAGGAGTGGATAAAGAAGGTCCTTCAGTAGTTGATGGACGCGTTGTTTATGCAAGTGGAACGCAGGAAAATCTGGAAGTTATGCGTAAAGCCGGATTAATGGGAATGTCGATGGCAAGAAAATTCGGGGGACTTAATTTCCCCATAGTTCCCTATATTATGGCAGCCGATATTGTCAGTAGAGCTGATGCCGGTTTTGAAAACTTATGGGGATTGCAGGATTGTGCCGAAACGCTTTACGAATTTGGAAATGAAGATCAAAAATATCGTTTCCTTCCGGAAGTTACTCAGGGTGCAACCATGTCAATGGACTTGACTGAACCTGATGCAGGCTCTGATTTGCAATCAGTAATGCTTAAGGCTACATATAATTCTACCGAAAATCAATGGTATCTTAACGGAGTCAAACGTTTTATCACCAATGGCGATTCGGATATTCATCTCGTATTGGCTCGTTCGGAAGAAGGAACAAAAGACGCACGTGGACTTTCCATGTTTGTTTACGATAAAAAGGATGGGGGAGTAACTGTTCGTCGTATCGAAAACAAAATGGGTATCAAAGGTTCTCCTACTTGCGAATTGGTTTTCAGAAATGCCAAAGTCGAACTGGTAGGCACACAGCGCATGGGTCTTATCAAATATGTAATGGCATTGATGAATGGAGCACGCCTTGGAATTATGGCACAAGCTGTGGGTATATCTGAAGCGTCATACAGAGAAGCTTATAATTATGCACTCGAACGTCGTCAGTTTGGAAAACCAATTATTGAATTTCCTGCAGTTTATGAAATGATTGCCAACATTCGAGCTAAAACAGATGCTTCACGTGCCATACTTTATGAAACAGCTCGTTTTGTAGATGTTTATAAAGTTTTGGAAGATATTTCAAAAGAAAGAAAATTGACTCCCGAAGAACGCAATGAAATGAAGAAATATGCACGATTAGCAGATGCATACACTCCACTTGGTAAGGGAATGTCAACAGAATATTGTAATCAAAATGCTTATGATGCGATTCAGATACATGGAGGTTCAGGATTCATGAAAGACTATCCTATTGAACGTATTTACAGGGATGCCCGAATTACCAACATCTACGAAGGAACTACGCAGTTGCAGGTTGTTGCCGCTATCCGCCATGTCACTACCGGGACGTATCAGGAACAGATGAAAGAATATGCTCTTACAAATATTTCTCCCGAACTGGGACATCTGAAAACGACATTGTCAAATATGACCAGTATGTATGAGAAATTGGTAGAGATTGTTACACAGCGAAAAGATGAAACATATCTCGACTTTCATGCCCGTCGTTTGGTAGAAAGTGCCGCGCATATTATTATGGGTTATCTGCTGTTAAACGATGCCAATAATAATCCTGAAATGTTTCGTCGTTCGGCTGAAGTATATATTCATTATGGACATATTGAGATTGTAAAGAATTACAACTTTGTGGTGAAATCCCGTGTGGAAGATATTGCTTATTATAAACCTGTTTTGGAATAATATATAACTAAAGATACCTCAATAGCGTCAAATTAACCGTTTGCACTATTGAGGTGTTTTTTAAGAGAATCATAAAACACCCGTCTCTTTCATAATGGATTATAAATGTTTTTCAATCGTAACTGATATAAATCTATTAAAATATTTTAGCATCTTATTGATTATTATACTTTTGAAATTAGAAATACAAAATACAGATTTTGAAACAAACACGTTTGACAATAATTTACTTTGTTTGTATTAAAACTTATGGTCAAAATATATCAAGGAAAATACGTTGGACGAAGTTGTAAATGTTTTATCCTTAAATTCATCTGCAGCCAAGATAGAGAGACTCAATTTTCAAAACGAAATACTTCAATTTGAAAACTATAAAAAGAGTTATTTTCCGTCACTTTCACTCAACTTTAATCCAATTAATCTTAACCGATCTTACGTCTATTGCAAGAACCCTCTGATGGAAGGTATTCTTATGTGAAAGATTATTCCAACAACAGTAGTGCAGGTGTTGCTATTCGACAAAAATTGGGATTACAGGAGGCGAAATCAATATAGGCAGTAATATCAACTATTTGAATGAGTTTCTCTCAAACGTAACAGTTTTAGTACTACCCCTTTTTCTATTGGCTATTCTCAACAACTGTGTGGTGGTGGAAAGCTCTATCACCTTGAAAAGAAAATTGAATATGCCAAAAACAAAGTAGCAATAAAACAATATTCGAACAAATTAAATTAAATAACGGTTATATTATTGAATACGATTTAAAACAGATCGAACTACAATCTTTAAATACTCATTATGCTTATGAAAATGCTCAGAGAAACTATATAGCGGCAAAAGAACGGCTTGCCGTTTTTCTGGGAATAGATGCAATTAAAGTAGAAATTCCAGATTTGGATGTTCCTTTATCTATCGAGACAAGTGTGGCAATGTATTATGTAGAACAAAACAATCCGTATTTAAAACAACAGGAAATAAAAAGATTGAAGGCTGAGCGTGATTTGTTTTCAGCAAAACTAAGTAATAGTTTTAATGGAAATATTAGTTTAAACTATGGTATAAATCAATATGCAGAAACCTTTGTAGAAGCATACAAAAATGGCAATACTCGTTAGTCGGTTATTGTAAGTTTTCAAATACCTATATTCCAATGGGGTATAAACAAAAACCGTACTAAAATAGCCGAAAATATTTAGGAGGCAAGCAAAATCCTACAAGAACGGCAAAAACGTGAATTTAAAAACGAAATAAAAGAGAGTATCAACAGTTACAATCATTCAATAAAACTTTGGTTAGCTGCTGAAAAGGCTTATAAATTGTCACATGATCAGTATAGGATGCTGATACAGAAATTTTCCTTGGGCAAAGTTTCTGTATATGAATTGACATCTTCCCTAAATGAGCAAAACAACATCTTACATAGATACTTTTCTACTATTAGGGATACATACAACAACTACTTTACATTGCGAAGCATGGCATTTTTTAATACTTACACAGGCGGACACCTTTAATTCCACCTTTAATTCCACCTTATGTGCCAACTGATAATAATAACACTCCTCCAACTCCTTATCCACCCACATCAGGAGGAGGAAATGCAGGCGGTGGAGGTGGTTATGATGGGTAGCACATCTGGAAATTATCCCACTGATCCAAATCAACCAGTTCCTCAAGACCCTTATTTGGGAGGTAGTCCTCAAATAACGGTGCTCTTTCTCAGCCAATTTAAAGGATTTAAATCATCTGATAGTCAAGGATGTTTACGTAGATGTGATGAAATGTTGGCTTTAGTGGGAGCTCACCGTTCCGGGAAGCAGATTATGATGACAAATTTATCCGATAATGGTCGGGCAGGTACTGCACTTTCAAATGCACAAACTGGAATAAATATTATTAATTCTACATTAGAAAATTCGGGAAAACCTATTATCGTGTGTTGAAGAGTTGTTGTACTATCATGTTTTTTCCTTTTATCTTTTACCAAAGAATGCGCCTAAAATACTTCGCGTAATAGTTCTTCCTATCTGATTGGTGATTTGGCGTGTAGCCGATTTTCCAACCTGGTCTATTACTTCGCCGAGAAATCCGCGGTCTTCCTTGCGGGTTTTTGCCGCTTCACGCGCTTGTCTGTCGGCTTCTTTTTGTTGTTTGATGCGTTCTTTCTCTGCAGCCGCTTTCTGTCTTTCTTCTTCGACCAAGCTGTCTTTTTGTGAAAGTATTTCAAAAGCAGACTCTCTGTCCACCAGCTTTTCGTATATGCCGAAGACAAGAGATTCCTTTATGATTTGGTCGCGCTCATCCACTGTCAAAGGACCTATCTGTCCTTGGGGTGGAAGGATGAATGCCCGTTCTACCATGTTAGGAGCACCTTTTTCATTGAGGAATGAAACCAATGCTTCGCCTGTGGCAAGTTGTGTAATGGCTTCTTCCGTATCGAAAGCAGGATTTGCACGAAAAGTATTCGCTGCCACTTTCACAGCCTTTTGGTCATTTGGAGTGTATGCGCGCAGCGCATGCTGTATCCTATTTCCCAATTGCCCCAATATAACTTCTGGTATATCCACAGGGTTTTGTGTGACGAAATAAATACCTACGCCTTTTGAGCGAACTAAACGTACAATTTGTTCTACCTTTTCCAACAATGCTTTGGACATATCGTTGAAAAGCATATGCGCTTCGTCGAAGAAAAAGACAAGTTTTGGTTTGTCCAAATCGCCAACTTCGGGAAGCGTATCGTATAGTGTGTCAAGAAGCCACAATAAGAAAGTTGTATATACGCGGGGAGATTTCATCAGTTTGTCAGCCGCCAGGATATTGATAACGCCTTTGCCTTGTTCTGTCTGGATAAAATCGTGGATGTCGAGCGAAGGTTCACCGAAGAACTTCTCGCCGTTTTCGCTGTTCAGGCGCATGAGACTTCGTTGGATGGCACCGATACTCGCGGGCGAGATGTTTCCGTATTTCGTGATGAATTCCGCGCGGTTGTCTCCCACGTATTGTATCATCTTTTGAAGGTCTTTCAGATCAATTAACAGAAGGTTATTGTCGTCCGCAATCTTGAAAACTAGCGAAAGAACAGCTCCCTGAGTGTCATTTAAATCAAGCAGTCTTTCAAGTAGAAGTGGACCTATCTCTGAAACAGAGGTTCGTATAGGATGTCCCTGTATTCCGAAAACATCCCAAAAACGAACCGGGAAAGCCTTATAATTGAATCCTTTGTCTGCTAGTTGATATTCTTCTACACGCTTGTTGACGCTTTCTTTGTTTCCTCCCATTTTAGCCACTCCTGAAAGATCGCCTTTCATATCGGCAGCAAACACCGGAATTCCCATTTCACTGAATGTTTCTGAAAGTGTTTGCAAACTGACCGTTTTACCTGTTCCAGTAGCACCGGTAATCAATCCGTGACGATTTGCCATTTTGGGAATCAAACAAGTTTCTACATCGCCATTGATAGCTATAAATGCTCTTTGCTGTTTGTCAAACATATATTGTCTAGATTAATGAATGGAAGCAGAGTCGGCGTTGTTGTTATTCATCATTTTATTGAATTTCTCTCTGTCAAAATCCTCATAGATGGGCTTCATCGGCACGTATGTGCTGTCATCCCACAGTAAGCTTGTAATCATCAAATCAGCACTATATCTATTGCAAGCAATGGGTACATTGTGAACGCGGCATTGGCGCAGCAACATCATAATGTCTGCTTCATGCGGCTGTGCATTAAGATCGTCAATCAGGAAAACTGCCATGTCGATTTCTTTTCGCACTACTTTAGCAGCAATTTCGGCGTCACCACCCATCGGTCCCGAATTCATACACTCGATATTCGGATTTACTCCTTGACTCATCATGGCTTCTTGCACTAATTTCCCGGTGGTTCCGGTACATATGAGGTGGTGGTTAGATAGAAAGTCTGAATTGAAGATTACCCAATCGACCATATCAGCTTTGCGATGGTCATGAGCGACCAAAGCTATAGTAAGTTTTCTTTCCATTTTCAAATATTTAATTCTTGTCGGATTTGATTTATTTTATCTTCCGATAATTGTTTCGCTTCTGCCAATTCTTCGCGGTTGTTCACTTTGCATTGTACTTCAATGTAGAACTTGATTTTTGGTTCTGTACCTGAAGGGCGAATGGAAAGTTTTGTCCCGTCTGCTGTAAAGTATTGTAATACGTTGGAAGTTGTTGGCATTTCTAAAACCAATGTTTCATCGCGAAGTGCATCGAAAGCTTCTAATTTTGCGAAATCTTTTCGCAATGTGATATCTGAACCGGCCAAAGTAGATAGTGGATGGTTGCGGAAATTCTTCATCATATTTTCAATTTCTTCCGCTCCTTCTTTTCCTTTTCTTACTAATGAAATACCCACTTCTTTAAAGTAACTAAATTGTAGATAAATGTCTTCGAGCAATTGATAGATGGTTTTGTCTTTATCTTTAGCCCAGGCAGCAATCTCTGCGAATAAACAGCATGCCGAAATGGAATCTTTGTCTCTTACGAAATCGCCTGCAAGGAAACCGTAACTTTCTTCACCGCCACCAATATAGTTTTTCACTCCCTCGTTTTGACGTATAATGTCTGCAATCCATTTGAAACCTGTATAACAGTCATATAATTCCAGATCGTTATGCTGGGCGATTTTAGAAATCAACTCTGTCGAAACAATAGTTTTAACGATATAATCTTTATCGGTGAGTTTGTTCAACTCGTTTTTGCGTGTTATGATATAATAAAGGAGCAAAGCCAGAGTTTGATTTCCATTCACAAGAATAAAATTGCCTTCGTTGTCACGAATGGCAGTTCCAATTCTGTCTGCGTCGGGATCGCTCGCCATTACTATTTCTGCATCGGTTTCTATTGCTCTTTTTATTGCTAAGTCAAGCGCAGCCGGTTCTTCGGGATTGGGTGACTTTACGGTTGGGAAATCTCCGCTGATAACATTTTGTTCAGGTACATCAATGATATTTGTAAAACCAATAGCCCGCAGGGCTTTTGGAATCATGGTGATTCCTGTACCATGAATAGGGGTGTATACGATCTTTAAATCATGGTGCCGTTCGATTGCTTCCGGAGAAAGTACTAATTTCTTCACTTCTTCAATAAAAGCGTTATCGATTTCTTCACCTATAACTTTTATCAACTCTTTGTTGCCTTCAAATTTTATGTCATTAGCAGATTCGATGCGGTTTACTTCCGCAATGATATTCTTGTCGTGAGGAGCCAAAACTTGCGCGCCATCGGACCAGTACGCTTTATAACCATTATACTCTTTCGGATTGTGGGAAGCAGTAATCATAATACCACTTTGGCATCCTAGCTTACGTATGGCATACGAAATTTCAGGCGTAGGGCGTAGACTTTCGAAAATGAAAACCTTAATGCCGTTGGCACTGAAGATATCCGCTGATATTTCGGCAAATAGGCGGCTGTTATTTCTACAATCGTGACCGATGACAACCTTGATATCGTTTTTGTCTGCGAATTCTTTCAACAAATAGTTGGAAAGGCCTTGCGTAGCGGCACCAACAGTATATTTGTTCATCCTATTGGTTCCAACTCCCATAATTCCTCTGAGTCCCCCCGTACCAAATTCTAAGTCTCGATAAAAAGCGTCGATTAATGCCGTTTTATTTTCCGGTTGAAGTAATTCTTGTACTTTGTTTTTTGTTTCTTCATCATAGTTGCCGTCTAACCAAGCGTTCGCCTTAGTGGTAACTTGATTGATTAATAATTCATTATCCATAAACATATATATTGTAGAATTCTTATTTGTTTTGATCTATTATTTTATAGCGGTCGCCAGTTTCTTTAGCCACGTTTTTGTAATATTCTTTTGAATATCCGGGACGGCTTGGAAATTCAGGTTGACCGTAAGGATTCCTTTTAAATTGACCGTTTTCTTCTTTTTTTATCACGCCATCCATGTATTTAACAATTAAATACTCTCCAAGTTTTTTCCATTTTTCAACGCCGTCTTTTACAACACTGTTGGAATAATCTGTTAAGTAATTTACAGCTGTTTCGGGTGATTGATTGTATAATGCAACAGCTTTCTTTTCCTCTTCGGATTGATTTGCTGCGAATTGATTCTCAAGTGATGATTGTACTTTTTGAAGGTCTTTAATCATGTCGCTGTATCGGTTGTAAACCATATTCGACACCCAATTGTGCATCCAGAAAGCAGATGTCCAAGAGAAATTAAGCAAATCTCCGTTGCCGACTTCCATTTCTTTCGGAACAGATGTATTGGCACAATAAATTGGGTAATAAACCGTTTGAGCAGCGTCATCCATTCCAAACCAGAGAACTCCACCAATAGGATTAGGAAGCCAAGAACGCATTTGAGAAACAAACGTGAACCCGGTTTGTTGAGTTGCGATAGGGCGTTCGTTGAAATATTCCTGTCCATCTATTTTCCATGTTAAAGGTGAATTGCGATAAGGACAAGCATATGCACCGGCTCCGGCATCTTTAGACCAATCTAACTCCGTTCCTTCATAATGGTCGCGCATATAATTCTGCAATTCCTGCAATGATAATAGATGGTCGGGTTTAATATACAAAGGCATTGGGTCTTTGGAAATTCCCTGCGCGTAAGTCACATATTTACTCATGTTTTTATTTATTTTGTTGAAGAAAGACCATACGCGAGCTTCACAAAAACGTTGTGCTCCAAAATCGAGAGGTGCGTAAGCATCGGCAAAACTGAAGTCGGCATCTTTTCCTGAGAAATATCCTTTTTTACGTGCAAAAGAAATTACGTCCGGTGCATACATGCAATTGTTTTTGTCTTTCAATGGAAATTTTCTGATTCTGGCTTGATTGGCGTGCGATGCTACACAATCATCAGGAATGCGAACAGCTACCCAAACGGCACCCTTATTTCCAACGCCTTTCCCAATCATTTCCATTATCCAAACTTCGTTTGGGTCTGCGATAGAAAATGATTCGCCAGTACTGTAATATCCATATTTAGAAACTAAATCCGTCATTATCTTGATGGCTTCACGTGCGGTTTTCGCTCTCTGAAGTGTAGTATAAATGAGACTTCCGTAGTCCATTATTGCGGTAGTGTCTTGTAGTTCTTCTCTTCCACCGAAAGTAGTTTCAGCTATTGTAAGTTGAAATTGGTTGATATTTCCGATAACGTTATATGTTTCTGCAACCTGAGGTATCTGACCTAAATATTTTCCGGTATCCCATTCATTTATTTTTAACATTTCACCAGCTTTGTATTTCTTTGCCGGCCAATGATATAATTCACCATATAATGCATAAGAGTCAGCAGAATAAGAAATCATTGTAGAGCCGTCTTTTGATGCCTTTTTACCTACTAAAAAGTTTGTACATGCCCATATAGGGCTTAAACACATAATTACTACCAAGCAAGTAGTGAAAATTCTTTTTGTCATATTTTTTAGATATTTAATTATAACAGTTCTTATGATTTTTATTTTGTAAAGATACATTCTTTTAATTACAAATAGATTAAAAACTTATCAAAATTAATGCTCATTTTTATGCGAAAAAACATTACTTTTGTTCATATAAAAAGAGAAACAATTATGTCTATACGCAAATATTTTAATGAAAAAAAGATATTTGGATTAAGCATTCTCCAAATTTGTATTTTATTGGTGTTGATTGTGTTTCTTTTCTTCTTTGGCGAGAATTCATTAGTAAAAAGTCATAGGTATTCCCGAGAAATTCAGACTGTAAAAAAAGAGATTAAGCAATATCAACTTCAGGCAGATTCAAATAAAATGAAACTTGAAGAACTAAATTCAAGTAAAGCTAATTTGGAAAAATTTGCTCGTGAAAATTATATGATGAAGAAAGATAATGAGGAAGTATTCATTATAAAATAATTTAATTTTAGTATTATATTTGCTTAATATAATATTCAACATTTTGAATTAGCAGAAATCTAAAATAAAAGCTGTATAAGTTTGTTTGTTTAACTATTTTAATTTCAGTTTTTTACATATTTATTATTCGCTATTATTATGTATATAGATTGTGATAGGGGGCGTTGGAGTTTTAATGATGTCTCTTCAAGCCTATATTATTAGGGTAATTAAAGAGTTAGAAGTTTATACTTATTTCATATTTGGATCAATTTTATTAATTATTACTCATGTATAATCTATAAAAAATTCACAATAAGTTATTTTTCTGTCAATCTTATGTGTTTTTTGTTTACTCTTTTAATATACCTGAATGTCAAAAATAAATTAAATAAATATATTGTTAATTGATTATGAAAAATATTCTTGTGGTTGATGATGACCAAACAGTATGTTTAATGCTTAAGTCATGGTTGAATAAAAAGGAGTATATTGTTGATTATGCTTTATCCGTTAAAGACGCCAAATATAAAATTAATGACAATTATTATGATTTAATACTATCTGATATTAATTTCCCTGATGCTGACGGAATGGAATTTTTGTCATGGTGCAAAAGAAATGTTCCAGACTCATTAGTGATAATGATAACGGGTTATGCAGATATTCAAATAGCTGTTCAAGCTATTAAGGGAGGCGCAGAAGACTTTATTTCAAAACCTATTGAGCCCGAACTTCTTTTTGATAAAATTCAAAATGCTCTTAAAAAGAGAATTATTAGACATGATTTTAAAAAAATGAACGGCGTTTTTTTGAAAGCACCTAGCAAAAAGTACACAGAGTATTATGATAATTTGAAAAAGTTTGCTCAAAATTACAGTCATGCTTTTATTTTCGGAGGCAAAGGTAGTGGTAAAAGTGAAGCCGTAAATTTTATGGTGGAGAGGAGCAAATATAATATGGGAAATATTCTAACATTGAATTTGTCTAAAAAAGATAAAAAGGATTTGACCGACAATTATATTTCAAGCTATTTAAATCAAACCAAAGGCGGTATATTAGTGGTTATTGAACCCCAAAATCTAGATACATTATCACAAAATAAACTTATAGAGGTATTAAAAAAACAGATTGACAATGAAGATTATGTACAATTTGTGGCTTGTTCTTGTAAATCTCCGGTAGAAATAAAAGAATCTATTATTCCAAAACTTTTCTCAATTTTAGAGCATTTTTTTATCAAAATTCCTGAATTAAAAAATCAGGATGAGGATATAAAATTCTTTGCTGAACATTTCTTGAAATTATCTAACGATGCGCTAAATAAAAATGTCAAGGGTTTTACGGATGAAGTAAATACAATATTTTTTAATTATGATTGGCCGGGAAATATTCAGGAATTGAAAAATACAATCATTAAAAGTGTTCTTGTAACAAATGATGGGGAAAATATTGAAAAGGACAGTTTGGATATTATTACTAAAGAGGAAAAGTTAATAACTAATAATTTACCTGAAAGTAAAGTTTCTTTTGATAAATATGAAGTGGAAAAAGATAATATTCTTAATGCCTTAAACTTAACTAAGTGGAATAAAACTTTAGCTGCATCCATTCTTAATATAGACCGGAAAACACTTTATAACAAGATTAAACTTTATCGTTTGGAAAATAATAATTAGATGAAATTGAATGTTAATAGTAGATGGAGCAAGTATACAGTTGTTGTTAGCTATATCGTTTTGCTAATAATACTTGTCTCCAGCTTATTGTTTTTATATGGAAACTTGATAAAATTTTCAGAAAAAAAAGTTGAAGGGGAAGATTTTTCAGAATTGTTGCTTATAAGTAAAACCATTTCCAAATTATATGAAGTTGAAACGTTTCAAAATCTTATAAATGCTGATAGAGCGAATATTTATTTTAGAAGATACGATTCTGTCTTGCCTCAAATTAATCAGAACATTAATACTTTAAAAAGCATAACATCGTCTGCAGATAGAAAAATCAATCTCGATTACATTTCGTTGCTGCTAGCCCAAAAGCAGGAAAATCTGAGATCAATAGATATGTTACTTGACTCTTTGAATTCACCGCAAATAATAAGAAGTACAGAATATTATTCTTCTCCATCTAAACTTAAAGATAATGTCAACAATTATATAAAGAATAAAAATTCGGAATATAATGATAAATTTATAGAAGATACAATCAAGATATCAAATAAAAAAAAATCACTTCGTGATAGAATTAAAAATGTATTTAAACCAGATGATAAAGATTCATTCGTTGTATATAGATATAAACCATTTATTGAAACTGATTCGTTTAAATACATGATTGACACAGTTATAAATACTATAAGGTATACTGAAAAGATAAATTTCGACAAACATCTTTCTACAGGAAAAAAAATTAATCAGAGGCAATTGGCTTTGATACAAATGAATGCTCAACTAACATCAGAAATTGATAATATCTTAAAGAAAATTGAACAAGAAGAAATAAAGAAATCTGTGGATCTTATTGACTTTAAAAATAAGGCAATTAATTCTTCTCAGAAAGCGGTAAGATTCGTATCTGGTTTGGCTTTTATTATAATCCTATTGTTTGGAATATTATATTCTAGAGATTTTAATAGAAAACAGCGTTATAGAAAAGATTTAGAAGCTTCAAATGCACACATTCAGAAGTTACTACGTGACAGACAGCAATTGATGTTGACAATTTCGCATGATGTAAAAGCCCCTATGTCTTCAATTTTGGGTTATATCGAACTTTTAGATTCGAATATTACCGATGAAAAAAAGAAGACATTCCTTGATAATATGAGAACTTCAGGAGAACATATTATTCAATTAGTAATGAATCTATTGGACTTCCATAAACTTCAATCAGGCACTTGGATAAATAAAGAGATAGCATTTTATCTTAAAGAAATTGTTCAACATACAGTCGACAGTTTCAAACCTTTGGCTTTGCAAAAGAATTTACATTTTGATTCTACTATTGATATCCCGGTAGATTTAGTCGTTTTAAATGATCCATTTGTTTTTAGGCAAATTATGACAAATTTGATCTCGAATGCTATTAAGTTTACAAAAAAAGGCAATGTAAATATTTTTGCTTCCGTAGAGAATGAGGGAGATAAAGTCTTGTTAAATTTTAAAGTAATAGATACAGGAGTAGGTATAGATAACAAAGATTTAGAGAATATTTTTAATGAATTCAGAAGAGTTGAAGATTCAACAGAAATTATAGAAGGAAGCGGTTTAGGTCTAGCAATCACAAAGAAATTAGTAGAAGAACTCGGAGGAACGATTGGTGTTGTATCAGAGGTTTATAAAGGGTCAGAATTCGCAATTAAAATACCTTTTAAAGTTTCAGAGAATAAAGAGGTTGAACGCTTTGAGAATCGTAAAAAAGCAGATATTGATTATGACTTCTCTGGAATTAAAGTTTTACTTATAGATGATGACGAAGTTCAATTGGCAATGACCTCTGAAATGATTCGCAGAAAACATGGAATTGTTGTCACTGAAACAAATCCTGAGAACGTATTATCAATATTAACAAAACAATCTTTCGATATAATATTTACTGATATTCAAATGCCGAGATTAAATGGATTTGCGTTAGCAAATATGATAAGGTTATCGGAAATTGAAGGAACTAAAAACGTACCTATAGTAGCTCTTTCAGCCAAATCAGATATTTCAAATTTAGAAGCTTCTGAGATTGGATTCTCTACTTTTATAGTCAAGCCGTTTTCTGCTTTTGAACTATATCATACGATTGATAAATTCATTAATAAAAATGATACTGAAAAAGTAGGAGTTGAGATACACGAAATTAAGTATGGAGTAGGAGCTCTTATAGAATTTGTAAAAGGTGATATAGATGTTTCTAAAGAAATTTTACTATCATTCTCAAAGGATTTGACCGCAAATATTTCAAAATTGAAAACTGCTGTTAGTGAGAATGATATACAACTCACTGCACAAATTTCACACAAAATGCTTCCATTATTCAAAATGATGCATGATGACGAAGTAGCTAAAACTTTAATTGATTTGGAAGGAAAGAAATCCATTTCGACCGCTGAGTACTCATTACTGTTTCATCGACTTGAAAAAACTTTAGATGAAACGAATCAGATGATTGAGAATTTGTGAAATGATATCAGATGTACATATTGTTGGTTATAAAAGATATCTAATGCTGGAGAAAGGATTGTCAGTCAACAGCATCGACGCTTATATGACGGATTTAGAGAAACTAAAAACCTTTTTAGAAAATAGAAGATTAGATATAAAATATGTTAAGTATGATGATTTAGAAGAATTTGTAGCCGACCTCTATGATAAAAATATCAAACCGCGTTCAATAGCACGCATCATTTCAGGGACAAAATCATTTTTTAAATATCTGAATTTAATAAATTATATTCCTAACGACCCATCTGAATTACTCGAAATCCCTAAAGTCGGACTGAAATTGCCTGAAGTTTTATCAATTGAAGAAATTGATCTATTACTCGATGTAATTGATAAGTCCACCATAGAAGGCACTCGCAATGATGCTATTATCGAAACATTATATAGTTGTGGATTGCGAATTTCGGAACTCGTAAATCTTAAATTCTCAAATCTTTATTTTAATGAAGGATTTATCCGTGTCGAAGGAAAAGGTAACAAGCAACGTTTGGTTCCGATATCGGAAATTGCAATCAAAAAAATAAACAATTTTATTTCTTATCGAAAAGAAATTAATGTTGTAAAAGGATTTGAAGATTTTTTGTTCTTGAGTTCAAGAGGAAAACCTATTTCTAGAATCACCGTCTTTTATTATATCAAACAATATGCCGAATTGGCAGGAATAAAAAAAGAAATAAGTCCACATACTTTTCGTCATTCTTTTGCAACACATCTTTTATCACGTGGTGCAAACATCCGCGTAATACAAGAAATGCTTGGTCACGAGAAAATAACTACTACGGAAATTTACACGCATATTGATAGAAATTTTTTAAGGCAGGAAATTATAGAACATCATCCCCGCAATAAAAAGTATTGAATGAAAGTTGTCTGCTGTTGATAAATTAAATCAGAAAATGTACGTTTAATGGGGATAATTTTATAAATTTGTTGCAATCAATTATAAAGAAAATAAATTATAACTAAAATAATACTGAGTATGAAATTTGTTGTTTCAAGTTCCGCTTTACTATCACAATTACAGTCAATTAGCAGAGTTATTAATTCAAGAAATACTCTTCCCATTCTTGATTGTTTCCTATTAGATATTAATGGAAATAAACTTACGCTTAAAGCCGCTGATAACGAAACCCGTTTGGAAACTTATGTGGAAATCAGCAATGTTGAAGGCGATGGAAAACTTGCAATCAACGCCAAAAATTTATTGGATCCATTGCGTGAATTACCAGAACAGCCGCTTACATTTGAAATTAACGACGAAACACTGGCAGTAGTTATACATTACCACAATGGATATTACAATTTTGTTGGATTAAGAGGCGACGAATTTCCCGAACCAAAAGAACTCAATGACTCTGCCACATCAATTACAATCAATTCAGACGTATTATTTCAAGGTATAAATCGTACAGTGTTTGCAACTGCGGACGACGAATTGAGACCTGTGATGAATGGTATTTATTTTGATATTACCGCCGACGACTTAACTTTCGTTGCATCTGATGGACATAAACTTGTAAGAGTAGTAACTCGCGAAGCGAAAGGAGAAAATAGAGCGTCGTTCATCCTTCCAAAAAAGCCTGCAAACTTATTAAAATCGATCCTTCCAAAAGAAGATGGTGAAGTAGAAATCAAATTTGATGAATCTCATGCTTATATTATCATGAGTCAGTATATTATGACTTGCCGATTCGTAGAAGGCCGTTATCCGAAATATAATTCTGTCATTCCTCAAAATAATCCATATAATGTAGTGCTTGACAGGCTGGCATTTTTGAACGCACTCAAACGTGTTTCTGTATTTTCCAACCAAGCAAGCAGTCTTGTTAAATTGCAGTTATCAGAAGACAAAATAGTGATATCAGCTCAAGATATTGACTTCCTGACATCAGCAGAAGAAACTATATCTTGTAATTATCAGGGAAATGTAATGAATATTGGTTTCAAAGCCTTGTTTTTAATTGATATTCTTAATAATATTCCTTCGTCAGATATTAAACTTGAGTTATCAGACCCATCTCGAGCAGGAATTATTAAACCTTTTGAAAATGAAGAGAATGAAGATATGCTTACATTAATTATGCCAATGATGCTAAACGATTAATCTATGCAATTGAATTTAAAAAAACCTATCGTTTTCTTTGACTTAGAAACTACAGGTATTAATATTACTAAAGATAAAATTCTAGAAATTTCTTTATTGAAAGTCTATCCAGATGGGAAGGAAGAAGTTCGTTCAAGACGAATTAATCCTGAAATGCCGATTCCTCCACAATCAACTGCAATCCATGGTATTACAGATGACGATGTGAAAGATTGTCCCACATTTAGACAAATAGCTAAGTCGCTCGCTGAGCAACTTGAAGGTTGCGATATTGCAGGATATAATTCAAGTCGTTTTGATGTTCCGATGCTAGCAGAAGAGTTTCTGAGAGCAGATATTGACTTTGATATGAGTAAACGCAAGTTTGTAGATGTGCAAATCATTTTTCACAAAAAGGAGCAAAGAACCTTAGAAGCTGCTTATAAATTTTATTGCGGCAAAACACTGGTAAATGCGCATTCTGCTGAAGCGGATACATTAGCTACATATGAGGTTCTAAAATCACAATTGGATAGATACGATGATTTAGAAAATGATATAGAAAAATTATCTACACAATATTCAAGTTTTAACTGTAACGTAGATTTTGCCGGTAGAGTTGTAAAAAATGAAAAAGGCATAGAAGTATTCAATTTTGGGAAACATAAAGGTCGCCCGGTTGCTGAAGTTTTCAAAGAAGAACCTAGTTATTACGGATGGATGATGGAAGGAGATTTTCCATTAAATACAAAACAGGTTCTTACCAAAATAAGGTTGAAAGAATTAGGAATGTAATTTGTATATTCCTTTTTTATTAGAGTAAGATTATGCGTTTTTTTATCACTTTGGCTTATAATGGAAAAAATTACGTAGGTTGGCAAGCACAACCTAATGGGAAAAGTGTACAAAGTGAAATACAAAATGCTTTATCTCTGCTTTTGCGTCAGAATATTCAGATAGTTGGTGCCGGGCGTACAGATGCTGGAGTTCATGCTTCAAAAATGTTTGCACATTTTGATATTGATAACTTGAATTATACCGAAAATGAACTTGTCAGAAAGCTGAACGGGATCTTACCAAAAGACATTGCAATATATAAAATCCAAAAAGTAGTCAACGATGCGCATGCTCGTTTTTCAGCCACTTCTCGAACCTATAAATACTATATTTCAAAATATAAAAATCCATTTCTGAACGAATTTAGATATAATCTGAATTACAAATTTGATATCGAAAAAATGAACTTTCTTTGTTCTATATTAAAAGAGTATCAAGATTTTACAAGCTTCAGCAAATTACACACGGATGTGAAAACAAATAATTGTAAGATTGAATTTGCTGAATGGATTGAAGATGAAAATGGATATGTATTCACTATTAAAGCCGACAGATTTTTAAGGAATATGGTGCGGGCAATAGTTGGAACTTTATTAGAAGCTGGGCGTGGAAGGTTAGACCAAGTTGGTTTTCGAAGAATTATTGAAGCGAAAGACCGGTCAGTTGCAGGCGACTCAGTACCTGCTCATGCTTTGTTCCTTCATGATGTAAGTTATTCCGATAATATTTGGCTGTGATATTATAGATACTTCATTTTTTCAAGTAAACATTAAGTCAATAGATAAACACGTTTATTGTCTTTTTTGTATATTTGTATTTCTCAATATTACCAGAGAATTCCAGTGTTTTATGAAAGATTCTAAAGAATTTAATCCAAAAATAATTATCAGTGGAGGTGGTACGGGTGGTCATATTTTCCCTGCCATTAGTATCGCAAATTCAATAAAAAATCGTTGGAAAAATGCTGAAATATTATTTGTTGGAGCTGAGAATAGAATGGAGATGGAGAAAGTGCCGTCTGCTGGTTATAAAATTATCGGCTTGCCAGTTGTCGGATTCGATCGCAATCATCTATTGAATAACATTTCAGTTTTGAAAAAGCTATGGAAGAGTCTGCGAATAGCAAACAAAGTTGTTTCTGAATTTAAACCGAATATAGCAATTGGAGTAGGAGGTTATGCCAGTGGACCTACTCTTAAAACTGCTTCTAAAAAAGGCATTCAAACGCTAATACAAGAACAAAATTCGTATCCAGGAGTAACAAATAAAATGCTTGCTAGCAAAGCATCTAAAATTTGTGTAGCTTATGAAGGTATGGAAAAATATTTTCCTGCATCAAAAATTGTTTTAACCGGAAATCCATGCCGTCAGGATTTGATTCTATCTGAGGAGAATAAAAAACTTGGATATGATTTTTTTCAACTTGACCCAAATAAGAAAACTATTTTGGTGATTGGTGGGAGTTTAGGCGCAAGAACTCTGAACGAAAGCATTATTAATTCTTTAGACAAGATCAATAAATCCAACGTGCAGATTATCTGGCAGTGCGGAAAATATTATTATAATAACATGCAGAAATTATATTATGATGGTAAAATACCGCAAAATGTACATCTTTATGATTTCGTCTCAAGAATGGATTACGCATATTCGGTAGCAGATTTAATTATATCAAGAGCAGGCGCAGGATCTATTTCAGAATTCTGCATTTTAAAAAAGCCTGTAATTCTTGTACCTTCACCTAATGTGGCAGAAGATCACCAAACCAAAAATGCAATGGCTTTAGTGGACAAAAATGCTGCAATTTTGGTTAAAGATAATGAAGCAGTTAATTCTTTATTTTCTCAAGCTTTAGAACTGATTGATAATGAAGAAAAATTGAAAGAATTAAGTGCCAATATTGAAAAAATGTCACTGCCGAATGCTTCTGAAAAGATTGTGGATGAAATAGAAAAATTACTTTTTAAGAATAAAAATGAATTATAAATCAGTATATTTTATAGGAATTGGTGGAATAGGGATGAGTAACCTCGCACGCTATTTTATGGCTACAGGATTGAAAGTTGGAGGTTATGATAAAACCGAAACTGTTCTGACCAAACAATTGCAAGATGAAGGAGCTTTTATTCATTACGAAGATGATATAAATAAAATACCTTGCGATTTTCTCGATGTTAAAAATACGTTGATTGTTTTTACACCTGCCGTTCCATACTCCCATCAGGAATTGACTTTCTTCAAAGAAAATGGTTTTCAGGTAGTAAAACGTTCTCAAGCTCTCGGGGAAATTACTAAATCAAGCAAATCCGTATGCGTAGCAGGGACACACGGCAAGACAACAGTGTCAAGCATGGTAGCGCATATTCTGCATCAATCAAAAGTCAATTGTAGTGCGTTCTTAGGCGGCATTCTTAAAAACTATAATTCCAATTTAATTCTTTCTAACAACAGTTCATTTACAGTTGTAGAAGCTGATGAATATGATCGCTCTTTTCATTGGCTATATCCGTGGATTGCAATAATTACTTCAGCTGATCCGGATCATCTAGATATTTATGGAACGCCAGAATCTTATAGAGAAGGTTTCGAACATTTTACATCATTGATTTCTGAAAATGGATATTTGATTTTAAAGAAGGGTTGTGAAATTTTGCCTAAGACTCAAAAAGGAGTTACTACCTATATCTATTCTCAAAATGAAGGAGATTTTCACGCTGAAAATATTCGTATTGGAAATGGCGAAATAATCTTTGACTTTATATATCCTGATGGTATAATTAAAGATATTAAGTTAGGAGTTCCGGTAAGAATAAATATTGAAAATGCAGTTGCGGCAATGGCGGCTTCGTACTTATGCGGAGCAACAGAAGAAGAATGCCGAAATGCGATTGTTTCGTTTAGTGGCACAAAACGTAGATTTGATATTATACTAAAGAATGAAAAAATAGTTTTTATAGACGACTACGCTCATCATCCAAAGGAACTCATAGCTTCAATAAATTCAGTAAAAGAATTGTATCCGGATAAGAAAATTACTGGAGTTTTCCAACCGCATTTATATTCACGTACACGAGATTTTGCAACCGAATTTGCGGAAAGCTTATCCAATTTAGATGATGTTATTCTTTTGGACATTTATCCTGCTAGAGAGGAGCCTATTCCGGGTGTCACATCACAGATAATTTTTGATAGAATTGACAATCCAAATAAAACACTTATTAATTTTGATGAACTCATCAATACATTAAAAAATAAAAACATTGAAGTTTTATTGACAATTGGTGCAGGAAATATAGATACGAAGCTTCCTGAAATTAAAAGTTTGCTTGAAAATAAGTATCTTTAGGTAAGGTAATAAAATAGAGTGAAAAAATTTTTTATTATATTTTTCAGCTTATTGGTGATGGCTTATTTGGCTTTCACGTTTTATCAGTTTAATACAGTTTCTGATAAAGAAATATGTATTGATTTTAAAGTAAATATCGTTGATAGTTCAAAGGTGGGTTTTGTTGATAGTAAAGAAATTATTGCAACTATTATGAGAAGTGACTTAAATCCTATTGGTAAGAGAATGGGAGATGTCAATACATTAGATATTAAAAATAAAATTCTGAAAAATAAACTTATTAGTTCTGCAGAAGTTTTTGTAACTCAGGATAAAAAAATTGTAGCCAATATTACTCAACGTAAACCGGTACTTAGAGTCATTAGTAACTCTTGGGATAGTTATTATATTGATAATGAAAGAGAAAAAATGCCGGTTTCTACAAACTATGTTGTAGATGTTCCGTTAGTAACAGGTAATGTAAAGGAAGATTTTGCAAAGAGTTCTTTGTTTGATTTCGCTGTCTATCTTCAAAAAAATCCAATTTGGGATTCATTTATAGAACAGATTGTAGTAAACAATAATAGTTCTGTGGAGTTAATACCTCGAGTAGGTGACTTCACACTAATATTTGGAAGTTTGGATGATTTCGAAAAAAAACTGGATAAACTCAACGTTTTTATGAATAAGGGTTTAAAGAAAGTCGGTTGGAATAGATACTCAATTATTAATTTGTCATATAATGACCAAGTAGTTTGTACTAAAAAAGACACTACTGCTACATTATATAATTAAAAAAACAATTATGGATTCAGAAATTATTGTCGCTATAGATTTAGGGACACAAGATATAAAAGGAGTTGTCGGAACCAAAAATGAAGATAATGTAGTCTCTATTCTGGCAAGTGCTTCGGTGCCTTCTGACCAAAGTGTGAGACGTGGCCTCATTCATAATATTGATAAAGTAAGCGCAAAAATAAAACAGCTTATTAATTATCTTGAAAATAATCTGAATGGTCGTAAAATTAAAAAAGCATATGTAACAATTTCCGGCCAATCATTGCATTCAGTAAATTATATTGAAAGAAAAAATTTGTCGTCTTCAGGAATTGTAACAGAAAATGTTATTGCAGAACTTGAGAAGGAAGCAGAAAAAAATAACTCTGATTTTCGTGCCAAATATCAGATAGGTGGAGTTGAATATTTTGTTGATAGTAAAGCCGAAACAAATCCTGTAGGTGTTACATGTTCTGCTATTGAAGCCAATTTTAAGGTTATTGAAGGTAGACCAAATTTATTTACCATCACTAAAAAAACTTTCCAGAATGCGGGTATTGATATTGCAGGCTATATGATAGGTATTTTAGCCACGGCGAATATTGCGCTCACTGAAGATGAAAAAGAGCTTGGTTGTGCTTTAATTGATTTTGGGTCAGGCACTACCACAATTGCAATTTACAAAGCCGGTATTTTTCAGTATATGGCTACAATTCCTTTTGGAGGCAGAAATCTTACCAAAGATATTAGTACCCTAAATTTCACAGAAAACGAGGCAGAAACGTTTAAGAAATCCTACGGAAAAGCTAAAATAAAGACTGATAACAACGCATTTAGTCCGTTTTCAAACAAAAATGATATAGATTTATTAGAACTAAATAAAGTTATAGTTTTACGACTTGATGAAATCGTTGCAAATATTAAAGAGCAGATAAAAGTTTCTGGTTTTGAAGATAAGTTAGGTGCTGGAATAATTGTCACTGGTGGTGCATCCCAGTTAAAAGAGATTGACAACTATTTAGCAAATAAATTTGAAATGCCTGTACGAATGACTGCTGCTTTGCGTTCAACAGTAAACAATAACTCAAAAATAGGAGATGATCCTTGCTACACAGAAGTATTGGGACTATTGAGATTAGGAACAATAGACTGCGGAGAACCAATCATTGAAAAACCTGATGATGATGAGACCCCATTGGGTAATCCTGAAAAAAAAGATGCCAAAAATATTTTCAAAGTTTTTCGGAATAATAATAAAACGGCTACACCTAAATCTGCTTCAAAACCTACACCCGAAAAAGAAAAAAAACAAAAAAACAATGGGTTATCTAACATTTTTGATGTTCTTTTCAAAGAGGGAGATGATGATTAATTACACAAATAAACCTGCAAAAGAAGATGGAAGAAGATAAATTATTAGATTTTCAATTAAAGAAACGTACCAACTCAATTATTAAAGTAATTGGTGTAGGTGGCGGTGGCGGTAATGCTGTAAATCATATGTATTTAGAAGGTATTCATGACGTTTCATTTGCATTGTGTAATACTGACAATCAGGCATTGCTTAAATCTCCTATTCCCGTTAAGGTGCAATTAGGTGCTAATACAACAGGCGGATTAGGTGCTGGAAACAAACCTGAAGTTGCTTATCAAGCTGCAGAAGAAAGTATTGACCAGATTCAAAGCTTGTTGGATGATGGTACCCGAATGGTTTTTATAACAGCAGGAATGGGTGGCGGAACAGGAACAGGAGCGGCACCTCTGGTTGCAAAAGTTGCGAAAGACATGGGAATTTTGACCGTAGGTATTGTAACCATTCCATTCATGTTTGAAGGTCCCCGTAAGATTATTCAGGCATTGAAAGGTGTGGAGAAAATTGCAGAGAATGTAGATGCTCTTTTGGTAATCAATAACGAACGTTTACGAGATATATATCAGGATTTAACAGTCTTCAATGCGTTTGCAAAAGCAGATGATACTCTGGCTACGGCCGCGCGCAGTATTGCAGAAATTATCACAATTCATGGTCATGTCAACTTAGACTTTGCGGATGTTAATACTACTTTGAAAGACGGTGGAGTTGCCATTATGAGTAGAGGTATGGGACGTGGCCTTAATCGTGTAAATGACGCGATAAAAGATGCTTTAAACTCGCCATTGCTTAATAACAACGATGTTTTCAACGCTAAAAAGATACTTATTAATATTTCTTGCGGCGAAGAAAATCAGTTGAGGATGGAAGAGATGAATGAGTTTAACGATTTTATGTCTAAATTTAGTCGCGAAATCGAAGTTATCTGGGGTGTGGCTCGAGAAGATAGTTTGGGTGAAGATGTGAAAGTGACTCTTCTTGCTACAGGATTTGGAATTGAAGATGTGCCCGGAATCAGAGAGCATTGGGATTATGAATCTTCCATGTCTGAGATGGAACGCAAAGTTCGCGAAGAAGAACAGCGCAAGGAGGACGAGAAAAATCGTAAATTGATTGAATCATATTACGGAAAAGCAGGTGTAAAAACTTTAGCGGCCAGTAATTTCAAAAAAGAACCATTTATCCTGACGGTTGAAGAAATGGATGATGATAAAATATTGGAAGCTTTGGACAACGTTCCCGCTTACAAACGAGAAGTTGACTTTAATCCTCGTACTTATGTGAGTGATAATAAGTCATTACCAACTTCTTTATTCGATTGATTTTTTTTAAAATATAATATATGAGTTTATTAGACACAATTACTGAAGACATAAAGAAGGCCATGTTGGCAAAAGATAAAGTTCGTCTTGAAGCTTTGAGAGGAATTAAAAAAGAACTTTTAGAGGCAAAAACAGCTAAAGGAGCGCAAGATGAATTATCGGAAGAAGTTACTATTGTCATTTTGCAAAAAATGGTGAAACAAAGAAAAGACAGTGCTGAAATTTATAAAAGTCAATCACGTCCTGATTTAGCCAGCGATGAAGAAGCTCAATTAGTAGTAATACAAGAATATCTGCCTACACAATTAAAAGAAGAAGAACTAGAATCTACAATTAAAGGTATTATCTCTGAAGTCGGTGCTACGTCTATAAAAGAAATGGGTAAGGTAATGAGCGCAGCATCCAAACAACTTGTAGGAAAAGCTGAAGGAAGAGCTATTTCCGAGATGGTAAAGAAACTTCTTTCTTGATCATATATAAATAACTATATAAAAAAAGTCTGATAGATTTTCTGTCAGACTTTTTGTATTAATAAAGGAAGCTACACGCACTAAGAATTTCTAAATTAACATGAGTTCTACTTAAGGTGACTAATGCGTTTGTCTATCAAATCCGAAATGCTTCCCGTTACGTGCTTTTGGAAGATAGAAAAAGTTTTTCCGAGACATGAAACAGTTTTGCTAGTCACCCACCAGAGGAGCGTCAGAAGCAGCCTTAAAATTTTTTGCGATATTTGTTAGTGCGGGGCCAAGTGGAGACAATTTAGCATCTGCATTTGTAATCTCGTTGTAAATGTCTTGCGCTGAAAATTTATAAAATAGTGCCATTAGATTCTGATTGGTATTAATATCACTTTGCAAAGGCATAAAATTTTGTTGCAATGTTACCATTTTGAAATACATTAATGCAGTTGAATACTGTATTGCATTTATATACACTCAAAATATGATGTTAGATAAAGTACAATGTGCTATCCTCATTTTATAATCATGCGAATGAGCACTAAAATGCATTAATTACACTTTGAAATCATGCGAGTGAGTACTGAAACGCATGAATTACACATTAAAATCTTGCGAGCGAGTACTGAAACGCATGAATTATACTTTGAAATCGTGCGAATGAGTACTGAAACGCATGAATTACACTTTGAAATCATGCGAACGAGTACTGAAACGCATTAATTACACTTTGAAATCATGCGAACGAGTACTGAAATGCATGAATTACACTTTAAAATCGTGCGAACGAGTACTGAAATGCATGAATTACACTTTAAAATCGTGCGAATGAGTATTGAAACGCATGAATTACACTTTGAAATCGTGCGAATGAGTACTGAAATGCATGAATTACACTTTGAAATCGTGCGAGTGAGTACTGAAACGCATGAATTATACTTTTAAATCATGCGAATGAGTATTGAAACGCATGAATTATACATTAAAATTATGCATTTGGATATTAATACGCATTAAATTATAGATTACAATAATTGAAACACATTTAATTAACTTAAGTTCTATCTCAGCAAAGGCTAGCTTTTTCATGTCTGCAATATAGGAAGAAGTAATAATAGAAGATTTTTATCGAAAAATAAGTACAATGCAGAAATGTTAGTAACGACAAATATCTCTCCTCATTCATTTATTTTCAAATGCAGCTTAAAACAATAAAAATAACCTAGAGATCATTGTCCTTTTGGAAGTATATTTTTTAATGTATTGTGTTGTTTTTAAGTTAGATTGAATGTTGCGATGATATAAAATCAGAGGATTTCATCATTTTAGTTGAGGTTGCGACGAGTGTTCCTAGCATTATTTAAATGTTAGTGAAGGTTGCGACGTAGTCTCCAATTCCAACAAAAAAAAGTCCAATAGAATTTTCTATTGGACTTTTATATAATATAGGGAATAAAATGTGTTAATCGTTCATCGAAACTAAAAACTCATCATTATTCTTAGTTTTGCTTAATCTGTTCATCAAAAATTCCATTGCTTCCACAGTATTCATATCTGAAAGGAAATTACGTAGTATCCACATTCTATTAAGGACGTCATCAGACAATAATAAATCGTCCCGACGTGTGCTTGAAGACATAATGTCAACCGCAGGGAAGATACGCTTGTTAGATAGTTTTCTATCCAATTGAAGCTCCATATTGCCGGTTCCTTTAAATTCTTCGAAAATTACTTCGTCCATTTTAGAACCGGTTTCTGTAAGTGCCGTCGCGATGATGGTCAAGGAACCTCCATTTTCAATATTTCTTGCCGCTCCGAAAAATCTTTTTGGTTTTTGAAGTGCATTTGCATCCACACCACCAGACAAAACCTTCCCTGATGCTGGTTGCACTGTATTATAAGCTCTTGCAAGACGAGTGATTGAATCCAAAAGAATAACAACATCATGACCACATTCTACAAGTCTGCGGGCTTTGTTAATGACAATGTCGGCAATCTTTACGTGTCGTTCTGCTGGTTCATCAAAAGTTGACGATATAACTTCCGCATTTACGCTACGTTCCATGTCTGTAACTTCCTCCGGGCGTTCGTCTATCAGGAGAATGATCATGTATACTTCAGGATGATTGTCGGCGATAGCGTTCGCTATATCCTTCAAAAGCATTGTTTTACCGGTTTTTGGCTGAGCTACTATCAAACCTCTCTGACCCTTACCGATAGGAGAGAACAAATCAACGATGCGGCAGGAAAGACTGTCATTATGACCTTTTGTTAGATTAAATTTTTCATTCGGGAATAACGGCTTTAAGTGGTCAAAAGGAACGCGGTCTCTTACTTCTTCAGGTTTGCGTCCATTTATAAAGTCAACTTTCACCAATGGGAAGAACTTTTCACCTTCTTTTGGAGGGCGAATAGGACCGGTTACCACATCTCCCGTTTTTAAACCAAAAAGTCTGATTTGTGATTGAGAAACATATATATCGTCCGGTGATGACATGTAGTTGTAATCAGATGATCTTAAAAAACCATAACCATCGGACATTATTTCCAAAACACCTGAGGCCGTCAAAATTCCTTCAAAATTGAAAGCAGATTCTTTGACTGGAGCAGTATTATTCTTATAATTTCCTGCTTGTTGTTTTGGCATTTGTACCGGATTGGGTTTAATTGCTATCGGAGCTATTAGTGTTTCTAAAGAAGGCTTTTCGTCAAAATCAATATTTGGCAAAACTTTTGAAGATATTTCTCCTTCAGAATTTTCTTCATCAATTTCAGCAACTACCGGAGGCAAAACAACGGGAGGCAGTTCTTTTTTATCCTCATTTCTGTGTTTACTTGACCGAAATACCAGCTGAATTGGTTTGCTTTTTGGTTTAGCTGGCTCTTCATTAGTCGTAGAATTTTCAACTGAAACAGAAACATTGCTTTTGACTTCTTCTACTGGAGCCTCTGCTTCTTCTTTTTTCATTTTTTTGTCTGATATTTGTGCTTGGCTGACAGACTCAGAAGCCACGGGTTTTTCAATAACTTCTTCGTTTTTGGGTTTTGAAATAAAAGAAGGTTTGGGTTTGTTCTGTTTGTTATTCTCAGAATTGTTGTTAGAATTTGTTTTTGGAGAATGACTCTTAGAGAGTTTTTGGGTTTCAATAATTGCTTGCTCATCAAGAATTTTATAAATTAACTCTTCCTTTTTAAAAGCATCAGGGCGTTTTATTCCCATATCTTTTGCAAGTGCACGCAATTCTGTCGTAAGCTTTTCATTAAGCTCAATGATAGTATATGCCATTTAAAATGAATTTATTTTTCGGTTTTGAAAAATGTAAATATTTTTTGAACGACATTTTACATTAAGAGAGTTTTTGACTTTCAAAATATAAAATGTGATAAATTGAATTTGATATTATAAAAGTGGAATTGTGTATAGATAAACTATTTTCTATTCCTTTGTAGATTTAATAACAAAGGTAATATATTTTTTTTTATAGAGATCTATTGAAAGAAAATTTTAGTTTAATGTCTTCACATTTTTTGCAACCTCAATTCTTCTTTCTATTTCTGTACGATATAATTCGGCTAATCTGTATTCGGTAGATGTGGCAGAATTTGCTTTTTGAAAAAGATCTTTTGCCATATTTGCCCATTGAAAGCTTCCTTCCAAGTCATCCATCATTTCCATTGTTAAAGCAAGATTGTGAGCTGCTCTTGCTTTTTTTAGATCATTGGTCGAATTATTATATAGGTTTTCCCAAGCTTGTTTGGCATTTGGCCAATCAAGTTTTTCCATATAAGTAGTTCCGTCTTTAGCTAAAGCATAAAACCAACGTCTTTGCTCCTCCCAATGAGGTGCAAAAACTTTTGAAATTTTGTCTGCAACTTTCACTGCTAACAGTTTTAAAGCTGTTTGAGGGTGAGGTATGATGTCTTCTTCTAAACTATAATTGTTGACATCAGGCGATACGATTCCAGTCCAATAAATGCTGTCTCTATTATTAATAGTGGGTATATCTCCCTGATTTGTAGGTTTGTAAAGTCTGACAGTAGATTGAATTTTTCCTACCATATTTGATAAATTATCTCCTGACAAAGAAACTAAATCTACAATATTCATTTGTTCAAATAATTTGTCTAGAGACAATACAGCGTCGGTTCCATTCAGACGATTGAGTTCCATCATTTTTTCAGGAAGAATTGGTTTTTCCTGTGTGAAATCATTGTCTGTTCGTAAAGGTTTTGAATACAAGACTACCTTATCAAAATATTTTTCTTCTTTTAGAAATTGGGTTAAAGCTTCAGTGTAAAAAATTGCAAGACTATCGGCTTTCAAATTCATTGGAGTCACTCTATTTCCCGAGATGCGTTTATGACCAAAATCATCTGGTTGAACCGAAGTATTATTCACAACCAATATCGAACGCACACTTGATGGTAAATTAACCATTGCAGGTTCTTGTGTTTGTATATTAATAAATCTTAGGCTATCACAACTATTTGTTGTTAAGGAAAGTAAAGTTATTAAGAAAATATATTTGACTTTGTTCATAATATTTTAAATATGTAATTGATTGTATAACACAGTAATTACCAAAAAGATTAGATAGAACTACTAATTTATTTTTTCAATGATTAATCTTTATTTAAATACAAATTAATTTACATTTTATATTTGCGGGGCCCAATTTCGCATTGACGAAACTTTATTCCCTGCTGGGGGGAATTATTTTGTATAGCCTAAAAAACTATGTGTACAAAATTTTTAAGAAATTGTTGCTACTTTGTATATAAGTCAATCATTTTGTTGATATGGTTTGTGCAGACAGGACAAAAATCATCCTTTTTAAAACTTCGCATAATGCATTCAGGAGTAGGGCGGTACAAACCTTTTGTTACGTACCCTGCACCTTCGTAAACTCCTAATTTGAGAGGTTGTGATTTATCTATCGGAGTAGGAATTAAGGTACCTTTTGACAACATATTTTTCCATTTTGTCTCAAAGTTTGTAAGGGATGTAATGTTTGGCTCCCAAGGTTCAACATTCTGTGGATAAATATCATTATAAGACGTTGAGCCATCATCATATTCATCACCTAATCCTGCAAAACCATGACCAAATTCGTGAATCAAAACTTTAGCGGCAGATACGTTTCCGTTAATGACTGTATTATAAAAATTGAAAATGGCACCGCCTCCGTATTTCTTTGTATTAATTAAAATATATATCTGATCATAAGGCGCATTGGCAGCAACGTCTCTAACTGTGAAATATGCATCTGTCATCAAATACCTTTCCGAATCGAAAGTCCAGAAAGAGGAATTAAGAAGCGTATTTATCCAAACATTATCTGCGGGCATGTCTGTTCCACTTTCTTTAGATGGAGCTATCACCGCACGGATATTGAATTTGTCTTCATTTGATTTGTAAGGTTCGAAGGAGAAAAAGTTTTGCTTGAAATTTTTGCAGTCATCTTTGAATTTGTTCATCTCTTCTGCCGAATATCCTTCGGGTAGAATCACGATATCCACCTTCTTATCATTATCGCCACTTATTTTTATATCCTCTACAGGATATTTCATTTTTTGCTCGGAACTGATGAAATAGTCCTTAGGATTTATTAAATGTTCAAACTTTGGAACAAAAAATCCTTTTTTGTCGCGGCTGTATAAAACAACTTTAATTTCCTTTTTAGGAAATGGCATAATAATGCTTTCTTCGAAAGTTCTGTTCGTTTTCTTTGCTTCTTCTGTATAACTCCATTCAAAAAATAGGGTAGAGTATCCTCTGCTGTAAAGTAATTGATTTGTTTTTGCATCAAATACTTTGAAAAGATAATTTCCTAAATTAGTATTATCAATTAGTTCGGTGTGAGAGCCTGCCCAATAAGGCTCAGCTTTTAAAACATGAAATGAATAAAATTCGGTTGTTGAATTACCTGAATGATAATAGTCAAATCTCAAAGTACGGTTTTCGAACCAATCGTCAAACGATGCAAAACTCTGCACTGATATTATGAACAATAATAGAAGAAACGATAATTTTTTCATTAGATTATGATGATATGTTTATGGAAAGATAGCGGTATTCTAAAAGAAGTCAGGAAATTTTTAAGTAAAATTTCCTGACTTACTTATATGATTATTTCATTTCCCAACCAAGAGCGCTAGCGCCAAGTATAGCTGCATCAGATTCTTTCAATTCAGAGAAGATAACTTTTACTTTTTTCTTCCAAATATTAAGGATGTTTTTTTCCATGTATTCAACTATAGGTTTGTAAATCAACTCTCCTGCTTTAGTCAATCCTCCAAAAAGGATGATTGCTTCTGGAGCACTAAATGCTACATAATCAGCCAAAGATTCACCCAAGATCTTACCTGTAAATTCAAAAACTTCCTTGCCAATTTCATCTCCTTTTATCGCTGCATCAAAGACATCTTTAGAAGTAATGTCTTCGAGTGGAATTTCTCTCAACAAGCTTGGTTTGTCTGATTTCTGCAGAAATTCGCGAGCTGAGCGTGCCACACCTGTAGCAGAAGCGTATGTTTCCAAGCATCCTTTTCTTCCACATCCGCATTGACGGCCGTTTTCTGTTCTGTCATAAATTACGTGTCCTAATTCTCCTGCGAAACCATCGTGTCCATATACGATTTTACCGTCAATAACAATTCCGCTACCAACTCCTGTTCCTAAAGTTATCATGATGAAATCTTTCATTCCTTTTGCAGCACCGTAAGTCATTTCACCAACAGCAGCAGCATTAGCATCGTTTGTAACAGCCGCAGGAATTCCAAAAGCTTGTGACAGCATATCTGCAAAATGAATCACACCTTTCCATGGGAGATTTGGTGCGAATTCGATGTTTCCGGTATAGTAATTTCCGTTAGGACATCCTGCTCCAATACCTTTAATGTATTCGATTCCTCCGACACCATTAATGATTACGTCAAGTCCAGCTTTCAGATCAGCCATATATTTGTTAATATCCGGTTCATTCGTTTTTATAGCGCCCTGATTGATTACATGACCACGTGCGTCAACAATACCAAATTTGGTAGTTGTACCACCCATATCGATACCTACTACATACCTCTTTTCCATTTTGTATACTTTTTTATTTGTTAATATGATGTAAATGTTTATTTTGGTCTTACAAATATAAAAAACATATTTGGAAAGCATGTAGTTTAGAGACATTTTAAAAATAACGTAAACGAAAAGGTGTATATTTGTGATTATTAATTTACATGGAAAATGAACAAATGCTTTTCAAAGGTATTCGATTTGCCCATTGAGCTCATAAAGGTCAGATTGATACAAACGGAAATATTTGAGAGGATATAATGAAATTAAAACAGTATTAAATGGCAGGAATTTATATTCACGTACCTTTTTGCAAAACGCGGTGTCTTTATTGTGATTTTTATTCGCAAATTGATGAATCACCGAAGCGGAATTACACGGCTGCAGTTTGCGAGGAAATCCGAATCCGGAAACATGAAATCGATGAACGTATTGATACCATATATTTTGGAGGCGGAACCCCTTCTTGTTTGTCAGTTAACAATTTCGTGGGAATATTTGAGCAAATTTTTTTATACTTCAACGTCGCTCCAAATGCAGAGATAACGCTGGAAGCTAATCCGGATGACTTGTCTCGAAAATATATCCAAGAACTTCGCACACTTCCATTTAATCGAATAAGTATCGGCATTCAGAGTTTTGATGAAAAAGCACTGAAATTTCTCAATCGCCGTCATTCTGCACAACAAGCAGTTCACGTAGTTAAAGAATGTCGGCAACAAGGATTAGAGAACATTAGTATTGACTTAATGTATGGTTTGCCTAATCAGACACTTGAGGAATGGCAGGAGACTTTATCAATTGCAATGTCGCTTGATATCCAACATATTTCTGCTTATCATTTGATTTATGAAGAAAATACAATGTTGTATAAACTTCTTTCAGCGAGAAAAATTCAGCCTGTGACAGAAGAAACAAGCAATCAGATGTTTGAGGTACTGATTGAAACGCTTACAAAAAACGGATTCGAACATTACGAGATTTCTAATTTTGCTAAAAACGATTTTCATTCTCAACATAATACATCTTACTGGCAGAATGAACCTTATTTAGGGTTAGGACCGTCCGCTCATTCTTTTGATGGTACGAGAAGGTCTTGGAATGTATCGGATTTATCTGATTATCTGCATGGAATTTCTCAAAACAAAAGATTATATGAGTCTGAAATTCTTTCTGAAACGGATAAATATAATGAATTTATATTGACTGGATTGCGCACTTCAAATGGAGTAAACCTTTCAGAAATCGAATATAAATTCGGAAAAGACAAATACAATTATTGCATTCAAAATGCGCAAAAGTACATTGATTGCGACTGGCTTCAATTGAATGATAACACGCTTAAACTCACCCGAGCAGGAATCCTTGTTTCCGATGGGGTGATGAGTGAGTTAATGTGGGTTTAATTTATTTGAGAGTCGCTTGATATTCGTCCCAAAGTTGCTGCGTCGTCACGTTTTCACCAAAAATAGATTGCAAAGCCGAATCAAAACTCCATGGAACAATTGTCAATGCCGTTCGGTTAAATTTCTTAAGAAAATCTTTGTCTTTATTTGTCATCCAATTGAGAAAGTAACCTGTTGTTCGATAACCGTCCATCCAACTTCCGCCTTTCTTCGGAATATCAGATTCAAATCCGTTGTTTGAAATCCGAACCGCATCAGCAAGTCCTTCTATGAAAGCTCTGAAAGTTTTACTTGAACCGTAATCACCAATTCCCTGTGGCTCCAGTTGAAAACCATGCGTTAATTCATGGAGCAAAACTCCGCGTGTTTCAAAAAGGACTTTGTCGTCACTGCCTTTTCTCATTGCTTCTTCAATCCATTGCGAACTATAGAAAATTGAAATTTCCGGTGGTGCACCGTCTTTAGCAGATATTCCTTTCACATCCTCAAGGGTGTAGTTTATAACTTTTATCGCAGGTATAGAATCTTTCGGACTAAAATACAGTGTTTTCAGAACTTCTGACGCTACACTATTGATGTATTTGTCGGGTTGGGGGATAATTCGTGAATAAAGTTTTGAACCTTGAGTTTTCGATGCTTTGTCGGTAAAGCGGATTTCGGGATAATCGAAATTATCCCACTGCAATGCTTGTTGGTTGGCAATTTTTTGAGATTTACAACCAACCATCAAAGGAATCAATAACAGATAAAATATTTTTTTATTCATTTTGAAAGAGAGTAGGGGCGTTCGTAACTTTTAGAATTTATATTGGGTCTGGGACTCATTTTGAAAACGAGTGTGCCACCATTCATTATATCGGCGTGCCTCAAAAAATGTGCATTATAGATTTTGCCATTTAGCTCGATAGATTTCACGTATTTGTTTTTCGGACTATAATTTTCAGCTATTATTTTGAAAGTCTTTCCGTTTTCCAAATTAATGGTAGCATTTCTACAAATAGGTGAACCTATAACATATTCATCAGTTCCAGGACAAACGGGATAAAAACCCATTGACGAAAAAACATACCAAGCAGACATTTGTCCACAATCATCGTTTCCAGACAAGCCGTCAATCTTGTTTTTGTACATTTTCCTCATAATTTCATGCAAACGGCTTTCAGATTTCCATGGCTCATTTGTCCATTTGTAAAGATAAGCTACGTGATGACTTGGTTCGTTGCCGTGAACATAATTACCCATCAAACCGTCTTTATTGATATCTTCTGTATTTGCAAAATATTTTTCGGGAAGATGCATGGTGAAAAGAGAATCCAGACGATTAACAAAACGTTTTTCTCCGCCCATCTGCTGTATCAGTCCTTTTACATCATGTGGAACAAAGAATGAATAATTCCATGAATTTCCTTCGATGAAACCTTGCCCGTGTGTATCTAATAAATCGAAATCTTTTTTGAATGTTCCGTCAGTATTTTTTGGCCTTGCAAAACCGAGTGAAGGATCAAAAACATTCTGATAATATCTCGCTCTTCTTTCATATGTTTCGGATATATCTTTTTTTCCAAGACTTTTTGCAAGAGCGTATACTGCCCAGTCATCATAGCTGTATTCTAATGTTATAGAAGCGGCTGATCCGCTTTTTTCCAGTGGTACAAACCCGAGCTTTCGATACTCCATATTACCATCTAGATAATCAAGATTAGAACTATTAACTACTGATTGTATTGCCAAATCTTTATCAATATTTAATCCCTTTGCAATGGCATCTGTAACGACTGAAACCGAATGATAACCAATCATACACCAGTTTTCATTGCCCATGTGCGACCATATTGGAAGCGAATGATGTACACTTTGTTTATAATGAGCCAGCATGGAATTGACAAACTGCGTGTTATAGGATGGTTTGATGAGATTCATCAAGGGATGTTCCGCGCGGAAAGTATCCCAAACGGAAAAAATAGTATAATTTGTTTCGCCGCTTTTAGCTTGATGAATGTTATGGTCGATACCTCTATATCTTCCATCAACATCCTGATAAACAGAAGGATTAATCATTGTGTGATACAATGCCGTATAGAAAACCGATTTTGTATCATAGTCTGCATCGAACTCTATACTACTCAATTGTTTTTCCCATTTGTTCTGTGTTTCCTGACGGATTTCGTCAAAACTTTTATTTCCGGTTTCCTTTTCAAGATTATTTAGCGCACCTAACATGTCCACGGGCGAAAGAGCCACCTTTATTTCCAAAGGTTTATGGTCAGACAAATCAAATTCGAACCAAGTGATCAACTCTTTTCCGAACATTTCGGGAAAATTTTCAGTCATGACAAATTTACGCCAAAATCCTTTGTAGTTTGCATCTTCTTTATTTTTACAGCCATATTTAACTATAGGTTTGGAAAAACGAACTGCAAAATGTGTATAATTCATTCGTGACCAGCCTTGTGTGATGCGATAGCCGGTAAGTGTATAGGCGTCTTCCACACGAACGTTTGACATCAAAACTTTACCATGATAGTTATAAATGCCATAAGCCAAATCCATGATTATATTTCCTCTGGATGAATTTTTGGGAAATGTATAACGATGAACACCAACACGTTCACTTGCTGTCATTTCAGCTTTTATTTTATCATCTTCAAGCATTACGCTGTAGTATCCGGGCCTTGCTACTTCTGTGTCGTGTGAGAATCTCGAACGAAAACCCTCTTCAGGTTTGTCCGCTGTTCCCATATTTAATTTTGCTTGTCCCACTCCCGGCATAAGTAAAATATCTCCCAAATCAGAATGTCCTGTTCCATTAAAGTGCGTGTGGCTAAATCCGATAATAGTTTTATCGTCATACTGATATCCCGCGCAATAATTATACGCATCTTTCTGGTAAACACCGTTAATATTATGGGGGACTTCTTCTGTATCCGGGCTGAGTTGTACCAAACCAAAAGGTGCGCAAGCGCCAGGAAAAGTGTGGCCCATGCTTTTTGTTCCAACCATAGGATTTACAAAATCGGTGAGTTTTTGCTGAGCAAAGGAGAAGGATAAAACCATTATAAAAAACGATAAAAGTGATAATTTATATTTCATAAAGTTGTAGTTATTTCTCAGATGCTAATGTACGAAAATTTTTTAAATAGCTAATTGTGATTTTTCGGTTGAATAAAAAGTTTGTAACAAAATCTTATCGTAATTAAAGTTAAAACTTTGAAAACTAATTTTATGTTTTGAGTTTTCATTATTTTCTTTGCACAGATTTTTCAAGAACAAAGATTTTCTATGGACATAAAGGAAAAAATAGTTTTCGTTGCGGGCGCATTATTCATGCACAATGGGATAAAAAATATTTCATTGGATGAGGTCGCATCAAAATTGGGAATATCTAAACGTACTATTTATCAACATTTTGAAGATAAAGAAGACATACTTGTGTATTTTTTGAAATACACACAAAAAAAGCAATTTGAAGATTTACAAAATGCAAAAAAAAATTGCCTACGGTTATCGATATCTTCCTCTATATATTGGATCAGCACCGTGAATTAGAATCATATTACAATGTAAAATTTCAAGAAGATATAGAGAAATATTATCCCAAAGCTTATGATTTGTGGCTCAAAAAAATTGAAGATAGCACTGTTTTAACAAAAGAATTTTTAGAACTTGGCATAAAACAAGGTGTGGTAAGGTCAGACTTAAATATTGAGGTAACTGCTTTTCTTCTTCAGGATACCAATAACACCTATTTGCACGCTTCGCGAATGATAGCGCGACAATTTTCAATTTGGGAACTTTTCAATACTATGATGATCAATTTCATACGTGGAATTTCCACTCAAGAAGGGCTTAAAATCATAGATAAATATTTGAATGCGTAATTAATAACAAAAAAAATGATACGTAAAATTTTTAGTATTTGCATAATGTGCTTTTCTTTCGGAATGATGTCAATAAAGGCACAGGAAGGACAAATTTTGTCGTTGGATTTAAAGACGACGTTAGATATAGCTTTATCCAATAATCCCTCTGTTAAAGTGGCTGATATGGAAATAAAAAAGAAAGAATATGCAAAAAAATCAGCGATTGGTTCTTTGCTACCTCAGGTAGATTTGATTGGTCAATATCAGCGAGCAATAAAAAGACAGACAGTTTACTTTGATGGAGGATTTGGTATGGGTATAAGCAGTGTTGATCCTACAAAATATACACCTGAAGAATTAAAAATTCTAGAAGTGCTGGGGAAAGCGATGGCACCAGACCCAGAACAAGCACAAAAAGGGATTCAGATGGGACGTTTGAATTCTTATACAGCCGGATTAAATGTAAGTCTACCACTGGTCGTTCCTTCGTTATGGAAAAACGTTCAAATGTCTAAGATGGATATTGAACTGGCAAAAGAGCAGTCGCGCGCTTCACGTATTGATTTGGTTAATAAAGTCACAAAAGCGTATTATAATGCGCTGCTTGCAAAAGATTCCTATAAGGTTTTCAAGGAGACATATTCTATGGACTCTGTCAATTTTGAAAATATACAACGAAAGTATAAGGCAGGTGTAGTAGCAGAATATGACAAAATAAGCGCGGAAGTAAGATTGAAAAGCATCATTCCTAATATTCTTCAAGCAGAGAATATGATGAAGATTTCAGAACTGCAACTAAAGATATTAATGGGGATTGATGAAAATATGCCTATTAAACTTGTTGGTTCACTTCGAGATTATGAGAAAAATATGTTTGATGAAATTCTTGCAGCTGACTCGACAATGATTGGCAGTACGGAACTTGCACAATTTGATTTGCAAAACCAAAAAGCATTGAAAGGTCTAGAAATTCAAAAATTGCAATACTATCCTACACTCACATCCACATTTAATTACATGTATATGAGCCAAAGTAACGATTTCAAATTCTCCGATTATCGATGGGATCCATATTCAACACTGGGAGTCACAGTTTCTATACCTATTTTCCACGGCGGAAAAAGATATCACGATATAAAACAGACAGAAATCCAATTGCAACAACTTAAGTATCAGCGCGAGGATCTGCGCAGAAACTTACAATTGGGAGTTCGCAACAATATGGAGATGATTAACAAAAATATTGAACAGATTAAAGCAACACAATCAACTATAGAGCAGGCAAAAAAAGGTTATAGTATTGCTAAAAAAAGATATGACACGGGTCTAGGAACAATTGTCGATGTAAACGCGGCATCACTTGCTGTTACGAATGCTGAGCTTCAGTATCGCAATGCTATATATGATTATTTATCTGCTAAATCAGATTTGGATAAAATTCTCGGAAATACTGAAGAACCCATTTCAAATATAACAACAAACAAATAACATAACTTATGAAGAAGTTTTATTACCTCTCATTCTCTTTATTGATATTGTCAGGAATATTTTTTTCCTGCAAACAATCCGAAAAGAAAGATGAAACAAAAGAAGCAAAAAAAGTGCGTGTAGAAACTGTTCGCCGCAGTGTAGTTCCACAAACCGCTCAATTTACGGCAAATGTAGAATCCCAAAGCAAAAACAATATTGCGCCAGCAATGGGCGGACGGATTCGAAAGATTTTTGTAGATGTAGGCTCTTATGTTAGTGCGGGACAAGTGGTTGCAGTCATGGATGGCACTACACTTTCACAACAAAACACACAGATTGAAACATTTAAAAGAGACTATCAACGCTATCAGGAATTATATGAAGCGGGAGGAATCTCAAAACAACAACTTGAGCAGGCAAAAACTCAATTGGATGTAGCGCTAGCAGGCGCCCGCAATCTTGGGGAGAATACATCATTAAGAAGTCCTATTAGCGGTGTGGTTACAGCCCGTAATTATGATCCAGGAGATGTGGCAATGCAATTGCCAATTCTGACAATTGAAAATATTAATCCTGTAAAAGTATTGGTGAATGTTTCTGAAAGTTATTATAGTCGAGTATCACGCGGAATTTCTGCCGAAGTGAAAGTAGATGCTCTCAAAGACGAATCATTTCAGGGAAAAGTTTCACTGATTCATCCGACTTTGGATGCTGTAGCGCATACTTTTCCTGTTGAGATTACAGTAGATAACCGTTTAGGCAAAATTCGTCCAGGAATGTTTGCCCGCGTTAGTCTTGATTTTGGTTCGAATGAAAGCATTGTAGTAAAAGATAAAGCTGTACACAAGCAATCAGGCACAAATGACAATTATGTATTTGTGGTTAAGAACGGGAAAGCTGTTTATACAAAAGTAGAAGTAGGACAACGCTTGGATGACATGTTTGAAATTCTTTCAGGGCTAAATCCTAATGACGAAGTAATTGTAGATGGCGGTACAAACCTGATTGATGGTACACCCGTAACAATTGTAAAGTAATAAAAAGATGAAGATATATCAAACCGCAGTTAAGAACCCAATAGGTACATCGCTTATTTTCATCGGGGTGTTTTTAATAGGTATTCTATTTTATCGACAACTCCCCGTGGATTTATATCCGAATATCGATATGAATATGGTATCTGTGATAACGTCATATTCGGGTGCAGGTTCAGAGGACGTGGAGTCTAATATTACCCGTCCACTGGAAGATGTTTTAAACTCTACAGAAGGTATTAAGAAGATTCGTTCTCAGTCACGTGACGGAATTTCAATAATTACTTTGGAGTTCAATTATGGGACTAATATGGACAATACGGTCAATAATGTTCGGGACAAGATAGACATTGTGAGGAAGTTCTTACCAGATGGTTCAGAAGATCCAATGATTCTCAAGTTCAGTTCTGATATGATTCCCGTGATGATTATATCTGCTACTGCCAAAGAAAGCAAGGATGCTCTTTATAAAATTTTGGATGAAAATGTAGCGAATCCACTGAACAGAATTCCTGGTGTGGGTACGGTTTCTATAAACGGAGCTCCCAAAAGGGAAGTTCAGGTAAATGTGAATCCCCAACGTCTGGAAGCATATAGACTTTCACTGGAGCAAATTGCAGGAATGATTGCTCAGGAGAATGTGAATGTGCCCGGAGGCAGTTTCGATGTAGGTTCTAACACCTATACGCTACGTCTGCAGGGAGAATTCCGTGACAGCAAGGAACTAAATAACATCATTGTCGGAAATTCAATGGGGAACCCCATCTATCTGAGGGATGTTGCAACAGTTAAAGACACAATAGAAGCACGCATTCAAGAAAGTTATACTAATGGCGAACGTAGTGCGACTATTGTTGTACAAAAACAATCAGGAGCTAATACAGTGGGTATTGTTAATGGAATTAAAAAGGAATTACCAAACCTTCAAAAGCAGCTTCCACCTGATATTCATTTAGAAACAGTGATGGATACTTCCGATTATATAAAAACATCTATCAACAGTTTGCTCGAAACTATCATATTAGCATTGGTGATTGTAGGTTTTGTGGTGCTTCTTTTCCTGGGAAAATGGAGAGCTACACTCATTGTATTGATTACAATCCCTATATCATTGATTGGTTCTTTTATCTATCTAAAGCTAACAGGCAACACTATTAATATCATTTCACTATCGGCCCTTTCCATAACAATCGGTATGGTGGTGGATGATGCCATCGTGGTGTTAGAGAACATTACGACACATATTGAGCGAGGAAGCCGGTCGAAGGAAGCGTCGATTTATGGTACGGAAGAAGTTTCACTTTCTGTTATTGCATCTACGCTTACTATTATTGCAGTATTCCTCCCAATGACCATGATTTCAGGTTTTGCGGGTGTCATGTTCAAACAATTAGGTTGGATGGTCTCCATCATTATTACTTTATCGCTCGTCATAGCATTAACATTGACACCAATGATGAGTTCAAAATTGATGAAACTGAACAAAAGCCATAAATCTAAATTCGATGCATGGTATAACAAGTATATTCTTCCGGTTTTGGATAAGATTGATGAAAAATATAGTATAATGGTGCGGAAAGTAGCTCACAACAGAAGAAAGACTATGTGGGTAATGATTGGCATTTTCTTAGTCGGAATCGTTATCAGTGCGTTAACTCTGAAGACAGAATTTATGCCTGCTGCAGATAATGATCAAATCGGAATTAATATAGAAATGGCAAATGGGACACGTATGGAAATCACTCGTGCCAAAGCACAGAAAATTGCAGAGGATTTGAAAAAGCAATATCCTGAAATAAAGATTATAAACTTTTCTGTGGGTCAGGCATCAGAAGACAACGCTTGGGCTGCTATGCAGGATAATGGTTCAAATATAATCACATATCGTATACTAATGGTGAAAGCGAACGAACGAAAGAAATCCATTTTCGATGTATCAGACGAAATTCGTAATAAACTTGGTAATATGCCTGAAATTGCAAGATATAAAGTAATGCCCGGCGGAGGAATGCCCGGCGGAGGGAGTATGGGTATGACATCAGGAAGCAACTTGCAGGTCGATATTTTTGGTTATAACCTGCAGGCGACAGATGCTGTAGCAAAAGAATTAAAATCAAAACTTGATAAAGTAAAAGGACTGCGCGATATTACTATTACACGTAAAGACTACCGTATGGAGTATCAGGTAAAATTTGATCGCGAAAAACTTGCGCTCAACGGGCTTAACATGAGTACCGCAGCAAATGCTGTTCGTAATCGAATCAACGGTTTGACTATGTCCCGCTATCGCGAGGAAGGTGATGAGTATAATATCCGTGTACGTTATGACGAAAATTACCGTCAATCTATTGATGACATCAAAAATATTGTGGTTTACAATCCTCTTGGAGTAGGAGTTAGAATAGGTGATGTTGGAACAGTGACTGAAGGACTTTCACTTCCACAAATAGATCGTCAAGATCGCCAACGCATTGTCAGCGTCCAAGGTACTCTTTACAAACGTGCATTGAGTGATGTGGTGAAAGATGTTAATAGCGTTATTTCATCGATAAACAAACCATCAGATGTGCAGGTAGAAATAAGTGGTACATTGGAAGAACAGCAGGAGTCTTTTGGTCAGTTGGGAACGCTACTTTTGATTGTGAGCTTGTTAGTTTATATTGTGCTTGCTTCGCAGTTTGAATCGCTTACTTATCCATTTATGATTATTCTTACTGTACCATTCGCTTTTGTAGGTTCGTTGTTGTTTTTATCCCTCACCGGACAGCCATTAGGAATTATGGGTTTTGTCGGACTTATTATGCTTGTGGGAATGGTAGTGAAGAACGGCATTGTTCTTATTGACTATATCAATCTTAACAGAGAACGCGGAATGTCGATTATTACAGCCGTCATTCATGGAGGTCGTTCACGTCTTCGTCCGGTATTAATGACTACATTGACAACCATTCTCGGTATGATTCCTATGGCAATCGGAACCGGACAAGGTTCGGAAATGTGGCAGCCATTGGGTATTGCCATCATTGGAGGTATGACGTTCTCAACGATTATTACACTGATATTGATACCTGTATTGTACTCAATTATGGGTGGTCGTCAGGTAAAAAAAACACGTAAAAGCAACTATGAACGTATTTCAAGATACAACACAACTTTTTCTCGGACACTCAAACAAAGAAAGGGAATAGAAGCATGAAAGCGGTTATGATTATGCTTAATCAGGCACATTACAATCAAATTGTTAAAGATTTATCAAAACTGAATATTCGAGGATTTTCTTCGTGGAAAGAGGTTTTAGGGCGTGGCAGCGAAACGGGTGAACCACACTATGGAAGTCATGCATGGCCAACTATCAATAACGCCATCCTTACTATGGTGGAAGATGATAGAGTAAAACTATTGATGGATTATCTAAGAGAATTGGATAAAGAATATCAGAATCTTGGGCTAAAAGCTTATGTGTGGAATATAGAAGATACTTTATAAATACGAACTATAAATGAGGAAAAGGGCTTTATCTAAGGACTCTATCCAATAAATTTTGTCAATGAAAAACTACAGGAAAAGATTCTTGTAGTTTTTTCTTTTTTTAATCTCTCGGTAATAAGTGAGGGGGATTCAAAATTATTAAGCGAAGAGTTATTGTAACGATTTAAGACAATAGATGGCAGTAAGTTTTAACTGATCTGCACGCATGCGTGTTTGTGCAATACTTGAAGGTGAGCTTGATGCTCATTTGGTTATGAATATATTCTAAAAAGGAAATAACAGCGGTAATTCTCTTAATGGGAAATATCCCAAAAAATTACAGACTCACTATGGCTAATTGGTTTTAGAAGTACTTAGTGACCGAGAGGGAAAATTTGAGGCAAGGTTGGTTTACCAACATCAAAGTTGAGTTTATCTATTGGCAAATAGTTATATGTCTTCATTGCAGAGGGATTAGCGTTACACGAAAAATCTCATTAAAAAAGGGAGTATCCCGATAACTGTGTAAGTTAGTAATAGAAGGGATGAAGTCCGGACTTCATCCCTTCTATTTTTATTTTACTATTATTCGCTAAAACTTATAAAATACTACCGCTCAGAATGTTTTTTATACTGATTGGATATGTCGCATCCGGAACATCCACTACAATAGTTTCCCTTTTCCTTTTTCGTGAAAAAATTATATACAGATTTTCCTAATACGAACGCTATCGCCACTCCTATTATAATGACTATTATCAGTTGTATATCCATAATTACACAACAGATATTAGATGCTTAATGTTTTGATAAAAATTTATTTTTGATTTTTAGTCCCAAACTACAATGTGTTCGTTTTCAATTATTGTTTCCTTACTGTGACAGATTGGGCAGACTATTTTCTGTCCGTTTATTTTAAATTTATCACCACAACCGCAAGTTACGCCCAAGTTTATAAGTTGTATGCAACCATTTTTTACCTTTCGGTCATTAAGGTATTCAATAACTTTCATTTTACCACATTTGTGGCAGTAATAGAAGGCAGTGATATCACCTGTAGTTTCGTGGTGTTTCCATTCTTTCCCACATGCCTGACATTTGACTTTGTATTCTTGTCCCATTTTGTATGATTTATTGGTTGTTTGAATAATTTTCTCTATTGCTCGGTTTTAGATATGTGTATTCTGTATCTTTTGCAAATATATATAATATTTCACAATGATGTCTATCTTTTAAAAATAAGTTTAATAAACATTTATAATCATTTCATTCCGAAACGGTATCAACTATATCAAATTTTCTATAATCATATATTTCATCTTTAGCAAAATCCTTACTAAATTTACCTGTGATTATTCATGGCTGAGAAATATCTTTATTAAAACACACATAATCTATGATGGTAAAAAAATGGATGCTTTTGTTGGCTGCATGTTGTGCATTTTACAACATGTCTGCTATTAATGACGCCCGTATGATGCGCTTTCCGGATATCAACGGAAATCAGATAGTATTTGTATATGCTGGCGATATCTGGTCTGTAAATGCCGAAGGGGGAGAGGCCAAACGGTTGACTTCTCATAAAGGGATAGAGTTATTTCCGAAAATTTCGCCTGACGGCAAATGGATTGCTTTTTCTGCCGAATATTCCGGTACAAGACAAGTGTGGGTAATGCCTGCTACGGGAGGAACTGCTCGTCAACTCACTTTTTACAACTCTGTCGGAGTAATGCCTCCACGCGGAGGCTTCGACAATGTTGTTCTTGACTGGACACCTGATAGCAAAAAGGTGATATTCAGAGGAAATCGTACCAGCTTTGGCGATAGAAACGGAAAATATTTTGCTATAAGCATTGACGGCGGATTTGAAGAAGCTTATCCCATTATGAATGGTGGTTTTGCTACCATTTCTCCCGATGGTTCGCAAATATGTTTTACGCCCGTTGATCGGGAATTCCGATCATGGAAACGATATAAAGGAGGTCGTGCTACTGAGTTGTGGATTTATAATCTGAAAAACAACACTTCCGATCAAATCACACATTGGGATGGTACAGATCAGTGGCCTACATGGAATGGCAACGACATTTTTTACGCGTCAGATAAAGACACCAGATTGAATATTTGGAAATACAATACAATAACGAAAGAAAATATCCAAATAACCCATCATACTCAGTTTGATGTGATGTGGCCATCAGGAAACGGCAACCAATTGGTATATGAAAATGGTGGTTATCTGTATGTATTGGATATGAATACTGGTCAATCCAACAAAATTAATGTAAATATCAACTACGATAATCCCAACCTGCAGCCATATTTCAAAAATGTGAAAGATTTTGTTGGCAATTATTCACTATCCCCTACGGGAAAGCGTATGGTTTTTGATGCAAGAGGAGACATCTTTACCGCTCCAATAGAAAATGGAGAAATTGACAATCTTACCAATACTCAGGGAGTGCGCGAACTCGCTCCCGCTTGGTCTCCCAACGGGAAATACATCAGTTACTATTCTGATGCTTCGGGAGAATATGAAATTTATCTGCTCGAAAACAAAAAAGGAGCAAAGCCTGTGCAGTTGACACATGGTTCACGTTCCTGGAAAAACCCCGCTGAATGGGCTCCCGACAGTAAGCATATCGTATATAGCGACCGCACCATGAAACTGATGCTCGTCGATATTCCAAGCGGTGCCCAGCGTGCCATTGACGTAGCCACATCTGAAGAAATCCGTGACTACTCCTTCTCGCCTGACGGAGACTGGTTGGTGTATTCTAAACCTGCTGCCAATTATCAGTCCGCTTTGTGGTTGTATCAAATTTCGACAGGAAAGAAACATCAAATCACCGACGCTTCCTTCTCGGATGAGCAACCTGTTTTCAGCACAGACGGCAAATTTTTGTTCTTTACCTCTAACCGCGATTTTAATCTGGATTTTAGCAGTTTTGAGTTCGACTACGTGTACAACAACGCCACCAGAATATATGCAATTCCCCTAAAAAATGAAGGAATACAACTTCATACCTTCAAAAACGATACAGAAACATTCGAAGAACCCAAAGCAAAAAGAAATGAAAAACCTGCTACTTCCGACAAAAATGAAGCAAAAACAGAAACCGCTTCGAAAGTGATTATTGACCTTCAAAACATACAGAACCGAATTGTAGCTCTTCCTGTGAAATCAGGTAATTATACCATTGTGGGTGCAGTAAAAGAAGGACTCTTATATTCCAGTGGTAATAAAATCATGCGCTACAACATCACTGAAGAAAAAACCGAATATATTATGGACGGCGCAGGATATGGAATTCTTTCCGCCGACGGCAAATCTTTTGTTTATAGAAATGCCGGCAGTTTCTTCGTTGCCAAGAATCAACCCGGACAAAAAGTAGGCGAAAATAAGATTGACCTTTCGCACTTGGATATGAAAATCGATCCGCGCAAAGAATGGAATCAGATTTATGCTGACGCTTTCCGTATTTTCAGAGATTATTTCTATGTAGGCAATATGCACGGAGTTGATTGGGAACAGGTAGAGAAAAATTACGCCAAAATGCTGCCATATTTGCCAAGCCGTTTTGATTTGGACTACATTCTCAACGAAGTGGTGAGTGAAACCAACACGGGGCACTCGTATGTGGAGTGGGGGGATATAGCAACCGTAGACAGGGTGGAAGGTGGATTACTAGGAGCCAAACTTCAAGCCGACATGAATGCAAAACGTTACAAGATAAAGAAAATATACAAAGGAGAAAACTGGAATGAATCCCGCCGCTCACCGCTTACCGAAGCCGGTGTGAACGTCAAAGAAGGCGACTACATCATTGCTATTAACGGGCAAGATTTGACAACCGAGACTAATCCGTATGAGTTACTTGAAAACATGGGTAACCGATATGTGGAGTTGACCGTCAATCGTTTTCCTTCCGCTGCAGGTGCGAAAACCTACAACATAAAAACTATCACCAGCGAGTTGGAATTGATGTATCTCGACTGGGTGCAGGAACGTCGCGCCATGGTAGACAAACTATCTGATGGCAAAATCGGATATATCCACGTGCCTAATACTGCAGTTGAAGGTAACCGCGAACTATTCAGAGGCATGTATTCTTTCAATGACAAAGATGCTTTAATTATCGATGATAGATATAATGGTGGTGGATTTATCCCGGACAGGATGATTGATCTGGTGAATCGCAGAACACTGGCTTACTGGAATCGCAACGGATTACCACAGCCGATACGTACGCCCGGTATCGCAAATGACGGACCCAAAGTGATGCTGATTAATGGTTATTCTTCATCTGGTGGCGACGCTTTCCCTTATTTCTTCCGCAAGACAGGAGCCGGCAAGCTGATTGGTACACGCACCTGGGGCGGACTAGTAGGGATTTCGGGCAATGCCCGCTTTGTAGACGGCGGATATATGTCCGTTCCGATGTTCGGCATCTATGACGAAACGGGTAACTGGATTATAGAAGGAGTGGGAGTGTCTCCTGACATCGAAGTAATAGACCGCCCCGAAGCCTTAGCTGCTGGCCGAGACCCTGGAGTGGAAAAAGCGGTGGAAATATTGATGGATGAGTTGAATAATAATCCTCGCCAACGCGTTAAAGCGCCTGCAGAACCCGACCGATCGAAATGGATTGAACAGAAAAAAAGATAACACTACAAAAAAGACGCTTTTCGGAGCGTTTTTTTATTTACGGATTATGATTTGAATGGAGAGATGACATCTTTTAATGAACTTACCACAAAATAACACAATTACCTTTATAAAAAGAATTACAGATAGTGTCTGATTCCATTTTTTATTTTGTGAGTGTTTATAGTTGACTTTAGGTATCTGAAATCTTTTCTAGGTGTAGACTTATCTACAACAGAGCAGAGTTCTTTCCTTTACTCTTGAATGATTTTGTTATGAACGCACTACTCGGAAAGTCGTTCTAGTAATGGGGAATTGTCGTAAAGGACAATTTAAAACATAGCAGAGAAATTATACAACCAAGTTTCGATAGCTTTGAAAGCTGCGTCTTTCTTTTGGTGGCATCATGGTTTTCGTCCTCTTTCCAGCAGATATTGCCAGTGCGGGGCGATATTCTGTAAAAAGAGGATGCAATAGTCTCTTCAGGTGTCAATTTCAATACACTTACCTATTTGACGCCGCTTTTATATTGTTAATGATTTACAATTAACTTTTAGGAACTTGCTTAGAACGAAAATTAATTAATTTTGCAAGCGCAATCACAAACAACATAACTCTGTATGAAAAAAATATTTATATTCCTTCTACTCATTTTTGGCATAGCTTCAGTTTTTAGTCAAAACGTTCCTGTAAAAGGCGGAAAGATTATTTATAGCGAAGTTGTAACAACTCAAAACCAGTTGAATGCTTCTACACTATACCTCAATGCAGAAAAATGGATGACTACCACATTCCTTAAGGGTAAAAATATGATTATAAATGAAGATAAAGAAAAGTCGGTTATTGTTGCAAAAGGTACTTTTCCGGTAAAACATCGTGGATTGGGTAAGGATGTAGATAGCGGCAATATAACTTATATTGTAACCATTGAGGCGCGTGATGGAAGATACAAATACGTTTTCAGCGATTTTTATCATGTCGGTACGGACCAAGTTCTGGATTTCGGAGCGTGCGATAAAATGGTTGATACAAAAAGAAAAGTATGGGGAATATCGATGCAGGGCTATTTTAATTATTACCTTGAACAACTCGACAAACAAATTAAGCCTTTGGTAAATTCATTAAAGGAGTCGATGAAAAGCGAGGAATTTATAAATGAAGAGTGGTAAGGAGGAGATTAATAATAAAGAAGGAGATTTAGTGACAATGTGTTCTTTGTTTAATCAGTACATATGGTTTTGCAAGCAGGAGCACTGACATTCCTGCATTTTATGCGAACTGGTTCTTAATCTTTATCTGTCAATTATGGTATTTATATTTTATGAAAAATAAAGTTTTCTCTACTTTTATTTTCTGCAGCATTATATTGAGTTCCTGCGGAGTTTCCAACAGAAATCATCTTCCCAAACAACCGGATTCATACACTAGAAACTACAAATACGGTCCATATCCCCGCAATAAGATGGATGTATACATTCCTCATAGAATTGATGAAAGCATGTCTGTTGTATTACTTATTCATGGCGGCGGCTGGGTGATTGGACAAAAGTTTCATATTTGGAATATATACCACCATCTACGCAAACAAGGATATTTGTGTGCTAATATGCAATATAGGCTTGTAAATAAAAAAATTAAGTATTGGCATCAGTTAGAAGATATTGGAAATGCGGTGAAAATATTGCAAAAAATATCTAAATCAAATGGTGGTTCCAACAAAGTAATTTTGATTGGCGAAAGCGCAGGAGGTCACCTGGCATTGCTTTATGGTTATGGCCATCCTGAGCAAGTTTCCAAAATTATTTCTATGAGCGGGCCAACGGATTTGTATTCGGATAAATACCTGAAAAGTAATTATTATGGCCGCAGTCACAGGATATTTGAATTGATTACAGGTTCATCTTATGACTCTGTTCCACAACCAGAAATATTTAAGAAAGCAAGTCCTGTGGCAAACGTCGCAAATGTTCCAACACTTCATTTTCAAGGAGATAAAGATTTCTTAGTAAATGAGCAGCAGGGATTAATGCTCGATTCGGTGTTAACCGCAAGAGGAGTTTCGCATAAGTTTGTATATTTGAAAGGCTCAGGGCATTTACCCCGATTTATAAGACATAAACGGAATAAAATCATTTTTCCGGCTATTGATGATTTTATAAGAAATTAGTATGATCTGCTTTATTTCGCATTTCATTCTTCCACAACCTTAAACAAATAGTTCTTTATCGACGTTCTACTAAAAAACGGATAATAAAAAAATACAACCATGCCGAACAACAATATTGAAGAGCAAAATAAAAAAATGGAAAATTGGGTATATCCTCCGGAAGAAGATATTTATGAACAGGGCCAACCTATTTCGCTAGATGCGGAAATTGAAGGAGAACAAAAACGTGTGAGCAAAGAAATATTGGACATGGATTTGGACGTTCCAGGTGCGGAACTAGATAATGAAATGGAAAAAATAGGAGGGGAAGACGAAGAAAATAACTATTTCAGTACAAGTCAGAATCGTGATCCGAATCAATAATCGATATTTACTTATTTAAAGCCTGTTTTATGCTTTTGAGTAAAACGGGTTTTATTTTTATGTGAAAGTTTACTTAATTTTGCATTCGATATTTGAAGAAAACAATGCAAAATTATACATTACAGCATTTTACGACTGTTATTTGTCTAGCAGAATATATAAAAGGCTACAGAAATGAAGAAAACTTTCTTGGATACTGCCAACAATGTAATAAATACGACATTTGCTGGTCATGTCCGCCTTTTGATTTTGATACGAATGAGTATCTATTACAATATCATTTTGCATACATCATCGGCACGAAGATTATCTTTCATCCTGATTTTATTCAAAATAATATTGGTATTGACAATGTTAAAAATGCCGCTTATCAAGTTATAGCAGAAGTTCGCAAAAAAGAAGATATATTGTTATTGGGACTGGAACATTCATATCCTGACAGTAGGGCATTTTTTGCTGGAGTCTGTCATTTTTGTAAGTGGGAAAATTGTACACGCCGTAAAAATCAGGCATGTCGTTATCCCAGTAAAATGCGTTCTTCCCTCGAAGCATTTGGTTTTGATATGATGAAAACAACCTTTCAGTTGCTTCATATAGAGATGAAATGGGGGAGTAATAATCAATTGCCAGAATACCTTACATTAGTAAGTGGAATTTTGTCTAAAACAGAACTGCAGGAATTGCAAAATAAAGTCACAAATCTGTTTGATGAAGTTTGATAGCTCAAAAGCAGTTATCGTTGTCATACAGAATTAATAAAATGATATGAAAATAGGAATAATTGTAGCGATGGAGAAGGAGTTAAACCAACTCAAAACATTGCTTTCAGATATACAAACAAAAAATTATCACGGAAAGAGGTTTGTATTAGGAAAAATTGCCCACCACGATATTATAATTCAGCAATGCGGTATCGGAAAAGTAAATAGTACCATCGGGGCAGTTGAAATGATTAGAACTTATCATCCCGAATTAGTTATATCAACAGGAGTGGCAGGAGGTGCGGATGTAACTATGAGTCCGATGGAAGTAGTTGTTGGGACTGACTACGTTTATCATGACTTATATTGCGGGAGTGAAGTCGAATATGGTCAAATTCCAGGCATGCCTGCGGCATTCACTTCTGATAGAAAATTTATAAACAAAGCTTTAGGTCTAGATACGAACGTAAAGATTCATTCTGGAAGAATTGTTACTGGCGACTGGTTTGTTGACACTAAAGAAAAGATGCGTGAGATATTATCGCACTTTCCTGATGCCAAGGCGGTGGATATGGAAAGCTGCTCAATTGCGCAAACTTGTTATGTGTACGGAACACCTTTTATCAGTTTCCGTATCATCAGTGACGTACCGTTGAAAGATGAAAAAGCTTCGCAATATTTTGATTTTTGGAGTAGGTTGGCTAACGATTCTTTTGAAGTCACTAAGAGGTATTTGGAAGCGCTATAAATTTATCACCCCTTAATTATTTTATGTAAGAAATGGAAAAGATTCCAAGTTTTAATATTAACCACCTCCGTTTGAAAAGAGGTATTTACGTAAGTCGTCAGGATTTTTTGAATGACAATGTGATTACTACATTTGATGTACGAATGAAAGAACCTAACAATGAACCTGCGTTGCAACAGGGGGCCATTCATACAATTGAACATCTTGCTGCAACTTTTCTTCGCAATGATAGAGAATGGAAAGACCGAATTATTTATTGGGGTCCGATGGGTTGTCTCACGGGTAATTATCTGATTGTAAAAGGAAATCTGAAATCTGAAGATATTGTTCCATTGATGGTTCGTACATTCCAATTCATAACGGAATATGAAGGTGATATTCCAGGAGCTACTGCTAAGGATTGTGGAAATTTTCTTCTACAGGATTTACCTATGGCTCGTTGGGAATCAAAGAAATATCTTAACGAAGTGCTTCTGAGGATTACAGAGGAAAATCTAAACTACCCACTTTAATTACAGATAAGACTAAAGAAAAAGACAGAAACATTAAAGAAAGCGGCTGAAAATATTTTCAGCCGCTTTCTTTAAATTTATTTATTATCATTTCGAGGTGATAAGATTGCCTGATATTGTGCTGGATTTTGAAGAATTTCAATAGCTTTATCTAAAACTTTGTCAGATGCTAATGTGTGAATTAACACACCTTTTTTGAAGTAATATCTTTGAATAATTTCGTTAGAAATCTGATTCCGGATATCATCTTTTGCTAAGTCAAGGTCTCTGTCAAGATTAGGAACCAGTTTAGCTTCCAATGCTTTGAATTCTTCTGAAGCGGTGTCCATATATCCTTCAAACTTCATTACTTCCTTCAATTGTTTGAGGTGTCGTGCGCTCATTTGGTCATAATTAAATTTTTTCGTTTTTACGAATTTCTTAAAATCTTCATAATCAGTATCTGACAAATTAAATTTGTCGGGACTATCAATCGATTTGTGTTTTAAGACCCAATCTGTTACATAGTCAAAAATTATATTTTCCATAGTCAAATAATAAACAATCGTGTTTGGTCTAGATTGATTAATAATGATGTCGGGAGTAATACCTCCTCCGTCACGAACAAGACGTCCTTTAAAGGTTTTAAATATGTTTGTAAGGCTATCGGGAACACTACCTATTGACCCATCAGCATTTCTGTGTGAATAGTCCAGTTTTTGAATTAATCTTCCACTCGGGATATAATATTTGGCGATGGTTAATTTCATGCTTCCATTGTAAGGAAGCTGACGTGGTTCCTGCACCAAACCTTTACCGAATGTACGATTTCCAATAATAACGGCTCGATCTAAATCTTGTAAAGAGCCGGCAACAATTTCAGAAGCCGATGCGCTTCCGGTATCTGTAAGAATTACCAACGGTATCATTTCGTCCATCGAATTATACAATGTTTTGTATACTCGGTTACGTTGTGGAATTTTACCTTTCGTAGATACTATTTCTTTTCCTTTTGGAACAAAGAAATTTACTATATTCACAGCTTCATCCAAGATACCTCCGCCATTTCCGCGCAAGTCCATAATTAACGATTTGGCCCCTTTATTTTTTAAATCCAAAATGGTTTGTTTTGCTTCCGCAGAACTATTTTCGGTGAATCCACTAAAATGCAGATAACCGATGTTGTTTTTCATAACGGTGGAGTATGTTACCGGATGGATGGTAATCTTTTCACGAATTACTTTCACAATGCGTGGTTTTGCTTCACCAGGACGCTGAATAAGAATAGATAAAGTTGTACCCGGAGTTCCTTTCAAGTTTTCGCTTACCTTACTTACAGGAGCTTTTCTCAAATCCTTTCCATCAATTTCCAGTATTTGGTCACCAGCTTTCAGTCCAGCTTTTGCCGCAGGCATTCCTTCATAAGGTTCATTGATGATTACGCCACCGTTTTTTTGTGAAATAATAGCGCCGATGCCTGCATACTCACCTGTTGTCATAAACCGCAAGTCATCCATTTTATCTTCTGGGTAATATTCTGTGTATGGATCAAGTCCATTCAGCATCATTTGAACGTTATTTTGCACCAAACTATCTACGTCAATACTATCTACATAAAACATATCCAATTCTTTCAAAACAGAACTGTATACATCAATGCTTTTATTTATATTGAAGTGTCGATTAGAAGATTTGTCGGTAACCGGTTTTTGCGATTGTTGCGCTTGTGTGAATTGGAAAAAAATGACCCCAAGAAATAATATAATTGCTCTTTTCATTTATGGACTTTTCTTATTTAATATCTAAAATTATAATTGTTAACAAAGAAACAACTTTTTTATCAAAATTGTGCTTTGATATTTGTTATATGTATTTAAAAGCTGATTATTAATTACGATTTTATCTCTACCTTTACACCCCTATTTGGTACAACAACTATGAAATTATCCAACCGCATTCATTATGCTCTTGTTCCTTTATTTATCGGAGCAATTATTTTTTTCGCTACTTGTCTTTGGAACCCTTCTGACTTACCCAAACTTCCTTCCTACTTCCCTTGGGATAAGGTGGTGCACTTTGTAATGTTTCTGACTCTTTCCGCTGCATCTCTGATTTATTACTACAAACTTCACAATTCCAAACCCATAATCTGGAAATGGATTTTTTGGGGATTTGTTGTGCCTGTAGTTTATGGGGGAATTATAGAATTGATGCAGGGCAGTATTTTCCCCGGAAGAAGTTGCGAAATGGCTGATTTTGTCGCAGATATGTTGGGTTCAACTACTGCAATGATATTTTCATTTTATTATTACAGGAAAAGTAAAAAATCTAAAAATCATTTATCTTTGTAATAACAAACATTCTAAACTGTTATCTTAATGAGAAGAATAATTTTGATATTTACATTTACTTTATTAACGCTGTCTTTGATAAATTTAAAAGCGACTGTAAAAAACGATAATCCAATGAAAGTAGAACAAGATGATGATCGCCAATATCTTGTGAAAGTCGGTGATATGGCTCCCGATTTTGAAATGAATCTCCCAGGAGGAAAGAAAATGAAACTTTCTGATTTGCGGGGAAAAGTCGTGATGCTGCAATTTACAGCAAGCTGGTGTGGTGTGTGCAGAAAAGAAATGCCACATATTGAAAGTGAAATCTGGCAAAAACATAAAGAAAACTCCAATTTTGCGTTATACGGCATTGATAGAGACGAACCACTTGAAAAGATAAATGAACTTCGCAAAGCCACTAAAGTTACTTATCCAATAGGTTTCGACCCAAATGGAAATATCTTCGGTTTGTATGCTAAAAAAGATGCGGGAATCACACGCAATGTAATTGTTGACAAAGATGGACGCATTGTAATGCTTACTCGTTTATACAACGAAGAGGAATTTAAAAGAATGGTTGAACTGATTGATAAACTTTTGAAATAAATGGGAAATTCAAAATACGAAGACTTAAGACTTCTCGACGAATTGCGTGCAAAAGGCAGCATTACAGAAGAAGAATATCAGCGAGAGAAAGCAAAAGTTTTGAACGATGAGAGTTATAATACTTCACCTATCAACGATACCTTCAGAGAACCGCTATTTGGAATGTCAGAAAACATGTATCTAATGTTGATGCATTTATCTCAGTTAGCAGGTTTTCTTATTCCCGGAATTGGGTTCATTGTACCCGTTCTTCTATGGATTGCTAACAAGGATAAAAATCCTAACGTGAACAGACATGGAAAAAACATCGTCAATTTTATGATTTCCTACCTCATTTATTTAGCGATTGCCACAGTGCTTATTATCCTTTTAATAGGACTTCCAGCGTTAGCTATTTTAGGAATACTGGTGATAGTTTTCCCAATTGTAGGAGCATGGAAAGCGTATAATAATATATATTGGAAATATCCATTTGTGATTGATTTTATAAAATAAGAGTTAGATGCAAGAAGTTTTAGTTGATTATAAAAATGTAACGCTCAGCCGTAAAGAAAACGCTATTCTTCGTGATGTAAACTTAAAGGTTACACGTGGAGATTTTGTATACGTAATAGGAAAAGTTGGTTCGGGAAAAAGTACGCTTTTGAAAAGCATGTATGCTGAATTACCAATAGAGGAAGGTGAAGCACGTATTTTTGATTATCAACTACAAAAAATAAAAAGGAAAGAGATACCATACCTTCGCAGAAAAATAGGTATAGTATTTCAGGATTTTCAGTTATTGATAGACCGCACCGTAGAGAAAAACCTAGAGTTTGTGTTACGTGCAACGGGCTGGAAAGATAAACATGTAATTAAAGACCGCATCCACGAAGTGCTTGTGCAGGTAGGCATGCAGAATAAATCTTACAAAATGCCTCACGAACTTTCTGGTGGTGAACAGCAGCGTATTGTTATCGCTCGTGCCTTGTTAAACTCCCCACCATTGATACTTGCGGACGAACCTACTGGAAATCTCGATCCTGAAACAGGCAGTCAAATTGTAACTCTTTTGCAGGATATCGCTAAAAAAGGAACCGCTGTAGTTATGTCTACACACAATTATTCAATAGTACAAGCATTTCAAGGTAGGATTATGCGTTGCGAAAACGGCTCTTTCACCAATATGTCGCCGATAGATACTCGAAACGAAATTATCAATAGTAATGAAGATAAAGAAAACATCATTCAGATAGGAGAGTAAGAGGCATCAGACAGAATTTGAATGGATATAACTCAGCATCAAATAAAAGAATATTTACAAAAGCCTATTTTCGGTCTCATTTCGTCCATCGCAGATGAAATGAGACTTGAGTGTTATGTGATAGGCGGTTATGTACGTGATATTTTCCTTTACAGACCCTCAAAAGATATAGATATGGTGGTGGTTGGAAGTGGGATAGCCATAGCAGAAGCCGTTGCTAAGAAGTTGGGTAGAAAAGCGAAATTGTCAGTTTTTAAAACATTTGGAACAGCGCAGATAAAATACAACGATTTGGATTTGGAATTTGTAGGAGCAAGAAAAGAATCTTACACGCACGATTCCCGAAACCCTATTGTTGAAAACGGTACACTGGAAGATGACCAGAAACGCCGCGATTTCACTATTAATGCGTTAGCGTTGTGTTTAAATGGTGATAGGTTTGGAGAGTTGCTTGATCCATTTAAAGGTTTGCAGGACATGGAGAATTTAATCATCCGCACACCGCTAGATCCGGATATTACATTTAGTGACGACCCACTGCGCATGTTACGTGCGATACGTTTTTCTTCACAGTTAGGATTTGATATCTATCCCGAAACTTTTGATGCTATTAAAAGAAATGCAGATCGAATAGAAATAATCACCAAAGAGCGTATTATGGATGAAATGAATAAAATAATGCTTTCTCCAAAACCATCTATAGGATTATTGCTGTTGGAAAAAACAAGACTTTTGGAATACATTTTACCTGAAGTTATAGCATTAAAAGGAGCCGAAACAAAGGATGGAATAGGGCATAAAGACAATTTTTACCACACACTTGCCGTATTGGACAACATCGCGAAAGTGACAGATAATTTATGGTTGAGATGGAGCGCCCTTTTCCACGATATTGGAAAACCAGTTACAAAAAGATGGGATAACAAACTTGGTTGGACATTCCACAATCATAACTTTGTCGGAGAAAAAATGATTCCTAAACTTTTTAAACGACTGAAATTTCCTCTCAACGAGAAAATGAAATTCGTGCAAAAGATGGTTTCACTGCATATGCGACCGATGCAACTTGTCGAAGATGAAGTTACTGATTCCGCTGTTAGAAGATTGCTTTTTGACGCAGGAGATGATATTGATTATTTGATGACGCTTTGCGAAGCAGATATTACCTCGAAAAATCCCGATAAAGTAAAAAAGCATTTGCGTAATTTCAAAATTGTACGTCGCAAGCTAAAAGAGATTGAAGAAAAAGATAGAGTACGAAACTTTCAACCTCCTGTTGACGGAATAGAAATAATGAATACCTTTGGACTCGGACAGTGTGCAGAAGTCGGCAAACTCAAAAGTCTTATAAAAGAAGCAATTTTAGATGGTGAAATTCCGAATGAACACGATGCTGCAAAACAATTTTTGATTAAAAAAGCGTCAGAAATGGGATTGCATCCCGTAATTAAAACTTAAATAAGGAAAGTGCAACATGAAAAAATTACTTTTCACAGTCATTTTAGTAATTATATGTACAATTGTTTGTTTTTCTCAACAGACTGAGTTGAGAAAGCAGTCTTCAACAATAAAGAAAACAAATACACCATCAGATACTTTTCAAAACATAAAAAGAATTGTAAAGCAAAGTCCTGAAAAACCCCAATCAAACGATACATTACTTCATGATAATTGGCACAAGGCTTGGAAACTGGATAAGCGTACCGGGGAAAGATATCTTGCGGCGATGGATACCGCCATTTACAATTATCAGCAAACAACTGTCGGTGATGGGTATTCCGTAGCTACAGGAAATTTAGGATATATTGGTTCGCCTATTTATTCCAAACTTTTCTTTGATAAAAGTGAAAAAGATTATTTTCTTTTTTACGATTCGTACAAACCTTATAATAAAGACCCTGAAAAAAGAAACTTCTATAACATGCGCGTACCTTATTCTAGACTGAATTACCAGACTGCAGGTACTGGCGAAAAAAGAGAAGAGAGATTTACAGCACTCATGACTTCCAATTTCGGCAAGAAGCTGAATGTTGGTCTGGAGTTCGACTACATCAACGCAAGAGGATATTATGCAGCACAGTCTGCAAAGCACGTGGACTGGGAGTTATTTGGAAATTATTTATCCGACAGATTAGAACTACATTTGTTTGCATCTACCGCTAATATCAAACATTATGAAAACGGAGGAATTGTGGACGATGGATTTATTACCAACCCTGATTCTATAAAGGAAAGTTTCAAAAGTTTGGATATTCCAGTTTATTTCAAAAAGAACTGGAATCAGATTAAAACTTATCAATTTTTAGCTTCGGGAAGATATAATCTGGGATACAGAAAGCCTTTAACAGAGAAAGGTAAAAAGGCAGAATTTATTCCTGTAGCAAGTTTGACTTATACAACCAATTACAAAGAACAATACCGAAAATATTATACTATTGAAAACAGTTCATCGGATACAATATACACAAACAAGTATTATAAGGAACTAGTCAATGACAGTACACGTTATGCAAATTTTACCAATACCGTCGCATTGTCACTTCGTGAAGGGTTCAGAAAATGGGTGAAATTCGGTCTTACGGGTTTTGTGGAGCATCAGTATATGAAATATAACATGCTGGATACGGTTCTTAACAAGCGCAAAGCACACGTAGAACAAAGTTTTATCATAGGTGGAGTTTTAAAAAAACAGCAGGGCGAAAATTTTCGATTTAATTTTCAGGGAGATTTTGGAGTTGCCGGACATCTTTTGGGAGAAACAAGATTGATGGGAAATATAATAACAGGATTCAGAATTGCCGGGAAACTTACGGAAATTTCCGCTGAAGCATATGTTAAAAACTTAAAACCAAAATATCTCGAGAATAATTACCAATCTAAATACTTCTGGTGGGACAATAATTTTGGAGATACACGCCGTGTATACATAGGGGGCAGAATGTCTATTCCATTCATTAATACCATTGCAAATGTGGGAGTGGAAAATATTCAAAATTACATTTATCTGGATGATAAGAAAACTCCCGTTCAGGAAAACGAACATATCCAAGTGCTATCCGCGCGAGTTATGAATCACTTGCAGTTTGGCATTTTCAACTGGGATAACGATGTGGTGTATCAAGCTTCAAACAACCAGGCAGCTATCCCACTGCCCAAAATCGCTTTTTATTCGAATATGTATTTACATACGAAAATAGCGAAGGAGTTGGATTTACAATTTGGAGTGGACGCGCATTTTCACACACTGTATTTTGCGCCGGGATATGAACCTGCACTCAATCAATTCTACAATCAACGAGAAAAACAAATCGGTAATTATCCGATTTCCACCATTTATGCTAATATGCACCTGAAACAGACACGTTTTTTTGTAATGCTTTATAATATCGCTCCACTTGTTTTGAAACCCGACTATTTTGCTGTACCGCATTATCCGCTCAATCCAATGATGCTGAAATTGGGCGTTTCGGTGAACTTGCACAACTAAAGAGCGTTTATATTGTCAAATATTAAAATGAATTAGAAAAACATGGCTATCATCAAAAGTGTATTAGATACAGACTTATATAAGTTTACTACCAGTTATGCGTACTCAAAGCTTTTTCCTAGAGCTTACGGTGAATTTGAATTTGTTGACAGAAACAACGGCAATTATCCTGACGGATTTGATGAACTGTTGAAAGCGGAATTGCGGGAAATGTCAAAACTGGCATTGACAAATGAGGAAGAAGAATTCTTAAGAAAAAATCTTCCTTATCTTCCACCTATTTATATCGATTTTCTTAAAGGATTCAGATTCAATCCGGATGAGGTGGAAGTGTCGCTGGTAGGAAATAAACTCCATATTAAAGCAACCGCGCTCCTTTATCGTGTGACGTTGTGGGAAACGCCTATTCTTGCTACTGTATCAGAGCTTTTCTTCCGCGAAACGGGTCAATATCCCGATATGGATTATATGGAACGGTCTGCGAAAGAAAAAGCCATGAGAATGAAAGAGAACGGTATCATCTTCTCTCTGTTCGGTATGCGCAGAAGATACAGTTTTGAGGTAGAAGACAAGGTGACAAAAATTCTGAAAGAATATGCCGGCGATAGTCTTTACGGCACAAGCAATGTTTATCTCGCCTTCAAACATAATATAAAAGTATCTGGAACACATCCTCACGAATGGGTGCAGTTCCATGGATCAACATACGGTTACAAAATGGCAAACTATGTCGCTATGGAAAACTGGATAAACTGTTATGATGGCGATTTAGGGACGGTGCTGACAGATACTTACACTACGGATGTTTTCTTCCGGAACTTCAGTAAAAAGCATGCTCAACTCTTCACAAGTCTACGTCAAGACAGTGGCGATCCGCTGGTGTTTGTTGACAAAGCCATCAAACGCTACGAAGAATTACGTGTAAATCCAAAATTAAAATACATTGTATTTTCGGATAGTTTGGATGCAGATAAAGCCATTGAAATTCGTAATTACTGTGGTGACAAGATAGGGGCAACTTTCGGTATAGGTACCAACCTTACTGCTGATGTTGGAAATCATATTAAGGGAATGAATATTGTTATGAAACTTTTCCGCTGCAAAATGACCGCAAAAGAAGAATGGCAGGAATGTATCAAACTTTCGGATGTGGAAGGAAAACATACCGGAAGTGAAAAGGAAATCCATCTGGCACAGGAAACTTTAGGATTAATTTAGTTTAATAAAAAATGATTTAATGAGTCTGATTGAGAGGATGTGATACATTTCACTTCTTCTGTTTTTATTTTAGCAACTTAAATCTAACTCTTCTTAAAAATTCTGAAGGGCTCAGTGCATAGTGCGAATAATAGCTTATAATATTCCTATATGAAAATGAAAGTAGCTTATAATGTGAAAGTTGTAGGTACTTTCCCCATTGTCAATTATTGCTTTGTACATAAGGCAAATTTTCTTCATATAATGTAACAGATCTCATGTTTGTGAGCTTACCTTCACTTACTGGAATACTTAAACTATCTTTTACAATTCACTTTATTTTAACGTATAAACTTTTCAAATCTTTAATTTATCTTCTACAAGCGTATGTATAAAAACTGTTTAACAATCCCTATCACATATACCTTGAGAAATAATGGCAGAGAACATTGGTTGACATCATTTCCTCTGATAGAGGCGCAGGGGAATAAAGAATTTATCGTTGTGAATGTTCCCTCAGTCTTTAGGTCTTTCTGTCTATTCATTCTTTATTATGTAAAGCGCATTTCTCACAGCACCCATTCCCCATGTGTTGTTAAAGAAGATATAAGCAGTTCTGTCGGCTTTTTTGATTTGTGCAGCAAGAGTATCTAAAAATTCTTTCGGGTATTCTGATTTAAACAATACAGGTGTTCCATGTAGCCGGTAATATAAAATATCATAATGATTGACAATAACTTCATCTGGTATATTTTTTGGGATACTTACTCCGCTGAAAACTATTTTTCTTTCGTAGAGCTTTTCCATCACATTTTCATTCCACCAGGAATAGTGACGAAACTCCACCACATTTAGATAATCATCATTCACGACACCAAGCAGCCGCTCTAAATTTTCATCCGTAAAATGGTAGGATGGGGGAAGTTGAAACAGAAAACCGCCTAACTTCTCTTTCAATTCAGATGAAATGTAATTGCAGAAATTGGATACGTTTTCCTTTGCATCTTTCATTTTGGCTATATGCGTAATGGTTTTGGGAATTTTGATGAAGAAACGGAAGTTATCAGGTGTTTCCGCATACCATTTTGAAAGCGTTTTGACAGTGGGTTTATGGTAGAACGTAGAGTTTATCTCAACAGAATTGAAAATGCTTGAATAATATCTCAAGTACTCATTGGCATTCAAATCTTCCGGATAGAATTCTCCTATCCAATCCCTGTTACTAAATCCTGAACATCCGATATAATTTTTCATATATATCTAACGTTTGTAAATAAAAAAAGTCCGAAAGAATATTCTTCGGACTTCCAATTATACTTAAAATTGATTAGTGCTTAATCATTGCTTCCAAATTATTCAGATAAACTTTCATCTGACGTTTTGTGGCTGCATCTTTTTCGTCATTAACAGCAGCTCTCATGTCATCCAAATATTTTAGATATCCCACTTCTGAAACATATTTTGCTGCTCTCAGACGTACAGCAGGATCAGCATCGTACAACATACTCTGGATATATCTTTTAGCTTCCCATGAGTTTACGGATTGCATCCAGTCAAGTGCTTCAATCTTTTGAGCGGAAGTACCTTTGGTAAACACCGATACGCATTTTTCTTCTTTTGCCAATCTGTCTTTACTCATCAGGATTTCTTTGTTGAAAACATCAGGATTTACAGCCGTTTTGTTATATGAAACGATAGGCATATCCAACGTCCAGCGTACCATTCTCGGAATCATCCATTGCATTCCCGGAGTTGCTTCGGGGTGGGCGATTGAACTAAAAACACGTCCTTTGCCATAGGTATTTGCAATAAAGAAAGGTTTGTTGTTGGTCATGTTGGAAGGAGCATTTCCTTCTTCATGCACATCGCTTTCCATCATTGCATAGGTAGTGTATTTGATTTTATCTTCGGTATTTGGAACATATACCGGTCCTTCATAATACATGACATAAGAAAGGTCTCTGTTTGCCAGTTCAGGGAATAATTTTTTACCTTCTGAAGTCAAACTAAACTTCGCAATTCCACGTCCACGGTTATCATGTTCTATATCGATTGCTTTTCCGCCGTTCATGTACATACAGGAATAATCGGGAGTACTGGAAAGAAGATACGCCCCAGCGCAGATACCTACAACGCCTTTTCCTTTGTTTACAAACTCACGGATACGTTTTTGATTTTCTGCACCTAGATTGATGAACTGACGGCTGCCGCCACCACCGGGAATAATAAGTGCATCGATGGAATCCAATGCGTTATGCGCAATTTCCGAAGTCGTCACTGTTCGTACAGACATTGCAGGGTCGATTCTGATAGCTTCCACAGCTTCCCAAATACACGTTTGTGCGCCACCATGACCATCAAATACGGCTACACGTATTTTATTTGGTATGTCACATTTTTTCGTTGCTTTGCTTTTTTGCGCATAGGAAGTCTGCGCCGCGAAAATTAAGAGGCAAAAACTTAGGATTGTTGTTATTTTTTTCATGTTTATTTAAAATATTATTGTTACGACAAATATATATCAAAAACATGAATTTATAAAGTTTTGGATATTCGGTTTTAGCAAAAATGTAACCTGCCAATATTACTGACATTTGCAAAATATTAGTACCTTTGCAACTTTGTAAAATCAATCTGTAAAATAATTATATCGTGTCGGATACAAAATATATCTTCGTTACAGGGGGCGTTGTTTCTTCACTTGGTAAAGGGATTATTGCCTCTTCAATCGGGAAATTACTTCAAGCCAGAGGCTATAAGGTTACCATTCAAAAATTCGATCCATACATTAATATTGACCCGGGAACACTTAATCCTTATGAACACGGCGAATGTTATGTGACGGTGGATGGACACGAGGCTGATTTGGATTTGGGACACTACGAAAGATTTCTGAATATCCAGACTACGCGCGAAAATAATATCACTACTGGCCGCATTTATCAAAACGTTATTAACAAGGAAAGACGTGGAGATTATTTGGGTAAAACCGTTCAAGTAATCCCTCATATTACAGATGAAATCAAACGTAATATCAAGTTGTTAGGCGTAAAACAGAAGTTTGATTTTGTTATTACTGAAATCGGTGGAACTGTAGGAGATATTGAGTCACTTCCATTCCTTGAAAGTGTAAGACAATTGCGCTGGGAACTTGGTAAAAACTGTTTCTGCATTCACTTGACATACGTGCCATATATTGCAGCCGCAGGTGAAATGAAGACCAAACCTACTCAGCATTCAGTGAAAGAATTACAAGCTTTAGGAATTCAGCCTGATATGCTTGTATTACGTACTGAACACCCATTGACTACTGCAGTTTTGCGAAAAGTAGCATTGTTTTGCAATGTTCCCGAAGAGGCTGTGATGCAATCCGTAGATGTTTCAACTATTTACGAAGTCCCGTTGAAAATGCAGGAGCAGGAAATGGACGAAGTAGTACTTCGCAAAATGAATCTTCCTGTTACTGAAAAACCCGATTTAGATCGGTGGAGAGGTTTCCTTAATAAAAGAAGAAATGCTACTCAGGAAATCAGAATTAAGTTGGTAGGCAAATACGCTGAACTTCCCGATGCATACAAATCTATCAACGAAGCGCTTTCGCAAGCCGCTATACATAATGAACGCCGTTTGATTTTAGATGTCGTACATTCTGAAAAACTGAACGAAAAGAATGTAGAAGAACTATTGAAAGACGGGGATGGCGTCGTTATTGCTCCAGGGTTTGGACAAAGAGGTATCGACGGCAAGTTTGAAGCACTAAAATACTGTCGCGAACATGACATACCAACTTTCGGAATTTGTTTGGGAATGCAGTGTATGGTCATTGAATTTGCCCGTAATGTATTAGGTTTGAAAGAAGCTAACTCCACCGAGATGGATAATCAAACTCCGGATAAAGTCATCGATTTGATGGAAGAACAAAAGCATATCACCAATATGGGCGCAACTATGCGTTTAGGTGCATATGACTGTGTGCTTAAAGAAGGTTCACTTGCTTATTCTGCTTATAACAATGAATCTATGATTCAGGAAAGACATCGTCATCGTTATGAATTTAACAATGAATATAAAGGTCGATTTGAAGTAGAAGGAATGATGTGTACAGGCACAAATCCTGATTCCGATTTGGTGGAAATTGTAGAAATTCCTGGAAAAAGATGGTTTTTGGGAACACAGTTTCATCCGGAATACAGCAGTACCGTCATTTCTCCCAATCCTTTGTTTATGAGTTTTATTCGTGCAGCAATGGATTTTAGAAATTCAAAACAATAACAATCGAAAAAAGACACTTTCTCAATTTACAAGTAAAGAAAATGGATAAAAATACAATTATTGGTTTAATACTTATTGCAGCCGTAATCATCGGTTTCTCAATTTACAACAAGCCAACACCACAGCAGATAGCGGCAGCTAAAACCCGCGATTCTCTGGCTTTGATAGAAAAACAAAAAGTTCAAAACAACACAAATGCAGTAAACTCAAATATTTTGGTGGGAGAAGTTACTTCCGCTAATGATTTTTTTGGCGTTTCGAAAGATACCACGAATCTCGCAGAAAACGATTCTGTGAGTATATCAAGCAAATCGTCCGCCAATAATCAAATGGTTGTATTGGAAAATGAAAAAGTAAAAATCCAAATCAATCCAAAGGGCGGGGCGATATATTCTGCTATGCTTAAAAATCATCTTACCTATGACAAAAAAAAACAAGTTTACTTGTTTCAAGGTGAAGAAGCCTCTTTTAATGTAGATTTATTCAATAGAAATAGTGTCAGACTTTCAACAAGAGATCAGATTTTTAAAGCTATTCCTGCATCGGATGGCAAATCGGTAACCATGCGTCTGGAAAGTGCTCCAGGTAAATATCTCGATTTCGTTTACACATTACCTGCAAATGATTACATGGTGAAATTCGACATCAATCTAGTAGGTATGAACGGACAGCTTCATTCCGAAAGTTTGCGTAATTTCAAAATTAATTGGGCACAAAAAATTGTTCGTCAGGAAAAAGGTACGGCTTTCGAAAAAAGATATGCACGTCTTATTTATAACGATGTCAACAATGATGTCGTAAAGATGAGCACCACTAAAAAAGACTCTAAAGAAGTTTCGGAACCAGTAAGATGGTTTGCATTTAAAGATCAGTTTTTTACTTCCACCATTATTCCTGACAAACCTTTTCAGAATGTCATACTGAGTTCTATTGATTTGAACTCAGATAATTATTTGAAGGATTGTACAGCCGAAACACTTGCGCCCATTACCCAAACATCCAAGAATATGTATACTGCCGGATTTCGTTATTATTTCGGTCCTGTACACTACAATACCATGAAAACGTACGACAAGCTGGCTGAAAACAAAGATAATCCTTTGCAACTTCAAAGTCAAGTAGAATTGGGTTATAACTGGTTAAGCTGGGTGAATAAATATCTTACCATCCCGGTATTTAATTTATTTTTGAAAATGAACTGGAACATGGGATTAATCATTCTTTTACTTACACTTTTGGTAAAACTGCTTATTTCGCCTCTGACGTTCAAATCCTACATGTCATCTGCCAAAATGCGTGTATTACGTCCACAAGTGAAGCAAATAGAAAAAAAATATCCAGGACAAGATCAGGAAACAATGATGAAGCGTCAAAAAGAAACAATGGATTTATATTTAAAAGCAGGAGCAAGCCCAATGAGTGGTTGTTTACCCATGCTGCTGCAAATGCCAATTCTGTTTGCACTTTTCTTCTTTTTTCCGTCAGCTATTGAACTGCGTCAACAAAGTTTCTTGTGGGCGGATGATTTATCATCATATGACTCCATTATCCAGTGGAGCGGCAATATTCCATTTATTACGAAATATTTGGGCAACCATATCAGTTTATTCTGTTTGCTAATGACAATTGTAAATATTTGGTATACCAAATACAACATGCAAAACTCAGATACAGGTGCCGAACAAGAGCAAATGAAAATGATGAAATATATGATGTATTTAATGCCGTTTTTCATGTTTTTCGTTTTGAACTCTTATCCTGCTGGTCTTAATTACTACTATTTCTTGTCAACTTTGTTTACAATTATCATTATGACATCTTTCAAATACTTTGTAAATGAAGAAAAACTTTTAGCCAAATTAGAAGCAAATAAGAAAAAACCTAAAAAGAAATCTGGGTTTATGGCAAGACTGGAAGAAGCTCAAAAAATGCAGGAAAAGCAAATGCGTGAAAGAGCAAAACAAAATGCAAAGAAGCGATAGAAAATTTTAATTGAAAAAACACAGAGAGCTTTGAAAATAATCAAGGCTCTTTTTAATCTATCGGTTCAAAAAATTAACTTAACATGAACTTAATTTTAATTAGGTTGTTTTTTATAATAGAAATTTAAAAATATAACAACAATTAATATTTCAAACATTATGGCTGAAAATAACAAAGCAACTTTTGATTACGATGAAGACGAATCAGTAAAATATATTAAAGCTAACTTGCCTGAATCAATGAAAGATTGTTTTTCGGATGATGACATCAATTATATTGTTGATTTAGTGTATGATTTTTATGATGAAAAAGGATATTTAGACGAAGATAACGAGGAAGAATATGTTAATATTGATGAAGATGAATTAATCGCATATATTTCAAACAACATAAAAAAAGACACTGATGCAAGAAAATATTCCGAAGAAGAAATCTCCGCTATAGTTGAAGGAGAAATTGCATATTGCGATTCTATAAACTTTTACGAATAAATATATAAATAAATAATAACAAAAACATTTATGAAAAAAATAGCAAAACTTTTTTCGATAGCCATTTTAGGCTCAACATTAGTTATGTCAACAGGATGTAACGCTTTAAATTCATTGAATAATACTCAAAAAGGTGCTGGTATTGGTGCTGCTAGTGGTGCAGGAATTGGTGCAGGAATTGGTGCAATTGCAGGCGGTGGCAAAGGCGCTGCTTGGGGTGCAGGTGTAGGTACAGTTATCGGTGGTGTTGCCGGAGGTATCATCGGAAATAAAATGGACAAACAAGCTAAAGAATTAGCTCAAATAGAAGGCGCACAAGTTGAAAAAATCAACAATGGTGAAGCTATCAAGGTTACTTTTGAATCAGGTATTTTATTTGCAACTAATTCAAGCACTTTGAATTCAGATTCACGTAATTCATTAGATAAATTCTCAACATCTTTAATAAACAATCCAGATACAAACATTGAAATCTACGGTCATACAGATAGTTCCGGTAGTGATGCTATTAACAATCCATTATCACAACGTCGCGCTGAATCAGTTTACAACTATTTGGCAGGCAAAGGTGTAAGCGGTGTTCGTATGGAAGCGAAAGGTTTTGGTTCAACTCAACCGATTGCAAGCAACTCAACTGTTGAAGGTAAAGCTCAAAACCGACGTGTTGAAGTTTACATTTTGCCTAATGCTAAAATGATTCAAGACGCTAAATCAGGTAGATAATTATTGATTATCTCAATTAATTAAATAAATTTGCACCACTATTTAGAATAGTGGTGTTTTTTTATAACTATGGCAGAAGAATTAAATATTTCAGACAATCTTTCTAAAGAAGAAAAATATATCCAACTCTATCCTCAAATCAAGAATCTCATATCTTCAGAGCAAAATTTAATAGCTAATCTCGCAAATTTAAGTGCTGCTCTTAAACAGACTTTTGATTTCTTTTGGGTGGGATTTTATATTGTTGAAAATAATCAATTGGTTTTAGGACCCTTTCAGGGACCAATTGCGTGTACCCGAATAAATTTTGGCAAAGGTGTTTGCGGTAGTACGTGGAAAAGCGGAGAGACTTTAATTGTTCCTAATGTAGAAGATTTTCCGGGGCATATCGCATGCAGCAGTTTATCAAAATCTGAGATTGTAGTACCTGTATATAAAGAAAATAATGTTGTTGCAGTATTGGATATTGATAGTGACGAACTGAATACTTTTGATTATACAGACCAAAAATATTTACAAGATATAGTTTCCTTATTAAAATTTTAGCGCATAATTTGTAATTAATAAAACTAACAATTATCTTTGCAACCTCAATTTGAGAATAACTAATAAATATTCGCGGAAGTAGCTCAGTTGGTAGAGCATAACCTTGCCAAGGTTAGGGTCGCGGGTTCGAGTCCCGTCTTCCGCTCAAATTTTGGATATGCGACAGAGGTCGCATTTTTACTTAAAAGTATATTGCCCGAATGGCGGAATTGGTAGACGCGTTAGTTTCAGGGACTAGTGTTGGAAACGACGTGCAGGTTCGAGTCCTGTTTCGGGCACCATAATTAATAATTTTTGCGCAGGTGGTGAAATTGGTATACACGCTACTTTGAGGGGGTAGTGCCGGTTCGGCGTGTGAGTTCGAGTCTCATTCTGCGCACATATAAAGGTATTCATATTTAATGAATGCCTTTTTTTATATATAATATATTACATAGTTATTCAATTTTGTTAGTGATTCACTAAATTTGTATCTATGAAAAAAACATTTACTTCTCATCAAGTAGAAATATTCAAACCTGAATTTTCCGAGTTAGAATTGCCTTTAAGCGGAGGAGTCGCTGCAGGACCTTTTTCGAGTATGGATGATTTTTCAAGTGAGCGCATTGACATTAACAAGCTCCTGATTAGACATCCAGAGGCTACATTCTATGTACGTGTGCGTGGAGATTCTATGATTGAAGACTTCAAGAATGGGGATTTATTAGTAGTGGATAGGGCTGAAGAGTGGTCGCACGGGAGAATAGCACTATGTTATATGAATGGAGAATTCACTGTAAAAAGAATTGAAATTAATAACGGAGTTTGTTCCCTGCTTCCATCTAATCCTACATTTGAACCTATCGTTATTACTTCTGAAAACACATTAATCGTTTGGGGAATTATCATTTATTCTATAAGTAAGCATTTATGATTGCATTAGCTGATTGTAATAATTTCTACGCATCATGCGAACGTGTGTTCAATCCATCGTTGATAGGACGTCCTGTTGTCGTTTTGTCAAATAATGACGGGTGTGTAATTGCTCGATCAAATGAAGCTAAAAAATGCGGTATTGCAATGGGAGTTCCTGCTTATCAGGCACAAGAAATATTCAAAAGATATAATGTTGCTGTTTATTCTGCCAATTTTTCACTTTATGGTGATATGAGCAGACGGGTGATGAGTATTCTATCAGGATATACCCCAAGACAGGAAATATATTCGATTGATGAATGCTTTCTTGATTTTAATGGAATAGAGGATCTTAAAAATTACACATCAAAAATTAAAGCACATGTATACAAATGGACTGGAATTCCTGTTAGCATTGGAGTAGCTCCAACCAAAACGTTGGCCAAAACAGCCTCTTATATTGCTAAAAAATATCCAGAGCAAACGCAGGGTTACTATGTGATCGATTCAGAGGAAAAAATTATTAAAGCACTTAAAGCTTTGCCTATTGAGGAAATCTGGGGAATAGGACGACAAAGCGTTAGAAAGCTAAAAGAAGAAGGTGTAGAGAAGGCCATTGATTTTGTTCACATGCCCGAATCATGGGTAAAGAAAAATATGACTGTCACTGGATTAAACACACAAAGAGACTTGAAAGGAATACCATCAATAGAGTTTGTAGATTGTAGTACCAGTAAGAGTTTCGGCGTTTCACGCACTTTTGAAAAAGACTATACAACATGGGAGGAGGTAAAAGAAAGAGTCGTAACATTTGCTTCTATGGCAGCCACTAAAGTAAGAAAACAACACTCTCTTTGCAGCCGCTTGTCAGTGTTTATAGCCACTAACTATTTCAAAGATGACGAAGATGCTATTACGAGAAGTATAGAAGTGAGACTTCCGTTTCCAACTTCTTCCACATTAGAAATTGTAAAATTTGTAGTTGAAGGTTTGAAAAAGATTTATGAACCCAATCGTTATTATAAACGCGCAGGTGTCACTTTGTATCAATTTACCGATGAAGCTAATTTAGAACCGTTAATTTTCCCTGAAATGAATTCCAATCCCAAACACAAAGAACTAATGAAGGTCATAGATAAAATTAATATGAAAAACCCTAACGGAGGAGTACGACTTGCTTCTCAAAACAAAAATAAATTTCAAATGCACCAAATGCTTCTTTCAAAAAAATACACAACGGATATTAGAGATATTTTAGAAGTAAAAGTTTAAAAGATTCGAACCTTATGAAAATATTGAATGCACAAGAAATAAAGAAAGTTGATCAAAAAACAACTGAATATTTAAACATAACATCATTAGAATTGATGGAACAGGCCGCTGTTTCTATTACAAATTGGGTGATGGAAAAATATTCCTCTGTAAATCAACCTATATTAGTTATTTGCGGAATGGGAAATAATGGCGGAGATGGTTTTTCTGTAGCTCGTATTTTGTATAATGAAGGATATGAAATTGCTATCTGGGCACTTTACCAGGGAAGTGAATATACTCATGATTGCAAAATTAATTACGATAAATGTAAAGAGCGTCAAATTCCGATTATTGAAATTGAATATAATCAAAACAATATTGAGATTCCTGAAAACACAATTATCATTGATGCCATATTCGGAACGGGATTATCACGCGATTTGGATGAAGTATCAATGGCTATTATCACGAAAATCAATGCATCGAAAAATCTTGTAATTTCAATTGACGTTCCAAGTGGTCTTTATCTGAATAGGAAAACTAATTTTGCAGTACAAGCCTCTTATACCTTAACACTTCAGGTTCCCAAATTAGCGTTATTTCTTCCTCAAAATAATGAGTTTGTAGGAGATTTACATATTATCCCTATTGGTTTATCTGAAAAAGCGATAAATGAATCGGAAACAAATATCATTTACATCGAAAAAGAAGATATTAAGAAATTGATAAAAAAAGTTTCAACTTTCACTCATAAAGGAATTCAAGGACATGCTTTGATTATCGGAGGCTCCAGAGGAAAAATGGGTTCTGTCTGCCTTGCTTGTAAAGCAGCTTTGAAATCTGGTGCTGGTTTAGTTACTGCATTCGTTCCTTCAGAAGGGGTCAATATTGTACAAATGGTTTTTCCTGAAGCAATGGTGCTTGAGGATAAATCTCCAAACTATATTTCAAATATCAACCTAAAAATGATGCCCAATTCTATCGGAATAGGTCCAGGAATGAATACTCAGCCTGAAACTCAGGTTGCTTTCCATAACTTTCTGAAAGATTGTAACCAGCCTTTGGTGATTGATGCAGATGCAATCAATATATTATCTCAAAATAAAAATTGGCTTCAACTGATTCCAAGAGATTCGATTTTAACACCACATCCTAAAGAATTGAAATCTTTGATTGGTAGTTGGAATGACGATTTTGAAAAAATTGAAAAAGCGAAATCTTTTTCTAAAATATATAATGTGACATTGGTAGTCAAAGGGCACAATACATTAATAATAAACGGTGAGCAGATTTTTATTAATTCTACCGGAACTTCCGCTCTCGCAACTGCCGGAAGCGGCGATGTATTAACTGGTATTATTACCGGATTGAAAGCCCAGCAATATTCTTCATTACACGCAGTGATTTTGGGTGTTTATATTCACGGATTAACGGCTAATTGTACCAAAGACAAAATCCATCCACTCAGTTTCATCGCTTCGGACATTATTGATAACATTGGGAAAGCATATCAAAGTATTGAAAATTTGGATATTTAAATATTTAAATATAAATTTCTTAGATTTATTTGTTATTTTCAGTAGGATTATATAATTTTGCACTTCATTTTGTCAATAGGCAAAAAAAGAAGCTAAAATACAGCTCGCCTCAGACGTATAACGCAAAGTTATTTATACAATGTACGCAATTGTAGATATTCAAGGTCAACAGTTTAAAGTAGAACAAGACCAAAAATTATTCGTCCACAGAATCAACGCTGATCAAGGAAGCGAAGTGGAATTTGCAAAAGTAATGCTCATCGATAACGACGGAAGCATTTCACTAGGTACTCCAACTTTAGAGGGTGCAAAAGTAGTTGTTGAAGTTCTTTCACATGTAAAAGGAGACAAAGTTCTTGTTTTCAAAAAGAAAAGACGCAAAGGTTACAGAAAATTGAACGGTCATCGTCAACAATTTTCAGAAGTGAGAGTTAAAGAAATTATTGCTTAATCAGTTAAATTTTAGAAGAAAATGGCACATAAGAAAGGTGTAGGTAGCTCTAAGAACGGTCGCGAATCGGAAAGTAAACGATTGGGCGTAAAAATATTTGGTGGAGAAAATGCTAAAGCAGGTAATATATTAGTTCGTCAAAGAGGTACAGAACATCACCCTGGTGAAAACGTAGGTATGGGAAAAGACCACACTTTGTTCGCACTAATCGACGGTACTGTAGTTTTCCGCAAAAAAAGAGATAACCGTTCATTTGTTTCGGTTCTTCCAAAAACAGAAGCTCAAGCGTAAGTTTGATTGAATGTTTGGAACCATAAAATAATAATTTTTAGTTGATAATTAACAACCTGCTTCCTTAGAAGTCAGGTTGTTTTTTTATAGATATGCTCATAGAACAGCAAAAATTGCTCATAAAAAAGTACGAAAATGAAGATGTCAAAAAGTTGGCATTAAATAAATATGCTTTTGTAAATCAGGATGCAATATTTATGCTTTCACAAATAAAAGGGAGGCAGATTGCAAAGCAAAAGATTCCTTATTGGTATCAAAACGAAGAAATTGTTTACCCATTACATCTGTCTATGGAGCAAGCATCTTCCGAAGTAACTGCAAAATTCAAAGCCGGACTATTAAAGGATATCAAATCATTTGCAGATTTGACGGGAGGATTGGGAGTTGACTTTAGTTTTGTGTCACAAAAAGCAGAGTCATCACATTATGTGGAGAGCAACAAATATTTATGTGAGCTTGCAGAAAATAATTTTAAACAATTAAATCTTAAGAATTATACCATTCACAATACAAATGCTGAATTATTTATAGATAATACATCAAAACTTGATGTCATTTACATTGATCCAGCAAGGAGAAATAATTCTGGTAAGAAAGTATTTAGAATCGAAGATTGTCAACCAAATATTATAGAATTACAAGATACACTTCTCCAAAAATCAAATCAGGTTTTAATAAAGTTTTCGCCACTACTGGATATTTCTTTGGCTGAAAAATCCTTGAAAAATATTTCCCATATATATGCAATATCAGTAGAAAATGAGTGTAAAGAATTATTATTCATTTTAAAAGATATGCCAACTGACACTGAAAATATTGCAGTTAATCTTCATAAGAACGGAATGAGTGATATTTTCACTTTCAACAAAAATAAAGATACCTCTGTGAATTTTGCTGAAAACGTGCAAGATTATTTGTACGAACCAAACTCCTCTATCATGAAAATTGGAGCTTTTAATCAAATAACAAATGCCTATCCAGTTCTAAAATTGGAAAAGAATTCGCATCTGTATACATCAAAAGAGATTGTAAATAATTTTCCGGGAAGAATATTTAAAGTAACCGAAAAAATCATACCCAACAAAAAAAATATCAAGGAATTGATACAACGAATTCCAAAAGCGAATCTTACTGTTCGCAATTTTCCGAGTACGGTAAATAAAATAAGGAAAGAATGGGGGTTAAAAGAGGGTGGGGAACATTATATTTTTGCCACTTCAGTCAACAATCAATATATATGGATTGTAACTCAAAAAGTTGGCTTATAAGTTAATACACAATACAAATAGAATACAAAGTATAAATCCCCAAATCGAGGTTTTCTTCAAATATACATCCAATTCTCTGTTTTCTTTAGAATTAATCTCTCCCAGAAAAATAAAATAGCGTACGAAAACAATTACATATAGAAATCTATACCAAGGAGTTGGTGCATAAAACATGTTGAATCCTATAAAAGATGCAAACATAAAAAATGTGAGTAAAATGTGATAAAACTTTGAATTCTTCAATCCGAGCTTCACGGCAATTGTATTTTTCCCTGAAATACGGTCGTTTTGGATATCGCGCATATTGTTTATATTCAAAATCATAGCACTTATTATACCTAAACCGATGGAAGGCAAAACAGGCATAAAATTTAATTTATGCGTACACAGGAAGAAAGTTCCAATGACTGGAACTGGACCGAAAAACAGGAAAGCAAAAAAATCTCCAAAACCTTTGTACCCGTAAGCGTTTTTCCCAACGGTATAGAATATAGCTGCGGCGATACTAAATGCACCGATAATCGTCATTACAACTATGTCTAGTGTGGATTTTAGATTGATTAATACAAGCGTCAAGCCAACAATAACTGCGAAGAAGGAGGTTATTTTAATGGCATTTATCATTTCCGACTTTGTAATATTTCCGCTTTGCATTGCTCTTGCAGGACCTTCGCGCCGTCCTGTGACATCTGTTCCTTTATCAAAATCTCCAAGGTCATTTGCAAAATTTGCTAGCACTTGCATAGTAATTGCAAGAGTTAATGCCAGCAGAAAAGTAACGGGGTCGAAATTTCCGTAGAACTTTGCAACCCCACTGCCTAAAATTACAGATGCCACTGCTAAAAAAAGCGTACGAGGCCTTGCTGCCGAAATCCATTTCATTGTAAGAAAAGAATTAATATGCTCTTGCGAAAATAACTCTTTGTGCAGATGGTTTGCCAGTTACCATACATTTTCCTGGTGTTTTGTCACCTTCTAATGGAATGCATCGTATTGTTGCTTTGGTTTCTGCTTTCACCAGTTCTTCAGTTTCGGCAGTACCGTCCCAATGACAAAGCAAAAATCCACCTTTCTCTATTTCTACTTTAAATTCTTCGTAAGAATTTACTTCGCGGGTTTGTGATTTTCTGAATTCAGCGGCCTTGTTATAAATATTCTCCTGAATTTCATCCAAAAGATTTTTTACATAATATTCAATTCCGTCGCAGGAAATTGTTTCTTTGGTGAGTGTATCTCTTCTGGCAACTTCCACGGTATTGTTTTCTAAATCTCTCCCTCCCATTGCCATTCTTACAGGAACACCTTTCAATTCGTATTCCGAGAATTTCCATCCAGGTTTTTTATTATCCGAATTATCATATTTTACACTTATTCCTAGTGCTTTAAGTTTATCTATAATTGCATATACCTTCTTGTCGATTTCTAGAAATTGTTCTTCATTTCTGTATATTGGAATAATAACAACTTGGTAAGGAGCTAATTTTGGAGGAAGCACTAAACCATTGTCATCGCTATGTGACATTATAAGCGCACCCATAAGTCGCGTAGAAACTCCCCATGAAGTTGCCCAAACATAATCACGTCCACCATCTTTGTCAGCAAACTGAACATCAAAAGCTTTTGCAAAATTTTGTCCCAAAAAGTGAGAAGTTCCTGATTGAAGAGCTTTTCCATCTTGCATTAAAGCTTCGATAGTATATGTATCCAAAGCTCCCGCAAAGCGTTCGGACGGTGATTTTACGCCTTTAATAACTGGCATTGCCATATATTTTTCGGCAAATTCTCCATACACGTTAATCATTTTTACCGTTTCTTCTTCTGCTTCTTGGCGTGTAGCATGTGCAGTGTGTCCTTCCTGCCATAAAAATTCTGCGGTACGTAAAAACAATCTGGTACGCATTTCCCATCTTACCACATTTGCCCACTGATTTATAAGTATGGGAAGGTCGCGATATGATTGAATCCAATTCTTATAGGTACTCCAGATTATTGTTTCAGAGGTTGGTCTTACTATTAATTCTTCTTCGAGTTTTGCTTCAGGGTCTACAATAACGCCTGCTCCATTAGGATCATTTTTTAGTCTGTAATGAGTCACTACGGCACACTCCTTTGCAAATCCTTCTACGTGGTCGGCTTCTTTGCTCAGATATGATTTGGGAATAAATAACGGGAAATATGCATTTACGTGACCAGTTTCCTTAAACATATCGTCAAGTTGACGTTGCATTTTTTCCCAAATTGCATATCCATAAGGTTTAATAACCATACATCCGCGAACTGCTGAATTTTCGGCTAAATCTGCTTTGATAACCAAATCCAAATACCATTGAGAATAGTCGGTTGCCCGAGAAGTTAGTTCTTTCAGTTCTTTTGCCATAGTTGATTTCTATATATTTTATTCTTATTTTTACAAGGGGCAAAGATACAAATATTTTGGGTGTCTCGAAAAATAGAAATTTTATTTTATAAGTCTAATTTTATTAATTTTGAAGATTAAACGATTGATTTCAACATGGGAAAAACTAAATGCAGCTATTATATCGGAGTTCAATACACAGATTTCAGGAAGAAGATATCCCTTTCACATCTTGTAAATTTCATACTCTCAACCGCTGGATTTGATGCTGACACAAAAGGTTTTGGCGTGGCTAATTTGCAGGAAAATGATTATACATGGGTTTTGTCACGTCTTAAACTCGAAATGATAGAAATGCCTATCGAAAATCAGAAGATTTATATTGAAACATGGGTGGAAGATGTTGATAAGATTTTTACAACAAGAAATTTCATAATCTACAATGATTCTGATAGAATTATAGGAAATGGTGTTTCATCATGGGCGATGATAGATATGAAATCCCGTCGTTCCATCTTTTTGGATAAAATTCCGTCACTGAAAAATTTTATTGTAAATGAATCAACCGGGCTAAGTGCTACACGAAAACTTCCGGATATTTCGGGAGAAGTGATGAATAATTTTACCGTAAAATATTCAGATATTGACGTGAATATGCACGCTAACTCACTACACTATATACAATGGATTTCAGATTGTTTTTCTCTGGACTTTTATAAAAATCACCGCATAAAAAACTTTGAAATAAACTTTATGAAAGAACTAATATTTTTAGAAACGGGTGAGGTACGTGTTGAATCTTCTATTAAAAATGATTATTATATCAACATTATAGCTAGCGATAAAGGCATTGTTTGCAAAGCTCATCTGATTTTTGAAGAGATAGATATTTGAACATTTAATTGTAGTTCATGGGTTTTAGAGTTAAAATTATAACTATGGAATGCTACAGAAAACAAGAAGAATATACCTAAATCTATAATAGACATCTTCAAAACCGCATTTTAAGAATTTCTTGATGTAAATAATCAAACTTAGTGCTCCATTGTATTACACTTTTATATAGTGACTTTTCTATAATCCTTTTGGCATCTTATTCTTTTTTCGATAAAAACTTTTTTATTAATACTCTTTTCAATTTTTAAGAGACAAATAAGAGAGCCTTGGTATAGGGCCAACTCACGTTAATTCATGCGTTTCAGTACTCGTTCGCACGATTTAAAAGTTTAATTCATGCGTTTCAGTACTCGTTCGCATGATTTCAAAGTTTAATTCATGCGTTTCAATACTCGTTCGCACGATTTCAAAGTTTAATTCATGCGTTTCAGTACTCGTTCGCACGATTTCAAAGTATAATTCATGCGTTTCAGTACTCATCCGCAAGATTTCAAAGTATAATTCATGCGTTTCAGTACTCGTTCGCATGATTTTAAAGTGTAATTAATGCATTTCAGTATTCAATTGCATTAATGTATTTCAAAATGATAATATTGCAACAAAATTTTATGCCTTTGCAAAGTGATATTAATACTAATAAGAACTCAATGGCACTATTTTATAAATTTACAGCAAAAACATTTACAACAAGGTTTCAAATAGAGATGCTAAATTGTTTCCACTTGGCCGCAGTGACAAATATCGATTTGATTGTACTGAACTTCTTATTTTGTTCGGACAAAAGAGGTATGACAACCGCTCCGTTTCATTTCATGCATCGTAGCTGGAAGTGGAAATGATATACCTGCGCTATTCTGAATCTCCATTTAGCTTGAAAACAAAAAGGAGGACTTTAGTCCTCCTTTCAATACTGTTTTAAAAAAATATTATTTTGCAGGATCCTCCTTTACCAAATCAAATCCCAACAGCATTCCATCATACAAATCATTCATCGCTGCAAGAATTTCAATAGAATTATCTTTTGTAAATGTGCTTAAAAACTTCATCAGTTTAAGAAATCCATCTGCATCAAACAAAATCTTCATGTTATTTCGGGATTTAACGATTTTACCATTCAGTTTACCAATTCCCATGCCATAAGTCAAGCAGATATTGTTATTATTTGAATCGATGGTATATTTTCCGGAAAGTTTTGTAAATCCCAAACTTGCAGAATATGTATTGTCATCTTTAAAATTAAAATAGCTTTTTCCCGCTTTTATTCCGACTGTATTAAAATATTCCTTGAATTTGTTTTCGACTTGCGTTGCAACTACGTTACCCCCAGCTTTTTTAAGTAAGTTTTCCGATTCAAATACACAAGCAGGTTTTACATAATTCCATTTCCCAATCATAGGAACAGAAGATACGCCAAGCGTATTTGTAACTTTGCTTTTAATACTTTCTAAGGTAAAACTTTGAGAGAATAGGGGAGTAACAGTCATTATTAATCCCAAAATTATAGTACTTTTTTTCATTATAATTGCGTTTTTATAAGTTTAATCATTTGTAAAAGGGCCATATTCGTAGCTCTTGTTATATTTTCAGCTCTTACTTTTCCGAAATGATACAGCATTGATTTAGAAATATTCTTGAAACGTGTTGAAATCCAAACCGAACCTACTGGATATTCATTCGTACCGCCATCGGGCCCTGCAATTCCTGAAACAGCAATACAGCAATCCGTTCCAAAAATTTCTTGACAATTCAATGACATTTCGTTTACAGTCTGCTCACTTACAGCACCATATTTTTCTAATGTTGAATAATTTATATGCAATATATTTTCTTTTATTTCATTTGTGTAAGACACAATCGAACCTTTGAAATACTTAGAAGCACCTGATATTTGAGTTATTTTATGAGCAATATTACCTCCAGTACAGCTTTCTGCTGTTGATAGCGTGTAATTTTTTGACAGACAAAATTCGTGCAGTATTTCTTCGAGTGACAAATCATCTTCGCAAATTAGAAAATCTAGTAATTCTTCTTTTAATATACATGTTTGAAGATGAAATGCTTCTTCTAGTTCTTTTCCATTTGCAGAAAGTCTTAAACGGATGAGTCCTCCAGCCGGAAGATATGCCAATGAAAAATCTTTAGGCAGTTGATTTTCAAACTTCTCTAATTTCATGGCGAGCCCGCTTTCTGATATTCCTGACACTATGAAAATTTTCTTTAAATACGTTTCTGTTGAAAATTTTTGAATTAAACGGGGCAGAATTTCTTGCTGCATTGCATTTTTCATTTCAAACGGAACACCAGGCATAGAAACTACCACTTTCCCATCTACATTAAACCACAAAATAGGCGCAGTACCTAAAAAATTTTGAATTACTGTGGCGCAACTTGGCACAAGTGCTTGATTTTTTGTCAGTTCATTGAGTTTTATATTTTTACTCTTAAAAATAGTTTCAATGTTTTGTAAAACAGAGTCATTAAGTATCAATTCAGAATTAAAATATCGGCATAAAGTTGATTTAGTAATATCATCTCTTGTCGGTCCAATTCCTCCTGTCATTAATATAATGTCTGCTCGATTAAGAGCAATATCCAAAGCTTTTGAGATACTTTGGGATTTATCGCCAATGCTTGTTATCGCTACAATATTAAATCCGTCCTGAGTCAATAAATTTGCCATCCACGTGGAATTAGTATCCACAATTTGACCTATTAAAATCTCATCGCCGATGGTAATAATCTCTACATTCATTTTTTTAGTTTTGAAACACAAAATTACGCTAATTAATCAGCGATTGTTCAAAAAAATAGAAACAATTATTTTTTTTTATGCTCTAATTATTATATCTTTGCAAACCAAAAAAGAAAATAATAAAAAATAAGATATAATGAAAAAAGAAATTCATCCAGATACTTACCGTCCGGTAGTTTTTAAAGATATGTCAAACGATGAAACTTTTATCTCTCGTTCAACTATCAACACAAAGGAAACCATTGAATTAGATGGTATTACTTATCCATTGGTAAAACTTGAAATTACTAGTTCTTCACACCCTTTCTACACAGGAAAACAAAAACTTGTGGATACTGCAGGTCGTGTGGATAAATTTATGAATCGTTACGGCAATCGTAATAAAAAATAATTTAAACGTAGCTATATATCAAAAGCGGTAATTCTTCGGAATTGTCGCTTTTTCTTTTATAGTCAGATATATTATTATTCGTATATTTGTAATTCAAATAGACTAAAATTTTCATGAAACGAATTTATATATTCTCAATACTAGTCTTCCTATCTTACAGTCTATCATTTTCACAAGTAACTTTAAGCAAAGATGCAAAAATTAGTCTTATGACTGTAGGGCAGTGGAGTGGACAGGTTTATGCACTTTTCGGACATACTGCAATAAGAGTAAAAGATGATTCTATACATCTTGACGAGGTCTATAATTATGGATATTTCGATATGACGAAACCAAATTTCATGGTTAATTTCATCAGAGGAAAAACGGATTATGTATTGGGAGTGGTGCCATATCAATTTTTCGTTGGAGAATATGCTGAGAAAGGCTCTGAAATGTACGAACAAGTAATCAATCTTTCTTACGAAGAAAAACAAAATTTATATAATGCATTATTCATAAATGCTTTGCCTGAAAACAAAAGTTACCGGTATAATTATTTTTTCGACAATTGCGCAACACGCCCAAGAGATATGATTGAAAAAAGCGTCCATGGGGAAATAACATATCCTGCTGACGAGAAAAAACAATCGCTTCGCGATTTGGTGCACGAAAGTCTACGCAGCTTTCCATGGAGCTCATTTGGAACGGATTTGTTGCTTGGAAAAGGTGCGGATTCTACCGTTGTTTTGCGCACTAAGATGTTTCTGCCTATTTATTTGAAAAACTCTTTTGAAAAAGCCACGGTTAAAAATGACAGTTTAAGTTATAAATTAGCTAATGCACCTCAATTGATTATACCACAGAATAATATTATAAATGACTTGTCTTTTCATAAGACATTATTCACTCCTTTCTATGTAGGAATTTTTGTTTTAATTCTTTCTATAATTATTTCTGTAATTCAGATTTTTGGAAAAACTAAAACGTTGCTACCAAAAATTTTTGATACAGTTATTTTTGGTGTAGCAGGAATTGCGGGATTGATTATTTTCTTTCTGATGTTTTTCTCAGTTCATCCTACAGTTAAAAATAACTGGAATTTTGCTTGGTTAAATATTTTTGCACTTATTTTTGCTCCATTGTTTTGGGTAAAATCCGCAAGAAAAGCAGTTAATTGCTATCATTTTATTAACTTTGTGATTCTAATTGCGTTTTTATTATTCTGGAAATTTATACCGCAAAATTTACATTTAGCAAGTATTCCATTTTCAATGAGTTTGATGGTGAGATCGGCGGTAAGTTACTTTTGGGACAGACGTAAAAAATATCAAATATCTAAATGATAAAATTTATATCATCGCTTATAACAATCTTGTCTATTGCGGGATTTACCACGCAAGAAAAGATAGTGCATGATATTCTTTTTTACAACTATCAAGAATATAGAAACCAGGTTAACAGTGATTTTGATATTTATACTTTACAGAATAAAACACCCTACGATTTACAACCGCGAACTCATCTGAATCAAATTTTTGTTGATGTTGAAAATATTTCTGTAAATATTCTCGAAAATGGTTTTCAGCCTATATTATTCAGCAATTTAACAAATTCATTCAATATTTTTCTTTCTGACTGTAAGAAAACTGATTATAAATTATCATTTGTCGTTTATTACAACAAAATATACACTTTAAATCCTACTATTAGGGCACCGGGTAATTCTTTTCTTCTTATCTGATTTTTACTAATTAATTTTCTAATAATAAAACGCAGTTAAATAAACTGTAAAATCATATATTAAAATTTATGGGTTTCAACAATTTTATTTCAAAAATATTTGGAAACAAAGCACAACGCGACTTAAAGTCAATCAATCCCGTTGTGGACAAAATAAAAGATGCTTACAAAGGCATTGAAAATCTTTCTAATGATGAACTTCGCGCAAAAACGAAAGAACTTGAAGAAAGAATTAGTGCATATGTTAAAGATGAACGTTCAAAAATTGCAGAATTAAAAGACGGTATAGAAAATATTGATTTGGAAGAACGCGAAATAATTTGGAAACAAATTGACGATATAGAAAACCAGATCATGATAAAACTGGAAAAAGTTTTGGACGAAGTGATGCCCGAAGCTTTTTCGATTGTCAAAGATACCGCACGCCGGTTTAAAGAAAATGAAGAAACAGTTGTTACAGCCACTGATTTCGATCGTGATTTGGCTGCGACACACGATTTCGTTCGTATAGAAGGAGATAAAGCTATTTATAAAAATCACTGGGTAGCTGGAGGTAATGAAATTTACTGGGACATGGTGCATTATGATGTGCAATTGTTCGGTGGAGTAGTATTGCATCAAGGTAAAATTGCTGAAATGGCTACCGGTGAAGGTAAAACATTAGTTGCAACTTTGCCAGTTTTCCTTAATGCGCTTACTCATAATGGTGTTCATGTGGTCACAGTGAATGATTATCTTTCCAAACGTGACTCGGAATGGATGGGACCTCTTTACATGTTTCATGGATTGTCAGTGGATTGTATTGACAAACACGAACCAAACTCCGACGCACGAAGGAAAGCATATGAGGCGGATATTACTTTCGGTACGAACAATGAATTCGGTTTTGATTATTTACGCGACAATATGGCAGTTTCGCCAAAAGATTTGGTACAACGCAAACATAACTACGCTATTGTCGACGAGGTTGACTCCGTTTTAATCGATGATGCTCGTACGCCTTTAATTATTTCCGGTCCTGTGCCTAAGGGCGATGACCAACTATTTGACCAATACCGTCCGAGAGTTGAAGTTATTGTGAAAGCACAAAGAGAACTTACCACCAAATTGCTTGCAGAAGCAAAAAGTAAAATGGCTTCACAGGATAAAAAAGAACAGGAAGAAGGCGTATTATTACTTTTCCGTTCGTACAAAGGTATGCCTAAAAATAAACCTTTGATAAAATTCTTGAGTGAGCAGGGAGTAAAAGCTGCGATGCTGAAAACTGAAGAGTTTTATATGCAAGACCAAAGCCGTAACATGCACATAGTTACCGATCCTTTGTATTTTGTAATTGATGAAAAAAATAATACAGTAGAGCTTACCGAAAAAGGTATTGACCTTTTAACGGGAAAATCGGATGACCCACAATTTTTCGTTTTGCCTGACATCGCGACTGAACTTTCTGCATTAGAAAATGATTCTTCATCAGACGAAGAAAAAGCATCAAAAAAAGACGAAATTATTCAAAACTACGCTATCAAATCAGAGCGCGTTCATACTATAAATCAGTTGTTAAAAGCATATACTTTATTTGAAAAAGATGACGAATATGTAGTAATTGACAATAAAGTAAAGATTGTAGATGAGCAAACTGGGCGTATCATGGAAGGTCGTAGATATTCCGACGGATTACATCAAGCTATCGAAGCGAAAGAACGCGTAACTGTAGAAGCAGCAACTCAAACTTTCGCTACAATTACTCTTCAAAACTATTTCCGTATGTATCACAAGTTGGCTGGTATGACAGGTACTGCGGAAACAGAAGCAGGAGAGTTGTGGGACATTTACAAACTAGACGTTGTTGTGATTCCTACGAATCGTCCAGTCCAGCGTAATGACATGAATGACCGTATTTACAAAACTAAACGCGAAAAATATACTGCTGTTATCGACGAAATTGAAAAAATGGTAAATTCAGGACGTCCGGTTTTGGTTGGTACAACTTCTGTGGAAATTTCTGAATTGCTCAGTAGAATGCTTACTTTGAGAAAAATCAAACACAACGTTTTGAATGCCAAACTCCACCAACGTGAGGCAGAAATTGTCGCTACTGCCGGACAAAGCGGCACAGTAACCATCGCAACCAACATGGCTGGTCGTGGTACGGACATAAAATTGTCACCTGAGGTAAAGGCTGCAGGGGGGTTAGCGATTATCGGTACAGAGCGTCATGAATCACGTCGTGTGGACCGTCAGTTACGTGGTCGTGCAGGACGTCAAGGTGACCCTGGTTCTTCTGTTTTCTATGTTTCTCTCGAAGATGATTTGATGCGTTTATTTGCGACTGAACGTATTGCTGGATTGATGGACAAAATGGGATTCAAGGAGGGTGATGTTCTCGAACACGATATGCTGAGCAAATCCGTAGAACGTGCACAAAAGAAGGTGGAAGAAAATAACTTTGGAATCCGTAAACGTTTGCTGGAATATGATGATGTTATGAATTCACAACGTGAAGTAATCTACAAACGCCGTCGTCATGCTTTGATGGGTGAACGTATTGAAATGGACGTTCTAAATATGGTGGAAGAAACATCTAAAAATGTCGTAGCACAAAATCCTGATTACTACGAAGGAATGAAAATGGAACTTTATCGCGTTATGGCAAATGAAATTCCATTTACTGAAGAAGAAATGAAAGATTTGAAACCTGCGGAACAGTCAGACAGAATTTTCGAGTCATCCATTGACAGTTTCAAAAGAAAGACTGAAAAGATGGCTGAAATTGCACTTCCTGTCATTCGTCAAGTTTACGAGAATCAGGGGGCGATGTATGAAAACATTCTTATACCAATCACAGATGGTAAAAAAACATATAACATTGCGACTAACTTGAAAGAAGCTTATGAGTCAGGAGCAAAAGGTTTAGTAAAATCTTTTGAAAAAGCGATTATTCTTCATACAATAGATGAACACTGGAAAGAACATCTTCGTGAAATGGACGAATTGCGCAATTCTGTACAAAATGCCAGTTATGAGCAAAAAGATCCATTGTTGATTTACAAACTTGAATCATTCAATTTGTATAAACAAATGGTGAATGATATAAACGCAGAAGCTGTTTCTATTCTGATGCGCGGACAAATTCCGTTCCAGGAAGCAGAAGTTCGTCACGCTGCGCCTGAACAAAAAACCGATTATAGCAAATATCGTACTCAAAAGGATGAATTGCAAAAAGAATCGATAGGTGCAGGAGGAAATGAAATGCCAAGACCTCAAGAACAGAAAGTACAACCTATACGTGTAGAGAAAAAAGTAGGTCGCAATGATTTATGTCCCTGTGGCAGCGGCAAAAAATTCAAAAATTGCCACGGTCAAAACAGTTAATTATTTAATTATAAGTATTAAGTATGAAACTTCCGGAATATTATATTTCGGAAGTTTTTTTATCCCATATTTCTTAATTATTAATGAGATAATGGGCGAAAATTCGTTTTCAATTAACGAAAAAAGTTGTATCTTAGTGTCTGTTTTGGAAGTATAGTCGCGAAATAATTATGCTATTCATATTCAGAAACTTACACTAAAGAACTTATAGAGAAAAATCAAATAAAACATGATTGATCAGGAAGACAGAATAATTAAGATTAATATCGAAGACGAAATGAAGTCAGCCTACATTGACTATTCAATGTCGGTTATTGTATCAAGAGCATTACCTGATGTGCGTGATGGTTTCAAACCGGTGCATAGACGCATTCTTTTTGGAATGTCCGAACTAGGAAACACATCAGATAAACCACATAAGAAATCAGCAAGAATTGTCGGAGAAGTACTCGGTAAATATCACCCACATGGTGATTCATCTGTTTACAACGCAATGGTACGATTGGCACAAGAATGGAGCATGCGATATCTTCTTGTAGACGGACAGGGCAATATGGGAAGTGTTGATGGAGACAGTCCTGCCGCCATGCGTTACACTGAAGCACGTTTGAATAAACTTGCGGAAGAAATGCTTCGCGATATTGATAAAGATACTGTTGATTTCCAACCCAACTTTGATGATACATTAAGTGAACCAACTGTACTTCCGACCCGCATACCTAATTTGTTAGTTAACGGTACTTCCGGTATCGCCGTGGGAATGGCTACAAATATGGCGCCTCACAACCTGAGCGAGTGTATTGACGGGATTATCGCTTACATTGACAACAACGATATAGATATCAAGGGATTAATGCACTACATTAAAGCTCCCGACTTTCCAACAGGTGGCTATATCTATGGATACAAAGGCGTAGAAGATGCGTTTGAAACTGGTAGAGGAAGAATTGTTATTCGTGGTCGTGCAGAAATTGAAGCGGGAAAAAATCATGATAAAATTATCATTTCAGAAATACCATATCTGGTAAACAAAGCTGAACTTATCAAACATGTTGCAGATTTGGTTACGGATAAGAAAATTGAAGGTATTTCAAACATCAATGATGAAAGTGATCGTCGCGGAATGCGTATCGTCGTTGACGTTAAAAGAGATGCAAATGCGAATGTTGTATTGAATAAATTGTATAAATTAACAGCTCTTCAATCCTCATTCAGTGTTAACAATATCGCATTGGTAAAAGGTCGTCCACAGATGCTGAACCTTAAAGATTTGATATCTTTATTTGTAGAACATCGTCACGATGTAGTTGTGAGACGAACACAATACGAACTTCGTAAAGCCGAAGAACGTGCGCACATTTTGGAAGGGCTAATTATCGCTTCCGATAATATAGATGAAGTAATTTCAATCATACGTTCGTCCAGCACACCTCAGGAAGCTATTCAAAAATTGATTGAACGCTTTACGCTTTCTGAAATTCAGGCACGTGCAATTGTTGAAATGAGACTTCGTCAACTCACCGGTCTTGAGCAAGATAAACTGCGTGCTGAATACGATGAAATTCAAAAATTAATTTCTCATTTAAATGAAATTCTAAATAATTTCGATCTGAGAATGCAAGTAATTAAAGATGAGTTGATAGAAATCAAAGAAAAATTCGGAGACGAAAGACGCTCTGAAATTGTATTTGCTTCTGAAGAATTAAATCCTGAAGATTTTTATTCAAATGATGAAATGATTATAACTATTTCACATCTTGGATACATAAAACGCACACCGCTTTCAGAATTTCATACGCAAAACAGAGGTGGAGTAGGGGCTAAAGGATTTGAAACACGAGATGAAGATTTTGTAGAATTTATTTATCCTGCAACTATGCATAATTATATGCTTTTCTTTACTAAGAAGGGAAAGTGCTATTGGTTGAGGGTTTACGAAATTCCCGAAGGAACTAAAAACTCTAAAGGTCGAGCAATTCAAAATTTATTAAATATTGACTCTGATGACAAAGTAAACGCATTCATACGAGTTCTTACACTTGAAGACGAAGAATATATCAATAACCATTATGTAATTTTCGGAACGAAAAATGGTATCGTCAAAAAAACACTTTTAGAAGCATATTCACGTCCTCGTCAAAATGGAGTAAATGCAATCTCCATTAGAGAGGATGATGAAGTGATTGAAGTGAGATTGACTGATGGGGATTCCGAAATATTAATGGCTAATAAAAATGGTAGAGCAATCCGTTTTCATGAATCTAAAGTCAGAGCTATGGGACGTACAGCATCTGGGGTTATCGGTATGACGTTGGACGAAGGCGATGATTCGATGATTGGTATGATTTGTGTAAATCCTGATAGTGAGGATAACATTCTCGTTCTTTCTGAACAGGGATTTGGAAAACGTTCGCCTTTGGACGACTATAGAGTTACCAATCGTGGAGGAAAAGGTGTTAAAACTATCAACATTACAGAGAAAACCGGAAAACTTGTTTCTATCAAAAACGTTAATGACTCAAATGACTTAATGATTATCAACAAATCGGGAATCACCATCAGAATTCACGTGGGGGATTTAAGAGAAATGGGAAGAGCAACGCAAGGTGTAAGAATTATTAATCTGGAAAAAAGAAATGATACAATTGCATCTGTTTGTAAGGTAAATGCTCAAGAAGACGAAACGGAAGAAATTGAAAATATGAATTCTGAATTGCCAGATAATATTAGTGACGAAACAGTAGAAAATAATGATTAAATCTTTGGAATAATTAAACTTTCTCTAATTTTGAAGTCATAAATACAACATACTTATTTTAATTAATAAAATATTGACAAACTAATCCACAAAAATTAATAAAAAATGAAAAAAATCTACGTGTTAACAATTGCTTCAGTTTTTTGCGCAGGAAGTATTTTTGCTCAAAAAAATGTTGTAAAAGATGCTAATCGCGCATTAAAAAGCGGCGATTTGACTGAAGCTAGTACTTTAATTAAGCAAGCTTTAGAGAATCCAGAAACAGCAAACGATCCGGAAGCTTGGAAAATATTAGGAGACATCGGAAATAAAGCCTTCGATGATGAACGCACAAAAGAGATGCTACAAAAACCTAATGACAAAGACGCCATGTACAACGGACTAATGGAATCTTATGCACCATACGTTAAGGCAGACGAATTAGGACAAGCAGCAGGCAAAAATAAAGTTAGAAAAGATATCATGGGTATCTTAAAAGCAAATCATCCATTCTTTATAAATGGTGGTATTTATTTTAACGATAAAAAAGAATTAGAAAAAGCTTCACAATTCTTCGAAGTTTATTGGAATATTCCTACATTACCAATGTTCCAAGGATCTAAAGATTTTAATTTAGATAGTACTTATCAAACAATAAAGTATTACTCTATTATCACAGCTATTCAAGATAAAAAACATGATCGTGCTATCAGCTTGATTAAAAGAGCTATTTCAGAACCATTTATAGCTAACAGCGCTTATAAAGAAAGTGATTTATATGAATTATTAGCAAGCGAATATCTTTCTGCTGGTGATTCTGCACAATATATCACATGTTTAAATGAAGGAGCTGCTAAATTTCCTCAAAGCAAATATTTTATCCCTAACTTAATTAACAGCTACATTCAAAAAGGTGAAAATGCTAAAGCATTAGCTTATTTAGATAAAGCAATTGCAAATGATCCATCAAACGCATGTGATTTGAATAGTGTAAAAGCAGCTATTTTCGTTGATAAAAAAGATTACAATACAGCACAAGCTGAATACAATAAAGCACTAAAAGCTGATCCTAATTGCGAGCGCGCATTAGAAGGTCTTGGTGTAAGTTATATATTGCAAGCCCAGGAAATCAGAGAACAAAATACAACTGACAGAGCTAAAATGCTTGCAAACGACAAAGCTGCAGTTGAATTTTATCAAAAATCTTTGCCTTTATTAGAAAAATACAGAAGTTTGTTGGAAGCTCGTAAAGATGATCAATTAATTAATTCATTGTTGATGAAATTACGTAATGTTTACTACAACTTGAGCAACTTAGGTGTAGATAAAGCTGCACAACTTAAAGAAGTTGAAGGAAAATTAGGTTTGTAATCTAATTATAAGATTAAAAAAATAGGACAGTGGTACAGAATTTGTATCACTGTTTTTTTATGCAAAATATAAAAGTCACAAACTTAAATTAAACATAATGGTAATTATGGTAAACAAATATATATTTTTCCATTAAGTACTAATTGCAAAATTGACTATCTTTGTAAATCTTTTTTAAATAACACTCATGAGCGACCAGAGATACAACCAACGGGGAGTTTCTGCATCTAAAGAAGATGTTCATAATGCAATTAAATATATCGATAAAGGAATTTTCCCAAATGCATTCTGCAAAATAATTCCGGACTATTTAGCTAGAGACGCTGATTATTGTAATATCATGCATGCTGATGGGGCCGGAACAAAATCATCTTTAGCATATATATATTGGCGAGAAACCGGAGATATTTCAATTTGGAAAGGAATTGCACAGGATGCACTCATTATGAATATTGATGATTTACTTTGTGTTGGTGCTACTGATAATATCTTGCTTTCATCCACTATTGGGCGTAACAAAAATCTCATTCCAGGAGAAATCATTTCCGCTATAATCAATGGAACAAACGAATTATGCGAAGAACTTTCAGATATGGGCGTTCGTATTTATCCAACAGGCGGTGAAACGGCCGATGTAGGCGATGTTGTGCGAACCATAATAGTAGACAGTACAGTAGCTTGCCGTATGAAACGTTCTGATGTAATTGACAACGACAATATTCAGTCAAGCGATGTGATTGTTGGTTTATCTTCTTATGGGCAAGCAACTTATGAAAAAAAATACAATGGCGGTATGGGAAGCAATGGTCTAACATCAGCCCGTCATGATGTTTTCGCAAATTATTTAGCAAAAAAATATCCTGAAAGTTATGATCCTGCACTTACAAAAAATCTAATTTATTCAGGCAAAATGAAACTAACGGACGAAATCAAAGGTTTAGGTATCGATGCAGGAAAACTGGTTTTATCCCCTACCCGCACTTATGCACCAATTATTGCGGATATTCTGAAACAATTTAGAAAAGATATACATGGAATTATTCACTGTTCAGGTGGTGCACAAACAAAAATTCTTCATTTTCTACGACCTAAATTACGTGTCATTAAAGATAATTTTTTCCAAATTCCGCCGCTGTTTGAATTGATTCAGCAGCAATCAGGAACGGAATGGGAAGAAATGTACAAAGTCTTCAATATGGGGCACCGCATGGAACTGTATGTGCCTGAGAGAATTGCTCAGAATATTATTGACATATCCAAATCTTACAATGTTGATGCACAAATTGTTGGTAGAGTTGAAAAATCTGAATCAAGAGAACTTCAGATTCGTTCACCACATGGACAATTTACTTATCATTAATTAATTCAAATCTTGTTATTATATATGGCTGAAACCTCTCTATTGGATAAATTAGAACACCTAGTTACACGTTTCAACGAAGTTGGTACATTGATTACTGACCCTGAAGTAATTAGTGACATGAAACGCTTCGTTAAGCTTAATAAAGAATATAGTGATCTTCAAAAAATTGTTGACGCACGAAATGAATATAAAAATGCGCTTGACGGTATAGCAGAAGCTAAATCTATTTTAGAGAATGAATTTGACTATGAAATCCGACAACTTGCCAATGAGGAACTGGCTATAAATACAGAAAAAATTCCTCTGATAGAAGAACGAATAAAAGTTCTGCTTGTTCCTACTGATCCTGAAGATGATAAAAACGTGATTATGGAAATCAGAGGCGGTACAGGTGGCGATGAAGCGGCCATATTTGCAGGGGACTTGTACAAGATGTACACACGATATTGCGAAAGCAAAGGTTGGAGAACTGAAGTAACGAGCGTTAATGAAGGCTCTGTTGGTGGATATAAAGAAATTATTTTTAAAGTTTCAGGAGAAGGTGTTTACGGTATTCTCAAATACGAATCAGGAGTACATCGCGTACAGCGAGTTCCTCAAACAGAAACACAAGGTAGAGTTCATACATCAGCTTCAACAGTTGCCGTTTTGCCCGAGGCTGAGGAATTTGATGTTGAATTGAATCCTGCAGATATTGATTTTCATACGGCGCGTTCAAGTGGTGCCGGTGGCCAAAATGTAAATAAAGTAGAAACAAAAGTTCAGCTAACGCATCGACCTTCGGGAATTGTTGTAGTGTGCCAACAAGCGCGTTCCCAGTTAGCTAACAGAGAATTGGCTATGCAAATGTTACGGTCTAAATTATATGATATCGAACTAAACAAAAGACAGGGAGACATCGCATCTCGTCGTAAGACGATGGTGTCAACTGGGGATAGATCCGCTAAAATACGCACTTATAACTATCCTCAGGGTAGAATAACCGACCATCGAATAAATTATACTATTTATAATCTTTCAGCTTTTATGAATGGCGAAATTCAGGATATGATAGACCAGCTTATTATTACTGAAAATGCTGAAAAAATGAAAGAAGCTGAGTTATAGTTATTAAAAGCACCAATATAATATGAATAAAGAGGCCCTTATTCGGCAAATTTTTATAAAGAAATCCTTTCTTTGTGTGGGATTAGATACTGATTTAAGGAAAATTCCCGAACATATTCTTGACAGAGAAGACCCAATATACGATTTCAACAAAGTTATAATTGACGCAACCGCCCCTTATACAGTAGCATACAAACCAAATTTAGCCTTCTACGAAAGCGCAGGAATAAAAGGCTGGCTGGCTTTTGAGAAAACCGTTGCATATATTCGTCAACGTTATCCCCAATTATTTATCATTGCAGATGCTAAAAGAGGGGATATTGGCAATACTAGCGAGATGTATGCGCGTACTTTTTTTGATGAAATAAAGGTAGATTCAGTAACTGTAGCTCCTTATATGGGTGAAGATAGTGTAAAACCCTTCCTTATTTATCCTGACAAATGGGTAATTCTGTTGGCACTAACAAGTAACAAAGGTTCACATGATTTCCAGTTTTCAGAAGATAAAAATGGTGAAAGACTCTTTGAAAAGGTGCTTCGCTCATCACAACAGTGGGCTTCATGTGAACAGATGATGTACGTTGTAGGAGCAACACAAGGACAATTATTAGAAGATGTACGTAAAATTGTTCCTTATCACTTCCTTTTAGTTCCGGGTATAGGTGCACAAGGAGGATCTTTGGAAGAAGTCTGTAAATATGGAATGAACAAAGATTGCGGACTGTTAGTAAATTCATCCAGAAGTATCATATATGCTGACAAAACAGAATCTTTTGGAGACGCAGCACGTGACGCAGCAATGAAACTTCAAAAAGAAATGTGTTCCATGCTTGAAAAGTATTGTTCAAGAATATAATTAATAGATAGTGCCCTCAAAACGAAAAATTATAAATGACCCTGTCTTTGGTTTTATCAATATACCGAATGACTTTATTTACGACCTTATACAACATCCTTATTTACAGAGACTTAATCGAATAAAACAACTTGGGCTTGCACCGTATGTATATCCGGGAGCTCAACATACGCGTTTTCATCATTCGTTAGGTGCTATGCACCTGATGGATGAGGCGCTTATCAACCTTCGACAGAAAGGCAACGCAATTAATAATACTGAATACAATGGCTCATTAGCAGCAATCCTAATGCATGATCTTGGTCATGGGCCATTCTCCCACGCATTGGAACACACAATTGTCAATAATATTTCTCATGAAGATATCTCTCATATTATGATGAAGAGAATTAATGAAGAGAAAGATGGGTTGCTGGACACTGCTATTTCCATTTTCGAAGGAAATTATCAAAAAAAGTTTCTCCACCAGCTGGTCAGCGGTCAGTTGGATGTTGACAGATTGGATTATCTACGCAGAGACAGTTTTTTTACTGGAGTAATAGAAGGAAATATTGGTTCGGAAAGAATCATCAAGATGATGGATGTGCGTAACGATCAGCTCGTTGTAGAGTCGAAAGGCATTTATTCTATCGAAAATTTTCTGATGTCACGCCGACTGATGTATTGGCAGGTTTATCTACACAAAACAGCCATAGCGGCAGAAAAAATGCTCATAAATACTTTACGAAGAGCGAAATATTTATCGATGAATGGTGACAATTTATTCTCCCCTCCTTCCCTAACCTATTTTCTTAAAAATGATATTCAAATATCACACTTTAAAAATGAGGAAGCAGTAAATCATTTTATAAATCTTGATGACAACGACATTTGGACTTCATTAAAAATATGGTGTGTACATCCAGACAAAGTATTTTCGATGTTGAGCAGAGGGCTTATTCACAGACATCTCTTCAAAATTAAACTATCCACTTCACTGCCAACAAAAGATACCTATCAGGAATATATTGATTTGTTTCGCAAGATGTACCACTTGTCGGAGAATGAAGCGGAGTATTTGATTTCTACAGATAAAGTGGAAACAAATATGTACACTTTGGATGATGAAAGCATTGACATACTTTACAGCGATAATCGCATCGAGGATATTTCCACCGCTTCTGACATGTTTAACATTGAATTATTAGCTAAGAAAGTAGAAAAATATTATTTTGCATATTTTAATTATAACTTATGAAAGAAGGAAACCCCATCAGAATAATGTTCGTTTGTCTCGGGAATATTTGTCGTTCTCCAGCAGCCGAAGGCATTATGAAATCTCTAGTTGAAAAAGAAGGGTTAGACGGCAAAATAGTCTTAGATTCTGCTGGAACAGGAAGCTGGCATGTGGGAGATTTGCCCGATAAACGTATGCGTATGCATGGCGCAAAGAGGAATTATAACTTTTGCACCCGCGCGCAGCAATTTATTACAGAAGATTTTGACAAATATGATTTAATTGTAGTGATGGACGATTCCAATTACACCAATGTCAAATCGCTCGCAGTTACTCAGGAGCACGTAAATAAAATCCACCGCATGCGTGAATTTCTGAAAAAGTATCCCTACGATCATATTCCTGACCCATATTACACCGGCGATTCAGGATTTGAATTGGTACTTGATTTACTAGAAGATGGTTGCCAAGGATTGTTGGAATATATCAAAAAAGAATATTCTCAAATTTAAGATAAAACTAATGTATGCATTAGTATAATATCAACGCCTGCATTAGTGTAACCCTAATGTAGGCGTTAAAATATCTCCAATAAAAGCGGGCTTAATAAGTTACTTTCGCGTCAATATTTTTTGCCATTTCTATCATTTGGCTTAGTTGCTCTACAGATGGGATTCTTCTTACTAACTTTTTAGCATCGTTTACTTCAACCATTCTAGAGTGAAGATTTTCTGCTTTACGAGTACGAAATTCTTTTACAGTATCTACCCCTGCAGCTTCCAATAATTCGGAAAATTCCGGTCCTATTCCTTTTATACGCATTAAATCAGCGTGATTCACCCATTTCAAAATTAATGATTCATCAATACCAGTATCTTTTGCCAATGAACTTCTACCTGATTTTGTACTCCCCTTTACCAAAAGACTTTCTATGGTATTAACATCTGAGTTACGCAATTTTGCAGCATAAGCTGTACCGATTCCTTCAATTTCTTCAATATTGTAAGACATATAAATAAATTTTTAGTAATAAAAAAGATTTACCAAATTGTAAATAATTCAAATATATAACTTATAACATAACAAAAAAGTTTATGCAAAATAAAAAAACGCCGAATTCTTTCGGCGTTTCAGGTTCTATTCGTAAATCTTTTAGTTATACAACGTATAATGAACTGATAGATTCGTTGTTACAAACGCGTCTAATAGATTCTGCAAACATATCTGCTACAGACAATATTTTTACTTTTTCACAACGTTGAGAGTAAGGAATACTATCTGTAAAAATCATTTCTGTAAGATTTGACTCGTCAACTCTTTGTGAAGCCGGATTTGACATTACAGCATGACTAGCAATCGCACGTACTGATTTTGCACCTTTTTCCTGCATGAGGTTAGCAGCTTTAGTGATGGTTCCCGCAGTATCTACAATGTCGTCAATAAGAAGCACGTCCATTCCACTAACTTCACCAATCACTTCCATTTCAGAGATTTCATTGGCTTTCTTGCGGAGTTTATAGCAAATAACCATTGGACAACCGAGGAATTTTGCATAAGCACTTGCTCTTTTTGTACCTCCCACGTCAGGAGTTGCTATTACTAAGTTTTCAAGATTTAAACTTTTCACATAATCAATAAATACACCAGAAGCATATAAGTGGTCTACAGGTACATTGAAAAATCCTTGTATCTGGTCAGCGTGTAAGTCCATTGTAATAAGGCGGTTAATGCCTGCAGTACCTAATAAATCGGCAATCAATTTTGCGCCAATGCTCACACGTGATTTGTCTTTGCGGTCTTGTCGTGCCCATCCAAAATATGGAATTACGGCAATGATTGATTTGGCGGAAGCTCTTTTGGCTGCATCAATCATCAATAACAATTCCATCAAATTGTCAGAATTTGGAAATGTTGATTGAATCAAGAAAACATGTTCGCCACGGATTGATTCTTCATAAGAAACTGCAAATTCACCATCAGCAAAATGTTCTATATTCATCTTTCCTAATGGACAGCCTAAGCTGTTACATACTTTTTCTGCAAAATAACGGGATTTTGTACCAGAAAAAACTTTATAATTTCTCTCTTGCATTTTATTTAATTTGTTGATCAGCATTAAATAATTCTATAACTTTTTTGTCAAGCTATCGGTAGTGCAAAAGTACAAAAAACTTACTAAGGAAAACTTTTAATTAAAAGAAAATTTATAAATCTCTCCCGAATGTGCGGGAATTTTTGTTTTGAAAGGTGTTTGATAATTGCTTTTAATAGAGGACAAATTTTTATTCAAAAGTGGTGTTAATGTACAGTTTTCACTATTATCAATCTGGTAAAATTCAAATGCGTCATGAGGAAAAAGTATAGTTATATCTTCATCATTGTCGGAAAAATTCGTTACAACGAGTATCAATTCTTTTTCACTACCTCTTAAGAATGCAAATTGTCGTTGCGAATTGAAGTTTTTATTTTCGTAGTTGAAAGGCATCAAATCGTAGAACATTCCTTCGTTCAATGCTTTTTCAGAATGTAAAAGTTTAATAAGTTTTTTGTAGAAACTTTTCAATGCTTTTTCAGCTTTGTCCAGCAGTTCATCATTCCATTTTCCGTTGTTATTCCATCTTCTAACTGAATCTACTGCCCAGTAATCAAAGATGGTTGTTCGTCCGTTTTTGCCACTAAATCCTTCTTCATCCATGCCTCTCTCTCCCAATTCCTGACCGAAGTAGACCATAATTGGATTTCTATTTATGCATGAGGTGATGATCATTGCAGCTTTAGCATTATGCCCGTTTTTGAGGAAAAAATCTGATGCAACTCTCTGCTCATCATGATTTTCTATGAAATTTATAAGTTTTGGTTGAATATCTCCAACTTTGTTTAGCGCAAAACTTATATCTGATGATGGACGGAGTCCACTCGCCACATCACGAAGAATATCGTATAAGCCAACTTTATCATATAAATAATCAAAACTATTGTTAGCCAAAAAATTACGATATCGGTCGGGATTATACGTTTCAGCGAAGAAAATAATTTCGGGTGATTTTGCTTTAATTTGAGGAATTACCCACTGCCAGAATTCCAACGGAACCATTTCCGCCATATCACAACGAAAACCGTCCACACTCTTATCTGCCCAATAGTTCAAAATATCTTTCATCTTGAACCAAGTATTAGGAATAGGTTCAAAATATGTTTTATTGTTTTCATAATCCACCCCATAATTCAATTTGACAGTTTCGTACCAGTCGTACTCCGAAGGTGTATTGGTAAAACTGTCATTTCCAGTGGCTTTTGTAGGAGATTCCTGATATGAAATATTGTTTGTGGCAGATAGCGCTTCTAAATTGAGGGACGTATTCGGTAAGTAATAAAAATTATTTTGTGGGTCAAAACTAACTTCTTTATTATCATTTTCACCAAAATCAACTACACCTTTGGGCTTATTGATTGATTTATAGTTTCTTGCTAAATGGTTAGGAACAAAATCAATAATAACTTTCATGCCAGATTTGTGTGTACGTTCAATAAGTTGTTCAAATTCCAACATTCTGTTTTCTACATTCACTGCTAAATCTGGGTCAACATCGTAATAATCTCGAATTGCATAGGGCGAACCGGCTTTACCTTTCACAATTTCAGGAAAATCTTTAGGAATTCCATATTTTTCGTAAGAAGTTGCACTGGCATGTGCAAGACAGCCAATATACCATATATGTGTGTACCCGCTATCTTTTAGTTGTGATAATACTTTGTCAGTTATGTCATTGAATTTACCACTCCCATTTTCTTCAATAGAACCGTTATATTTATTTGTAGAATTGGTATTTCCAAATAGTCTGGTAAATATCTGATATATTACAACTTTGTCTTCTTTCATTTATTATTGATGATTTGTTTCACTTTATTATTAAGCTCATTATATCTCAGGCATCTTTTCAAAATTTTCTTAGAAGATTCATCTTCCATTATTTCTAGAGCAGCAGAATAGCCTTCTTCGGATATAATATTGATTTTTGAAAAGTTTTTGATAGCAAAGGGATGTTTGTTTTTTGTTTCAATCAAGATGTCGCACAGTTTGCGGTCAATCAATGTATTCGCATTCGACATCATATTAAAAGTACGTTGACTTATTTCACGAATGCTATTGTCTTCCGCCGCAGGAATGATAGAAGTTACATTTACACCTATAACATATTTGCACTGCTGACGAATTACTGAAACAGGGAAATTTTTAAACAATCCTCCATCAACATAAGTTGTACCGTCAATAACTACCGGTTCAAACATAATTGGCACGCTGCATGATGCAACCACACTATCTACCAAATTATTGCCTTGTGAAAAATATACAGTTTTAGCCCTTTCCCAATCCGTTACTACTGCAATAAAAGGCATTTGTAATGTTTCGAATGATTTTGCCCTGAGGTTGTTTTTGAGAAACTTATGGAGACCATCCATTCTGAAAAATCCGTTCCGCATCATTTTAAATTGGAGGAAGTCTTTAACTTCACGGCTTTTAAATAATTCGAAAATCTCCTGAGGATGATAGCCGTCTGCATACAATACTCCCGCAAGCGAACCTGCACTTGTACCGCAAATAACTTCAGGCTTTAGTCCTGTTTCATTAAGATACTGCAATGCACCGATATGAGCAAAGCCTTTTGCACCGCCTCCTCCTAAAGCATAACCGAGGAAGTAATCGTATTTTTTATTTAATGACAGCATATATAAAGTTTGTTGCATAGTTAACAATATTGTGCTGTATTTTGTTGTAAAAACCTTGTTAGGATTATTTACGAAGAGATTTCATTAAGTGGAATTTTAACAAATTCCCTTTCGTTTATTTTGGGATGTGGTATGGTAAGGGTTGGTGTATCAATTTTCAGGTCGTCGGCAAGAAGAATATCAATATCAATGGTCCTATCGGAATGGATTTTATTGTGAGATTTTGTTGTTCTTCCTAGTTGTTTTTCGATTTGTTGTGTGATTTTAAGTACACAAAAAGGGTCGGAAATTTCTGTTTCCACTTTACAAACACTGTTCACAAAATCATTGTCTGATTCAAAATCTACAGGTTCTGAATAATAAAGAGAGGATCTGGAAACAATATTGCCAATCCTCTCTTCAATAAGATGATATGCATTTTTGATATTTTCTTCTTTGTCCCCAAGATTAGAGCCTAAACCAAAAAAATATACATGCATAAGCTAGTTTTTTAGTCAATAATTAACATGGCATCGCCATATGCGCCAAATTTATATCCTTCTTTGATTGCTACTTCATAGGCGTCCATCACCAAGTCATAGCCGCCAAATGCAGTAGTCATCATCAACAAAGTAGATAATGGTAAATGGAAGTTTGTAACCAAGGCATCTGTTAATTTGAAATCATGCGGAGGGAAAATAAATTTGTTTGTCCATCCGTCTTTAGGTTTCAAATGACCATCTGTACTTACAGTTGTTTCCATGGCCCTCAATACAGTAGTTCCAATCGCACAAATTTTATGACCGTTGTCTTTTGCGGTATTTACAGCATCGCACAACTCTGGTTTAATTATCATCTGTTCGGAATCCATTTTGTGCTTGGTTAAGTCTTCTACATCTATTTCACGATAAGAACCTAAACCGTTGTGTAAAGTAAGATATCCTGTATCAATGCCTTTAATTTCCATACGTTTCATTAGCTCGCGACTAAAGTGAAAACCTGCCGCTGGAGCCACTACTGCTCCTTCTTCTTCAGCGATAATTGTCTGATAACGAGATTCGTCGTCATCTTCCGCTTCGCGGTCAATGTATTCAGGAAGTGGTGTTTCTCCAATGGAGAAAAGCAACTTCTTGAAATCCTCGTACGGTTCGTCATACAAGAAACGGAGTGTTCTTCCTCTCGAAGTAGTGTTATCGATAACTTCAGCTACCAATTCTTCGTTTTCTCCGAAATAGAGTTTGTTGCCGATGCGAATCTTACGTGCGGGATTAACCAAAACGTCCCACAAATGCTGGCTAGCATTCAATTCTCTCAATAAGAACACCTCTATTTGCGCTCCTGTCTTTTCTTTATTACCAAACAGACGTGCAGGAAAAACCTTTGTATTGTTGAATACGAAAAAATCTTTCTCTTCGAAATAATTGAGAATATCTTTAAAAACTACATGTTCGATTTCGCCAGTTTTGCGGTGAACAACCATCAAACGACTTTCGTCACGATGCTTTGCCGGATATTTTGCTATCAGCTCATCAGGCAAATTGAATTTAAATTGTGAGAGTTTCATATCTTGTTTATTTATTATTTTCTGTTACTGTTTGGGGCTGAATATGTTGGTCAAGAAATTTGTCTATCTCATCCATCTGAAGACAATCTCCCTGGACAATGTCCCCTACTCTGCTGCGGATAAGTCCTGTAAGATGTCCGCCTGAGTTTAATGCCCGACCAATATCTCGAGCAAGTGCACGAATGTATGTCCCTTTGCTGCAGACAACCCGAATCTTTATTTCAGGCATATTGAAAGATAGCAGTTCTACCGCATCAATAACGAGTGTCTTGGGCTTTAAGTTCACTTCCAAATTATTACGAGCCAAATCATACGCACGTCTTCCGTCAATCTTGCATGCAGAAAAGTCGGGAGGTATCTGTTCTATCGTTCCGATAAATTTTTTCAAAATATCTTCCACCATTTCTTTCGTGATATGTTCGGTAGGATATTCGGCATCCACTTCCGTTTCCAAATCAAAGGAAGGTGTGGTAGATCCTAAGCGGATGGTTGCGATATATTCTTTAGTTTCTGCTTGAAGCTTATCAATCTGTTTGGTCATTTTGCCTGTGCAGATGGTCATTACTCCAGTTGCCAAAGGATCTAAAGTTCCTGCATGACCGACCTTTAGTTTCTTAATTCCCAACTTCTGACATATCTTCGCGCGCACAATCTTCACCACCTTGAAGGAAGTCCAGTGCAGAGGTTTGTCTACGTAAATTATTTCCCCTTCTACAAAATCCATATTATACCATACTTAAACTTGCTCCCGAAAGAATGAGAAGAATAAGAATTCCACCAACTAATATTCTATAATAACCGAAAACTTTAAAACCGTATTTCGTGAGATAATCAATAAAAAATTTGATGGCTATTAACGCAACGATAAATGCTACCACATTTCCCAAAATCAGCATCATCAGATTATTACCTTGCAAAAATACTTCTGTTCCCTGATGCTTGATAGTCTTGAGAATTGTAATTAGCGACGCGCCAAACATAGTAGGTACTGCAAGGAAAAAGGAAAATTCCGCAGCGTTCTTACGACTGAGTTTCGTTGCCATACCGCCGACTATCGTTGCCATAGAACGGGAAAAACCTGGTAAAAACATCGCGACACATTGGCTCAACCCGATTATTAATGCACGCTTCGTAGTGATTTCTTGATTTCGTGAAACTTTTCCAAACCATTTATCAACGAAGAGCATCAGAATACCGCCAATAACAAGCATCCACGCTACAATGGTAACACTTCCTAACGCGGCATCAATAGCATCATTAAACAACATACCAAAAACAAAACCGGGAATACACGCAATAACGAGTTTGTAATAAAAATCAAACTTGTAGAGAAACTTCTGAAAACCGTTTTTACTTTCGTAATTAGGTAGTTGTCTGACATCATTTATATGAAAAAATCGTTTCCAATATAGTACAACCACAGAAAGAATGGCACCAAACTGAATGACAATGGTATAAGTGTTCAGAAATTCAGTGGATTCCATCCCTAAAAGTGCCTGGGTAATAATCATGTGTCCCGTTGAAGAAACTGGCAGAAATTCCGTCAATCCTTCAACAATGGCAATAATAATTGCTTGAAGTATATTCATCTAATCTTGTAAGCTTGTAAATTACTTCTCAATATTTTTCTTGTCTTTTGCAGGATAAAGAATTCCCACAATCATCAAAAAGAAACCTATCAAACACACAACTGGTGCCACCTTAATACGTCGCGCACTAAAAATATCTGGATTAAAACCACCTTCAAACGTTGTGCCAGGACCTGCCGCCATCAACACAAAACCAATTATAATAATAAGTACGGCAATACCGCAAATAATAAGATTTATCTTTTGCAGTGCAAATCTTTTGTCAGACATATATTTATAATAATATTGTAAAAAACGAATAAATTAAATGTAATACAGATTTTCGACCTTCATACGCAGGTAGCGGTTCACAGAGAAGTAAGTTGCTACCATCGTAATTATAATACCCAGAATCATCACGGTAGCGGCAACAATAATCAAATCCTGAACGCTCAACACTGTATTGAGATTGGTATACTCCGTGTTGAAATAATACAACACTCCTGCAAGAATGGCGTTTGCGAGCAAACCAGCAATCAATCCCATTCCTATATTGCGCCAGATGAAAGGACGTCGGATGAAACCACCAGTCGCACCCACGAGTTTCATCGTGTGAATAATGAATCTTCTTGCATAAATGCTCAAACGAATAGTGTTGCGTATAAGCGCGAAAGTGATAAACAGCAGTATGCCCGAAACAACTAGCAATATTGTAGATATCTTTGATAAATTATTGTTGATAAGGTCTATAGAGTCCTGCTGATAGAGTAAGTCTTGAACATTATTTTCGTGCGAAATAGCTTTTTCGATAGCTGGTAGACTTTCACGGTTCGCATACTGCGCTTTCAGATTGATTTCGATGAAATCTTGCGCTGGATTGTATCCAAGCAGTTCTTCGGGGTCTTCACCCAGATCTTTAATCAACTGCTGCTTTGCTTCTTCCTTGCTGATAAACTTTGAGGATTTCACGAATGGCATTGCGTCAATCTTTTTGCGGATATTTACAATCTGGCTGTCGGTGATTTCTTGACTGAGCATCACATTGAAAGTCATGCTCTCTTTTATGTTTTTAGAAAATCCTTTTCCGAGAAAGAAAAGTAGTGCTGTCATTCCGAGCAGTACCAAAACGAGCGTTACGCTGATGGTGGAAGTAAGTTTGGCGTTAAAAAAACGCATTGGGTTCGGTGTATCTTTAGAAGCCATGCTGAAAAAGTATTCTTTTATCTATTAACTAAAACGGCACAATCCGCCTATTTATTTAATTGTTTACAAAGTAACAAAAATATTGCCAAGAATCATCACGCGAAACTATATAAATTCTTAATACAAATGCTATACACATTATATTTAGGATATGTTAAACAATCCCATAATTTTTTTAGGCGTAAACTTCTTATCTTTGTTTCTGTCACACTATTGTTATGAAAAAAATACTCACAATTATATCTCTTATAGTCTTTTCAGGACAATTATTTAGCCAGCCGCTTCAACGCGTTAAACCCGAAGAGGTGGGAATGGACGCCCTAAAACTCGAAAAAGCCGACGATGTCATCTACCGATATGTGCGCAACGGCACAATTCCCGGTGCGGTATTTGCAGTGGTACGGCACGGAAAAATAGCTTATATGAAAGCCTACGGCTACCGTTCGCTTGTGCCCTTTAGAGAACCGATGACAGAAAATACGATTTTCGATTTGGCTTCTCTTACAAAACCTTTGGCTACCGCAATTTCGGCAATGATTCTGGTGGAACGTGGCGAACTAGATTTATATGCACCTGTTAACAAATACATCCCCGAATTTAAGGACTGGACATACCGCACAGGGCGTATCAAACCCATCAAAATCATCAATCTGCTGACGCACACCTCGGGACTTCCCGCTTACGCTCCTTACGAAAGGCTTACAATGACGCTGGGTTCGCCCAATCCTCAGGGATTTATGAGGTACATCTCAAACGTAAATCGTCAATTTCCTCCCGAAACGGATTTTGAATACAGCTGCCTCAATTTTATCACACTGCAAAACGTAATCCAAAACATCACACACAAAGACCTGCGTGACTTCGCGAAAGAAAATATCTACGATGTTCTAGGAATGAAGAATACCGACTTTGTGCCGAGCGGCGCAATGCTCAAAAACATCGCACCTACGGAAAAAACGGAAGAATATGGTTTATTAAAAGGTGTGGTGCAAGATCCACTTGCTCGCCTGTTGAATGGTGGAATATCCGGTAATGCGGGACTATTTTCCAACGCAGGTGATATCGCCATACTTGTTGCGGCTTTGCAAAATGGAGGTTCGTGGAATAATCAGGACATCCTAAAACCCGAAACAGTGAAAATGATGCGCTCCATCCCTATGAATCTGCAATTCTTCGGACGTGCGCTCGGTTGGGATATATCTTCCGTTTATTCCAATATCAAAGGCTCTTATTTTGGCAAAAACACCTATATGCACACCGGGTATACGGGCACTTCTGTGGTCATCGACCCCGATACTGACACGGGCGTAATTATTCTCACCAATCGTGTGCACCCAAAGGACAAGGGGAATATCAAGTATCTGCGCATCGATGTTGCCAACATAGTAGCTGGAGCTATTGTAAAGTAAAAAGTTAAAAGTAAAAATTTCTGGGCATAAGCCCACTACTTGCACGCTTTAAAATTTCTTTGGTTTGCACACGTGCTTTTCTTTTTTCACGGTAGATCCGCACCTTTTGCAGATATATTTGGGATTTTTTTTCTCAATCAAATCTTTATCTTTACACGCTGTCTTGCTCATTATGTCTATGTTTTTTGTAATGTAGATAACAACGCTTTTATTATTAGAAAGTTTAAAACCTTCGCCATCACTTTCTTAAAAACTACAAACGTGTTCGATCTAAAACTAATCCTTTTCTAGCAAACTACGAAAATGTTTTATAAAGCAGATTTATTCACTGTTTTTATATTCAAATAAATATTTTCAAACCATAGGTCGAAATCCTGCAAGCGATGCAAACACTTTTCCGCCCTGCGGAATGAGCTGTCAATAACGTGTAAATCACTTTCCGCCGGGCGGATAATGCCCCACACTACATAAAGTTGATTTTCCGCTGAGCGGACTACAAGAAATATATACAAAAACCATTTTCCGCTGAGCGGACGGCTGCAAAATGTATATAAGAGGTGCTTTCCGCTGGGCGGACAATTGAGACTACAAGAAATTATATACCTTCATCCTTTATTTATTGCTCTAAACCCCGCTATCGTACAAATTTTACCGCTTGGTAAATAAAAATATTGCACAAAATCATACAATAAAAAAAGCCGACGAAATAAATTCTATCGGCTTTTTGAGCTTAATATATAAATCTGATTGTGTGCTAGTTTTGTTGTTCTCCGGCAGGGATGTCACACAGACAAGCTACTAGATTTCTGTCGCCATAAGCATTGTCCACACGCGCTACATTCACCCAGAACTTGTTGTTTTTTACAAATTCAAGTGGATAAACAGCTTTGCTGCGAGGATAAGCATGATTCCACTCATCAGCTACGGCTTCGTATTCAGGGTGTGGAGCATTTACCAACACGTTGTCTTCAAGGGTATATTTACCTTCAGCCACTTCCTGTGCTTCTTTGTAAATCTCGTTCATTGTATCTACAAACTGGTCGAGTTCTGCAAGACTTTCACTTTCTGTAGGCTCCACCATCAATGTTCCGTGTACGGGGAATGAAAGTGTAGGTGCGTGATAACCGTAGTCCATCAGACGTTTTGCAATATCCGTTTCGCTGATGCCTGAAGCATCTTTGATGTTGCGGCATTCCATAATCAACTCGTGTCCTACTCTACCCTGTGCTCCTCGATATAACACGCCGTAAGTATCTTTTAATCTTTCAGCAAGATAGTTAGCGTTAAGAATAGCAGCTTTGGTAGCCATTGTAAGACCTTCTTCACCCATCATTTTGATGTAAGCGTAAGTGATTTCCAATACACCCGCACTTCCGTAAGGAGCAGCAGAAACAGTATTGTTTTTATCATTAGGGAACATAACTGGGTGTGAAGGAAGGAATGGAACCAAATGTTCTGCAACGCAGATAGGACCAACACCAGGACCGCCACCACCATGAGGTATAGCAAATGTTTTGTGAAGATTCAAGTGGCAAACGTCGGCACCGATAGTTCCTGGATTGGTCAAACCAACTTGAGCGTTCATATTTGCACCGTCCATATATACTTGACCGCCTGCTTCATGAATCAATCGGCACATTTCCTTGATTTCAACTTCGAAAATGCCGTGAGTAGAAGGATATGTAATCATATAAGCAGCGAGGTCGTTTTTATATTGTTCCACTTTAGCGCGGAAGTCGTTCATATCTACGTTACCTCTTTCGTCGCTGGCAACAGTTACAGTTTTGTAGCCTGCCTGAATAGCACTTGCTGGGTTTGTTCCGTGAGCTGAAGCAGGAATCAATACAATTTTACGATGTCCCTGTCCGATGCTTTCTAAATAGCTTGCGATAGTTACCAGTCCGGTATATTCACCTGCAGCACCAGAGTTTGGTTGCAATGTAACGCCTGCAAAACCTGTGATTTCTGCCAGCATGCAGCTTAACTCTTCAATCATTTCGGCATAACCTTCTGTTTGGTTTGCAGGAGCATATGGGTGAATATTTTGCAATTCGGGCATTCCCAAAGGAATAAGTTCGGAAGCGGCATTCAATTTCATTGTACAAGAACCCAATGAAATCATGGAATGAGCCAACGAAATATCTTTTCTTTCGAGACGTTTGATATAGCGCATCAATTCAGTTTCTGTGTGATAACTGTTGAATACAGGATGCTGAAGGAAATCTGAAGTACGAAGTTGCTCGTTTGAAAGAGTAACCTTGTCAGGCATATCATCAATCATAAATACTTTCGAACTGCCTACCGCCATAGCAAATACGGCCAACAATTCGTGAACGCGATAAGCGTTGGTAGTTTCATCGATACTTATACCCACTTCACCACTTCCAAAATATCTCAGGTTAATATTGCGAGAATCTGCAATATCGTAGATATCTTCTTGAGAAACGTTTTCAGGCAATTCTATTTTTAAAGTATCGAAATAAGTAGTATTTAATACTTTGTAGCCCAAAGCTTCCAATTCGTCAGCTACCAGAGAAGTGATAGAATGAACGCGTTTAGCGATATTTTTCAAACCTTCAGGTCCGTGATACACCGCATAAAAAGAAGTCATGGTAGCAAGCAACGCCTGTGCGGTACAGATGTTGGAAGTCGCTTTTTCGCGTTTGATATGTTGTTCGCGAGTCTGCAATGCCATACGCAACGCTTCTTTTCCGTAAGCATCTTTTGAGATACCGATAATACGTCCCGGGATGTTTCTCTTATATTCATCTCTTGTAGAGAAGAAAGCAGCAGAAGGACCGCCGTAGAACATAGGTATACCGAATCTTTGGCTTGAACCGAACGCAATATCTGCGCCCCATTCTCCTGGAGGTGTCAACATTACCAATGCCAATAAATCTGTAGCAACAGCTACTTTGATTTCAGCAGCATGTGCTTTTTCTACAAAATCACGATAGTTTTCTACATTTCCGTTTGAGTTTGGATACTGTAGGATAGCCCCGAAATATTTTTCTCCGAAATTGAAGTCATTGAAATTACCCACTTCAATGTCAATTCCTACATGTCCCATGCGTGTGCGCAAAACAGCCAGTGTGCTTTCAAAAACATTTTCGTCAACGAACAATGTATCGGAATTGCTTTTTGCTTTGTCACGTGAGCGCAATCCGTACATCATTGATGAAGCTTCAGCAGCGGCGGTAGCTTCGTCAAGCAATGAACAGTTTGCCAAAGGCAAAGCAGTCAGTTCGCTTACTACTGTCTGAAAGTTCAACAAAGCTTCTAGACGACCTTGTGAAATTTCTGCCTGATAAGGAGTGTATGATGTGTACCATACTGGATTTTCGAATACATTACGGTAGATAGCTGCGGGAGTAATGGTGTCGTACCATCCCATACCTATATACGAAGTATAAATTTTGTTTTTGCGCGCTATTTGAGCAATTTCTTCAGCATATTCATGTTCTGAAAGTGCTTTTGGCAGGCTCAAAGGTTTTTGTAAGCGTATATCGGAAGGAATGGTTTGATCGATAAGTTTATCCAAACTATCTACGCCGATTACTTCCAGCATTTTGTTTATATCCGCGTCATTTACACCGATGTGACGTGTTTGAAATTTTTCCATTTCCATAATATGAAAAAGATTTTATTGGTTGTTCTATTTATTTAATTATTCGTTATTCCTTATAAATACGGATTATTTTTCTTTTCCAGACCGATGGTGGTGCTTATCCCGTGTCCAGAATAAACCACCGTTTCGTTCGGCATCGTAAGCAGTTTTGTCTTAATTCCGTTAATCAATGTTTCGAAGTTTCCGCCCGGCAAGTCGGTGCGCCCGATACCTCCGTGAAACAAAACATCACCTACAAACAGCGTTTCGCTTTCTTTATGATAGAAAACTACGCTTCCTGCTGAATGTCCTGGGACATGAAGAACGATTAACTTTTCGTTTCCAAAACTGATGACATCATTTTCGTTCAGATAATTGCCAATCATAGGCTGTTTTTCTGTTGAAGCTGGCATTCCGAACATTTTGAGCTGGTCGTCAAAAGTCTTAATCAGGTTTTCATCTTCTTTGTGCGCTTCTGGCGCAACATGAAAAGTGGATGCAACCACCGGATTTCCAAAAATATGGTCAAAATGACAATGGGTATTTAAAAGATGTTTTACGATTAAATCATTGTCATATATATAATTGAGTAGTTCTATCTTTTCGTCATGAAAAAGGCATGATGGATCAATAATCACACACTCATTATTTTCCGCGGAAAGAACATACGTATTTACACCTAACGGATTAAATTCAAATTTTTTTATTTTCATAAAGTAAGTATGAAATACTATAAAATTGAAAGTTTTATAACCACAAAAATAAGACTTTCTTTTGTATTTAGTTACTATTTGCCAGAAAATTAAATGTTAACTCATGGGTAAATACACCAACTTTTTGGTTTCAAAAAATTCTTCTTCGAAGAAATCGGTTAATGGCATTATTTCTACATACTTTTTGAATGGTTTGGTTTCTTCCGTCAAGTCGCCGCCTTTCAGGCAGATGATGCCGTTAGGCAAAGCGTTGTTTTGTTGTTTGACGATGTTTTTCTGAGTAACTTTCACCAAATCCTGCAAAGGCATTACCGCTCGGCTCACAACAAAGTCAAACAATCGCTTTTCGTCCTCTACGCGTGCATGATTGAATTCCACATTTTGCAACCCTATTGCTTTTGAAATTTCTCTCGCTACATTTAGTTTTTTGCCGATACTATCAATCATCAAAAAATGTACATTGGGCATCATTATTGCCAGAGGAACTCCCGGAAATCCACCACCTGTACCCACATCCATGATATTTGTACCATTTTTAAAAGCCGTATATCTTGCGATAGCCAAAGAATGCAGTACGTGGTGTGTGTATAAATTATCTATATCCTTGCGGGAAATAACGTTGATTTTTGAATTCCAATCGCGATACAATTCATCCAATGCGGCAAATTTGCTCTTTTGGTCTTCTGTAAGATGTGGAAAATAGCGTGTGATTATATCCATATTAAGATTTGGAAGCAATATAAGCAATCACCGTATTTGGTTTCAGCAAAGATGAAATGTCTTTGTAAGGGAGAAATATTTCTATCGGTTTGATAGGCATAGCGGAATATTCGCCACGATTATATAAGAAAGTAATACCTTTATTGTCAACCAAAAGATTGTCATTGGGATACAATTCGTCTAATCCAAAATATCCGTATTCTTCCAGTTCTTCAATGGAATTTACATTGTTTTGTTTAAAAAGATTATTGATGAACAATTGGTGAAGTTCGTCCTCTGCTCCATCTCTGAAAATATCTTCAAAAGATATTAAAGAATTGGTAGTTAAGTCTACAACAAAATTTCTAATAGACTCACTTCCACGGCGTTTGTCCTTCATATATCGTTGCGTGACTTTGTATGAAACCACCTGATATTCATTATAAACGATACTATTAGAAATAGATTCAACAAAATTCGTTACCATTTCAGCATCTTCGTCGTGCGATTCCATACCGATAATGCTGTCTTCCATCTCACTGGATTCTTCCTGCATTTGGAAAAGTTCGCTCGAATCTTCTTTATAGGCAGAGAAACTATCTTCCATGTATTTCTTGACTGCTTGTTCAGGTTCCAGTTCTTGATAAGTTTCACCAAAGAAACTTTTTACAAATAATTTCTTCAGTTCTTTATTATCTGTGTTGGGATATAGAAAATTGATATTCAAAGTGTAACTTCCCGGCGCAATCGTTGAATCAAGTTTGATAGATTTATTCTCCTCAAGTGTAGAAAACGATAATTGGTTGTCTTTCTTGAATTTACTATTTTTGTTGTCACATGAATAACCTGTAACAAGAATAATCAATAAAAATAAATATGTTGGAAAGTACTTTTTCATATATGGTGTTCCATAATTCAAATGCAAATATACATTATTTAAGGTTTAGTTCTTTAAGAAAAGTGAATTTTAAATAATAAATAACACTTAGATTTAATAGAAAGACCCATCAATGACTGACGGGTCTTTATGTATATATTCTTACAGCCGATTAATAACTATGAGGTTCGGATTTGATATCTTCCACACTCATTCTCTTTTTCTCCAAAGAACGCCAAGCATAGAATATGTAAGCGAAAACAAAAGGAATTAGAATAGAAACAAAGGTCATAGCCATCAATGTAAATTCACTAGATGATGAATTTTGGATGGTTAAGGAACTGCTCATATCGCCAAATACTGATGGATAATATGCTGTGTTGTTATACCCAGCTACTAACAACAGCATGGTAACGGTGATAACTGTTCCTGTTCCTGCAAACCAAATACCATTTTTGAATTTGGCACTCATATATGTTTTTATTATTCCGTATAATACTGCTACTACTCCTAAAAGGAAGAAAATCAATATAATCGGCATTTCGATGAAATTATTTAGATATTTCATCTTCTCTAGATATACTTGTTGTGTTTCAGGATTTACAGCAAATCCATCTGCAAACAAAGTCCATATTAAGAAAGCAAGGAAAAATACTACGAATATAATTCCATTTCTTAAAGAAGCTTTTTTAGCGTTTGATTCTAAAGCGGCGTCATTCAATCTATTTACGAAATATAGACTTGCTAACGTACGTGCAAGAAACAAAACTGCAAATCCGAGCAACAGATTTCTCACATTAAACAATGCTTCCAAACCATAAAGAGGATGTTCCCAGCGACTTATAGCATTGCCAGTTCCACTCAACCCGATTATATTTTCTTTTCCTACACTGAACAGTGAACCTGTGAAGAAAGTAGCTACCGCCACACCAATTACGAACGGAGCAATAGTTCCGTTAATGAACAAAAATGTTCTGTAAGTTTCTTTTCCGAAAACGTTTCCGGGTTTAGATTGATACTCGTAAGATACTGCCTGAATGATGAAAACAAACAAGAGAAGCATCCACACCCAGTAAGCACCACCGAAACTTGTTGAGTAAAACAACGGAAATGATGCAAAGAACGCGCCACCAAAAGTTACGAGCGTAGTAAAGGTGAATTCCCATTTACTGCCAATCGTATTTATCAAAAGTTTTCTTTGGTCTTCTGTTTTTCCTAACTGTCTGATCATGGATTGACCACCTTGTACAAACATAAGAAATACAAGCAATCCTGCCAACAGTGATACGATAAACCACCAGTAATGTTGTAAAAATGAATATGTCATCATAATCTCAATTTTTTCTTTAGTTTTTCACCTGTATTAATATTGTTCATTATTAAGATTTCCTGGACCTTTCTTAATTTGAGTGGTCATAATCTTAACTTCAGCAATCAAAAGAGCAGTAAATAATATGGCGAACAAAACGAATGTTGTAATTACATTTCCTGTCGAAACTCCAGACACAGCAGCCTGAACAGGTAGTACGTCCTGAATTGTCCATGGTTGGCGTCCCACTTCAGCAACTACCCATCCCAACTGGCTCGCAAGATATGCAAAGAGAATTCCTGCCAATCCCAAATACAGAACTAGCTTATTATCTTGTAACTTGTTCTTTTTATTCAAATACCAGACGATTGGGAAGAATAACAAGAAGTATCCACCAATCATCACCATGATGTGGAATGAATAGAATGTCAAAGGCACATTAGGAATATTATCCGCAGGTGAATTCAAATAAGCATAACCAAAATATTTATAATTGTCTTTCAATTCTGCTTCATAATTTGCCGCATCAGTATCTTTTTTCTCATTTTTAGCTTTTTTGAACTTCGATAAAGCTTCTACTGCTTTTTGTCCTTTTGCTTTCTTTTCTTCAAATGACAAAGCCTTAGTACCATCAGGTAATAAGTATCCGCCCTTGTTTATATCTACAATACCTGGCACAAATGCGTTCATGTCGCGATATCCAAGCATTGATAAAGCTTTTGGTATTTCAATCTTGAATAAATAAGGATTCACTTCATCATCGTAAGCCAACTTGGAAGGATTTAAAGCTCCTAATGCTACAATACCTACACCATTATATCCTTTGTACAATCCTTCCATTGCGGCAAGTTTCATTGGTTGTTTTTGAGCCACATGATAACCTGAACCATCGCCTGTAACAGCTATCAGAAGAAATGAAATAAATCCGAAGATAGAAGCAATTCCAATTGACTTTTTAGCAAAATCAACATCTCTTTTTTTCAATAGATACCATGAAGATATGCCTACAACAAACGCGGCTCCTAATCCCCATGACGAGAAAACAGTATGGAAAAATTTATTGATTGCGACTGGAGACCCTGCTACTGCCCAAAAATCAACCATTTCATTACGAACAGTTTCAGGATTGAATTCCATACCCACAGGATATTGCATCCATGCGTTTGCCACTAATATCCAATAAGCGGAAAGAGTTGCTCCCAACATTGTCAACCATGTAGATGCCAAGTGCATTTTTTTACTTACACGATTCCATCCAAAAAACATGATAGAAATGAAAGTCGCTTCCAGAAAGAATGCGAGAATACCCTCAATGGCTAAAGGTGCTCCGAAAATATCCCCTACAAACCAGCTGTAATTAGACCAGTTAGTTCCAAACTGGAACTCCAAAATAATACCTGTTGCAATACCAATTGCGAAATTTATACCAAATATTGTCTGCCAAAATTTAGCAATTGTTTTCCACTTTGGATCTCCTGTCCTTACATAGATTGTTTCCATTATCGACATGATAACACCCAATCCAAGCGTCAGCGGCACGAAAATCCAGTGATAAGCCGCCGTAAGTGCAAATTGCGCTCTCGACCACTCTACTAACGATGTATTTAATAATTCCATAAATATTGATTAATTATTTCTGTGTAATTTTTAAAATAATTTATTTTGATCTATCTATGAGTTCGTTTCGTAAATAATTCTCTCTTTTTTCTTTAGTATCGAAATTTGACTTTATATAATTCGGAAAGAAAAAGGGTCTTAGAATGATAAACATTATGATGAGTTTGATAATAACCAGTGTCCATAATGTCTTGCCTAAGGTACTCATGTTTTTGAAACCTTCCCAAAACATTGTAAACCAATTATATCGTTTTGATTCTCCTTCCATAAAGAAACTAAGCTTCACCCATACCGCCTAACGGAGGAAAAAATGCGTTCTGATTGTTTTGCAAACGCACTTCGCCGTTTATCGATTCGAACTTATCCACATTGTCTTTCAATGCAAATAATAATCTTTTTGCATGTTCGGGTGTAAGAATGATGCGTGATTTCACCTGTGCTTTAGGAACTCCCGGAACTACGCGCACAAAATCCAATACAAATTCCGAATTGGAATGCGATATTATTGCAAGATTTGAATAGGTTCCTTGTGCAACTTCTTCGTTGAGTTCTATCTGAATCTGAAAATCGTTATCTGTGGGATTTTCCATTTAATTAATGACTTTTAGTTATGCAAATATAAACTTTTAATTTTATATTTAAATAAATGTTGCAAAAATTTAAAATAATCTCCACAAAATTTCAAAAATGTGCTGTTTATATAGATTAAATTAAAATTGAATGAATAAATAATCTTAATAGCACTATATTTGTTATATTTGTACTCAAATATAGATTTTTTTAAGGTTATAAATATAAAATTTTTACATCATGGTAAGTTACAAAGAACTAGGGTTGGTAAACTCTAAAGAACTTTTCAAAAAAGCAGTTGATGGTGGTTATGCAATCCCCGCATTCAATTTCAACAATATGGAGCAATTGCAGGCGATTATTTCTGCTTGTGTTGCTACAAAATCTCCTGTTATCTTACAGGTTTCAAGCGGTGCGCGCAAGTACGCAAACCAAACATTGTTGCGCTATATGGCTCAAGGAGCTGTAGAATATGCTAAAGAACTTGGTTACGCAATTCCTATTGTTCTTCACCTTGATCACGGTGACAGTTTTGAACTTTGCAAAAACTGTATCGAATATGGATTTTCATCCGTGATGATTGACGGTTCACATCTTCCTTACGAAGAAAATGTAGCATTGACAAAACAAGTTGTTGATTATGCACATCAATATGATGTAACTGTAGAAGGTGAATTGGGCGTTTTGGCAGGTATTGAAGATGATGTACAAGCAGAACACCACACATATACAGAACCAGATCAGGTAGTTGATTTCGTTCAACGTACAGGTGTTGATTCGTTAGCTATCTCAATAGGCACTTCTCACGGAGCATATAAATTTACAGCAGAGCAATGTACACGTAATGAAGAAGGAAAATTAATTCCACCTCCATTGAGATTCGATATCTTAGAAGAAATTGAACGCAGAATTCCAGGATTCCCTATCGTGTTACACGGTTCTTCTTCTGTTCCTGAAGAATATGTTGAAATCATCAACAACAATGGTGGAAAATTGAAAGATTCTGTAGGTATTCCTGAAGAACAATTACGCAAAGCTGCTGCATCAGCAGTATGTAAAATCAATATTGATTCTGACGGTCGTTTAGCTATGACAGCAGCAGTGAGAAAAGTATTCGCTGAACATCCCGAAGAATTTGACCCACGAAAATATTTGGGACCTGCTCGCGAAGAATTGAAAAAACTTTACATGCACAAAACAGAAAGTGTTTTGGGAAGCGCAGGCAAAGCATAAGAATTCATATTAAAATATTTATAATCCTCAATCATCCTCTGATTGGGGATTTTTTTGTATCATATCCTTAAATTTACAACAAGAAAAAGTTAACTTTGCATCCTTAATTATCGAAACGTTATATCTATTTTATTCCCAAAATATGATTGAGAAAATAAAAAACTTAACTTTAGAGGTTGAAGCACTAACCGCTTCCAACGTAGAACAAATTGACGCTTTAAGAATCAAATATTTAAGTAAAAAAGGATTAATATCCGCTTTGATGGACGATTTCAGAAACGTACCTGCTGCCGAAAAGCGTGAAGTTGGAATGCTGCTAAATGAATTAAAACAAAAAACACAGGACAAAATACAGTCTCTTAAAGACCAATTTGAGAATAATAACAGCACTGACAATCAGATAGATTTGTCACGCACAGCATATCCTATCGAACTTGGTAACCGCCATCCTCTTTCTTTGGTACGTGAAGAAATCCTGGATATTTTCAAAAGACTAGGGTTTTCCATCGCAGAAGGCCCGGAGATTGAAGATGACTGGCATGTATTTTCATCACTAAACTTTGCTGAAGACCATCCTGCACGTGATATGCAGGATACATTTTTCGTCGAAAGCCATCCCGATATTATTCTGCGCACCCATACATCGTCAGTACAAACACGTGTAATGGAAAATTCTCAACCTCCCATCCGCATTATTTGCCCAGGACGCGTTTACCGCAACGAAGCAATATCTTATCGTGCTCACTGCTTTTTCCATCAGGTTGAAGCTCTCTACGTTGACAAAAACGTTTCTTTCGCAGATTTAAAACAGGCTTTGTTGTTTTTTGCAAAGGAAATGTTCGGTTCAGACACAAAAATAAGATTGCGCCCCTCTTATTTTCCATTTACCGAACCAAGTGCGGAAATGGATATTTCGTGTAACATCTGTGGTGGCAAAGGTTGTCCTTTCTGTAAACATACCGGCTGGGTTGAAATCTTAGGATGCGGAATGGTTGACCCTAATGTGTTAGATAATTGCGGAATCGACAGCAAAACATACTCAGGATATGCCTTGGGAATGGGAATCGAACGTATTACTAACTTAAAATATCAGGTAAAAGATTTACGTCTGTTCTCGGAAAATGATATGTCGTTTCTAAAACAATTTCACTCAGCATATTAAAATTATGAATTTCAACATAGCTAAATTAAGTATTGGTGCTATTATTGCATTAATGACATTGTTTTCATGTAATAATCAAAAGCAAAAAGCGGCTATATTGCCTCCTTCAGAGGTCAAATTGCAATTTGATAGTCTAAAGTTCTCAGACAAAGTTTATCTTGTGGAGAAAAATGATACAACAATACCTTATTCTCAGGTGGACATCAAATTTGTATATCCAAACAGATTTAAAACTGAAAATGATTTAAAGAAGTTACAAAAGATATTTGTCACAACCTTTTTCAATGACACCAACACTTTACTACCACAGGTTGCACTAAAAAAGTATGTTGAGAATTATGCTGACTTATATAGAGAATCAGCCTCAGATTATTTAAAAGAATACCCATACAGAGAAAAACCTCATTGGTATTGGAATTCTCTTTCAAAGTCAAATAAAATTCTTTTTCAAAACAATGCATCTCTCAGCTATGCTATTGAATACAGTGATTATACGGGCGGTGCACATGGTTCATACAGCATAGAATTTTATAACATAGACTTAACAAACTTCAAACAAATAACAGAAGAGGATTTATTCGTTCCCGAGTATAAAAAAAGTCTTTCTGACATTATTGTAAGGCAAATAATGAAGAATTACAATATTACTTCTCCGGATTCCCTGATGGCCAATGGCTTTTTGGTTTCAGCAGGAGAGATTGTTCCAAATAATAATTTTTGGATTGATAAAATAGGGTTACATTATACATACAATAATTATGAAATCGCTTGCTATGCAATGGGACATATTGATGTTTTTATTCCTTATTCTGAACTTAAAGCAATACTAAAACCTAATAGTATTGTTGAGCAATTATTTAAAACAAAATAATATTTATCAAGCCACTAAACAAAACGTTTAGGTGTATTGTTTGGGAAGTATTATTATTCTTAACAAAACAACAAAATATATGCAGGAACTTGACCAAGACCAAATTTTGAATGAAATCACCGAAGGGGATTACAAATTTGGTTTTACCACAGATATTGAAACAGAAACTATACCCAAAGGGTTGAATGAAGACGTAATTCGACTGATTTCAGCCAAAAAAAACGAGCCGGAATGGCTTCTTGAATACAGACTTAAGGCCTACAGATATTGGCTTTCAATGCCAATGCCTGATTGGGCACATTTAAATATTCCGCCAATCGATTTTCAGGATATTATTTATTATGCCGACCCTCGTGCTAAGAAAGAGAAGAAGAGCATGGATGAAGTTGACCCTGAATTATTGAAAACCTTCGATAAACTGGGAATTCCTCTCCACGAACGCGAAATGCTTGCAGGAGTAGCTGTGGATGCGGTGATGGATAGTGTGTCTGTAAAAACAACTTATAAAGAAACACTTGCTGAAAAAGGAATTATCTTCAGTTCGTTCAGCGAAGCGGTGCAGCATCATCCCGATTTAGTACAAAAGTACTTGGGCAGCGTTGTTCCTTACCGCGACAATTTCTATGCAGCTTTAAACAGCGCTGTTTTCAGCGACGGTTCGTTTGTATACATTCCAAAAGGCGTGCGTTGCCCAATGGAGTTATCCACCTATTTCCGTATCAATGCGGCGAATACGGGACAGTTTGAACGCACTTTGATAGTTGCAGACGACGATTCTTATGTGAGCTATCTGGAAGGCTGTACGGCCCCTATGCGCGACGAAAACCAATTGCACGCGGCAATCGTGGAAATCGTGGCAATGGAAAATGCGGAAGTGAAATATTCTACCGTGCAAAACTGGTATCCGGGCGACAAAAACGGCGTGGGCGGTATCTACAACTTCGTAACTAAACGAGGACTTTGCAAAGGAAATGGTTCTAAAATATCGTGGACGCAGGTTGAAACAGGCTCTGCAATTACATGGAAATATCCATCGTGCATTCTTCGAGGTGATAACTCGGTGGGTGAATTCTATTCTGTGGCGGTTACCAACAATTACCAACAGGCGGATACCGGTACAAAGATGATTCATTTAGGTAAAAATACCCGCAGTAGAATCGTTTCTAAAGGTATTTCGGCGGGACAAAGCCAAAACAGCTACCGTGGGTTGGTAAAGATTGGGAAGAATGCTGAAAACGCCCGTAATCACTCACAATGCGACAGTTTGTTGTTGACCGACAGATGCGGTGCGCACACTTTCCCTTACACGGATATTCAAAATCCGACGGCTATACTGGAACACGAAGCTACAACATCCAAAATCAGCGAAGACCAGATTTTCTACTGCAATCAGCGTGGACTAGGCGAAGAAGAAGCCATCAGTTTGATTGTAAACGGATATGTGAAAGAGGTGGTAAACAAACTTCCTATGGAATTTGCCGTAGAAGCGCAAAAACTGTTGCAGATTAGTCTGGAAGGAAGCGTGGGATGATGTTACATTTAAATGTTCAATGTTTAATAGTTTGACGTTTATCGTTTAATAAATATTCCAAGAGCAATGAGTCGAAAGATTTGTTGCTCTTTTGTATCTTTGAGGAAAAATCTATAAACAAATTAAATACGATACAATTATGGGACTATTTTCAGCCATCCTAGGCAATGCAGGCACTGTAAGCAAAGAACATCTAGAAGAAAAGTATAGCAAACTTTTGACAGACGGAGAAGAAATAGAATTGGGATTTAAGTTAATCCGCGATACGTTCATCTTCACAAGCAAACGTCTGATATTGGTGGAAGTGCAGGGTATTACAGGCAGCAAAATAGAATACAAATCAATCAGCTACAAAAGCATTTCACGCTTCAGCGTAGAAACTGCGGGAACATTTGATCTAGACGCAGAACTGAAAATATGGGTATCGAGCGAAACAACACCAAGCATTGTGAAACAATTCAACAAATCAGTGAATGTATATGATGTGCAAAAGGTTTTGGCTCATCATGTCCTAAGGTAAAGAAGTTGCATGCAACATCCTAAAACAGAACAAAACGTCCTATAATTTTTTTGTGCATTTCGTTTTCAATCAAAAGAATATAATTGAAATGAAAATGTTATGTTTAAGTGTGCTAAATGATAAAAATTCAAGAGCCAGTTCAAAATTCTCAATTAATTTCTCACCATTCAATCGGCTTCTTCCCGTGAGCTACAAGATAATCATTAGTTTTACTGAAATGATGATTGCCGAAGAACCCCCGATGAGCAGATAACGGCGAAGGATGCGGTGATTTCAATACTAAATGCTTAGATGTATCAATTCCCTCGCCTTTACGTTGCGCGTAAGAACCCCAAAGAATGAAAACTACGTTTTCCTTTTCTCGTGAAATTTTCTGTATTACAGCGTCTGTGAATGTTTCCCAGCCTTTTCCCTGATGCGAACCTGCTCTGTGAGCCTGCACTGTAAGCGTTGCGTTTAATAGCAACACTCCCTGTCGTGCCCATCGTTCCAAATTTCCCGATTTTGGAGCGGGAATGCCGAAATCGTTTTGTATTTCTTTATAAATATTGACCAAAGACGGCGGAATCGCAACTCCGTCATTCACAGAAAAGCACAATCCGTGTGCCTGTCCGGGTTCGTGATACGGGTCTTGTCCCACGATTACCACCTTCACATCCTCAAAAGCACAACTGTCGAACGCGTTAAAAATCAATTTAGCCGGAGGATAAACGGTGGTGCGTGCATATTCATTTCTTACAAATTCAGTAAGTTCTCCGAAATAACTCTTCTCAAACTCGTCTTGCAATATATTTTTCCAGCTTTCTTCGATTTTTACATTCATAATTGGCTTTTATTTAGTGATATCGAGTTTTCCTATAATATCGTACACAGATTCCAAACCGTGTCTGTCCAAATAATCTTCAATGCCTTTCACAGTTTTGATAGCGACTGTCGGGTCAATGAAATTGTATGTGCCAATCTGAATGGCAGATGCACCGGCGAGCATAAATTCCACAGCATCTTTCCAGTTGGCGATGCCGCCCATGCCGATAATCGGCACTTTCACGGCGTTAAAAACCTGCCACACCATTCGCAAAGCGATAGGTTTGATACACGGACCCGAAAGACCGCCTGTGATAGTAGAAAGTACCGGGCGTCTTCTTTCCGCATCAATCGCCATACCTAAGAATGTATTTACCAGCGACACGGCATCCGCACCTTCGGCTTCTACCGCACGGGCAATTTCGGTGATGTCTGTTACATTTGGTGACAATTTTACAATCATCGTTTTGGGATAGACTTCACGTACCGCTTTGGTAACTTCCGCTGCGGAAGCGCATGTTGTACCGAAAGCCATTCCGCCTTCTTTTACATTCGGACACGAAATATTGAGTTCGATTGCTTCGATTCTGTCTAAATCCACCAACTTTTCCGCGCATTTCACATACGTCTCTACAGACGAACCCGACACGTTAACAATCATCTGCGTATCAAAATCCTTGATTTCAGGATAGATATGTTCCACGAAATAGTCTACGCCCTTGTTTTGCAAACCCACGGCATTCAGCATTCCCGAAGGCGTTTCCGCCATTCTGGGATAATCGTTTCCCTGACGCGGCTCCAATGTTGTTCCTTTTACGAAAACTCCTCCTAAGCGGCTCAAATCCATAAAATCAGCATATTCCGTACCGAAACCGAACGTTCCCGATGCAGTCATCACGGGATTTTTCAGTTTCAAATTGCCTATTTCAACACTTAATTTATCCATGTCAAATCTTTTATATTAAATACGGGCCCCTCCGTGCACGCGCAAACATTTCCTTTGAGCGTTTTCTCCACACAGCACAAACATGCGCCAAATCCGCATGCCATCATGTTTTCGAGCGATACTTCGCATTCAATATTGTTCTCGTGCGCGTAGTTTGCAACTGCCACCATCATCGGTTTGGGACCGCAAGTGTATATATAGTCGTATTTTTGTTCTTTCAGGATGTGATGATGCGTCACAAATCCTTTGTCGCCGTGCGAACCGTCTTCCGTAGTTGTATAAACGTTTCCGTAATTCTGGAAATCGGTGAGCTGCAACAAATCCACTTCTCTTCTACCTCCTAAAATGAAATCGGGCTGAAAACCTTTTTCTTTCAGCATTTTACCCAAAAACAACATCGGCGCAGTACCCACACCGCCGCCAATCAAAAGCGTCTTAGCATCTTTGTTTTGAGGAATGCTGAATTTATTTCCCAGCGGGAACACCAGATTAATTATATCTTCTGCTTTTATTGCGCAGATTTTAGAAGTTCCTTTTCCTATATTCTGCACCAAAAGCCACATTTCGTTGCGTTCAATATCCACAAAGTTGATGGAAATGGGGCGGCGAAGAAATACATCGGAACTGTTGTCTACGCGAATCTGGACAAATTGTCCGGGAAACATCTCGGGCAGTTTTTCCTGATTAATGGGCGTTACTTTCAGAAGATTATTTTGATGATTTAAGGCCTCATTGGAGGTCACTAAAAAATCAAGGACTTTTTTCATCTATTTGTTTTTTTAGGAATTTAATTTAGCTACAAAAATAGACAAAAAAGAGTTGGGTAGAAAATTCAACAATTAGATCTTCTTGAGCGTAGGTATAAATGTTTCAAAAGTATTATCGTCGTAATAAATAATTATCTGGCTGATTTTCTTTACCTCACGAATTATCTTAATATCTTTCTGATTTTCAGTTGAATTAATTACCATATCCTCTAAGCTTAACTTATCCTGCGTCGTATTTTTCTCTTTAATTGATGAATTACCCTCATTTATGTTATTCTCGGCGAATAAATCCGCTTGCTGAAGTTTTTCAGAAAGATCAAAACCATCCTTATACATATTTCCAGTGCCGTTGATTAACCATTCCGGATTTATGTAATTGAGTTCTGATAAAATTTTACTCACTACATCCAAACTGGGATTATTGCGACCATTAAGAATATGTGATATTACAGCACGGTTAATTTCTAAACTATCTGCGAAATGTGCAGGTGTAGTTCTCTCGTTTTCTATTATTTGTTTAATCCTATCCTTCATACCCATGATGAATAAATATGCACGTTGTTACAACCCTTACAAATGTATAATATTTAATTCACAAATGAAAATTAAATGTAAATACATTTGAAACAAATATCTAATTTACAAATGGTGTGTTTGTTTTACATTTGTATTTAGCGAGTTTGTTAAGTTTTATTAATGAATTGAATTATTACTTATGTAAACAACATATAAAAACATCTTTCTTAATGTATTAAATGATAAATAACCTATTTTTTAACAGAGTTGTCAGTATGTTATGTAATCAGCTGATATCATATAAAGTTATTATTAAATCTTATATTAATAAATAGCTAATAACTAAATGTATAGGTAATGTATATTCTCTACAATTAATATGTTAACGAGTGAAAATAACTTTTGTATAATTCCTTCCATACGTTGTACAACAAAAGTAATCAGGATTGTGTAATGAATGCAATATACTTTTGTGTTATCCCTTTTGGAGTTGTATGAAACATTTGTATGCGTGTATTTACATAACACAGTTGTAAATATACATGTATTTCATAAGCAGATTTACATATCCACTCGTAAATTTATAGCAGCTAAAAATATTTTGAAGCCAGTTTATGCTAGTGCATAATTTTATATACCATCTCTTGAAGCAAATCGCCCTGCGGTATATTGGATGGATTTTCAAAACCCTTCGATTTAGCATCGTAAGTTCTGAGAATGGAAATAATTTCCATAACCTTCTGAGGTTTGTATTTTTGAAGCCCGGTTGTATATTCCTTCACAAAAAACGAACTATGGAGGTTTAAGGCTTTCATAATTGAATCTTCATTCTTTACCGGAAGCCAGTAACATTCTAGCAAATTTGAGAAGTAATTGAATAAAGTGGCAATCGTAGCCATGATGGGATACTCTTTCGGATTTTTACCAAAATGAGATACAATAAGCTGCGCAGTATAATAATTCTTTTCTATAATGGCGTTTTTCAATTCGTAGGTATTGTAATCTTTGCTGATACCAATATTTTGTTCTACAACGGCATCGGTAATTCTTTTTTTATCACCGAGGGAAACTTCCAGTTTCTCCAATTCCTTTTTGAGTTTACTCAAATCGTTCCCTACTTTGTCCGCCAGCATTTGCGCAGCTTTTGGTTCTATGGAAATTTGTTTTTCATCAAAGTAAGATTTTACAAATGCCGGAACTTTACTATCGTATATCTTTTTTGATTCGAAGATCACTCCCACCTTATTGATGGCTTTGTAAGTTGCTTTGCGCTTATCGACATTGCCATGCTTGTAGGCAATTATAAGGATGGTGCTGTTCAACGGATTTTTGGCATAATATTCCAGTAGTTCAAACTTCTCAAGATTCTGCGCCTCCTTGATGATAATCACCTGATGATCCGCCATCATGGGAAAACGTTTGGCAAGAGAAATAATCTCCCTTACATCGGAATCAATTCCGTAAAAAATCTGCTGATTAAAGTCTCGTTGTTCTACCGGCAGTACGCTATTCTCCAACAAACCCGTCAGTTCATCAATGAAATAAGACTCTTCTCCCATAAATAAATAGATGGGTGAAAAGTTTCGTCTGCGGATTTCACTTTTGAGGGATTCGAATGTTGGGGAAGATTTTGTAGCCATTGTCAATTACCAGTCAAAACGTAAGTGCTTGATTGTAGAACTGTTGTTTTTGATAGATGAAAGCGATTTTATGCCTATTTTCACATGTTCTTCAACATAGTTCTGCGTGATAATCAAGTCGCTCTTATCTGTTTTCACACCTGTAGAAATCATAGGCTGGTCTGACACCAAAAGCAATGCTCCGGTAGGGATGTGATTGGCAAAACCACAGGTGAAAATGGTTGCAGTTTCCATATCTACAGCAATGACGCGTATCTGACGGAGGTAATTTTTGAAGTCATTGTCGTACTCCCAAACTCGGCGGTTAGTTGTGTAAACCGTTCCTGTCCAATAATCACGTTGAAAATCCCTGATGTTGGATGATAACGAACGCATCAATGAGAAAGCAGGCAGTGCGGGAACTTCAGGTGGAAAATAATCGTTGGATGTACCTTCGCCACGAATAGCAGCGATTGGCAGAATATAATCTCCCAATCCGCTTACATGTTTCACGCCGCCGCATTTTCCTAAAAACAAAACTGCAGTTGGCGAAACGGCACTCAACAAATCCATAATGGTAGCCGCATTGGCGCTGCCCATTCCAAAGTTGATAATCATGATACCATCTGCCGAGGCATTGGGCATATTGCTATCCAAACCCACTATAGGAACCTGAAAATGAGCCGCAAATATTTCCACATACTTTTGAAAATTGGTAAGAAGAATATATTTCGCAAATTCTTCCAAAGGTCTCTTCGTATATCTGGGAAGCCAATTCTCTACAATTTCTTGCTTTGTTTTCATAATTCCTATAATTTTGTCCTTATTGCGTAGCAAAATTTGAATATAACAAAGATACAATGTACATGTTGAATTTACCCGCTTTTGAGACGAAAATATCTAAATCTGAGAAAGGAGTATCCATATTTGATCCTTTGAGAAGGAAATATATAATGTTGACTCCTGAAGAATGGGTAAGACAGCATTTTGTAAATTTCCTGGTGAATTACAAGAAATATCCCGCATCACTGATAGTAAATGAGATGAAAATTACATTGAATTCGATGACTCGAAGATGTGATTCGGTGGTGTATGACAATAAGATGCAGCCACTTGCAATCTGTGAGTATAAAAGCCCGAATGTAGTTATCAATCAGAATGTTTTTGACCAGATTGTAAGATATAATATTGTATTGAAGGTGAAGTATCTGATGGTATCAAACGGAATGCAGCACTATTGTTGCGAAATGGATTTTGAAAATCAGACATATCGTTTTCTTGATGATATTCCGGAATACTCGTTATTAGTGAATAGTGAAAAGTGAAAATCTAATAGTTGATAGTTACGTAGATTTGGAGCTATAAGTACTTGGCTCTGTTCCGTCTATAAAACGGCTGGCACGCCTTCGTTTTGCATCGGGAACACCTTAACGTTCTGTCCTTCGCTACTTTTGTGAAACCTCCGAATATTTGGTACGAAACGCTTGCCGGCTCGTTGCCTGTAACTACTATGACTTCTGCTGACTTCTCGTGTTGCGCGGGCACAGCACGAGACCTCCCCCGGTAAGAGCAGTTTCCTTCCTCCAATCACTGCAACATCTACATAATTTTCCACTGAAAACATTGGGGCGTTACAATGATGTGCTTGCTTACCCCAAACAACTATGCCTCGTATGCCGTTCCTGTTCGTCAGTACCGGAGTTTGCCGTTTCGCTTCCTTCAGTGTATACCTCACGGTAAACCACCTTGCGACGTGCTAATGCTTCGGGCACGACCCCGCGCATAAGGGACTTGCACCCTCTGGAAATTATTTTTTTTCATCCAACATCGTTAATCTTTACGCAAAAATTTGTACTTTTGAAATTTTTACAGACCTACGGTGGTGGGTGAACTGCTCATGCAGGGCACACGCACAGGCTATCTGCACTGGCGGGGTCGAAAAGTATCCACATTGTAAGATTTACGCTCGCACATTTTCTGTCTCTCGACAGAAAAGCTCACGCAAATCCGCCAATGGCAGTTAGCCCCCCTCCGTTAGCCGTCAGTGTAAAAAACCAGACAACCAACAGAATGACAAAGGAATTTTTGCTGCATAAAGAAATAAAAGAAAATAAAGAAATTGCCACCGCACAATTAAGCGAAGCGAATCACGAACACCATAAAATAAAATTAAAATAGGTAAATGGCACATTTGGTTTTGCCCAACACAAAAGCCAATGCTTCGCAAATGCGAAGCATTCATAAACACCATAAAAACATATAATCCGTGAGTAAAACCAAACAGCCATTTTTTGCCAACGCACCACAGAAAGAAAACAAGATGAGTACAGATAAAAATCAAAATCCTGAACAAATAGCCCGAGACAAAATCGACAAAATGTTGGTGGAAGCTGGGTGGATTGTTCAATCAAAAAATGAAGTAGACTTAGGAGTAAACAAAGGTGTTGCTGTTAGAGAATATCAGGCTGCTTCTGGGTTTGCCGACTATGTGCTGTTTGTTGATAAAAAACCTGTTGGGGTTATTGAAGCAAAAAAGGAAGACGAAGGACATAAACTCACTGTTGCCGAAGACCAATCAATCGAATATGCCAACGCCAAACTGAAATATTTAGACAACGACCCTTTGCCTTTTGTGTTTGAAAGCACTGGCACAATCACCCGTTTTAGAGATACAAGAGACCCGAAGCCGAGAGGACGAAATATTTTCTGGTTTTTCAGACCCGAAACATTGGCAGACTGGCTACAAAAAGACAAAAGTTTAAGAGCAAGACTTTCTGATATTCCTGCCTTAAATGAAACAGGGCTTCGCCCTGCTCAAATTAAGGCGATTAAAAACTTAGAGCAATCGTTTAAAAAGAACAAGCCCAAAGCCTTGATACAAATGGCAACTGGTGCGGGTAAAACTTTTACGGCTGCCACTTTTGTGTATCGCTTATTGGAACACGCCAAAGCAAGACGCATTTTGTTTTTGGTGGACACTAAAAATTTGGGCGAACAAGCCGAACAGGAGTTTATGGCTTTTCAACCCAACGACAGCAACCGAAAATTCACGGAGTTTTACAATGTGCAGCGTTTGACTTCAAGTTATATCGCTTCCGATAGTCAGGTTTGTATTTCTACCATTCAACGGATGTACGCCATTTTGAAAGGCGAAGAACTGGACGAAGGTGCAGAAGACACCAACCCCAACGAATCTTCGTGGATGGAGCAACAACGAAATAAAAAACAGGCAATCCCTGTGGAGTATTCGCCAAGAGTACCCATAGAGCAATTTGATTTTATTGTGATAGACGAGTGCCACCGTTCTATTTACAACCTTTGGAAACAAGTATTAGATTATTTTGACGCTTTCCTGATTGGCTTAACTGCCACACCCGACAAACGCACCTTTGGTTTTTTTGAGGAAAATGTAGTAAGCGAATACACCTACGAAGAATCGGTGATTGATGGCGTAAATGTGCCGTATGATGTGTACAATATTGAAACTGAAATTTCACAAAAAGGAAGCGTGATAAAGGCAGGTTGGTTTGTGGACAGGCGAGATAAACTCACCCGAAAAAACCGCTGGACACAAGAAGACGAAGACACCGAATACCTGAAAAACGATTTGGATAAAAAGGTGGTCAATCCAAGTCAAATACGCAATATCATTCGCCAATACAAAAAGGCATTGGAAACCGAAATTTTCCCGAACCGCAAAGACGAAAACGGAGAATACGAAGTGCCTAAAACCTTGGTGTTTGCCAAAACCGACAGCCACGCAGACGATATTATCAAAATCATTCGGGAAGAATTTGACGAAGGAGACGACTTCTGCAAAAAACTCACCTACAAAATACAAGAAGACCCAAAATCGGTGCTGAACCGTTTCCGCAATTCCTACTATCCACGCATTGCCGTTACGGTAGATATGATTGCCACAGGCACAGATGTAAAACCTTTGGAAGTATTGCTTTTTATGCGTGATGTAAAAAGTGTCAACTACTTTGAACAAATGAAAGGCAGAGGCACACGAACCATAAACAAAGATGCTTTGCAAATGGTATCGAAAACCGCCAAAGCCAAAACGCATTTTATCATTGTTGATGCCGTAGGTGTAACCAAATCTAAAAAAACCGACAGCCGACCTTTGGAACGTAAACCCACCGTTGCACTCAAAGACCTTTTGGGAGCCGTTACGATGGGCGTTGCCGAAGAAGATTTATTCCTATCGTTGGCAAACCGCCTTATCCGTTTGGAGAAGGAAATTACCGACAAGGAAAAAGAAAAACTCTTGGAACACAGCAAAGGCAAAAACCTGAAACAAATCAGCAAGGAATTGCTTTCGGCTTTTGATGAAGATGCCATTGAAGAAAAGGCAAAACCCATTATTGAAGCCATTCCCGAGCAAGACCGCACCCCTGCTTTGATACAACAAGCCAAACAAACGGCACAAAAAACATTGATAGAAACGGCAGCTGCTACTTTTAACGGCAAGCTAAACGACTACATTGAAAAAGTGCGGATAGAACACGAGCAAATTATAGACAGCCACAATATTGATAAAGTAACCAAAGCCGAATGGGACACCACTTCGGTTGACAAAGCCAAGGAAATTGTAAAAGATTTTAGTGATTATTTGGTAGCCAACCAAGACGAAATAAAGGCACTCACTATTTTTTACAAACAACCCTACAACCGTAGAAACATTACGTTTAAAATGATAAAAGAAGTGTTTGACAAACTGAAATTGGACAAACCCACCCTTGCCCCCGATTATGTGTGGGCAGCTTATGCTCAACTGGAAGATGTGAAAAGCAAACAGCCCATTGATGAACTCACGGCTTTGGTTTCCTTAATACGCAGGGCTTGCGGCATTGACAGCGAACTAAAACCTTTTGATAAAACGATTGACGACAATTTTAAAAACTGGATTTTTAAACAAAACGCAGGTAAGCACAACCGTTTTACCACCGAACAAATGGACTGGCTGCGTGAACTCAAAAACCACGTAATAAACAGCTACCACATAGAACTGGAAGACCTCGACTTCACACCCTTTGACGAAAAAGGCGGACGTGGCAAAATGTACCAACTATTTGGGGCAGAAATGAACGATATTATTAACGAACTTAACGAGGCATTAGCAGCATAATGAGAGAAGATTGGATAGAAGTTGAGATTGGTGAGGTCGCTAATATTTATAATGGCAACAGCATTAATGCTCAAGTAAAAGAAAAGAAGTATAAAAATCTAAAAGATGGCTACAACTACATTGGAACCAAAGATGTAGGATTTGATGCCGTTGTTGATTATGAAAACGGAGTAAAAATTCCTTTTGAAGAAGAAACATTTAAAATCGCACCCAAAGGATGTGTTTTAGTTTGTTCGGAAGGTGGAAGTGCAGGAAGAAAAGCAGCATACATTGAGCAAGATGTTTGTTTTGGAAATAAACTTTATGCCATAACAGATGAGTATAATGTTTTAGAAGGTAAATATGTGTTCTACTATTCACGCTTCCGTAAATTCTTTGATGATTTTAAAAATCAAATGAATGGAATTATTGGTGGTGTTAGCACTAATAAATTTGCTGAAATTTCATTCCCACTTGCCCCTATTCCCATTCAACGAGCCATAGTTTCCAAAATCGAAGCCCTTTTTTCCGATTTAGACAACGGCATAGCCAATTTTAAAACCGCACAAGAGCAACTGAAAATATACCGCCAAGCGGTGCTGAAAAAGGCGTTTGAGGGAGAACTCACCAAAGAATGGAGAGCAAAACAAACCCACCTGCCCACAGCCGAAGAACTGCTGCAACAAATAAAACAAGAACGCCAAAACCACTACAACCAACAAATTGAAGATTGGAAAAAAGCGGTAAAGGAATGGGAGAAGAAAGGGAAGAAAGGAATAAAGCCGAGTAGAATATCAAAACCAAAAGAAGTTACAGAGGTAAAGGAAAGTGACATTGAGAATTATGAAACATTGCCAAACAGTTGGAAATGGTCAAGATTTGGTAATGTAACTTACAAGATTGGAGACATAGACCATAAAATGCCCAAGACAGTTGAAAATGGTTATCCATACCTTTCAACAGGAAATTTAAACGGAGATGGAACTATTGATTTTTCTGGTGCTAAAACTATTTCAAAAGAGGATTTTGAAAGGTTGGCATTAAAAATTAAACCCGAGAAAGGAGATATTATATTTCCACGTTACGGAACAATTGGACGGAATATTTTAATTGATTTTGACAGAGAGTTTTTAGTTTCATATTCGTGTGCAATCATTAAAAATATTACAAGTTTAATGAGTTCAAAATTTGCACTTTACTATTCACTTTCACCAGTAATTAAAAAGGAAATCAAAAGATATACAGTTGAAACAACACAAGCCAATATTGGAATAGCTTCAATTGAAAATTTTGTATTTCCACTTTGTTCAACCCAAGAACAAACCCAAATCGTTCAAGAAATAGAAAGCCGTTTATCGGTTTGCGATAAAATGGAGCAAAGCATAAACGAAAGCATTGAGAAAGCCGAAGCCCTTCGCCAAAGCATTTTGAAAAAAGCATTTGAAGGCAGGCTGCTCAGCGAGGTAGAAATAGCCCAATGCAAAGCCGCAGCAGACTACGAACCTGCCAGCGAATTGCTCAAGAAAATACAAGCCGAGAAATTGGCTAAAGAGCAAGAGAAGAAAAAGAAACCCAAAACAAAAAAATGATAACAATTATAATATCACCCCTTCGGGGTTTAACCTTTGTTGCTTTATAATTTTCTATAAAAATGGCAGCCTTTCAGGCTTAAAACCGAACAAACCCGAAGGGGTGTAATGATTATAAAACAAATAAATCAACCAAACCAAACCCCGAAGGGGTGTAATAATTGTAACGAATCAACAAAAATCATTTAATTAATCCCGAAGGGATGAAATTATTATAGAATGAATAAATTAAACATAGAACCAAACCCCGAAGGGGTGACATTAAATTAAACGAATATGCCGGGAACATTTTCACAAATCTACATTCAAATTGTTTTTGCCGTAAAAGTCAGACAAAACCTAATTGGCAAAGAATGGAAAGATGAATTACACAAATACATTTCAGGTATTATTACCAACAAAGGTCAAAAATCTATCATTGTAAATGGTGTAGCAGACCACGTTCACATATTTGTTGGATTAAAACCAGCAATGGCTATTTCTGACTTGGTTCGAGACATTAAGAACAATTCAAGCAACTTTATCAACGACAAAAAATTTGTAAAAGGTAAATTTTCGTGGCAAGAAGGTTATGGGGCATTTTCTTATGCACATTCGCAAATTGAAAACGTTTATCAATACATTGCCAATCAGGAAGAACACCATAAAAAGAAATCTTTTAAAGAAGAATATCTTGATTTTTTACAAAAATTTGAAATCGATTACAATGAAAAATACTTGTTTGATTGGGTAGAAGAATAATATTACCCCTTCGGGGTTAAACAACAAAATGAAACATAAAATCTATAATAATATCAGCCCTTTGGGCTTAAAGGCAAGAAAACCCCGTAGGGGTGTAATTATTATAGAATGATATTTAAAACACGAATCAAACCCCGTAGGGGTGTAATTAATATAGAATAATATGTCAGAAAGTGCAATTGTATCAAAAGTGTGGAATTTCGCCAACGTCCTTCGCGATGATGGCGTGGGTTATGGTGATTATCTGGAGCAAATCACCTATTTGCTTTTCCTTAAAATGGCAGACGAACTCAACAAACCGCCATACAGCAAAGGATTAAAATTCCCAAAACTCAAAAACGCACAAGGCGAAGAAGACCCCAAAGGCGAAACTTGCGACTGGCAAACACTATCGCAAAAACGTGGCTTGGAGTTAGAAACATTTTACAACCAAATGCTACGGAGTTTGGGCAGTGAAAAAGGAACACTCGGACAGATTTTTGTAAAGAGCCAAAACAAAATTCAAGACCCTTCCAAACTCTTAAAAATCATAGATATGATTGACAAAGAGCAATGGAGCCTGATGGGAACTGACATAAAAGGAAAAATTTACGAAGGACTGTTGGAGAAAAATGCCGAAGACACCAAAAGCGGTGCAGGGCAATATTTTACCCCACGTTCTTTAATCAAAACAATGGTAGCTTGTGTTCGCCCCAAACCAATGCGAACCATCATCGACCCGGCTTGCGGTACAGGCGGTTTCTTTTTGGCAGCTTATGATTTTATCAAAGCACAGGAATTGGACAAAGAAGAAAAAGAGTTTTTGAAAAACAAAACCTTTTACGGAAACGAAATTGTAGCCAACACCCGCAGAATGTGTTTGATGAATATGTTTCTGCACAACATTGGCGAAATAGATGGCGAGCCCTTGATTTCTTCGGCAGATGCTTTGATTTCAGACAACGGACAGCGTTTTGATTATGTATTGGCCAATCCGCCTTTTGGTAAAAAAAGCAGTATGACCATTACCAACGAAGAAGGCAAACAGGAAAAGCAAGACTACATTATCAATCGTCAGGACTTTGTGGCGACCACTGCCAACAAACAACTAAACTTTTTACAACACATAAAAACGCTTCTCAAACTCACAGGCGAAGCAGCCGTAGTATTGCCCGACAATGTGCTGTTTGAAGGCGGAGCGGGTGAAACAGTGCGTAAAGAACTTTTAAAAACCACCGATCTGCACACGATTTTGAGACTTCCGACAGGGATATTTTATGCACAAGGCGTAAAAGCAAATGTGTTGTTTTTCGACAACAAACCTGCTTCCAAAGACCCTTGGACAAAAGATGTTTGGATTTATGATTACCGCAGTAATATAAGCCACACACTCAAGAAAAACCCAATGACTTCGGAGCATTTAAAAGACTTTGTAAAGTGCTACAATCCCGAAAACCGAAACAAACGAGTAGAAACGTGGAGCGAAGAAAACCCAGAAGGACGTTGGAGAAAATTCACGTATCAAGAAATCATTGAGCGTGACAAAACCAACTTAGACATATTTTGGATAAAGGACAAAAGCCTAACAGATTTGGACAACTTGCCCGACCCAGATGTTTTGGCAAATGAAATCATTGAAAACATAGAAGCAGGACTCAACAGTTTTAAGGAAATAATGGAAACCATAAACGGAGACGAATAGCCAACGCAGTAGGCAAGCACATTTGCAGGTCGCACAAGCCCCCGCTAAAGCCAAAACCTGCAAAAGAGCTTGCCTACCCCAACGCACCGACAGAAAGACAATGCAGCAAAAAGCGAACATACTGACAGACGAAAAGAACACCGAACGCACAATCGAGTAGACTGCCCCGCCAGTAATCACTGACGAGGAGAGCCTCTCACACCACTGTACGTACGGGTCTCGTATGCAGCGGTTCGTTAAGATGTGACATACCAATAGAAACGCTACATTTTAGATATTAAATATTGGTATAAAATCTTTATTTTTCGACTATGAAAAACATGGAACGAAAAATAAGAGCACGTCAAAACTGGCTTAGACTCTATGAGCAGACAGGTTCTGTTTCTAAAACTGCGCTACGATGAGGTATTGCCCGAACCACACTTTATCGTTGGATAAAACGTTATGAGAAAGAGGGAAAGTCAGGATTGTCAGATAAGTCGAAACGTCCCCTAAACCTTGTAAATAAAAAGGTTACGAGCGATCTCGAGTTAATGATTCTTGATTTACGTAAGAAGAAACGATTGGGTTCCCAACGTATTTCATCTTATCTATTACGTAAGAAGATCTCATTATCTCCAATGACTGTTTGGCGGTTTCTATCCAAGCATCAGGTGAGACCTATTGTTAGACGTCGTAAGAAAGCCGATTATATTCGTTATAACAAGGACATTCCTGGCGAAAGGGTACAATTAGACGTAACTAAACTGAGAGATAAAGCTTATCAATTTACTGCAATTGATGATTGTATCCGAATGAAAGTGATTAGAATCTATCCCAATAAAAAAGTTGAAAGTACTATTCATTTTCTGGCAGAGATTCTTGATACGCTACAGTTCCCCATTCAATGTATACAAACAGACTGGGGAACAGAGTTCTTCAACGATGCTTTCCAGGAGGAACTACATGAACATTTCATCAAATTCAGACCGATAAAACCAAGAAGTCCTCACTTGAATGGTAAAGTTGAAAGGATTCAACAAACAGATAAAACAGAATTTTGGTCATTTTTTGATTTAACTGATACCTCTCTTGATTTAGCGTATTTAGGTGTTGAATGGCAGGAGTTTTATAACAAAAAAAGACATCATTCCGCCCTGAATGGAAAAACTACCTATCAGAAGCTGAAATCTGTCGAAAATTTAATCCCTATACAACCTGATGTTACATCTAAGTTTTGGGATTCTAATGAAACAGTAATACCTCGTAACTATGAATATTTAAAACTTATCAAACGCATGAAATAGAGCCAAGTATTTTTCTTTTCAAATCCCCTTCCCTAAAACCAAAAGGGTGTTTGGAAAGAAAAATACGATACAAAAATATCACTCATTTTGTATCGCATCTATCGATATAGCACAATTTATAAACTATAAACAGTCTACAGCCTCTACTGCCAACGATTCAATAACTTTCTTTTTCTGAAGGGAAATCGGAAGACTTCACATCTTCAATGTAATGCTTCAACGCATCGGTCATGGTTTCGAACAAATTGGCATATCTGCGTAAAAATCTGGGAGAAAACCCTTTATTGATGCCGAGCATATCATGAATTACTAAGACCTGTCCGTCAACCAAAGCACCCGCTCCTATCCCAATCACCGGAATTTTAAGTTCTGAAGCTACACGTCCTGCCAGCTCTGCCGGAATTTTCTCCAATACTAAAGCAAAACAACCGGCATCTTCCAACAGATGCGCGTCTTCAATCAAACGATTTGCTTCTTCTTCTTCTTTGGCGCGTACGGTATAAGTCCCGAATTTATTGATAGATTGCGGCGTTAGTCCCAGATGTCCCATAATGGGAATTCCCGCGCTGAGAATCCTTTCAATGGATTCCAACACTTCCTTGCCACCCTCGAGTTTGATACAATCTGCTTGCGTTTCTTTCATCACACGGATAGCGGACGACACAGCTTCTATGGAGTTGCCCTGATAACTTCCGAAAGGCATGTCAACCACCACAAGCGCACGCTTAACCGCTTTCATCACCGACGTTCCGTGATATATCATCTGGTCTAATGTCATGGGCAGCGTAGTGACGTTTCCCGCCATCACATTGGAAGCAGAATCTCCTACCAAAATCACGTCCATACCTGCCTGGTCGACAATGCTCGCCATTGAATAATCGTAAGCTGTGAGCATGGAGATTTTCTCACCTCTTTGCTTCATTTCCAAAAGTGTGCGGGTTGTCACTTTTCTGTTATTGCTTTCTAAATATCCGGTAGGTTTGTCTTGAGTCATAATTTTGATTTTTGAAGAGACAAAGTTAGTTTTAAAACTATAAACTAAAAACTAAAAGTGAAAAGAAGAATGATGAAGAATAAAGGACGTATTTTTATTTACGCCTTACGAGTTACGGGTTACGAGTTACGGGTTACGAGTTGGTTCCATTATAATTCCTGCACTCATAAAATCGTAAATTTCTCGTCTTTTAGCCTTTACTCTTTTAGTCTTTGTGTCTAACAACGGCCAGATACTGGTCATTCTCGTCTTCCATCACGATATCTACTTGCCAGTTTTCTTCTTTTGCAATCTGTTTAAGTGTGTCTGGATCAAGATATAACCACTCAAATGGTTCGGTTAACGCTTTGTCGTATTCATACATGCAGGTTACCTCGCCATAATATCGGTCTGTGGGCATTTCTTCTCCATCTTCATACATATAGCTGATGTCGCAGGAGTCGAAAATGATTTTTCCGTTCTCATTCAGAAGTGTTTTGGCATGCGATAGAAATTTCCGAAATCCTTGCAACGAACCACACAGACCTATTCCGTTCATCAACAATAATAAGGTATCGAACTTTTCCTTTGTATATTGAAAGAAGTCGGCAGTAAGTATATTCTTCACTCTCCTATCTTTCATTACTTCGCAAGCAGATGGAGATATTTCAAGAGCGATATAATCCTTGTTGCTTTTCTGAAGTTCCAGACTATGCGAACCGGCTGCGGCACCTATATCCAGAATCTTCCCTTCGCAGAGTTGTAATGCCTTTTTCTCCAGTTCAGGCATCTGGTTGTATGTCCTAAAATAGTAGGAAACAGGCATTTCCACTTTCGGTCCAAAGGTATCATGCACAAATAGTTTCTTTCTGCTTTTATTAAAATGTCGGTCGTATATTGCTTTGCCGGGTAGATCTGTCATATTGTTATTTTTTATTTTGTATGTTATTAATGTAGAAACGTAGCGTGCTACGCCCGATATATTGTTGATACATTCATTCAATTTAATTTTTGTTTACCCACATTCGTAGAGACGTAGCGCGCTACGTCTCCAACTATTATAACCCAATTATTTTCATTTCATTTTTATGAGACGTTGCACGCAACGTATCTACAGCGACAGGCAATTATCAGGAACCTGGATATTTCCATCGTCCCGTTTATGATTCGAATTATACACTATTGGCGCCCGATATATTATTGATACATTCATTCAATTTAATGTTTGTTTGCCAGCATTCGTAGAGACGTAGCGCGCTACGTCTCCAATTGTTATATACAAATTAATTCGTTTCATTTATATAAGACGTTGCACGCAAAGTATCTACAGCGACTAGTAATATCAGGCACATGGATATTTCCATCGTCCGGATTATGATCCGAATTATACGCAGTTTGGCGTCCGATATATTGTTGATACATTCATTCAATTTAATGTTTGTTTACCCACATTGTAGAGACGTAGCGCGCTACGTCTCCAATTATTATATCCCAATTATTTTCGTTTCATTTATATAAGACGTTGCACGCAACGTCTCTACAACGACTGGTAATTATCAGGAACATGGATATTTCCATCGTCCGGATTATGATTCGAATTATACGCAGTTTGCGTCCGATATATTGTTGATACATTCATTCAATTTAATGTTTGTTTGCCAGCATTAGTAGAGACGTAGCGCGCTACGTCTCCAATTATTATATCACAATTATTCCGTTTCATTTATATGAGACGTGGCACGCAACGTATCTACAACGACTAGTAATTATCAGGAACATGGATATTTCCATCGTCCGGATTATGATCCGAATTATACGCAGTTTGGCGTCCGATATATTGTTGATACATTCATTCAATTTAATTTTTGTTTATCCACATTGTAGAGACGTAGCGCGCTACGTCTCCAACTATCATACACCAATTATTTCGTTTCATTTATATGAGACGTGGCACGCAACGTATCTACGATTTATATTTGTCCAATTCCCAATTTATAACATTATTTTCAATATAATCTGCAATACGATTCATTTCCTTTTGATTACGGATAATGTGATCGTGATAACGCGGCTGCCAAGAAAAATGAATGTTATTTTGTCTACAATAGCGTGTAACCGATGATTTTAATCCTCTAATAACGGTTGATAATGAACCACTTTTCGGCGATATTTTCGACATTCGTTCGTTAACGTGTATTACGTCTCTGTTATTTTCGTTGGTCATATTCCTGGAGACGTTGCACGCAACGTCTCTACAACGATCGTTATTATTACCATCAACATCAATGAAAACCATCAAATGAACATGATTGGGCATGACTACATAAATGGGAATTCCGGCATACATATAATGTTGCGATATATTTTCTATTTGTTTGGTAACAAAACGTCCGATTTCCGATAATTGCATTTTACCATTCGAAATTTCCCCGAAAAAATGTTCCATTCCGTTAGTACAAATAGTAACAAAATATTCACCGCCATCATAATTATGATATGAATAACGCGTGGTAGAAACACGGTATTTTTGTTGAAATTTTTCAGTCATTCGGTTATTTATTTCCCAATTCGTAGAGACGTAGCGCGCTACGTCTCCAATTATTATATCCCAATTATTTTGTTTCATTTATATGAGACGTTGCACGCAACGTCTCTACCACGACTGGTAATTATCAGGAACATGGATATTTCCATCGTCTATATTAGCCCAAAAATACAAAAACATTCTTTAACAATCACTCATATACTCTATCAAAATTGTAAGGATGGGATATCAGTGTCAAATCACGATACGTTGCACGCAGCTTATCTACGTAATGAAGTCGTTTTTTTAGTGTCTAAAACTGTGATTTAGATTCATGTTGATTGACTATCAACTTATTAGAGATGATAGTATGGGGATTCCGAATTTCTTCCTTTTTGCGTAAATCTATTTTCAAGAAATCTTTAAATGTATTTTCAATGGGAAGAAGCAACTTTCGAGAAGTCTCGAAGTGTACTTCCATAAGGGAGAAATATGTTTCGTGATATCTTGAAATGTACTTCCATGAGAGAGAAGTTGGTTTCGTGAAGTCTCCAAATATACTTTCACGAGCGAGAAGGCGGTTTCGAGATATCTCCAAATATACTTTCACAAGAGAGAAATAGGTTTCGTGATATCTTGAAAGATACTTCTAAGGGAGAGAAGTTAATTTCAAGAAGTCTTTAAATTTGGATTTAATTAACATGTTGACTGAAAAATGATTAAAAAAGATGGTTCAAATATTTAAAAATATTCCTATTTAACAATTCTGCAGTCACTATCGTCAACGAATAAAATGGTTTTTGAGTGTGTTTATGTCTTCTTGGTATAAAAGCAGGGCTACACGAAGCAAGAATAAAAATGCTAAACATTTATAGTAATATAAAAAAGAAACAGTCGCCATGTCTGCAAACAATTCGGCGACTGCTACTGCGTAGTAGTTAAGACCTTATTTTTTTAAGAGTCTCTCATATGCCTGTTATAGAGAGAATTTTTTGTCTCCGATAACAGATATTTTTTTGTTATAAATTTGTTCTAAATTGTTGATAGATAAATTTTTGAAATAATTTATTTTAAGTAATATAAAAACTTTAAACTTTTAAATGCCAATTTAATTTCTTCGTCCTTCGTTTTGTTGTCTTGTTAATTAATCCTGCAAAACTGTTGTAAAAACATGTGCAATTTACAATATATTTTCATTATAACAAAAATGTTTGTTTAAAATATTTCTTATTAGAGAAGAAACAATTGTACAATAGTATGTTATATCAAAAAGTTAATCCTTCAATTACATACTTATTAAGTTAATATTCTATACTCAATATTTCAAATTCAATTTCTCTTCCTGCCTGGTTTATTATTACCCTCTCTCCCGCTTTTCTGTTCATTAGAGCCTGGGCAATCGGAGATAAGAACGAAATTTTTCCGTTAGCGATATCAGCTTCATCTACACCTACTATTCGGAAAGTGCGGTTGTTTGTCGTACATATTCTGTTTATCGTAACAGTAGCTCCGAACATGACTTCGTCAACAGATTGTTCATTGGGAGTTATCACCATAGCAGTATCAATACGAGCGTTGAGGAGGTTCAGACGTGCATTAATGTGATTTATAGCAATACGCTTTTCATTCTCGTTGTTTGTGATCAATGACTCCTTTTCGTTAAGAAGCTTTTCACGTTCTGCCAATAGTTCATCCATACCGGTTTGTGTCACATAGTTGTTCACACCTTCAGGTAGATACGCTCTTGGTGACACCATAGGAATTTCTTCCTGGTCGTCTTCTTTTACAAAACCTCGGCTCATAATCTCTCTATTTGGTATTTATTACTTAACAATAGATTTAAAGATATGTTTTATTTTCCATATTATAAATAAATTATCTTCAGAAGTAGAATCTACTGAAGTTGTCATTCTGAATGGAAATTTAATTAATGAAGAATGCTTGCTGTCAATATAGATGTTTTGCGCCAGCGCATGAAGAGCTTTCTACGAAAAAATAAACAATAAAAGCGACTTTGGAGAAGTCCTCCAAAGTCGCTTAAAATATAAAGAGTTTATTTATTGTATCAATTTAGAATTTATATCCCAATGTAAGAGCACTTGTTACTTTATCGTTAGTCAATTCGTAAAAAGCTGCAGTTGGATATGGGTATACATCGCTCTTTTGAGTTTTGTATACTATTGCCCAGTCTGCATACAAGTTAGGACTGAACCTGTAACCTAAACCTCCAGTAAAGAATTGTGCATCTCCATCAATATTATAAATAGTTGTTGAACCGGTGATTGCAGCAATTTGTGTATTATCTGCATTTCCTGATACGAATTTATCCTTGTAAGGATTCTGCATCCATGCATAACCCAATCTCAAAGAGAACTGAGGAGTGAAACGATATTCCATACCAACTCTGAATGTAGAAGCAGTTTTATGATCTTCAGAGATAAATCTGTTAGCATCAGCAAAACGATTAGCAACACCTTCAACACCTTTGAACTTCAAATTTCCGTAGTTTGAAATTTCGTAATCCATACTTAATAAAGCTTTACTTCCGATTATTCCAGCTAAACTTAATACCCATTTGTCAGGAGTTTGATATTTATAATCGTTATAAAATTCCTTTGAATAAGTGATAGCAGGTTCATACCCCGGAGCAGTGGTATATGCTTCTACGTTATCTTCCATTTCTGCTGAATAAATATCACTTAATACATACCATATCGGAGTGTGATAAGCAACACCAATACGCAAGGAATTTACAGGTTTGTAGATAATACCCAATTTACCACCTACCCCAGCGCCTTCAGTTGTCAAACTATTCCTAAGGTCGAAACCATTTTTATCAGCTTTCATAAACTCTTCAGAATAACGTGACGAAAGTGAATAATAGATATCGGAAACAGAGATGGCACCACCAATACTTAATTTATTTGCTATATCCATTCCTATAGAGAAATCGTAGCTATTGATGTTTCCGGCTTCACGCATTTCCATAGATCTGCCAACGCCTTCATTATGCAATGGAGCATAAGAAGTAGGTCCTGTCGGATTAATCAGATAGGAATTATAACCAAATATTGACAGCCAAGGAGCTTGAGATGATGCAAACGGATCCCATGTCACATCATTACCACTGTATTTAAACTGAAGCATATCTGGAGTAATATTTCCCCTATCATTTGTAATATTCGCCATATAATCCATCAAAGAATTCCCGTTACCACCTGCAGCGGTAAGATACGATTTATAAGAATATTGAGAGTTATAGGAAAATCCGAAATTGATAATAGGAACTACTTCACTGCGGAGATTGAAGCTCCCTATAAAACCTAAATTAGAGAAATCTACGCTTGAAGCATTATTAGAAGTATTCATAATAGAGTTCTTGTTATTGGTATAATTTAAGGTACCAACAATTTCAGAACTTCTATATGTACCCAAACCCGCCGGATTAATGTTTACACCTGTCAAATCGCCACCGAGGGCTCCGAATGCCCCGCCCATAGACAATCCACGGGCAGTTCCGGATAAATCACGTTTACTCAACTTAATTGCTTCTACCTCACCCTGAGAGAATACAAATCCACTCGTAAGGAAAGCAAGAATGAGTGCATAAATATTTTTTTTCATTTTCAATCTATAATTATTTTACGTTATTAGAAACTTATCTTCTGCTGCCTGATCTGCCGCTTGAACTACGAGAGCTTGATGAGTCATAGCTTCTTGTTGACATAGAGCTGCTGCGTGAACCAGAATCATAACTCCTTGTAGGAGTGCTACGATTGTCATAGTTTGATCTGTTTGTAGGATAAGCATTAGAACGGCTGTTTGAGCTTCTGTCATAAGATTGAGGTCTGTCATATACGCGAGAGCTTGATGAGCCAGTATAAGCTGAACCTCTTGTATAAACTGAGCTATTTCTTCCTGATGACATTCTTGAAGAATTGTCTTCAATTACTCTTCCTGTACGAGAATCCAATACTCTTCCTTGATTGTCAATTACTCGTGTTCTTGAACTGCTGTAAGCGTCATTGCCACGTGAATAGATACCGCGGCCTGAATCCATACTTCTTGTGGATGTAGCACCTGAACGATATGTTCCTGATGTGCGGCCTGAAGTACTGCGAGAACTGTTGCGGAATCCGTCATAGTAGCCGCTGTAATAACCTCCGTAGTAAGGATAATCCCAATATCTGCGATAGTAATATGGAGAATAGTATCCTCCAAAATACCAAGGATCATAGAAGCCACCATAATAACTTCCGTAATACCAAGGATCATAGAAGCCACCATAGTACCAAGGGCTGTAGTAACGGCCATAATACCAAGGACTATAGTAACCATAGTATGGACGAGTTGTGTACCAAGGATAATAAGAATCCCAAGTGTTTAATCCGAATCCATATCTGAAGTCCCAGTCACGATTTCTGTAGTAATCGCTGTAAACATCATTGTTTACAAACACAGTTACTTCATCAGCGCCATTGATTCTGATACTTGATTCAGGATCATGAAATTTGATGATTCTGTCGGTGTATTGATAATCTCTATAAGAGTCTTGCATTCCGTCTGACAACAAAGTGTCTGGCATGTTACGACGATTATATTCATCAATATTTCGACCATTAGCAGTAATCTGCATATTGTTTGCATCACCTTTTATTATAACTACACGTTTTGCTTTATTTTCAGCTTTCTTTATGACGGTAGTATTCTTAGGGTTAGCATAAATATCATCCCATTCTTGTGCAAATCCGAAGAAAGGAATCATTGCCAACATACTAAGGATTAAAAATTTTTTAGTTTTCATTTTGATATTTCCCCTATTTTAATTTTCTATATAATTACTGAATTTTCTATCTAAAGTTTAAAAATAAAATTACTTATATAAACAAATGAATTACAGAACGATTATTTTTTGTGTTCACTCCTATATATAGGATTAAAATTAACACAAATAGTTGCAATCATCATTGTTAATATTGATTAATTTGGACGGGTTAGAAAGTTAATTTCAGCGTATCGTCTGCAAGATACATATTTTTCGGCAATTCTGTAGAAAGTTGTTGGTAAAACCAATGTCATGATTTATGTGGGCAAAATATATTTTCTTTACCTGCATAAGGTTTGATAATGGCCATGGAATCATCTAAAGTTTGATGAGAGGTGTGGTTTATTTCTGAAAGTACGGTAAATGCAGGCGATGTTATTTGATTCAGTAACCAGGATTGAATATCTTGTGAATGGTAAACTTTACATTTTGCATCATACCTGAGGAATGCTCGCAGAAGAGCCTTTGCTTAGAAAAGTATCTATCATTATAAAAAAACAGAACTATTCAAAAAGAATGAATAAGTTCTGTTTCAATATATTATTTAGCCGTTTAATTAATAAACTCTTTCAAGCAACCACAAGTCGTTAAATGGTACACCATAGTTTTTTCTCAAATAATCTGTATCACCTTTTGCCGAATATTTTTGATAAATTTCGTCACGTTTAGCAGCGGCAGTTTCTTTATAATCATAGCTTGCAACGATTACACGATACATACCTTGTTCATTTTGAGCCAAAATTACGTTGTAACCTTCGTTTTCCATTCGTGATTTCAATGATTCTGCATTCAATTTTACGCTTAATGAAGCGATAACAACGCTGTATTTTTTAAGATTAGCAGCATCCACACTATTTACAGCTTCTACTTTTTCTTTTCTGATAGAAACTTCAACTGGAGGTAAACTTGCTGCATCTTTTACAACTACTTGGTTAGCTGATGCGGCTTCCTGCAATTCTCTTTCTTTGGCAGCTTCATACACTTGCTTATAAGCACTTTGTTTAGGTTTACAAGATGTTGTAAAAACCATCAAACTTATAAGTGCGAAAGAATAAATCGTTAACTTTTTCATAACTTCTATTTTTGATTTTTAATCTTATACAAATAAATTATTTATCACAAAGATAAAAAGAACCTACAAACGAGTTGTAGACGTGGTGTGAAAATTAATTAAATCTATCTGTTTTTGGATAAATTAAAGTTCAAATAAAAATCTTCTGAAAATTAATTATCATTTTCTGTTTGACTTCATCCATAGATATGACTTCTCCGTTATTTTCTTTTTGGATGGATGTCACACCCTTTTCCGTAAAGCCGCATGGATTGATAAGTGAGAAATAACTCAAATCGGTATTTACATTCAAAGCCAAACCGTGCATGGTCATATAGCGGCTGCTTTTGACACCTATAGCACAGATTTTTCGTGCTTTTTCATTGTCCTTGTCCAGCCAAACCCCTGTCGCCTTTTCCAGTCTTTCGGCTGAAATTCCATAATCCGCCACTGTTTGGATAACCGTTTCTTCCATTCTATGAATATATTCTTTCAAGCCAATGCCGAATTGCTCCAAGTCAAAGATTGGATAAATGACCAGTTGACCAGGTCCGTGATAAGTAATATCCCCTCCTCTATCATTGTGGAAGAATTCTACCCCTTTGTCGTTCAGCAACGATTTAGGCAACAAAAGATTATTTTCATTTCCGCTTTTACCCAATGTAATGACATGCGGATGTTCACATAATATTAATGTATTAACCGGTTTTTCACCTTTCACTTTCTGTTCGATGGCTTTTTCAAAAAGAACGTGTTGTTTGTCCCAGGCTTCTTTGTATGAAATCTTGCCCCAGTCTATAATATCATGAATTTTTTCCATTTTTCAGTTTGTAATATCCGCAGTAATCCATCCTTTCGTAATGCAATAAAAAGTCAGTCCGGATACTGTGCGAATGCCTAATTTTTTAATAATATTTTTTCTATGTGTTAATACCGTATTTATACTAATATTCAGATTATCGGCAATTTCTTTGTTGGTTTTGCCTGACGCTACAAAGATAAGAATTTCCATTTCGCGAGATGTGAGTTCATTGGAATCATTCTTTATTTTACCAATTTTATGAAGGTTGATATTTTTGCCATCCTTGTTTGATTCGAGATCTTTGATTTTCTGCTTCAGAACTTTTTCATAAAGGCGATTATGAATCTGAAGGTCATTAATCATATTGGTAATAGAGAATATAACAGCATAGCATAAATTTTGACTGTATGTTCCGTGGATGTGTTTGATAAGTATATTTTTTATATCATACAGCAACTCCACGGGGTATGGTCCCTGATTAAGAATATCCTTATGAACTAGTTCAGTAAATTCATTTTTGTATTGAAGGAAGATTTTACGAAGCACCGTCAAAGACTGGTTTTGTTGCGAACCTGTAGATATAAAGGCAAATAAGTGTTTTTCAATGTTTGGTAGAAGAGCATTATAGTAATTCTCGGTGTTTTTGTTGAAATAGTTGATAAGTAATTCAGTTTCGAATTCAGTAATTTTCTTTTGTGGAAAAAAATCTTCATCCAAATAAACATTTAATATAGTCAGCAAAAAATCGATATTCAACTTAGTTTTGTCACAAATTTCTTCGATTGTATACTCTCCCACTCCCAACTGAATTCCAAATCTGTTGACAATCGGAATCAATTCATGATTTTTGGCAAGCACATCGGCTAGAATATCGTCTTTCTTAATTTGTTTCATTAAATAAAGAATCTATTTTTTTGTAAAAGTACTATTAAAACTCATGATTTATACAATTATGACACAAAATTGAACAATTTGTGCATAAATGAACTCAATTAATATCTATCTTTGCATCGAAATGGTAAATGACCATGAATTTTTTAAAAAGTATAAAAAAATATTATGAGTGAAAATTCTTTCCTGGCCGTTATTGAAGAGAGTATACATAAACATGGCGAACTACCCGCTTTGACTGATTATAAAGGAAAAACCTTTTATTATAAAGATTTTGCTGAGGAAATTGACAAACTGCATGTAATATTCAATTTAGCAGGTATAAAAAAGGGAGATAAAATTGCCTTATGCGGAAGAAATTCATCTAGATGGGCAATATCTTTTTTTGCTGTTCTTTCGTACGGAGGCGTGGTGGTAAGCATTTTGCATGAATTTGACAAAGCCAGCATAGAACATATTTTGAATCATTCCGATTCTGTAATGTTTTTTACGGATCAAGCCATCTGGAATAATCTCAAGAAAGAAAATACTCCACAACTCAAAACGGTACTTTCTTTGGATAATTTTGATGTTTTATACACAAGTCAGTCAAAGGTTCGGGATTTAAAAGAAAACTTTCAGGATTCTTACAATGCAAATAAAACAAACAGATTTGATTACAAACAACTTACTTTCAGAAGAGATAAACCTGAAGAATTAGCTGTTATTAATTATACTTCTGGTACAACAAGTAGCCCAAAAGGCGTAATGCTTCCGTACCGAAGTTTGTGGTCAAACACACGTTTTGCTAATGACAATCTTGATTTTATAAATGCGGGAGACAGTATAGTATGTATTTTACCAATGGCGCATGCTTATGGTCTTACTTTTGAAGTTCTCAATTCCATTTCAATGGGAATGCATATCCATTTCCTAAATAAAGTGCCTTCTCCAAAAATTATAATAGAAGCGTTTGCCGAAGCAAAACCGAAACTGGTATTAGCGGTGCCTTTGATTCTTGAAAAAATTATTATAAAGAACGTATTCACAAAAATCAGCAAAGAACCTATTCGTACACTAGTTAAGATTCCAGGGTTTAATCAGATTATACACAGAAAGATTAGAAATAAACTTATCCAAATATTCGGTGGAGAACTGGTAGAAGTTGTAATCGGTGGAGCAGCTTTGAATCAGGAAGTAGAGAAATTTTTGAAAAAAATAGAATTCCCGTACACCGTTGGTTACGGCATGACAGAATGTGGTCCGCTTATTAGCTACTCTTTCTGGAAAGATTTCAAACAGAAATCGGTTGGTCGACGTGTGGATAGAATGGAGGTGAAAATTGATTCTGATGATCAGAAAAGAACTGTAGGTGAAATATTGGTGAAAGGTGATAACTTAATGTTGGGTTATTACAAAAATCCTGAGGCAACAAAAGAGATTTTCACAAAAGACGGATGGATGAAAACCGGAGATTTGGGAATTATTGACGATGACAACTCCATATATATAAAAGGTCGCAACAAAAATATGATTCTAGGTGCTTCAGGACAAAATATTTTCCCTGAAGAAATAGAAGATAAAATTAACAACTATACGTTTGTTTCGGAATCTTTGGTGATTGATGAAAACGGCAAGCTTGTTGCTTTGATATATCCAGATTCAGAAGTGATGACCAGTTTGGAGGTAAATAAGGACGGATACACTTCATTTTTCAACGAAGTTATAAAAGACTTAAATAATAAACTCCCATCTTATAGCAAGATTTCAACCTTTAGAATTCAGGAAGAAGAATTTGAGAAAACACCCAAAAGAAGTATCAAACGCTTCAAATATCAAAAATAAATAGACAAAAAGGAATCGTTTACGATTCCTTTTTTATTTATTTCTTCAACGATAATTTTATAGCCTCAATATTAGTTTCTATCAACTTATCCAGTTTAACCTCAAAAACAGTATCATTGTATCTATCAGTATTTATTGGAACAATATGTATTTTCCAGTCGCCTCTTCTGAGTCCTTCAATTTTATAATTTCCCGATGGATTGGGTCGTGTAATTAAAGTATCACCTTCACTGCTCAGAATAATACCCGATATAGAATCTCCCGGAGTTGCATTTCCTTTCACCGATGCAACATAACCAAAATCGTATACCCTTACTTTAGGTGAGATGTAGTATTTATTGTTTCTGTCAACAAACAATGAGTGAAATACATCAATATCAATCACCACATTTGAAATAACATAATTATTGATAGGTATATTAACCGGCAGCACAAGTTCCTTATTGAAATTATTTATATAATCAATTTTCACTGTATCCAGTTTTGTAGAATCTTTTGCATTACGTTGCAAATAAAAATTGTTTTCGCCAAAACTTATCTTCACTTTTGTAATACGTCCATTTTCCAGTTTTACAACGTCCATCAGCTTTTTGGTTCCATTACTTAGCTCAGCAAGATTATAAACACCTTTCGCATTTGCGACAGATATCCAATTCTCCGTTGAAGGGTTAATTGTATCTGCAAAAGCCACCTGAACATCTTCTATTTCAGTAAAAATAGGAAGATAGTAGGTCGACGTGATATTCATCTTTAATACTGAAGTCAGTTCGTTGTCCTGCTTTTGGCAGGAAAAAAATAATATCGCGGCTATGATGAGTAGGAAAGATTTTTTCATAATCCATTGTTTTATAAATACAAATATACTTTGTTCCGGCGATATTAGAATAATGGTTATTTAAGAAAGTTTTAAACAATTGTTTAAAACTTTAATTTTAATCATTTGTTTAATTGTCGAAGAATATAGAATTTTGCAATAAAAAAAGCAATGGCAGATTTAACAACAGAACAAAAAATAAAGAATGCGGCACGTGAAGTATTTATGAAAAAAGGATACTCTGCCACACGGACCCGTGATATTGCTGAAGCTGCAAATACCAACCTGGCTCTTGTAAACTATCATTTTAAATCCAAAGAAAACTTGTTCAGAATTATAGTAGAAGATATTTTCAATCAATTTTTGGGAAGTTTGATACCTTTCCTAGCAAATACTGAAATTTCTTTGGATAGAAAAGTGGAAATTCTTGTGGAAGAATACACTGAAGTGATGATAAAAAATCCAGATTTTCCTTTTTTTGTCATCAATGAGATGAGAAACAACAAAGAAATTCTAAAAAATACTCTAGAAGAAGCTCGCAATATTTCTATCCCTGTCATTAAAAAACAACTAGAAGAAAGAAATATACAGATGTCTGTAGGGAATTTTATTGTAAATATCATTTCCCTTACCCTCTTTCCTTTTGTTGCGCAAACCCTCATGGAATCTTCAAAACTAATAGAAAAGGAAAGATTTCCCGAATTTATTGAGGAGCGGAAAAAATTAATCCCAATATGGATAAAGAAATTATCTGAAATATAATTAATTATGGACAAAATAAAATTATTTTTTAATATCCTTGCTTTCACTTGTGTGAGTTTCAGCGCGAATTCTCAAGTGCTAACATTGCAGGATGTGCAGGAAAAAGCAATAAAAAATTATCCTGCAGTTGCGAGGTATAATGTTATTGAAAAAACAAAAAATTTCGACCTCGCTAATGCAAATATGGCATATCTGCCACAACTTTCACTGGGTGTGCAAGCTACGTGGCAATCTGAAGTTACAAAACTTCCTATCGAAATGCCTAATCTTGATATTCCTATCCCCGATAAAGACCAGTACAAAGTTTTTGCAGATGTGAATCAGGTTATTTGGGATGGAGGAAAGATTAATTCTCAAAAGAAAATGATAACAGCCAATGCTGAAGTCGAAAAAAATAAGCTAGACAACGAAGTATACTCACTTAAAGAGCGTGTAAATAACCTGTATTTTGGAATCTTACTTTTGAATGAGCAACTCGAACTTCAAACAGCGTTGGATAATGAATTGCAACGCAATTATGAAGTGGTGCAGAGTTACATCAAAAACGGAGTTGCTAACGAAGCGGATTTAAGCGCCGTAAAAATTGAACAACTAAAATCAAAACAACAAAGAGTAAACAAAGAAACTTCCCGAGATGCTTATATTAAGACTCTTTCAATATTAATTGGAGAGAAATTATCACCTGAAACAAAGTTTCAAAAACCTTCTGATCTCAACCAATTAGAAGTGAGTTTAGACAATAGGCCTGAAATGAGGCTTTTTAAAGCTCAGCAAAATCTTATAGAAATGCAAAAAAGTGTACTGACTTCGAAAAACTTGCCGGTCATAGGAGCATTTGCTCAAGGTGGCTACGGAAAGCCTGCTTTAAATATGTTTGAAAATAAGTTTCAACCTTACTTTATAGGTGGTGTGAAATTTTCATGGAATATCGGAAATCTTTACACTTTCGGTAACGAAAAGAAAAAAATCGAATTACAACAGGAAGCTCTTAATAGTCAGCGTGAAACTTTTTTATTCAATCTTAGAAATCAAATTCCACAGCAACAACTTGAAATTGAGAAGTACAAACTCACTATGAAAGAGGACAGTGAGATTATAAAGTTGCGAAAATTGATAAGAGAAAGCGCACAGGCAAAAGTTGAGAACGGCACGATGTCAGTTGCTGATATGCTTCGTGAAGTAACAGAAGAAGAGGCTGCAAAACAAGCTAAAGCACTCCACGAAATTCAATATTTATTATCACAGTACACTCTAAAAAATACAACAAACTAATATTATCAAATAAAATATGAAAAGATTTATTCCTTTGGTATTACTTTCCGCTCTGGCTTTAGCTTCGTGCAATAACGGAAAAAACAAATACGATGCAACTGGTTCGTTTGAAGCGAAAGAAATTATTGTGTCCGCCGAAGCGGCAGGCAAAATTATCAACTTTGATGTGGAAGAAGGAGACCTTTTAAAAGAAGGTCAACAAATAGGCAACATCGACAGTACGCAAATAATGCTGCAAAAAGAAAGCGTTTTAGCAAACGCTTCAGGAATGAAAGCTCAAAAGCCGAATGTAAATACACAAACTGCAGCCATGCAGGAGCAGATAAAAACATTGGAGAATGAAAAGAACCGTGTTCAAAATTTGATTTCAGCCAACGCCGCCAACAGAAAACAACTAGACGACATCAATGCACAAATCGAAGTGCTTAGAAAACAATTAAGCGCCCAAACTTCAGCATTACAAAAAAACAATTCAAGTATTTCCGCTCAAAGTTCTGCTTTAGTTTTGCAAGCTAACCAGTTATCAGATAGAATCATAAAATCTCGAATTATCTCTCCGATTAATGGCGTAGTGTTGAATAAATATGCGGAAATTGGCGAACTTGCAGGACTCGGAACTCCGCTTTTCAAAATTGCAGATACACAAAATATGATTCTGCGTGCTTATGTAACAAACGACCAGCTTGCTCAAATTAAATTGAACCAGCAAGTAAAAGTTTGGGTAGATGCAGGTGATGGAAAAATGAAATCTTATGACGGCATCGTTAATTGGATTTCTTCAAAATCGGAATTTACACCGAAAACAGTTCAAACCAAAAATGAAAGAGCTAATCTTGTTTACGCAGTAAAAATTGCTGTAAAAAATGATGGTTTGTTGAAAATTGGTATGTACGGGGAGGTCGAATTTTCGAATACTGACAAACAATGATTCAAGTTAAAGACATTCATAAGAGTTATGAAAAAACAAAAGCGCTTAACGGCTTGAGTTTCGAAGTAAACGATGGAGAAGTGTATGGTGTTATAGGCCCTGACGGTGCGGGAAAGTCCACATTAATGCGAATTTTAACATCATTATTGATCCCCGATAAAGGATATGCTTTGTTGAACAATCTCGATACAGTTAAGGATTACAAGAAATTGCGCCAAATCATTGGATATATGCCCGGAAAATTTTCTCTTTATCAAGATTTAACAGTGGAAGAAAACCTAGCTTTCTTTGCTACTGTTTTCAATACCAGCATTGAAGAAAATTATCATCTGATAAAGGACATTTATCAACAAATAGAACCATTCAAAACCCGCAAAGCAGGTGCACTATCTGGGGGGATGAAACAAAAGCTGGCCTTGAGTTGCGCGCTTATACATAAACCAGAAATACTTATTTTGGATGAACCAACAACAGGTGTTGACCCTGTGTCAAGAAAAGAATTTTGGGATATGCTTGGTCGCCTCAAAGAACAAGGGATTACAATGGTGGTTTCCACAGCATATATGGATGAAGCAAGCCGATGTGACAGAATTGCGTTGATGCGCGACGGAAACTTTATAGCCTGCAACACGCCCGAAGGAATTATCAATGACTACAAAGAAATTCTATGGGGCGTAAAAGGCGAAAATATGCTACAATTGATTCACCTTCTAAGGAATAATCCGTCTGTGAAATCATGTTTTGCTTTCGGAGAAGAACTGCATGTGACTACCGATGGATTAAAAGAAAAAAATGTAATCGAAGATTATTTAAAAAGTAATGGATGCGTGGATGTGGATATATACGACGTAGTCCCTTCTGTAGAAGATTGCTTTTTGGCACTTACTCAATAAAACAAGACTACGATGGAAAAGGTAATAGAAGTAGAAGGTCTTACGAAGAAATTTGGAAATTTCACTGCAGTGGATCATATTTCATTTCATGTAGATAAAGGTGAGATTTTTGGATTTCTTGGAGCAAATGGAGCAGGAAAAACTACCGCTATCCAAATGCTCTGTGGCATTAGTAAACCTACCAATGGGAAAGGAACCGTTGCAGGTTTTGATGTATTAAAAGAAAATGAAAAGATAAAAAGAAATATCGGCTATATGAGCCAGAAATTCTCTCTGTATGAAGATCTGAAAGTTTGGGAAAATATTCGTTTATTCGGTGGTATATATGGTTTGTCCGAAAAAGAAATAGCACATAAAACAGATGAATTGCTCACAAGACTCAACTTCAGGTCAGAACGCGAAACAATGGTAGGTTCTCTCCCACTCGGCTGGAAACAAAAATTGGCATTTTCTGTATCCATTTTTCACAATCCTAAAATTGTATTTCTTGATGAACCAACGGGAGGTGTAGACCCTGCAATGCGCCGTCAGTTTTGGGAAATGATTTACGAGGCAGCAGACAAAGGAATCACCGTATTCGTTACCACCCACTATATGGATGAAGCTGAATATTGCAACCGCGTATCAATAATGGTTGATGGAAAAATAGAAGCACTTGATACTCCTAAAAACCTGAAAGAACAATTTCAAGCAAACTCAATGGATGAAGTTTTCAGACAATTGGCAAGAAAATCTACGAAGAAAGAATGAGATTATTTACGAATAACGAGATTATGGTTACTATTTGGGAATGTCTTTCCGTATAAAAAAATAAATAAACATGAAGCAATTTTTAGCTTTCGTAAAAAAAGAATTTTTTCACATATTCCGTGACACTCGCACGTTGCTCATACTTTTGGGAATGCCTGTCGTGCAAATTCTGCTTTTTGGATTTGCCATTAATATGGAAGTTCAGAATGTAAGAACCATAGTGTACGTTCCTATGCATGACAATGTTACAAATGAAATTACACAACGTATATCCGTCAATCCAAACATAGCCTATAAGGGTGAGGTGAAATCCATCAGCGAAGTGGAATCAATGCTCCGCAAAGGAGAAGTGGAGATGGCTGTAATTTTTGAGCCAGATTTCGGCAACAATCTTGTTAAAGCAAAGAAAAGTCAGGTTCAGATTATTACAGACGCCTCGGACCCTAACATTGGAAGTATTTCAGCGAATTACATAATGGCAATTATCGGTGAATATCAACAAGAAAAAGCAAATATCACTCAGATTCCTTACGAAATTGATGTCAAAAGCCGTCTGCTATATAATCCTGAGATGAAATCAGCTTTTACTTTTGTGCCGGGAATTATGGGATTGGTTTTGATGATTATATGTTCCATTATGACATCCATATCTATCGTGCGCGAGAAGGAAAGAGGGACAATGGAAATTCTTCTTGCTTCGCCGCTTAAACCCGCAACAATACTCGTATCCAAGACCATTCCTTACCTTGCTTTATCTTTGATTAATCTGATTACTATTATCCTTTTATCTGTGTTTGTCTTAAATGTGCCGGTGAGAGGAGATTGGTTTTTATTATTTTTCGTATGTATATTATATATATTTCTGGCATTGTCTCTTGGTTTGGTGATTTCAACATTGGTAAAAACACAGGTGGCGGCAGTGATAATTTCAGGAATAGGTTTAATGATGCCCTTACTCATCTTATCGGGAATGATTTTCCCGATAACAAATATGCCAAATATCCTTCAATGGTTATCGGTACTGGTACCTGCAAGATGGTTCATTGCGGCAACGCGCAAGATTATGATTGAAGGTCTGGGATGGCAATTTGTATGGAAAGAGATATTGATTCTCATCGGAATGATAGGAATATTAATGACTTTGAGCATTAAAAACATTAAAGTGAGATTACAATGAAAACATTGAGATTTTTAATAGAAAAAGAGTTCAAGCAAATACGCAGAAATACCATCATTCCAAAGATGATTATTGCATATCCTGTGATGGTTTTACTGATATTTCCATGGGCTATCGATTTCGAAGTAAAAAATATTAAAATAGATATCATAGATTCTGGCAAAAGTGTCTATTCTCAAAGATTAGTAAACAAGATAGATGCCTCAAAATACTTTATTCTAAATAATGTTCCGTCAAGTTACGACGATGCGATGAAAGATTTAGAGGAAGAGAAAGCTGATATTATACTTCAGTTACCCTCAACCTTTGACAAAGATTTGGTAAAAGAAAAGTCTGCCGAAATATTTGTAGGTGCCAATGCAGTGAATACGACTCAGGGATTGCTCGCAACAAATTATCTTACACAAATTATATCTGATTTTTCTAATGAAATAAGGATGGAACTGGCACCCGAAACGATGCTCGCCCAAACGCCTAAAATAGAGATGGTTCCAAATTACAAATTCAACCCAAAACTGGATTACAAACTTTTTATGCTACCAGCATTTATAGCTCTAATGATTACACTAATATGCGGGATTCTGCCTGCGATGAATATCGTGATTGAAAAAGAAACGGGAACCATTCAACAAATAAATACTACTCCAGTACGCAAATTTGATTTTATTCTGGCAAAATTGATTCCATTCTGGATAATTGGAATCATCATTCTTACAATTTCTTTTTTAATGGTATGGCTGGTCTATGGATTTTTGCCACTTGGTAATTTTTTGACGATATATGTCGCCTCGATTATCTTTATTATCGGAATTTCTGGATTGGGAATTATTGTTTCCAATTATTCAGAAACTTTGCAGCAAGCCATGTTTCTTATTATGTTTTTCATATTGATTGTGATTCTTCTGAGCGGACTATTTAGTCCTGTGTCTGCGATGCCCACCTGGGCACAATGGATAGCATACGCCAATCCTCTCACGTACTTTACGACGATTTTGAGACTAGTTTACCTCAAAGGAAGCTCTTTAACCGAAATAATGAAACCTACGTTAATACTTGTATTATTTGCGTTTATACTGAATATTTGGGCAGTATTGAGTTATAGGAAAAGAGGATGAAATAATGAGATTATAGATTTGAGTACTTAGATTCACAAGATACGAGTTTGGAGTTATAAAAATGGGCTGCAAGTTTTTAACTGTAGCCCATTTCCATTATTCATTTTTATCTTTCATTTTTCATTCCTTAAGGGAATCGATAAATAACACTATTAATACTCATCCCCGCTCCTACAGAAGCAAATACTACAGTATCTCCATGGGTGAGATTATGCGGTTTCAGCTTGCCTTTCCACACAATATCAAGTAATGTGGGTACGGTAGCTACCGATGAATTACCCAACCATGAAATGGTCATTGGCATTACTTGTTCCGGAATTTCTGTCTTTCCATAGAGTTTGAACAATCGTTCTAAAATAGCATCATCCATTTTTCCATTAGCTTGATGTATCAACACTTTCTGAATATCATCAATGCTCATGTTCAATTTATCCAAACCAGCTTTGATTGTTATCGGCACATTTTCGAGCGCATATTGATATAAGCGTCGCCCATTCATTTTGAGGTAATAATTCTTTTCTTCTGCAGTGCGCGGGCAATACGAATATCCCATGTGAAGCATGTTGGAAAACTGCAAAGCGTCTGTGCGGGAATTGTGTCCCAAAATACCTATAGGAGTTTCGCTTTCACGACCTTCCAATACGGCAGCTCCAGCACCGTCGGCGTAGATCATGCTGTCGCGGTCGTGAGGGTCGGAAACGTTAGATAAAATATCAGCACCAATCACCAACACTTTCTTGGCATCACCCGACTTTATGAAATAATCAGCCTGAATAACGCCCTGTACCCATCCCGGACATCCAAACAAAACGTCATATGCCACGGCATAAGGATTGGCTATGCCTAATTTGCTTTTCACACGGGCAGCGAGACTCGGTACGGTGTCGATACGGTTGTTGTCGGAATGTGTTTCCCCGAAATTGTGCGCCACGATGATGTAATCTAATTCTTCCTTGTCTATGCCTGCAGCTTCAATAGCGCGCTCAGCAGCCACCTTGGCCATATCTGAAGTAGACTCCCCGTTATCCGCATATCTGCGTTCGGCAATGGTGGTAATTTCTTCAAACTTGTTTACGATATCCTCAGTGGGTGTTTCTATTTTATTACCTGCCGAATCAAAAAAATCAAACGACAAAAAATCTTCATTCTTTTGTCTACGTGCCGGAATGTAACTACCAGTTCCGGTAATAACGCTGCATATTTTGTTTGCCATAATTGTAAGTTTATTAAGTTATAATGAGTTATTATTTTCTGTTTTATTTTCTGAAATTATATAATTAGCCGCAACGAGAGGATTGGCTATATCTTCATAAATTTCCAATCCGAAGTAAGGCACCACTGCAATAGCATGTGATAGAATATCAGACAAAATTATTTCATATTCATCCCAAACGGTGGTATCTGTAAAAAAATACATCTCTACCGGAATACCTTTAGACGTGATATCCATGTATCGCACTATCACACTCATATCTTGCTTGATGTCTTTGCGCGACTTCAGATAATTTTCGAGATAAGACTTGAAAAGCAACAGATTGTTTATCGGCTCCCCTCCCTGAGCTATGATGTAATTTTCGATAAAGGTCTTAACCTTAAGGATAGGATTTAATGATGAAAGTTTTTTCAAATCTTCTTCCGATGAGTAATACCTTACGGTTGATTGTTTGATATTGATTGAACGTTTAATACGGCGCGCGCCCACATCTTGCATTCCCCGCCAGTTCTGGAAAGAATCGGAAATAAGGGAATAAGTAGGAATCATGGATATGGTTTTATCAAAGTTCTGAATTTTCACTGTAGTAAGTGTAATTTGGATAACATCGCCATCCGCGGCATATTTGGGCATCGTTATCCAGTCGCCTATGCGTACCATATCGTTCGTACTTACCTGAATGCTTGCCACAAATCCTAGAATCGTATCTCTAAATATAAGCAATAGAATGGCGGATGCGGCTCCAAGTCCTGTGAGAATGGTTATTGGGTCTTGACCAATCAGCAATGCCAGTATGATGACGAAACCAATAAAGTAAAGAATGATGCGAATTATCTGAATGAAGCTATCAATAGGCTTTGAACGCAGATTTTGTTTCGCACGAAAGATATCCGCTATAGATTTTACAATCGTCATAATCAGACCAATTGTGTAGAATACCATAAAGATATCCATTCCCTTGCGCGCTGGTCTCAGTGCTTGTGGAAAATCAGAAAAGACTATTGACAGACTTCCCATCACAATACTAATAGGAATAATCATAGCGATATAACGTGCAAATTTGTTTGTCCTCAGATATTGGAGGAAATTGAGATGCGTGATGGAATATGCCCTGTCTAAAGCGTAGTTGATGATTTTTTTAAGAAGCACATGGATGATATAAACAATTACGCCTAATACCACCAAAAGGAATACAGAATTAATGATGTTTACAAGATTATCGGGAACGCCAAGACTTTGGAGGAAATCTTTTGACCATCTACTTATAATATGCGCAGTGTCATGAGAAAGGTCTTCCACTTTCTTGTTGTTCAGATTATTTGTAACTGTTTCGACTTCATTTTGCTCCATAATAATCAATCCTTTGCTTGCAAAGATAGGAAATATGAAGGAATATGTGATACAGGTATATCTAAAAAAGATGAAAGATGAAAGATGAAAAGAGCCAAGAGCCAAGATGGAATAAGGGGGTTCTAGTCGTAGAGACGCGATGCTTTGCGTCTGATTGATATAATCAAAATCTGTTACTAAAACCAACGTAATATAAACAACGAAAATAGAAAAACATTTTTTAGCATAAATGAATGAGAAATTATAACATTTTTAATACATTTGCACAACCATAGATGGAGTTACCTCATCTGTTGATATTTAAAGTAAATTATAAACCACTAAAAACAAAGCTTATGGCGAATTTAACAAACAATCGAATCCAAGCTTCCATCACTGAAGAGGCTGAACAAAAATTTAAACAGGGCGTAGCACTTATCAACGAGGCACTGCCTTTCCTAGTCGGTCTGACCGCTGCAGAGCGTGTAAATCTCCCAAAAATTAATGTGAGCAACAAGGTGTTTACGGAAGATGCTATCAACGTGGCAACTAACAACCCTTCTCTTTTTCCAAGTTTTATCAATATTGATAAAATGAAACAGGACTTGACACTTTATCAAGATTTGGATGAACTGGGAGGAATTATATCTCAAATTTTGGAAAAAATAAACGATACCCAAATGTTGGCGGGTAGCGAGGCTTATGCTTCTGCTCTGACAGTATATAAGGTATTGGGAGCGGCAGCTGCAGTAGGAGTTGAAGGCACTAAGTCGGCTTACGACCAACTGAAAGAAAGATTTGCCCAAACTACAGCAACTACAACTAAGGCTGAATGACATTCTAGGTAGGTACCCCCACCCCTATAGGTGGGGTACCCCTCCTGCATACCTTCGTCAGCCTACCTTTTTGGTAAGTCGACGAACCTCGGGAGGTGGGGCGGCGGAGCAAAATGGTAGAGTGACCCACCTACTTACCTAGATTGACCCACCTATATAGGTACCCCCCCTCCACCTGCACAGCCGGGTCAGCGGAGGTAAACAGGTACCCCTCCCCACCTTTCGGTTATTTCGACGGAGGTTTTGGGAAGGAAAAGATAGGAAACAGCAACCCAATTTTAAAAATAGAATATGTACAGACAAATTTTACTCACACTCACGCTCCTATTTGCTTTCTGCACTTACGGACAAACAGCGACTGCCGACCTCGCCAAAGAAAACGCCGGACTGAAAGCCGAAAATACCCAGTTGAAAAGTGATAATGCTTATCTGAAAAAGGTATTGGATATTAATAATCCTATAAAAGATGCAATTTCTGACAATATTGTTTTCAAGCTAACTAATATAGCTGCCAATAAAGAAGAAAAAACTATATATTTTACGATTCTAGTTGAATCAAAAGATATTAAGAGATATGAATTTTATACAGATAAAATGTCTATAGTAGATTTAGAAGGTAATGAAATTGGAGTTAATTACATGAAATCTGATTCTCCACATGCAGAACTTTCTGCTAATGTACCTCGCAAATTCAAATTTGGTTTTACTTACGAAAATATAGAAAACGATTATCCACAGATTATAAAGATTTTGAAGTTTAGATTTCAATATAAATTAGAATATCTACAGGTAGGTTCGAATATGAATAATATCGAATTTCGGGACTTGAATGTTCAATGGAAATAGACTTTATTATAAATTTAATTCCGAAAAAGGATGCTGAAAATTTTTCAGCATCCTTTTTTATGAATTAAAATACTAAAGAATAACTCCCACTTTTAGCAATAAGGCATTCGTTTTGAATTTAGAATCGGTCATATATATTTGAGTAAATCCTGCAGCCACAAAGCTTTTTTTATACCTATATCTTAGTGAGGCATCCCAATCCAAGAGAGTTACACTGTTCTTCATTATCATATTATAACCTCCCCCTGTCTCAATTCCTACAGACTGGTTATCATTTTTCCAAAAAATATATCCAACTCCACCTTTCAGCCCAAAACAATAATCACTATTTATTATATTGTCACTTTGAAAAGTAACAAGACCTACACTTTCTCTTAATGAAAACTCAAAAGAATGATAAGGATAATAAGTATCCACGCCGAATCGGATTAATTTAAAATGTTTTGAATTGGTCAATAATGTCATATCCCCCGAAAATCCAGAGTGAATTTTATCTTTGAATTTTACCTTTATATTATTCGTTTGAGCCGTTAAATTAAAAAAACAAAAAAACAATATAAATAAAATTCTAATATGGAGATTTCTCATAGTTTATATACCATTATAGTCCTGTTGATGTTAACCATGATATCCAACAAGCTCCTGATAAAGCATAACCAAGCCCTGAAAGAATAGTTACTGGTTGTGAAATAGAAGCTGCAGTAAGTAATGTACATCCTAATGCTCCACCTATTTTTCTCCATAACTTTTTAAACCAACCACGTGTTTGGACAACATCTCCATTATTAGCTTCTTGCGATGCTAAATTATAAATCTCTTCTGTCGAATTTATAATAATTCCCACTACACCATTATTAAAATATATTTGTTGTTTTAAATTATCTTTTAATGTTAAAGGTAAATCCAAATCATCAACATCTGCTATATATTTATTTCTGATATTATTTACAATGTTTGTTAGATATTCATTTTCTGGATCTTCATTCTCTGGTATTTGCGAAATAGCATTTGAAACTTCTTGAGCAAAACTATCTAAATGACCAAAGTAAATCTGTTTTTCAATAGCACTATAATTTGAATTATTAGTTATATCTATTATGTTTGGTAATGATTCTGCACGTGTTGTAATATTTCTCTTTGCTACTATTTCCTGAAAATCTTTTATATTCTTTGCTTGTCGCAACGCTTCTTTAAAAGATATCTCCTCAGAAATTAAAACTTTATCAATTTGTTTGTACTTCTCCATATTTTGGAGTGAAATTACATTTTTTAAATCCTCATTTTCTTTATTACAAGCACATAAAAGGATTAACGCTAAATAAAAAAATACTTTTTTTATACTATTTAATTTAAATTATTAAAAACTTCGCAAAGATAATTGTTTTATGAAATAGTATAAAATAATTCTATACAATTTTACTGTTCTTACAAATTAAATGTATTTTTGTTAGCAACTTTAGTAAAATAAATTATAAACAAATATATTACAATAAAAATGGGAAAAGTTTTAATAATCGGTGCCGGCGGTGTCGGCACGGTGGTGGCTAACAAAGTAGCCCAAAACCACAATATCTTTACCGAGATTATGCTCGCCAGCCGTACCAAAAGCAAATGCGATGCCATTGCAGAAGATGTAAAAAAACGTACCGGCGTAACTATCAAAACCGCGAAAGTGGATGCCGACAGCGTGCCTGAATTGGCGAAACTGATGAACGACTACAAACCGGAATTGGTTATCAACGTAGCTCTTCCTTACCAAGACCTCACCATCATGGATGCCTGCCTCGAGGCGGGAGTTAATTATCTGGATACAGCCAATTACGAACCCAAAGATGTAGCCAAATACGAATACAAATGGCAATGGGCATACCGCGACCGTTTCGAAAAAGCCGGATTGACAGCTATCCTCGGATGCGGATTCGACCCGGGAGTTACCAGCGTTTTCACTGCTTATGCAGCAAAACATCATTTCGATGAAATCCACCAGTTGGATATCGTGGACTGCAACGGCGGCGACCACGGCAAAGCTTTCGCCACCAACTTCAATCCCGAAATCAATATACGCGAGGTTACTCAAAAAGGTAAATACTATAAAGACGGCGAATGGATTGAGACCGAACCTCACGAAATCCACAAACCGCTTACCTACCCCAACATTGGTCCGAAAGAATCCTACGTGATTTATCACGAAGAATTGGAATCTTTGGTGAAAAACTTTCCAAGCATTAAACAGGCTCGTTTCTGGATGACATTTGGTCAAGAGTACCTTACACACCTTCGCGTGATTCAAAATATAGGTATGGCGCGCATCGACGAAATCGATTACAACGGACAGAAAATCGTCCCTATCCAATTCTTGAAAGCCGTTCTCCCTGATCCGGGCGAACTTGGAGAAAACTACACAGGAGAAACTTCGATCGGTTGTCGCATTCGCGGAATCAAAGACGGCAAGGAACGTACCTATTACATCTACAACAATTGCAGCCATCAAGCTGCTTATGAAGAAACCGGCGCACAGGGAGTAAGCTATACTACGGGCGTTCCAGCAACTATCGGTGCTATAATGTTCATGCAGGGATTATGGAAAAAACCGGGCGTTTATAACGTGGAAGAATTCAATCCAGATCCATTTATGGAACAACTGAACAAACAAGGACTTCCTTGGCACGAACTATTTGATATTGATTTGGAGCTTTAATAAAATGAAGAATGAAAGGTGAAGATATGAAAATTGAGTCCTTGTCTTTCATTTTAAATCGTAACTCGTAATTTAAAAGAAACGGGCTGCAAATTCAAAAATTGCAGCCCGTTCTATTTAATATTAAATCTAAAATGCAAAATCGTAAATTACTTAATTACTCCCAATTTCTTACCAACCTTAGTAAACGCTTCAACAGCTTTATCCAGATGTTCGCGTTTGTGACCTGCCGAAATCTGCACACGGATACGTGCTTGTTCTTTCGGTACCACAGGGTAATAGAATCCTGTTACATAAATTCCTTCGTTCAGCAATTCGGCAGCCATATCTTGTGAAAGTTTCGCATCGTACAGCATCACTGCACAAATAGCCGACTGAGTTGGCTTGATATCGAAGTTGGCAGCTTTCATTTTAGAAACAAAATATTTAACATTTTCGTGCAAACGATCTTGCAATTCGTTAGATGCTTCTAGCAAGTCAAAAGTTTTAATTGCCGCAGCAGCTACCATTGGAGGAATTGAGTTGGAGAACAGATACGGACGAGAACGTTGACGAAGCATGTCGATGATTTCCTGACGTCCGGTTGTAAATCCACCGATAGCGCCACCAAAAGCTTTACCCAAAGTTCCTGTGAAAACATCTACTCTTCCACGTACATTATATTCTTCTGAAACACCGCGTCCTGTTTTACCTACAACTCCGGCAGAGTGACTCTCGTCAACCATTACCAACGCGTCATATTTTTCTGCCAATGCACATATTTTGTCCATCGGAGCTACGTTTCCATCCATTGAGAAAACTCCATCCGTAGCGATAATACGGAAACGTTGAGCTTGTGCTTCCTGTAGACATTTTTCCAGTTCGTTCATGTTTGCATTTGCGTAGCGATAACGTTTTGCTTTACACAAACGCACACCATCGATGATTGAAGCATGGTTCAAAGAGTCGGATATGATTGCGTCTTCCTCTGTAAAAAGTGGTTCAAAAAGTCCACCATTTGCATCAAAACAGGCTGCATAAAGGATTGTATCTTCTGTTCCGAAGAATGTACTTATTCGTTTTTCTAATTCTTTATGTAAGTCACCTGTTCCGCAAATAAAACGAACGGATGACATTCCGTAACCTCTTTCGTCCAAACCTTGTTTAGCTGCTTCTATAAGCTCTTTATTATCCGATAAACCCAAATAGTTGTTGGCACAAAAATTCAAAACCTCTTGTCCCGATTGTACGCGAATATCCGCTTTTTGTGGAGTTACGATAACGCGTTCGTTTTTGTAAAGTCCTGCTTCTTTGATGGATTTTAGTTCATCCTGCAGGTGTTGTTGCATTTTTCCGTACATAGTTGCTGTATTTTAATAAATTGAAAACTTTTACTCGTCTAATAATGCATCTTCAAACAGTGAATTAGGCAGTTCTTTCTTGGCGTTTGCACCTAATCTTTTCAACTTTTGCGTCTGCGTCACTAAATTGTCATTACCTGTGCAAAGTTGCTTATAAGCTTCTGAATATGCGCTTTGTGCCTGTTCTATATTTTTCCCTACACGTTCCAGATTTTGTACAAATCCCACAAACTTGTCGTAGAGTTTTCCTCCGCGTTCGGCTATCTCCAACGTATTCCTGTTTTGATATTCGCGCTTCCACAAATCTACAATAAGTTTTAATGCTGCGATTAAATTTGTAGGACTTATCAATAAAATTTGTTTACTATAAGCATACTGCCAAAGCGATTCTTCATGCTGCAAAGCCAAAAGATAAGCGGGTTCGTTAGGAATAAACATCATCACAAAATCCAACGTTTCGGCATAACTGTGATAACTTTTCTTACTAAGTTCATCAATATGCTTGCGTACAGAGCGAAGATGTTCGCGTAGAAATCTTTTTTGCTCTTCAGGATCATTGCTACCCACATAATTCACGTAAGCTGTAAGCGAAACTTTTGAGTCGATGATAACCTTTCTATTATCAGGATAAGCAATAATGACATCTGGCTGCATGCGAGTTCCATCCTCGTTTTTTAGATAGTTGCCATCCACATCTTTTAGATATTCTTGCACAAAATATTCGCGTCCTAACACTAGTCCCGAACGTTCAAGAATGTTTTCCAGAATCATTTGCCCCCAATCACCCTGAGTCTTTGAATTTCCTTTTAGCGCGTTTGTCAGGTTATTGGCTTCTTCGCTTATTTTTTGATTTAGCATTGCTAAGCGTTTCACTTCTTCACCTAAGGAGAAACGTTCTTTCGCCTCGTTTACATATACCTCTTCCACTTTTTTGCGGAAAGATTCCAGATTTTCACCCAATGGTTTGAGAATTGTATCTAAATTATCTCGATTGAGTTTTGTGAATTTTTCAGATTTTTCGTCCAATATTTTTGAAGCAATACTTTCAAATTCTAGGTTAAACTGTTTGCGGAGAGATTCCATTTCCTCCTTTTGAGTTTCAAGTTTCTCTTCTAAAGCTTTGCAACGTGCTTTAAAAGACGCCAACTCCTGATTGGTTGTATTAAATTCGTTTTCCTGCCTGTTGATTTTTTCTTTATAATTTACAATATCGCAATTCAGTGAGTCAATCTGTTGTAGTGAAGTTTCGAAATGAGCACGCGTGGAAGAAAGTTCTACTTGGTATTTTTGTAGAAGTTCCGATTGTTCTAAAATCTTGGATTTATCCTGTTTTGATTCGGCGATTCGAGTTTCTTTTTCTTCCTGAAGAGATTTTATTTTTTCGGAAAAAACAAAAATTTCTCTTTCATTGGACTTATTTTGCTCTGAAATAGATGCATACTCCCGTTTTGAAACCATTTTTGATTTCAAGAGCAGTGTTGCTATAATCCACATCAAAATTCCGCCAACAACAAATCCTATTAAAATATAAAGCAAATTCATTTATTTGATATTGTGGAGAATATGTCCCATTTTGTTCTTTTTGGTTTCCATATAAAAATGGTTGAATGGATTTGCTTCAATTTCCAACGGAATATTTTCCACTACCTCAAGACCATAAGATTCCAAACCAATACGTTTTATAGGATTATTGGTCATCAATCTCATTTTTCGAACGCCAACACTTCTCAGTATTTGCGCTCCAACGCCATAATCTCGTTCATCTGCTTTGTAACCCAAGTGCAGATTAGCATCCACTGTATCCATTCCCTTCTCTTGAAGTTTGTATGCTGCAATTTTAGCCATCAAGCCTATTCCGCGACCTTCCTGATTCAGATAAACGATAACACCTTTGCCTTCTTTTTCTATCATTTCCATTGATTTATGAAGTTGGTCACCACATTCACATTTTTGTGATCCGAAAATATCACCGGTAACACATGAAGAATGCACTCTTGTCAAAACAGGTTCATCTTTTTCCCATTGTCCTTTTATAAGCGCAATATGTTCTTTTCCATTGGACTTTTGCAAAAATGGAATGATGTGAAAATCGCCATATTTGGTAGGTAGAGTAACCTCTTCTCCTCTTTCGATGAGTGATTCTGTTTGCAAACGATAAGTTATAAGGTCTGCAACTGAGATGATTTTCATATTCAAATCCTTTGCCATTTCCAACAATCGTGGCAGACGAGCCATGGAGCCGTCCTCATTTTTTATTTCAGCCAATACACCGGCAGGATATAAACCGGCGATGCGCGCCAAATCCACAGCAGCTTCGGTATGTCCTGCACGGCGCAAAACACCTTTGTTTTGCGCACGCAAAGGGAAAATATGTCCGGGACGTCCGAAATCTTCCGGTTTGGTATCTTGTTGTGTAAGTGCATAAATTGTTTGCGCGCGGTCATAAGCAGAAATTCCTGTTGTGCAACCATTTGTCAACAAATCAATTGAAACCGTGAAAGGAGTAGAGTGAATGGAAGTATTATTTGCCACCATCATTGGCAAATCAAGCTCTTCTGTTCTTGATTTGGTAATGGATGCACAAATCAAACCTCGTGCATGCGTTTCCAAAAAATTAATTTTTTCAGTAGTAATGTGCTCTGCGGCCATTATAAAATCGCCTTCATTTTCGCGATCTTCATCATCTACCACGATTACAAAATTACCTTTTCTTATTTCTTCTACTGCTTCGTCAATTGTGTTTAACACGCTTTGTTTCATTCTATATTAATTTTTATAAAGCTTGAGTATTACTTTCTTTACTATGCATAATATTCACAAGCTCAGTATTTAGTGATTTTATTTTTATTAAGTCGTTTGTAATTCTTTTTTCAAAAAATGATGATATTATTTTGAAAATTATTCCAATAGGATATATCTTTTCCCAAATATCTGCCCATTTACTACCCGGGGTAAAAGGATGTTGATGTGTTATCAAAACTGGATATTCTTCTGCCTTTCTTAAAATTTCATGATTGCGTGAATTAGACAAAGAAGACAGCATTGTTTCCATTTTACCCTTTATATTCTGCAACAACTTATCATATTCTGAATCCTTAAAAAACGTATCATATTTCAAAGAAGAATAGCTGGCTAAATAGCGTTCAATTCTATCATTCAATTCAGATGCAGCGAATGAAATTTCTCCTAACTGCGGAGTATTAATAACTACTTCTTTTACAGTATAGCTTCTATGTTCCCGAACGAAAAACAATTTTCTAAAGAATGTTTTATATGCATCGGCATTAAGAATTACCGAGTCGTTCATCGCCTTATACGTCAAAAATATTCCCAAAGGCAATAAAATAGACGAACTGAACCACATTCCAATCCAATGAGACCACACACCGTCACGTGACATTTTGTAACCTACATTTTCAAGTATATAATAGATGATGAAAAGAATTACAGACAACACGATAGGTGTTCCCAATCCTCCTTTACGCACAATTGAACCTAAGGGAGCACCGATAAAAAAGAAAATCAAGCAAGCAAAAGGAATGGTAAATTTTCGATGCCATTCAATCCAATGTCTTCTGACCAATCCTTCAGTACTGGTCTTACTCATAGAGCGGAAGGTATATTCGTTGGTATTATATTCTGCTTTTTGATACGCCGATTGTAAGATGGAATTCGCCATGGGAGCCTCCAAAGAACTAAAAATAGAATCTACATTTAAAGATGAAACTGCATTCTGAATCACCTTCTCTTTTTCATCTTTTGGATATCCATTTCTAAAGTTCAAATACGAATAAAACTGCATTGTTTTTCTATCCACCTGATTGGCACTATCAATCTTTGTATTAAGGGAATCTATGGAATAAGATAACTTAGACAAATTTTTAGCAACATAATCCGTATTAGAATTTTCAGAGATTGAATTATTGCTTATTCTGTTGAAATTTGTATCAAACGCGATTACAATCTGCTTCTGCTTAAATCTTTCACGTGCATAAGGATTCAATCCCGAATTATTATTTTGTAATGAATTGGAACCCTGGAAATTTGTAAATTGCTGCCCATTATACATCGTAAAAACAATCGATTGCTTATCCTCAGATGTTTTCATCAATGCCGAATCACAAACAATAGCAGCCATATTATCAATGCTCCCAGATGAAATATCATAAACCATCACATTGTACAGCATTCCTGTTTGTGGATTTTTTCTATCCACATACATGTTGTAACCTGGTATGCCTCTATAAAATACTCCTTCCGGAATATCTAATTCGGGAGATTTTTGACGAACTGAAATTAAAAGAGAATAAAATTTGGGATTAATAATTGGGACTGCATTGTTTTGGAAAAAAAATGCACCGATTGTAACTGCAACAATAAAGTAAATCAGAGGCTTCATGGTTCTTAGAAGAGGTATGCCGGCAGATTTAATAGCGAGCAACTCTAAACTTTCTCCTAGATTGCCAAAGGTCATTATGGAAGCTAACAAAATTGCAAGAGGAAGCGCTAATGAAACAAGATTAAGCGCAGCATACAAGAACAATTCACCTATAACACTCAAAGGCAGACCTTTACCAACAAAATCAGCAATATACTTCCAAAGGAATTGCATCAATACCAGAAATAGACATATAGCAAATGTCATCAAAAAAACCGGTATAAATTGCTTTAAAAGATAGCTGTATAATCTTTTAAGTTGAGGTCTAAAAATCATAGATTTAAAAACGAATGTAGTCTTTTTATTTTAATTGCAAAGATAATAAAAGGAAACGTACATAACGATTTTAATAAGTATAAAGATATTTAAGGTAATAATAAAATAGACCCCGCTAAACGCCTAATTTTCTTTTTAATTCATCAACCTGCGATTCCCAGAGAGATATTGCATCCATTTTTTCACCGGGTTCGGCAAAGTCTGTGATTTCGAAACCTATTCCACCGGACAATTCCAATTTATGAAGTGAAAATTCGAAATAAACATTTTCGTCGGCATCATCTTCCCATTGGAGTCTTAAAGAAGACTGAGGTCTGCAGTGTAAAATATTTGCATGCGAAGGAGTTTTATTCCAAATGAATGTATATTGATTGTTGTTTTCATCAATTTCAACATCATCAGCAAACCATTCCGACAATCCTTCAGAAGTACTCAACATTCTCCACAAACTGCTTTGAGTAGCTGAGCCCATAACAAACTCTATATGAAATTTTTCTTTTTTCATCTGTTAGTTTAAAAAATGGTAACAAGTTATACTTTTTTTTTTAATCTGAATTAAGTATATCGAATTTTCTGTGCAAAAATAGGTAAAAAAAATATAACAAAATGCAGTTAATTTTTTGTCAGGTATGGATTATATGACCGCAGGTATCGTACAAACTGGCTCAGGAATGAATCAAACCGCAGCTGGTATGATATAAATACACTCAGGAATGGTATAAACGGAGTCAGGTATGATATAAACGAAGGTAGGAATGATATAAACGGAGTCAGGTATGATATAAACAAACGCAGGAATGATATAAATGGTCGTTTATGTCATTCCTGCACTCATTTGGAGGGTTCCTGCAAGCGTTTGAGCCTCACCTATAGTCTTTCGTAGCGTTCCTGTATCTATTCGGGTTTTACCTGCGATTGTTTAGCAGAAGCCTTAGTTTATTTGTCTGATGGCTAATTGCATTTGCATGATGCTTAATTGCATTTAATAAAAAACCCTGCCTTTTTGGGGCAGGGTTTACATTGTATTTTCAACAAAATCTCACAAAGCATCTGCTTGATCTGCAGCCGTCATAGAAATATTGTTTTTACTGTCTATTAATAAGTAACTTACTTTACAGGATGGTATTCTACAAATGCTTCTATTGCTTCATAAGATGCCAAACCCAACTTCCAATACATATCGGCAGTCGCTTTATTTCTTTCTTCAGAGCGTTGCCAAAATAGTCGTTCATCATCACCTAGGAATGGAGCACTTTCCATTTGTGATTGATGTTTAAGAATAGCATTGCGTTTTTGTCTTAATTCTTCCGGTGAAAGAGGAACAGCCATTTCGATATGGTCAATCTCCCACTCCATCCACGCACCACGGTACATCCATACGCGGCAATCTTTATACCAATCCTTATCCTTCAATATATCAATTGCAGCCAAAATCGCATCCAAACAAACCTTGTGGGTTCCATGGGGATCAGCCAAATCACCTGCTACATAAATTTGATGAGGCTGTATGGTTTCTATCAATTCTTTAACAATATTAACATCGGCTGCACCAATCGGATTCTTTTTGATTTTTCCTGTTTCATAGAATGGTAAATCTAAGAAATGGACTTTTTCATCCATTAATCCGATATTTCTGTCTGCAGTTAATGCCTCTTCTCTTCTTATTCTTCCCTTGATGAATAAAACGTCAGGAGTATCTAAATCTTCTTTTGTTTTCTCATGTAGCAGGTAGTTTTTTATAGAATTATATTTTTCAAGGATTTCAGTATTTTCTGGATCATATTTTTGACGAAGATGATTGAGAACCGAAATATATCGAATTACTTCCTCATCACCTACAGCTATATTTCCAGAAGTCTGATATGCAACATGCACATCATGTCCCTGATTAACTAAACGCTGGAAAGTTCCACCCATAGAAATAACATCATCATCAGGGTGCGGACTAAAAATTAAAACTTTTTTGGGATACGGATTTGCACGCTCGGGACGATAAGTATCGTCAGCATCAGGTTTTCCTCCGGGCCAACCAGTGATTGTATGTTGCAAATCATTGAATATCTTGATATTTACATTGTATGCAGAGCCATAAATTGTTAATAGTTCACTCAACCCCCAATCGTTATAATCTTTGTTGGTAAGTTTTAAAATCGGTTTGTCAACCTGATTACATAACCAAACGATTGCACGTCTAATCAATTTATTGTCCCAATCACAATTGGTTACAAGCCATGGATTTTTTATTCGCGTCAAATCATCGGCAGCATTCAAATCGATTATTACTTTTGTATTCGGATGAGTTTGTAAAGCTGATGCAGGAATGGTTTCTGAAATAGTTCCTTCCACAAGCTGCTTGATACTATCAGATTTTTCTTCACCCCACGCAACTAAGATAATCTTTTTGGCATCCATCATTTCTGACAATCCCATTGTAATAGCGCTTGCAGGAACTTTGTCCAACGAACCGAAAACATGCGTGGCATCCATTCGAGAATCTCCGTCAAGCATCACTAATCTGGTACGAGAATGAAGATTGCTACCGGGCATATTGAATCCAAGGTTGCCCTTACGACCTAGACTTGAAATTAACATATCAAGTCCGCCAAACTCATTAAGTTTGGAATTATATTCTTCACATTTTTCAATGATTAAATCTTTTTCAACTGTGGATTCAGGAGAATATACATTCGCTGGATTAATGTCTATGTGATCTAAAAATGTTTCTTTTAAGAGTTGCAAACTTCCGACTTTGTTATCTACAATAGGATAAAATTCGTAAGTATTAAAGATTACAGTATTTTTGAAACTCAAACCTTCTTCTTTATGTCGTCTAATCAATTCTTTGTAAATAGGTTGAGGCGTATTGCTGCCAGAAACCCCAAGAATAAAAAGATTTCCTTTGGCATTTTTTTCTTTCATTTCCCGTTCAATATCGTTAGCGATTTTTTCAACTGCAAATGATATTTCATCGAAAATTATTGTCGGAACTTTTTCAAAACGAGTTAAAGTAAATTTGTCAAAGTCATTGTCAGGTTTGTAGTATTTTTTTGGAATACGTTCCAATTTGATTTTTGAGCTAAGATCCAGTCTCATAAGTAAGTACGCTTTTTGATTTTTAATAATGTATAAAGATACAATTTTTATTACGTAATTGTATTATTTACACTTTAAACAAATACTAAAATCTTTGGTTCGAAATGATTTGAAAAGAATTATTCTAAATCAATAACAGTAATTCCAGGGCCTCCGAATTGTACGTGTTCATCTTGAAAATGACTTACTCCATTTATAGTTTTAAGATAATCTCTGATAGCCTGTCTAAGTGCACCAGTACCTGTTCCATGAAGAATACGAACGCGAGCAATACCTAGTTGAATTGCATCGTCTACAAAATACATAACCGCTTGCAACGCTTCATCCACACGCAATCCACGTACATCCAAATCCTGTTTGAAATTAAGTTTACGATCATGCATTATATCAAGCGTATTTGATATGTTTTTTTGTTCTTTCTTTATCTGATTATTACTTACTTTCTCCAATTTTTCTATGTCTATAGAAGATTTAATGACACCAAAAGCAACAACTGCTTTTTTACCACTTATATCCAAAATTTCTCCAATGGAATTTTGTCCTTTCAATCGGACATTATCTCGTACTTTTAGTGGTTCATTTTTCAGTGCTTTGTCTTCTATTTTTTGAGTTTTTGGTTTTTTTATTTTTTGTTGCTGTTTATTTTCATCAGGTTGGTTAAGTTTGTCTTTAAATTCATTTAAAGATTGTCGCACAGCTTTTGTTTTTTCTTTCTCAGCTTGCGTACGACGTATTTCGCGGATTGTATTTTCAATCACTGCATTACTTTCGCTTAAAAGTTTTTCTGCATCTTGCTTTGCTTTAGAAAGAATTTCTTTGCGTTGTTTATTTATTTCATCCAACTGGGATTGATATTCAGTAGAAACTTGCTCAATTTGTTTGTTTTTTTTACGAATTTCATCACGTTTTCGTTCCCAATATCTTCTGTCTCTTGTAATATCTTGTAGATATCTGTCCATATTAACATAATCGCTTCCAACAATTTCAGCAGCTTTTTCAATTACATCATTTGGCAAGCCAATTTTCCGTGCTATTTCTATCGCAAAAGAACTTCCGGGATTACCGATGGATAACTGAAAGAGCGGTTGCATATTGTGACGGTCATAAAGCATTGCTCCATTGATTACACCTTCATGCTCATTTGCATAAATTTTTAAATTCTGATAGTGAGTTGTGATAACTCCAAACGCTTTCTGAGTATTAAATCTATCTAGAAGTGATTGCGCAATTGCGGCTCCTATCTGAGGTTCTGTTCCTCCTCCAAATTCATCAATCAACAGAAGTGTTTTATCTGACGAATTTTTTACAAAATATTTCATGTTGGTAAGATGCGAACTGTAGGTCGATAAATCATTTTCGATCGATTGTTCATCACCAATATCTAAAAAAATATCTTCAAAAATTCCCATTCTAGAATTTTCATTTATCGCCACAGGAAGTCCGCATTGCATCATATATTGAATAAGTCCCACAGTTTTAAGACATACAGATTTTCCTCCTGCATTAGGTCCAGATATAATGAGAATTCGATTTTCATTATTTAATTGAATGTTCAAAGGAACTATTTCACGTTTGTGTTTTTTCAGAGAAAGGTATAAAAGTGGATGTACAGCGCGATACCAATCCAATTCAGGATATTGAGTTATTTGAGGATTAATTCCATTAATTAGAGTTGCAAACTGAGCCTTAGCCTGTACAAAATCAATTTCTGCTAAAAATTCGTAAGAATGAAGCAAATCATCCAGATACGGACGAAGAAAATTTGTAAACTCGGTCAGAATTCTGATAATTTCGCGTCTTTCTTCGTTTTCTAATTCTCTGATTCGGTTGTTGGCTTCAACAACCTCAGACGGCTCAATGTAAACGGTTTTACCAGAGGCAGATTCATCGTGAACAATTCCTTTGATTTTTCTTTTAAAAGCAGGATTCACAGGAATTACAAGACGTCCATCACGTATACTTGGCGAAACATCTTTTTCCACAAAACCTTCAGATTGTGCCTGTCTAAGAATCGCATTCAAGTTTTTAGAAATACTATTTAACACACTCGTCATCTGACGACGAATATCCGCAAGTAAGTGAGAGGCATTATCACGAATCTGTCCAAACGAATCAAGTATCATTTCGATTCTTTTAACAATTTCGGGATATATAACCACTGAAGTAGTCATATCGTACAAATATGGATATTTAGGTTGTTCTTCAATATCTTTTTGTAAAAAATGTACAACAGAGTGAATTGTTTGAAGCGAGCGATACAATTCCAAAATTGTTTGTTGATCTATCCATGAACCTTCAAGTCTGATGCGCTTTAGGACAGGACGCACGTCATAAAAATAATCAGCAGGAAATATATCTTCACTTTCCAATATCTTTCTAAAATCCTCATTCCTACCTAACTGAATCTTAATTTCATTGAGATCTGAAGAGAAGTGCATTTGTTCTAAACGCTCTTTTCCTAAATTACTTTTACAGTAACCATCAACTAATTGACGTACTTTATTGAATTCTAATTTACTTTCTATATTTTCGGGATAAACCACTGCTTACTATTTTAACTTTAAATGAATCACAAATTTAATACTTTATAGTAAAATTTTTATTCTGATGAGATTTATGAAAAATAAAATTGTATATTTACAGCTCCTATTCAGTTAATTTATGCTTAAATTCTATAAATTATGGTTTACGTAGAAATATTTCTCTAAATTGTTTTTCTCAATAAAGAAGCGTATAAACTTAATTTTAACTATTGTCTTTAAAGATATTTTCAGAATAAAATGAGAATTCTACAATTAGGAAAATTTTATCCAATTAAAGGAGGAATAGAAAAAGTAATGTATGACCTTACACTCGGTCTTTCAAATAAAAAGATTGAATGTGATATGCTTTGTACTATTGAAAAAAAATATCAAGAAATCAAGCTTAATGACTACGGCAAAATTATTTGTTGCCCTTACTTTTTAAAATTTGCAGCTACAACATTTTCATTGCACTTAATATATAAACTACGAAGAATATGTAATTCATATGATTTGATACATATACATCACCCTGATCCTATGGCTTGTTTAGCGCTATATTTATCTGGATTTAAAGGAAAAATTATAGTTCATTGGCATGCAGATATTGTTAAACAAAAAAGATTGATGAGGTTATATAAACCATTCCAAACATGGTTATTGAATAGAGCTTCGCTCATAATAGGAACCACTCCTTTTTATATTAAAAGCTCTCCTTTTCTAAAAGAGTTCCAGCATAAATCTATTTATCTGCCGATAGGTGTAGATAAATTAAAACCAAATGAAGAAGAAGTACAAGTACTAAGAAAACAGTTTAAAAACAAAAAAATTATTTTCTCTCTTGGAAGATTGGTTGATTACAAAGGTTTTAAGTATTTGATCGATGCCGCAAGATATCTGAACGACGACTTTATAGTATTAATAGCAGGTGACGGACCAAACAGAAAAGAATATGAAGAGCAGATAAATACATTTAAACTCGCTGATAGAGTAAAACTATTGGGATATATTTCTGAAAAAGAAAAAGAAAATTTGTTTGGAGCATGTGATATATTTTGTTTACCTTCAATTCATAAAGCTGAAGCTTTTGGAATCGTTCAAATTGAAGCCATGTCAATTGGTAAGCCTATTGTAACTACAAAAATTGATGGCTCAGGAGTACATTGGGTAAATTTCCATGAAGTATCTGGTATTAATGTGACAGTTAAAAATTCCATTGAGTTATCTCTGGCAATTAAAGAAATTTTAAAAGATAAAGAAATTTACAAAAACTATTCCTTAAACGCAAAATCCAGATTTAAATATTTATTTACAAAAAAAGAAATGATCAATAAATGCATTTCAATATATAATGAAACCCTCCATTTAAGTAATGAAGAATCGATATCAAACATCATTGTGGATCAAGTACTTTAAAAGAATCTTTGATTTTCTTTTGTCATTAATTGCACTTATAGCAGCAATACCTATTTTTTTAATAATATATCTATACATTTGGTTAAGAGAAAGTTGTCCCCCCATTTTTAGACAAGAGAGAATTGGATATAAAGGCAAACCTTTTATGATTTATAAATTCAGAACGATGTGTCTAAATGCAGAATGTGGCGGAGATCCGCAACTATGGACTAGTTGCGACCAAAGAGTGACTAAGATTGGGAGGTTTCTCAGAAAAACACATTTAGATGAAATTCCACAGATATGGAACGTATTAAAAGGAGACATGTCCTGGGTTGGTTACAGACCAGAAAGGCAGTTTTTCATAGATAAAATAATGGAAAAAGATAATAGGTATCCATTGCTATTTAAAATGCGACCCGGAGTTTTTTCTTACGCAACACTTTATAATGGATACACGGATACTATAGAAAAAATGATAACTAGATTAGAAATGGATTTAGAATATATCGAAAATTCCTCATTTTTTTACGATTTAAAGATTATATTTGTAACTATAATATCAATAATTTCTGGTAAAAAGCTATAATCAATATTGTTTAATTATATATTTTTGCTAACATTTAATAAAACAATATGAAACTATTTTTAAGGTATAAATTCGCATTAATACTTATTATTCCACTTTTAGTATCATCTTGTAAAAGTACAAAAAGATATGTTTATTTGGAAAATATGGAGAAAGGTATTGAATATCAGTCTATTTTTAACAATAAAACCACTATCAGAATCGATGATAGGCTAAATATTTATATTGCCAGCAAAAATCCAGAGTTGGCACTCCCTTTTAATCTCAATACCGGGATAAGTACTATTGATATTGACAAAAACGATTCACCTATGAATACTAAAAACACTAGTGTAACACCCCAAAATAAATCAGGATATTTAGTAGATTCAAACGGAAACATAGATTTTCCAATTCTTGGTAAAATTAGAGTAGAAGGTTTGAATCTTGATCAGGTTAAGGATTTAATCAAGAATAAAATAATTAGTGGTAATTATCTGAAAGAACCGACTGTACTTGTAGATTTTGCGAACTTAAAATTTTATGTACTTGGAGAAGTCACACAAGTAGGAGAACATGAGTTAAAAGGTAACAGAGTTACACTACTTGAAGCAATTGCACAAGCAGGGGATTTAACTGATAACAGCAGAGCCGATAGAGTTGTCGTAATACGAAGAAATGGTGAAATAAATCAGAAATTCGTACATGATTTAAGGTCTAAAGATATTTTTGCATCGCCTTGTTTTTATATTCAGCAAAATGATATTATTTATGTAGAAGGTCGAAATAAAAAAGCCGAACAAAATTTCGACAACTTTTATAAGTATTTTTCAGTTATTATCTCTACAATCTCAGCTGGCGTAGCCATCTATGTTTTGTCTCAGAAAGGGTTTAATTAATTTAATTAGTCATTAACATGCCGGATTTAAATAATAAGAATAACAATATTAATCTCATAGAACTTGTACAATACTTTCTAAGGAATTGGTTTTGGTATGTTCTCACAATTACGATCTGTGTAATATTTTTCTGGCAAAGAAGTGCAAAACAACCATTAATTTTTCAAAGTAATGCTTCAGTATTAATAAATGATCCTGGTAAAAACAATACTGTTGATTTATCTAGAACCCTCCCTTATTATCTTAATAATTTTAATGTTACGGCTGAGTTATTTCAGTTTAAAACAAAAAATGTAATCAGACAAGCTATAAAGAAAACTGATTTAGATGTTTTTTACAAAGTAAAGCATAATATCAGACATTTGGAATTATATCGAAATTCTCCTATTACTGTGACATTTCCAGATATTGATGATTCATTTTCTGCAGCATTCGAAATCCATATAATCAGTGATACTAATATTGGAATATCATCAGTTAATTCATTAGAGACTAAAAAAGATCCCGTAAGATTTGATGAAATTTGTAGCACAAAATTTGGTAAAATTTATGTTAGTAAAACTAATAATTTTTCTAAGGACTGGGTTGGAAAAACTATTATAGTACAGAGAATGCCTATCGAACAACTAGTAGGATTTTATCAAGGTAATATTATTACCGAACCTCAGAGTAAAACATCAATTGTTGAATTTACAGTTAAAGATTTTACAGCAGAACGTGCTAATGTTATGATTAATGCGTTAGTTGATGCGTATAATGATGAGGCAATAAAACAAAGGGACATCATAACTCAAAATACAACAGACTTTATCAATGAAAGAATTGAAATATTGGGGAAAGAATTAGGAAATGTTGAAGATCAGTTGCAAGGAGCTCAACAAGATAATAAAATCAAAGAAATAAAAGCATCAGCATCTGATATATATATTAGTGATTCTCAAAAATCTGCGACAGAGTCTATGGAGCTAGAAACGCAGATAAGAATTACTCAAAGTTTAAAATCAGCTGTAGAGAATGCATTGACCTCAGATAAATTTATTCCAATAAATACTACTGTAGGAAACAGCTCAGTTGATACTCAAATAAATCAATACAATACAATAAAACTTAGAAGAGATAAATTGCTTGAAGATAGTGGAACACAAAATCCAATAATAAAAGAATACGATAAAACTCTTAGTTCGCTCCAACAAAATATTCTTACTGGACTAAATCAATTTATTAAAAATCTTTCATTGAAACGAGGTGAAGCTCAACGCAGGAAAAGAAGTGCTGACTCAAAAATTGTTTATCCTGTTTCAGAAGTTGATAAAAAAATTGTAAGTATTGAAAGAGAACAAAAAATTAAAGAAGATTTGTATGTTTATCTTCTAAATAGAAGGGAAGAGAGCAACCTTAAAAGAGCGTTGGAGGTAAATAGTGCAAGAATAATTGACCAGAATATTATATATTGGCCGGTCAGTCCTAATAGGAAAAGAGCTATTTTAATCGGCATTCTTATAGGCATTTTAATTCCAACAATTATTTTGATTTTGAGAATATTTATAGATAATAAAGTTCATTCAAGAAAAGATCTTGAAGGATTAGTAACGGTTCCTTACTTAGGAGATATTCCGAAGTCAAATATAAAGAATCCTAGTTATCAAGGTATTTCAGAAAATGGTGAAGACATGATGTCTGAAGCGTTTAGAATTTTGCGAACTAACATGAATTTCATGTTAAATAACAAAGAACAAAGTCAAGTTATATTTTTTACTTCGTTATTTGAAAATTCCGGAAAATCATTCATATCTATAAATCTTGCTAAAAGTCTTGTATATACCAACAAAAAAGTTGTTTTCATTGACATGGATTTGAGAAAGGCAACTTTATCTAAACACCTTGGTTTGATAAAATTAGGCTTAACTAACTATCTTTCCGATGATACTCTCACTGCCAAAGATATACTTCAACAAGGTAATAGTCAAATTGATGATAATTTTTATTTTATTTCGGCGGGTCACAGAGCTCCTAACCCTACAGAACTACTTTTACGCAATAGACTAGAAGAACTTATTATTGAATTAAAGAAAGAATTTGATTATATAATTGTTGACAATATTCCATATAGTAGCGTTGCCGATGCAGCTATCACAAATAGAATTGCAGACCTAACAATAATGGTGGTAAGAGCTGAAAAATTAGATAAGAGACAACTACCAATTATCGAGGAAGTATATCAGGAAAATAAGCTCAATAATTTAGCTTTGGTACTAAACGCTACGGAAATGCAGCGCAGAAAATATGGTTATGGATACGGATATGGCTACGGGTACGGGTACGGGTACGGTTACGGTTACGGATATGGGAACTCAAATAAAAAAAATAAGAAACGCATTTTTGTAAAAATATAGATTCTGGATGAAACATGCTTATTTAATCATGGCGCATACAGATTTCAATTTACTTGAAACTCTTATAAGCATGTTGGATGACCCAAGAAACGATATTTTTATTCACATTGATAAGAAAGTTTCAATTAATAATTTAAGCTTTTCTACCAAGTATTCAAATATTAATATCCTTAAAAATAGAATACCGGTATATTGGGGACATTATAGTCAAATTGCTGCAGAAATGTTATTGTTTGAAACTGCGTACAATAAACAAATTTATTACTATTATCACTTATTATCAGGTGCTGATCTTCCGATAAAAACACAACAACATATACATAATTTTTTCAATCAAAATATAGGGAAAGAGTTCGTAGGCTTTTGGAATAATTGTGATTCGGAGGCAAATTATAGGGTTTCATATTATCATCCATTCATGGAATATGAGAGAAATCATAATGACTATATTCAAATTATACTTTCAAAAATTCGAAAATTAGGAATTCAATTTCAGTACAAACTTAATCTGCAAAGAAAAAATAAAGATATTTACTGGAAAAAAGGTCCAAATTGGGTAAGCGTAACAAATGAATTTTGCGGCTATTTGCTTTCAAAGAAAGAATGGATTAAGGAGAGATTCAAATACACACAAAATGCAGATGAGGTATTTATACAATCTCTCATTTGGAATTCACCGTTTAAAGAAAGAGTTTATAATATAAAAGACGTTGATGATGGATGTATGCGTGAAATTGATTGGGAAAGAGGTTCTAATACTTCTCCTTATGTATGGAGGGTAAGTGATTTCCAACATCTAATAAAGTCAAATAAATTATTCGCTAGAAAATTCAGTAATAAAATAGATAAAGAAATTATTTTTAAAATCTCAGAAAAATTTAATAATATATGTCATCTCCTAGATTAATTGCTTTTTATTTACCACAATACTACCCTACTTCTGAAAATAACGAATGGTGGCAACCAGGATTTACAGAATGGACAAACGTTGGTAAAGCAAAACCACTTTTTAAAGGACATGACCAACCAAAAGTTCCTAAAGACTTGGGATATTATGATTTAAGAGTACCAGAAGTAAGACAACAACAATCTGACTTAGCTAAAGAAGCCGGTATTGAAGGATTTTGTTATTGGCATTATTGGTTCGACGGAAGAAGATTATTGGATCGGGTTTTCACGGAAGTACTTGAAAATAAAAGTCCCGATTTTCCTTTTTGTTTATGCTGGGCAAACCATTCTTGGTATGCAAAAACATGGATAGATAATATTCCTGACAAACTATTGATAGAGCAAACTTATCCTGGTGTTGATGATTATATTGCTCATTTCAATGCTCTTTTACCAGCATTTAGTGATAAAAGATATATGAAGATAAATGGAAAATTAATTTTCGTTTTGTTTAAACCTTTGGATTTACCGGATGCAAAACTCTTCATGAAGACGTGGAATGAACTGGCTATTAAAAACGATCTTGATGGTTTTTATTTTATAGGCATGACTAATTTCCAGAAGGACATTAAGACCACTACAGAAAAAGGTTATGATGCTATTATATATGACAGTCTATACGAAACTTATAAAAACGCATTTTCAAAACTAAGGCGAATTAAAGCTAAAATTAAAGGCATTGTATTTAAAAAGCCTGAGCCAATTTCTTATGATTTCTACTCTCGAGATTTTTTAAGGATTATAAAAAAATACAGTAATACAGAAAATATATATCCTGCAATATTGCCAAATTTTGATCATTCGCCTCGAAGTGGATATTGGGGACGTATTTTGAAAAATAGTACTCCTGAGAAATGGGGAAAACTTTGTAATCAAGTTTTCAAGCTTTTCAATAAAAGGAATAAAGAAAGTAACCTAATATTCATAAAAGCTTGGAATGAATGGGGAGAGGGAAACTATTTAGAGCCGGATTTAAAATTCGGGAAAGCATACCTGCAGGAACTATATAAAAGCATCTCTGAAAACTAAATGTCTTTACAAAAAAAAACAATAGTAGGTACGTTTTGGGCATTTTCTCATCAATTAAGTGCCCAGATAATTAATTTTATTGTTACCACGCTTCTTTCACGAATATTAGATCCTGCTGATTTCGGAACTATTGCCGTTTTTGGAGTTTTTATGGCTGTTAGTTCCATGCTAATTGACAGCGGGTTAACCAGTTCATTATTAAGAAATAAAGATATTAGTCAAAAAGATTATTCAACTGTTTTTTACTTCAATATAATCGTTAGTACAATAATATATGCAATCTTATTTTTTACAGCCCCATTAATAAGTCAATTCTTTAAAATTTCAGAATTAGCACCTATAATAAGAGTTTACTGTATCACTTTAATTATAAACTCATTTGCTGGAGTTCAGGGGACTATTTTTGCTAAAAAATTTGATTATAAAACTCCTTTGAAAATTCAAGTACCCTCTCTAATCATTTCAGGCGTTGTTGGACTAATTTTGGCATATCAAGGGTTTGGTGTTTGGTCATTAGTATATATGTATATAGTAAACTCAATAATATCAACTATTCAATTTTGGTTTTATTCTGAATGGAAACCAAAATTTATATTCGACATGCAAGCCTTCAAATATCACTTTAATTTTGGTATTAATCTAACATTTGCAGGACTTTTGGATATAGTTGTAAGTAATTTATATACGGTTTTAATAGGTAAGTTTTACAATACAGCACAATTAGGACAATATAGTAAGGCAGGTCAAATGAGTTCTTTACCTGTAAGTAGTATTGCAAATCCATTACACAAAATTACATATCCTCTTTTTTCAGAACTTAAAGAAGAACCATTACGATTGAAAGACGCTTACGAGAAAATATTGCGTGGGGTAATCTTTGTCATAGCACCTTTATTAATGATAATGATTGTTGTGGCAGAGCCACTATTTAGATTCTTATTTACTGCAAAGTGGTTGCTTGCTTCACAATATTTTCAGATTATGTGTGTTGCAGCTGTCATATACCCAATAAATTCATTTAATCTTAACATTTTATTGGCGATGGGTTATAGTAATAAATATTTTAAATTGGAAGTAGTAAAAAAAATACTAATGGTTGTTATTCTTGTTGCAACACTACCATTAGGAATTATTGTTATGATTTGGGGACAAGTAATATTTAATTTCATTGTATTGTTTATCAATACTTATTACAGCGGTAAGTACATAAAATTTGGTATTGCTAAGCAATTTTCAGCAATATCCAAAAGCATATTAACAACAGTTATAATGGGATTTAGTATTTACTTAATCAATCATTTTCTTTTAAATAAGTTGTCTGACATTATTGTCCTTATCGTAATTAGTCTAATCGGTATAGCCTTTTATTTAAGTATTGCATATTTCTTGAAATTCGAAGAAATGAATATAGTCATTAAATTTTCTAACAAATATCTAAGAAAAAAATGAATTTCATAGTTTTAAAAAATAATATTAAAGAGAGTAAATACAGCACATATTTAATTTCATTTTACAGACAATTATTGAGATTTAAAGATAAAATAGGAAATATCAAGTATAATTTATATACAAAAAGAATAAACAATACAAATCTGCAAATCAAAATAAAACAATTAAATCAAAAAGCTAAAGATAATAATCCAACTTGTTATGTAATTAGAAGAGACAATAAAACGATAGGTCTTATGACTCACATATGTCTTTATTTAGCTCATATTGAATATGCTGTAGCGAGAGGTTATATACCTGTGATTGATATGCAAAGTTTCGAAAATATGTTTCTTGAAAAAGATGAAGTTGGGAAAATAAATTCGTGGGAATTTTATTTCAATCAGCCTTTTTTTAGACTAGATGAAATAAAAAATAATATTATATACAGTTCGCCTAGGATTGCACCATTATCTCCTGATATGCAATCAGTATTAAATGAAGATGAAAGTTTAAAGTGGAAAATACTATATAAAAATTTTATTCGTTTTAATAATCAAACAAACACTTACATACAACAAGAATATTCAAATCTTATAAAAGGGAAAAAAGTTTTAGGCGTTTTATATAGAGGCACAGACTACAAAAAATTAATACCTAAAAATCATCCTATTACTCCTGATATTACAGATTTTATTAATAAAATAAAGGTACTAATCAATGAATGGGGCGATTTTGATTACATATACGTAGCGACTGAAGAAAAAAGCTCAATGGAAAAAATTAAAATAGCTTTTCCGGGGAAGATTATTGAGAATAAAAGAGTGTATTATGATGATTTTGAAAACGATTATTTAGCTAATGCTCATTTTAACAGAGACAAAGATAAATATTGGAAAGGATTAGAATATTTATCATCCATCTATCTTTTATCAAGATGTAATTCTTTTATTGGTGTTTTGTGTGGAGGGACATATGCTGTAAATTTCATGAAAGAGGACGATTTTGAACATAAATATTTTTTTTATAAAGGGTTGTATTAAAGAATATTATTATGAAAATATCAGTTGCAATGTGCACATATAATGGAGAAAGATTCTTGAAAGAACAAATTATCAGTATTCTTTCTCAAAGTATTTTCCCTGATGAAATAATTATTTGTGATGATAACTCACAAGATAGCACTGTTGAAATAATAAAATCATTTCAAAAAGAAATTGGTAATATAAAATTACACATTAATAAACCTTCACTTAAAACTGTGAAGAATTTCGAAAAAGCAATTTCACTATGCTCAGGTAACTGGATTTTTCTTTGTGACCAAGATGATATATGGATTAAAGATAAAATCAAAAGCATGATTGACTTTGCAACAAAGAATGATGCATTGTGTGTTTTCACAAATGGAAACCTTATTAATGAAAGGAATAAAAATCTAGGAATTAAATTGTGGGATCATTTCAAATTTGATGTAAAAGCCCGGAAAAGATGGGAAAATAACAATACTGCGTTTTGGGATCTTTTGCATTATACCAATTTTTGTACAGGTGCGACAATGCTTTTAAAAAGTGAATTAAGAAATTATGCATTGCCAATTGTAACTCCTAAAAACTTTTATCACGATGCGTGGTTTGCATTACATGCAGCAGCTCATAACAAACTTTTCTTCATGAATGATAATTTAACAAGCTATAGAATTCACGAGAATCAGCAGGTTGGATTAAACAATAATAACGAAAATAATGATTCAAATAAAGATCTAATAAAATATGAGGATTTCATTAAAAATATTTCACACACTTATCCATTGTTATTTATAAAATGTAGACTTAATAACATCGTTAATAAATTATTTTAATTCTAACTCGATAAAACAAATTTTCAGCTGTGATGAATAAAAAAATAATAGCATTTTATTTACCTCAATATCATCCTATCCCCGAAAACGATGAATGGTGGGGAAAAGGTTTTACAGAATGGACTAACGTGGGAAAAGCTAAACCGTTATATAGAAATCACAATCAACCAAAAATACCAAGAGATTTAGGATATTACGATTTGCGAGTACCTGAGACAAGAATAGCTCAAGCCGAAATGGCGCGCGAAGCCGGTATTGATGGCTTTTGCTACTGGCATTATTGGTTTGGAAACGGACAAATTTATATTCAAAAGGTCCTGTCATCATCGAAGACGATGTATGGATTGGAGAAAAAGCATCCATTATGCCCGGAGTAACTATCGGGAGGGGAGCCGTAATAGCTGCCAATAGTGTTGTAACCAAGAATGTGGAGCCATACTGCATAGTAGGCGGCTGTCCTGCTGTCGTCATAAAAAAATCGGTATAGGATAAAGAAAAAATGAACAAGTATACTCCCTGCCGGCACAAGTCAGAGACTACGACTGCTCGGATTTGTCACTTTTCGATTAAAGCCCCCCATCCGACTGCTCGGATTTGCCACTTTTCGATTAAAACCCATATCCGAGTGCTCGGATTTCATTTCCCAACGATATTTTGCTACATCCGACTGCTCGGATGCCTCACTTTTCACTAAAAACACACATCCGACTGCTCGGATTTCAATTTTCAACGACATTTTGTCCCGTCCGACTGCTCGGATTTCAATTTTCAACAGCATTATGTCCCGTCCGAACAGACAAATTCTGTTTATTCTCGCTGGTAAACATTATCCGACTTATAAATTATACATCATTCATACCATTTCACTAAATATGTATTATATTTGCAATATTCTAATCACTTAAATAAATATTAAAAATGAAAAAGTTACAATCATTCTCCAAGAGTTATTTTACCAATTTATTAGTATTCCAACTTTTCGCGGATTTGCTCCACGCCCTCAAAGCTTCTACAGACGAAGCGCTCAAAGCTTTTATAGAAAGTGTACTCAAAAATTTTGAAACTGCTTTCAACAAATACGACCAAACACTTATCGCCTCCAAAACGGCAGAAGCTCCTCTGGCTTTTGACGAAAAGCGCGATTGGGGTATCCGCGAGCTATACGCTATCGCATCGGTGTATGAAGACCACTTTTTGGATGAATCCAAGCAAGCGGCTGCACAGTTTTTCCTATCCATATTTAAGCGATACGGCACCGGCAGCCAATTGTCTCTGTTGGCTCAAGACGAAGAAAGCGCATCGCTCACTAATATTTTGCAAGAAATGAACGAAGAGCGTGCCAAAACATACGCTGCCGCGCTCGATGTGGAAAAACTCCTCGCGTATATTACCGAAAACAACACCGCTTTTATCGACGCACGCCGTGCCGTAACCGAAGAAAATATGCAGCTTGCCGGACAGGTAAAAAATGCACGTGTGGAAATAGAAAAAGCATGGGATACCCTTCGCGCCGCCATCAACGGATATGCCGCCGTGAAAGGTGACGATCCCGCCACCGCTTCGCTCCTTGACAGCCTGAATGCTACTATAGAGCATCACAAATCGAACGTTCGCCGTGCACAAAATGCTAAATCGGATAAGGGAGAAACAACATCTGATGCAACAAATGTTGCTACTAAATAATATATGCTGAACTGAACAAAATTACCGCAATTTTCTAATTATAGATGTGCGGTAATTTTTGTTATTTATCACTCACAATGGATTTAAACCAAACGCCTCACCCATATAAAATATCGTTCATCATGCCGGCATACAAAGCCAAGTGGATTGACAAAGCCATTCAAAGCATATTATCCCAAACTTACACAAATATAGAGTTGGTGATAGTGAATGACCAGTCGCCCGAAGGCATCGAATCTATTGTTGAAACTTATGATGACGAGAGGATAATATATTACAAGAATGAAAAAAATATCGGAGGCGAAAGCTTAGTAAAACAATGGACACACTGCCTCCCTTTTGCTCAAGGAGATTACGTTGTGATAGCTGCCGATGACGATATTTACGCGGCAAATTTTGCTGAAGAATGCCTGACTTTGGCTCACAAATATCCACAATCAGACATCATCAGAGCCCGATGTGGAATAATAGACGAAAACGGCACACTGAGAGGGATAGACAATTACTTCCCCGAGTATATGTCGCAAATAGAATATACATATAACTACCGTATGGGACAGCCATTTATCTGTATGGGAAATTTTTTGTTCAAAACCCAAACCCTCAAAAAGAATGGATTTATCGATTTTCCCAAAGCACTGGGCTCTGATGTTACCACATCCATAGAAATGGCTCGCAACGGAATGGCGTGCACTACAGATATATTATTCTATTTCCGACAATCGGACATCCATATCTCAGGCTCGATGAATGATCCTCATAAAAGAACTGAAGCAATCACAAAACTTTTTGATTGGCTAATCCACTACAATTATCTTGCACCAACCAGTGAGATTGAAAAATTATATCTGCAACATCTGACAGAAAGCGATTGGATAGAAAAGAGGAATTTTGACTACTACAATCAAATCATTCGCAAAATGCCTCTCTCCTATATATTAAATTCTAATATTAAAGATATAACCACCAAATTAAAGATTAAATATTTTTTGAAACGTATATTGGATAATTATAATCAATAATGTATGAACCATATACAAAAATATCTATCCCGCATATCCAATCCCGTTATCAAAGAGATGGATTATGAAAAATTATTACCCAAAGTAGTAAATAGCGAACAAGGTATTCCCCATCAAATATTTCAGATATATATAACACCGGAAAAACACAATGTGGAAATTCCGGATATTATCAAACAAAAAAAAGATAAAATATTATTCAACAATCCGGGATGGACATACAAACTCTATACAAATAATGATATAGAATCTTTTATAAAAGAAAATTACGGGGATGCTGTTTTGTCATACTACCACCGGATTGACCCTCAATATTTAGCAGTGAAGGCCGACCTGTTCAGATATCTTTTATTATACAAAAAGGGCGGAGTGTATCACGATTTAAAAATCGACTTCTCCATCCCATTCGACCAATCTCTCAGAAATGATGATGAATATATCTTGTCCCATTGGGACAATTTGCCTGGAGATGAACACGAAGGCTGGGGATTATTTACTGATAAATTTAAAAATATCCCTCGAGGAGAATTATTAATGGGATTTTTAATGAGTAAACCTGGGCATCCTTTTCTCAAAAACATAATAATAGAAGTATTGAGGAAAATAGATGCATACAATCCACATATACACAATATAGCTTGGTGGGGAACAATGAATACTACAGGTCCGGTAATGTACACCACTACAATATACAGAATGATAAACGACCCATCACTCCTCGAAGGTGCTCAGTATAGATTTGCTGAAATAAAGAAAGATTTGGGCTTTCAATATGCTGTCGACAAGATAAAAAAAGTGCTGAAAACTGACTATAGAAAAGCTACGCATCCTATCATAAAACACAATAATGTAATTATACAATCCTTAAACGAAACGTATTTTTCGACATTAGCGTTCTATCGCGAAAGAATATTGAGGAAGCAAAGATAATTATCTATATGAGTAATTCAAAAGAAAAACTCTACTCCATCCAAATTCTGCGTGCATACGCGGCTATTTTAGTCGTTATCAGCCACGTTTGGAACAATGGTATACTTCCCGGCACATTCAATGAGTTAGGAGGATTCGGCGTAGATATATTTTTTGTGATAAGTGGATTTATTATGTGTCTAACTGTTTCTTTGAAAAATACTAAACATGAAAATGCTAAAAACTTTATTGTTAGAAGAATTATAAGGATTTTTCCCATCTACATTATATGCACGATACCGCTTTTGCTGCTTAATATACGAACGGATGGTATAAAAGACGCCTATTTCTAAATAGGAAATATATTGCTACTTCCCACTTTCACAAACAATCCTCACTATGCACTGGTGCTGGGACCGGGGTGGTCGTTGGTATATGAAATGCTTTTCTATTACATATTTGCCATCATCATGCTCTTCACACGTGATAAATATAAATTAATCAACGCGCTTATTTTTGTTCTCTTCGGTATAGTTATGATGATAAGGATTACAGGGTTGCAGGGCCCACAATTAGCATTGGTAAATTTTTCGTACATGATTGGCGATACCATAATGTTGAATTTTGCTTTTGGAATGATATTATATGTCATTTATGAAAAATTTAAGGAAAAAACATTCTTCAATATTTGGCAAAGTTTGGGTTTACTTCTTCTGCTTACTTTCTTTGGAACTTGTCTTATTTATCTGAAAATGCCTAGACTACTATCAAATGGCGTTATCTCTTTATTTATAGTTTTTGTCTTTATATTTACTCATAATTTCAATTTGGAAGATAATAAGCTTTTGAAAAGTGCGGTATTCTTAGGTGATGCTTCTTACAGCATATATTTGACCCATTTTTATTTTCAGTATTTCAAACAAAACTTCTACAATATGGCTGCACCGCTTCAATTAGATAGAAACGTTATGATAAACTCCATTGGAATTTTATCAATTATTCTAGCGACCGCTAGCGGCGTCATTTTTTATATTTTAGTCGAAAAAAATATTATCGGGTTTCTAAAGACAAGAATCAAAAACTAATTTCAATTAACACAATACCCCAATTATTTCCACTATTTTTGCAAAATAAAATCCATAATAGAATACGCGTTTCAATGAATAAAGTTTTTCTCATTATATTGTCATTTTGCATTACCTTGGCATCTTTCGCTCAGGATTTACAAGGAAATTACAAATCACAAAATAATTATCTCAATTTTTCTTCTCTGTCAACAGTAAAGTTTGCATTTTACGAAAATGGGAACTTCCTTACTCAAAAGAAAGGTGAAGGCAAGTTTACAAGGATTGGTAATTTCTACATTGTAAAAACAGAGAACTACAGTGGTGCAAAAACCAGTATGAAAGAGGTTAATTCTTCACGAAAAGACAGTGTGATATTGAAAGTGGCAGACAGCGAAGGGTTTACTATGAGCGGTGCTTACGTGGAACTGCAACAAGGCAATGGAAAACCCGTTACTATCGGAGCATCTACAGATATGGATGGAAGAATTGCTTTCAAAAAAGACCCGAAAATTGCAAAAATAAGGGTATATAACACAGGATACGACAACTATATTTTCAATTATAATCCTCTGAAAGACTACATTGTTACGTTGAGTAAAGATGATGTTGTGGAAGGAAAAAATGTGGTTTTCTATATTGAAAAAGCAGACGATGAAAATATCTCAGCAATGCTTTTGACTACAAATCTCGAAGATAAAGACAACAACGAAAAAGAGTTGAATAATATATTGAAGAAAGCGCAGAAATGGAATCACCTGCCGGTGTTACTGAAACTGCAATAAATTCTTTCTGTCTTTGAGTCGCGAAGCATAGAGCCTCTACAAACGGCAACCCAACAACCTAATTTTTAATTCTTAATTTTTAATTCTTAATTTTCATTACCCAATCCTTCCCCACTCATAACGGTTGCCGCTCAATCGCGAAAGCTGTTGTTTCAACACAATATGATTGGCAAGAGACGGGTCTTGCTCAATTATTTTTTCCGCCACTTCGCGTGCGCGAAATAATATCGAATTATCTTTCACCAAATCGGCAATTTTCAGATTGAAAGGGATGCCGCTCTGCTGCGTTCCCTGCAAATCGCCCGGTCCGCGCAGTTTCAAATCTGCTTCCGCAATCACAAAACCATCGTTGCTTTCCGTCATAATTTCCATACGCTTGCGCGTGTCGGATGACAATTCGTAAGGCGTAACCAACACGCAATAAGATTGTTCAGCACCGCGACCTACCCTACCTCGCAACTGATGCAATTGAGACAAACCAAATCGTTGCGCACTCTCAATAATCATCACAGACGCATTTGGAACATTTACTCCTACTTCAATCACCGTTGTCGAAACCATTATTTGTGCTTCATTCGTCGCAAATTGCCGCATTGCCTCTTCCTTTTCAGCAGGTTTCATCCGGCCATGCATTTTCACTACGTTAAACTCCTTAAACACTTCTTTAATGTGCATAAAACCTTCTTCCAGACTTTTCAAATCCATCTTTTCGTTCTCCTCAATCAGCGGATACACAATGTAAACCTGACGACCGGCATTGATTTCTTTACGAAGAAAATCATATAATGCACCACGTTTTTTCTCAAAACGATGAAGCGTTTGAATAGGCTTTCTGCCGGGCGGAAGTTCATCGATCACGGATACATCCAAATCTCCGTAAACCGTCATTGCAAGTGTTCGAGGAATTGGAGTAGCAGTCATTACCAAAACGTGTGGCGGATGATCGTTTTTGTTCCACAATTTAGCGCGTTGCGCTACACCAAACCGGTGCTGCTCATCGATTACTACAAAACCTAGATTCTTCCACTGCACATTATCTTCAATAAGCGCGTGCGTACCAATCAAGATATTAATTTTGCCATTTTGAAGTTCTTCGTGAATAATTTCTCGGTCTTTCTTTTTGGTAGAACCTGTAAGAAGTGCCACTTTCACATCCATATCTTCCAACATTTCCTTGAAAGTCTGAGCGTGTTGCGTTGCGAGAATTTCTGTTGGTGCCATTAGACACGTCTGAAAACCATTGTCCATTGCAATAAGCATACACATCAACGCCACAAGCGTTTTTCCACTACCCACATCGCCTTGCAGCAGACGGTTCATTTGTTTGCCTGAAGCTGTATCCTTGCGAATTTCTCTGATGACTTTTTTCTGGGCATTCGTCAATTCAAACGGCAGACATTTTTCGTAGAAGGTATTCAGATAATAACCAACCTTTGAAAACATCAATCCGTTCAGCCGCGATTTTACTTCCGAAGAATAGCGGACGATATTCAATTGTATATAAAATAGTTCTTCAAATTTCAGACGAAATTCTGCATCGTGCAAATGAATGGGATTTTTTGGAAAATGAATATAAGTGACAGCATCATGAAACGATATCAAACCAGCTTCTTTTACAACGTCATCCGAAAGAGTTTCGGCGAGCGGCTCCTTAATCATTTCATAAGCATTCCCAATGATTTTCTGCATGGCTTTGGAGTTGAGCCCATGCTTTTTCATCTTCTCTGTAGTGTTGTAAAGCGGCATTAATCCTTCAGGACGGTCGGCAGACGACAGATACGCGTCCATCTCGGGATGCGCAATATTCCATCGGTTATTGAACATGGTAGGCTTTCCAAAAACGATGTACGTTTGGTTCATTTTGAGCTTATCCCGCATATACTTCGCCCCCTGAAACCACACCAAATCCACAAATCCGGTATCATCCGAAAAGTGTGCTACAAGCCGCTGCGCTCTTCCCTCACCCATCATCTCGATGCCGCGAATCGTACCTTTTATCTGAACATATGGCATACTTCCCTCAAGTTCACGCACATAATACAGACGGCTTCGGTCAATATATCGATACGGATACCATCGCAGCAAATCGCCCACTGTAAAAACATCAATCTCCTTTCGAAGAATTTCAGCTCGTTGTGGTCCAACGCCCGCTACAAACTTTATGTCGGTATTGAGTATGTTCATTTTTTACAATTACAAAAATAGGAATTAATTTACGAATTTAGATTTTAGACTTATATATTAATATAACTTTGCCAAATCCAATAAATTGAATATAAATGCAGGATAGAATACAATTTTATAAAAAGCTGAAAGAAGAAAATATATCTGAAATCAATAAACTCAGCAAAAAAATATACATGAATGGTACACTCAGATTGATAGTATTTATTATTTCAACTCTGGGCATTTACTACTTTTGGGAAAATAGCTGGATAACCATTTTATTCGTCATATTTTTTATAATCAGTTTTGTATTTCTTCTTAAAAGAAACACCAGACTATCTGATTATAGAGAATCCGCAATAATTTTAAAAGATATTGCAGAAAATGAACTTAAAGCCTTTGACTATGATTTCACGCCATTTGATGGAGGTTCTGAACACATCAACCCTTCCCATGCTTATAGTTTCGATTTGGATATTTTCGGAAATAACTCAATATTTCAGATGGTAAACCGAACGGGTTTAAAGATTGGTAAAAGGAAACTGGCAGATTTGTTTACAAATCCTTTTTATGATAAAACGGCAATCTTAAATCGTCAGCAATCTATCCGGGAACTGTCAGAAAAAGAAGATTTCCTTCTAAAATTTAGAATTATAAGTAAAAAAATAGTAGGCAAGAACACGGATGCCGAAAACATTTCTTTCAAAATTCCCTATACAAAAAAACTTTCGGAGCAAAAGATTTGGAAGCTACTAACGATAGTTATGCCTGCATTTTGGATTATAGCGGCAGTATTATATTCTTTCGGTTTTGTTTCCGCAAATATTTTCGCTTCACTTTATATATTTTCGTTTCTCATTTCTTTTCTGCCTTTTTCCCGCGTAAAGAAACTGTATAAAGCTTACGGCCATGCTTCCACATCATTAAGTTTATATTCTCAACTTTTTGAAATGATAGAAAATGAGAAGTTTGAAAGCGTTGAGATTCAAGACATTCTAAAAGAGTGCAGCACAGCGCCAAAAACATCAGCTGCAATCCTTCAATTATCAAAATACACTCACAATCTGGAGGTGGCTTTTAGTGCAGCTATTTTATTTTTAAACCCACTGTTACAGTGGACAACCCGTTATGCTTTGTGTATCGAGAAGTGGGCAGAACGCTACAGCGACAGAAAGAATCAATGGTTTGCTGTATTAGGAGAGTTTGACGCGATATTATCTCAAGCATCCTTCGTGAAAAATCATCCTCAGTATGTTTTTCCTTCTATATTAGACCAATCATTTTATTTCAAGGGAAAGAATCTGGGACATCCTTTAATTCCCGCAGATAAATGTGTAAGGAATGATATTGAAATCACTAAACGATCCTACTTTATAATAATTACGGGAGCAAATATGGCGGGCAAAAGCACATATCTGCGCACTATCGGTGTTAATCACGTTTTGGCAACAATAGGAATGCCTGTTTTAGCTGATGATTTGACATTCTCTCCCGTCAGATTACTGACCAATTTACGAACTTCAGATTCACTAGTTAACAGTGAATCCTATTTTTTTGCAGAGTTAAAGCGGTTAAAAATGATTATAGACGTTTTACAATCCAGAGAAGAAGGCGTATTTATCATTCTGGACGAAATACTAAAAGGAACAAATTCAGAGGACAAAAAAAGAGGATCGCATCAACTCATAAAACGCCTCGTATCTCTCAAAGGCAACGGGATTATTGCGACACATGATTTGGATTTAGGAAATCTGGAACATGAAATGCCCGAATCCATCATTAATTATCATTTTGATGCAGACATCACTGACGATAATCTCACATTCTCTTACAAAATGCAAAGAGGCATTGCTAAAAATATGAATGCGGTGTTCTTGCTCAAAAAGATGGGAATTGTGGAAGGATAATATACCCCTATTATTAAATTGTAGTCTTTTGTGTGTGATTCCCGCGGACCATCGTAAATTGGCTTGAGGATATATGCACAGACCAGTTATACAATTTGCTACTTTCTCAACTTACAAGTTAAAAATATATAGCAACAATAAAAAGTGAGGAACAGAAAAATCTGCTCCTCACTCTACATATAAATTAAAATGAAATTCTTACCAAGCAAACAATGGATATTGCGTCATGATAGAATTTACTTTTTCTCTTACAGAAGTGATAGTAGATTCGTTTTCTACATTTGCCAAAACAGTATCAATCATTTCGACTACTTCACCCATAAAGTCTTCTTTCAAACCACGAGTAGTGATAGCTGGAGTACCAAAACGCAAACCTGAAGTTTGGAATGGACTGCGGCTGTCGAAAGGAACCATGTTTTTATTTGTAGTGATATCGGATGCTACCAAGGCTTTTTCAGCAACCTTACCTGTCAATTCAGGGAACTTGGTACGCAAGTCAACTAAAATACAATGATTGTCAGTACCGCCTGAAACTACTTTGTACCCTTTGTCAATAAAGGCCTGAGCCATTACAGCCGCATTTTTCTTCACCTGTGCCTGATATTCTTTGAAAGATGGGTCTAAAGCTTCCCCAAAAGCAACAGCTTTTGCAGCAATTACATGTTCTAATGGACCACCTTGCATTCCTGGGAATACTGCACTATCAAGAATAGCTGACATCATTTTGACTTCACCTTTAGGAGTTTTCAATCCCCAAGGATTTTCGAAGTCTTTACCCAATAAGATAACACCACCACGAGGACCGCGAAGGGTTTTGTGAGTTGTAGAAGTTACGATATGAGCATATTTCAAAGGATTATCCAACAAACCTGCTGCCACAAGACCTGCAGGGTGAGCCATATCTACCATGAAAAGCGCGCCTATTTCGTCAGCCACTTTGCGGATACGCGCATAATCCCATTCTCTTGAATATGCAGATGCGCCTGCAACAATTAATTTTGGACGTTCGGCACGAGCCAAAGTTTCTAATTGGTCGTAATCCACACGTTCGTCGCTTTCTTTCACATTATATTCAATCGGGTGGAACATTAATCCTGAAAAGTTTACAGGGGATCCGTGTGAAAGGTGTCCGCCGTGTGAAAGGTTCAGTCCCATAAATTTGTCTCCTGCTTTTAGACAAGCAAGGAAAACTGCTGCGTTAGCCTGTGCACCTGAGTGAGGTTGAACGTTTGCCCATTCAGCACCAAAAAGTTTTTTCAAACGGTCAATAGCTAATTGTTCGCTAATATCAACAATTTCACATCCGCCATAATAACGTTTGCCGGGATAGCCTTCTGCGTATTTGTTAGTCATCACAGAACCCATTGCTTGCATCACTTGCTCGCTCACGAAATTTTCAGAGGCAATCAATTCGATACCTTTAATCTGACGTTGTTTTTCTCTTTCGATAAGATCGAAAATTTGTGTGTCTCTTGTCATTATAAATTTATTTTAGTTTCTTTAATCGAGGTACAAATTTACTAAGATTATTTCTTCAGAGAAAGCGATTTAAAAGGAGACTGCTCATAAAAATAAGTCAATCTCCTTTCCTCTCATTCACTCTACTCTGAAAAAACAATTTTCATTATATTTTTACTTACAAGATTCGTTCAATAAACGTGCACGTTCTTCCAATGTCGGGAATTCAGAAGGTTTCACCTGCGATGTGCAGATACGTAAAACTCCTGAATAATCACTGCCTGTAGCATCCAAAGTAATGGTACACATTCCATATTCCAACAACTTTTCTAACAGCGCATTACTATCCAAGTTTTTGTAACCTACAGTAAAATAAAAACCATCTGCAATCAAATCATTTCCATCTTTATCATACACGATATGGAAACCGTTATCGGTGAAAATACGTTTCATTTCATGAGCTTTCTCACCATAGAGTTTCACATCTTCACGATAATTGTATATACCATCATTCGCAGCTTTCAAAATACCTGCCAAACCATATTGTGCACTATGACCCACCCCTGAAGATAAGCAATACAAAGCAGCCGAAATCATCGCTTCTCCGTAGCGTTTTCTTCCGAATGATTTTTCTAAATCTGGGAACTCACGTTCGTGGAGTTTTGAAGAAATAAACATCATACCTACCCTTTGTCCCGCATAGCTGAAAGACTTAGAACTGGAAACAAGAATCACATAATTATCAGTATATTTTGATACCGAAGGAACGAAAGGTCCCATTCCCGGATGCGAATAATCCTTACGGAAGTCCATTCCAAAATATGCCAAATCTTCAATAACGATCACATCGTATTTGTTTGCCAGTTCTCCGATAATTTGCAATTCCTCGTCAGTCAGACATTGCCACGTTGGATTGTTTGGATTAGAATAAAGAATACTTTGGTATTGTCCTGTAGAAAGCATGCTTTCTAATTTGTCACGCAGTTTTTCTCCTCTAAATTTGGCAATATCAAATGTTCCAAAATCTTGTTCAAGAATGCGAACTTGCATTTTGTTGATATTAAAACCTGGGTCGATAAACAGAGTGCCTTTACTTTTTTCTTTATGACAGCGGTTGCTCACCATGAAAGACATATACATTGCCTGCATAGAACCAACAGTTGCCACACAATTGCGAGGAGTTACGTCCACATTCATAAATAGTTTCGCGAAGCGAACCATCTCGTTTTTCAGAGCAGGAATACCTGCCAAATCAGGATAAATAGCGCTGACGCCTTTGTCTAAGGCAGCCTTTTCGGCATCGATACCTACTTGTGGAGAAGGAAGTCCTGGAACTCCCATTTCCATACGAACGTATTTTATACCTGTTTTCATTTCGAGTAAATCTACCAGACCTACTAAATCGCGTATAGAAGCCGATGCTAAAGTTTTAATGTTCAGTTCACGCTTGGCATCTTCAATAATTTGTTTTGAAATAGGAAAATTCATGTCTCTTTTGTATTAAATTTTTATTACCACATCCACCGCAGAAAGATGATCGCCATATCCCATCAAAGGATTGAGATCCATTTCTTCAATCTCTGGTGCTGCCATCAATAGATCGGAAACTTTAACAATTGCATCTGCAAAAACTTCTTCGTTAATGCCTTCTTTTCCTCGGACGCCTTGAATCATCTTGTAAGATTTGAGTGAGCGAATCATTCGTAAAGCTTCTTCTTTGCTCACAGGAGCTAAAGCATATTGAATATCTTTCAATACTTCTACGAAGATACCTCCTAACCCACAGGTGATTAAATGTCCAAATCCCGGTTCTTTTTTCACACCAATCAATACTTCCAAACCGCGTTCCATTTGGCAAAGTTCTACTCCTGTAGCACTTGGAATATTATTTAGTTTGTTGAAATGATTGCGAACATCCTCTATAGTGGAAACATTCAGAACCACCCCGCCAACATCTGATTTGTGTGCAGGTCCAACCACTTTCATTACCAATGGAAATCCTAACTTTTCTGCCGATCTTACAGCAGCATCTTCGCTGTTTACAATTTCACTCAATGGATGTTGAATACCGATGGCATCCAAAACTTCAAAACCTTTCTGTGTTGGAACTAAGCCGTTGAAGCCTTGTAATAATGATTGTATTTCTTGTGTTTTATTTAAAGTCGCTTTAGTCGTTTTTTCAGGAGCAATGTAACTTGTTTCTTTAATTAAAGCGTTGCCTAATACAGCTTCATCATCAAAGAACACACCACCCTGCGCAACAAAATCATCCATCTCTTTCTTCGCGTTAATCACTGACGGGAAAATAGAGTAGATTGGCTTTTTGCAGATTTTTTGTTGTTTAAGAATGACATTGTAAGCATCGCTGTTTGAAAATAATCCCGGACTACCAAATATTACCGCCATTCCATCTATCGCATCTAAACTATCACAGAATTGAATGGTTTTTTCCAATTGTTCTGCTGTACCTGTTGCCAAAATATCAATTGGATTTGCTGCAGATGAACCTTCAAATAATTCATCCAACAAGGGTTTCATCACATCGTCTTCCAAATGAGGAATTTCCAAGCCTCCATTTGACAACACGTCAGTCAACATAACAGCAGGACCGCCTGCATGCGTTATGATTCCTATACGTTTTCCTTCTAGTCTAGGATGTTGGAGCACCCCCCCTACTGCCGAAAGTTCACCGCGGCTGTTGCATCGGATAATTCCAGCTTTCTTAAACAGTGCGTCAACAGCCATATCGGAGTTAAGCATAGCACCTGTATGCGAAGCAGCCGCGCGTCCACCCGCATCGGATGTTCCTGACTTAATGGCTGCAATTCGGCAACCTTTTTCTATAAGTTCTTTGGCATTTTTGAGGAATTTCTCAGGTTTTTTAATGCTTTCGATGTACATCAAAACCTGTTTTGGTGAAGAATATTCAGTACCGTAATTTTCATTTATATATTCAAGCACATCTTCAACTGTAGTTTGCGCTGCATTTCCAACTGAATAAACCGATGAGAGAGTAAGTCCTTTGCTTAAAGCAGCTTCCATAATAAATACAGCCGTAGCGCCCGAACTTGAAATAAATGCAGCACCATCCCACTCCATTTTTGGAACAGGCGTGGTAAATACTGATTGGTGTAAAGGATTCATTACGCCAATACAATTTGGACCGATAAGCGTAGCTTGGTTTTCATCGCAAAGCGATACCATTTCTTTTTCGAGGCGTTTCCCTTCCGCTCCCATTTCAGAAAATCCTGCAGAAAGCACAATTACAGCCTTAGTGTTTTTTTGTGTAAGCAGAGTTTTGATTGTAGGTACACAAAGCATTGCAGGAATAGCAAGAATTGCCAAATCAGTTTGTGGTAAATCGCCAACTTCTTTAAATGTTTTTACTCCCTGAACATTGTCTGTTTTAGGATTTACCGCATATAAATCGCCTTTGAATGTTCCATTTTTTACATTATAAAGAGCCTTGCCGCCTGGTTTCTCAATATTTTCAGAAGCACCAACTACTACGATGCTTTGTGGATTAATAAGTTGTGGTGTAATCATAAAATAATAGTGTGGTAGAATAAACCAATTCTAACTTATTTATTTTTAGTATAATTAAGTGCATATTCACGTCCTGCATTCAAAGCTTTGACGTTCATGTCAACAACATCTTGACCTTTGCGCATAAAAATGGATTCAATACCTTTTTCCAAATAATCGAAAGGAATTTCGATGAATGGAGAAGCGGCACCAAGCATTACGAAGTTGGAGGCACGAACGTTGTCAGCAACTTCTTTTGCGATAGTATCCGCGTCAATTAATACGTGATGAGGTAAAGATTTAATTTTTGCTATCAATTCTTCTTCATTTGGATAATTTGGAATATTGATGAATGGAATAGAGCTTGTAACTACATATCCGTCTGATTTCAAATAAGGAAGGTAGCGCAAAGCTTCCATCGGTTCTACTGAAAGGATAATATCAGCTGTGCCGTAAGCAATCAAATCCGAATAAATTGGGTTGTCAGAAATTCTTAGATAAGATTGTACATCACCACCTCGTTGACTCATACCGTGAGTTTCCGCTTGTTTCAAATATAAATTGTTGTTTAATGCCGCCGAACCTAAAGCTGCTGCAATTGACAAAATTCCTTGACCTCCTACTCCGGCTAAAACTATATCTGTTTTCATGTAATATGTTTTGAATTTATATGTTGATATTGAAATTTAATAACATGTTTAAGGATGTATTTGATTAAAATACATCCTCAAGCATACAAATATTATTTTTTAGCTGCGCGTTTTTCTTTAACGTCGCGTCTATTTTTCTGAATACATACGCGTCTTGGAATAATTACCGAAACGCCATCATATTCAAGTTCTTCTCTAATTAATTTACGCAACTCTTCCGCAGTTTTTGGTACAGGTAATATCACATGAATATGATCTTTATCTACTCCCACACCTTCACAAATGCTTTCTATTTTTCCTTTAGCAGATGAATCTTGACCTCCGGTCATAGATATTGATTCGTTGTCTGAGATGATGATAAGTATCTTGTTATGTTCATTTACAGCATCTAAAAGTCCAGTCATTCCCGAGTGAGTGAATGTTGAGTCGCCGATAATTGCTACAGCGGGGAATAATCCTGCATCGGAAGCACCTTTCGCCATAGTGATAGAGGCTCCCATGTCTACTGTAGAATGTATTGCCTGAAATGGAGGAAGTGCTCCCAGTGTATAACAACCTATATCCGCAAATACTCGCCCATTAGGATAATCTCTAAGTACATCATTCAAAGCTGAATAAACATCTTTGTGGCTGCAACCGTTGCACAATGCCGGCGGACGACCTGCAACCATTTCAGGTATAGGCATTCCTTCCTGAGTAGGAAGTTTAAATGCGGCTGCAACTACGTCCGGATTCAACTCACCGTCACGAGGCAAAGTTCCGTCCAGACGTCCATGAATTTTCTCATTTACGGGAAATCCACGTAACAATTCCTCTACAATAGGATAGCCTTCTTCCAAAACTAAAATATCATCACATTCATTAATCAACTTTTGTATCTGTTGTTCGGGAATTGGATATTGGGAAACTTTTACAAGTGGATGGGGAGAATTTCCTTTGAAAATTTCCATATAATAATTGAAACCGATACCACAAGCAACAATACCAATCGATTTATCTTCTCCGTCAATATATTTTGTATAAACTGAAGATTCTGATTCACGAACAAAATCTTTCTGTTTGTCCAACAAAATTTTGTAACGTTTGCGGGCAATAGCCGGAAGCAAAACAAATTGACGTTTATCTTCAGGTGTTTTTAATTCATTTTCTGCAATTGGTGCATCCGCTATCTCTACTCCAGCACGAGAATGCGCCAAACGTGTAGTTACACGAAGTAAAACGGGGGTTCCCATTTTTTCTGACAAATCAAAAGCAGCTTTTGTCATGTCATAAGCTTCTTGTTGATTTGATGGTTCGAAAACAGGCACTAATGCAAATTTTCCATACATGCGGGAGTCCTGTTCATTCTGTGAAGAGTGCATGGATGGGTCATCCGCAGCAAGTACTACCATTCCTCCATTTGCGCCGGTGATAGCCGCGTTCATGAAACAGTCTGCGGCCACGTTCATACCCACGTGTTTCATACACACAAGTGCACGTTTGCCAGCATAAGACATTCCTAATGCGGATTCCATTGCCGTTTTTTCGTTGGCAGCCCATTCACGATGAATATTGCGTTCCTTTGCGATTTTTGAATTTTGAATGTGTTCTGTTATTTCAGTAGATGGAGTACCTGGATATGCATATACGCCAGATATGCCGGCATCCAATGCACCCTGCGCTATAGCTTCTACTCCTAATAGCAATTGTTTCTTCATATCATCAGAAAGTATTATAGTGTTTGATAGAAATAAATCTTAAGTAATAGATAAAATGGATAGAAAACTATCATTTTGTAATCGTACAAAGATAAATAATTATTCAGAACATTATTGTTAATGACAAAATATTTTTTTGAAGATATTTTGAGGCACAAAAAAGACTGTCTTATAAAAGACAGTCTTATATTTTTATAATCCGAAATTTAAACAATATTTATTTTCTCAGTCTGTTCACACTTCTTACCAAAGCTTCATCTTCACCTATTTTGCGTATTGCCAACCATGTAAAAATAATACTGATTATAGGCATAATCAAACCAACTCCAATTTTATCCAGCGTAGAATTTGCTTCCGGATTTCGTATAAAGATCAAAAAAGCAAAGAATAGATAAAACCCAATCATGATTATTATATTAAATATTGAAAGTCTTATCTGAAGCATTCTTTTCTTATAGGAAAATATTGTAATTAGGGAAAGAACGGAACTAATCGCTCCAATTAAAAAAAGCCCCCAAGTTGAATAAATAATTTCCCCATTTTGATAGAAACCCATTGCTTCAAATTCCACAGGTGCATTGTTATAAGTCAAATAAGCCAGTGGCAAAAAGACTGCTAATTGCATAGCAATGCAAGCAAGTACCAAAAATATAGTCTGAATTCGTTGTAACATTTTAATTAACGTTCAGTTATCAAAGTATTTCTTTTTCTTTGTTGGGATTTCTGTAATAAATCTCGCCATCTTTCCATTCTTGTATTGCAATCAAACTTGGTTTAGGAAGTTTTTCGTAGAATTTAGAGATTTCTATTTGTTCATGATTTTCAAAAACTTCTTCCAGATTATCGCTATAGGATGCAAACTCTTGAAGTTTAGTATCCAAATCATGTTTCATATCCACTGAAATTTGATTAGCACGTTTACTGATGATTCTCACCATTTCGTAAATATTTCCTACAGGAGCAGCCATTTCGCTAATATCCCTTGTTTCGGTATTTGTAGCTGCATTAGTTTTTTTATAATCCATTTATTTTATTGAATATTTATTTAGTTTGTACGTTAGTGGCTGTATTTGGTGCAAAAGACTGAATTCTTCTTTGCGCATCATTATAATACTTTTCTGCTTCTTTCATAAACTTACCAGTTGGATAAGTATTCTTATAGTTGTAAAATTCATCTACAACCGTACGGAAACGTTCAGGCTGCAACTCTATCTTACTTCTTTTTGCAAATTCATAACGCGATCTCAAAATTGTCATCTGAAATTCTTCAGCATATTTTGAATAAGGATAGGATTTAAGAGCTTCTTTCGCAACTAAAACAGCAGATTCATAATTATTACCCATATAATTACCTAATCTCAAATACAATTTAGTATTAAGTAACTCTTTGTAAGCCAGTTTTTCCTGTAATTCAAAAAGATATTTTCTTGCCTGCTCTGTTCTTTCGCTGTCCGGATATTCTTCCATATAACGACTAAAAGAAGCAATGGCCTTGTATGTTTTAGACTGATCAAGACGTGGGTCGGGAGAATCCAGATACATACCATAGGCAGAATAGAATAGAGCATTTTCAGCAAACTGTCCATTAGGATATGTATTGTGATATGTTGTAAACATCTCTGTTGCAGACAAATAATCTTTTGTGTTGTAATAACTTTGTGCAAGCATATACAAAGACTCTTCAGCCTTTGATGTACCTTTATAAACAGGCACCAAATCCTGTAAAAGCGTTATTGCCTGATTGTATTTTCCATCCTGAAAATACTTTTTGGCATAAGTATATTTTAAATCATTATCGGTACTTTTCAGAATTTTATTGTATTCACTGCAAGAAGAAAGAAGTATTGCGAAAAGTACTATATAAAGATTACGTAATTTCATCTGCTTAATAAAAAAATTAAGTTGCAAATTTACTGAAAGTTTCTCGTTTTTTTAACGTTATAAGTGTTTTTATTCAATTTTATGATTTATCATTCATAAAACTGGTAATACTTTCTACTATTTTTCTATCATTCGACAATCGTGGAACTTTGTTTTGTCCGCCGACTTTACCAAGATTTTTCAACCATTTATAGAAAGTATCTTTAGGCAACGAACGAACGATAGGTTTGTTCAGTGATAAATTATATGATCGTTTGGCATCGTAGTCTGAATTTACTTTTCTTAAAGTCTCATCCAAAATATCTGTAAATTTATCCAAATTATCAGGCTCTTTTTCAAATTCAATTAGCCATTCGTGAGCACCATTGTTCGATTCACTGAAATAAACCGGAGCAGCGGTGTATTCTTTTATACGGGCATTAGTTTGGTGACTTGCCTCACTTAAAGCTTTGTCTGCGTTATCAATTATTAGTTCTTCGCCAAATGCATTAATAAAACTCTTTGTTCGCCCTGAAATTTTAAACAAATAAGGTTTTGTGGATGTAAATTCTATCGTATCACCAATACTATATCTCCAAAGACCTCCACTCGTAGTGATAATCATCGCATATTGCTTTCCACACTCAACTTCGCTTAACGGGATTGCCTGAGGACTTTCACTATCACACTCAGACACAGGCAAGAATTCATAAAATATTTCATTATCCAGTAAAAGCAATAAATCTTTATTGTCAGGAGAATACTGGATTCCGAAGAAACCTTCAGATGCGTTATACGTTTCCCAATAATTCATCGAACTTTTAGGAATCATCTTCTCAAATTCTTCTGCGAAAGGGACAAAACTCACACCACCATGAAAGAAAACATCTATATTCGGCCAAATATCGGTAATTTTTTCACCAGTAACTTCCACCATTTTTTTCAACAATACCAACATCCACGATGGCACGCCCACCATTGAACGGATATCCGTTTTCAATGCGTAATTGGTAAGCTTCACCAATTTCTCCTCCCAATCGGGTAGTAAAGCGATACTTTCAGGTGTACGTGAAAACTTTGCCCAAAAAGGTAAATTCTTCATTAATATCGCCGATACATCACCTGTAAAAATGCCGTCACCGATATTATTAATTTGCTGGCTACCACCAAGTACCATAGATTTTCCAAACAAAAACTCTGAATCTGGAAAATTATGCTTATACATCGAAATCATATGGTAACCGCATCTGTAATGACAATTATTTAAAGATTCGTCTGTAATTGGAATATATTTGCTACGGTCTTGTGTTGTACCCGAGGACATAGCGAACCATTTAATCGGTGTATCCCAAAGAACATTTTCTTTTTTGTCAACAATAATTTTATCTAGATAAGGGCGAAGATTTTCGTAAGTGTTAATTGAAACATTTTTTTGAAAATCCGAAATTGAATTGATAGATTGAAAGTTTTTTTCAGCACCAAAAACTGTATTTCTCCCATGCTCTAAGAGATAGTTTAGATTTTTCTCTTGAACTAAAATAGGATGATCGATAAAATACTCTACATCTTTATATTTTTTTTCAAGATAGGCTTTGCTTATTGCTGAAATCATAGGACTGTATTTAATTTGAAAGATAAAATTACACAAAACATTAACCGATGTGGCTAACTTTTGTCAATTTTTCTTCATTTAAAATTTTAATCTTTCGACCATCGAGAAGAATCAAATGTTCTTCCACAAAAGTTGATAAGGTACGGATAGCATTTGAAGTAGTCATATTTGAAAGATTGGCAAGGTCTTCTCTCGAAAGCATAATATTAATTGTGATACCATCCTCAGCATATCCAAAATTATTGCGAAGCATTATCAAAGTCTCTGCCAAACGACCACGCACATGCTTTTGTGTCAGACTGACTACTCTCTCGTCTGCAATGCCCAAATCAACAGAAAGAAGTTGAATGAAAAATATAGCGAAATTTATATTTTTGCTAATCAGTTCAACAACAATTTTCATCGATATAAGACATATAGTGGATTCTTCGAAAGCAGAAGCGGCTGTAACATAGGGTTCTTTGGCAAAATATGCACGATACCCAAAATATTGAATAGGTCTGATCATCCTTATAATATGGCTTCTTCCACCCACTCCGCTTTTGAAAATCCGAACTTTTCCGTGAAGAAGACACATCATATCTTTGGGATATTCATCCTCATAATATATTATCTCATTCTTTTTATAAGTAACAATTCGGGCATCATTACGAATAATTTCACGCTCTTCGTCGGTCAACATCCTCCAAATGTCTGAAAGTGACAAAGAAATATCAGCTATTTCAACTTTTTTCCTCCTCATTGTTGTTACACAACATTGTTATAAAACACAAAAATAACGATTTATGCATGAGAATATCTGTTATAAGTATTGTTTTTTCTTAAAATTGCAGATATCCATGTGCATTTATAATTTCCATCTTAATTTTTATCGTTTATATTTTCAATTTATAAATACAAATCTGTAAGTTTGCATAACTTATGAGGAGAATTTTTCCAATAATCATTACATATTTTATTTATTCTCAGTTTGCATTTTGTCAAAATACCAATAAAAAAGACAGTATTTTGAATCTCATCATGCAGACAGCAGAAAAATATGAAAAAACAGTGGATTCTTTTCATGCAGAAATTTACATGCGCTCTTATAGTGAGACTATTAAGAAAAATAAGCTATATAAATATCTCCAGTTTATTCCTAAATTCTTGCTTTATGATCCGACAAAACAGGAGGGTTTTATTGAAACCTTTAGTACACTGGAATATCGATATCCCAAAAACTATCTACACCGGATAAAATTTGTCGGAGGTTCATTTTCACCTAATGAGAATTTGAATAAAATTCCCTATGATTTGCTTAATATCAATGTGTACAGCGAGGCAGGCTATAGTGACTTGTTTATAATGCCAACCCGAAAAAAAGGCTCAAAAAATTACATCTATACCATCTATCCTATTGATACTTTGAATAATAACCAGAAATTAATAAAAGTTTATTTCAGACCTAAATATTTGACGACCAAATTATTAAAAGGAAGTTTCACTGTAGAGGAAAATACGTGGTGTATTTTGGACTTTTATGGTGAAGGTATTGAAATAAATGATCGCTTTGCGTTTCATATAAAGATGCAAAACGAGAATTACAAACTTCCAACCTATTTTTCTCTTTCAAGAACTTCATCATATCTTGGAAATGTGATAACAAATCAATATTTAGCTGACATAAAATATTTAGATTTCTCGTACTCGTTTAAACCTTCATCAAAGAAAGTATTGAACTTAAGTCGGTTTGAATTCCTAAATGATACAGTGACCATCTTGAAGGATAATGAATATTGGTCTGAAAACAGAAAAATACCATTACGGAATCGTGAAAAAGAAATTCTAAATAAAAATAGCATAGAACTGAACGATAAACTTCGAACAAAAGTTGACACAACCATCAATTGGGCCAATTTGAAACGAGTTATTACAAATTCCAACTATAAGTATAAGTCAACAAGAATCAACTACAGTGGCATACTCAACCCATTCATGATTGGATATAGTTCATTTGACGGTATCACATATCGCCAGAAAGCGTCTTTTGATTTCGCGTCCAAATCTAATCAAGATTTTAACCTGAGTCTTTTCGCTGGTTATATGTTCAAAAGAAAAGAACTCTTTACAGATATGAGCATCAAATGGCTGTTTAAACCTGATAAATTAGGTTATTTAAAACTCTCAGCCGGAAATGGTAATTCCACATACAGCTCATTATTTATTAAACAAGTACAGGATAGTCTTTTATATAGTGGACTAAAGTTTGAAGATATCTCGGTAGATTATTACAAAGATTATTACATAAATGCTTACGGTGAATATGAATATTTTAATGGCCTGAAAGCAGGTTTAGGTGTGAATTATCATATAAGAAAAGGGAGCAAAAAACAGGATTTGATAAGTAACACCTCGGAAGATGGTATAAATGATATGTTTGGCGAGAAATTTACATTCGAACCTTATTTTCGTATAATATGGACCCCCGAACAATACTATAAAATGATTGGAAACAGAAAAATACCACTTTATTCTGATTATCCAATATTTAAACTTGAAGTTGCAAAAGCATTAGAAGATGTACTGCTCGGTTCTTCAAAATACATACGATTTGAAATGGATGTCAGCCAGCGTATACCTCTTGGAATGCTACAATCAATTCAATATCACTTTGGTGGTGGACTTTTAGACGAATTAGGAACTGAGTATTTTGCAGATTTTGCGTATTTTTCTCAAAACAATTTCCCCGAAAACTGGGACGACGGAATTGGAGGTAATTTCGCGTTGCTTCGTCGTAATTTTTATAACGCTTCCAATTCTTACCTTCAATTTCACGGGATGTTCGAAACTCCTTTTTTAGTTTTAAATAAAATTCCCCTCTTAGCACGCGGTATCGCAAAGGAAAGAATATACTTCAGCCAATTATATACACCCGAGATAAAGTCTTACACAGAATTGGGATATGGAATTGGCAACAGAATTGCAAACGTTGCACTGTTCTTCTCTTTCCATAAAACAAAGTTTCAGGAAATCGGATTGAGAGCGGCTTTGGCTTTATAGTCTGAAGAGGCTATCTGACAAATACCACGGTAGTGTGAAACTTTTTTGTCAAATCAAATAGATTCTTCATTTAGCTAAAGCTCCATTCAGAATTATAATTTTGACAGCATATTTTATTTGTCAGACCGCCTCTTTTAGTTTTGTTATTCATCAATAGATACCGAATCCTCAACACTCTCGTTATCCAAATCTTCTTCCCATGCTTGTTTATACTTATATTTTCTTCTGATAATTGAAGGAATGTTATTGTCTTTATATCTTTCCAAATCTCCAGTTACATTCACATGCTTATTTTTGGGAACTGCTATTTCAACAACCATATGTTGATTTTTAAAACCTTGTTTCATAGGAGTAGAAAAATATTCTGGTATATAGAGAATCGAATCCTTTTGAACTAATGGAAAAGTATATTCCTGCATCCGATTTTTCGCCATTTTCAAATCCCTTTCAGAAATAGATGAAATTGATTTAACATGAAACAATGAATCGGAGCTTACAACCACTTTCAATGAAATATAATTAAATAGAAGAGAATCTTTATTTATAGTGTATTTGGGCAGCCCATCCAAATTGCCTAATTTAATAAAACTATTTTCGTACGTATAAAAGTCTTCTTTATAAGGCTGCATTTTCAAAGTAAGTGTATCACCTTTAAAAGTTGACATGGCAAAAACTTTCTCTGTAGAACTTTCGAAACTATATTTTTGAATCATTTTCACACATAAATAACCCGAAGTGAAGATTCCCATTACCCAAAAAATGATAAAACTCGTACGTAGTACTGGTGAAGTTTGTTTCTTCATTGAACGCCGCAATGACCATATAATTATTGCTAATATCGGTATACCAATAAGTAAGATTTCTGACAATATTAATAACGTATTTTCAAGACCGCCGTCAATAAACAAATTTTTCAAAGGCAGCAATGCGATACCGCTTACCAAAGCTCCAAACAATACAGATACAATTACGATACCCAAAATCCCTACAAAGAAGAAAAATATTATTTTGAAAAAAACAAATAGCGCATTCAAACACCCTTTAGGTTCTCTCCTTGCCAGGTTATCAGATATGTATGCAGGTGATGGCGGAGGCGTTTGAGATATATTCGCAGAGACACTCTCATCCTCCAAATCAGTTTTATTCTTAACCTGTGCCGCATTTTCACTTACCGTTTCACGCAGAGATTGAATAAATTTTTCCTCCCCTACCATTTCAAGTCTTTGTTTAAATGAATTGGCTTTTGGGGTTATTATACTGATAATTATGTATAAAAGTGGTGTTGAAAAGTATCCGAATCCAAAATGTGGAAAAGCAATACCATTCTCAAAGATATTAAAGGGATTAAAAATATTCGGCAAAGAAATATTATTAAGAATAACCAAAAAGAATGGTGCAATAAAAAGAAGACGAGGGATCCAAGATTGAATATTGAAATATGTACCAATTCCACCACAGACTCCCGATATCATTCTGTCTACAGGACTGGAGTTACTAACTTTGCTGGGACAAAAAGTTAAGCATAAAAAACTTACATTTG
>DAMBHY010000002.1:0-246387 GCA_032068765.1 Dysgonamonadaceae bacterium | reverse complement strand
TCTCTTTCTTTCATAACGTTCTTTTTTTAGTGTAACGCTATTTTAGGACGAGACATTATTATAACGAAAAAAGAGAATCTCCATAGATATTCTCTTTTTTGTGATGTATTTTTATGTAAGAATTACAATTCCTTATCAATCATATCAATTTTCCTCGCAATCAAATCTAATTCAGATTTCAAGTTTTTCATCTTGTTATTCATATCATCAAGAAGGCTGTTCCCTTTTTTAGATGAAATAGATAAGAAACCGATGTTGTTTTGATATGTCTGCAATTCGTTCTTCATGCGGTCGTATTGACGCATTAAGCGTTCACGTTCGTGAAGAATTTGATTTTTCGGCTTATCGGATTTTGCCATGGAAGACAAATTATTCATAAAGCTTTCCATTTTACGATCCGAACGGTTAACGTTTAAACGATTAAATTGAGCATCTGTAGCATCAAAAAATTCCTTGTAAATTTTGTCTTTTTGTTTGAAAGGCACGTGACCAATTGCATGGAATTCATTTACCAAACTACGAAGTTGAGTCGTTCCATCTTCAATAGAAAGATTTTCATCCATATTTTTAATCTTTTCTATAACTGCCTTTTTCAAATCCAAGTTTGCAAGTTCTTCCGTAGTTTTAGAGGAAGTATTCAATTTTTTTTGCTCGAAAAAGTAATCGCATGCTCCTATGAATCTTTTCCAGATTGCATCTACATGTTTGCGGGGAACTGGTCCAATAGTTTTCCATTCTTTTTGGATTTGGATGAGTTCATCCGAAGTTTTTCTCCAGTCTGTACTTTCTTTTAGGGATTCTGCACGTTCGCAAAGTGCTTCTTTCTTTTTAAGATTTTCATCTAATTCTTCACGAACAACTTTATAGTAATCGTTTTTATTTTTGAAGAAGTTGTCGCATGCTTCTCTGTAACGAGTGTAGATTTTAGCATTTACTTTTTTTGGAACATAGCCGATTTCGCGCCAATCATTTTGAATTTGTAATACTTCTTGCAATTTGTCGTTCCAATCTTTTGAACTTTTTAGTTGAGCGAAATCAATACTTTCCAGTTTTTCACAAAGAGCGGCTTTCTTTTCAAGATTTTCGTTTTCACGTTCTTTCAAAGATTCGAAATAAGTTTGGTGCTTTTTGTTGATGACCGTTGATGCTTCTTTGAATTTGTTCCAAACTTCTTCACGATGTACTTTTGCAACAGGACCGATTTCGCGCCATTGCTGATGAAGATTTTGCAGCTGATGGAAAGCGGAAATGATATCCTCTTCTTGATCAAGACGCTCAGCAGCAGCAATCAAGTCGTTTTTCAACTCAAGATTCTTACGAAAATCGTATTCTCTGAATTCGTTGTTGATGCGGACAATATCATAAAATTTTTCCACATACACCTGATAAGATTTCCACAAATCATTAGCTTTTGCTGCGGGGACCAATTTTATATCGCTCCATTCCTGTTGCAAAGCTTTAAATTCCTGATATGATTTATTGAAATCTTCTTGTGACGGATTTTCTGTGATGACTTTAATCTTTTCAATAATATCCAATTTCTTCGTTACGTTTGCTTCTTTTTCAGCTTCCTGTTTTGCAAAGATTTCTGCGCGTTTGTTTCTCAATTGAGCAAGGAGTTCTTTTCCTTCGGTATATAAGGGTGCTTCCACAGATTTGAAATCTGCTTCTTCGCCTCCTTGTTCAATAAAAGCACTTTTCTGTGTGTCTATATCATTGCGCAACGCCCTGTAGAACTGTGTTTTTAATTCTTCAACATCCTTACGTTGAGGCTCGTCTTCCGAAAGTACGGCTTTCATCTTTCCTACAATCTCTTCAATCGACATAAGCGCTTCAGAATTGTCGAAGACAACAGAATTTTCGTCTAAGTCGTTCTCATCATCTTCTTCGTCAGTTTCGTCAACAAGTTCATAGTTGTTTTCCTCAGCAGTTTTATCAGATTGCGCTTCCGGAACAGTTTCTATGACTGTTTGTTCTTCTGATTGTATAGTTTCAGATGTATTAATATTTTCCTCTGCAGGTTTCAAAGAATCGCCGTTTTCTACGGGTTGAGTTTCACGTTCTAACATTTCGTTTTGTATCATTAATTTTTATGAATATCGTGTGCAATTAGGAATGTACACTATTGAAAACATGCACAAAATAACAAATTATTTTTCTTATATCCGCACCTTTTATGAAATTATTTAATCTAATTTTAAAAATAGTAAATTTAAAACCTTTTTAATAACTTTGGATGTTTTAGATAAACAGTTAAAAAATTATATTGATGAAAGATTTAATTATCAGTTATGGTATAAGTGGTCGTTATAAAATAACAGCCATTATTTGCGCTATATTCCTATTGGCTTTATCCGTGATAATTGCTTTGGTTTTGACACAACCTCAACAGCAAACGCCTTATTTATATGTTGGGGGTGCCGGTGCATTTATAGCGATTATCACTATTCTTATTTTTACAGTCTGGAGTTCCGAAACAAGAATTGAACTTAACAACGAACTAATAGGATTTAAACTTCCTGGGCAAAAAATTAATGGCTCTCTGCCTTGGGAAAATATTACGAGTATAGGAATGGGACTGGCACATTTGGAGATTATCACAAACGCCAATAAAAATTTCAAGATAGATTTGGAAAACCTCAAATACGGCGACATTAGAAATATAAAAACAAAAATTGTAGAAATCAGTGAATTGAAAGGGATTCCGTTCCATAATGTATAACAATTTCGGATGGAGCAGAAACATGTTCTGTCTGTACACTGTTCATTAATTGACTAGTCCTAAAAGTTCTGATTTTAATACTATTCTGATTATGCATCTGCTAAGGTGTAAGCAGATGACAGGAAAAATGAGGACTTAACCTGTTATGCTTTTCGATGCAGTCTACTATGTACTGTTTCTTCAAACTCATATTCAGAGCATATTTAGCTTTTCAATGATGAGATTGTAGCATAATTACGCTCCTCTGTTTTGAGCCTGCGGTAATAAACCTGACAGCTTGCCCCGAACAATCTGCAATTAAAACTTATTGACCTTTGCTGTTCTCTTGCATATCTGATGACTGTTCGGGTAAGGACTTTTTTCGTATTGGAACCTTCAACTCCTTTTCTGCTATGTCTATCATCATGTCGAAGAATATGGATTTCTGCTCTGCAATATCCACCTGTTTCTCAAGACTTGCTTTCTGCTTCTCAAGGAGCTTTACTCGTTGTTCAAGCTCCAGGATTTTCTGTTCGGGTGTTTTATTCATCAGACGATTAATTTGATATTCCCTGTCAAAGGTACCATATTTTCTTATCCAGTTCAAAACTGTTCCATGGGATTGAATGCCGTACTTGCGTAATGCTCCCTTAATGCTTAACTCTTCGTTTTCTACTTCTGATACAACCTGCAATTTAAAGGACAAGCTGTAATCTTCTCTTCTTTCATAACGTTCTTTTTTTGTTAGGACGAGACACCTTATAAAAAAACTACGGTGCTTATTGCACCGTAGTTTTTTATTTTTCTCTAAAGAATATATTAATTGGTGTGCCACTCAGTGCCCATTGTTCACGCATTCGGTTTTCGATAAATCTTCGATAAGGTTCTTTTACCCATTGCGGAAGATTACAGAAAAAGATAAATGTAGGTATAGTGGTGTTTGGCAACTGTGTGATATATTTCACTTTCACAAATTTACCTTTGTTGGATGGTGGAGGCGTGCGTTCAATAATCGGAAGCAGATATTCATTCAGTTTACTGGTTGGAATTTTACGTTTTTTATTTTCGTAAACTTCTTTCGCCACATCCATTACTTTCAAAATGCGCTGCTTAGTAAGTGCAGAACCGAAAATGATAGGGAAATCAGTAAATGGTGCGAATCTTTCACGAATCACTTTTTCTACATTCTTAATGCTATTGTTGTCCTTATCAACAATCAAATCCCATTTATTCACAAATACAACCAGCCCTTTTTTATTTTTCTGAATAAGAGAAAATATATTAAGGTCCTGACTTTCAATTCCGCGTGTTGCATCAACCATCAGAATACATACATCCGCGTTTTCTATAACACGGATAGAACGTATGACTGAGAAATATTCGAGGTCTTCATTAACCTTTCCTTTTTTACGGATTCCGGCAGTATCAATCAGATAGAAATCCATACCGAATTTATTATACCTGGTATAAATGGAGTCGCGGGTAGTGCCTGCAATATCCGTAACGATATTCCGTTCTTCATCCATTAAAGCGTTTACGACAGAAGATTTACCTGCATTCGGACGTCCAACAAAAGCGAATTTTGGAATATCATTCAATACCTCTTCATCATTCTCTTTAGAGAAAAGTGTGAGGATATAATCCAACAAATCGCCTGTTCCAGAGCCGTTAATTGCCGAAATATTGAACGGATCGCCCAATCCGAGCGCGTAAAATTCTGAAGACTGATAACCGATTTCGTAAGTATCTGCTTTGTTACTGATAACTACAACTGGTTTTTGGGACTGACGAAGCATTTGTGCAACCGACATATCAAGGTCGGTAAGCCCGTTCATCACGTCCACCACAAACAGAATCACATCCGCTTCTTCGATGGCAATGCGCACCTGCTTGTTGATTTCGTCCTCCATTACGTCATCTGAATTTAATACCCATCCGCCTGTATCCACAAGCGAAAATTCCTTACCATTCCAATACACTTTCCCATATTGGCGGTCGCGGGTTGTGCCGGCTGTATCCGACACGATTGCCTGACGAGATTGAGTAAGTCTGTTGAATAAAGTCGATTTACCTACGTTGGGACGACCTACTATTGCTACTAAATTTTGCATAAATATTATTGACGAAATCCATTATATCAACATTTGGTAGCGATATTTGGATTTCTAAAAATTCTTTAATTATTTTAATCGAGTTTATATCCGAAAGTTTTGAGCATATTGTCGCGGTTGCGCCAGTCTTTTTCTACCTTCACAAAAATTTCAAGGAAAACTTTCTTTTCAAAAAATCTTTCGATGTCCTTGCGCGCCATCATACCCAATTTTTTCAGTATTTCACCTTTATGTCCTATGACAATGCCTTTCTGAGTATCTCTTTCTACCAATATTATAGCACGAATGCGTATCAAATCAGAATAATCTTTAAACTCTTCCACAACCACTTCCATAGAATAAGGCACCTCTTTTTGATAAAGAGTAAGCGCTTTTTCGCGAATAATCTCCGTCACGAAAAAGCGGGCAGGTTTGTCTGTAAGCGCATCCTTTTCGAAATATGGAGGAGATTCGGGCAGCAACTCCAAGATGCGTTTTTGCACAATATTTACACTAAAATTATTAGTGGCTGATATCGGATATATTTCCGCTTTTGGAAGTATTTTATGCCAATGCGTCACCAAATTTGTCAAATCTTCCTGATTCGTCAAATCGATTTTGTTGATAAGCAGCAGCAATGGCATATCCACCTGTTGCACTTTTGCCAAGAACTCGTCATTTTTATCCGCCTTTTCAATCACATCGGTCACATACAGTAGCACATCCGCGTCCTGTAAGGCCGAAAGTGAAAAGTTAAGCATCTGCTCCTGTAGTTTGTAATTTGGACGCAACACTCCAGGAGTATCGGAATACACAATCTGATATTCAGGCTTGTTGACAATACCGAGAATACGATGGCGTGTGGTTTGTGCTTTGGATGTGATAATGGAAATCTTTTCCCCTACCAGTTTGTTCATCAACGTAGATTTTCCCACATTGGGATTCCCCACAATGTTTACGAAACCAGATAAGTGCTTATTTTCGGACATAAAAACTCTTTTGAATCACAAAGATACAAAAAAGAGAGTAAAAAGCAGACATGTTTCTCAAAGATAGAGAGATAAGAATCGAAAAAGAAAGATTGCCTTTTACATTTTAATATACTACTTTCTCTTTTCACATAATGATAAAAAGATTGAGCGGTATGAGTGTGCCAATTGTTATTCTATCAATTTCATTTTTGATAACTTTTCACAACTAAAACTAGATTTCTGATTGACATTGGATCTCAAATAATAGTTAGTAATATCATACCAACAATCCCCGGATAACGTTTATACAGTGATACCACTAATAGACGGATGATCTTACATCCTAAAAATCGGCAATTAATATCATAAAAGACTTAACCCTTATGATAAAAGAATAAAAACTTTACGAAAAAGGAGAAGCATTATACCTAAAATGGTTTACGCTTAACTAAAAACGTATTACGTTATACAAGAAACAAAAAAGTGAAGCATTCCTCGTATGTTCTGAAAATAAAAAAATCCCTGAAAGACATACAGCCTTCAGGGATCTGTGATATACTTTTAAAGAACTGATTATTGTACTGCAGTTTCTTTTTCAATCGCTAATTTCCCGCGATAATATCCACATTCTCCACATACTGTGTGGTAGATGTGCCAAGCACCGCAATTTGGACAAATAGCCATAGTTGGCATTTTTGCTTTGTCGTGCGTTCTTCTTTTACCTTGTCTTGCAGACGACTGTCTTCGTTTAGGATGTGCCATTTTGTATGTTAATTTTTACTGTTTGTAATTATTCTTCTATATTTAATCCTTTTAGAGCATCCCATCGAGGATCGCTAACCTGCTCTTCAGAATCATTATTTAAATCTTCGTCCAAATCTCCGTCATCTTCCAAATCTTCTTCCAAATCATCCTCATCTGTGTCGTCTGTACTAACAGCGCGATGTTTCTTCAGATTTTTGGACATGGTGCGATTGCAAGAACCTGGTTCGTGAATATGCTTGATAGGTATGTTCAAAGCTATGAATTCATACAAGAACCATGCGAGATTAATTTCGCCTTCTTCTTCAGGAATAATTATTACTTCGTCGCTTTCTTCACTATATTCTTTGCCAAATTTTACAATTAAACGATTATCACTTTCAATCTCCTGATCCATATCATCTAAACATCTGTCGCAAGGAACCTGCACAAGACCTTCCAGATGTATATTGATTTCATAAGCTCCGGTAATTTTTTCAACTGTTACAACAGCTTTTACATTACCTTTACGGACAAGTTCTTCGTCTATATCTTCAAAAAACTTTCTATCCAAATCGTAATTATACGTATGGACGCCCGGAGCTAGGGACTTAAGCGAAATTTTATATAAGCTGAATTTTGCCACTTTTACCTAAAAATAAAGCGGATGCAAAGATAGTAAATAATCTTTATATCCTATAATTTTTTTGTTGAATATATTCTAAAGTATCTCTCTTGAAAAATTTTATTTACCATACTTTGAGGCAGCATCTTTTACGATACGCTTCATTTCTTCAAAATTCTCCTCCAAAGATTGCAAATACTTAAACTGAGCTTTCGTTCTTACCAAGTTATGTTCAGGATAAGCAATTTTATAATACGTATCGCCATTAATATAATCTGTAAGGAAGCGCACTGTCTGCATATAAGTGAGCAATTTGGCTCCAAAAGCGAGATTATCTATTTCAACAGGATTAAGAAACTCTGCAGCATTTTCCAAATATCCTTCTGCATAGGCTTTGAAAATAGGAAGATTGATGGAAACTGTGCTTAAATCTTTGGCATCTTCCGCTCCATTATTGGCTCCCGTACGAATGAAGTCTCCAAAATCGGAAAGCACATATCCAGGCATGACGGTATCCAAATCTACTACACACAACACCTGATCATTTTCATCAAACAATATGTTATTTACTTTTGTATCGCAGTGATTGGTACGTTTTGGCAATTTACCTTCGCGGTGAAGTTGTTCGGGTACCACCATCTCATCAGCTCTTGCTTCAATCTCGTCAATTAAATCTTTAACTTCCGAAACGCGTCCGGCTTTATCTTCCGCAACCGCTTCCCTGAACTGTTTCAACCTAAATTCCATGTTATGAAAATCTGGAATTGTTTCAAAAAGCGGACCTCCATCCATATCAGTCAGCATTTTTTGGAAATCACCGAAAGCTAAACCAGCTCTGCGAGCTAATTCGGGATTAATATCATCGTAGCTTTTGCTGTTGTGGATAAAATCCATCATGCGCCAGTAATTACCGTTTTCATCCTTATAGAAAAGCTTTCCATCTTTTGAAGGAATGACTGTCAAAACTTTTCTGTCAATGTCTGTTTGACTTTTCTCACCAAGTTTCTTGCGAATGTGTGTTGTCACTCGAAGGATATTTTTTTGCAGTTCAGGCACATTCTGAAAAATTAAATGATTGATACGTTGCAAAACATATTCCTTCTCACCGGCTTTCACTTTGAAAGAATCATTGATATGCCCAGCTCCCAATGGTTTTACATCTATACTATCACCTTCATTTACAAATTGTTTTATAATTTGAATAAGTTGCTGTCTATTATCCATATTGCTGTAATTATATATTATTCAAAAGTTAGTTTTCCAAAAAATTGTGGTTGATGAAAATTTGGAGATGGAGTTTCTATTCTGTTCCAACTTTGATAATGTCTCTGAGAAGTTTCATCGCCACATTTATAGAAGTTTGCGCGTATAGATTTGCTTGATAATTCTTCATTTTCGGCAAAACCCAACGACAATTTCGGTATAATCAAAAGTAGTTGCCAATCGCTTACTTCCGTATCATCAACGTATTTGTGTTTAATAAAACTTGTTCTTTTGATTGACTGAATCTGAGTGGATGGCAGACGTTTGGAGTTTTCACGTGTTTCGCGTTGTGAAGCCAATAAAACACCATGCGCATTGCATTCAAAATTCCTATACAACTTTTCACCTTCGCGCTGTATAAAAAACTCTACACAACTATCTTCCCAAACAGACATAAAATCCTTTTCATTAACTACCCTAAGAACCTCGCCTTTAACTGAATAAAGTATGTAGAGATTATTACCGTCATGCGCAATAAAAGCGTCTGTTGGAATATGTGCAGGAAATTGCTCTTCCCAATTAATTTCTTTAATATGGATTTCTTTGCCTTTCGACTTTAGGATTGAAGGCAATAAATAATCTTCTACTAAAAATAAATCGAAAAGATGAGGAACATTGGCTTGATTCATACATCATAATTTTGATAGATGAACAAATATAATAAATTTTTAGTGTTCAAAGTACCATTAATAAAAAAGATGTATTCATAAAAAATACATCTTCCTATATTATCTAACGTTTAGCCAAGTTTTTAACACTTTGGTTAAACTCTTTTTCTTTCAAAAGTTTTTCTATTGGGATGTGCATCCTGTAACGCCAGTAATGATTTGGATTCGAAGGAATGTTAATTCTTTCGGTTTCTGCATTTGGATTCCTCAATTTTTCATCAATAGACATCCAATCCTGCCAAGGAATAATAACCCACATAGCATTGCTAAGCAAGTGATTTTTCAAAATAGTTCCACAAATTTCACCATCTGCTTCAGCAGGTGCTTTTCCATCTCTTCCTAGTTGTGATTTGTAATATTCCTGAGTAATTTTGTCGTTTTCTTTCCACCAAAGACGAATGGGAGCCATGTCATGTGTCGAAGTTGTACAAACAGAAAAATAAGGAACGTTCATCATGTCAGAAAACATCCAGTTTGGTTGTTTCGGCATCCGCTGTATTTCCAAACTCAAAATTTTCAGTTCGTGCATTACCGAAGGGACGCAATCCGGCACCATTCCTAAATCTTCTCCACAAACCAACATACGTGTGGATGAAATCAATTCAGGCAGTTTTCGCATAGCTTCATCGCGCCAGAAATAATTATGACGCCGGTAGAAGAAATCATCATATAGCCGATTGAACGCATTTTTCGCACAATCGTCCAAATAAGCATACGAATGTGTAAATTGCGCGGTAATGCGTGGATGGAAACGATTTCTGTCTTCTCTGTCTCTCACAAACAACACTTCCGTGCAAATATTTAAAAGACCATCTCGTATCTTAATTTCTCTTTCTGTACATGCATTAAAGAATAATGTCAATATTTTTGATTGCGTATCGCAGATAGTTCTTAGCTTAAATATTTGCCAACCTATAACTTCCAAGAATAATTCTTTTACTTCCTCTGTATATTCTCCGAAATATTCTTTTAGAAAATCTTCGTGAATGAACGGTTCCACCATTCTTTGCTCCGAAAATGGAATGCCTGCCTGACGAATTTCATCTGCATAGTATGGAAGTGCTGGACTAAAATGACCTAACAATCCATCTGAGGCCGTAATTGGAATTTCCCAAATTCTGAAAAATCCCAAAATATGGTCGATACGATAAGCGTCAAAATAATCCGCCATTTTCCTGAAACGGGTCTTCCACCAGGCAAAATTATCGGCTTCCATCTCACGCCAGTTGTAGGTAGGAAATCCCCAATTCTGTCCTTTGATAGAAAAATCATCAGGTGGTGCACCGGTCTGTGTGTCAAAATTAAACAAATGTGGAAATATCCAAGCGTCCACACTGTCTCTATTGATTCCAATGGGTATATCTCCCTTCAATCCGATTCCTTTGGAATGGGCATATTCTTTTACACTCAAAAGCTGTATGTGAAGCAAATATTGCAAAAACGCATAGAAATCGGCATTTTTCTTCGCCTCATTATCACTTTGAAGCCAACTTTTTAGATTATCTTCATTATAAATTGAGAGACTACCCCAATGATTGTAAGAAGCTGTTTTATAAATATCTCTCAACACACAATAACATATGTATGGGAAGAGCCAATACTCATTCTTAGAATAGTATTGTTTATAGTTCTCCGATTGTGAAACTTCTTCGAAATTCTCATTGAACAACTGTTTATAATATCTCATTTTGAGATGAAATACTTTCTCATAACATAATTGAGGCAATTCATTCAACAACTTTGCTTCTTCTATAAAAGTCTTATTTAACTTTTTATCATGAAGCGGAAAAGATGAACAACCCAAATACATAGGATGAAGCGCATAACTCGAAATTGCACTGTATGGATAGGAATCGTGCCAAGAGAATGTATTGGTAGTATCATTTATAGGGAGCAACTGGATAACCTTCTGTCCCGTCAATTCTGCCCAATCCACCATTCTTTTTAAATCATCAAAATCTCCGATTCCAAAACTCTTTTCAGAACGAAGAGAAAAGACAGGAATGGAAACTCCTGCTCCTTTGAAATTGAAATTTGTATATTGATAGTCTGATAATTGATATACTGTTAGATCGGCATCCGATTTTTGATGGATGATTCTGTTTCCAAAATCTTCCCAATGAATTAATAGCCCGTTCTCATCTACAATGGCACATTTAAATTGAAGTGGAAAAGAGTATTTTGATGAATCCAAACATATCTGCCATTCATAATTTCCAACATGATGCATCGGCAATGTTTTATCAATATTCCAACAACCCAAATCTCCTTCACCGCCTAACACCAGACTTTGTCGACGTTCCACATAAGGACATCTTATCTTTATGAGTATATCTCCTTTGGCTGTCATTTTCTCTTCACGATGATAAAATAAACTGTCAGTAAAAAGCGAAGAGTATAAGAAACTTCGATATGGTTCATCTTTCCACTGTTCGAAAATTTCATAACTTTTACCATCCTCCAATATCAGGGATTTGGGACTGCCCCACTCTTTCCTTACAACCCTATTTCCTTCCTTCACAAGAAATAAGTATGAAAGTTCAGATGATTGTATTGAAACGGTGATTTCCCAATTTTTATCGGATATATTGTTAAGTAGCACAGCTTTGTTTTCATCCATACTCCCCAATTCGGGCGCAGAACCGCAAATGTAAAGCTGCTGACCCCAGTTAGTGAAATATTCGATGTGAAAGTTTAAATGTATCATATTGAACTTAATAATAACGAAACAAATCTACAATAAAAAAACTCAAACTTTTCGTATCAAAAATTTGAGTTAGTATATACAATGCGCAAACGTTTGCAAAAGTTTAAATTATGCAGAACAAATTACGCAAGCCCAATTGTCTTGTTGTTTAAATCCAAGATAAAACAATCCCAATTCTTCCGCTTTGTCGCGAATAACATCCACGTCTTCTGCATAAAATCCACTCATAATCAAAACACCGTCTTCTTCCAGCGCTTCTTTGTATTTATCCATATCCTGCAAAAGGATGTTTCGATTAATATTCGCGAGAATCAAATCAAATTTGTCATTTCCAATCGCTTCCGCGCCACCTAATTTTGCTGTCATATTTTCAACTTGATTGAGTTGGATATTTTCTAAAGCGTTGTTGTAAGCCCATTCGTCAATGTCGATAGCAACAACAGATTCTGCATCGCGCATTTTTGCAAGAATGCCAAGTACAGCAGTTCCGCAGCCCATATCCAGCACTTTCATATCTGTTACATCCATGTCCAATATTTCCTGAAGTATCAAACCGGTGGTTTGATGATGTCCAGTGCCGAAAGCCATTTTCGGGTCAATCAATATCCGATAATCGTAATTATCTGGTTGAACTTCGTGAAACGAACTATGAATAATCAATCGGTTGTCAATGATAATCGGTTGGAAATAGTTTTTTTCCCATTCCTCATTCCAATTTTTGTCTTCAACTTCAATAAACTTATAAGTGATTTCCGAATCTAACTCGAAATTGGAAATAATATTATCTATTTTTTCTTGAGAAAATAAATTCTGTTGAATGAAGGCATTGAGACCCTCATCGTTATTAATAAAGCTTTCAAAGCCAATTTCAGCCAATTCTGAAGAAAGAACATCGGTGATATATTCCTCTTTCGGTTCACAAAAAAACGTAACTTGGGTATATTTCATAATGGAAATTTGTTTGCACAAATGTATAATTTTAAAAGTAAGTAAATGTGTAAAAAACATTTAATCTGTCTTTGTATTTAATTAAGGTTTGTTACAAACTAATGCATATCATTTACATTAATTCCCATATTAAACTATTATCTATATTTTTATAAACTAAAAATCGACAAATTGATGAAAAAAAAATATATATATGCCCTATTTCTTTTGCTCATAACTCCGCCAATATTCGGACAAAGGAAAGTAGAGGATTTGGTAAAACAAGGTATTGAACTACACGACAATAAGAAATATAAAGAAGCTATCAAAAAATACTCTGACGCGTTGGAAATGAATCCAAAAGCGGAAGATGCTATCTACGAAATGGCGTTCTCATACCTCGAACTGGGAGAATATGACTACGTCATCAAACTTACGGACATCCTCCGCCGTTCAGATAACAGAGAATTACAGGTAGGAGCAGTAGGACTAAAATCGGAAGCTTTTGCAAACCAAAACAAAACCGACGAAGCCATCAAAATTCTGAAGACGGCGATTGCCGAACTTGGTGATGAATATCTTCTTCATTTCAATCTCGCACTTAATTATTACAAGAAAAAAGATATAGAAAACGCACGCTTTCATGTGAGAAAAGCCATCGACGCCAACAAAACATACAGTGGAGCTTTCTTGCTTAACGCATACGTGACCAGCGACATGGGACTGTGGGTTAGAAGTATCCTATCGTTTCAAATGTTTTTGCTACTGGAACCGGACAGCGAACGTTCTCAAAACGCTTTTCAGGAAATGCTTCAGTTGATGCAGATTGTGGAAGAGGGTAAAGATCCCGTTCAGCGTTCATTCTACCAAATACAGACAGGAATCACACCAAAACCTAAAACCGAGAAGATAAATCTTTCGTCTAAGGATGGTTTGGACAGAAAAGAATTGTACGAGGAAATTCAGGCAACTTTGCAGGAACTAAAAAAATCAAATCCGAAAGCCGGTGAATTCGAAAAATTTGAAGCCGTTAATAAAGCATTAATCCAATGGTTGGACAAAGAACAAGTCAATGCCACGAGTATCGATACTTTCTGGACGTTTTACGTTCCATTCTTCACTCAGATAGAAAAATCTAAATATTACGACGCTTATACTCATTATATAAGCGTATCCTCTTTTCCAGAATCAAGCGAATGGTGGAACAAGAACAAAGACGGCGAAGGAAAGAAATTCCTCGAATGGTTTGAGCATGGAGACAATCCTGAATAAAATTTTTAGCATCTTAACAGAACTTTTCGTGGATTTTTGAGTTTATGTTAATATGAGTAAGAAGGTATATTCCGAGGATGAAATATTAGAACTCCTTCGCAATCCGAAAACGATACGCGAAGGTTTTTCTCGTTTAGTTGAAGCTTATAGCGAACGTCTTTATTGGCAGATACGAAAAATTGTATTGACACACGACGATGCTGACGATATTTTGCAGGATGTATTTCTGAAAGCATGGAACAACCTTGAAAACTTCCGCGGAGAAGCAAAACTCTCTACCTGGCTTTACCGAATAGCCATCAACGAAAGCATTACCCATATCAATAAAGTGCGCGTTCAGAACAACGTATCGGTAGATGCCGACGATTCATTCCTGATGAACCAGCTCGAAAGCGATGAATATTTTGATGGTAATGAAATACAAAAACTACTGCAGGCAGCAATCCTCACCCTTCCCGAAAAACAAAAACTCGTTTTCCAGATGAAATATTTCGATGAAATGAAATATGAAGAGATATCTGACATACTCGGAACATCCGTCGGAGCACTAAAGGCATCATATCATCATGCCGTTAAAAAAATAGAAAACTTTTTAGCACAACCCCATTAAACTTTATCAGAGGAAACAGGTCAAAGAGACTGTAAAAAGAAAATCAAGCGTAACAAAAAAGTTATATTAGGTATGGAAACTAACAAGAACAACTTGCCTGAATCACTGAAAGAAAATCCTTTTAAAATACCCGAAAACTACTTCGAGGATTTTACGGAAAGGATGATGAGTCAGCTTCCGGACAAAGAATTTAAGATGTCGGAAAAGGTAACTATGTGGCAAAAGGTAAAACCATTGGTATATATGGCGGCAATGTTTATCGGAATGTTTTTCACCATTCAGTTGTTCGTTAACAAAAGCACAAACAACAATCAATCTCAAAGCACAAAATTCGTAGATATAGACAAGCATCTTCAGAACGACAAATACTGGAATACCGTTCAGGTAAGTGAAGAAGAATTTTATAAATACCTCGAAGATCAATTGGCCGAAGACGGCTATTATGATTACCTCTATAGTTTAGAGAAAAACAACGAAAAATCAGGTTTATAAATCCGAAAAATATATTTTTATGAAAAAAAATATCATTATCACCCTCGCACTCATTTTTATCTGCTCGCTGTCAGGAAACCTTGACGCACAAGACAGAAGAATGAATATGCAGGAGTACGAAAAGAAAAAGATGGAATATATCATACAGAGCGCAGGACTAACACCCGAAGAAGCACAGAAATACTTTCCGCTAAATCTGGAATTGTCTCGCAAGCGTTTTGAAATGAACCGCAAATACCGCGCAAACCAAGACGCGATGGAAAACAGCAGTAATCTTACCAGAAACAATTACCGCGATTTGGTAAATGACAATATAGATTTGCAGGTAAAAGAGGCAGAACTGCTGAAAGAATATTCTGATAAGTTCAACAAAATTCTTTCTCCTGAAAAAGTATACCGCGCACAGCAAGCCGAGAAGGAATTTATGAAAAAACAGTTGAAAGAGTTCCGCTCCAACAATCTAAACAACCGTGGCAACAACGGTAATGAAAGAGGCAGAAGCAGAAAATAGAATTTATTATAAACAAAATTCACAAAAGACGTCGAATGGTTTTCATTCGACGTCTTTTGTGTTTCTCCAGATTTTACATTGACAAATGAAACTGGCTTAAAATCCTTCCGCCTAATTCCTACAAATATTCTCCCCAATGCTTAATTTCCAATTTATCCTGGTCCAGAGAACAGAAAGCATGGATGAATGCTGCTGCAAGTCGTGTATTTGTCAATAACGGAATATTGTAGTCGATGGCTGAACGACGCACATTGTAACCATTCTTCAGTTCGTTAGCCGAAAGATTCTTTGGAATATTTACCACCAAATCAATCTGTTTGTTTTGAAGTAATTCTATGGTGTTCGGACTTTTTCCTTCGCTCGGCCAATAAACCAACGTTGCAGGAACGCCGTTTTCTTCCAAAAATCTCTGCGAACCATCCGTCGCGAAAAGATTATATCCTTTTTTGTGCAGCAATCTGGCAGATTCCAGCAAGTCGGCTTTGGATTTCGCAGGACCAGTAGAGAACAACACGTTCTTTTCAGGAATCCTGTATCCCACAGAAAGCATTGCCGTGAGCAAAGCGCCATAGAAATCGTCACCGATACACCCTACCTCACCCGTCGACGACATGTCCACACCTAACACAGGGTCTGCCTTTTGCAAACGTGAGAAAGAGAACTGAGAAGCTTTGATTCCGACATAGTCGAGGTCGAAAGCACTCTTGTTTGGTTTTGCCACATCCATTCCCAGCATCACCTGAGTTGCCAGTTCGATGAAGTTAATCTTCAACACTTTTGACACAAACGGAAAGGAACGAGATGCCCTGAGATTACATTCGATAACGCGTATCATGTTTTCTTTTGCTAGAAACTGAATATTGAAAGGTCCTGAAATATTGAGGGTTTTCGCAATCTGACGCGAAACTTTCTTAATTTTGCGAGCAGTTTCCACATATAATCTTTGCGGAGGGAACTGAATAGTAGCGTCTCCCGAGTGCACTCCGGCAAATTCCACGTGTTCGGAAATCGCGTAAGTAATAATTTCTCCGTTTTTCGCTACCGCGTCAAATTCTATCTCTTTTGCATTTTCGATAAACTGACTAACAACTACAGGATGTTTCTTCGAAACTTCGGAAGCGAGCATTAGGAAGTTGTAAAGTTCCTCATCGTTAGAGCATACATTCATAGCCGCACCCGAAAGTACGTACGAAGGACGTACCAAAACAGGATAACCCACTTCTTCCACAAACGACTGAATTTGGTCGAACGACGTCAACTCCATCCATCGCGGCTGGTCGATATGCAGTTCGTCTAGCATGCTGGAGAATTTATGACGGTCTTCCGCCTTATCAATACTTTGTGCGGTGGTCCCAAGAATGTTCACCTTTTCCGCATCCAAACGTAAAGCGAGGTTGTTCGGAATTTGTCCACCTACAGAAAGAATGACTCCGTAAGGATTTTCAAGTTCGATGATATCCATTACACGCTCGAAAGAAAGCTCGTCGAAATACAAACGATCGCACATATCGTAGTCAGTCGATACCGTTTCAGGATTGTAGTTAATCATTACCGAGCGGTAACCTTCCTGGCGGACGGTTTTTAATGCATTTACCGAACACCAGTCAAACTCAACCGAAGAACCGATGCGATACGCACCCGAACCCAGTACAATCACCGACTTGTGGTCGCCCAGATAGCGCATGTCATTTTCATCGCCATTGTGGGTCAGATACAGATAGTTTGTCTGTGCAGGATATTCAGCTGCAAGCGTGTCAATCTGCTTCACTACCGGAACTAAGCCGATTTTTTTACGATATTGGCGGATAATATTCTGATGGTTTTCATCCATTTCCTCTTTCCATAGCGCGCGAGCGATTTGGAAATCGGAGAAACCTTGCTGTTTTGCTGTTTTCAACAGACCATCAAACTCTTTGTTACTGTCATTGTCGAAATCAATTTTGGAAGTTTCCAAAGATTCGAGCGATTCTGCCGTTTTTATGATATGATACAGTTTGTGTAGAAACCATTTGTCGATTTTCGTCAAGTCATGAATTTGATCAATAGTGTATCCTTTGCGGAAAGCTTTACTGATAACGAAAATTCGCTGGTCGGTTGGTTGGCGAAGGGCTTTGTCAATGTCTTCGATTTTGAGTTCTTTATTTTCTACAAAACCATGCATTCCAAGACCAATCATGCGCAATCCTTTCTGGATGGTTTCTTCGAAAGTACGACCGATAGCCATAATTTCACCAACGGATTTCATACTCGAACCAATTTCTTTGGAAACACCTGTAAATTTACCTAAATCCCAGCGAGGAATTTTTACTACAATGTAGTCCAAAGCCGGTTCAAAAAAAGCGCTTGTAGATTTTGTCACTGAGTTTTTCAAGTCAAACAATCCGTAACCCAATCCAAGTTTTGCAGCAACAAATGCCAACGGATAACCGGTTGCTTTAGATGCAAGAGCCGATGAGCGGCTCAATCGGGCATTTACCTCTATTACTCGGTAATCTTCGGATTCCGTATCAAAAGCATATTGTACATTACATTCACCAACGATACCGATGTGGCGGACTATCTTAATTGCCAATTCACGAAGTTTGTGATATTCAGAATTAGTGAGAGTTTGCGAAGGAGCGACAACAATACTTTCTCCCGTGTGAATTCCCAATGGATCGAAGTTTTCCATATTACACACTGTGATACAGTTGTCGTATTTGTCGCGCACTACTTCGTATTCTATTTCTTTCCAACCCTTCAGCGACTTTTCAACCAACAACTGGTTGGAATAAGAGAATGCTTTTTCTGCCAATACCCTTAATTCCTCTGCATTGTTACAGAAACCCGACCCCAATCCACCTAAGGCGTAAGCTGCACGAACGATAATTGGGTAACCAAGTTCATCTGCCGCTTTGATGGCATCATCTAGTGTCGAAACTGCCATACTCTTGATGGTTTTTACATTTATTTGGTCGAGTTTTTTCACGAACAAATCACGGTCTTCTGTGTCCATAACTGCCTGGACAGGAGTTCCTAAAACTCGAACGTTATATTTTTCAAGGATTCCACTTTCATAAAGTTTCACGCCGCAGTTTAACGCGGTTTGTCCGCCGAAGGCGAGTAAAATTCCATCTGGACGTTCACGTTCTATTACTTTTTCTACAAAGAAAGGAGTCACGGGAAGAAAGTATATTTTGTCCGCAGAACCTTCAGAAGTCTGTACAGTAGCAATATTCGGATTGATTAGAACAGTTTCTACTCCTTCTTCACGCAAAGCTTTCAGTGCTTGCGAACCGGAATAGTCAAATTCTCCTGCCTCACCAATTTTAAGTGCGCCTGACCCCAGAATGAGAGCTTTGCGAATACCGAATTTTTCGAAAGAACCGCCTTGTGATTGTATATTGTTTGTCATATTCATATTTCATCTCTCCTTTTAAAGCATATTTACAAAATCTTCAAAGAAATTACGTGTATCCGTTGGTCCGCTAGCGGCTTCGGGATGGAATTGCACCGAAAAGAACGGTTTGGTTTTGTGACGAATGCCTTCGTTAGTTCCGTCATTCATATTTGTAAAGTATGGAACCCAATCTTCACCCAATTTGCTTTCATCTACTGCATAGCCATGATTTTGAGAAGTGATAAAGCAAGTGTTTGTTCCAACTTTTCTAACCGGTTGATTGTGGCTTCTGTGGCCGTATTTCAGTTTATAGACGCTGCCACCTGCAGCTTTGCTCAATAATTGATTTCCCATACAAATCCCAAAGATAGGCTTGTTGCCTTCCATCGCTTTACGAATGTTTTGTACAGTCGCTTCGCAATGGTCTGGACTTCCCGGACCATTACTAATAAACACACCGTCATAATCTATTTGCGAAAAATCATAATCCCAGGGAACACGAATCAAATGAACTTTCTGTTTCAACAATTCACGAACAATATTCAATTTGGTACCACAATCCACCAACACTACTCTTTTATCGCCGTTTTTGTATTCAATCACTTCTTTGCAACTGGTTTTAGCTACAAGATTTTCCAATGAAGGGTCATAGTATTCTACTTCATTTTCATTATCAAAAACTATTTTTCCAAGCATGGCTCCTTTTTCACGCAATATTTTCGTAAGCATGCGCGTATCGATTCCATAAATGGCAGGGATATTCTCAGATTTAAGCCATTCAGACAAACTTTCATTGGCATTCCAATGAGAATATTCGTGAGAGTAATCTTGGACAATTAACCCTTTGACATGAATGTGGTCAGATTCAAAAAAATCGGAAATACCGTTTGTTTTACTCATTGGAGGAACACCGTAATTTCCGATAATTGGATAAGTGAGGGTAAGAATTTGTCCCTCGTAAGATGGGTCTGTTAAACTTTCGGGATACCCGACCATTGCCGTATTAAATACAACTTCACCTGAAGAAGGAGTTTCAGCGCCAAACGATTTCCCATGAAAAACCATTCCGTTTTCAAGGATCAATCGCACAGGTTTGTCTATATGCATAGTGCGTACTATTTTTATTGAGAAAGGATTTATGATATTAGGATACAAAGATAATAAAAAAACACCAATGGAGAATTGATGTTTTTATACTTTTAGAAAATTTTGAAGGGAAGTTCTATAAGGAATAAAATTTTCCTTCACTAATCATGTGATTATATTTTTCTTCATTGAAGATGTAGTAATGTGCACCTCTTTTAGAAGATATTTTATCTTTATCGTCCATTTTATCGAGGATATCCATTGCCATTAATTTCTTACGGAAATTACGCTTGTCTATGGGTTGCTGATAAATAGCTTCGTACAAATCCTGAAGAGAAGGAAGTGTAAATTTGGATTCAAAGAAATTGAAAATAATTGGCTGCATAGATACTTTATATCGCAAAAGTCGTAAAGCGTCTTCCACCATTTTATTATGGTCAAATACAAGTTTAGGTATTCTCTTCACATTCACCCAGCGAGCATCAAACTTACTTGCAAGTGTAGTATCAAATTCTTCCAAACGAACAAGTGCATAAAAAGCTACAGAAATAACGCGACCTCCTATGTCTCGTTTTATATCGCCATAAGCACCAACTTGTTCCATATAAATTCCGCTTTGTTGAGTGTAGCGATACAAAACCTTTTCTGCCGCCTGTTCTAAACTTTCGTTTTCTTCCATAAAGCCACCCATAAGAGACCATTTTCCTTTCTGAGGTTCTAGAGGACGACGAGTAAGTAAAATATGTAGTTCTTTATCTTTAAAACCAAAAATAATGCAGTCTGCAGCTACTAAAAATGTGGTATTTCCTTCGTAATATTTTCGGATACTTTTCATAAGTATATGATATTTAGAGCGTAAAGTTACAATTAGTAGATTTATTTTAATAATAAATCTACTAATATTTTTAAATTACAACTTGCGAGCACCGTCACTGATTACGACATCATAAACTTTAGGTTCATGCCCGTATTTAGATTTGAATTTTTCTTTGGCAACTTCTAAAAATTTATCATAATTTTCTTTTTTTACAAGGTTAATTGTACAACCACCAAAACCTCCGCCCATCACACGCGAACCAGTTACATTGTTTTCTCTCGCAAGGTCGTTCAAATAATCCAACTCATCGCAGCTCACTTCATAAAGTTTGCTCATGCCGTGATGTGTTTCATACATCTTTTGTCCTGCAGTTTCATAATCGCCATTTTCCAAAGCGTTGCTAACATCATGCACGCGTTGAGTTTCCTCAATCACATATTGCGCACGCATATAATCTTCTTCGGAGATTTTATCTTTCACGGCATCCAACTGAGCCATAGTTGCGTCACGCAGGAATTCTACATTTGGATTTCCATTTTCTTTGATGGCTTTTGCAGCACGTTCGCAGGATTCACGACGTTTGTTATAAGCGGACGATGCTAATTCATGTTTTACAGCTGTATCCAGAAGTACCAATTTATATCCGTGTGATTCTGGATCGAATGGGAAATATTCATATTCCATTGATTTAGTATCCAAGCGCATCAAATGTCCTTCTTTACCAAAAACAGAAGCAAATTGATCCATGATTCCACATTTCACGCCAACGTAGTTATGTTCTGTGGATTGACCGATGCGTGCCAACTCAAATTTATCAATATTTAAATTAAGCATATCATTGAGCGCGAAAGCGTAAGTACTTTCCAAAGCAGCGGATGAAGACATACCTGCTCCTAAAGGAACATCACCAGAAAAAACAGTATCAAAACTCTCTATTTTTCCGCCTCTCTTTATGATCTCTCTGCAAACACCGAATATGTATTTAGCCCAACCTTGTTCAGGTTTGTCTTCTTCGTTCAATCCAAATTCAGCACTTTCATTCAAATCTACCGCGAAAGCTCTCACTTTGCCAATCCCATTTAAACGGATTGCAGCTATCATTCCTTTATCAATAGCTCCCGGAAACACAAAACTTCCATTATAGTCTGTGTGTTCACCTATTAAATTAATTCTTCCCGGAGAAGTATATACTTCAGGGTTTTTGTCGCCGTATTTATCTTCAAAGATCTTTACTATTTCTGCTTTTGTCATTGTTTTAGGGATTTAAAAGAAAAAAATTTATTGCGGATAAAATTATTCTATCCGCAATAAAAATTATAAAATCATTTTTATTCGTTAACAGGAATGTCTGTATTTACATTTTTAGAACCGATAAGTGCGTAATATAGTAAGAAAGCCAATCCGGCAATTATTACCCAGTAGCTGTCCATATATCCTACTTTATCTGCAAATACACCTTGGATAGCAGGAAGGATACCTCCACCCATTACCATCACCATAAAAAAACCTGATGCAGCTTCTGTGTATTTTCCTAATCCTTCAACAGCAAGATTAAAAATTCCACCCCACATAACTGAAGTACAAAGTCCGCATAACACTAAAAACATAATACTTACAGGGATTTGAACAAAACCGAATGAAATATCAGATTTGAACACTGGCATACTTGCTACATTTGATACCGGAGTAAAAATAGCACCAAGAACTAATAAAATTCCTACCATTGAAACTACAGTAAGCATCGTTTTACTTGAGACTTTAGCACCAATAGCAGCACCTACAAGACGACCAATTAACATCAAGAACCAATAAGTTCCCACTACAGAACCTGCAATTGTAGGATCAAATCCTAATCCACCTTCTCCGGCAGCACCTGTCATATAAGGATTTATAAAATATTGAATACCAACTTCAATACCAACATATAAGAAAATAGCTACAGCACCTAAAACAAAGTGACGAAAAGCAAAAGGACTATGTTCATATTTTACATTAGTGTTGGCTTTGTTTAAACTAGGTTCTGGAATTGCAACAAAAAACAAAACAATAAAAGCTAACGCAAAAATTCCCATTGCTAAGAATAACGCAGGATATGCATCTTTAATATTAGCTTCCGCTACGTTGCTACCAATAAAATAACCTACCAAAACAGGCACGATAGTAGCCATTAATGAGTTGAAAGAACCTCCAATTTGAATTAACTGGTTCCCTTTGTTACCACCACCACCTAATTTATTTAACATAGGATTTACAACTGTATTTAACATACACATTGAAAATCCTGCAACAAACGCTCCAATTAGATAAATAGCAAAACTGCCCGCTTCACCTGACAAAAATTGGATTCCTGTTCCGATAAATCCAATCGCGATTGCCCAAAGAGCTGTTTTTTTATATCCAATCTTTTGAAGCATCATACCTGCAGGATAACCCATAAATGCATAAGCGATAAAGTTGGCAAAATATCCCAAAGAAGACATGAAGTTTGATGCAGAGAACTGATTCTTAACAATAACTCCCATCGGATTTGCCAAACCTGTAACGAAAGAGATCATCCCAAAAAGGGCAATCATCATAATGATTGGCAAAACATAATTTTTACTTTCTGTTTTAGTCGTATTCATAGTTCATATAGTTTATTAATAATAATTCAAAATTTATTGTCGAATATATAAGTTGTTCGGGACTTAAATACTTCCCCGGGTCGGAGTATCACACTTGGAAATTGTGGTTGATTGATACTGTCGGGAAAATGTTGAGCTTCAAAACATACAGCCGAACGTTCGGGATAACGATGTCCGTTTTTCGCTTCAAAATTACCTGTCATCCAATTACCCGTATACATTTGAACACCGGGTTCGGTTGTATACATGTCCATTTTAATACCCGTTTTTGGTGAATAACATGTTCCGAAGAATGTGTATTCATTTGTTTCTCGTTTATTCAATACAAAAGTATGATCATAGCCTTTACCAAAGCTGAGTTGCTCATTATTATCATTTATTCTTTCACCTATTGTATGAAAAGAAGTAAAATCAAATGGAGTACCTGCTACATTCTCAGGTTTACCGTAAGGTATTGCTGTTTCATCTGTTGGAAGATAAGTATCCGCATTCAATTTTAAAGAATGATCTAAAATAGAAGCATCGCCTTCTCCAGAAAGATTGAAATAAGAATGATTGGTTAAGTTTATAATTGTCGGAGCGTCGGTATCAGCTTTGTAAATTATTTCCAAGGCATTCTCATCCGTCAATGCGTAAGTGACGTAAACATTCAAATTTCCGGGATAACCTTCTTCTCCGTCTTTTGAAAGATAATTCAATGTAACACTGTTAGCTGAAACCTCGGTAACATCCCAGACTACCGCGTTGAATCCTTTCAATCCGCCATGCAGATTGTTTGGACCATTATTGACAGCCAAAGTGTATTCTTTACCGTCCAATACAAATTTTCCGTTTGCAATTCTGTTGCCGGTTCTACCACAAATAGCTCCAAAATACGGTTCTTCCGATTGAAGATATTCTTCGATGGAGCTGTGTCCCGTAACCACATCCACCAACTTTCCGTTCTTATCCGGAACCATCAACGATACAACTTTAGCACCGTAATTGGTGATGCAAACTTCGCAACCATTTGAATTGGTTAGTACAAATAGTTTAGTTGATTTACGATCCACTTCTCTTTCAAAAGCGTTAATGTTAAGTCCCGACTTTGTATGTGTTACATTCACTTTCTCCATAATTTTATTCTTTAACTTTAAAGTTAGAAGTTCATAATATTGATAATTCGTGTAAAAGTAACATTTATTTTTTTAGAATGCTATATAACTCATGTTTTTCAACACAAATTTACAATTATCCCCGCACAAAAAGAGATAATAACTTATTTATTAAACTTTTGCGCGTCTTTAAGGAAAGTTTCTAATCCCAAATCAGTTAAAGGATGATTCAACAACGCAAGAATAGATTTGAGCGGCGAAGTAATTACATCCGCGCCAATTTTTGCACATTCAATAATATGCATCGGATTACGAACTGATGCAGCTAAAATTTGAGTCTTATAGCCATAATTATCAAATATCGTACGAATTTCTTCAATAAGACGGATTCCATCACTTGAAATATCATCCAATCTACCCACAAACGGAGAAACATAAGTAGCTCCGGCTTTTGCTGCCAACAGAGCCTGTCCAGGAGAAAAAATCAACGTACAATTTGTTTTTATTCCTTTTTCTGAAAGATGTTTTATAGCTCTGATACCATCACGTGTCATTGGAATTTTTACTACAATTTGATTGCTAATTGCAGTTAATTTGTCAGCTTCCTGAATCATTCCGTCAAAATCAGTGGAAAGAACTTCGGCACTGATATCACCTCCTACAGCTGTTTCACAAATAGATTTGTAATGATTCAACACATTGTCTTTTCCAATGACGTTTTCTTTCGCCATCAAAGAAGGATTAGTAGTTACTCCATCCAATATTCCGAGTTCCTGTGCTTCCTTAATTTCTGCCAAATTGGCTGTATCAATAAAAAATTTCATGATTGTATATTTATAAACGTTTATTTTTAGTAATCAGTAATTTATCTATTTTATTACCGTCCATATCTACGATTTCAAACTCCGTGTTCTTGAAATTAAATTTATCGCCCAATTGCGGTATTTTATTAATATTAGACAATGCGAAACCCGCTACTGTGGAATAATCAATTGATTCAAAATCAATGATGAAATCATCAATAAACTGGGTAAGGGTTTCAAGCGGCGCTTCTCCGTTTACCAAAGCAGAATTTTCATCGCGCATAAAAATGTCTGGCTCTTCATTTTCATTTTCATCAGAAAGTGTTCCAACAAGCGTCTCCATAATATCGTGAAGGGTAACTACACCCACCACACTTCCATATTCATCCAAAACCACTCCAAACGAACGATGCTTGTTTCGGAAAATTTCCAAAACCTTCTGCGCACGCATTGTAGATGGGAAAGCCAATGACTTCTGTATTAAAGAATTGATGTCACAAAAAGGATCTTTGTTGTAAGCTACCCAAAAATCGCGGATAGAAATAACTCCAATGAAATCGTCAATCTTTTCTTTACACATTAAGACCCTCGAATGATCAGCATTTATCAAATCTTCGATAATTTCACCTTTTGTATTGGTCATATCAATCCACTCAATGTCGGTACGGTGAGTCATCAAATGCTTGGCCTTTTTGTCTGAAAAATAGAAAACCTGTTCGTGAATGACATTCTCCTCCCTTTCAATAATGCCTTCATTAGATGCCGTCTTCAGCATTGCTCGCAATTCCATTTCAGAAACCACGTCATCTTTGGGTTTTATGCCAAGCAAACGGTTAATCAGACTCGTAGAAAATGACAGAAGTTTAACAAAAGGGAAGAAAAGAATACTTATTACGTGAATCGGGTAAGCAACGGACATTGCCACTTCTTCTGGATTGTTTAAGGCTATAGTTTTTGGCACCAATTCACCAATTACAATAGAAAGGTACGTAATTATCACTACTACCAGTACTACCGAAATAGTAGATGCATAAGGCGCAGTCAACGACCAGTTTTCAAAATATGGCTGCACCAATCGCGAAATCGTTGCCCCTCCATAAGCACCGTTAATGATTCCTATCAAAGTTATTCCTACTTGAACGGCTGAAAGAAAATTGTCTGGATCCGACTGTAAATCAAGCGCTATAGCCGCACCTTTGTTGCCGGCTTTTCTCTCAGATTCCAGTTTTGTACGCTTGCTTGAAACCACAGCAATCTCCGACAACGCAAAAAATCCGTTGAATAATATCAGAAGAAGAATGATGATGATTTCAAGCATGTTTTATTATAGTTATTTTACCACAATGGTGTAGGATAAATACCATCATCAGCTAGTTTCTTTAATTTAGCAACTACATCAGGCCGATCTTCTGCGTACGTTACACCAAACCATTTTGATGGAGTGTCAAGGACTTTTACAGTAGCTGTGTTGCTAACAATCAAATCATTCACCACCATTGGAATATAAAATTCCGCTTTGATGTTTTCTTTGTTATTGTTGAGAAAATCTATAAACGCGGTGGAAGAATGCTTGAAATAATCGGGAGTAAATCCCCACATATTCATAGAAACAGGCGTTTTGTCGTCAATTGCAACCCACTGGTCATTTTCATCTAAATAAGAAACCTTTCCATCTATTCTTTTAATTTGAGTACGTTCTACCACACCTGTAAGGTTGTTGTTTTGATCAGTTTCACAAACGCCGCGAGCTACTGTTCCGCTTTCTGACAATGTATTTCCAACACGATATCCCACCATGCAGTAATCATTTTGTTTTCCGTCTAGCTGAGAAAGATATTCTCCCAAAACTTTAAAACTTTCTCTTCCATAAAAATCGTCTGCATTGATAACAGCAAATGGTTCATTGATAACTCTCTCACCCATCATTACCGCGTGATTGGTACCCCAAGGTTTTACACGGTCAGGATGCGGCTGAAAACCTTCGGGAAGATAATCCAGTTCCTGAAACACTAATTCAACGGGAATTTTATGCTCATATTTCTTTACAATCTTTTCCTTGAAATCTTCTTCAAAAGATTTACGAATAACGAAAACAAGTTTACCAAAACCTGCAAGAATCGCGTCGTATATTGAATAATCCATAATTGTTTCACCGCTGGGTCCTACTCCATCCATTTGCTTCAGACCACCATAACGGCTGCCCATTCCGGCAGCCAAAACGAATAGTGTTGGTTTCATCTTAATATATATTTTCTGATGTTTAATATTTAATTTTGACAAATTTACTAAAAAGATTTGTGTTGCCGTAACTTAATTTCAGCAAAACATTTATTTACTTTTTTATGAGTGATAGACATATAGCAACTCCGTATTATCCCCGAGGCACCTCCGAAAATTGTTATAAAACCATTGTGATACTACGGCTTTGATACGGACTTGATTTACTAATGCACACACCAATCCAATAAAAAAGCAGCCATTGAAAAATCTCAAAAGCTGCTTACAAATAGCTATCTGTATATCATAAGCCAAAACTAACAAAAACAACCGCATCATCAGTCTTGAAACAACTGGAAAGAAAGAAAAACAATGCGATAAAAAGCTTTCCGTTAAGAATTTTAATTAATTCAAACTAGGGTCATTGAAAATATCACCTTGACGGATATCGCCTGACTCATATCCTTTCCTAAACCAGTAAGTACGTTGTGCGGCAGTACCGTGTGTGAATGCGTCGGGAACAGTGTATCCTTGTGCATTTTTCTGAATGGTATCATCACCGACCGCTTGCGTAGCACTGATGGCTGATTCCAAATCATTCATATCAAGTTGGATGATACCCATTTTCTGTGCCTGATATGCCCAAACACCTGCAAGGAAGTCTGCCTGCAATTCCAGTTTCACATTCAATTTATTGAACTCTGCCTGAGAAATTCTACCTCGATATTGGTTAACCTTATCTAAAATCCCCATCATGTTTTGAACGTGGTGACCAACTTCATGTGCTGTTACATAGGCATTTGCCATATCACCTTGGGCACCAAAACGACTGTTCAGTTCATGAAAGAAATTCAAATCAATATAAACTTTTTGGTCTGCGGGACAATAGAAAGGACCCACAGATGCATCAGCACCACCGCAACCTGAACGCGTAGCATCTGTATACGTTACAAGCACAGGGTCGATATATTCTTTTTTCAATTGCTGTCTAAAAATTTCTCGCCAAACATCATTTGAAGAATTGAAAACTCCAAGCGTAAAAACTTTTAAATCCTCATTTTCGTTTGCACGAGACGTATCTATTTCCTCAGTATCCTGACCTCCGCCTGCAATATTATTTATCACATTCATCGGATTCTGACCCAACAATAATGATATTACAAATACGATGATCACACCAATTCCACCAATTGCGCCGCCTTTTTTCAAGGTACGTCCTCTTCTATCTTCATAGTTTGCTTGGCTGTCATTTCTATTTATCCACTTCATAATTTTATCTTAAGTTTTTATATGTTTCTATTCAGTTACGGGAAATAACAAAAATTAACAGCAACTTGTTTAAATAATTACTTTAAAAGATAAAGTTAAGTCGCATTTACTTGCATTAATTTGCAATTATACTCAACTTGCAACACATTAAATTTTGGGAATAGTAAATTGATAGTTGCTGAAAGGGGTCAACATACTTTCAGTTCAGTAACAAGACTGTAAATAAAAATACTACTTCGTCTTCTTTAACCACTCTTTGATAGTTTCAGCATCATATCCGAGTGATAAAGCTTTATCAAAATCACCCTTAGCCGAAATCTTATCCATTTGTGACAGTCTCACCTGGCCACGAAGAAAATAAAAATACGGATTGTCGCGTTCACCCTTTTCGGCAGACTGCAGATCAGCTGCTGCCAAAGACATTTTTCCAGTGTGAATCATACATTCAGCACGACTCAAATAAAGTTTCGACAAGTTTTCCTTCTCACTTTCAATTAGCTTATCATAAATCTTCGCTGCTTCTTCCCAATTGTTATCCAGCTTATAAATAAGCGCTTTGCTTAGGAGTGAATAAAAATTGGAAGGCTCCAACTGCCATGCTTTTGCAAATGCTTTTTCTGCTTCCGCCCTGTTCTTCTCATCCAGATACAACAATCCTTTTCGGTAATATGCTTGAACATTGGCTGGGTCTTGACGAATAATCTCGTTATAATCATCCATCGCTTCTTTAGGCTTGTTCATTTCATAAAGCAGCGATGCACGATTATGCAAAACGATTTTGGAATTGGGAAAACTGTTCAATGCCGCCGAAAAAGAGATGTAAGCATCATTCAATTTTCCCAATTGCCGCTGCACCACACCTAGAGACATAAGCAACGCTGCATTATTAGAATTTGCAGGGTCAAGAGACATCGCTTTCTTCAGAGTTACCTCGGCGCTGTCCAGTTTATTTGCTTCAATAAAATCTGCCGACCTATTTACCAAATCAATATATTTTTGTGCATCAGTTGTCGTAAAAAACAAAGAAATGAGAATGAAAGAAAATGCAAATCTTTTCATAATGAGAGAATTCTAAATTTAAGAGATTCAAAAATAGGTTTTTTTTGTGTATTTTTGTACCATTCAAAAGGAAATTTTCAGAACATGCATATCAATTTACTACTTATTCAAGCAGAACAAATCACCAAAATTGTACAGCCCGACTCAATATTCAGACATACAAGCAAGAACGAAACCGTACAACTGATAAGACAAGGCAGATATGAAGAGGTTCTCAACAATATTGTGGACTGGAGTATTACGTTTGGAGGGAAACTTATCATTGCTTTCGCTCTTTTCTGGGTAGGAAAATGGCTGATTAAGAAAATCAAAACAGCCATTATAAAAGTCAGCAACAAGCGTCATATGGATGGCATTCTTCGCAGTTTTTTGGGAAGCTTGCTGAATGTTATTCTCTATACTATCCTGATTATTTTGATAGTGAACGCAGTAGGCGTACAAACCGTTTCTTTTGCAGCCATCCTCGGTGCTATGGGTTTGGCTATTGGTTTTTCGGTTAAAGATAACCTGTCAAATTTTGCTGGAGGCATTATGATTCTCGCCAACCAACCATTTAAAATAGGAGACTATATCGAATCCCAAAGTCAAAAAGGCATTGTCACCTCAGTTGGAATTCTTTATACACAACTTCGCACCTTCGACAATACTTTAATCTATATACCTAATGGTCCATTATCTACTGGAAATATTATCAATTACAATGCAGAAGCTACTCGCCGCGTAGATTTGAAAGTAAGCGTGGAATACGGCTCTGATGTGGAAACAGTGAAAGAAATCCTATTGTCACTTGCATCAGCACATCCAAAAGTATTGGATAATCCCAAACCTTTTGCACGGATGAGCGAGATGAGTGATAATTCTATAGACTTTACATTTAGAGTTTGGGCGCTTACTGAAAACCAATGGGATGTATTTTATGACCTAAACGAACAGATATACACCAAGCTTCTGGAGAAAGGTTTAAATATTCCTTTCCCTCAATTAACAATTCATATGGCGGATGGAGATATTTCTGAGGGTGATAACAACGCTCAAGATTTATCATAATTGTTTAACAACTTCCACAACTGTTTGTAAATCAATAGTAGCATTTTAAGTATGTGATTTACAACATTTATGTTTGATTTTGCACGGCTCAAAAGTTTTATACATATGACATTCAAGTTTTCACCATATTATCTGCTTCTCTTTTTATTATTCTTAGGAATATCGGCATTTGGACAAGATAGTGCATATCCGTTGCCAAATGATAATGCGAATTTCTTTCTGAAAAGATGGCAAAGAAATCCTGAAATTTATCTGAACGATTTTCTTTCTCTGAACGAGAATACAACAGCCAATCAACCACTGGAATTAGGTAAATCATATCAACTCCCACCTCTCAAAAATGGAGATTTTTTTGATGCGGAAAGGATGAATTATCTGCCATTGCAACCTTACCTGCTTGGCGATAGATACAAAAATCATAATCCCGAATCCGATTCTTTGAAAGGAGCATGTTTTTTTATTCTTTCAGGACACGGTGGACCTGACCCTGGTGCGATAACCAACTTAAATGGCGTAATTTTGAGCGAAGACGAATATGCCTATGATGTATCGTTGCGTCTTGCGCGCAATCTAATGATGAGAGGCGCCACGGTTTATATGATTATTCAGGACGAAATGGACGGCATCCGTTCGGAAAAGATTTTACCGAATAGCAATACCGAAACCTGCATGGGAGATGTCATTCCACGTTCGCAACTAGAAAGATTGAAACAGGGAGTTAACCGCATCAATTATTTATATGATAGAGATAAGAATCTTTACAAACATTTTCGAACTGTTTCAATTCACGTGGACAGCAGAAATGAAGACAAAAGTATCGATGTATTTTTCTATCATTCTTTCAACGCATACTCTCAAAAGATGTCTTCCATAATTCGGAATGTTTTTCAGGAAAAATATGATAAATTTCAACCTGGACGCGGTTTTGAAGGAACTGTAAGTAATCGCGACCTTTACATTCTAAGAAACATTGTTGTTCCTTCTACACTCATCGAACTTGCAAATATTCAAAATCCAACCGACCGTGTGAGAATCATGGAAGAAAATAACAGACAAGCTCTTGCCAACTGGATTACCTTAGGTTTGGAACGCGACTACGAGTCAAATAAATAAATTCTCATGAAAAGAAATATCCCTACACGAAATAAAGAGGAAAAACAAACAGTCCTTACCGTAAAAGAAGAAACCGAATTGATGGAGTTTCTTTTGGCAAAAATGGGAGGAATGAGCAGAAATTCCATCAAGTCAGTTCTTACCCACGGACAGGTGTATGTGGATAATAAGGTTCAGACAAAATACAACTTTCCTCTCACTCCCGGAAACAAAGTCAGTATTCGTAAGAATAAGAAGGTAAAGACTCCAAAAATGGACGGTATTCGCATTTTGTATGAAGATGATTCCATTATTGTAATTGATAAAAATGCAGGTTTGCTCACAGTTACTGCAGGAAGCGGCATAGATATTACGGCTTTTTCCATTCTAAAAGAATACGTTCAGTCACAATCGGAATATAATAAAATATTTACGGTGCACCGACTTGACAGGCAGACTTCAGGTGTTTTGGTTTTTGCTAAAAATCCCGAAGTACAGCACGCATTTCGTGACAATTGGAAAGGAATGGTTACGCGTCGTATCTATAATGCGCTTGTAGAAGGAAAACTTGCGAAGAAAGAAGGAACGATAACATCTTACCTTACCGAAAATCCAAAAACACATTATATATATTCAAATCAAGAAGAGACAGAAGGAAGTAAAAAAGCAATTACTCATTATCGTACTTTAAAGGTAAGTCCGGATTTTTCATTGCTCGAAGTTGAATTGGAAACTGGACGTAAAAATCAAATCCGCGTACATATGAAAGATTTAGGTCACCCAATCATTGGTGACAGGATGTACGGTTCGGAATTGATGATAAATAGAATTGCACTACACGCACGTACCCTCGAATTTTATCATCCCGTAACGAAAGAATTGATGCATTTTGAGACACCAATTCCTCCTGAATTTTTGAAATTATTGAGAAATTCTGAGAAAGAGTCAAAGAATATCTAAGACTTTCAGTTCTTTTTCAAGATTTACATCATCTGCTAAATGAATTGTAGTAAAACCTATTTCTCTTGCGGTTTTAACATTTTCATAGTTATCATCTATAAAAACACATTCGTCAGCAATAAGATCGTATCGTTGAAGAAGTAAATGGTAAATTTCAGGATTTGGTTTTACCGTTTTCTCTTCACCTGACACAACTATCCCGTTTAATTTTCCCAGAAAATAGTCATACCTTTCTCGCGCGATAGGAAATGTTTCGGCTGACCAGTTGGTCAAACCATACACGGGATATTTGTCAAGAAGAGCAAATAGTAGTTCTACATTTTTGTCGATTGCCCCACCCAGCATTTCTGACCAGCGGCCGTAAAACATTTCTATCTTATCTTTATATTCCGGGAATAAAGCTATGCGTTCTTCGGTAGCTTTTTGTAAGGAAAATCCCGCATCTTGCTGTAAATTCCATGATGGAGAACAAACTTCTGACAAAAAATACTCCATTTCTTCATCATTTTTAAACATTCCGCGGTACAAACGACGTGGATTCCAGTCTATCAATACTCCTCCAAAATCAAAAATTATATTTTTTATTTTTTTATTCATGACAAAATAATAATTTATAAACCGTTGTTATATGCAATTTTAACAACCTGTACTTATACAACAAATTTAACACAAATTATCCGAGTTTAAAATTTTATGTTATAAAACATACGTCTCCAAGCGTTAAAAAAGACAAACTAACTTTTTATATATGCCTGATTATGATAATTTTGAAACCGAAAATCAATCCACTCAAAAAGTTCATATGACATACAAATTATTAAAAATCCGAGTAATAACCGGAGCAATTACTCTATTTGTATTCACATCTTGTACAGCATCAATGAGCAACTTAAAAGCATCAAAAGATTCTACAAGATTTACTCAAATAACTGCAAGCACTGAACAAGAAAAAATCATCTCTTTCGGAAAAAAATATTTAGGACGTCCATACAGAAGTGGAGGTAAAGGCTCAAGGTCATTTGACTGTTCAGGATTTACTTCTTTTGTTTATGGAAACTTCGGTGTAAAACTAGCTCCAAGCTCATATCTTCAAGACGAACAAGTTCCCAATGTAAAAAAACGCGAAGATCTATTACCCGGTGATTTGGTTTTTTTTGAAGGTCGTTCACACAACGGGAGAGTTGGACACGTAGGAATTGTGACTGAAATAAGCGATAATGGCAATTTTAAATTTATACATTCCGCATGTGGAAAAGGAGTAACTATTTCTAATTCACGTGAGGATTATTATGCATCACGCTATTTACGCGGCGGAAGGGTTTTAAATACTGCGTTGTACGCGCAAAAGGATAAAAAGAAAGGACAAAGTGATGCTTCTGACGCAACAGCAATAACACAAAAATCAGAGAAAACAAATGCCACCAATGCTACATTGGTTTTAGAAAATAACGATTCTCAATTACCTCCTAAAACGAATGCATATCAAAATGCAAAAAAATCAAACATACTAAATGTAGAGTTGCAAAAGAAAGACCAAATAGTTTTGGTGAGAACCGCTGACAATAATATTGAAAGCTACAACTCTAATGAAGCAGACAAACATGCACACGGAGATAAAATGCACACTCTTGATAATTTGAAAGCAACTCGCGAATATGAGTAATCAACCAAGATAGAATTCTTATCATATTATAATCCTTTCTTAAAAGAGCGGTACAACAGATGAATGTTAGTACCGCTCTTTTAATATATTGCACCGGCAAAAACTTTTGCGTAATTTTGCGCTCTCGAATATTTACATAAAATCCAAATAAACATATGATAACGGCAGACCAACTAAAAGATTTGTTGGAGCGCGAGCAAGCGCTGAGGGGGTATCTTTGACATCGATGCAAAGACAGTACAATTAGAAGAAGAGGAACTTCGCACACAATCGCCCGATTTTTGGAGCGATTCCAAAACGGCAGAAGCGCAAATGAAAGTCGTGCGCGAACTAAAAGGCTGGATTGGCGATTACAACGAAGTTAAGGCAGCTACGGATGAATTAGCACTTGCCTTTGACTTTGTCAAAGAAGAAATTATCACCGAAGAAGAAGTGGACGCTGCTTATGCGAAAGCAGTTGAGCTGATAGAAAACCTTGAACTCAAAAATATGCTCCGCAGAGAAGAGGACAAACTGGGAGCAGTTCTCAAAATAAATGCCGGAGCGGGTGGAACAGAAAGTCAGGATTGGGCTTCGATGCTCTTTCGCATGTATCAACGCTGGTGCGAAAGCAAAAATTATAAGACTACCGTAACCAACTGGCAAGACGGCGACGATGCCGGCATCAAAACCGCTACCCTGCAGGTAGAAGGCGACTTGGCATACGGATTTTTGAAAAGCGAAAACGGCGTGCACCGCCTGGTGCGCGTATCCCCTTTTAATGCACAAGGAAAGCGTATGACATCGTTCGTTTCCGTTTTCGTTGTGCCTTTGGTCGATGACACTATCGAGATAGATGTCAATCCCGCCAACTTGAGTTGGGATACTTTCCGCTCATCAGGAGCCGGCGGGCAGAATGTCAACAAGGTAGAAACCGGCGTGCGCCTCCACTATAACTATACCGACCCAGACACTGGAGAATCGCAAGAAATCGTAATCGAAAATACCGAAAGCCGCTCGCAAATGGGCAACCGCGAAAACGCCATGCGCCTCTTGCGCTCTCAACTCTACGAAATAGAATTGGAAAAACGACGCGCTGCCCAAGCCGAAATAGAAGCCGGAAAGAAGAAAATAGAATGGGGTTCGCAGATACGTAGCTACGTTTTTGACGACCGACGCGTGAAAGACCACCGTACCAACTATCAAACTTCAAACGTGAACGCGGTGATGGACGGCGACATCGACGAATTCATCAAAGCCTATCTGATGGAGTTTGGCGGAGAGGCTTGACACAACAGAGTTTCCATTAATAAAAACAAGCAACAGCACTTCCTACTTATTATATGGGGTGCTGTTTTTGTTTTAACCCTATCATCACCAAATTTAACCGTAAATTTTCGGATCTTCTCCAAGCCTGCTTTCAATGACAAGAAGTATGTTTCGGGTCTTCTCCAAACCTGCTTTCAATGACGAGAAGCATGTTTCAGGTCTTCACCAAACCTGCTTTCAATGGCGAGAAGTATGTTTCGGGACTTCTCCAAATCAACTTTCAATAGCGAAAAGTATGTTTAGTGACTTCTCCAAACCTACTTCCAATGACGAGAAGTATGTTTCGGGACTTCTCCAAACCTACTTCTAATGGCGAGAAGTATGTTTCGGGTCTTCTCCAAACCAACTTTCAATGACTGGAAGTATATTCCGTGACTTCTCCGAACCTACTTTCAATGACGAGAAGTATGTTTCGGGACTTCTCCAAGCCAACGTTCAATGACGAGAAGTATGTTTCGGGACTTCTCCAAACCTGCTTTCAATGGCGAGAAATATGTTTCGGGTCTTCTTCAAACCTACTCCCTGCTGGCGCGCCTCTCTGAGGCGTGCCCTTGCAGACAAAGAAATAAGAAAAGTACAGAATCTAGGAATAAAAAAGGCACAAATTTACACGTTAATTAATGCGGTAACAGGTGATGTCGTTTGTGTATCATTTGGTTTAGAACAACTGATAAAACATTTAAAATTGACACTTTGAAATTAAAAAAATACAAAGAAAGAGTAAAAAAGAGATTAAATATAAAGTCCTTTTTGATAGTAAGGAACTACCAGTTTCAGGCTATGTAAGTTATTTCATGCCAATTTTTTTTAGATTAAAATAAATAATTAATCCATTGTACTATGAAACCCAGCATCTAATTTAAAGTAATGCTGGGTTATTAATTTATAGATAGCTATAGTTTTAAGTTATCTATTAACCGACAACCCAAAAAGAGCAAAGTCATATTTCACAGGGTCATCGGCATCCAATTTTCGCAAGTTATCTGTCAGTTCAAGAGCAGTGAGCCAGTCGGTTTGCGGACGTTCCACCAATCCTAATTGTCGTGCAGTTCTGTCCACATGCACATCAATTGGGCAGATGAGGCGGCTTTGAGGAATTCTGTCCCAGGCTCCAAAATCTACGCCACAATCATCTTTCCGAACCATCCATCGCAGATACATGTTCAGGCGTTTGCAGGTAGATTTCTTGGCGGGAGTAGAAATGTGTTTGCGTGTGCGGCGCGGAGCATAATCCGCAGCAAAGACTTTTTCGTGAAAGGTTTTCAAAGATTCTTCAATACTCACAAACTTCCCATCACTAAGAAAAGCATCCTCCAAACTATCATTTTCTTGATAATGACGATGAAGAAAATCTATTATGTAAAGCGCATCCGTATCATTGAATGTGCGATGCTTGAATCCTTCGAGCAGTTTCAAATCATCTTGTGAATGATTTCTTACAAATTCATAAGGATGTCCCCCCATCCTATCAATAAGCTCGTGACATTTGTTGAGAATAGTTTTTCGCTGTCCCCAAGCAAGGATAGAAGCGAAGAATCCCATTATCTCAATATCCTGCTTCTGAATAAAAGCATGAGGTATGGAGATAGGATCGTTGGGAATAAAATCCGGTTTGTTATATACAGCTACTTGTTCGTCTAAAAAGCTTTTGAGTTGGTGTATTGACTTGGTCTTATACATTATTTTTTCTTGACAACCAGCTTATCACCCGGCTGAATAGTATTTTTTGTAAGACCATTCATAGCTTTAAGTTTTTTGACAGTAGTGCCATATTTACGCGCAATTCTATCCAGGTTATCACCTTCCTTAATTGTGTAATAAGTATTTTTTGATTTTGAAGATTGAGATTTTGTTTTTTTATTGTTACTGCTTTTTGAGCTAACTTCATCATTCGATGATGAATCATATGAGTTATTACTTTTTCCTACAATAAGCTTATCCCCCGGTTGAATGATATTCTTACTTAGATCATTCATATTCTTAAGCCTACTCACGGAGATATCAAATTTATTAGCAATCTTTTCTAGATTGTCTCCTTTCTTAACCGTATAATATGTATTCTTAGGTTTTGATACTGGTTTGTTAGTAGATTTGGTTTCGTCACTTAAACGATTTACCACCGCATTATCAGTCTTCTTATCTTCTTTCGAAAGTTCTGTTACATGAGAAGGCTCAAGCGTTTGGTCGTTCACCAGAAGCAGGCTGTCATCCTCAATAGTTCTGTTTACAATAAGCTTTTTACCTCTTGAAACCGTACTTCTTCTCAAATTATTCCATGACTTAAGTTGAGATACGGAAACATCATATTTATTAGCTATATCTTTTAAAGATTCTCCACGTTTTACAGTGTGATACGTATTTTTATATTTTGTTTCTTTCTTATCAGGATTTATATATTTTTCTGTAACTGCTCTGTGAGATAACAATTGGTCCTTTCTGTAGTTAAGTATTTCTTCATTCTTTCCTAAAAATGCAAGCATTTTATTGATGGGAAGAACGATAGAATATGGTTTGTAGTTACCTGGAATTATATCGTCCCTGAATTGAGGATTCATTCGTCTTAAATCCAAAATAGGAATATTCAATACATTGGCTATCTGTTCTAAATGAAATTCTTTGCGCACATTTACCGTATCAAGACCTACAAAACTATTAGTTTTCATAGGACAGATATTGTGATCGGCATAATAATTCATGATGTAATTCGTAGCAATAAATGCAGGAACATATCCTCGTGTTTGAGCAGGAAGATTGTAATAAATAGACCAGTAATCTTGTTTTCCACCACTTCTTTGTATCGCTTTTGTAACAGTAGTAGCGCCACTATTATATGCCGCAATCACTAATTCCCAGTCCTTGAAAATATTATACAAGTCTTTGAGATGTCTTGCAGCAGCCTCTGAAGCTTTATAAGGGTCACGTCTTTCATCCACCAGACTTGTAACTTCAAGTCCATATCCCTGCGCGGTTGGAAGCATAAACTGCCATAATCCTGTTGCACCTGAACGAGAAACTGCACTCGGATTTAAATTGGATTCAATAACGGGCAAATATTTTAATTCTAAAGGAAGTCCGTATTTGTCCAGCATCTGTTCAAAGATCGGAAAATAATATTCGCCAAGAGCCAACATATAGGATACTTGACTTCTGTTTTGTGAAGTATAAATATCAATATACTTCTTTACGATACTGTTAAACGATAGTTCCATTCTTGTGGGAAGTTTGCTCAACTTCTGAATGTATACTGAATCGGGATATGTGACATTAAATCCATTCTTGCAGTTGGCATCATTTGTACTGAAATTGAGCTGCCAATCGTATAGTAGCTTGCTCAAACTTTCAGTCATGGTTTCCGGGGCCTGAATGTTGTTATCGCGTATAGTATCTTGTCTTATGATTTTGTTTTGAGAATAAACAGCTGTAAAAACAGTTGATAATAAGATAAGTAGCAATATATTTTTTTTCATATTCATTTCTATAAGTTAAATTATAACCCTAAAATATTTTGGGGTTAATAATGAATTTAATTAAAATTGAAAAGCCAATTGAAGCCCATATGAGTTTGACACCAATGGATTGCCGCCGTAGTTAACACTTGGGCTGACATGCATTGAAATGTCAGGACTGATATCAAAATCAAATAATTGCGCATCTACGTAGGCGTCTACAATATTGAGGGCATACAAGCCCACACCTATAATTATACTCAAATCTCTGTTGCGCCGATAAAAATCTTTTCCTCTTTTGAGTCTGTCTTTCAAAAGTGATTCTGACGATTTTGGATCCGAACCATACGGCACAAATTTATACCATCTGGTGGTATTCGGGTCGTTATCCATTATATCAAAATATCCATTGTAATAATCCTGATAGTACTTGTTGTTCCAAGAAATTGCGTAGGCTACGCCTGCGAATCCACCGTATATAATGGGCAATTTCCAATATTTTCTATTATAAATTTGCCCTAAACCAGGAAATATTGCGGATAATATTACAGCTTTTTTAGGATTTGGTTTGAATGATTCAGAGAAAAGTGGCGAATCTATCTTTTCAACCAGTTTGATACTATCATTGGATGATTGTATATTTTTGGAAGAATTTTTATCAATAGTAGGTGAGGTAATAATTTTTTGAGCGTTCAAATTTAAAAAACTTAAAATAAACAATATGACAATTACCACTTTACTTTTCATCCTTATTATTTTTTTATTTTGTCAAGAACTGCAATAATTCTTGTTAAATCATCACTTGAAGTAAATGGAATTGTAATTTTTCCTTTTCCTTTTTTATCACATGTAAATTTTACCGGTGACTTAAAGTAATTCGAAAGATGTTTTGTAAGCATTTCAAAATCAGGATATAAATCTTCTTCAGAAGACTTATTTTTCTTGTTTGAATTTTGGTCATCAATTGATTCACCGTTTTCTATAGCTTTCACGAGAGCTTCCACTTTTCTTACTGACAATCCTTCGTTTACAATTTTATTATAAACTCTCAATTGTTCAACAGGATTCTCGATAGCAATAAGCGCGCGTGCATGCCCCATGTCAATCTTTTTATCTTTCACGCCCATTTGCACTTCTGCGGGAAGTTTCAGCAAACGAAGATAATTGGTAATGGTAGCTCGTTTCTTTCCTACTCTTTCACTTAACTGCTCCTGAGTGATAGAGAGTGTATCAATCAAATTTTGATATGCCAGTGCGATTTCAATTGAATTTAAATCCTCACGTTGAATATTTTCTATCAACGCCATTTCCATCACTTCTTCATCATCCACCGATTTAATATAAGCAGGAATAGATTCCAAACCGGCTTTTAGAGATGATCGGTATCTGCGTTCGCCTGCTATAATCTGATAAGAATCAGAAGAAATCTGACGCAATGTAATTGGCTGAATAACCCCAATCTTTTTGATGGAAGCTGTCAATTCTTCCAATGCCTCTTCGTCAAACATACGGCGAGGTTGGTCGGGATTGGGATGTATTTGGGATAATAAAACTTCATTTATCGATGTAGACCCTTGAGGAACCGCATCATCCATTGTTATCAAGGCATCCAAGCCTCTGCCAAGTACATTTTTTTTGGACATATTTTTGATTTTCTAAATATTGTGTAGATTACAAAGTTAGTTATTTTTATCAATCAGCTCTTGTGCCAACTGCATGTAGTTAAGCGCTCCTTTAGATCCCGCGTCATACATCAATGCAGGTTTGGCATGACTTTGCGATTCACTGAGTGTCACATTTCTTTGAATTACAGTTGTAAACACCAATTCCTGGAAATGATTTTTCACTTCTTCGTAAATCTGATTATGAAGGCGAAGACGCGCATCATACATTGTCAGTAGAAAGCCTTCGATTTCTAGCTTTTGATTGAGTTTGGATTTAATAATCTTGATAGTATTAAGCAATTTAGTCAAACCTTCCAATGCAAAATATTCACATTGTACAGGGATTATAATTGAATCTGCCGCAGTAAGTGCATTTACAGTAATAATCCCCAAAGATGGAGAACAGTCAATTAAAATATAATCGTAACGTGATTTTAAAGGATGCAATATTTCGGCCATCTTTCTTTCACGATTGTCCATTTGCACCATTTCTAACTCAGCACCAACCAGATTGATGTGAGAAGAAATTATGTCAATATTCTCGAACGGAGTTTTAGTAATCAGCTCTATAGAAACTGCCTTACCAATCAGACCTTCATATATTGTTTTTCCGATATTCCGGATATCGATACCCAAACCAGACGATGCATTGGCCTGAGGATCAGCATCCACAACCAATACTTTTTTCTCTAAAGCTGCTAGTGAAGCTGCTAGATTGATGGTTGTAGTGGTTTTCCCAACACCGCCTTTTTGATTTGCTAAAGCTATAATTTTACCCATATAGTTTGATTCATTTCGAACAGCAAAATAACTAATAATTCAGTAGAAACTGTGTTAATATATCCAAACAGTTCTTTTTTCAGTTTCTTTTCTTTGCCAAAAAAACTTATTTAACCAAAAATAAAAACTATTACTGCGTTGCAAATTTATCATGTATCTTATTTATTTTAAGGTATTATTTTGCTATTTATGAATCAATTTTTAGTAATTTTGCAGCATTAAATATTTACATTTTGACAGCATTATACAACCTCTAATATAAACCCAATTTTTTATACTTATGAATTTATTAGAAGAAATTATCAATCGGGCAAAAACCGATAAACAACGTATTGTACTTCCTGAAGGAACAGAAAAAAGAACACTCCAGGCAAGTGAAAAAATTATTAATGAAGGAGTTGCGGATTTAATCCTATTAGGTAATCCAGATGAAATTAAAAAATTGGCTGGAGAATTAGGGCTTAAAAACATTGATAAATGTACAATCGTTGATCCAAAAAATAACGACAAAAAGCAAGAATACATAGACCTTTTGGTGAAATTGAGAGGTTCAAAAGGCATGACAGCCGAAAAAGCTTTGCCTTTGGTAGAAAATCCACTTTATCTTGCTTGTTTGATGATTAAAAATGGTGATGCAGATGGAGAAATTGCTGGTGCTGAAAATACAACTGGAGATGTACTTCGTCCTGCTTTGCAAATTATCAAAACTTTACCCGGTGTAAGTGTCGTTTCGGGAGCTTTTATCATGTTCACCAAAACATCGGAATACGGGAAAGACGGTATTCTTCTTTTTGCAGACTGTGCGGTAATGCCTAATCCTAATGCTGACGAACTGGCATCAATAGCCATCGCTTCTGCCAAAACTGCAAAAAATATTATTGGAGTAGAACCCAAAGTTGCTATGCTGAGTTTCTCTACAAAAGGCAGCGCCGAACACGAAATGGTTGACAAAGTAAGAACTGCTACACAAATTGCCAAAGAAAGGGCTCCTCATTTACACATTGATGGAGAATTTCAAGCTGATGCTGCTCTTGTTCCATCAGTGGGAGAAAAGAAAGCCCCTGGAAGTGAAATTGCCGGTAAAGCAAATGTTTTGGTTTTTCCAACTTTGGAAGCAGGAAATATCGGTTATAAATTAGTTCAAAGATTAGGCAATGCAGAAGCTATCGGTCCTATTTTACAAGGAATGGCAGCTCCTGTCAACGACCTTTCACGCGGATGTTCTGTGGAAGACATTTACATTATGGTGGCAATTGCTGCTAATCAAGCCATTGGCATGAAACAAAAAAATTAATTTCAAACTATATATCATGGGTAATTTAACAATCGAACCTATCAAAGACTATGGTTTAAATATTGATGTAAATCAACATAATAAACCTATGTTCTCAAAAATTGGTGTTATAGGCGGAGGAAAAGATGGTCGTACCATAATCTATCACGCTGCAACTTCAGGCATGGAAGTCATTTTTCTGGAAGATTCCCAAGAATGGACAGAATATGCAATGACAAAAATCGACCAATTTATGGATGAAAAAATTCAGAGCTGGGGACTTACTCAATCTGAGAAAAAAGTGATTATGAATCGAATCACGCCAACTCTCAACTATGATGACTTCAAGGGATGTGATTTGGTTATTGAATGCACACGCCACTCTGAAGATGGTACCCGGAATAAAGAGTTGCGTAAAGAAGTTTTCAAAAAACTGGAAAATGTTTTGGACGAAGATGCTATCATAGCTTCAAATAGTTCCACCGTAATCATAAGTGAACTTGCAGCAGAATTGACTCACAAAAACAGATGTGTAGCCACATATTTCCCCGTAGCTCATCCTGACGCACGCATTCTTGAAATTTCAAAAGGAATGTATACTTCGGATGAAGTTTACAACAGAATGGAAATATTTGCAAAACTTATCAATTATCTTCCACACAAAATCAATGAAAGCAATGGCAACGTAAGCATGCGCATTATGGTAACAATGCTGAATGAAGCCTGCCAAGTATTGATGGAACGCATCTGCACAATGAAAGAAATTGAAGAAACTTTCACCATCATTTATGGTCAACGCATGGGAATATTTGAAATGGCGGACAGAATAGGAATCGGCAGAATTGTAATGATTATGGAAGAAATGTTTAATGACTACGGAAAAGTTCAGTACAAACCAAATCCAATTCTTTGGAAACTTTATCGTTCTAAACAGTTCGGAAAACTTATAAAAAAAGGTTTTTACATCTATGATGATAATGGAAATATTATTTCCGAAAACCCTACTTTGTTTAACTAATTAAAAAGCAATAACACGTATGAAAATTTTAGTTTTAAATTGTGGAAGTTCCTCAATCAAATACAAGCTTTTCGAAATGGAAAGCCAAGAAGTTGTTGCACAAGGCGTTGTTGAAAAAATAGGGATGAAAGGATCGTTCCTTAAACTGACTTTACCAAATGACAATAAAGTACAGTTGGAAGGGGAAATTTTGGAACACCGTGCAGGAATCGAATATATTTTGGGAGTTTTATTAAGCGATAAATACGGATGCATAAAGTCATTAGAAGAAATCGACGCAGTTGGTCACCGTGTAGTTCATGGTGGTGAAGCATTCAATGAAAGTGTTCTCATCAATGAAGAAGTTGTAAAAACTTTGGAAAAATGTATAGAATTAGCACCGCTGCACAATCCACCAAACCTAAAAGGTATCAATGCAATCAAAGAATTGATGCCGAATATTCCTCAGGTTGCAGTATTTGACACTGCTTTCCATCAGACTATGCCTGATTATGCGTATATGTACGGACTTCCGTATTCTTTGTATGAAAAGCATGGAATTCGTCGTTATGGTTTTCATGGCACAAGCCACAGATATGTTTCAAAACGTGTGTGTGAAATATTGAATGTTCCTTTTGAAGATCAACGTATCATTACTGCTCATATTGGTAATGGTGGCTCTCTTACTGCGATTAAAAATGGAAAATCAATCGACACAAGTATGGGTATGACTCCCGTTGAAGGATTAATCATGGGTACACGTTGCGGCGATATTGATCCGGGTTTGACATCTTTCATTATGGATAAAGAAAATCTCGGTAAAGAGGCATTCTCTACATTAATCAATAAATTCTCAGGTGTTTTAGGAATGTCTGGCGTTTCATCCGACATGCGCGAGCTTGAAGCGGCTATCAAACAAAATAATCCCCGTGCAATTCTCGCAATGGAAGCGTACAATTATCGTATTAAAAAATATATTGGTTCGTATGCTGCAATACTTGGTGGTTTGGACATTTTGGTATTTACTGGTGGAGTTGGAGAAAATCAAGCCGTTACACGTGAATATGTTTGTAAAGAAATGGAATTTATGGGAATAGAACTGGATAACGAATTAAATGCTTCTGTAAGAGCAAAAGAAATCGTTATCAGCAAACCTACATCGAAAGTAAAAGTTGTAATCGTGCCTACCGACGAGGAATTGACTATCGCACGCGATACGGAAGAAATTCTTAATAAGTAGATATAATTTCTAATTATAAAAAAACTCCGAACTAAGTTGCAACATAGTTCGGAGTTTTTTATTTTACATAAATAAAATTTTATACTTTTGTAGTCTCAAAAAATGCCACAATAGCTCAGTTGGTAGAGTAACGCATTCGTAACGCGTCGGTCGCGAGTTCAAGTCTCGCTTGTGGCTCAATAAAGGAAGTTTTCACTTCCTTTTTTATTTTGCCTTGAACAATATTTTGTAATCTAATGCTTTGTTATCGAGAGGTTTTTTGCAAATTTCGTTTATAAATAATTCTTCAGCACTTTCAACCCAAGGTTTAAATTTTTCATCAGGTTTATAATCGGGAATAAATCTTAAAAGCTTATTCATTTTGAACTTGCTACTTTTAACACCCGCACCGGACAAGCCTGCATCATAGGCATTAAACTCCTGTTCAATATGCACGGGAATCATTAAAATGGGTTTTCCATAATACATTGCTTCGCATAAAGACTCAAAGCCAGATGTGGTCGCATAAGCTTTAGAAGAAGCCATACTCTCTAAGAACAATTCGTCATTTAATGTATAAATCAGAAAGTTATCATCAATTTTTGTTATTTCTTCTGCACCTTTTTTGTCCCAAAAAAATCTCAAAGGGACATCGGGATTTTTGAGATGCCACTTTTGTATTTCTTCAAAAAAACCGGTGTTTAACATATATCCGTGAATATAATCGCCCGATTTTGAAGTATGTTGAAACACTTCAGGCCGTAAAAGGGGCGGAACGGTAACAATATTTCGTTTTGCATACCCTTCCATATCTCTAAAAGACAAAGCCAAAATTTTGGATGAACGCTGGCATGTCCATTTTGTGAGTGTGCGAAGAAAATAAAACTTTAAGTCTTGTTCTTTCGAGGTTTTGAAATTGGGATTTAAAAGCACGTATTGATGACCGATACATACCAAAGGGATATTTAGTTTTTTGTCCAGCTTATACAAACTATACGTCATCCCAGTTATCAGCTCGTAAAAGTTGATAACAACGTCGGGCTTGTATTCTTCAATTTTATTTTTTACAAATCGTATGCTTTTTCGAAATATGTAGGGTCGGGAAAAATTATCAACAACACTAATTAAAATATTCGGTTTTTTCTTTTTGTAGAAAGAGGTAAAATTCGGACTATTAAAAGTAAAAACGGGAGCATTAATTTTTGAGGAAAAGAAATTCGGAATTTCTCTCGATTCACTTTTACCAACAAGCACCGCTACTACCTCATGACCTTCTTTCTGCAAAATGGCTGCCATCGAAAGCGCTTGTGTAAAATGACCTCTACCCTCTCCCTGAACTGAAAATAAAAATTTCATTAATCTCTACAATTTTAAAAGTGAAACAAAAGTAATTATTTGTTGTAACAAATTAATGATGTAATGTTTCAACACATTACCTTTCAAATTCTAACAACTTACCACGAGTTTCTGAATTGATATTTTTGCCATCAAACACCAATTTTCCGTTAACAAAAGTATTTCGGATGCTGTATGAAAAAGTTTGATTTAGCAGAGGCGACCATCCACATTTATATAAAATATTGTCCTGTGAAACTGTATATTGTTTTTCTTCCAATAAAACTAAGTCAGCATAATATCCTTCACGAATATATCCTCTTTTACTAATTTGGAATAAATCTGCCGGCGCATGACACATTTTGTTAACTACGAAAGGAATTGTAAAGTTTCCTTGTTTTGAAAGTTCCAACATCATTTGCAGAGAATGTTGCACCAAAGGACCTCCGGATGCTGCTTTTAATGCATTTCCTTCTTTTTCAGAAAGCAAATGTGGGGCATGGTCAGTTGCTACTACATCCAGTTTATTATTTCTCAAAGCTTCACGAAGTGCTTCTCTGTCTATAACAGATTTTATCGCCGGATTCCATTTTATTAAAGAACCATACTTCTCATAATCTCTATCGGAAAACCAAAGATGATGCACACATACTTCTCCTGTTATCTTCTTATCCTTTAACGGTTTGCTATCAAATAATTTCATTTCCTGAGCTGTGGACAAATGAAGCACATGCAACTTAGAGCCATATTTATCTGCCAATTCAATTGCCTGTGCAGAAGATTGATAACAAGCTTCACTATTTCTTATTATTGGATGATATTTGACAAGAATATTTTCTCCTAACTCTTGTTTTAATCGTGCTATATTTTCACAAATAATCTCTTCTTTTTCACAGTGAGTGGCTATCAGAATTTCGGTTTCCGCAAAAATCTGCTCCAAAGATTTCACATTATCTACGAGCATATTCCCCGTGGAAGCTCCCATAAAAACCTTTATCCCACAAACTTTCTTTTTATCAACTTTATGAAGTTCTTTGATATTATCATTTGTGGCTCCAAGATAAAATGAATAGTTTGCAATTGATTTCTCTGATGCAATTTCCCATTTTTCTTCTAGTTTCTCAATAGAAATAGTTTGCGGATTGGTATTTGGCATGTCCATAAAAGAAGTAACTCCTCCGGCAATAGCAGCGCGGCTTTCAGAATAAATATCTCCTTTATGAGTCAGGCCAGGATCACGAAAATGAACTTGGTCATCTATTACCCCAGGAATAAGATATAAACCTTTCGCATCTATAACTTCATAATTATTCAAAATCTCAGGAGTAACTTCGTTTTCCTCGAATACTTTGGAAATGAATTCATTATCAATTAGAACCGATCCGACGAAAGTTTTATTTTCATTTACAATCGTTGCGTTATATATTAAGGTCGGTTTCATTTATCAATAAGTCTTTTACGAGGTTTGATTTTACCTGTCATTTTTCTTTTTCTTAAGTCCATAACTCCGAAAAAAGCTTCGCCAAATATCCCCGAATTCATCTTGGAAACACCTAATTGTCTGTTAATGAAAATAACAGACACCTCCTTTATCTTAAAACCTAAAGCATATGCTGTATATTTCATTTCAATTTGAAATGCATATCCTTTAAATTTTATTTTGTCTAAATCAATTGTTTCTAAAACCTTACGTGTATAACAAACAAATCCTGCAGTAGTATCATGGATTTTCAATCCTGTTATAATCCTTACATATTTGGATGCAAAATAGGACATCAAAACACGCCCCATTGGCCAGTTTACAACATTAACACCTGTAGAATATCTTGAGCCAATTGACATATCATAACCCTCAACTGCACAAGCATCATACAACTTCATCAAATCCAAAGGATTATGAGAAAAATCGGCATCCATTTCAAAAATATAGTTGTAATCTCTATTTAAAGCCCACTTAAAACCATGAATGTAAGCTGTGCCAAGTCCAAGTTTGCCTTCGCGTTCTTCTATAAATAATTTATTAGAAAACTCCTTTTTTATAAGTTTTTTGACAATTTCCGCAGTCCCGTCAGGAGAAGCATCATCAATTATCAAAATATCAAACTTACGCGGCAAATCAAATACTGCGCGAATAATATTTTCAATATTTTCTTTCTCGTTATAAGTTGGAATTATTACAATACTATCAGACATAAGAACATTTTTTTTCAAAAGTACTTAATTATAAGATAATGATGAAATATACACAAATAAAAAAAGGAAATCGTTTGATGATTTCCTTTCGATGTTGCGGAGGCAAGACTCGAACTTACGACCTTTGGGTTATGAGCCCAACGAGCTACCAACTGCTCCACTCCGCGATATATTTTTAATTAGAATACAAAGGTAATGTTTTAAAAATTAAAATCCAAATGTGGTAAGCATTTTTTATGACAATGTTTTCAAACATATGCAAAAAAATACGTAATAATTGATTGATAGAATTTATTTGTTTTAATTTGTAATGTAGAACAAGTAAATAAAAAGCATGAAAAGTAAAATTTCACTTCTTATTATCCTGTTTTTAAGCTCTTTAAGTATTGAAACATTTGCTCAACAACGAGGTATAGCTTCGTACTACGCGAATAGATTTCATGGAAGAAAAACTACCAGCGGGTTAGTTTATGACAAAGACAGCTTAACGTGTGCTCACAAAACATTACCTTTCGGTACATTATTAAAGGTAAAAAACCTTCGAAATAATAAAGAGGTAATTGTGAAAGTAACGGACAGAGGTCCTCACACCAGAAACAGATTATTGGATTTATCTTATGCCGCAGCAAAAAAAATTGATATGGTTGCTAATGGCATGACTCAAGTAGAATTTGTAAAATGGGAGCCAAAATCAATTCCCTTAATTAAACCTACTAAACCTTTAAACTTGAAGTTTTTAGACAGATATATCCAAATCATGAACCGTAACCAGGATTTATATTCATCCTTGGTAATTGATAAAAAAAATGTGTCGGATAATTAATCCGACACATTTTTCTTTTTATACAATCTCTATAAACTTACTTTTTATATTCGTTAGAGAATGAATATGGAAAATCAGAAGCTTTCGTTCCTCTCGATTTATTTGGATTTTCTGACATGGTTATATCTATCTGCGCGCCTTTCATCAAATCTTCATGCTTTAAATAATTCTTAGAATAAGCATTTCCTCCAACTTTCATGTCTGAAATATAACGTCTTGAAGCGTTATTATTGGATGAATTAATCAGAATTTTTCTCCCGTTTTCCAAGTTTACAGTTACTTTTTTAAACAAAGGTGAACCAATAACATATTCATTACTACCCGGACATACAGGATAAAATCCCATTGCTGAAAAAACATACCAAGCTGAAGTTTGTCCATTATCTTCATCACCGCAGTAACCATCTGGAGCAGGTGTATACAGTTTATTCATAACATCTCTCACCCAATATTGGGCTTTCCAAGGTTCACCTGCATAGTTATACAGATAGATCATGTGTTGAATAGGTTGATTGCCATGCGCATATTGTCCCATATTCATAATTTGCATTTCGCGAATTTCGTGGATAACCGTTCCTCCATACCCCCCTGCATCAAATACTGGTGCCATTGAGAATACTGAATCCAACATGTTTACGAATGTTTTCTTTCCTCCCATCAAATTAATCAAACCTTGAGGGTCATGAAATACTGACCAAGTATAATGCCAACTATTTCCTTCGGTGAACGCATCACCCCATTTAAGGGGATTGAATGGACTTTGAAATTCACCATTTTTTAATCTACCACGCATAAGGTTAAACTCGGGAGAAAATACATTCTTGTAATTCTGACAACGTTTGGCGAATAAATCAATTTCTGACTGTGGACGTTTCAACTCTTTCGCAAGTTTATAGATTGTCCAGTCATCATAAGCGTACTCCAATGTTCGAGCTACGTTCTCTTTAATTTTTACATCATAAGGAATATAACCCAAAGAATTGTAATACTCATGTCCCAAACGTCCTGTGGATGACACATTAGGATGTACATTTTCAGTTCCGTGAATCATTGCTTCATAGAGCTTGTTAATATCGTATCCTCTCAATCCTTTTAGATATGCATCAGCAACTATTGAAGCAGAGTTGTTACCAACCATGATACCTCTGTGACCTGGGCTTGCCCATTCTGGCAAAAATCCACTTTCTTTGTACGTATTAACGAGACCTTCCTGAATTTCTTTATTTACAGATGGATAAACTAAATTAAGAAGTGGAAACAACGAGCGGAAAGTGTCCCAGAATCCGGTATCCGTGTACATATATCCATCAACTATCTTACCATTGTAAGGACTGTAGTGAATAACTTTGCCCGTTGAAGTAATTTCGTAAAATTTGCGTGGAAACAATGTAGAACGATAAAGCGAAGAATAAAAAGTTCGTAATTGATCCAAGTTACCACCTTCAACCTGAATGCGTCCCAAAACTTTATTCCATTCATTTTGTCCTTCGACTTTTACCTGATTGAAAGATTTTTTTTCAACTTCTTTCAGATTTTCCCAAGCTTGGTCTAAACTTATAAATGAAGAAGCAACTTTTGCGGTAACAATCTCTCCTTTTTTCGTAGAAAAAGTGACTGTACCATATGCGCGGTTATTAGTTTTGTGATTTTTATCAGGTTCGTTTTCATTAAACACTTTGCTTTCTTTGAAAGGTTTATCAAAAACAATTACAAAATAATTTTTAAAATTTTCAGGAACACCTCCGCTATTTCTAACCGTATAACCGACAATCGCGTTTTTTTGCGAATCAATTTTTATATGCGAGTTGCGGTCAAAAGCATCCACAATCACATTTGCATTGTCTGTTTTAGGATAACTAATCTGAAAAACGGCAGCACGTTCTGTTGGGGTTATCTCGGTGGTAACATCATAGTCAGCCAAATACACTCTGTAATAATGAGGCAAAACAATTTCTGCTTTGTGTGAAAACCAGCTTGCTCTTTCATTTTGTTTGTATTTCAATTCACCGACAGTAGGCATAATAGAGAATTGACCGTAATCATTCATCCATGGACTAGGCTGGTGAGTTTGCTTGAAACCATTTATCTTATAATCTCTATATACATATTGCCATCCATCTCCCATCATTCTTGTCTGAGGAGTCCAGAAGTTCATACCCCATGGACGTGCAATAGCAGGATAGGTATTTCCATTGGACAATTCAAATTCAGAATCCGTTCCAATCAATGGTTTTACGTATTGAACAAAATCTAAATTATTTTGCGCAAATACTTGACTAATAAAGATAGAAAGAAATAAAATTGATAAATATTTTCTCATTTTTTGTTTGTTATATATTTGTAAGATGTATTTTATTTTCTTTTTCCAGTTTAAGGATAAGTTCTCCGAAAAGTGTGTTTACCCATGCAAACCAACTGCGGGAGAATTTTTCGGGATTATCTTTATGAAATGACTCATGCATGAATCCAGTTCCTGCATCAGTATCAAGTAGCATTTTCAAATCCTCTTTAATTTCAGTATCGCTGTTGCTTGTCATAGCATGCATGATGATACTCATAGGCCAAATCATATCATAACCAACATGGGGTCCTCCAATTCCATGACCTGCCTTACCAGTGAAGAAATATGGGTTATTAGTGCTCCAAACAAATTTTCTTGTATTCTGATAAATTGGATCATTTACTGAAATACTGTCAAGATAAGGCATTGCAAGTAAACTAGGTACATTTGCGTCGTCCATTAAATATTGATTTCCAAAACCGTCCACCTCAAACGCGTAAATATTCCCACAACTAGTGGTATTATTTATTGCATATTTTTTCAACGCTGCTTCCACTTCACTTGCCAAAGCATTTGCTTCCTGAGCCAAAGAAGAATTTCGCCTAACTGTTTGAGAAATTTCTGCTATTTGTCTCAAAGATTTGACTGCGAAAAAGTTGGAAGGCACCAAAAAACCGAAAGTAGTAGCATCATCTGATGGGCGGAAGGATGAAACAATTAAACCTACAGGATTCACTGGATTTCCATATCCACCATTGTTTATTGTATCAAGCTGCCTGTCTGTTTCTCTCAAGAACTTGTAAGGTCCGTGATTATCTTTCCTTTGTTGTTCTTTGAAAGTTTTAATGATAGCTTTCGCAGCACTTTCCCATTTCGAAGTAAATACAGATGTATCGCCTGTGGTTTTCCAATAATTATATGCTAAACGAACGGGATAACAAAGTGAGTCAATTTCCCATTTACGTTCGTGCAATTCCGGTTTCATTTCCGTATTGTCCGACATCCAATGTCCGTTTGCAATCGGTTTTGGATTAAATGCATTTGCATAAGGGTCTATAAGAATGCATTCTGTCTGACGATTAATCACCCCCGCCAAAAGTTGGCGAAGTTGAATGTCATTTTTAGAAATCGCCAAATATGGCCACACTTGTGCCGACGAATCTCTCAGCCACATGGCATCAATATCACCTGTGATAACAAATGTATCAGGCACACCATTTTTTATTGAAAAATTGACAGTGGTATCTAATGTGTTAGGATAACAGTTTTCAAACATCCAGGCCAATTTTTCATTCTGAATTTTTGGCTTAACACGAGCAATAGTTTGCTCAACCGCTTTTGATGTAAAATGCCTTTTATCTAAAGGTGGTCTTTTGGATGTGTACTTTGTATTATTAACTTTTCTTTGTCCGTACGATAGCGTAGGATTGAGAGCCAATGCAGCCATGCCAAGCCCTGCTTTTTTCACAAAAGCTCTTCGCGTAGTCATATCTATAATAAAATTATAAAATTCGAGCTACAAGATAGTGAAAAATTGTCAGAAATTAAAAATTTTTCTTCCGTTTTTTAATTATCCATTTTAATATCAGATAAGCGATAGCTATGGCAAAAACAACTAAAATAATGAGAGATAGTTCCTTATTGTATTTATCAATCAAATCTTTCTGACCATGTGCTAAATATCCAAGAAGTGCCAGTATACTGTTCCAGATTCCGGCGCCTAATGTTGTGTAAAGCAGGAAATTAACCATATTCATCTTCGCAAGACCTGCGGGTATAGAGATGAGTTGTCTAATGCCCGGTATAAGCCTTCCTATGAAAGTTGAAACATTGCCTTTTTCATTAAAATAAGTTTCCGCTCTTGCAATCTTTTCTGGACTTAGAAGTAACATTTTCCCAATCTTACTATCTGCAAAACGGTAAACAATCGCCCTTCCCAGAAATAGAGCAAGATAGTAATTAACCAAAGCACCTATGAGGGCACCAATTGTCGCAAAGAGTACAACTAAAAAGATATTCATTTTGCTGTCCGGTTGACTTGCAACATAAGCTGCGGGAGGAACTACAATTTCTGAAGGAAATGGTATAAAAGAACTTTCGACTGCCATTAAAGTGGTGATGGTAGTATAATTCATATTTTGAGCATACCAATTTTCAACTTTTTTGATAAGACTTACAGTATCATTCTGTTGTAATACAATAGTATCAGTAGATATGGTTTGTGAAAATAATGACAAATTAAATATGACGGCGAAAAGCAAAAAAAACAGTCTTTTCATAAATTGGTAATTTAATATTTTATATTTTTAAACATCACCCTATTTTCACGTGCTTCATTCAATCTCTGTAGCATTTTTTCCCGTGAGAATTTGGAATAATCGTGTTGGTCAGTTGGAAGTAAAACGTTTAACAAAAGACGTAATTCTTTATCTGAAAATTCTTCCATTATCTTATCAAATGGTTCTTTTACACCAATCTCGAAGCGTATAAGAGCTAATCGGGATTTTGCGGTTGGAAACTCAGGATCAATTTTGAGCAATTGTTCAAGATAATCAACTGCCTGAACATATCTTTCCTGAATCACACAAATATTCGCAAGTCTATCTATTACCGCTTCATTTTCGGGAGATAGTACAGCAGCTTTCATAAAAGCAATTTCTGCCTCTTTCACATTGTCATCGTTCATAGCCAATTCTCCTTCAAGAAAATAATATTCAAATGAATTTTTATCTTCTTTTGGTAGATGAGTGAAAATGGCGCGCGCTTCTTCAAATTTTCCTTCTTCGATATAAGCGCTGGCACGTTTTACTCCAATTCCTTTGTCGCCAAATCGTTGTTGTTTCAGGTCGATGATGCGCTGCATCTCATCGTATTGTTCCATCGCACTGTAACCTTCCATCAGCGAATCATATAGCGATTCATCGTCAGGCGACTGTTCGAGACATTCTTTAAAAATGTGTAACGCTTCCTCCACATTTTCATTTAGATATAAAGATAAAGCTTTCATTTTCATCACCTGCAAATCATCTTCGCGAATTGATAAGGCAAAATCAAAAGCTTCAATTGCTTTGGCGTGATCATCTGCCAGAGAATAAAGTTTTCCGATATTTACCCAAGCGTCAAATGAAAACGGGTCGATATCCAAAAGCTTATTATTATACAGAATTGCTTTGTCGAAATCGTTTTTCATTTCATAGGCATATGCCAAATCTATTAGCACTTCGGGATTATCTTCCTCAATTTGCAAACTTTGTTCTAGAAAAAAAATTGCTCGGTCAAAATCATCTATATCATTGAATACGTAGCCTGTTTCTGTAAGAAAAAGATAGAAATCTTCGTTGCTCAAGTCCCATTTCATTATTTTTTCAATAAGAGCATTTGCTTCATTTATCATTCCTAAGTGGAGCATCGTTTCTACCTTGAGCAACGGAACATCAATATTTTCATCATCTGAAAACTGCTGCAAAAAATCGTATGCTTCGTCGTACATTGACTCATACACAAGACGTTTTGCGCGCTGAATAAGAAGTTCTGTACTTTGTGGATGCATAAGTAGACCTTCATCTATCAATGAATATGCCTGCTGGGTATCCCCCTGAGCATGATAGTAATCCGCCAACAAAGCAAATTCATCCGCGTCGAAGTATATTTTTTTACCCAGTGCCTGCATCTGTTCATAGCGGCGAACCAACTCGTAAATATTTATTTCTTCATCATCCATCGCATTATATTTTCGGGTGAGAAAGTATTAAGACTTGTCGTTTTGCTTTTTCCAGGAATCTTTAAGTGCGACCGTACGGTTGAAAATCAAACGCTCAGACGTACTATCCAAATCTACATTGAAATATCCTATGCGTTGAAACTGGAAACTATCTAAAGGCTTTGCATTTTTTAAATAAGATTCTACCTTGCAATTCTGTTTTACAATCAATGAGTCGGGATTCAATAAATCTCGGAAATCCTGATCTTTTTCTTCAGCAGGATTTTCTACCATAAAAAGTCGGTCGTATAATCTAACTTCAGCATCCACAGCATCTTCTACAGCTACCCAGTGTATTGTCCCTTTTACCTTACGATTTGCCTCAGGCATACCACTTTTAGTTTGCGGATCGTATTCGGCATAAACTTCTGTAACGTTTCCGTTTTCATCTTTCTTGCACCCTGTACATTTTGCGATGTACGCATTTTTTAGGCGCACTTCATTGCCAGGAGTAAGGCGGAAATACTTTTTGGGAGCGTCTTCCATAAAGTCGTCACGCTCAATCCACAATTCACGACCAAACAATACTTCACGAGTACCCATCGATTCGTCCTCTGGATTGTTAATGGCAGTAACCATTTCAGTTTGTCCTTCAGGGTAATTTGAAAGAATGAGTTTTATTGGGTCAATAACACCTGAAACGCGAATAGCTTTCTTATTCAAATCTTCGCGGATGCTATATTCCAAAAGGGAAACATCAATCATTCCATCGTATTTCGTATAACCTATATTATCAATGAAATTACGGATAGATTCTGGAGTATAGCCTCTTCTGCGCAATCCTGAGATAGTTGGCATACGCGGATCGTCCCATCCATTCACCAATTTATCTTGTACCAATTGGAGCAACTTGCGTTTACTCATCATGGTGTAAGTCATGTTCAATCTGTTGAATTCATATTGATTTGGACGATAATCTGAATCTTTCAATTGGTCTATAAACCAGTCGTATAACGGACGGTGGACTACAAATTCGAGCGTACACAATGAATGAGTTACTCCTTCGAAATAATCTGATTCACCGTGAGCAAAATCATACATCGGGTAAGCATTCCATGTATTACCTGTGCGATGATGAGGAATTTGTATAACACGATACATTATCGGGTCACGAAAGTGCATATTGCTGGAAGCCATATCTATTTTTGCTCGCAAAACCATTTTTCCTTCAGGAACCTCACCGCTGTTCATCTTCTCGAATAATTCCAGTGATTCCTCTATTGGTCTGTCACGATATGGACTCGGCGTTCCGGCAATTGTAGGCGTTCCTTTTTGCTGAGCAATTTGTTCTGCTGTTTGCTCGTCTACATACGCCTTACCTTCTTTGATAAGTTGCACGGCAAAATCCCAAAGCTGCTGGAAATAATCGGAAGCATAATACACATCTCCCCACTGAAAACCGAGCCACTTTATATCTTCCATAATGGAATCTACATACTCAACGTCTTCCTTCACGGGATTTGTATCATCAAACCGAAGGTTACAAACGCCATTGTACTTTTCGGCAATCCCGAAATCCAGACAAATGGCTTTTGCGTGTCCAATATGCAGATAACCATTTGGTTCTGGTGGGAAACGCGTTTGTATGCGTCCGCCGTTTTTTCCTTCTCTTAAATCTTTTTCAACAATCTGTTCTATAAAGTTGAGGGATTTTTTTGGTTCCTCAACGCTGGGATTTTGTTGTCCGTTCATATATAAAGTTTGATATTTTTATTTCACTAATTTTCGTTGTACTACATCACTCAGCACTATCATTTGCTGAATGGTAATTTTATTTGATTTTATAATGTGTTATTTTTGAGAAAAATTATCATTGATAAGCACCACGTTAATATTTTCCATATTCGACAAACAAATCAGTTTGTTGCCGGCATAATCGCGAAGATTTTCTTTTAATTCAAGATTTTAATCCCTCATTTGTTTTAAGAATAGTAACATCTGTACCTTGAACTTTAATTTTTGCCGGAATCTTTTATAAAATTTATATTGACACCCGCGCGTAAGGTGCAGCATCATGTGCACAAAACTCGCCATCAAGGTACTTAAAATATCCCGTTATGGCAATCATGGCGGCATTGTCGGTTGTGTACGAGAATTTGGGAATATGAATTTTCCATCCATATTTTTGACTATACTCTTCGAATGCTTTGCGAAGTCCCGAGTTAGCTGACACACCTCCGGCTACAGCTACTTCCTTGATGTTCAAATCTTTTGCAGCTTTCAACAATTTATCCATCAAGATATCAATGATGGTCTTTTGCAGCGAAGCACACAAATCTTCCTTGTTTTTGTCAATGAATTCGGCATCTTTTTTCAACTCATCACGAAGAAAATAAAGAAATGATGTTTTCAATCCGCTAAAGCTATAATCATAACCTTCAACGCGCGGCTTGCTAAATGCAAAACGCTTAGCGTTTCCTTGCTTTGCAAGTTTGTCAACCACCGGTCCCCCGGGATAACCGAGTCCCATCACTTTTGCACATTTGTCAAAAGCCTCACCGGCAGCATCATCTATGGTTTGCCCAATGATTTCCATCTTGTTATAAGATTTAACAAGAATAATCTGCGAATTTCCTCCCGAAACCAACAAACAAAGAAATGGAAATTCTGGCTGGTCATTATCATTCTCATTCTCTTTGATAAAATGCGCCAACACATGCGCCTGCAAGTGATTTACATCCATCATCGGAATATTCAGTGCTGAAGAAAATCCTTTTGCGAAAGATGTTCCAACCAGCAACGAACCCAATAGTCCCGGTCCGCGTGTGAAAGCAATTGCTGACAGTTCGTTCTTATCAATTCCCGCTTGTTTTAGTGCATCGTGTACCACAGGAATGATATTTTGCTGATGTGCACGCGATGCTAGTTCGGGCACCACGCCGCCATATCGCTCGTGCACTGCCTGACTGGAAATTACGTTGGAAAGAATGACACCGTCACGGATAATTGCCGCTGAAGTATCGTCACAAGAAGATTCAATACCGAGGATTACTGCCATGAATTTTATTATATAGACATAAAATACAAAGGTAACAAAAAAAGCGTTTTACGTAGAAATACACGGAATGCATTTACAGGAAATTAAAGACCTGGATACTTAAATTTTCTTATAAAATTTACAAAAGAATATTGTTGCTGGGCAAACAAATATGATCATCTATATCAAGCATCGCATTTATCAAATAGATCTTTTCAAAATTATAGATATCAGTTAATAGAATAGGAATTTCCTTAATTAATCCGTTTACGATCAATTGTTGCCGTTTAGTTCCATTCAGCAGATAAGTATCAGGAGTATAAAAAATGCCTTCTTTTTCAAAAACTACATTACTATAAGTGGTATCTGTAATTCTACCTCCTTGCACGAAAAGAATTTCGTCGCAATCATATCGATATTGCAGATAACTTTCCAGATAAGTACGGTCGCTATATTTGTAAGTATAATTTAAATTATCTGCGTTAACGACTTTCAACGAATTAATTACCCGAGAAATATATTTTTTAAAAATTATATTTTTAATAGTGTCGCTGTATATGATGGAACATTTTATCTTCTCCGACAGCATTTTTTGAGGGATTAGGGATAATATATCGGGAAATTCGGGCACTGAATATCCATGCGCACGCAATGTTTCTTGCATCCTTTTTCGATGATACATTTCATTTTTTACCACACCATTATCAATACAAACTGTCTCTAAGAACATTTCTTAATCTATTAAAAAGGAAGATAAATTTTTTGGAGGACTTCTTCGTATTCACTATCACAATCGCTATTCACAGTGATACCGCCACCGCTTCTGAAATATAGTTTTTCATCGTCTCCTTGCTCTATAAAACGAATCAGCACACAGGTATCCATATCCTTCCCATCGAAATATCCCGCAACACCTGTATAATATCCACGAGGTTGTTTTTCTGCTTCGCGGATGATTTGAATTGTTGCACCTTTTGGCGCTCCGGAAACAGACCCAGCAGGCAGCAAATCAAACATTAAATCACCCAGATTGTCCCGAAAATTTTCCGCCAGTCTGCCTTCTATTTCGGAACTTACCTGAAGTACATCACCTGAAGTTGTGTGCAGCACATCAATGTAACGAAAACGGTTGACTTTTACTTTCGTCGCTACGCGATTCAAATCATTCCTAATCAAATCTACAATGGTGTTATGTTCCGATTTTTCTTTGTAATCTTCTAAAATAACTCGCTCACAATCGGGTACAGATGCGCTAATAGTTCCCTTCATTGGATAAGAAAAAATGCTGTAATTCTTTATCTGTACAAATTTTTCGGGAGAAAAACAGACGAATTTTTCCGGCACATACAACCGATACAAAGCATGGCTATAATCGAAAATTTCCCGCATTGACAATGATGTTTCTATCGGTGTTCTAACTGTGAGATTGGTCAAAAAAGAATCACCTCGCAACAAGCCAGCCTGTACACGTTGGAAACGCTCTGCATATTCTTGTGATGTTTGAGGGCATACATCAAATTTATAATCGGGAATATTATACTCAATGGACGCACAATTTCCTATACCATTAAAATCAAAAAGCACTTTGTTTTGCTCCAATGGACGAGATATAAAAAAACCTTGCTCCATTTCAAAATCAACTGCAAACAAGAATGGTTCTCTTTGTCTGCCTGCGGTATTCATCTTATTTTTTACTGCAGAACTTCGCTCAAACATACATGCAAAAGTAGTGGATTTGGGGCGTTTTTCGTACTTTTGCTGACATAAAAAAGACACAAAGTGAAATGAAAAATGTTTTGGTGGTGAATTGCCACGACTCATTTGTATATAATTTGGTGCAACTTCTACGTGAATGCGAACATTGCATTTTTGATATTGTGCAGGTTGATAAAATTGATTTCTCCACGCTCCCATCCTATTCTCATGTACTGTTATCACCCGGTCCTGGTTTACCTGGGGAATTCCCTAATTTGATGAAGTTAATTGATAAAACACACAAAAGCCACGCTATTCTCGGCGTGTGTTTGGGATTGCAAGCTATAGGAGAATATTTTGGTGGAAAATTATTGCAGCTTTCTCATCCGCTTCACGGGCATACGGGGCATCTGGTAATAACTGACAAAACCGAACAAATCTTTAAGAATATCCCCCACAATGCGGAAATCGGACATTATCACTCTTGGTTGTTAGATGAAAAAACACTTCCTGACAGCCTAATAATTACGGCAAAAGATACAGAAAATCAGATAATGGCTGTTAGTCATAAAACTCTCCCTATCCGAGGTGTTCAATTCCATCCGGAATCTATTATTACAAAAGATGGCGCAGAAATGATAATAAACTGGCTAGATGCTTAATTATACAGAATTATTAGATTCAAAAGGTTTTGAAAAAATGGCGAAAACAATTTATGTGAAAGATATGTTAATATTACAACAATATTAAAACAAACAAATATGAAATCTTATCACGTTTTATTTCTTTCTTTATTTGCAATTTTATTTACTTCATGCGAAGCAGTTGGCGGTATTTTTAAAGCCGGTGTGTGGTTCGGAATCATTGGAGTAATTTTGGTAGTATGGCTTTTGATCAGTCTTTTTGGAAAAGGCGGAAAAAAATAGAACACTTTTTATATTATTCAAAAGAAAAGCGTTCGGCAAAACATTTTGTCGAACGCTTTTAATTATGAGGAATAATAGGCTGAAAGATGAAAAAGAGAGAAGGCGAAAATAAAATTAAGACACTCGTCAAATTCCCGAATAGTAACTCGTAATTCGTAAATTAAATCGTTACAATTCACCCTTACACGCCCCAGAATAGCTCCCGGATTTTTGCGATAATTGATGCGGTGCACATATTCGATGCGCGCCAGTCCCAAAATGTTAGTAAGTCCAATAGCAGCTTCCATATAAGGGGCTTTCCCCATGATAAATGTTTGTGAAGGAAATTCCGGCAACTGATTATACAACGTTGGGATATTTTTGTTACTGAGCATACTTTTCATTATTCTGAAAGAGACTAACTCTTTTACAGACAATTTATTAAGCAAAGGTATTTTATAGAGAAACAGCTCATCTCCAACAAATGTAGTCCTTAGTGTATACTGTTCATCTCCGGCGAATTCTATTGCAGGATTCAGGTAGAATCCATTGTTTTCAATTACACCTTTAATTCGTTGATTTGGATAGATTAAAAGCGGGAATGGAACTGTTCCCCATATTTTCTGAGCATCTGCCACAACGTCTAGTCTGCCTTTTTTTCCAAAAGCAAACCGCTTTTGCAGCGATAATTCTGTACGTTGAAAAAATGGCGTCTGTTCATCCGATGCTTTGTCCCAAAGACCAACGCTATGCGATAGATAGACAACCGGATTTGTCAGGCTTGTATTGGTGCGAGAACGACCATTCTGAATATAAGATTCACCGCCGATGGAATAACGAAAACGCAACCCTGCTTCTGAAAACCGGATATGATTAACTGGTGGTTTGTTAAGTGTATCGGTACTTAATAGATGAAAATCAGTCAGTCGTGATGGTGTGAGCGTGGAACGTCGCCACCAAGCTGTAAAAGCCATACCTTTCGGTGTTTCCACATCCGCGTTAATTTCAAAAAATCTTCGATAAATAATACCATCTTTCGAACGGATGTAAGATTGCAAAAGTTCATCATTGAGTTCGCGAGCATGTTTTTCTCCATACGCCCAAAAATCATATTCATAGACCATTCCGAAATTTCTTTTTGGAAATTCTCCATCATGATAAATTCTCGGATCAAGTGAATAAACAAGTTCGCCCCGGTATTTCAATTTCTTATCCTTAAAACCATAGGCCACGTATCCCTTTGTAAAGATATTTGGATGAAGATTGGAGGTTGAAGCTACTCCGCCTCTGACACGAAATGCCTCCAACGGATTGAGCATGATGCTGTTTTGTATTCTTCCAAAATCAAACTTATGCGTAGCGGAATCACCCAGCGGATACCAGTCGTCCACCACAATCTGCACCAGCTTTTCTAGTTTTTTGATATATGGCTTGTTCGGCAGTAATCCTAATGTAAGGTCTTTTTGCTCTTGCACCAGCGGTACCAATGACACAATAATGTAATCATCATTTCCATCAATCTTTGCCGTCTGCAATTTGTAGTGAGCAGAAAAAACAGTAACCTGAGCATCTGCAGGCCTCAATTCCGAAGGAATAGTTAAAAAGAACTCTCCCGCTCCATTTGTCAGCATGCCATAACGTGTTCCGTTTACTGACACCACCGCATTTGATACTGGCGTTCTGTAAACCGAATCTATAACCATTCCCCTGACGTTGATGTTTTGCGCATGCAGTGAAAGGACGAATGGCAAGAAGACTAATATTTGGAAAAAGCGTTTCACTTTAATAAATGATGAATAATGTTTTAGCGTTGTTTTGCTGTCTTAAGAATTGATATGAGAATGGCGATGATTGATTCCCTCTTTTAAGAGTTGTAACCAATAATGAAATCTCCATTCTTTATCAATCATAATTTACGGTATCGTACCCTTTTTGGCTCAACATTCCCCATACGCATCTTTTTGTTTTCTTCGTATTCACTATACGAACCTTCGAAATAGAATACGTTAGAATCGCCTTCGAAAGCGAGAATGTGTGTACAAATTCTGTCGAGGAACCAGCGGTCGTGGGAAATGACTACTGCGCAACCGGCAAAGTTTTCCAAACCTTCCTCTAGGGCACGGAGCGTGTTCACGTCAATATCATTGGTCGGCTCATCGAGAAGCAGCACGTTGGCCTCGCTCTTCAATGTCAATGCAAGGTGAAGGCGGTTACGCTCCCCACCTGAAAGCACACCGGTCAATTTTTCTTGGTCGGCACCTGTGAAGTTAAAACGTGAAAGATATGCGCGGCTGTTGATTTCCTTTCCGCCTACGCGGATAAATTCAGAACCACCCGATACTACCTGATAAACGGTTTTCTCAGGGTCGATAGATTCGTGCGCCTGGTCAACATACGCCGTAACCACTGTTTCACCGATTTCGAAGCTGCCTTTGTCAGGAGTTTCCATACCTTGAATCAAACGGAACAAAGTAGTTTTTCCTGCACCGTTCGGTCCGATAATTCCCACAATACCATTAGGAGGAAGCATAAAGTTCAGATTGTCGAACAACAACTTGTCGCCAAATGCTTTGGCTACGCCATTGGCTTCAATCACTTTGTTACCCAAACGAGGACCGTTAGGGATAAATATCTCGAGTTTTTCTTCACGCTCTTTGGTATCGGCGTTCAACAATTGTTCGTAAGAATTCAAACGCGCTTTGCCTTTTGCCTGACGAGCTTTAGGGGCCATATTTATCCAGTCAAGCTCGCGTTGCAAAGTCTTGCGGCGTTTGCTTGCCTGCTTTTCTTCCTGCTCCATACGTTTGGTCTTTTGCTCCAGCCACGAAGTGTAATTTCCTTTCCAGGGAATACCTTCGCCACGGTCAAGCTCAAGAATCCAGCCAGCTACGTGATCAAGGAAGTAACGGTCGTGCGTGATACAGATAACCGTTCCTGCATATTTTTGTAGGTGTTGTTCCAGCCAGTCGATAGATTCAGCATCCAAGTGATTGGTTGGCTCATCAAGCAATAACACATCAGGTTCCTGCAATAGCAAACGGCACAAAGCTACACGGCGGCGTTCCCCTCCCGAGAGTTCGCGGATAGGTTGCTCTTCCGGTGGACAGCGCAATGCATCCATCGCGCGTTCCAGTCGGTTGTCGATGCTCCACGCATCGGCAGCGTCCAATTTATCCTGCAATTCCGCCTGTCTTGCAAAGAGACCGTTCATTTTATCTTCATTTTCGTAATACTCAGGCAAACCAAATTTCAGGTTGATATCTTCATACTCGTTTAGCAAATCCATAATCGGCTGCACGCCTTCGCGCACCACTTCGATGACAGTTTTGTCAGGGTCGAGTTTCGGGTCTTGTTCCAAATAACCGACCGAAAAACTTTTGTCGGAAACCACTTCGCCCTGATATTCTTTTTCAATACCGGCGATAATCTTCAAAAGCGTAGATTTACCAGAACCGTTGAGACCAATAATACCTATTTTGGCACCATAGTAAAACGAAAGGTAAATGTCTTTTAATACTTGTTTGTGAGGTGGGAAAGTCTTGCTCACGCCCACCATGGAGAAAATAATTTTTTTGTCGTCGGACATAACTTATATTTATGATTTTTGATTTCGGATTTGGGAATGCGAATGTTTGACGTTAGACGAATAGAAAGCATTTTTCCGTCTTTTCTTTTTTTGTCTTTATTCTTAAATTTGAGGTGCAAAGATAATGAAAGATTGTGGGAATTGGAAGTTAACATAGGTGATTGAATATTTGGGATTATTATTAATGATTTTTATAAAAAGCAAACTTATTGATCAAATATCGTTTGAAAAAATTACTTGACGAAAGTTTTATATATCTATACTAGCTTTCGCTACCCTTGAACTCGCGCAAGTTTGCAACTTGTGACTAAAAAATAGCAGTTTAGAACTGAAAAGTATTTTCTGTCATCAACCTCCGTATTTTCCTCTCAAACTCTTCAGATTCACAAAATACAAACGTATTTTCTCGTTAAATGGCTCAGATTAGAAAAAATCATTTGAAGAATTCCATTCTACAACATAGATTCAAAAAATACAGATGAAGAATCTCATTTTACACCGTAGATTCAAAAAATGCAGATGAAGAATCTCATTCTACACCGTAGATTCAAAAAAAGCAGATGTATTTTTCCATTCTACACTGTAGATTCATTTTCTACAGGTGTATTTTCTTTTCAAAAGTCATTTATTCAAAAAATACAGATGATTTTTCTCAACTGAAGGTGTTTACGCAAAAAACACACATGAATTTTGTTAATCTGAAGATTTTGAATGGTGTCACAAAGACAGAATTACTATAATTTCATATTCTACGCCCCGCTCCCTTCGAACTATCGCATGAATCCTTCGTGTGATAAAAATATCTATTGTATAATAGCGTGATACAATCACGCAGCAGCAATTGGCAAAAACACGCAATTAATTTGAAAATAATACCTACATTTACAACTCAATTATTACTACACACCCAGCAATATGTACAACTATAAAAGTAAAATATACCTATTAATAGCTCTCGGAATAGTTTCATTATCTCTAATTGTGGACGGACTAATTGTAGAACTTCCAGAGTGGGTGAAGATTACAGCAGCCGCAATATCTGTCATCTTTCTAATCTATCATTTCGTATTATCAAGGAAGAGTAAGCAGTAATAATATTTTCTCTACTATCAGCGAAGAAAGACGTAGCTCAGCTACATCTTATTGCGGATTATTACGGATATTTTTGCAAGTCAACATCAACATGAAAAACCATTAATATAGCGCAATTGCCTTTTGTGAAACCATACCCTGAACAAACTATGATAATTTCCTAAAAAAAGCAAACCATCGATTACAAATCGGCGGCAGCTAAATGTGAAATAATTAAAAAAGTAACTATATTTGCGCCCGATACACAATCGATACGGTTGCCACTAAATTGCTTTAAAATTAAACACAAAATACAAAATTTACCAATGAAGAAATTATACTTGTTATTGCTTCTCTCCTTTTTCGCTATCGCGACAAAAGCTCAAACCTATTTTGCTTCGTATCCAACGCTAACGCCCGACGGACAAACGGTCATCTATTCTTTCGAAGGTGATTTGTGGAAAGCCGATGTTAAGACCGGGCAATCTTTCCGCCTGACGGGAATGGAAGGAGAAGAAATCTATCCGCGCGTGTCGCCTGACGGCAAATGGCTGGCGTTTTCGTCTAACCAGTTCGGAAACTACGATGTGTATGTGATGCCGATGAACGGAGGAAACATAAAACAACTCACTTGGAGCGATGCCAACGACCAGGTGGACAACTGGAGCTGGGACAGCAAACAAATCTATTTCACTTCCAACCGTTACAATCTGTTCGGGAGTTATAAGGTGAATATCAATGGCGGAACAGCTCAACGTCTGTTCCCAGGATACTTCACTTTTGCGCACAATGCTGCAGAAGCGCCATCAGGAGATATCTATTTCAGCGACTCATGGGAAAGCTACATGTTCCCAACCCGCACCCGATACAAAGGCGATTTTAATCCCGACATCCAATCGTACAACCCAAAAACAAAAACATTCAACAAATACACCACCTACAATGGTAAAGACCTCTGGCAGACGGTGGATAAAAACGGCAACGTCTACTTCGTCTCCGACGAATGGAAAGACAAATACAACCTCTACACACTGAAAGACGGCAAAAGCACGCGCCTGACTTCTTTCGACTCGTCAGTCAAAAGACCATTCGTTTCGGCAGACGGCAGCCGCGTAGTTTTTGAAAAAGATTATCAGCTATACATCTACGACACGAAAACAAGAAACTCCGAACGCGTTCCCCTGCAGGTATACCGCAACAACATTTTAACCCAATCGCAGGAATTCAACATAAAAGGTAAAATATCAAACTTCGACGTTTCGCCTGACGGCAAAAAAATCGCTTTCATCTCGCGCGGTGAAATATTTATAAGCGATATTAGCGGAAAATTCATCCAGAAACTGAACAGAAAAGGCGCAGAAAGAGCGATGGAAGTAAAATGGCTGGCAGACAATCGTACACTGCTTTTCAACCAGACATATAACGGATATCAAAACCTGTACACCATCAACGCGGCGGATGGCAGCAATCTGCGACAACTTACTAAAGAGAACCGAAACAACCGATCTATAAAACTCAATAAAGACAGAAAACAAGCCGCTTACGTGAGCGGTCGCGACGAGCTCCGACTGCTCGACTTGAAATCCGGTGCAAGCAAAACCATCGTCAAAGACGAAGTGTGGGCAATCCAAAGCGGTGACCCTTCCTTCTCACCTGACGGTGAATGGTTGATGTACAACGCGAAACGAAATTTCGAAAACGACATTTTCATCTACAACCTCAAAAGTGGAAAAGTTATCAACCTTACCAACACAGCAGTAAGCGAAAACTCACCCACGTGGGCACCCGACGGCAAAAGCATATATTTTACCTCATCTCGCACCAACCCATCTTATCCGCGTGGCGAAGGCAACGAAAAACTTTACCGCATGCCTTTGGATTACTACGATGATCCATACAAGAGCGACAAGTTTAAAGAACTCTTCAAGGAAGAGCCTAAAGACACTACTGCGAACAAGAAGGACGACAAAAAACGTAAACCTGCGGTAAAGAAAGAAGACAAGAAAACTCCCGACCCAGTCAAAATCAACATGGAAGATATCATGTATCGTCTTGAGATGGTAGGTCCGAACGGTGGTTCGCAAGAAGTAATCATGACTTTCGCCAACAATAACAAAACATATGTTTTCTACACTTCCGACCACGAAGGCAAGCGCAACTTCTACCGAACCATCAAAGAGCCGTTTGAAGACAACAAAACCCAAAAGGTAATGGACGGATGGGTATCTGACATGATATCCGTAAGCGGAAAATATTTCATCCTTGCCAACGGCGAAATAAAAACTTACAACCTCGACGACAACAGCGCCAAAGGCATAGATACGGATTACAAATTTACCCGCAACCTGTCGGACGAATTTACGCAGATGTTTTATGAAACATGGGCGGGAGTGGAAGAAAACTTCTACGACGAAAACTTTCACAACACCGACTGGCAGGGCATCAAGAAAGAGTACGAAAAGTACCTGCCTTACGTCACTAACCGCACCGACCTACGCATGCTTCTCGGAGACATGCTCAACGAGCTCAACTCGTCACACATGGGATTCAGCAGCAGCGGTGCGGAAGAAAGAAAAAATCTCACCAACGTCACCAACGAAACGGGCATCATGTTTGAAGATGCACGACCTTTCGTAGTCAAATATGTCGTTCCCAAAAGCAACGCCTACAGAAGTTCCATCAACATCAAGCCGGGCGATGTACTCGTGAGCGTGAACGGCCAGCGCGTAGATGAAAACGTAGACCGTGACTACTATTTCACCAGCACCTCCCTGAGCAAAGAGATAGAACTCGAATTCCAGGGCGGCAAAAAAGTGAAAATCCACCCGCAAAACAGAGGCAGCTTCAACACCGACCTCTATAACGAATGGATTACCAACAATCGCAAACGAGTGGACGAGCTGAGCAACAACCGCATTGCCTACTCCCATATGAAGGATATGAGCAGCGGACAATTGGAGGTATTCCTCACCGACATGATGCTCTATGCTCAGCAAAAAGACGGCATCATCCTCGACCTACGCTACAACCGTGGAGGCAACGTGCACGACGCCGTGCTGCAATTCTTGTCGCAACGCGCGTATATGAAATGGAAATATCGCGAAGGCAAACTTGCCATCCAGCCTAACTTCACACCCGCTACCAAACCTATCGTGCTGTTGATAAACGAACAGTCGCTGAGCGACGCAGAAGTGACCGCCAACGGATTCCGCGAGTTGAAACTCGGAAAAATCATTGGTACGGAAACATATCGCTGGATTATCTTCACCTCCGGTAACGGATTAGTGGATGGTTCGTTTTATCGTCTGCCGAGTTGGGGCTGCTACACCCTGGACGGCAAAGACCTAGAGCTCAACGGCGTGGCTCCCGACATTTACATAAAGAATACTTTCGAGGATAAGATAAATAACCGAGATCCTCAATTAGAAAAAGCGATTAGTGAGATTTTAAAGGATTTGAGGTAATGTTATCTGATTGAATATTTATTGCGCCCGCCTTATTTTTGGCGGGCGTATTTGTTTAAATTGGTTGAAAAAATTTATTGTATTTGCAAACGTGTAGCAGAATGTAATGTTCGTTTTTTTAAAGTAAAAAGGATGATAAAACTTATCACCCTTCTTTGTATATACTCTTAATCTCTAAATCTTTTTGTAATTTCGCCATACTCATCAATGCGGCGGTCACGCAAGAAAGGCCACCAGCGTCGCACGTTTTCGCAACGTGATTTATCAATGGAGATAACTTGTTCCACTTCTTCGTCTATCGGTGCCTGATATAGGAATTCACCTTGTGGACCGCACACAAAACTGCTTCCCCAAAAAGTAATACCGTTTGTTTGTGCCGAAGGGTCTGGTTCATAACCTGTGCGGTTCACACTGATGACCGGAATTCCGTTCGCAACAGCATGTCCTCGCTGAACGGTAATCCACGCTTCGCGTTGACGAATTTTCTCCGCATCTTCATCTGAAGATTCATAACCGATAGCCGTGGGATAAATCAACACTTCTGCGCCTGCCAAAGCCATCAGACGTGCAGCTTCGGGATACCATTGATCCCAGCAAACCAATACGCCGAGTTTTCCAACAGATGTTTGGATGGGATGAAATCCCAAATCGCCAGGCGTAAAATAAAACTTTTCGTAATAAGCAGGGTCGTCGGGAATGTGCATCTTGCGGTATTTCCCCGCAATTGACCCGTCTTTTTCCAAAACTACAGCCGTATTGTGATACAATCCCGCTGCCCGTTTTTCGAACAAAGAAAGCACGATTACAATACCCAACTCTTTCGCCAAATTACCAAAAAATTCAGTGCTCGGACCGGGAATGGTTTCCGCCATATCGAAGATATTCGTTTCTTCTGTCTGACAAAAATATAGACCATTGTGCAATTCCTGCAAAACAATTAATTCTGCACCATCCTTCGCAACTTTGCGAATTTTGTTTTGCAAACGATGGATATTATCCTGAATATCGGAGGTATTGTGTTGTTGAATAATTCCTATTTTCATAATCTTTTTAAATTTAAATGAAAGGCGAGAACCTTTCATCGTGTTTAGTTGGGATAAATTCTGTAATTTGGTAATCTGCCACTACGTTTTATGCAAAGGTTTTCCTTTATTGTTTTTCCATAAAGTGGAATTGATAGCGAGGGTAATTCCTCTAACACGTGGATTTTTTCGAACGGAAACAGATAAACCGATTTGCTTTATGATTTTCTTCTAAGAATAAAATGTTCTGGAAGTAATCAATCGTTCAATTTCATATTTTTTGTAGGTCAATGAAATTATAAACATGTTTTTATATAATATTTGTATTACAAAAATCCTTGTGGAAATTGCATTGTAACGCAATGGAGCGAACCATGCTGCTTAATGAGCGGTGAACAGTCAATGCCAATGATTTCTCTGTCTGGAAATGCTGTTTGTAGAATACTTTTCGCCACTTCATCTTTCGATGAATTATAAAATGGCATCAAAACAGCACCGTTGATTATTAAGAAATTGGCGTAAGTTGCGGGCAATCGATAACCATCATCATACACCGCATCTGCCATTGGTAATGGAACAAGTTTATAGGGTTTCCCTTCAGTTGTAACAAACGACTTCAACTGCTTTTCCATCTTGTTCAACTCATAGAAATGTTCGTCGTTTATATCTTCACATTTCACATAAGCGATGGTTTCTTCATCACAAAAACGCGCCAGCGTATCAATATGGTTGTCAGTGTCATCACCTGCCAAATAGCCGTGATCCAAAAAGAGAATGCGATTTGCTCCAAAAGCTTTTTTTAGATAGTTTCCAATTTCTTCCAACGTTAAAGGTTGATTTCGATTGGGAGATGTCAAACATTCAGAAGTTGTTAGAATAGTTCCTTTTCCATCCGATTCTATAGAACCTCCTTCCAAAACAAAATTAAGGTGACTTTCATACGCTACTTCAGTTTGAAAGATTTCTCTTTCAAACAGTTGACTCGTTATTTGATTATCGAGATTAGAGGTAAACTTGAGTCCCCATGCGTTAAATTTAAAATCAAGAATGGTTGGTTTATCGTCTTTCCATACAGACAGCCCACCATGATCACGTGCCCAAGTATCGTTGCTTTTTAGTTGGATAGCGATAATTCTGCTTTTTTCTTCCTGGGTAAAGTTTTTCAATACCTCATCTTCATCAGCACAGACAATCAGTAGTTTTTCTCTTTTTACCACTTCTTTCGCAATAGAAACATAACATTCTACTACTTCATCCAAAATCGTATACCAGTCGGTATTTGAATGCGGCCATGTCAGTTGAACACCGCTTTGTGGATGCCATTCTGGAGGAAATATGGTATGCTGGTGATTGTACATGATAATTATGTCTCCATGTAGCCTCTCACCACTCCACGGCTTGAACTTCGGACGAATTCGAGAATATATGCTTTTTCTTCTGAATCAGGTAATTCCCTTTCAATTCTTTCCAAAGCCTGTGTTGTGTTGTATCCCGATTGATATAGCGTTCTGTATAGTTCCTGAATGGTATTTATCTTTTCGCTTGTGAAACCGCGTCTTCTCAGACCTACAATATTTAAACCCACATACGTAACAGGTTCTCTTCCCGCCATCGCAAAAGGTGGAATGTCTTTGGTCACCTTGCATCCTCCTTGAATCATTACATGTGCTCCAATTTTCGAGAATTGGTGAACAAGTACAGCAGCACTAAGTATGGCAAAGTTGTCAATTTCAACTTCACCTGCTAACTGAGTTGCATTACCAAGAATAATGTTGTCTTGTAATACACAATCGTGCGCCACATGACTATATGCCATTAGCAAACAGTTTTTACCGACAATTGTATGTCCTCGGGAAGCTGTACCGCGATTGATAGTTGCACATTCGCGAACGGTTGTGTTGTCGCCAACAATCGCTACAGTTTTTTCACCTTTGAATTTCAAATCTTGTGGAACTCCGGCAATAGTGGCATGTGGATGTATTATACAATTGGCACCGAGGCGTGCACCATTAAGTATTGATGCTTGCGTTTTGATAACGCAATTGTCAGCAATATGAACGTTTTCGTCAATATAAGCAAATGGTTCAATAATTATATTGTCGCCTAAAATTGCTTCCGGATGTACGAAAGCCTGCGGAGATATGGTGTTCATTAAATTTTATTATTTATTCTTTACTATTTGAGCTGTGAAATTTGCTTCTGAGACAACCGTGTCACCAACAAAAATCAATCCACGCATGGAAGCGATTCCTCTTCTAAAATCTGATTGCAGTTCAACCCTTATTAATAGTGTATCACCGGGAATTACTTTCTGACGAAATTTAACTCCGTCAATTTTCATAAAATAGGTAGAATATCTTTCAGGCTCATCCAAATCAGAAAGTACAAATATACCGCCAACTTGTGCCATCGCTTCAATCTGTAGAACACCCGGCATAACTGGTTCTTCAGGAAAATGCCCTACAAAATACGGTTCATTATTGGTTATATTTTTTACAGCAACGATGTATCTTTCTGTTTTTTTAACAACCTTATCTACCAGCAGAAATGGATATCTGTGAGGAAGAATACTTCTGATTTTATTGATATCCATCAAAGGTTCATCTGATGCAGAATATATAGGAGGCTGCACTTCATTCAATTTGATATCTTTACGAATCAGACGTGCCATTTTATTATTTATACCATGACCTGGTTTTGTAGCGATAACACGTCCTTTGATGGGTTTTCCAATCAACGCTAAATCACCAATCAAATCAAGAATTTTGTGACGTGCCGGTTCGTTTGGAAATTGTATTGCGCGGTTGTTGAGGTAACCCAATTTGGTAGCATCACGACGTTCTACTCCAATTTCATCAGCAATATCATTAAGTTCATCCTGAGACAATTGCTTTTCGTAAATCACAATTGCGTTGTCGAGATTTCCACCTTTTATAAGACCTGCCTGACGTAGTTTCTGAACTTCTCTAACGAATACAAATGTGCGCGCAGGTGCAATTTGAGTCAAAAAACTGTCCATCGATTCAATCAAAGCTGATTGATTTGGAATGTATTTTGAATCGAATTCAATGAAAGAATGAATGCTGAATTCAGTATCGGGAAGGATGGTTATTTTTGAACCGGTAGTTTCGTCATATACCTCTATTTTATTGCGAACAATATAATAATCCTTATCTCTTTCTTGCTCTATGTAACCTGCATTAATTATTCCGTTGGCATACTCTATCGCACTTCCATCAAGTATGGGAAACTCGCAAGCATTGATTTCAATAAGACAATTGTCAATATTCAATGCATAAAGTGCAGAAAGCGCGTGTTCAACAGTACTTACTGTGACATCGTTTTTACCCAGAACCGTTCCGCGTTGCGTAGCAACTACATTATCTGCAAATGCTTCAATTATAGGTTGTTCGGGCAAATCGATACGTTTAATTTTGTATCCATGATCCACGGGAGCGGGTTTGAACGTTACTTCAATATCCAATCCTGTATGCAAACCACGACCTTTGAGGGTAAAGCTATTTTGAAGTGTTCTTTGTTTCACTAAATAATATTTTATGTTTAAATAAAAATCAAAATTTCTAACAAATATACAATCAATTCTCTATAAACTAAAATAATAACGCAATTTAAGACAACATTACGTAGGATAAAAACAATAAAATTATTGTTTTTTCAACTCGTTTATTTCTCTTTGTAAAGAATTAATCTGTTTGTATAAATCAGAAAGTTTTGGAAGAATGATGCTTGTTTTGAAGAAGGATTTGACCGGATATGCAGGCGAACCCATGAGTTCTGAACCTTCTGGAATATTGCTGATTATCCCTGATTGTGCACCGATTTTAACGTTGTCAGCAATTTTGATGTGTCCTCCAATTCCTACTTGCCCCGCAAGCACACAATTTTCGCCTATTTTCGTAGACCCTGCGATACCTGTCTGTGCTGCAATAACGGTATGTTGACCCACTTCACTGTTGTGTGCAATCTGAATCAAATTATCAAGTTTCACCCCTTTTCTAATCACAGTTGAGCCCATCACAGCTCTGTCAATAGTTGTATTTGCTCCGATTTCCACATCTGATTCAATAATTACATTTCCAAGTTGTGGAATTTTGTGGTATCCATCTGCAGCGTGGCTAAATCCAAATCCATCAGCGCCGATTACAACTCCAGAATGAATGATACAATTATCGCCAATGACGCAATCTTTATAAATTTTTACACCTGCGTAAATAATCACATTGTTGCCAATTTTCGCATTTTCGCCAATGTAAACCTGCGGATAAATGGAACAGTTGTCACCAATTGTTGCGTCATCTTCAATAACAGAAAAAGCTCCGAGATAAAGATTATCACCATGAGAAGCAGATTCGGAAATAAATGAATTCGCATGTATTCCTGTTTTTTTTGTTGAATAACTATTTGCAAGCTGCATCAATGAAGCAAGTGCAGAATAAGCGTCGTCTACTTTTATAAGAGTTGCTTTTACAGTTTTTGTAGGAATGAAATCTCTGTTCACTAAAACAACATCCGCGTCGGTTTCGTAGAGATAGGATGAATATTTCAGATTTGCGAGAAAAGTTAAAGTTCCAGGTTTACCTTCTTCGATTTTTGAAAATGAATGAACTTTTATATCAGGACTTCCGACTACTTCTCCTTTAAGAAAATCGGCAATTTGTTGTGCTGTGAATGTCATTTAGTGACTTTATTAATGAAATAATTTTACAAATAAACAAATAAAAATTGATTTATAGAATTCCAAAATCAATGAATCCATAATAATGAAGCATCGCCATAACTAAGAAATCTATAGTCATTTTGCAATGCATGATTATATACCTTTCTCCAATTACCTCCAACGAAAGCGGAGATCAAAAGTAATAATGTACTCTGTGGTTGATGAAAATTAGTGATTAGTCCATCGGCAAATTTGAATTTGTAGCCGGGAGCTATCATTATTTGTGTAGAAGTTGTCAATGAATTAAGTTGATGATTATCTAGATATTTCAGAATAGCTTCTAATACCAATTTAGAATCGTATACTATGTCAAAATCATACGGATCCCATTGTTTTACTGCTAAATTTTCAGGTGATATTTGGGGATTTTCAATAATCTTCCTCCCGATTTCGTATAGACTTTCTATCGTACGCATAGAAGTTGTGCCAACCACAATCAATTTGCCTTTATTTTGAAGCAAAGAATTGATTGTTTCCCGCGAAATGGTAATAAACTCAGTGTGCATCTCATGTTCACCGATAGATTCCGATTTTACCGGACGGAACGTTCCGGCACCCACGTGCAACGTGACTTCACTAAATGAAATTTTTTTCTTATCTAAACTTTTAAAAACATCTTCCGTAAAATGCAAACCGGCAGTTGGTGCCGCTACGGAACCTTCTATTTTGGAATAAACTGTTTGGTAGGTCTGATTATCACTTTCTTCTGTTTCACGATTGAGGTATGGTGGAATAGGAAGATTTCCAGCCATTTCTATTACTTCAGAAAAAGTAAAAGCAGAATTATCCCAGCTGAAATGAACTACAAATTCCTGACCAACTTTTTCTATCTTTTTTGCAAAAAGATGAAAAGAACTTGCGCAGTCAGAAACTTCCAAAGTAAGCACTTCATCATGCCATCGTTTGGCATTCCCAACCAAACACGTCCAAGTACAATCTTTATTTTGTTGAAAATTTTCTGCATAATCGGCAGGTTGATGCGGCGATAGACAAAAGATTTCAATATTCGCCCCAGTGTCTTTTTTGAACAACAAACGGGCATGAATAACTTTGGTATTGTTATAAATGAGTAAACTTCCTTCCGGAATAGCCTTATCAATATCTTTAAATTTACTATCAAATATCTGATTATCTGAATAAATCAACAACTTTGACTCATCCCTTTTAGCTAATGGATATTTGGCAATTCTCACTTCAGGAAGATCGTAAAAATAATCGGAAATATGCAGATTTTTAATATCTGTTTTTTTCATTTTTTAGCGTTTGTCAATTCTATTTTTTCTTAAATAAAATGGAATTTCCAACAAAATTAGTCATCTTTGCACTTACGACAAAAATTTTAAGATTCATTGCATGGCAAATTTACAGATTGGAGATAGAATACGTTTTTTAAATACTATAGGCGGCGGAAAAGTGAAAGGTTTTCAGAATAAGCACATTGCGATTGTGGAAGACGAAACTGGATTTGATGTACCTGTGATGGTGAGCGAATGTGTGGTTGTAGAACCTGCATCATCCAATAATAAAAACCAGAAAAATAATTCCAAAAAATACAAAAACGAAAATCCTCCAATAGATTTAGAAATTACAAAGACTAAAGATGAAGTAATCGAAACACCGGAAGGAGAAAAAATTACGACATGCTTGGTTTATCTTCCGATAGATTATAAAAATCTGTCCTACGAATGTTATTTTGTAAACGACAGCAATTATTATCTCTATCTCAACTATATGAGCCGCGAAAATAATTCGTGGAAAAGCAGATATAATGGCTTGATTGAACCAAACACAAAAATGTTTTTGGAAGAATTTGATAAAACTATTTTTAATGAAATCGAGAAAATTTGTGTGCAATTTATAGCGTTTAAACGCGCAAAATCATTCAATTTCAAGAATAGTCAGTCTGTTGAACTTCGTATAGATACGGTAAAATTCTACAAATTGCATTCTTTTCAGGAGAATGATTATTTTGATGAAAACGCGCTAGTTTACTATATTACGAAAAACGATATTCCGCAAAAGGAAATACTTATTTCGGCAGGTGATATAGAGAAAGCAATGCTTGAAAAAGCTAAATCCAACCAAAGACCGAGAATTTCCAAAATTAATCCAAAAGAAAAGAGTGCTGTCATAGAAGTTGATTTACATATCCACGAATTAATAGATTCTACAATAGGTCTTGAAAATGCTGACATGTTGGCACTTCAACTACAGAAAGTAGAAGAAACCATGAATAAATATGTGAATCAAAAAAATCAGAAAATCGTTTTTATTCATGGAAAAGGAAACGGCGTATTGAAAAGCGAACTGATGAAATTATTGAAAAAAAAATATCCCAAAGTTATCACCCAAGACGCTTCTTTTCAACAGTATGGATATGGAGCAACTATGGTAATTATCAAATAAGTTGAACAAAAAACAACGAAATATGAAAAAAATCTTTTTATGCTTTGCTCTGGTATTCGCTTTGAGCGGATGTGACGTACTCAAACAAATAGGTGGCGCATACAATTTGTCGCAATGCGAATATAACTACAACTCCATCAGCAATCTACAAATTGCTGGCATTAACCTTGGAAATGGCGGAACAATTCCTGCTGCAAAACTGGCCTCTATCGCGACCATACTTTCTGGTGGTGGTGGATTTCAAAACATTCCTTTGAGTTTTTCATTGAACATGGACGTTAAAAATCCGAATCAAAACGCAGCATTTTTAAACTCTTTGGATTATTCGGTGATTATAAATGATTTGGAATTTACTCAAGGTAAAATGGATATCCCCATCCGAATTGAACCGGGACAATCTCAAATTGTGCCTCTGAATATGACAGTTGATTTAAAAAATCTGATGGACAGATATTCTCAACCAAAAGTTGCAAGCACCGTCAACGCTTTCCTTGGCATTACGCCAAGCCCAACAACTGTAAAAGTAAACATTTGGCCTAAAGTAATGGTAGGAAATACTCCGATTAAATCCCCAGCAGCAATACCAATTATCTTTAATTTTGGAGGAAAATAAAATTTATGCCTTTTGACAAGTTTGAAAGACAGAAATTAATTGAGGATATACTGCGTAACTTCACCATTAACCAGCAGGAAGACTTACTTCGAATGTTACAGGAAAAAGGCTGTGAAGTTACCCAGGCCACCCTCTCGCGTGATTTTCGAGAAATGAAAATTGCAAAAATTCCTGACACCTCCGGTAATTATATTTATCGTCTTCCTGGTCTTAATCTTCCGCATGCAACAGAGAAACCTGATGGAATCATGGTGCCTTTCCATCGTTCGGGTGTGTTAAATATTAATTTTCTTGACAACAACATTATCGTTAAAACACCACCTGGTTATGCGCAGGGAATTGCCACTGACATCCTTTTTAATAATTTACCGGGAATAGTTACCGTAATTCCTTATCAGGATACAGTAATTATTTATATAAAAGAAAATTCTGAGAAACTTACCATTCTCAACAGCATTAAGATTTTATTTTCACAAAAGATTTAAAACAATTATTTTTTATGTTTGTAATAGGAATAGCCGGAGGTTCGGGTTCGGGAAAAACTACTTTAGTTAACGGAATATTAAATAAAGTTCCGAGAGAAGAAATCAGTATAATTGCCCAAGACGCTTATTATAAAGATGCTTCGCATCTACCTATGGAACAGCGCAGAACTCTGAACTATGACCATCCAGATTCTATAGAATGGGATTTGATGCTCAAACAAATCCAGCAACTGAAAAGCGGTCAAAACATACAATGCCCCACCTATTCTTATCTTACTTGCTCCAGACTCGAAGAAGTTATAAATATTCATCCAACTAAAATTGTAATTGTAGAAGGAATTCTCATTTTTACACAACCTAAATTGTGTGATGAAATGAATATGCGTATTTATCTGGAAGTCGAATCGGACTGCAGACTTTCACGCATTATTGAACGAGATATGGAATCGCGCAATCGCACGGCTATGGATGTTATCACCAGATATTACAAAACTGTGCGCCCGATGCACGAAGAATTTATCAAACCATCGCGCGAAAGAGCAGATATGCTAGTTATGGGAGGCGGATTAAACAACAATGCAATAGACTTTATTTCTTCAGCTATTATTAGCAAAATCCAACAATAAAATCATATCTTTACGCACAAAAAAGTGTGTATGATTTGTTTTCCAAACGCTAAAATCAATTTAGGGCTCAATATCGTTTCTAAAAGAGACGATGGTTATCATAATTTGGAAACCATATTTTATCCTATCGGATTGAAGGACGCGCTTGAAATAACAGAAAGCGATACAACCGACACCTATAATTTCTATAGTCAAGGAATTAAAATTGACGGAAATCCAGAAAATAATTTGATCATAAAAGCGTATAATCTTCTTGCAGCAGAGAACAAAATACCGCCTATTGATATCCACTTTATAAAAAACATTCCCTTTGGCGCAGGATTAGGAGGCGGCTCTTCCGATGCGGCTTTTATGCTAAAGTTGTTGAATGACACTTTTTCGTTGGGATACTCTAATGAAGAATTGGAAAGCAAAGCTGTAAAGCTGGGGGCTGACTGTGCATTTTTTATCAAAAACAAACCTGCTTTTGCTGAAGGAATTGGAGAAAAACTTTCTCCAATTGATTTGGATTTGAGTAAATATAATATTGTATTGATTAAACCGAACGTTTTTGTTTCAACGAAAGAAGCTTATTCATTGGTTGTTCCCAAAACGCCAAAAATTTCACTACGCGAAATCATAAAAAATCCGGTTTCTGAATGGAAAAATTATATAAAAAATGATTTCGAGAAATCGGTTTTCACAAAATATCCTGAGATTGAAGATATAAAAAACAAACTTTACGATATGGGTGCATTATACGCTTCCATGAGCGGTTCTGGGTCTTCAGTTTTTGGCATTTTTCAAGATTTTGTCGACATTTCATCTTTTGCCCAAACATGTTTCACATGGAATTCCAAATAAAATTTTATAACATTATTTCTCATGATACGTTTTAAAACTCTCTTCATTTTATCGCTTTTGTGCTGTTGCGTTTCCGCACAGAACACTTACAAACCAACCAAAGTTTACACAACCAATCCAATTTCTATTCAGAAACCTATCATTTTGGACAGTGTTAACAGCAAGAATACAAAATTCTCTGACGAAGTACTGCTTTCTTACGATTTGAATTTCCCCGAGCAGGGTAAGTTTTGGAAAGAAATAAAATCGGACAAAGACGACTTTTTCCGATTAGAAAAACCATCATCAGGATATGCATTCCAATTAATTTCGTTTAATATCACAAACGATAGTTACGGAAAAGGAAAACTGAAAATTACATCACCCAATCGTTTGCAGGTTTTTCTAAACAATGAGAAAAAAGCAACAAAATCCACATCCAACGACAGCATCCAAAAAGCTGGTTCTGCCGAGTATCAACTGGAGGGATTTAACAACAACATAAGAGTGATTATCAAACTTTTGACATCATCGTCTGACAAAACCAATCCTGTAGTAAAAATTGAATTAACTCCTGACAAGGATAATAAGGATTTGGTTTATTCATTTAACAATCAAAACAAAAAATTAATAACCATCCAAGACATCATCGAGGGAAAACGTATAAGCACAGCAAAAATTTCACCAAGCGGAAGATACGTATTGTTGTTTTTAAATGAAGTTTTACCCGGTGGTGAAAGAAAAGGATTTAATCAGATCTACGACAACAAACTTCAAAAAATAATTTTCTCCGAAACAGCTAATCGTTCACAATTCAACTGGCTGCCAAAAACGGAAAAATTATATTACGTATCGGAAAGTGAAAATGGAAATACTTTGTATACGCTCGACCCAAGTTCTAACGAAGTGAATATTTTAGCGGACCGATTGCCAAAGGAAAATTTCTGGTTTGCACCAGACGAAAAATCTATATTTTACACCGTCAAGGAAACACGCGAAATCAAAAACCCGAAGGGTTTGAAAAGATTGCTTTCTCCCGAAGACAGACAGCCGGGATATACAGACCGATACATCATTAATCGTTATTTCTTTGATTCTGGACTATCGCAACAAATTACTTACGGCACCAGTTCGGTATCTTTCCAAGACATCAACGCCGATGCTACAAAAATTCTATTCACCGTAAATGAAGAGGATTTGATGCAAAGACCTTTTGAAAAATCCAGTTTGTATATGGCGGATTTAAGAACGTTAAAAATCGACACTATTTGGAAAGACGAACGATTCGCTAACTCTTCAAAGTTCTCAAATGACGGTAAAAAGATTCTGATTTCAGGTTCTGGAGAAGCTTTCAACGGAATAGGATTGAATATAAAACCCGGACAAATAGCCAACAGCTACAACGGACTTTCCTTCATCATGGATTTGAATACTAAAAATATTGAAGCAGTTAGTAAAAATTTCGATCCTGCAATCGTAAGCCAAGAATGGAGTCCCAACGATAAATTCGTATACTATCGCGTGGAAGATAAAGATGAAGTAAGTATGTACCGCTATTCATTATCCGACAAGAAATTTGAAAAACTGCCGCTTAACGAATCTGTTATCCGCTCTTTTGATATTTCCAAAAACGGAGAATGGGCTTCTTATACAGGAGTGAGTCAATCCAATTCAGCCAGAGGATACATTGTGAATTTGAAAACTTTGAAATCACAATTGATTTCCGACCCTTATGCTTCACGTTTAAATAACATCGAATTAGGAGATGTGATAGACTGGAGCTTCAAAAGTTCGTTCGGAGATGAGATTGACGGAAGATATTATTTGCCGCCACACTTCGATCCTTCAAAAAAATATCCGTTAATTGTATACTATTACGGAGGTACAAGTCCTACACAAAGAATTTTTGAAAGCACATATCCTTTCCACGTTTACGCCGCACAAGGTTTTGTAGTTTATACCTTGAATCCTAGTGGAACAACAGGTTACGGGCAAGAATTTGCTGCCCGCCACGTTAACGCATGGGGAAAACAAACTGCAGAAGAAATCATAGAAGGTACTAAGAAATTTGTAGCAGAACATTCATTCATTGACGCCTCCAAAATTGGAAATATCGGCGCTTCCTACGGAGGATTTATGACCATGCATCTTGCTACTATTACAGATATGTTTGCTGCCTCGGTTTCACATGCCGGAATCAGCAATATTGCAAGTTATTGGGGTGAAGGATATTGGGGATATACTTATAGTTCGGGAGCCAGCGCGGGAAGTTATCCTTGGAATAACAAAAAAATGTATGTAGAACAAAGTCCGTTATTCAATGCCGACAAAATCAAAAATCCTCTTCTGCTTTTGCAGGGAACTGCGGATACTAATGTTCCGTTGGGAGAAAGCATTCAGATGTATACAGCACTGAAACTATTGGGAAAACCTGTTGAGTATATCCAAGTGGATGGAGAAAATCACGCAATTTATGATTATAACAAACGCATACAATGGAATTATGCCATTTACGCCTGGTTCACAAAATGGCTGAAAGGCGACTCACGCTGGTGGGATGCCATGTATCCAAACAAATAAAACTGAACAATAAATGAAAAAATTATTTTTCCTGTTGCTTTTGATTGTGGCTGCGGTTTCAGCATATTTAACTAATCCGACCGAAGTAGAAATGCGTGAAGCACTCGGTTCTAGACTGAAAACAGTTTTCAATGAAAGTATGGAAGAACGAAAATCAAATGTTATAGCATACACTGCCTGGAAAGCAGGTGGTGATAAAATGGTTGATTTTTTTATGCAGAAATACGCGACTGTAGATAATAACTACCTTTTTTCCTTGGTCAAAATCCACTGGGAAAACAAAACATACTCCATAGGAATTGGCGCATTTAACAAAGTGTATATCAATGACAGGTTAAACAAAGAGCTGGCGGACAATATCATCGATAATGCTCAAAAAATGTTGATGGATGACGTCAACGACATTTTGAAAGGTTTTTTAAAAAAAACCAATTTCATATATAAATAAAAGGCTGTTTCTTATGAAACGGCCTTTTGTGTTGTGCACCAACCTAATTCAGTCAGTTGCGAGCAAATATCAGACATGCGAGACGAAAATGCAAAGTATAAACCTTTTAGTACCTCAAACAAAAATCGTGTGAAGATACTTTAAATCATCGAAAACAATAAATAAAACATATGGGCGGAGATACCTGCCATAAATCCACCTATAGTATGAGATAAAATGGCTTTCCCGGTCAGTTCACGATAACCCAGTGAATCAAGCATAGCTGTGTGAGTACTTAAGAATCCACTCCAGCACATTCCCATAGCGGTGAAAACGGCAATCGCATTTCCGTTAATCAGACCTTCTTGTATGAAACGCGGAATCAACCCCAATGCTGCACCAACTGCACCCAGAGATGTGATAGGGAAAGCGATTAATTCAGGACTTTCAAATCCGAAAAGGAATTGGAAAACAAAATTTATTTTATTTGCCAGATATGGCAGCAAGGCTATTCCTTCATAAGCTTTGCCCGTATATCCTTCAGGACTTGGTCCGAAGGTTAGTATCATTACAAAAGTGGAAATTATCAATACCCCAGGAATAATTGCAAGGCCAAGATCAACCCCCGTTTTGCCTCCGTCCAAAACTGCATTCAATGATCTGAGGAACACACTACCTTCTGATTTGAAAGAAATCTGATCTTCACATCCTCCTTCAACTTTATCATTTTTGAAATTTGGATATTGTTTAATGATAAAATATTGCATCAAACGTGTAGAAATGATACTTCCTACAATAGCACCTATCAATCCAACCAAAGCAGCACTTCCGTATCCTTTCCCCATCATGAAGAAGATCACCACGAGTCCCATACCAAAAGCAGTACCAAAGTTGGTAAGAGAGATAAGCTGATATTTCTTGAAATATCTATTAAAATTATTATCTTTTGCCAAACTGATAATGGCAGGATTATCAGACAAAAAAGTCATCACTCCTCCCAGAGCAGCTACACCCGGCAGATTATATAGAGGTTTCATTAAAGGTTTCAAAATAACTTCTAGCAATCTTACGACACCGAATTCGGTAAGCAATTTACCCAAAGCACCTGAAAGCACGGTAATACCCATGATATAAAATACAGTTTCGATAAGTAAACTATAAGCTGTTTGCATGATGGTATTAATCATGTTTGGAACCCCCATCTTACTGCCGATAAATGTAAAGATTCCAAAAAAAAGAATTAGAAAAACAACGGCTTCAATTGCACGCCTCGTCACAAATTTCATTGATTTAAAAGTCATTTTATAATAGGTAGTTAGTTAATATCAGAAGTTGATTATGTGTGATTATTTCACATGTACAAATTCGGGTGCAAATATAAATAAAAGAGTATTACCCTCTTTCAATATATTGAACTTAATTTAAGAATTAGTCATCGATTTTTTAATAATCCTTATAAAGCAGATAACATAAAGAATTTTAAATAGAACGAAAGTGTGCCAATTTTTTGTATTTTTGAAAAAAAGACAAGTATTCATGCACCATCCGCTTCAATATTTTCAATTTTGTCCTCATTGCGGCAGCAATGAATTTATCGTGAACAATGAAAAATCAAAAAAATGCAACAACTGTCATTTCACCTATTATCTCAATCCTTCAGCAGCAGTAGTTGCAGTGGTAGAAAATAAGAATGGACAAATACTTGTAGCACGAAGAGGTAAAGAACCCGCAAAAGGTACTCTGGATTTGCCAGGAGGATTCGCCGATTTGGATGAATGTATAGAAGAAAGCGTCTGCCGTGAACTGAAAGAGGAAACCGGTATTGAAACCTCAGAAGTAGAATTCCTATTTTCTATCCCCAACAATTATCTCTATTCTAAAATGATTATTCCAACCATGGACATGTTTTTTAAATGCACAGTCGATGACGCTACGCATTATAAAGCTATGGACGACGTGAGCGAACTGATGTGGATAAACAAAAGTGAACTTAACCCGGACGAATTTGGTCTTGAATCTATAAAAAAAGGTATTGAAAGATTAACAAAAGAAATTGACAATAAATAAGATATGAAAAGAATAGTATTATCACTTTTTCTGATTATCAGTTTGAACAGCTTCGCACAGCGAACAGTATATCACAACAATCCCGATAAGTATTTCAATCAAGGAAAAGAATTCTTTATGGAAGGAAATTATGCCGCGGCGCAGGATATCCTTTCACTTTATTTAAAAGAACCATTGGTAATAACGTATCAGGAAGAAGCAGAATATATGCTTGCTGCATCATCTTTCCACCGTGGACTTGAAACTGCAGGAGTCGATTTAAAAGCATTTTTGGATAGATATCCCGAATCCATCCACAGACATCAGATAATGTTTTATATTGGCTCTTATCATTTTGATAAAAAAGAGTGGAAACTTGCGAAGTTCTGGTTCGAAAAATCCAATCTCGATTATCTATCGCCTTCAGAACAAGAAGATTACAGTTTCCGAATGGCATATACCAACCTTCAACTGGAAAATACGGATGAAGCCGACAGACTTTTCAACCTGCTTTATCAAAATAGTAAACGATACAGAAGTGCTGCCAATTTTTATCTTGGATATATGGCCTATAAAAAAGGTGATTTCCAAAATGCTTTGTCACGCTTCAATAGTTTGGTAAACGACCCCGTTTATCGTGAAGATGCTTCTTTTTATGCAGCGCAGTCCACATTCTTTAAAGGAGATTTAGATGCTGCAGTGAATATGTCGAAAGACTTTTTACGGAATTTCCCAAAAAGCGAACACTCGACTGAAATCAACCGCATTATTGGTAACAGCTATTATCGTATGGGACAACCCCAAATGGCATTGGCTTTCTATCGTCCATATTTCGATAAGACCGACAAGCCTTTGCGTGGCGACGCATATTTCAGAGGACTTTCATACGAAGAAATGGGAGATATGAATAATGCGATTAAAATGTTTCAATATTCTATCGGCATAGAAGATGCGCTTTCGCAAAATGCACAACTACATTTAGGACAGGCATATCTTAAAACTGGTGAAAAACAAAAAGCTCAAATGGCTTTTGAAGCGGCATCGCGTATGTCGTTCGACAGAAAAGTTCGCGAAACCGCTTTGTTCAATTACGCACTTTTAGTGCATCAAACCAATTTCTCGGTATTCAGTGAATCTATTTCGCTGTTTGAAAAATTCTTACAAGACTATCCTAACTCCACTTATACTGACCAAGTGAATGATATCCTTGCGGAAACATTCTTAGTAACTAAAGATTATAACGCAGCATTATCAGCTATCAACCGCATCAAAAATCCAGGACGAAGAATCTTGGAAGCCAAACAAATGATTTTGTTCCAACTGGGCGCACAAAAATTCATTGACGGAAGATTGAATGATGCCATTGCCTATTTCAACGACTGCATCGGAATGGGACAATACGACAATCAGGCACGCAGCAACGCTTTTTACTGGAGAGGTGAAACAAATTATCGTATTGCCAATTACGATAAAGCGGAAAATGACTTCCAATTGTTTATGCAATCGGCAGATAAAAACAACGAAAACTATGAGCTTGGATGGTACAATGTGGGTTATGCACAATTCAAACAACAGAAATATACACAAGCCCTTAACTCCTTCCAACAATATATTTCCGCAGAGAACAACAAAAACAAAATGGAATATGCTGACGCGTTAAACAGAGTCGGCGACGGCTATTATTTCAATCGTGATTTTGCCCAGGCGGAAAGATATTACGCTCAAGCAATGAACGCCAACAGCGAAGTTGCCGATTATTCCATGTTTCAACAAGCATTCGTGATGGGATTGCAACGCAATTTTGAAGGAAAGATAGCGACACTTGATAATATGATGCGCCGTTTCCCTTCATCAAACTATTTCGACGATGCGCTTTATGAAAAAAGCCGTGCATTGTCACTGCTGGGACGAGAACAAGAAGCTATAAACGTTTTGAATCAACTCATTACCAATTATCCGCAAAGTTCCATAGCAAGCGAAGCGGGAATTCAATTGGGACAACTCTATTTTAACATTGAAGATTACAACCGCAGTATTGACGCTTACAAACGGGTGATTAAGAATTTCCCGGGAACAGGTTATGCACGTACAGCTTTAGTTTCGCTCGAAACTGTGTATCGTGAGATGAACGATATTTCTTCTTACGTAAATTATACAAATACGCTGCCTTCTGATATGCGCATCTCTCCTAACAGACAAGATTCACTGACTTACCTGGCGGCGGAAGGAGTTTACATGAAAGGTTCGAAAAACGAAGCAGAATCAGCCATGACACGTTACCTTCAAAATTATCCTAACGGTGTTTACAGTAGCGATGCCAACTATTATCTGGCAATTCTGGCAGATAAGAAAAACAATACAGCGCAGGCAAAATCATATTTCCGAAAAGTTGCGGAATCGGAAAATCCGAAATATGCTGATGAAGCTCTTCTATATCTTGCAGCCGATGCTTACAATACGCAGAACTACCGCGAAGCACTCAACTATTATACAAAACTTGCAAATATCAGCCGCACTTCTACCAATAAATCGGTAGGATTGCTCGGACGAGCAAGAAGTTTATACGCGTTAAACAATTACAACGAAGTCATTCGTCCCGTGGTGGATTTATTAAGTATCGCAAATCTTTCACCAGAGGTGAAAGCGGAAGCACAATACCTTCGAGCGAAAGCATATCTTCAAACCAAAGATGCAGACAAGGCAATGACAGACTTGCAATCACTTTCGAAAGAAACCCGAAGCGTCTTCGGCGCAGAAGCGCAATTCCTGCTTGCTGATAGATATTACCGTTTTAAAATGTATGACAAGGCAGAAGCGCAGGTGAAGAATTTCATGCAGAAAGGTACACCACACAGTTATTGGTTGGCAAGAGCTCTTATTGTTCTTTCAGATACGTATGCAGCCAAAGGCGACAACTTTCAGGCAAGACAATATCTGCAAAGTTTGAAATCAAACTACAACGGAAAAGAAAAAGATATTCAGCAAATGATTAACGACAGACTAGATAGATTGAAATAATCAGATTATTTGAATGAATAGATGAACTACAAAAAGAAAATCAACTGTATGAAAAAATATATATTCGTATCCGCATTGAGTTTAACGCTTGCCGCAAGCGTTTCGGCACAGCAAAAAGACTCCTTATTGAGAAGACAACTGGAAGTACAACGTGAGTACAATCCGACCGTTCAGGATGCCAACAAAATAACTTCCATACCAACATTACGCGAGCCGGTAGTGAAAAAAGCGAATACCTCCTACTCTACCTGGGCTGGAAAAATCACGCCTCCGTTTGAAATTGCTATTCCACAACCGTCTACGATAATGACGGCGATTCCATTTTCTAAATATAAAGGTTACTTGTCATTGGAAGCAGGAAACTACGCGAATTTTAACGGAACTGCCGGTTATCATATCTTGGATACACCGAAAGATAAGCTAAATGTTCTGTTGCGCCACCATTCCACAAAAGGGGATATGGGTTCTGTTCAGTATCCTGATGAAACTTTGGAAATGAACTATATGGACAACTTCGGTCAGTTGTATTACAAGCACGCCTTTGAGCATCTGAATATTGCTTTGGAAGGTGGATACAACCATTTGATGTATAACTATTACGGAAAGTTACCTAAGGTTCCCGCGATTTTCACTGCTGACAAACAACAAGTAGGAATTGGCAATATCAAACTTGGTTTGGAATCTGTAGCTACAGACTGGTTGAATTATTGGGGTAACGCAGAATATAAAAACTTCTCAACCAAATATGGTTTGAGTAATACATCCAAAGGTTTGTCAGGACACGACATCACGGCCAATTTTGGTGCGAGCAAGCCATTGCATTCAGGTAAAAATGTTTTCGGAGTTGCAGGTAAATACAAAGGAGTTTTCTACAACAATTCAGAAACTACCAACTTCAATTTGTTGGTGGCTAATCCGTTTGCTTACTTCGAAGGATTTAACTGGAAAGCTTTGCTTGGCGCCGATGTTTCTTTTCAATTGGCAAACAAAACGCTGATTCGCGTGAATCCGAACGTTGAACTTTCATACAACTTCACCGAGAAATCATCTATTTACGTTAATGCACGAGGAGGAATTGATGATAATACTCATTTGAACATGCTGCACGAATCACCGTTTATCCAACCTGACAAGCAGTACGATTCTTCATTCAGTTTAGTGGATGTATACGGCGGTGTGAAAATAGGCGAACTGGATGGCTTCCGTTTTGATATTTTTGGCGGATACAAAATGACGGATAACGAACATTTTTTGGTGAGAAACCAACTTAATATACAAGAATTGCAAGGCTCTCCTGACAATGAAATATGGGTAAACGAATTTTTGCAACCTGTGTATGGAGATATCAATAAGGCTCATGCGGGTGCAATGATTCAAACCAATGTTTGGTCGCCGCTCATGGTTACTATTAGTGGACAAAAGAATTTCTATTCACTCAAAGATATGAAATATGGAGATGTGGCAATAACAGATGCGAAAGCATATAATCTCCCTTCGTGGGAAGCAACTGTGAGGGCAGATTTTTCGCTTATCAATCGTTTAAATCTTTCACTCACTTATTATATGGCAATGGACAGATGGACCCTCTTCAATTACGACAACATAAAAATGGACGACATTCACGACCTGAATTTGAGCGCAGCATTTCAAGTGAATGATTTCATTTCCATACATGCCAAAGCAAACAATCTTTTGGGACAAAAGTATGATTTGTGGTATGGATACCCCGCGCAAGGCTTGAACTTTATGGGAGGATTTACTTTTAAATTTTAGACCTTAAGGTTGATGTTCATAGTTCATTGTTTAAGGCTCAGGCAGATTTGCGCAGATCGGAACTTTAAACAATGAACTATAAACATGAAACGCGTCACAGCCATTTTTTTCTTTTAAACCACGCAAAAATCAGCGACGCAATCAATGCCATCGCACCAAGTGTGATGAAATATCCATAACGCGTATGCAGCTCGGGCATATTGTCGAAGTTCATTCCATAAACGCCGGCAATGAACGTGATCGGAATAAATATCAGCGAATAAATAGTCAGCAGTGCCATGATATCATTAAGCCGAGTGCTCATGGCTGAGTGGTAAATACTTAAATCGTCATACAGCAACTGTCTGTAATAGTCTAGCAACTCCACTGCCTGATTGATATTGTTGGTGAGTTCTTTAAAATGGATTTCATTTTCTTCTTTTACAAGATCGGTTTCCATCTTAGCCAGTGAAACTATCATTTCCTTGGCAGGTTTAATGTCGCGGCTCAGATTATTCAGCTCACGCTGGAAGAGATTGATGATTTGTAGTGTCTCTTTCGTAGCCGCGCGAAAAGTAAGATTGTCCTGAAGACCTTCAATTTTCTCTCCGTAAATATCAAGAATAAAAATATAGTTGTCGATAATCACATCCAGTAGTGCAAAAGTGAGATAATCCGTTCCCGAATTTCTTATCTTATGACGGCTCTTACGAATCCGCTCGCGCACCGGGTCAAATACATCGCCTTTCTTTTCCTGAAACGTAATGATGGTATCTTCCATAAGGATAAGGCTGATATTGTCTACCTCTACAAGGTTTTTCTTTTCGATGAAAGTGAGCATTTTTACGGAAACGAACATTCCGTTGTCATAATCAATCACCTGAGGACGCACATTTGGGTCCATAATGTTGGACATGATATTAGACGGAATAGCAAAGTCTTCGGCGATGGTTGCCATCACATCTTTATTGTCCAACCCGTCCACATTAATCCAGGTGAGATAATCCCATTTGTGGACATACGGCTTCAAATCCTCAAGATTGGTCACTTGTTTTTCTTCTATCTCCGCACTGTTGAATGAAAAAAGCGAAATGCGGGTTTCCGGTTGCTTTTTACTTCCTCTGAATTTCAATTCGTAGGGCGAAAGTCCGATATCTTCCTTCTGTTTGCGCTGCATAAAAACGGGTTTATTTGTCTTCAAAGTTAATATTTTAGTTGTTCATTGTTTAAAGTTTATAGTTTAAAGTTTATCTCTCCCGCGGATAGCGCAGATTATCACAGATATCCAAACTGTAAACCCATGGACGACATATATCAAAATATGAGCACAAAAAAAGATGCCTTCACTAAAAAGGCACCCTTCTAAAAAAAAACACTCCGCTTATGGCTAGTAAGCTATCTTTTTACCACTATTCCCATTGCTTCGAGATGCTGATTTTTTGAAAGCAATATTTTGGCATAATCTATCAGTTCTTTATATTCGGGCAGCAATTTATCGAAAGCCGTATCACGCATTTCCGTTGCGTTTTGAGATTCTGCAGATTCTTTTTGATGACTCTTTTTGAGTTTGCGCAATTCAAGAAGTTTATCCAAAACGGAAGTAACAACTTCGGGAGTAATGCTCACTTTTTGCGCTTCTGCCGCCAAGTCCGGCAAGTTTTTAATCTGAGAATAGAAGTTGTCTACTTGTTGCTCCCATTTTCCGTAAGCTGTCTTCACAGTATCATTCAAACCCAGAACAGTCTGCCCTTTGAGGTTATTTTTGAGAATAATTTTTATCAAACTTCGATGCGAACGAAATATATCGTCAATCTCGGAGCGAAGCGTATTAAACTTCTTACTCTCGTCATACTGTTCGCTATATTCTTTCTTTTGTGCTTGCCCCAGGGCCACCAGCTCGTCGGTCTGTTTCAGGTAATCTTTCAAACGCTCTTCGGTATATCCAACAGTTTCCAGGATGGGCAGAATTTCAGGTAGCTGTGCATTGGTAAATGCCAATCGGAATTTTGCAATATATTCGTCAAAACTTATCCATTTTTTTTTGCTTTTTGAAGAAGTGGAAGGATTGTCCACGCCCGGTGTTTTTTCAGTGCTCATGATAAATCACTTTTTCAATTAATAATGTGCGAAAATTACAAAATATTAATATATGCTCCAAATCATTTGTTATAAAAATATAATAAAATGCAGTTAATTTTTTGTCAGGCATGGACTATATGACCGCAGGTATCGTACAAACTAGCTCAGGAATAAATCAAACGGCAGCTGGTATGATATAAATACACTCAGGAATGATGTAAACGGAGTTAGGTATGATATAAACAGAGTCAGGTATGATGTAAACGGAGGTAGGTATGATATAAACAAACGCAGGAATGATGTAAATGGTCGTTTATGTCATTCCTGCACTCATTTGGAGCGTTCCTGCAACCGTTTGAGTTACTTCTGCTCTTATTCATGAAATACCTCAATATGTTTGAATTATTCCTTTACTCGTTTGTACCATTCCTTTGCATGTTTATCCTAAAAATGAGATTGCATGTATTACACCTGCAGAGGTTTATACTTTTGCTGTTAGAGACTTGGGGGCTGTGTGCGCTGCCCCATAGTATAAAACAATATACGAAGGAGGGGGCATTGATAAGGATTGATAATTTTTTTCATCTTAGCAACAGATTCACATCTTTCATTTTACCATCATTGGGCGCGGGAGTCAAATTCAGCAATTTGCAAATCAAAAGATAGAGGTTGACATTATCCACTGCTTTTACTTTCTTGCCCCTGGCAAATGAGGGACCTGAACCGTAAAAAACCGAACGCATTTGTGGGTCATAATTGTCGTAGCCGTGTGCCGCTCCATTGGATGGAGAGCCTTTAGAGCGAAACTGAAGCTGTGTACCTACATCAGGGAGTATCACCAAATTGCTTATGCGCTCAGAAGTTCCGTAATGATATTTTGCGGGTACATCTTCCTTTTTCCACACTTTTATGTGAGGTATTTTTGATAGTATATCATACGCTTCATCTACATACGTTGGTTTTGTATAAAGCAAAGTGGGTGCGCCTTCAGCCACATATTGGAAACTATCTCTTGGCAAGAAATCGGATAGATTTATGTAATTTTCGGGATTATAAGCCGCCATTCCATGGTCGGAGACCAGAATGAAATCAATCTTGTTAGCAATGGGCAGTTGATTCATTTTATAACAGAAATCACCAACTATTGAATCCAGACGTTCTACTACCTTTTTCGTTTCATCACCATAAGGAGTATATGTATGGCTGGTGTGGTCAGGTTCTTCGATATACCACATCAGAAGATGCGGACGTTTCTTCTCAGGGAGCGACAGCCACGCAATAATAGAATCACCTCTTGATTCAAAAGGAACCGACGAGTCAAACTTTTTCCAAATACTGGGTTGATGACCATTTATCTTTGTCTCGCTGCCAACCCAAAAATAGGATGCAGATCTTACGCCTTGTCTTTCTGCCGTGTTCCATATAGGCTCACCCTTATAAAAAACAGGGTCTTCTACCGACTGTCTGTTTGCAATTTTGTATATCGCGCCATCTTCTCTTATGAAAGTATTGTGAACTATTCCACTGTTATTGGGATAAAGCCCCGTAGCCATCGTGTAGTGATTTGGGAAAGTAAGGCTGGGAAAACTGGGGATAAAAGCAGATTTCACTCCCACCCTTGCAAGAGAATCCAAGGCAGGCGTATGCCATATTTCGGGATAATCGTATCTGAAAGCGTCTAAGGAAAGGACTACTACGTAGTTGTCTCTGTCAGGCTTATGAATACTTTGTGTTGTAGTGCAACTATAGAAAACAGATAGTGCGAGAAGAATAAATGTAAAATTTTTCATCTTTATTTTGATTGAATGGTATAAAATTATAAAAGGTTGGACGAATATCCAACCTTTTACTTTCTTTAGTTTTCTATCTTTAGAAAATGTATTTCAAACCAATCTGACCTCTCCAACGTGATAGATAATCAGAAATATTATACAGTTTATCACCTTTAGGTTGAGAGAATCCATAAACTCCATTCTTATATGACATAGGAGAATAGCTATAACCTGGGCTTTGATATAATCCCCAGCCTCTATTAAATAAGTTTCCAACGTTCAGAATATCAAAGTTTAATTGTATAGTATTGCGTTGTCCAGATACGTCAAAATAGAAATCCTGTGCCAAGTGTAAATCAAAATGATGTTCAAATTCAGATACTAAACCATTACGTGGAATATATTTTCCTTTTAATTTGGCAATATCTTCATTGTTATTTATCCATTGACCTAATTGAGTTCTTTGTTCTTCTTTATCGAAAGACATTTTAGCAAGTTCAGAATCAGTAGGAACATACATAAGGTCGTTACCTGTCGCTCCGTCACCGTTTAAGTCACCATAATAGACCATGGAATATCTTGATCCGCTTTGACCGTTATAAACTAAACCAATAGTTGTAGCGAAATTACCACCATACTCAACTTTATAATTCAATGATCCAACGATTCTGTGACGTACATCAAAATCTGTGTATGATAATTCCGTGAAATCATCACCTCCATATACTTCGTTATATTTCCAGTTAGATGATGCTTGGCTAGATGTTCCATCATTTATACCTTTAGATTCTCCAAAAGTATATGCAAGCATAGCGTTCAATCCAAAATCAAAATTCTTTTCTAATTTTCCAGTCAAGCTATAGGTATAACCTTTATTTGTATTAGTCAAATAAATAATATCGCTAAAATCTTTATAGTCTACATTGGCTCTTTTATATAAAGGACGACTATCACCAGTACCATTAGAAAGATTATTTCCTGTATATTCATATGCCAAGTTTGAATATTTAATATTATTCAATGTTTTTGAATATAAACCCTCTAAGGTACCCTTTACACCTCCAGGCATATTTTGTTCCAATGCAAGATTTACCCTGAAAACTTGAGGAAATTTAAAGTTTTTATCCATGACGTCAACTTCTGAGGAAAAAGCTTTACTTGGAACATATTGCTTTACAGGATCAGCTTGAAATTTAAACCCATCTACAATTGCAGAAGCAAATTGATCTTTTTTAGGGTCAGAGTTATATTTTAATTGTGTCCGAGCATATTCAACACCTGTGTTCGAGAAACTGTTTGAAATCCATACAAATGGAACGCGGCCTGTGAAAATACCAACACCACCACGGATTAAAGTATTTCTTGTTTCATCAACACTGTACCTGAATCCTAAACGAGGTGAGAATAAAATACGGGTTTTAGGCATTTGATCGGTAGCAACTCCATATTTTTGAGCAACATCTAAGGCATTGAATTTATCATTTGCAGTTGGTTTGTCATAAAACAATGGAATATCCAATCGTAATCCGTAAGTTAATTTAAATAAGTCACTTACTGACCAATCATCCTGTGCGTAGAAGCCTAATTGAGCTGCGCCAAACGTTGGAGCCCAGTTTTTACTTCCTGTAATCTTTTCTATAGAAAATGAATAGTTATATTCGTCAGGTGCAGACATGGCTTCCAAAGGAGTACCAATGTTCATAAAATTACTTAATGCATATACATAGGACCCAAAATTTTCTCTAATAAAAAGATTTGTCATTTTAAAGAATTCGTTGTGTGTACCAAATGTAATTTGGTGATCACCTCTTAATATAGACAAGTTATCTTCTATAGTATAAATATCTTGATTTAAATAGTTAGCTGGAGAATATCTTTCTGTACCAATTTGAATACTTCTATTGTTATCAAGTTTTACATTGATGTAAGGGAATGGTTGACCCATAATCTCACGGTTATCCCTTACTCTTGTATAACCTAAACGTAATTCATTTGATAAAGAAGGATTAAATCTTGAATTTAACTCTGTTACAATTGAATGAGTTTTATTATTCATGTTATAACCATGATTATTTAAACTTAAGTAGGTTTTTGAGTTTGAAAAATTTAATCTACTTGCATCCAAATAACTGTAACGAGCAGTAAATTTATGCATGTTATTAATATTCCAGTCAATACGAGTCAGGAATTTATTAGATTTTGTAGGAATATCTATAACTCCATATCCGCCACCATCATAACCACCGCTAATTTCTTTCAATTTATTGATAACTTTGTCAGCTTCGTCTTTAGTAATATCAGAACCTTCTCCAATGTTGTAACTTGAAGGATAAGTTTCATTTACATTTTCATAATTTGCAAAGAAGAATAATTTATCTCTAAGAATTGGACCGCCAATTGTGAATCCTAATGTTCTACTGGATTGTTCACCAAGTTTTTTTCTTTCTTCTATGTCTTTACCTGGGGTAGTTCCTACAAAATTCTGGTTATTAAAAAATCCATATAATGACCCATGAAACTTGTTTGTACCGGCTTTGGTAATAGCATTAACACCTCCACCAGTAAAACCACTTTGACGAACGTCAAAAGGAGCGATTACAACTTGAATTTCGTCAATAGCTTCTAAGGAAATAGGATTTGATCCACTTTGACCACCATTAGTTCCACTTGAACTTAAACCAAAAACGTCGTTATTTACAGTACCATCAATTTGAAAACTGTTATATCGGTTGTTAGAACCGGTAAATGAAATACCAGAACCTGTAACAGTCGCTTGAGGTGTTAATTTAGCAACTTCATATATACTTCTTGACACATTAGGTGTAGCTTCAATAGAAGATTTACTAAAATTAGTAGCAGCACCAGTTTTACGAGAATTGAAAGCAGCTGCTCTATCTCCTACTACAATAACTTCACTCAATTGTTGCGTATCTTCTTTCATTTTTGCATTAAATACAGAAGTTTCACCCAACTGCAGATAAATCTTATTAAAAGTCATTTTGTCATAACCAACATAAGAAATTTCTAATCTGTAGGGGCCTCCTGTCCTTAGACCAAGTAATGTGTAATTACCGTTTACATTGGTTACAGTACCATAAGTAGTACCAGAAGGCTCGTGCGTAGCCACAACTGTTGCACCTATAACAGCACCTTCACGGTCTGTAATGCGACCACTCATACTAGAAGTAGTCACCTGAGCCTGAGCAATTGTTGCAACCATTAAAAGCATGGTCAACAACGACATTCTAATTTTTTTAAGCATAAATTTAAATTAATGTTATATAGAATAAAGAATTTTAGCACAAAATTACAAAATATGTTTCAGATTCATATTAAGAAATTGTTACAACAAATAGAATTAACATTCTAATTATCATATCAAAATCCAAAAGCCTGCATAATATCTTTAATAATGCGATTACGGTTATCTTGTCCTTTTATAGATTCGATTGGGAAACCCAATATACAAGTTGCGTATTTCTCACCTTTAAACATAGTTCCCGCGCTTAGGTTATTTTCAGAATATCGGAAAATTGTAAAACCATTTTTATCTATAGGCTCTATAGCGTCTGGGTTTTCTACTACATAACATTCGCTGTTCAACTCATTATAATAATTGTATTCTCCCTGAATTGATGAAAATGGTGACGGAACTGCTTTGACTCTTCCCTCAGTTGCTCCCTTAGAATTGCGAAGAAAAAACTTCAATGTTTTTTCAGCCCAATCTCTATCCTCTTTTGTAGCACGAGGATTTTCCCATAAATCTGTCCCGACGTTGGAACCACTGACAATTATATTGCCACCCGTATTGCAATATTGAGTAATGGCGTTTTGTGACGCATTTGAAAAAGTTTTATATTTTGACGGCATTGCCCCACGAGCGACCGTCCACTCACGCTGTTTCCCTAAAATCCAATCCACTACTTTATAATCCGAAAGTTTCACAGCTCCATTTTCTACCACGCTTGACGCGCAGGATACAAAAGAATATCCTGCCTTTGCAAATCCTTCACCATGTATTTTGGGATAATCGAAAGTATTGCCCGCAATTTCCTTTGTTTCGTAGTTTCCATAACTGTCTCCAAATCCTGACGCATCGTCATCTTTCCATGGAATAATTCTGCGGAACTCATTTTGCGAACCGATGAACTGATGTTCGGAGATGTAAGGAACGCCGTAATCTTCATCGCCATAAAATCCAGCAATGCTGTCATTAGACGCGGTGAAACTATATGGTGCAGAAACACGAGTAAACCCATTCACAATCATAACATTTCCTTTACTGTCAGATTTTCTGCATGCAGAAAGAATTTCCGAAGGAAAACTCTTTCCTCCTTCATTCACTGCCTCTATCTTAAAACTGTAAATTTTATCCTTATCAATTTTCAGTGTGGCATGATTTTCTTTTACAACTTTTCCATTATCGAAACCGCCATTATCTATTCTTGTATATATAATGTATGAATTAGGCATTGCGGAGGGTTCTGAAACATCAGGAGTTGCCGCCCATTTCAATTCCACTTCATTTTCACCCAAAAAACTTATTTGAAAATCTTTCACTGGTAACGGCTGAACTTTGTACGGACGTTGATATTGTGAAGCGATAAATTTGAGCATACCTTTGTATACACTTCTGCTTACTGTAAAACGAAAATTCGGATCTAATCCGTAACGCATATCTGCAAAGTTTTGATGCGATAGTAACTCGAGCAACATAGTTGGAACTTCCGGAACACGTGCCTCAGCATACGAACGATTCCACATGTGTCTGCGCGTCCAATTCGGTTCAAATTCTCTACGTATATCATTGGTAATTTCACTCATAATAAGTTCGGTTAAATCTCTGGAAGCCCAACGCGAATAACCATTTGCAAACTTTTCATTATTATGATTTGTCATAAAAATCCCCAGTGTCCCAACAATACTATCACCCCATAAAGTTCCCGCATCTGTATGAAATGCAAATGCCAAATCGACTGGAACCTTCAATCCTTCAACTTTAGGATTTACCGAAGAACCACCTGATAACCAGTTTACCCAATATCCGCGGCTAGAGTAATCATCTGTGTAATCATTTTTTCCTTGAGTCCTATTATAAATAGTGTCTGGGACTCCAGCCCACTGCATCCAATAACGCGCACCTTCTGCAAATCGAGGATAACCGCTTGTCATAGGTTTATAAGTAATATTAGGAAGAATGTTTTCGATGTTTTTTGAAGTTTCAGAGCTTTTGGTATTTTGAGTTTCAAAACCTTCCATATTAGGCATACGGGCTATATTACCCATTCCTCCTCCAACTTTAATAGCATCGGCTGTGATGATATTTCCACTTTTTTTAGAAAGGTTAGTTAACTCAACTCGTGGATTATTTCCTTTTGAAAAAGGGAAATATCCAAGAAATATCCATGTACCTCCACCCATTTTTTGGTTTATCGAAAACTCGGTTTTTCCACCATTGTGGTAAACGGTATATCTTGCATCTTCGGTGCTTTTTGGTTGCGATTGATAAGAAATATACACACCATAGTTCCCTTCTTTTTCAATTGGAATATTCCACACAATCTTGCTTTCCTGTCCTTTTGTTATCGAATTAACCTGACGCGCTGTTCCCATTAAAAAAGGATTTTCTCCGTCAAGATAAAACTGTTTTATGTGTGCAAAACCTTTTGCTGAAGTATTTTGCCAAGACTCTTTCCCCTTAATTTCTTGATAATTGCTTTTGCCATCATTATCAATTATATATTCAGTCGAAATGTAATCTCTTTCACGTGGCAGTAACACATTTGCACCCGCGTTTTCCAACATCGGAACCAAAAATGGCAGCACATAACTCTGCGTGTACAAATCTTCTACCGTTTGGAAGATGCGTGCACGCTGCCATTCCCATCTACCTATTTTTTGTTCGTAATACCATCCGTGGCTGTTCCATAACGCGATATGGTTGCCCGATAATCCATTCTTGATATTTATTGGCAAAGATAGATTTGTCACTAAAGGCTTTTTCGAATCATTTTTGAAAATCCGTGATTTATCTTTTGCTTTTGTTAAATAGAAATTTGGAATCAGTGTACTGATTTCTTTGTTATCAGAGAAAACACGAACATTATATTTTTTGTAATCTTCAGGAATGTTTATTCTTACACCATTATATATTTCGTTCACTATCTCCTTTCTCATAGGAAGATACGACAATGCCGTATTGGAATAAACTTCAAAAATTCTTTTCTTTGAATCTATCGCAAGGCTATCTACTGTTATTTTGGTAAGACTGATTTTATTTTGTTTATAAATATCTGTAAAAGTTTCTGTCAACTTTCTTTTCAAGTCTTTTTCGTTAAACTGTTGAGAAAATAAATCCGTCGAGAAAGAACAGAAAATATAGAGCAAAAACACCACAATTTTTTTCATTTCATTTTCTTATTAATGTCTTAAAAGTGTATGGATATTTGTGTTTTTCATCCGCATCATGATGTTCGACATCTGTTACATCCCAGTCCTGTAATTTTATTTCAGGAAAAAAAGTATCTGCGTCGTCAAAAGTATGATGTATAGTAGTAAGAAATATTTTGTTAACCAGCTTTATTGTAGATTCGTACAATTTTCCTCCACCGATAATGAAACATCGACTATCTTCTTTACAATGATTTAGAGCTTCGTCTATCGATTTGACCACAATGCAGCCGGAATAATTATTGGAATCACGAGAAGTAACAACAACATTTATACGATTAGGAAGAGCGCCATTAGGTAAGGATTCGTAAGTATTGCGGCCCATGATAATAGTATGACCGCTTGTTATATTCTTGAAGTGTTTTAAATCATTCGGTAAATGACAAAGCAGTCCGCCGTTTCTCCCAATCGCGTTATGCTCATCTACAGCTACTACTATACTTACATCTATTTTCATCCTTTTTTAAATAAATATTTACTGATATAGGTCAATAAAATGATGTTCATCATCAATGCATAAATAATCGCCGGAACAGCCACTTTATTATCATTCAAAATAAAAGGACTGCTGGCAATTGCAATCGCCTGTGCTGCATTTTGTATTCCTACTTCAATTGCTATCGTTCGACGTTGTTCGTTCTTCAATCTAGCTAAATAACCTAAACCTATGCCCAAAATCATAGCTCCGATAATCAGAAGCGAAACGATAAATGTAAGTGAGCCGAAATTGTCTATAATTATCTGTTTATTTGTTATGAAGAAAATAGTTGCCAAAATGAGCAAAGCAGGAAAAGCCGATTTATCTAAAACCTTTTTCGCTTTCGCAGCAAAATTGGGTCGATATTTTTTTGTCAACATCCCCAAAGCAATAGGAAGCAACAACAGTACAATATTTTGTACAAACAATTTACCTACAGGCAGTTTAATATTTTCTATTATTCCGTAACCGGATGTTTGAATCACATAAGAAAGTATGGGTGGAATTGTAAAAATCGTAATAACACTGCTCAAAGCAGTCAAAGTTACGGCAAGCGTAATATCGCCTTTCGCAATATAAGTAAACATATTGGAGGAACTTCCTCCGGGAGAACATGCAATGAGCACAAGTCCCACGAAAATATACGGCTCCAGTGTAAAAAATTTGCCCAACAAAATAGCAACCAACGGCAAACCTATAATCTGTGCAAAAAGACCAATCCAAACCGCTTTTGGATGTTTTGCAAGTTGTGTTACATCTTTTAATTTAAATTCAATTCCCAAATCATACATTAAAAGAAGTAGTATGGGAAGAACGATGAGAACGGGATTAAAATTCATATAAGTCTATACGGCAACTTCGCCTTTTATTATTGGATGTGGATTGTAGTCTATTAATTCAAAATCAGAATACTGAAAATCAAATATATTTTTGACTTCAGGATTAATTTTCATTTTGGGAAGTGGACGAGGTTCGCGCGTCAACTGCAATTTCACTTGCTCCAAATGATTGGAATAGATATGTGCGTCGCCCAACGTATGAATAAATTCTCCTGCTTGCAAGTTTGTAACCTGCGCCGTCATCATTAGCAGCAAAGCATAAGATGCAATATTGAAAGGTACTCCTAGGAAAATATCTGCACTACGTTGATAAAGTTGCAAACTCAATTTTCCTTTTGAAACATAAAACTGAAAAAGTGCATGACACGGAGGCAGGCTCATGTTGTCTAAGTCAGCAACATTCCATGAACTAACAATAATTCTTCGTGAATCAGGATTGTTTTTTATTGTATTTACAACTTCAGATATCTGATCGATAAAACCACCGTTATAATTTGGCCACGAACGCCATTGATAACCGTAAATATGACCTAACTCACCTGTTTCGGCATCCGCCCATTCGTTCCAGATAGTTACACCGTTTTTTTGCAGATATTTTACGTTAGTATCTCCGCGCAAAAACCACAAAAGCTCGTAAATTATTGATTTTAAGTGCAATTTTTTGGTAGTAACCATCGGAAATCCTTCTGATAAATCATATCGGCTTTGATGTCCGAAAACACTGATGGTACCCGTGCCAGTTCGATCTTCTTTCTTTTCTCCTTCCTCTAACACTCTTCGAATTAAATCGAGATAAGGCTTCATTACTTAATTTTTAAAATTTAATAATGTTACAAATTTAATCCATTTTATCAACAATTATGCATTACAAGAAACTAATTTTTTCCTTTGTGCGTTATATGGTAAATCAATTAAAAAAAAAATATGAATATTTCAGAATTAATGAACAACGAAATGGGTCAAACCCTCGTAAATAATCTTTCGGCAAAATTAGATATGGACCAACAAGAAGCGGCTACAGCAGTTCAAGCGGCTGTTCCTACTATTCTTGCGGGTTTAAACAGAAACGTACAAACTCCTGAAGGAGCAAACAGTCTGGCAAGTGCATTAGACGATAAACATGATGGTTCACTGCTTGACAGATTGGGCGATATGCTTCAAAACAATCAGGTGGAAATAGAAAATGACGGTCACGGCATTTTGGGACATATTTTTGGAGCACAAAAACCTCAGGTTGAACAAGGTTTGTCTCAAAAGACTGGAATCAGCATCAATAAAATTGGTCCAATCTTGGCATTGCTTGCTCCAATCGTTCTTTCTTACGTTGGAAAACAAAAACGCGAGACCAATACTCAAGCCGGAGGGTTAGGCGGATTGCTTGGAGGAATTCTTGGTGGCGGCTCTCAAAGCAATGCAGGTGGCGGAATCGGCGGAATGCTTTCGGGAATGCTTGACAAAAATCATGATGGAAACATTGTTGATGACGTAATGGGCATGTTTACGGGAAAAAGATAATTTTTCTTTCAAATATTTCACAAGAGAAGTCTGCCTCAACAGCAGACTTTTTCTTTTATACCGTGTTACAATAAGTTAAATAAAATCTACTCCAGTAGGAAATTTATAATTCAGTTGTCGAAACTCAAAAATGAACCGGAATGCTCGAAAGAGAGATGATTGACAAAATAAAATCGGGAGATATTTCCTTATTTGGAAAACTTACAAAAGAATATCAAAATTTGGTATTCCGAATTGCTATGGGATACACGCACAACAAATCGGATGCCGAGGATTTGACACAAGACATCTTTATAAAAGTTTATCAATCAATCCACCAGTTCAACCATCAATCCGAATTTACGACTTGGCTTTATCGCATAGCTGTAAATATGAGTATTAATTACATAAATCGAAATAGGAAGTTTCAATTGTGGGATTCACTCGAACATATTTTCAACATTTCTCATTGCGATAAACCCCCCATCGAAGATTTGGAAATCAGCGAAAGAGATGAAAAAATAAAAGTTGCGATTGACTCACTGCAACATTCACAAAAGACAGCTTTCATTTTGAGTTATTACGAGGAACTTTCACAAAAACAGATTTCAGAAGTTATGAATAAATCGGAAGGCGCCGTGGAGCAGCTTCTGCAATGTGCAAAAAAAAATTTACAAAAAAAACTTTCCCACCCGTAGGAAATCAACAAGCATTATGTCTAACACATATAGAAATCGGATAAAATGAAGATAGATGAATACATAAAAGATTTTGTAGAACGTGAAAAGGAGATACATTACAATCCATTTTTGGCAACATGCGTAATGGAGCAGCTTGAACAACAAAAACATCCTGCGAAACAAGAAAATAACGTGTGGAAAACGATAGTTGTTGCCGCGAGCTTTTTAGTAGTGATTTTTTTGGGTCTGAATATCGGAAATTATTATCAAAACATCAGTTCACATCAGGTTTCACTCAATATCAACGATTCTCAAATCGAAAATCTGGGATATTACAACTTTACTGAAAATGAAGAATAACAACAAAATATTGATATGGATTATCGCGCTGCTTGCTGTGCTCAATTTGACGATTATCGGCTCTATATTCTATCACAAAGCGAAAGAAAAAGAAAAAAGCGCCGCCGTCGTCCTCGACCAAACAGGACGTAATCCGCTGAACGGAAAATATTTCCGCAACACATTAGGATTTGATGAAGAGCAAATGGAAGTTTTCAGAAGCGCCAACCGCGAATTTCGCAGTAACGCAAACACACTGCTGCTTGAAATGGATTCTTTAAAATCGGCGCTGTATATCGAACTAAATAAAAATCAACCCGATTCTGTAAAACTTAATCAACTTTCGGACGAAATAGGGAAAGACCACGCTTCACTTAAAAAAACAACCAATCAGTTTTATTTGAAGATGTTGGCAATCAGTAATCCCGAACAAAAAGAACAACTGCAAAATACATTCAAAATATTGTATGAAGATAAAACTATAAATATGAGACAAGGAAATGGTCGCCACAGATTTGCAAGCGATTCTACCGGTTTGCAAAGAGGTTACCGCCGACATCAGAATAAATAAAATCAACCATAATGTTTAACTCTACAAAACTTATAAAAATGAAAACAAAATTATTTATTACAGCTTTAGCTTTTTCCGTATCAATCGGAATCACGAGTTCTCAAACTCAGCAAAAAGCGCAACAACAAACCGCAAAAGGCAAACAGGCACAATCCGCTTATGTTGATAAAAAAAACAACAATGTTTGCGACAACTTTGAAAACGGCACACCACGTAACGCTAATGGAACAGGCAAACAAGGTCTTCGCAACGGAAGTGGACGCCATCAAGGAAAAGGAATGCATCGTGGTGCAGGTAAAGGTCAAGGAATGAGAAACGGTTGCAGACAAGGTAGAAACTTCGTTGACGTAAATAAAGATGGCGTTTGCGACAATTACGCAGCAGGTAACCGACAACGTAGAGGAAACGGTAGAGGAAGACAAGCAAATTTTGTGGACAAAAACAAAGACGGAGTATGTGATAACTCGCAAGGAAAACCTTTAACAACTAAAACAAAATGAAAAAACTATTTATTGCAGCGGTATTATTCACTTTTACTTTTTTCACTTCATGTGCTAAAAAATTCATTATATAAAAATGATCAAAAACTCAATACTTGAAAGTTTTTATAATAAATACGGAGTTCTAATTGAACGCATTTATAACAAAGAGACGATTAATAATCTTATTTATCAATAAACTGTCAATAATAAAATTTAATGTTTTTGAACATTTATGGTAGATATACGTTAATTAATAAATTATCAACACACATAATACAAAAAATTATGAAAAATTATTATTACTATTTATTTATTTGTTTAATTGCTTTTGGTGCTACTGGATGTGACTCTATGGATTTTGAAGATTTAATATCTTCTGATAATAATGCGAAAATAGAAACAAGATCTTAATTAGAAATTCCGCTAATCCAGTCTAAAGGTTTAGAAGAATATAATAGATTATTGGACTCTTTTAAATCATCTCCTAATCCTTCGTCAGAGACATATAATTATCCCGGTTATTATGGAGGATGTTATGTTAATAAAGAAGGAAAATTAGTTATCCTTATTTCAGGTAATCCTAAGGTTCATCGCAAAGAATTTGTTCAAAGATGTGGATCCGAAAATATCGTTTTAGAAAAATGTAAATATCCATATGTTGTATTATTAAATCAAATGAATAGAATAACCGAATATCACAAAAATACCCCTAATAATAATATTATAGGTTTTGGTTTAATAGATAACAAAAATATTATTGAAATATTTCTGGAAGATTTCAATGATGATAAGATTTTAAAATTAAAACAAGAAATCGGCAATTCTCCATTCTTTATTTTTAAAAAAGGAGAGTTTATTAATTTAGAACAATCTGGAGCCAATCAACTATTGCCTGGAGATATTGTATTTAACCCATCTAACGCTTTTTCATCTTTTGGTTATAGAGCTAAATTAGCAAATGATAATACTAAAGTAGGAATGGTAGTCGCAGGACACAGCTTCAAATTAAATGATAATGTAATTTATAACACTGCAATAATTGGTAAATGTATTAAAAGAAGTTTTGATGGAAGTAAAGCTGATGCATCATTTGCAGAAATAATAAACCAAGCCTTCTTACCATCTAACAACATTAGTTGCGGAGGCGTTTTATCATCAGTAAACAAATCCGTAGGAATTAATGGCGTTGTATATTTATGTGGTGCAAATTCAGACCTTCAGAAAGGCACAGTTTCGTCAACAAGCAGAACTATTACCACAACAAGGGATGGCATTAAATATACTATTTATGACCTTGTAGAAGCAAGTTATGACAGCGATTATGGAGATAGCGGCGGAATTATTTTTGCTATAGGAACTGATAATATCAGATATACAGTTGGAATTCATTCAGGAAGTGATCCAAAAACCAATTTAGCATATTATTCTAAATCTAGCAATGTAAATCAAGCATTATCAATAGTCCGCTACTAAGTAGTATTTATATGAAAATAAGTTTTAAATTATTGTTGATTATATCAATAACATTCCTTTTTGGATGTAATAATAGAATCAGAACAAATTGCATGGCTTCAAGTTATGAAGGTTTATTTGAAAACATCACTAATAAGGAAACCAATAATATAAAAATGATTATTAGTCCAAAGATTCTTAAACTAAATGATAAAAAAATTATAGTTACTATTAAAAATAATTCCAAATATATAATTAAATCAAGCTTTTATCAACAAGTTAGTTTTTTAAATAACGGAAAATGGGAAAATTTAGAATTTAAGGATGGATATATATTTTTTGATGATGGAAAAATTGTTTCTCCTAATAGTTCTTTTGATTTTATAGAAACTTTAGACGTATATGATTTTAACTTTGAACCAGGTAAATATAAAATAACAAAAGTGATTTCAATAGTCGATAGCAGTTTCTTTAGTAAAGGAAGTAAATCAAATAATATTAAAAATATCACTTTAGAAAATGAGTTTCTTATTAAAAAATAAGAATCCAAGAAAAATAGCTTATTAGATGAAAAAGACCTAAAAAAATACACTTTTTAGGTCTTTTTCATCTATAATCATTAGGTAGATGTTTAGTGAGCTTTTGGAACAATTCTTTTTTTCTATCTTTGCACACATTATTAAATAAAAATTCCTCGAAGATATGTTTGAAAATTTAAGTGATAGACTCGAACGGTCATTTAAGATATTAAAAGGTGAAGGCAAAATTACCGAAATCAATATTGCCGAAATGCTTAAGGAAGTACGCCGCGCCTTACTTGATGCCGACGTAAATTACAAAACAGCAAAAGATTTTACTGAAACCGTAAAACAAAAAGCGCTCGGTCAAAATGTGCTTACGGCAGTTAAACCGGAACAAATGTTAGTAAAGATTGTCCATGACGAACTTGCTATCCTTATGGGAGGAACTGCTGTTGACATCAATATTAAAGGTACTCCTGCAGTAATTTTAATGTCGGGTTTGCAAGGTTCTGGTAAGACAACTTTCTCGGGTAAACTTGCCAATTTGCTTAAATCAAAAAAAGGCAAAAATCCTTTGCTGGTTGCTGCCGACGTTTATCGTCCTGCTGCAATACAACAGTTGAAAATACTGGGTGAACAAATAAATGTTCCTGTTTATTCGGAAGAAGGAAATCAAAATCCGGTAAAAATTGCGGAAAACGCAATTAAATACGCACGCGAACACGGTCGGGATTTGGTGATTGTGGATACTGCTGGTCGTTTGGCTGTTGACGAAGAAATGATGAACGAGATTGAAGCAATCAAAAAAGCTATCAATCCTCAAGAAATCCTTTTCGTGGTAGACTCCATGACCGGACAAGATGCTGTAAATACAGCCAAAGAATTTAATGACCGATTAGATTTCACCGGAGTTGTATTGACTAAATTAGATGGTGACACCCGTGGTGGTGCCGCTCTTTCTATTCGCTCGGTTGTAAACAAACCTATCAAATTTGTAGGAACGGGCGAAAAACTAGATGCATTGGATGTTTTCCATCCCGAACGTATGGCAGACCGTATCTTGGGTATGGGTGACATCGTTTCGTTGGTTGAAAAAGCACAAGAGCAGTACGACGAAGAAGAAGCACGCAGACTTCAAAAGAAAATTGCTAAAAATCAATTTGATTTCAACGATTTCATCGCACAAATCCAGCAAATCAAAAAAATGGGTAATCTGAAGGATTTGGCATCAATGATTCCGGGCGTCGGCAAGCAAATCAAAGATTTGGATATTGACGACGACGCATTTAAAAGTATCGAAGCCATTATCTATTCGATGACTCCAAAAGAAAGAACCAATCCTGAAATAATAAACGGAAGCCGTCGTCAGCGTATAGCAGCTGGTAGTGGAACAAAAGTTCAGGAAGTAAACAAGCTCATCAAGCAATTTGACGAAACGCGCAAAATGATGCGCATGATGACAAATGGCGGTGGAAAAGCTATGATGAAGAATCTGCGGAGACGATAATCACGTTTATTGTTTAGAGGTATGGAGACAATCCCAAAATATGAATATTTAGAATTGGCTCTTGTAATAAAACTTTAAACAATGAACGCGGGACAATAAACGTTAAACACCAAAAAATAAACATCAACATGAATATAATAGATGGAAAAGCAGTTGCGGCACAAATCAAGAAAGAAATTGCCGAAGAGGTAGCTCAAATAAAATTAAATGGTGGAAAAACACCTCATCTTGCAGCAGTTTTGGTTGGACATGACGGCGGCAGTGAAACATATGTTGCAAGCAAAGTGAAAGCTTGCGAAGAAGTGGGTTTCAAATCATCGCTTATCCGTTATGAATCAGACGTAACAGAGGAAGAATTGATTGCTTGCGTAAAAAGATTGAATGAAGATGATGATGTGGATGGATTTATCGTTCAATTACCTCTTCCAAAACATATTTCAGAAGATAAGATTACCGAAGCAATTGATTACAGAAAAGATGTGGACGGTTTTCATCCCGTGAATGTGGGAAGAATGTCATTGGGATTGCCCTGCTTCCTTTCTGCAACTCCTGCCGGAATAGTGGAATTGCTGAAACGATACCACATTGACACGCAAGGCAAACACTGCGTGATTTTGGGAAGAAGCAATATTGTGGGCAAACCTGCCGCTACATTGATGATGCAAAAAGGAAATCCAGGAGACTGCACGGTTACCGTTTGCCACAGCCGCACAAAAAACATCAAGGAAATCTGTCTGCAAGCCGACATTATCATAGCGGCTTTGGGTTCTCCCGAATTTGTGAAAGCCGATATGGTAAAAGACGGCGTAGTTATTATAGATGTGGGCACAACACGCGTACCTGATGCTTCCAAAAAATCAGGATTCAAACTTACGGGCGATGTTGCTTTTGATGAAGTAGCTCCAAAAGCCTCTTACATTACACCCGTTCCGGGAGGAGTTGGACCAATGACCATTGTTTCTTTGATGAAGAATACATTGTTAGCAGGAAAAAAAGAAGTCTATAAATAAAAATAAAACAATAATAAATAATAGATTAGCAGTTATCACAAGAGGTAACTGCTATTTTTTTTGCATTTGGATGTTACGTTTTAGCACACACTTTCGTCGTTATAATTGAATATGGAAATTGCCGAATACAAACAACTGATTACAAACTTTCGTCCGTCGCTTCTTCAAGTAGCATTTCGGATGCTGACGAACAGGCAGGACGCGGAAGACGTGGTGCAGGAGGTATTCCTAAGACTGTGGCACAAGCGAGCAGAATTCGGACAATTTCAAAACAAAGAAGCATATTGTGTAACGATGACCAAGAATATATGTATCGACCGCATCAGGACACATCGCTATATGGCGGACGAGACTTTATTGGATACAAAAATTGATACGCAGCAATCACCTGAAGAATTGGTAGAAGAATTAGACACTCAGGAAACTATCCGAAAAATCATATCCACGCTTCCACCCTTGCAAAGACAGATTCTGCAACTCAAAGACATCGAAGGATATGACACAAAAGAAATAATGGAATTACATCACATGACTGCCGAGGCTGTACGCATCAATTTATCCAGAGCGCGAAAACGCCTGCGCGAGGCATATCTGGCGTATTATAAACAAGACGGAAAGACTAAAAGACGGAAAGACTAAAAGACGGAAAGACAGAAAGACAGAGAAATTGGGATTGAAAAATGGTTCTGCGAATATCAGCAAAATCTGCGGAAAAAAGATAAAAGAATTAAGAGCTATTTGCTAAAAGCTAAAAGCCAACAGCTAAAAATTATGAACAATATAAACGAATTACTTGACAAATATTTGGAGGGAGAAACTTCTCACGAAGAGGAGGCGCAACTCCACAATTATTTCAATGGCAAAGAGGTTAAGCCGGAGCATGAAGAGATGAAAGATATTTTCCGCTACATGGAAGATGAGCGTCAGGCACTATCTATCCTCAACGAAGTGATAGCCGAAGAAAAAGTGGTGAAGCTTCATGCCGTTGACAATAAAAAAAGAAACAGAATTATAAGTGCCGTCATATCTGTGAGCGCGGCAGTATTACTGGGAATGCTTTTCATCCTGCAAGATATAAATACTCCAAATACATTCGCACAAAACAGCGTGTGGATAGACGGCAAACAGATTACCAACGAAGAGGCGGTGAAATCTTACGCCAATATCTCCCTGAACAATGTGAAAACAGAAAACAAAGTAATAGAAGAACAATTATCCTTAATAATGGAATAAAAATAGATAAGGAGATAATTATGAAACAAAAATATTTCTTTCAACGCCTGATAGCCGTCTGCTTATTCGCAGTGATAAGTATCGGCGGATGTTTTGCACAAGACCAGCTCGAAATCAAGTCCGTATTCGAAAAATACGGTAAAAAGCGCGGAGCCACCATGGTGGTATTGAACAAAGAAGCTTTGCAAAACTACAAACTCGACGCCTTCCGCAGCATCACGATGAAATACGAAATACCATTTTCGGAAGACGTGCAAAAAGCACTGAGCAGCGACAAAAAATCGGCGTACAAGATCAAAGAAGTGGTGAGCAACGGCGTCATATCTTCAGGATACTACCAGCTTCCACTCATCAACAACAGGATATACAGATATATCCTCTTCAAAATAAATAATGACGGAAAAGCAACGCTTATCTATATGGAAGGGGGAAAAGATTCTGAAAGTTTGGTAAACAGCCTATTCATCAAAAAGAAATAACAAATTACACACAATAAAATCCAAAAAGATTATGAAAACAATAACTCTCATCTCGGCAATGCTCGCATGCGCCATCTCGGCTTCAGCCGCAACCTTAGTTCCTGACACAACCATCATTTATCGCGACAAGAAAGTAATCATTACAGACTGCGATAAACAAACCAATGTATCAGTGTACAAGATAAAAAAAGACAGTGCAGATGTGAAATATGAAAAAACCTACGAAGGGGTATTCGCTAATGGAATATCACAAGAAACGACCTATGACAATCAATTTTCTATATCTATCCCAAATATATTCTTACCAAAAGAAAAACGAAAAATAAATAATACACACTGGGATGGATTCGGCATAGGATTTTCTAACTTTAATGGAGATTTAGAACCGGTTATAAACGTCAGTCGCTCTTTGCAATACAATCTCAATCTGTTGGAAGGAAACTATTCTTTAGCAAACAATCTGGAATTTGTAACAGGCATGGGCATTCAGTTCAACTCCATGCATTTTCAAAAAAACGCAGCCATCGAGGTGGTGGACTACAAATCAATCATCACAATCACCAATCCCGGCAACGAATATCTCAATTCGCGTCTGCATTACACCTATCTCACCTTCCCTCTATTGCTCGAAACAAGCATTCCTCTGGGACGCCATTCTTCTATCTTTTTGAATGCAGGTGCAGTGGTGAAAGTGAAAACCACTTCTTCTTCCAAAGTGTGGGTGATGGAAAATGGCAAAAAACAGAAGATAAAAATGGAAGGCGATTTGAATATCCGCCCCATCACCTACGATTTGATTGCAAATGTAGGAATTGACAATTTTGGATTTTTTGCAAGCTATTCGCCATTGAGTCTTTTCCGCACAGACAAAGGACCAAAAGGCAACCAATTTACTCTTGGCTTGCAGTTATATTTTTAGTAGCTCATACACAATCATTTTGTTAAAAAGGAAGGAAAGAATCAAATTACATTCTTTCCTTCCTTTTTATTCAGAAAAAAACTTATATTTGCAATTGTTGTCAGTAGATAAATCATGTATCACACCGATTTCACTCCCAAAAAACCTTTGCAAATCATCGGACGAATACCCTCGCGCGATGCAGACACGTTTCCGCTCTGCGGAAGGAGCTGTCAATAACATGTAAACCATTTTCCGCAGGGCGGACAAGCCATTACACCACTTGCAAATAACTTTCAACCGAACAGAAACTGCATTACACCACTTGCAAATAACTTTCAACTGAACAGAAACTGCATTACATATACTGCAAAGCATTTTCAACTGAGCAGAAAGTCATTACATTTACTGCAAAGCACTTTCAACCGAGCAGAAAGTCATTACATATATTGCAAAGCATTTTCAGGGCATACAGCTCCATTAAACATCATTATTAATTAATAAAAAGAACAAGTATGATTAAAAGATCAGATCTTACCACAGTGGGATTATTTGATTTTTATCAAGTAATGACCAATATAGATTCACATCTGGGGCAGGAAAATTTGGAAATCCTGCAATTGACGGATGTTGTGAGCAACGATTACAAACCGGCTTTATTGAAGCTGGATCAAGCATTGATACCCATCAGGGACAAAGAGTTGTCCAAACAGATGGCAGATTGGGACACAAAGCGCGACACCAACATTACGGGTACGCGCCAATACTTGAAAGGCGCATCGCTGAATCCGGATGCAAAAATTGCAGAAGGAGCAAATATGTTGTTGAATATTATGAACGGATACGGGAAAAACATTCAGCGCAAACCGATGCGTAAAGAAACGGGTATTATCAGCAATCTGGTTCAGGATTATGAGAAACCGGAATATGCCGAAATCATTAAACTTATAGGTGTGGGTAGTTACGTTTCAGCTTTAAAAGAAAATAATTCGAAATTTGAAGCAGTCTACAACGACCGCACACGGATGGAAGCGGCTATCGAAATTGGAGCTGCAAAGGAAGCGCGCATTGTAATGCAAAAAGCATTTACAAAAGTGGTGAAAACCATCAATGCACTTGCTTTCTTGAAAGGGGAAGAAGCTTACAAACAACTGACAGACAATATCAATCGGGAAGTGAAGCAGGCAATGCTGACCGTGTCTCTTCGCAAGAAGAAGGATAAGGACGAAAGTAAGGAAGCGTAAGTGTATTAACAAAAAACCTCTCTGTATTTATTGCAGAGAGGTTTTTTGTTAATGAAAGGATAAGTTTATTTCTTCATTGTGATTTCAATTACACCGTTTTTGGCTTTTTCGCCGTATCTTTTAACACCGTCAGCCGATTTGATAACGGTAACTGCTTTTATATCATCTGTCTTTATGGTTTTCATATCAAAATCATCTTCCATAACTTCTCCATCAACCACAACTAATGCTTTTTCGATTGATTTTGATTTGTTTTTTGTAGTTATCAAGATTACTCCATTTGCGCCACGCGTTCCATATAGAGCTGCTGCTTCACCACCTTTTAAAACAGTCATTGATTCAATATCTTTAGGATCTAGATTTTTTAGCACATCATCTTTCTGTTCTATTCCATCAATGATATAAAGAGGTTTAAAATTGGGATTGAGCTTTGGATTATCATTAATTGTAATTGTAGTCGCTACTTCTTTTTCAGATGTTAGATTAATTCCTAATATAGGGTGATTCTTTGACACAACAACTTGATATGAATTATAGTCAGGATACATAAATTCTAATGCTACACCCTCTTCTACATCCAACGAGAAACTTCCATCTTGTCCTGCTGTTGTACCAACATTCGTACCCTTTATTCTAATGATAGCCCCTGCTAAAGGTTTTTTCAAGTTCTTAGATTTAACGAAACCGCTAATTTTAAATTTCTCTTTAGATTGCTTCAATTCTTTAGTTTCTTTTTGAGAAATAATTGATGCCACATCATTAATCAATACATTTTCATCAACTACATTCACAGAAGGATTTTCTACAATTATCAGATTTGTTTTCGCATTCAGTTTGGGAACAGAAAGCACAAAAGCACATACTACCATTGCAGGTATTGCAAGGAGATAATTCCATTTACGTCTTGAATTTGTTTTGTTTTTCATCATTTTAATACGTTTGTGCAAATCGCATTGCAGGAAGTTATTTGCCAAAGCAAAGTTTTTCTCGCTCACGCTTTTGCGGATTAATAATAATTGATATTGTTGAATATTTATTCCTTTTCCCAGCACGTCCGCATCTGCCTGAAATTCTTGTAGAGCCTGCAGTTCTCTCTTCAAAAGCCATGCAAAAGGGTTGAACCAAAAAAAGATACAGAATAAATCGAAAATTATTTTGTCAACGGAATGTTTGTTTCTTATATGCGACTTTTCGTGCATCATAATAAGAGAATCGTCAGCGTTTTCTTCCGATTTTGGAACTACAATGTAATGCCAAAAGCTGAAAGGATTCACTTTTCTATCCGTGACACACAAAACCACTCCATTTTCCAAATATCTTTGTTCCGAATGCCTAATAATAGATGCCAATTGGAAAGCACCTATCACATATCTTATTAAAAAGAAAGTCAATCCAATCCCATAGAGAAGCAAAATAAACTTATTCCACTGAAAAGGATTGGACACATCGGCAACTTGCAAACTTGATACACCTTGGCTATAGGTGACATCCATAGGAATGGACAAAACTACTTGTTTGTGCTCAGGCAAAAGATGGAAATGGACAAATGGCAGAACCAATGTCAAGACCAAAATGCTCCACAATATCATACGATTAAGACTATAAAATGAGTTTTTGCTGAAAAACAGTTTATACATTCCCCATAAAATAGCCAGCACCAAGGATGCGCGAACAAAATAAATCATTACATTTTCCATCATTTATTCCTCATTATTTTTTTCAACTTCATCCAATAACCGCCTTATTTCTGCAACAGAAAGATTCTTTTCTTTTATAAACGATGAAACCACGCTGAGATATGAATTATCAAAATACTTGTGTACGATATTTTTGATGGTTCTGTTTGAGTATTCTTCTTCCGAAATGATAGCGAAATATTTGTAAGTAGTTCCCAAGGGTTCATGCGATAAATATCCTTTGTCTTCCAATGAGCGTACATAGGTTGATAAAGTATTAAAATGAGGTTTTGGCTCCGGATACATTTCAACAAGCTGTTTCACGAACAATGCATCTGCTTTCCAAAAATAGTGCATTACTTCTTCTTCTTTGGGAGATAAATCTTTCATCTGACTATTATTTATTATACAATTGCAAATATAACTAATATTTTTAGTTTATAAACTAATTGATTTAGTTAAATATTTAAACAAAAATAAAACCGGCTGAAAATCAATCGGTTTTTATTATATAAGTATAATATTTTTTTATTTTAATCGACCACTTTTTTTCAATGCTTGGTCCAGAATCCACTGAATTTGTCCGTTCACACTTCGGAATTCATCGGCAGCCCACTTTTCGATGGCATCCATCGTATCGGAATCCAATCGTAAAGCAAAATTTTTTGTCGTCTTTTCTTTTTTAGCCATTTTTCTTGCCTAATTTTTCGAGAACTCTTTCTAATTCTGTGGGATTCTGTGTGCCTATTAATACTCTTTTACCGGAAGATAAAACAACTTCCAAACCAATATTGCCCGCTACAGTGTAGGAATAAGAAAATTTCGGAAAAGTTTTTCTAAATGATATAGTGCGTATTTTTATACCAACACCTCCGGTTTCTGTAAACGGATTGAATTTTCTGATGTAACATTTATCAATATTATTCCAATCATAAAACTTACTTTTTAAATGGAACGGTGCATATCTGATATAAATGCCTGTCTTATCAATATACGTATGAAGTCCGTCTAAGAGATACCATACAGAGAATCCTAAAGTTAGAATAGTCACGATTATTAATCCTTTATCACTCATCGGATTGTTTCCAAAAGGTCTGTCGAAAATGATTTGAGATACACAGGCGTAGATAAATAAGAGATTTAATGACACCATAATTAACCAAACCCACCAAGCCCTTTGCCTTTGATATTCTTGGTAATATATTTTCTTCTCTCTCATTATAAAATTGATTTACTGATATAAAGTTCCCGAATTCACAACAGGTTTAACGGAATCTTCCGAACAAAGAACCACCATCAGATTGCTAACCATCGCAGCTTTTTTGTCGCAATCCAAATCTACAATATTTTCATCCTCTAAACGAGTTAATGCCATTTTAACCATGCCTACCGCACCCTCTACAATCTTTTCACGAGCAGAGATAATTGCTTCCGCTTGTTGACGGCGTAGCATCACGGCAGCAATTTCCGGAGCGTAAGCTAAATAATTGATACGCGCTTCCATAATATCAATTCCCGCCATTGTCAATCGAGAATTCAATTCATGAATCAAGTCTTCATTGATTTCCTCACCTCCCGAACGAAGTGTCAGTTCATTGTCATCCACCACATTATTATCGTAAGCATATTTTCCCGCAACTTGACGAAGCGCAGCATCTCCCTGAACAGAAACGAAATCCTGAAAAGCCTGCATTTTATTAGCCACCGTATTTACTGAATTTGCCGTAACCTTTCCTTGAGCAATTGTCTGTGCATCAATTTCGAACATAGATTTATAAGTATCTTTCAATTTCCAAACCAATACCAAACCAATCAAAATAGGATTACCTACGCGGTCGTTTACTTTTATAGGCTCGATAATCAAGTTGCGCGCGCGCATAGAAAGTTTTTTCTTAGTAGTAAACGGGTTCACCCAGAAAAAACCTACTTCACGAAGCGTTCCTTTGTATTTTCCGAAGAAAACCATCACTGCGGATTCATTGGGTTCAAGACGAATAAATCCGAAAAGAAACAGAAAAAAGCAAATAATCAAAACCACTCCTGAAACTCCAAACAGAATGCTCAAAGGCGTATTATAACTTTCGTACTCTGCTGCTCCGATAAATAATAATATGGGCAACACCAACAACACCAATTCGATGAAAAGCATAAAAAAACCATTCATCTTCATACCTTTAAAAGAAAACTCTTGCGAATACATAAAATAAATTTTAATGATATTAATTTGATATCACAAATATATTATAAAACAAATTGAATCTCCAAATATTTTTCAAGAAAAATGAAAGATTTAACATTGTTGTGTAGCACTGCATATTTATTTCAAAAATAAATTCTATACATTTGCAACTATAAATATAATCAAGAGAGAAACAACCTTTTATAAATTATTTTCAATGAAAAAAGTATTAATTATTGCATTAGCAGCTATGACACTATTTGCTTGTACCAACAACAAGAATAAACAGACAGCAAGTAATGGAGAAGCAGGAAGTATCTTCTTTGAAGAGTTTGATACTCCTTACGGAACTCCCCCTTTTGACAAGATCACTGAAGCAGACTATATGCCTGCATTTAATCGTGGAATGGAAGTTCATAATCAGGAAATTGATTCAATTGCAAACAATGCAGAAGCACCAACTTTCGAAAACACAATCGTTGCGTTGGACAGAAGCGGCAGTATTTTAGACCGTGTTTCGGCAGTATTCTTTGCAGTTGAAGGAACAGATAAAACTGATGGACTTCAAAAAATTTCAGAAGAAATTTCTCCAAAACTTACAGAACATTCAGACAAAATTTATTTGAATCAAAAACTTTTTGATCGTATCAAAGTACTCCATGATGATGCAACTAAGTTGAATTTGACCAAAGAACAATATCAACTTTTGGATAAATATTACAAAAGATTTGTTCGCGGTGGAATCATGTTGAATGACAGCGCAAAACAAAAATTCATGGCTATAAACAAAGAGCTTACAGCTTTAGAATTAAAATTTGGTGATAATGTTTTAAAAGAAACCAATGCTTTCCAATTGGTTATAGATAAAAAAGAAGATCTTGCTGGACTTCCTCAGGGAGTTATCGACGCTGCTGCAGAAGAAGCAAAAAACAGCAAAAAAGATGGAAAATGGGTTTTCACTCTTCAAAAACCAAGCTGGATTCCTTTCTTACAGTATTCTGAAAAACGCGAATTGCGCGAAAAACTGTACAAAGCAATGTACAATCGCGGCAACAATGGTAATGAGTATGACAACAAAGAAATCATCAAGAAAATTGTAAACTTACGTCTAGAAAAAGCAAAACTTTTCGGATTCAAAAATTTCGCTGAATATTCTCTGCAGGAAACAATGGCTAAAACTCCGGCTGCTGTTTACGATTTGTTAAACACTGTTTGGAAATATGCACTTCCTCAAGCAAAAAAAGAAGCTGCAGAATTACAAGCTTTAATTGATAAAGAAGGCGGCAAGTTTAAATTAGAATCTTGGGACTGGTTCTATTATACAGAAAAACTTCGCAAACAAAAATACAACTTGGATGAAAACGAAATAAAACCTTATTTCAAAATGGAAAATGTGAGAGAAGGTGTTTTCATGTGTGCAGAAAAATTGTATGGTCTTAAATTCAAAAAGATTGACAACGTAGCGGTTTATAATCCTGAAGTTGAAACCTATGAAGTAACAAATCCTGATGGTTCATTAGTTACAATATTATATACTGACTATTTTCCACGTGCAAGCAAAAACGGCGGTGCATGGATGAGCACTTTCCGCGAACAATGGATTGAGAACGGTAAACAAGTTCGTCCACTTATTTATAACGTAGGAAACTTCACAAAACCTACTAAAGATACTCCATCATTATTGACTTTGGATGAAGTACAAACTATGTTCCACGAATTTGGTCATGCTTTACACGGAATGCTTTCCAACGTGAATTACAAAGGAACTTCGGGAACAAATGTATATCGCGATTTCGTAGAACTTCCATCTCAAATCAACGAACATTGGGCTTTAGCTCCTGAAGCATTAAAAATGTATGCAAAACATTATAAAACTGGAGAAGTCATCCCTGACGCATTAATTAAGAAAATTCAAGATGCGGGCAACTTTAATCAAGGATTTACAACTACAGAATTGTTAGCAGCAGCATTATTAGATATGGATTGGCATACTATTACTTCTCCATTAAATATGGATGTAATGCAATTTGAAAAACAATCAATGGATAAAATTGGTTTGATTAAAGAAATTATTCCAAGATACAGAAGTACTTACTTCAGCCACGCATTTACTGGCGAATATGCTGCTGGATACTATAGCTACGTATGGTCGGAAGTTTTGGATGCTGATGCATTTGAGCTTTTCAACGAAAAAGGACTTTTTGATCAAGCTACTGCAAAATCTTTCAAAGACAATATTTTGTCAAAAGGAAGTTCTGAAGATCCGATGGATTTATACATTAAATATCGCGGTGCAAAACCAAATCCTATTTATTTGTTAAAGAACAGAGGTTTTGTGAAATAAATACATCCGAATAAATTCTTTGAAACGTCAGGTTATTAGAAAATAATCTGACGTTTTCGTTTATTTAAGAGCAAAAAAATGTATATTTGCACCCTTAATACTGATAGGGATAGGTGTGTCTACAATTTTTTTTAGAATACTCTTCTATCATACTTTAAATGAGAAAAATAAATAATTAAATACAAAATCGTTAAAGAAAATTGCAATGTCAAACAAAGGATTTCTAAAGATCTTCAGCATTATTTTAACGCTTATCAGCTTATTATACTTGTCATTCTCACTTGTGAGCTGGCATTATAACAACAAAGCAGAAGCATATGCAAATGGAGATGTAATTAAAAAAAATCAATTCTTAGATTCCCTCTCTTCTCAAAAAGTTTATCTTGGGCAAACACTTAAGCAAGTTCGTCAACGCGAAATTGGTCTTGGTTTGGACTTAAAAGGAGGTATGAACGTTATCATGGAAGTGGATGCTGCACAAGTATTGCGCGCATTAGCAAACACTGATGACCCACATTTTAATGAAGCTCTCAACAAAAGTATTGCACAAAACAGACAAGGTAGCTCATTAGATTTCGTATCACTTTTCAAACAAAATTACGAAAAGTTAAATCCAGGAGCTAAACTAGCCAATATCTTCAGCATTACAATGTCTGATCGCGTACAACCAAACGCTACCAATGAACAGGTTATTGCAGTACTGAGAAACGAAATTCAAAGTGCTGCTGACAATTCATTCAATGTATTGCGTACACGTATCGACCATTTCGGCGTTGTAGCACCCAACATTCAAAAATTGGATCAGGCTGAACGTATACTAATAGAATTACCGGGTATTAAAGAACCGGATCGTGTAAGAAAATTGCTTCAAGGAAATGCCAACCTTGAATTTTGGAAAACATACAATGTTGACGAAATTGCTCAATATTTGAGTGAAGTAAATGCTAAATCTGCCGAATATGTTAATGCAAAAAAATCAGGTAAAACTGTAGCAGATGCTGCAAAAGTTGTTGGAAACGACTCTCTTGTAAATGGAGATTCATTGAAAACTGAAATGCCTGAAGTTGATTTAGCAAATTCTAAAATACAAATAAACAAATCATTTATTGAATACTTCGCACAACCATTCTTTGCACAAGGCGGCAGCAGAGGTTCAATTGTTGGAACAGTTTCTAAATTAGATACGGCATCTGTCAATTCTATTTTGAAAAAATTCAAGGATATTTTCCCTGCAGACTTGCGCTTCAAATGGGGATTCAAATCAATCGACCCAAAAGAAACTTATTACGAACTATATGCACTTAGAGGCGATGGTTCAAAGCATAATGCTGCGTTAACAGGAGAATCAGTAACTTCAGCAAAAGCTGACCAACCACAACAAGGTTCTGGATGGGAAGTTGGAATGACAATGAATGCAGCAGGTGCAAATCGCTGGGCAACAATTACAGGAGCTGAAAAAGGCCGTCAAATCGCCATCGTTTTGGATGACTATGTTTATTCTGCACCAAACGTAAATGATAAAATTGAGGGTGGTCGTTCAAGCATCAGCGGTAGATTTACAGCCGATGAAGCAAAAGACTTGGAAAATGTATTGAAATCCGGTAAAATGAAAGCCGGTGTTCGTATCGTTCAAGAAGACATAGTTGGTCCATCTCTTGGTAAAGAAGCTATTAAGGCAGGATTTGTTTCGTTTGTTATTGCGCTTATCGTCCTTTTCATCTTCACCTGTATACTATATGGTATTATACCGGGAATGGTTATAAATGGCGCATTGCTTGCCAACTTATTCTTTACTATGGGAGCTTTGGCAGCGTTCCAGGCAGTACTTACTTTACCTGGTATCGCCGGTATGATTCTTGCACTAGCAATGGCAGTGGATGCAAACGTACTTATTAATGAACGCATAAAGGAGGAATTAGCTGCCGGTAAGAACTTACGAAGAGCTTTGGAAGATGGTTACAAGAATGCATTCTCAGCCATCTTTGACTCCAATGTAACAACCATTATTACAGGTATCATTCTTGCATTATTTGGAACGGGTGCAATCAGAGGTTTTGCTGTAACGTTGATTATCGGTATTGTTATATCTTTCTTAACTGCTGTATATTTTACGCGTATGGTATACGAATATCAGTTGAAAAAGGGACGTTGGAATAATCTTAAGTTCACAACTGACATTTCTAAAAATATGTTCAAAGAATTCAACTTCAATTTCCTAAAAAACAGTAAGAAAGTTATTTATTTCTTCGCTATTTTTGGTGTTGCAAGCTTAGTTTCATTCTTCACATTAAAATTAAATACAGGTATCGACTTTACAGGTGGACGCAACTATATAATACGTTTTGATCAACCAGTTAAAACAAGCGAAGTGCGAGACGCATTGGTTCCTAACTTTGGAGAATCTGTTCGCGTAATTACTATTGGTAACAGCAATCAAGTACGTATTTCTACAAACTATAAAATTGACGACCCTTCTGCAAACATAGAAGACGATTTGAAAAATCTGATGGCTCAAAGCTTACAAAAATTCTTTAGTCAAGGAAGCACAATAGACAATCACCTTTTGAGTTCACAAAAAGTGGGACCAAGTATCGCAAAAGACATGCTTTTAAATGCCTTTATAGCGCTTGTCATTGCACTTATCTTTATGGGATTGTATATTTTGCTTCGCTTTAGAAACTGGGCATTCTCAGCCGGTACAATTACTGCTTTGGCGATTGACGCTTTCTCAGTTATTGGTTTATATTCATTATTGTGGAAGATTATGCCTTTCTCAATGGAAATTGACCAAACGTTTGTAGCAGCAATCTTGACGGTGATTGGTTACTCAATCAACGATAAAGTGGTTGTATTTGACCGCGTACGCGAGTACATGCATTTATATCCAGGTCGTGATTTAAGATCTTTATTTAACGATTCTTTGAATGCTACACTTGCCCGCACAATCAATACTGGTTTGAGTACAATCTTAGTAATTATTGTTATTATCCTTTTAGGTGGTGATGCGGTAAGAAGTTTCGTATTTGCAATGCTTATCGGTATCGTAGTTGGTACTATAACTTCATTGTTTATCGCAACTCCTGTTGCTTACAACATGTTAAAAAAAGACCACGCTAAAAAGTTAGCTGCAGCTAAATAAACAATATCAGATATATTTGAAGAAGGCTTTCCTAATAAGGAAAGCCTTCTTTGTTGATACATTCAGCTATGCACAGTTATTTATATAGAACTGTAAATGTTAAGTTATAAAATATACTCCCTATAACATTTATACTTCAAAATGTTTCTTTTGCCTTTTTCCATAAATAAAACCCCAAAAGTTTTTGTCTAACTTTTGGGGTTCATATCATATTTGTTAACGCCTCTTAAATACCATCATCCACACTTTGATGCGCCACAATTGCGGCATTTCAAGCAACCTTCCTGATAAACCAATGTTTCTTGACCGCATACTGGACACTTTTGTCCTTTGGCTTCGGTTTCGTTAGGTAAATATTTCTTCAATGCTCGCTCAACACCATTCTTCCATGTATTGATTGTTTCGCTGTCTAATTCGAGACCACCAACTAATTTGATAACCTGGTCAATAGGCATTCCGTAACGAAGCACTCCGGAAATCAGTTTTGCATAATTCCAAAATTCTGGATTGAAACGCCCATCCAAACCTTCAATAGTAATTTTATAACCTCTACGATTTTTAAATTGAAAGTCATAATGTTTATGCCCATTTTGATCGTATGCTTTGATAATCTTACCTGAAGTTACATTCTTCGGAAGCATGATTCCATCGTCTTCATCATTAATCCCCGTAAAGATTTCATACGGACGACCATCAACCAAACCAATAAAAGCAATCCATTTTTCTTTATTGTTCTGGAATTTAATAACATCTGCTTCGAGTTCCGAAGGTCTTGAAGAGAGAATTTTAGGCATTTCGTAACAATCCTCATCTTTCTTTTTGCTTTCCTTATTGTCATTTGAGACCAAAACCCCCGCTCGTGAACCATCTCTATAAACTGTGCATCCTTTGCATCCGCTTTTCCATGCTTCCATATACAATTTACCAACCAATTCTTCCGAAACATCATTAGGAAGGTTAATGGTAACACTGATAGAATGGTCTACCCATTTTTGAACGCGTCCTTGCATTTTCACCTTTTGCATCCAATCAACATCGTTGGAAGTAGCTTTGTAATACGGTGATTTTGCAACTAACTCATCAAGTTCTTCATTATTATAATGCTTTGTTGTAGAATATCCTTGCGCTTCCATCCAAGTAACAAATTTGTGATGGAAAACTACATATTCTTCAAAAGAATCTCCATTTTCGTCTACGAAATCTACACGAGATTCTGCGTCATTAGGATTTACTTTACGACGGCGTTTGTATACCGGAAGGAAAACAGGTTCAATACCCGAAGTTGTCTGTGACATTAAACTTGTAGTGCCTGTAGGCGCAATTGTTAAACAAGCTATGTTTCTACGACCGTATTTTACCATGTTATCGTACAATTCAGAATCGGCTTCTTTTAATCGCAAAATGAATGGATTATTTTTTTCTCTTTCTGCATCAAAAATTTCAAATGCACCTCTTTCCTTTGCCATTTCTACGGAGGAAGTGTACGCACTTACAGCTACTGTCTTATGTATCTTTTCTGCAAAATCTGTGGCTTCTTCAGTGCCATAACGCAATCCTAATGCTGCAAGCATATCACCTTCTGCAGTAATTCCTACTCCGGTACGGCGCCCTTGAAGTGTTTTTTTACGAATTTTTTCCCACAAATATTTTTCTGATGATTTGATTTCTTGTGATTCTGGGTCGTTATTGATTTTTTCCAATATCATATCAATTTTTTCGGACTCTAAATCAATGATATCATCCATTATGCGCTGAGCCAGCTTCACGTGTTTTGTAAAAAGTTCAAAATCAAATTCAGCATTTTCAGTAAATGGATTTTTCACATAAGAATATAGATTTATAGCTAAAAGTCTGCAACTATCATATGGACATAGAGGAATCTCGCCACATGGATTTGTAGACACTGTTTTAAAACCTAAATCAGCGTAACAATCGGGTACAGATTCGCGTATGATCGTATCCCAAAACAAAACACCAGGTTCAGCCGAACGCCATGCATTATGCACAATTTTATCCCATATTTCCCTTGCATTTACTGTCTTTTTGAATTTAGGATTTTCAGCATCAATTGGATATTTTTGAATATATGGTTTATCTTCCGCCACAGAACGCATGAATTCATCATCAATCTTCACAGAAATATTTGCGCCTGTTACTTTTCCTTGTTCTAATTTTGCATCTATAAAATCTTCTGAATCAGGATGTTTTATGGACACGCTCAGCATCAACGCTCCACGTCGACCATCCTGCGCTACTTCTCGTGTAGAGTTGGAATATCTTTCCATGAAAGGTACAAGACCAGTAGAAGTAAGTGCCGAATTCTTTACAGGAGAACCTTTTGGACGGATATGAGAAAGGTCATGTCCTACTCCACCACGGCGTTTCATCAGTTGAACTTGCTCTTCATCAATACGGATGATCGCGCCGTAAGAGTCGGCTGTACCATCCATACCTATAACAAAACAATTGGAAAGTGAAGCAACTTGAAAATTATTTCCGATACCCGTCATTGGACTACCTTGCGGAATGATATATTTGAATCCATCAAATAATTCAAATAATTCTTGCTCTGAAAGAGGATTTTTATATTTGTTTTCAATTCGTGCAATTTCACTTGCTAAACGATGGTGCATGTCTTCAGGAGATTTTTCAAAAATATTTCCCTGACTATCTTTTAAGGCGTATTTATTTACCCAAACTTTTGCAGCTAATTCATCACCTTTAAAATACTCCAAAGCAGCATGATTGGCTTCTTCGAAAGTATATGTTTTCTTCTTCATAACAATAATTAGTCTTATTAAAATATAGTATAATTCTTTTTTTATTTTAAGACTACAATATTAGAAAAAGAATTTTACGTATACAAACTTTTACTATAATTATTGATAAGTTTTCTAATTTTAATTATAAGTAATTCATTATCAATGTAAATAAAAATTATAAAATCTACAAAGTTTTCCATTTTAAAAATATATATAATATTTTATGGGCTATAAGTAGAAAAAAAGGACAAATGTTGAAACATTTGTCCTTTGAAGAAATATATAATTATTATTTACATTTTAAAACTTGGTCTGTATGTTCTGTGGTAGAGTAACATGAGTGAACCACCCTTAATTGTATTAATCACAGGTTTGCACATTTCAGTAGGAACCGCAGGACATCCCCAACTCCTACCTATAAATCCCATTGCTTTTATGGATGACTGGCTCACATAAGGAGCGCCATGCACTACTATTGCTCTGTTCAAAGCATTGTTATTTGAAGGTTCTAAACCGACCAATCTTAGTGAAAATCCGTTATTCCCAGTGTAAGTATCTTTTGTAATGTACATTCCCAAACTGGTCGCGTGTGAATTTGCTGCATTGCTGAAATTTTTAGCATAAACATCACCAGTACCCCTTCCATGCGCCGACCAAGTATTAAAAAGCAATAGTTTCTTATCCATATCAATAATATACATTCTTTTATTATAACTTGGTTGATCAAGGTCGACAATAGTAAGCACAGAAGTATTTCTTAGTTTACCTTTTTTATATAGATATTGGTAACCTTTAACTGCATATTCAAACGCTTTGAAATTCAAACCCTTCTTCTTTAAATTCAATTGATTGTAAAGTGCTTCGATTCTTGCATCTTCAGATATCGAATCTAAATTTAATTTATAGAAATTACTTAAAGGGGTGTTGAAATCATATTTTTGAGCGCTCAAAAATGAATTAAAAAAACTGATGCTTAAAACAAAGAATAAAATAAGAGAGATTTTTATCCAATTTTTCATTACAGATTAGCTCTTTTTACTTAATATTTTGTGGTGAGACAATAAATTAAATCATATATTTGACCTGATAATTATCACTTGGTTTAAAAATTACTTACTTCATCAAATTAAAAATTCATAAGACACTATTATTAATATTCATCTTTAGAATGATTCAATTTTAGAGCTTTTACAAGTTCTACAATTATAATTGGAACGATTGAAAGTCCGAGAACATATATCCAGTGAATAGTGTCCATTTCTGCCAATTCAAAAACATCTCTGAATGCCGGGACAAGTAAGATTACTAAAAGCAGGAATGCGGAAACCAATATTGCCCAAAACAGGAGCATGTTGCTAAATAAACTTGTTCTGAAGGATGAACGCTTGTTGGAGTGCAAATTCCGCACATGAAACAATTGAGAGAATCCTAACACAGCGAAAGCCATTGTCTGACCCAAAATAGTTCCTCCGTCTTTATTTCCAAGTAAGAATGCGAAAAGCGAAATCAATCCAATGGTAACACCCTGATAAATAATTCTACCAATCATCCCTTTTGTAAAGAAACCTTTCTTTGGATCACGAGGTCTCCGCTGCATTATATCTTTTTCTGCTTCATCAAAACTCAAAGCCAATGCCGGCAAACTGTCAGTTACGAGATTTATCCACAAAATAAGAATTGGAGTTAAAGGATTTCCAAGAGCAAAAAGTGAAGCGATAAATATTAACAGAACCTCTCCTACATTTGATGAAAGCAAAAACTGTATAGCTTTCAATATATTGTCATAAATTCTACGTCCTTCTTCAACGGCATTTACAATCGTAGCAAAATTATCATCCGTCAAAATAACATCTGAAGCATCTTTTGCTACTTCCGTACCGACAAGTCCCATTGAAACGCCTATATCGGATTGTTTCAATGCCGGAGCGTCATTTACTCCGTCTCCCGTCATTGCTACAATATCGCCTTTTGACTGCCACGCTTTCACAATACGAACTTTATGTTCGGGGGCTACACGCGCGTAAACTGAATATTTTTCAACATCTTTATAAAGTGTATCGTCCGACATATTTTCAAGTTCGGAACCTGTAATAGATAAATCTCCTTCATTGAAAATATCAATTTCATCTGCGATAGCTACGGCGGTAACTTTGTGGTCACCAGTAATCATTACCGGACGAATACCGGCAGTTTTACATTTTGCAACTGCCTCTACCACTTCAGGACGGGCGGGGTCAATCATTCCGATAAGACCGATTAAAATCAAATCACTTTCTAGTTGTTCAATTGTCGGTTCTGATGGAAGTATATCCAACTGTTTATAGGCAATAGCCAACACGCGCAAAGCAGATTGTGCCATATGATGGTTTGCTCTTTTGATGGTTTCGATATCTTCAGCCGTAATTGGCCGCACCTGACCATGAACAAGAATGCGGGTTGTAACGGAAAGAATTTCGTCCATTCCACCTTTTACATTTACCAAATATTTTTCATTCGTCCATCGGTTGACGGTTGTCATTCTCTTACGTTCTGAATCGAAAGGGATTTCCTGTACACGCGGATATTGAGTGGACAAAGAATTCTTATCCAATTTTAATTTATACGCTACATCTACAAGGGCTGTTTCGGTAGGGTCGCCCACATTCTGCTGAGTGCCGTCTTCCAAAACCTTTACGTGAGTATCTGTACACAATACGGAAGATATAATTAATTGCTTTTCGTCTTCTTTCAATTCTTCTGGTAATGGTGGATTTTTGAAATCGATACCGTTTCCCCCTGTCCAACCCTCTACTACCGTCATTCGGTTTTGTGTAAGAGTTCCAGTTTTATCTGAGCAGATAACGGTGGTACTTCCCAAAGATTCTACTGATGGAAGAGTGCGTACAATTGCATTTAATTTCACCAAACGCTGTACTCCAATAGCAAGCACAATGGTTGAAACGATTTGCAAACCTTCAGGTATTGCCGCAACAGCTAAACTTACAGCCATCATCAGCATATTCAGCCAATCTTCTCCACGCATAATACCTAATACAAAGATGAAAGCACATATTCCGATTGCGACATAACCAAGAACTTTTCCTAATTGTTCTAAGCGTTTACCCATTGGGGTTTCTGTTTTTTCAGCTTTCTGAAGCATTTCGGCAATGCGTCCGACCTCAGTTTTCATACCAGTGCTAACAACTACCCCTTTACCACGCCCGTATGTGACAACACTTGTGGAAAATGCCATATTGCTTCTGTCGCCAATTGCGACATTATCCTGTTCGATTATATTTATATTTTTTTCTACAGGAACAGATTCTCCTGTAAGGGCCGACTCCTGGATCTTTAAATTTACAGTTTCAATCAATCGCATATCCGCAGGAACGATATCTCCCGTATCCAGAATTACGATATCGCCCGGCACAACATTTGTAGAAGAAATTTCTTCGACATCACCATCACGCAAAACTTTTGATCTTGGAGCACTCATTCTGTTAAGTGCATCGAGCGATGACTGGGCTTTCATCTCCTGTACCATACCTATGATGGCATTTACAATAAGAATTGCAAGAATGATATATGTATCAAGAAGTCCTTCACCATGCCTTATTCCAACAACACCAGAAACGATAGCGGCAATAAACAATATCAGTACCATGCTGCTTCTGAACTGGTCTATAAAAATTGTAAAAGCTGATTTGTTTTTAGTGGATTTTAATTCGTTATTGCCAAATCTTTCTAGGCGTTCTTTCGCCTCGTTTGAAGTCAATCCTTTATCGGACACGTTGTAATCGGAAAGAACAGTATCGATAGGTTTACTGTAGAATTCGCTCATAAAAATTAAGTTATTATTTATTTCAATTTATAACAAAATTACAAAAACAAAGTTTTTGAATAAAACATAGCAAAGTTGCTTTATTATCAATTTGATGCTAAAAAACATAATTATTTAACATGTAAATATTTTCACAGTTTTAAATACTTTTTTCTATCTTGCAAACGCTTCAAAGAGATAGCCAATTAGTTATAGAGAGAATGCTTTTTGACTGTCCCATGTTAATGTCACACAATATTTTAAATTGTTCTAATCATGAAAGTTTATAAAACTAAAGACATTCGCAATATTGCCATCATCGGTAATGCGAAATCAGGGAAAACCACCTTCGCAGAGTCTATGCTCTTCGAAAGTGGAGTTATAAAACGTAGAGGCAGTATTGGTGCCGGTAATACAGTTAGCGATTATTTTCCTGTCGAGAAAGAGTATGGATATTCCGTATTCTCCACAGTGCTTTCTTATGAATGGAAAGAAAAGTTAATGAATTTCATCGATTGTCCAGGTTCGGAAGATTTTGTAGGAAATATTATCTCTTCGTTAAGTGTTTCCGACATGGCATTGATGTTATTGAACGCTGCAAATGGCGTGGAAGTTGGTACGATAAATCAATATCGTTATACTGAAAAACTCAACAAACCCCTAGTATTTCTGATTAATCAAATTGACCATGACAAAGCAGACTACGATGCCACACTGGCTTCGCTTCAAGAAATGTATGGTTCAAAAGTTGTACCAGTGCAATATCCAGTAGGAGTTGGAGCAAATTTCAAAGGCATTGTAGATGTATTAAAACAAAAATACTACCAATATAAAGAAGGACAGGCAACTCCTGAAATTTTGGAAATCCCTGCCGAGGAAAAAGAAAAAGCCGAAAGCGTTTATCGCGTGTTGCTGGAAGCAGCCGCTGAAAATGACGAAACGCTGATGGAAAAATATTTTGAAAACGGAACATTATCGGAAGAAGAAATGCGCGACGGAATACACAAAGGAATGCTTCAACGCTCCCTTTTCCCGTTATTCGTATCATCATCCGAAAAAAATATGGCGGTACACAGAGTAATGAACTTTTTGTCGATGGTCGCACCTTCTCCCGAAGAAGCTCCCGCTCCACTAAACACAGAATTGGAAGAAGTGAAACCAGACGCATCAGCCGCTACAAGCCTATTTTTCTTCAAAACTACCGTTGAACCTCATATTGGTGAAGTTTCTTACTTTAAGGTAATGAGCGGAACGCTGAAAGAAGGAGACGACTTAGTGAACGCAGACAGAGGTTCGAAAGAACGTGTAGCTCAAATATACATTCCTGCGGGACAACTCCGCACAAAAGTGGAAAGTCTAGAAGCAGGAAGTATCGGCGCTTCAGTAAAACTGAAAGATGTGCGCACGGGCAATACGCTTAACGGAAAAGGTTCGGAACACAAGTTCAATTTTATCGAGTATCCCGAACCACGTTATCGTAGAGCCATCAAAGCCGTAAACGAAGCAAATACGGAAAAGATGGGCGAAGCATTGATTCGTATGCACGAAGAAGACCCTACATGGCTTGTTGAAATTTCAAAAGAACTGAAACAAACCATTGTATCCGGACAAGGCGAATTCCACCTTAAAACATTGAAATGGCGCATCGAAAATAACGATAAGATTGAAATCAATTTTTCGGAACCACGCATTCCGTATCGCGAAACTATTACAAAAGCTGCTCGCGCTGATTATCGCCACAAAAAACAATCAGGTGGTGCAGGTCAGTTTGGCGAAGTACACTTGATTGTGGAACCATACAACGAAGGCATGCCGATGCCAGATACATACAAATTCAACGGACAAGAATTTAAAGTGCAGGCGAGAGACGTGCAAGAAGTTAAACTTGACTGGGGCGGAAAATTGGTATTCGTAAACAGTATTGTTGGTGGAGCCATTGACGCAAGATTCCTTCCAGCTATCCTCAAAGGAATTATGGGCAGAATGGAGCAAGGTCCGCTTACAGGCTCTTACGCACGCGATGTACGCGTGATTGTGTATGACGGAAAAATGCACCCGGTGGATTCAAACGAAATATCCTTTATGCTTGCAGGACGCAATGCCTTCAGCGAAGCATTCCGCAACGCGGGTCCAAAAATTCTTGAACCTATATATGATGTGACTGTTTCCGTACCATCCGACTATATGGGTGATGTGATGGGCGATTTGCAGGGAAGACGCGCCATGATAATGGGTATGGAATCAGAGAAAGGTTTTGAAAAACTGAAAGCACGCGTTCCTTTGAAAGAAATGGGAAGTTACTCTACGTCGCTCAGCTCTCTGACCGGAGGTCGCGCATCGTTCTCCATGAAATTCTCAGGATACGAACTGGTGCCATCTGATGTACAAGACAAGTTATTGAAAGAATATGAAGCTCAGGAAAAGGAAGAGTAAAATTGCAAACATGAAACTGGTTTTTGAAGATACTCTCCGTAATTGGAGAGTATTTTCTTTTAATAAGTATGCCGAACACTTGAAATAAACATTGAGGGAGATACAATTTCTATTGGGGGAAGAAGATCCTCCCTTTGGGGAAATACAATTTCCCTTGAGGGATCAAACATTTCCCTATATGAAAAAACGATTTCCCTATGGGGAAGAACAATTTCCCCGAAGGGAGAGAACATTTCCCCGAAGGGATATTTAATCTCCCCTATGTACATTGCCATTTCCCTACAAAAAACAGAAATAATACAACTTTTACGAAACATTTCATTGTTGTACAGCGAAGGGTACAAGGTGGAATAATAAATGTCCTTCGCAATATTTAATCTAAACTATCTGTAATTTATGGCTAGAAAAACTTATGCCGAAAACATCAAACTCCTACAAGTAATGGTTGATGGATTAAATGGGAATAAAGACAATCTTCCCAAAGGATTGGATGAAGCTTTTATCACCAACCTCAGTAGTTCACTTGCTAAAACTATCACTTACAATAGTGAGCAGGAAAAACTAAAAGCCGACCTCAAAACAAAGACGGCTCACTTAGAAGCTGAACTTGCCAAAGCTTTAAAATTTTACAGCGAGGCAAAAAAACGTGTAAAACTCGACATTCCTCGTGAACAGTGGCGAGAGTTTGGCATTGAAGACAAGCAGTAAGAAAATGAATTATTCCGCAGGTATTTTCACTTGCGGAATAATTTATTCCCACTCCCCGAAATTAAACTTTTATAACCTCAAAATCGGGTCCATCATCAACATTAGAAGAAATCGCATCCAAAGGATTTGAAAGTGAATCATCGATACTTTCCTCATCCTTATCCACATTCGTAAAAGGAGTTTCTGATTTACTCTTTTTCTTTTTACCCATACCAAAACGGTCCGCACTGAGTATCAACCCGAAATACGCACAGGTAATAATAGTGGATGTTCCCCCGCGGCTAATCAGTGGCAACGGCTGACCTGTAACGGGAATAAGATTGACGGCAACCGCCATATTAATAAATGCCTGAATAGACAAAATAAGTGCGGAACCCAAAACCAGATATTTAGGGAAAAGTTTCTCCGTTTTTCGGGCAATTATCCCCGAACGAATAAGCAATATAATGTAAAGCATGAGGACAACCGTGCCGCCCAACAAGCCCATTTCTTCAATAATTATTGCATAAATGAAGTCGGAATATGCCTGCGGCAAGAAATCGCGCTCGGTACTGTTTCCGGGGAAAACGCCCACCACACCGCCGTTGGAAATAGCAATTTTGGCATGCGCCACCTGATAATTATCGTCCGTAATTTCGTAATATGTAGAGTCGGATTTATTCGTTTTGGCATCACCAAAATGTTCAATACGATTCTGCCACGTACCAAAACGTTTGAGCGGACCTTTTTCGAGTGCCTGAGGCGGAATCACTTTCAATATCAACAAAATGAAAACTCCCGCTACAACAAGAATCAATAAAACTTTAAGCAACTTCTTGATATTTACGTTTCCGATAAACATCATCATGAAAGAGACCGCTCCAAGTAAAAGAGCGGTTGAAAGGTTATCAATCGCTATGATTCCGCAGACTAACAACGTAAGCCCAATCATCCACTTGAAAAGGATGTCTTCGCTTATCTGATATCGCTTGCTCAGCAGGAAAGCGATGGTACCCACCAGAGATATCTTCGCAAACTCCGAAGGCTGAATAGTGATTCCTAAAATACTTATCCATCGATCGGCATTATTGACGCTTGACCCTATAAAGGGTGTAAGGATGAGGAGAATGAGGGAAATGATGAGCAAAAATATCAGCGACGCGTAAAATCGGTATGGGATGTTGTGCATCAAAAGAATGACTCCCAATCCCATTGAAAGGAAAACTACGTGGCGTGCTATTGGATAAAACTGGTTGTGATGCTTGTAAACGATGGTACTCGTTGCGCTGAAAATTTCCACGATAGAAATCGCGCAAAGAATAAGAAATACAGCCCAAATTACTTTGTCACCTTTAAACACACGTTCCCAGAAGCTGCCGTTTTTTTGCAACTCGCTACCTTCGGGTTCCGGACGTAGAAATTCGTTCAAAAGAGATTTATAAGATGTTTGTTTGGCCATATTACTTTATATTTAATGCAAATAATTACAATTTACGAACGCACGCTTTGAACTGATCGCCGCGGTCTTCGTAGTTTTTGAATAAATCGAAACTTGCACAGCAGGGAGACAGCAAAACCGTTTCGCCTTTTTGAGCCAGTTCGTAAGCTTTGTTTACCGCTTCTTCCATACTTTCCGCATCGTAAATCGGAATATTTACTTTATTGTCGAAGAAAGCATGAAGTTTTGTATTATCCACTCCCAGATAAATCAAACCGCTCACTTTTTCCTTTACCAAATCTTCAATTTCGGAATAATCATTGCCTTTGTCTGTTCCACCGAGGATTAGAATGGTTTTGGTGCGCATACTTTGCAGTGCATACCAGCAGGAGTTGACATTGGTAGCTTTTGAATCGTTGATGTACTGCACACCTCTCACCATAGCCACTTTTTCCAAACGATGCTCCACACCTTTGAAGTCAATTAAAGCTTCACGCAGTTTTTCATCCGTGACATCGAGCAGTTTTGCCACGATACCGGATGCCATCGAATTGTATAAATTATGTTTGCCCTGAAGAGAAAGCATTTCTTGCTCCATGGCAAAAGTAGACTGATGTACGTGGATGTACATTTTACCGTCTTCGGTGTAAGCAGCAGTTTTAGTATTTTTGTTTTCACCAAAACCATAAAGCGAAGCCCGAGGCTGCAACTTTTGGATTTCGCGAGTTACGATAGGATCGTCAACCCAGAATACAAACGCGTCGCGAACTGCCTGGTTGCGGATGATGCGCATTTTCGCGTCTACGTAGTTCTGCATATTATGGTCGTAACGATCGAGATGGTCGGGCGTAATATTCATCAAAACAGCAATATCCGCCTTGAAGTCGTACATATTATCAAGCTGGAAACTGCTCAGTTCTAAGACGTAATAATCAAAATGCTGTTCTGCTACCTGACGAGCAAAGCTCGCTCCGATATTTCCTCCCAAACCAACGTTCAATCCCGCGACTTTAAGGATGTGATAGATGAGACTTGTTGTAGTGGTTTTACCATTGCTCCCTGTGATGCAGATTAATTTGGCATCGGTATATCTTCCCGCAAATTCAATTTCGGAAACTACATGAATACCTTTTTTAAGAATCTCCTGCATGATAGGCGCAGTATTAGGAATACCTGGACTTTTGATTATTTCTCCAGCTTCTAGTATTTTTTCTACAGAATGATTTTCCGTTTCATAAGGAATTCCGTATTGATCCAATGTCTTTTGATGATTTTCTTTCAATTTTCCACCATCCGACAGAAAGACTTCAAATCCTTTGGCTTTTGCCAGAATAGCCGCTCCTACTCCGCTTTCGCCGCCACCTAATACAACTATCTTGTTATTCATATCTTAATGATATTAACGTTTTATTTATTATCTCATTTTCAACGTAGCCAAAGCAATCACAGCAAGGATGAGTCCTATCAGCCAAAAACGCGTAACGATTTTCGGCTCTGTGATTGGGATAAATGGCCGTTGAATAATAGCGTCAATGGTTCTGTTACCCGCTTTTTGAAAATGGTGATGCAGCGGTGTCATTTTGAAGACACGTTTTCCTGCACCAAATTTCTTTTTTGTATATTTAAAATATCCAACCTGTAGAATCACCGACAAAGCTTCCACAAAGAATACGCCGCACAATATTGGCAGCAACAATTCTTTGTGAATCAAAAGCGCAAAAACACCAATGATTCCTCCTATCGTAAGACTTCCCGTGTCTCCCATGAATACCTGTGCCGGATATGCATTGTACCACAAAAAACCAACACAAGCTCCTACAAATGCCGCGGCAAATACCATCAGCTCATCGCTTCCTGGAATGTACATAATATTGAGATAAGACGCGAAGTCAACACGTCCTGAAACATACGCAAGAATACCCAGCGCTACTCCGATAATCCCTGAAGAACCTGCAGCAAGGCCATCAAGTCCGTCAGTCAAGTTAGCACTATTTGATACGGCTGTAACAATAAGAACTACTACCACAATAAATATAATCCAGACAGCTTTATCAGCGTTTTCTCCCATGAAAGAGACAATACTTTTATAGTCTAGATTATTATTTTTTAGAAACGGAATGGTTGTTTTTGTGGATTTTACATTTTCGCCGACATATTCTACATGCTGCACTTGATCGTTGATAATGATTTCATTATTTTCACGCATCACAATGTCGGGACTTAAATACATGGTAACACCAATGATAATTCCTAACCCAATTTGCGCGAAAACTTTGAATTTACCTTTCAATCCTTCTTTATTTTTCTTGAAAACCTTGATATAATCATCTGCGAAACCCAAAACGCCCAGCCATATCGTACTAATAATCATAAGAATAATATAGATATTTCCTAATTTCCCAAAAAGAAGTATTGAAATTAGAATGGCAAGAATGATGATAATTCCACCCATTGTAGGCGTTCCTTTTTTGCTGTATTGACCTTCCAAATCCAGATTGCGAATTGTTTCACCAATTTGCATTTTCTGAAGCCTATCTATAATCTTCTTTCCTACAAAAATGGAAATAATTAGCGAGAAAAGCGCAGTCATAGAAGCACGGAAAGTAACGTATTGAAACATCCCCGCTCCGGGAAAATCATATTTTTCTAAAAATTGAAAAAGATAATATAACATGTGGTTTTATTAAAAATTATATGCTGAAATGCTTCTGAACTTCTTCTAAATCATCAAAGTGATGCTTAACACCTTTGATTTCCTGATAATCTTCGTGACCTTTCCCTGCAATCAAAATCACATCCCCTTCCTGAGCCAAAGCACAAGCAGTTTTAATTGCCTCTCTTCTATCCACTATTGTCAATGCGCTTCTTTTTTCCTCATCGGTTAAGCCGTCGACCATATCTTTAAGAATATCTTCTGGTTCTTCAAAACGTGGATTGTCGGAAGTGAGAATAACTCGGTCACTCAGATTTACCGCCTCCCGTGCCATAATAGGACGTTTGGTTTTGTCGCGGTTTCCGCCACAACCCACCACTGTTAGTATTTTTCCTTTATTTTGCAACACTTCGTGAATGGCTTTCAACACATTCGTTAGAGCATCGGGTGTATGCGCATAGTCTACAATCGCTGTGTAACCTTTCGGTGCACTTACTGTTTGGAAACGTCCGTCAACAGGTCTCAAATATGATAGAGTTTCCAACACCGACTGGCTGTTTAAACCAAGTAAATTGGCAGCTCCATACACAGCTAATAAATTATAGACATTAAAAACGCCTACAAACTGTACGCTGATTGGCTTTCCATTGATTTCTAAATCGGTTCCGTCAAAATGCTTTTCCAAAATTCTTCCTTTAAAATCAGCCAGATTGCGTACTGAATAAGTATATTTTCTCGCTTTTGTATTTTGAAGCATTACGTCACCGTTTTTGTCATCAATATTGGTCAATGCAAAAGCGTTGTCAGGGAGATAGTCGAAAAACTGTTTCTTCACATTCCGATATTCCAGCATATTTTTGTGGTAATCCAAATGGTCTTGAGTAAGATTTGTAAAAATGCCTCCAGCAAATTTCAAACCGTGAATGCGTTTTTGATGAATAGCGTGCGAACTCACTTCCATAAATGCGTGAGAACATCCGGCGTCAACCATCTTGCGCAAATATTCGTTCAACGAAATCGGATCTAATGTAGTATGTGTGGTCGGATATTTTTCTTCATTAATGTAATTGCAAACCGTAGAAAGCAATCCTGCGCCATAACCTCTTGCTCTGAAAAGACGATACAGAAGTGTGGCAATTGTAGTTTTCCCATTAGTTCCCGTTACGCCCACCAAATGTAATTGTTCGGAAGGATTATTGTACCAGTTGGAAGCAATCTGGGCAAGTACTACAGAACTATTCTCCACCTGTATGTAAGTAACACGTGAAAAATACTCTTCAATCATAGGTTTGTCATAAACCACAGCGGATGCTCCCTGCTCTATGGCTTTACCTATATAAGCATGTCCATCGGTACAAATTCCTTCGACAGCAATAAACAAACTTCCCGCAGTAACCTTTCTTGAATCGGAGGTAATTGAAGAAATTTCCTGATTTTCATCACCATGTAGAGATATGATTTTACAATTGGCTAATAATGTTTCAAGTTGCATATCGAAAAATATTTAATTCAATGTTATTAATATCTGAGTTCCTTTCACAACACCTTGTCCAGGTTTGATAGATTGAGCGACAACCTTCCCTTTACCTGAAATTCTCACCCTGAGTCCTATTTTTTCCAATAAATATACCGCATCACGAGCACCCATTCCCGTGACATTGGGAACAAGATTGTTGTAAACCTTCAATGGACGGGTAATATAATTCAAACTATCGTTCTGCACCTGAATCCAAGGAGTAGATTTATAATCCTGCAATCTGAATCCCAATCCAGATAAAACCATCTGCGCTTTTTTGGAATTTCCACTCTTCAAAGGCGGAACTACAAGTTTGATGGATTTGAGCGTATCGGTTCGTAAAGAGTCGAGCCACAATTGATTACCGCGAACAAATATTTGTTCCGCAATGGTTTTGAATACCCCACCTGACATCGTACCTCCCGAAGGATAGCCGACGCGTGGCTTACGGATTCCGACAAAACAGGTGTATTGCGGATTTTCGGCAGGGAAATATCCACAAAAAGACACATAGTGGCCTGCGTATCCTCCACCTTGGGCGATTTGTGCTGTTCCTGTTTTCCCGGCAATGGTAAAATAATTTGAACGTACGGGCTTACCAGTTCCGTGTGAGACCACCCTTTCGAGAATATATTTCATTTGTGAAAGCGTGGTATCTTTACACATTTTTTCATTCACCACCTGAGCCACTTTTTCTTCCACGACTTTACCGTCTTTTAGTATCGCTTTTGTAATGAAAGGTTTTATCATTTTTCCTCCGTTAGCTATTCCGTTGTAAAACATTAGCATGTAGATAGGAGGAATCTGTGTTTCATAACCGAAGGCCATCCAAGCAAGCGTAGTTTTTGACCATGGATTTGATTTATCGTTTGGATAACGTATTCTAGAAGTTCCTTCAATACCGTGCAAAGGGACATCCCATGTAAGTTGTTTTCGCAAACCAATTCGATTAATTGCGTCAATAAACTTTTTCGGATTATCTTCATATCCTTTCAGGGCAATCTTAGCCATCACAACGTTTGACGAATTTTCCATTCCCTGAACCACAGTCATGTTTCCTTTATTTTTCCCATGATACCAGTCATGGTCTTTCACCACGCGGTTTTTATATTGAAATAATCCTGTACCGACAGAGAAAGTTTCATCCATCGTTATCAATCCATCATCCAAAGCTGCCATTACCGTCACGCTTTTAAATGTTGAGCCAGGTTCATTCATATAAGAAAAAGCATTCGGATTTCCTTCACCGTAACCACCGCTAGCCAATCTATCTAAGTTGGAAATTCCACGAATTTCACCTGTTTTGGTATCCATGATAATCGCAGTGCCGGATTCGGCATCTGTTTCAATTAGTTTTTGGCGCAACGCACGTTCAGTAATGTCTTGAATGTTTGCATCCAAAGTAGTTTGAATGTCAAAACCTTCCTGCGCAGGTTCTTCCACCACATCCATCCATTTTCCCTGAATTTTTTGACGAAATTTCACTCCAGGAACGCCACGTAGCAAAGAATCATATTTGAGCTCAAGGCCACTGGCACCGCCTTTTGCCAAATCTTTATACACACTTCCGACGGTCCTCATAGCAAGACTACCGAAAGGTTTTCTGCGGGAATTCTTTTCTTCGGTTATCAAACCGCTTTGATTAGAACGCTTATTCAGAAATGGGAAAGTTCTCAGTTCTTTTAAATCCACGTAAGTGATGTCTTGCTTAATAAGTCTTATATAGCGTGAACGCAAAATCACTTTTTTATCCACCCCTCGCACTTTATAATCAGCAATTTTGCGCTCTTCCTTTTCGCGTTGTTTCCACCCTTCGAGCAAGATACTTTTATATTGAGAAGCCGTCCGACCAGGAAATTTCTTTGCAAGTTGGATGGATAAATCAGTAGCGTATTTTCGTAAAGTATCTTCTTTCATTCCTTCCGCCCAAAAGTCGATATAAATACCGTAGAGCGGCTCACTAGTGGCAAGAAGTTTTCCATCGTAGGTGAAAATATTTCCACGAATAGGCAGTATTACACGGTCTTTAATAACTGTTTCTTTTTCACCGATAAGACGCCAGTTTTTCCCTTCTTCGCTAAATATCAGTTTGGATGTTGTTACTAAAACAGCAATTGCAAATACAAGCAGAAAAGCCACGATAACTCCGTAGCGGGTGATTATTTTTTTTTCTAATATCTTCCTTTCTTCCTGGATCATATCACTTTTTTTCCGGTGCAGGGTCTCTTTGAATCTTATAGATAGGTTCGTTGGAAATTTTTATATCTAACCCTTCTTTTTGGATTCGTTTTTCGATTTCTGTTTGACGACTGGCTTCGGTAAGTTTTGCTGAAATTGTCAATGCTTCAAACTTTGCATCTTTCAATTCTCTTTGTGCTTTTTCAAGAGCTGTCATTTTGCTCATTACCGTATATCTGTGATTTATAAATACAAACATAATAATGATAATCGCTAAAATAAAACGCGTGTTTTTAACGAAAAAACTCTCCATTAACACACTTCCTCCAAATACATGGACAAAGGATTTGCGAATATCTTTTAAATTAAAACCCATGTTATTTATATTTTTTCAGCAATTCTTAGTTTCGCGCTGCGTGAACGTGGATTGGACTGCAATTCCACTTCTGACGGGACAATCACTTTTCGGCTGATAACATCAAAAGGCGTAAGGATATTTCCAAAGAAATCCTTATTAAGCTTACCTTCCATATTTCCGGTTTTGAAATAATTTTTCACCAGTCTGTCTTCCAATGAATGGTATGAAATTACACACAATCTCCCACCAATCTTCAGCATTTCCTTAGATTGACGAAGCAATTCCATCAATGCTCCCATTTCATCATTCACCTCAATTCGCAACGCCTGAAAAATCTGCGCTAGCATTTTTTTTTCTTTATCTTTAAATATAAACGGCTGTATAATGGATGTAAAATCTTCAATTGTCTTAATTTGATTTTGACTTCTTTTTGCGAAAATTTCCTGAGCTATACGTCTAGCGTTCTTCAACTCCCCATATAGGCTCAAAATTCTCGTCAATTCTTCAACCGAATAATTATTAATGACATATGCCGCATCTTTTTCTGAATTTTGATTCATGCGCATATCTAGATTTCCGGAAAAACGAAAAGAAAAACCTCTTGAAGCATCATCAAAATGGTGGGAAGAAACTCCCAAATCCGCAAGAATGCCATCCACTTTCTCTATATTGTGATAACGCAAAAAGTTTTTCAAATACCGAAAATTACTTTGCACAAATATGAAGCGATCATTTCCAGGAATATTTTCAAGTGCATCACGATCTTGGTCAAATGCGACAAGCTTACCTTTTGAGCCTAATCTTATCAGTATTTCACGCGAATGACCGCCTCCACCAAAAGTTACGTCAACATATGTTCCGTCGGGATGTATATTCAATCCTTCCAAACTTTCTTGCAGCAACACGGGCGTATGATATTCATTCATATTATAATCTCATAAATTCTTGCACCTTGCTTGTAAACTTATCGGGAGACATCGCTTGAGCGTCCAATTTTTCTTTAGCCCAAAGCTCAATAGTGTCATCCATTCCTAAAAACCTGACATCGTTCGTAATTTCCACTTTTTCCAAATATCTTTTAGGTATAAGAACACGTCCGCTGGCATCCATTTCTAGTCGCTCAGCATCTAAAACAAATTGTCTAAAAATCTGCTGTTGCTCGTTATTCCACTTATTGAGTTTAGAGCGTAAATATTCAATTTCTTTTTGCCAGACACTTCCAGGATAAAGTACGAGGCAATCCTGAAAAATGTCTTTGCGAAGCACGAGAAATCCCTCTCCCGCTTGTTGAAGAATTTTCCTGAATACAGAAGGTATAAATATCCTACCTTTGGCATCCGCTTTTGCGTCACTATTTCCAAGAAATTGAACCATTTAAATATTTAAAGAATACAATACTTCTAATTAAATTCGGGGTAAAATTACAAAAATTATCCACTCTCCCCCACTTTTCCACACATTATTTGTAAAAAAGTTATCAACATGTATTCAATAAATATATTTAATTGATAATCTGAGCATTATATTACTATTAGAAAATTATCAATAATTAGAGAATTTTAAAATTAAGTTTATAAATTTGCAATTCTAAAATATTGAAGATTGAAAAATGGACGACAACAAAATATTTCGGATAGATATTGACGGCATAATACGCTCAAAATCGCCCAAAAACTACAATAAAATCCCTAAATTTCTTATCAGTTATCTCAAAAAGACTGTTCATCAGGACGATATAAACGGAATAATCGAAAGAAATCACGACAAGTATGGTGTTGATTTCATGAACGCGCTGATTTCAAAGGAATTCGACATCAAACTTAATATAAAAGGTGAAGAAAATATTCCCCAAGACGGTTTGTTCATCTTTGCATCCAATCATCCTCTCGGTGGATTGGACGGAATTTGTCTTTCCGCTTATTTGGGAAATAAATATAACGGAAAGATTCGTTATTTGGTAAATGATATTTTGCTCAATATCAAGAATCTAGAAACCATTTTTATTCCCATTAATAAGCATGGAGCACAAGCAAAAAAATCGGTTGAGATCATAAATGAAGCTTACGCCTCAAATAATCAAATTATTACATTTCCGGCAGGTCTTTGCTCGCGCAAACAAGATGGTAAAATCTGTGACCTGGAATGGATGAAAAACTTCATCTCAAAAGCTACAGAATATAAAAGAGATATTATTCCCGTTCATTTTGATGGTAAAAACTCCAACTTTTTCTACAATTTAGCAAATTTTAGAAAAAAGGCAAAAATCAAATTCAACATTGAGATGTTATATTTACCTGGCGAGATGTTTAAGAACAAGCATCAGACTTTCACCATAACTTTCGGGAAGCCAATTCCCTGGAATTCATTTGATACAAGCAAAACTCAGAAAGAATGGGCTCAGGAAGTAAAAAATATCGTTTATTCATTAAATAAGTAATATATGCAGGAAATAATCGCTCCTATTGACAAAGAAACCATCAAAGCAGAGTTAGCCAAAGTGCAAAAAATGAGGTCTACAAACAAGGCCAATAACGAAATCTACATTTTTACTTATCATCAATCTCCCATTCTCATGCAAGAGGTGGGAAGACTTCGCGAAATTGCGTTCAGATATTATGGAGGCGGTACGGGTCTTGAATCAGATATTGACAAATATGATACAATGGATAATCCATACCGTCAACTGATTGTTTGGGACCCTGAAAACGAAGAAATCCTCGGTGGATACCGATTTATATCGGGAAGCGATATTGAGTTGGACGAAAACGGAAAACCCAAATTGGCTACTGCTCACCTGCTCAATTTTTCTCAAAAATTTATAGAAGAATATCTACCAAGAACTATTGAATTAGGCCGTTCTTTTGTATCACTAGAATATCAATCTACTTTGTTGGGACGAAAAGGTATTTTTGCATTGGATAATCTTTGGGATGGACTTGGCGCTCTTTATGTTATCGACCCAAACATCAAATATTTCTTCGGAAAAGTTACCATGTATGGCACTTACGATAAGGAAGCGCGCAATATGATACTTTATTTCCTCCACAAGCACTTTCCCGACACAGACAAACTTGTCACGCCTATTCATCCATTGGAGACAAATACGGATATTGAAAGAATGAGGAGCTTGTTTATAGGAAAGAATTTTAAAGATGATTATAAGATTCTCAATAAGGAAGTTCGTCAAAGAGGATACAACATTCCACCTCTTATCAATGCATACATGAACTTGACTACCAACATGCGATTTTTCGGTACAGCTATTAATGATGAATTTGGAGATGTAGAAGAATCGGGAATTTTAATAGAGATTGATCAAATTTTGGAAGATAAGCGTATTCGTCATATAGAATCCTATTTGCAAAGCAATCCTCCAAAAAGGTTTTTGATGAAGCTTAAGAGAATTGTATCAGGCAAGCCAAAAATAAAAGTTTCAAAGATAAGAAAGAGAAAAGCTGAGTAAACTATTTTGAGTTTTATATATTATGATAGGTATACCCATATGCAAACGTTTGCACTTGGGTATACCTTTTTTTAATCCTTATTAAATTATGTTCGCACAATTTTGTCCATATATTTGTTAGAAATAAATATTTACGTTAATTTAATTAATGACAGATAATTAGATAAGGTGAATGTTAAAAGAGAGAATAGTTTTAGTAAGTTAATCTTATAAGTTTACAAAATGCATTCAAAAATTAAAATTTTAAAAAAAGCAGTCCTGTTGATGATAGGATTGTTTATTGGATTTTCTGCGTTTTCACAAACGCAGAAAACGATCAGAGGAACCGTAAAAGATGCAAAAGGCGAAGCCATAATCGGAGCCAGCATTCTTTTACAAGGTACAACCTCAGGAGTGGCAACAGACGTTGATGGTAATTTTACTTTGCAAGTGCCACCTAACGGAACATTGGTAGTGAGTTCGATAGGGTATTTAACTCAAAACGTAGCAATCGGAAATCGTTCAACGATTAATATTGTATTGAAGGAAGACAATGCTCTGTTGGATGAAGTTGTAGTTATTGGTTATGGTTCTGTGCGTAAAAATGATGCAACCGGTTCGGTTACAGCCATTAAACCAGAACAAATGAACAAAGGTCTTACGGTGAATCCACAAGACATGATTTCAGGTAAAGTAGCAGGGGTGACTGTTACGCAAAATGGTGGTGCACCTGGTGAAGGAGCAACAATTCGTATTCGTGGAGGTTCTTCATTAAATGCAAGCAACGATCCTCTTATTGTTATCGATGGTTTAGCTATGGATAATAATGGAATACAAGGTGTTTCTAACTTCCTAAGTACTATCAACCCTAACGACATTGAAAGTTTTACAGTATTAAAAGATGCTTCTGCTACTGCAATTTATGGTTCTCGCGCATCAAATGGTGTAATTCTTATTCAAACTAAAAAGGGGTTAGCAGGAATGAAACCAACCATTGCATATAATGGCAATTTTTCCATAAGTACACCACGCAATTACATTGACGTAATGAACGGCGATGCATATAGAGAATATGCTAACAAACTATATGCTGGAGATCAAAGTATTCTAAACAAACTAGGTTCAGAAAATACCGACTGGCAAAAGCAAATCTATAGAACTGGTTACGGTACAGACCAAAATATTAACATCGCAGGTGGGTTCAAAAATCTTCCTTATCGCGCATCCATAGGTTACACGGGACAAAGCGGAATTCTAAAAACTTCTACTTTCCAACGTTTTACAGGTGCTTTAAATTTAAATCCTTCATTTTTGGATAACACACTTAAAGTCAATTTCAACCTTAAGGGGATGCATATCAAAAATAGATTTGCAGATACCGGAGCTGTGGGCAATGCAGTACGGTTCGATCCTACGCATCCTGTTATGTCTTCAGAAGAACCTTTTGCGTCTTTGACTGAAGGATATTGGCAATGGGCAACATATAACGATGACGGTTCTTTCAAAGCTTTGAATGCTGATGCTCCTAGAAATCCACTTGGTTTATTAAATCAAAAGAAGGATTTATCCAATGCCTGGAACGTAATCGGTAATCTTGAATTTGATTACAAGATGCCATTTCTACCCGAGTTGAGGGCTCATTTGGCTTTGGCTACTGACATTGCACATGGTCGTCAAAATACTTGGGTTTCTCCTTTGTCTTCTACCAATATGAATGGCGGTGGATATGATGGATATCGCATACAAGATAAATGGAACAGACAATTAAGTACTTATCTTCAGTACACAAAGGATTTTACCAATCAGAATCTAGATTTAATGGCCGGTTATGAATGGCAGAGATATCACAGAGAAGGAAGTTACTATGGAAAGTCCATCACCAATCCTGATTATATTTATCAAAAAGATGTGATCAACTGGGCAACACACAATCAATTGGTATCATTCTTCGGAAGATTAAATTACTCTTTGCTTGACAGATATTTGTTTACCGCAACTATGAGAGCCGACGGTTCTTCAAGATTTGCACCTGGCAATAAATGGGGTATTTTCCCATCATTTGCTTTCGCATGGAAAATGAAAAACGAAGCTTTCTTGGTAGACAACACAACTATCTCTGACATGAAATTGCGTTTGGGATATGGTGTTACAGGTCAGCAGGATATAGGACTTGATTTCCCTTATCTGCCAGTGTACACAATAAATAAAGACGGTGCTTACTATCCAATCGGAGATACTTATTATCCAACCAACCGCCCTGATGCATATAATGATAAGCTGAAATGGGAACAGACAAAAACTTATAATATTGGTTACGATATCGCATTTTTACAAAACCGTTTTTCCGCATCATTGGATTATTATTATCGTGTAACTACTGATTTGATCAATCAAACTGCAATTCCAGCAGGAACAAATTTCCGAAACAAAGTGCTTCAAAATATTGGATCATTAAACAATCAGGGTGTTGAGTTGATGTTAAACGGAACAATTCTTCGTCAGAAAGATTTTTCTTGGGATGTTAATTACAACGTTACTTACAATCGTAATGAGATCACAAAACTTACATCAGGTAGCCAGGAAGGATATTATGTTCCAACCGGAGGTATTTTCCAAGGTTCCGTACAGGCACACTCTGTAGGATATCCAGCTAATTCATTCTACGTATATCAACAAGTGTATGACAATGCAGGAAAACCTATTGAAGGCTTATTTGTAGACAGAAACGGTGATGGCAAAATCAACGAACAAGACAAATATTTCTATCACAAAGCTACTCCTGATGTTACAATGGGACTTTCTACAAAAGTAATTTATAAAGCTTTCGACTTTGGAATTTCCACAAGAGCAAACTTTGGCAACTATGTTTACAATGCAGTAGCTGCAGAACGTATGAATGTTGGACCTAACGGCGTTTGGTCTCCACTCGGATTCTTCGAAAACAAAGTAATGTCCGCATTCGATACCAATTTCACTGGAAATACAGGTAACGCCTTTATGTCTGACTATTATGTTCAAAAGGCGTCTTTCTTTAGAGTTGATAATATCACATTCGGATATTCTTTTGCCAATATATTAAATTCCAGAACATCAGGACGTTTCTCTGCAACATTGCAAAATCCTTTGGTGATTACTCCATATAAAGGATTAGATCCAGAAGTATTTGGAGGAATTGATGGAAGCATTTATCCAAAACCTGTAATGGTCGTATTTGGCTTATCTCTTAATTTTTAAATCTTTAAAAGCTAAAACGTATGAAAATTAATAAATATATAAAACTGAGTTTACTCTCCCTGATTTTTGCTATGGGATTGAGTTCCTGTGTGGGAGACTTAAATATTCAGCCGATTGATCCGGCTACAGTTCAGCAATTTAATGAACCTGAAGTTTTTTCAAAAGTATATGCATCGTGGTCATTGAGTGGTCAGGAAGGACCTGCTGGAAATAATGATATCGATATTGATGACGAAGGACGTTTTTCATTATATCGTACTTTGTGGGTAAGCCAACAGCTGCCAACTGACGAAACGGTTTGTGCCTGGGGAGATATTGAAGTGGTAACGATGAATCGCTCAAGTTTCACTTCTACCAACCCTGCTCTTAAAGGATTGTATGCACGTCTTTACTTTGTAGTAAGTATTTCCAACCATTATTTAAGTCAAACTGAAGGTAACAATGATTCGGAAATTGTAAAGAAACGTGCGGAAGTTCGTTATCTGAGAGCATTAGCTTATTATTATTTGATGGATGTATTTGGAAATGTTCCATTCACAACAACCATTAGTTCTGAAGCTCCAAAACAAATTCAACGTGCTGATCTATTTGCATGGATTGAAACAGAATTAAAAGAACTTGAACCTAACATGTATGAACCTAAATCAGCTCCTTACTATCGTTTGGATAAAGCGGCTGCATGGTTACTTTTATCAAGATTATATCTCAACAGCCAGGTTTATACAGGTTCTCCACGCTGGAATGATGCAGCAATATATGCTAAAAAAGTAATGGACTCAGGTTATACCTTAGCCGGAAAATACAAATACTTATTTATGGCTGACAATGCAGGTGCAATTGACGGGTCATCTGTTAATAACGCTCCAAACGAAATTATCTTCCCGATTGCGGCTGACGGTGTAAAAACCAAAAGCTACGGAAGTTCTATCTTTATTATCAACTCAACCCGTACAGATGGTATGCCTACATGGGGAACTACCGGCGGATGGGGTGGTAACCGTGCTCGTTATAGTTTAATGAAAAAATTCTTCCCTGATGGAAACGTTCCTGAATCTAAAGACTTGACTGTTCAAGCAAAAGACGAAAGAGCACTTTTCTTCTCAGAAGAAAGAAGTGTAATCATCAGTGATGTCACTAAATTTAAAGAAGGTGTTTCTGTACAAAAATTTTGGAATTTGAGAGCTGATGGCGGAGCAACTCATGATAAAGAATTCCCTGATATGGATATTCCTTTCATGCGAGCAGCAGAAGCATATTTGACTTACGCAGAAGCTGTAGTAAGAGGAGCAAGTCCAATCGGTGGATATTCAGCATTACAAGCAGTAAACAAATTGCGCACCCGCGCCAATGCAAAAGAACTTACATCAGTTGATTTGCAAACCATCTTGGATGAAAAGTCTCGAGAGTTTTTCTTTGAAGGACAACGTCGTACAGACTTGATACGTTATAACTATTTTACTGGTGGAGATTATAATTGGGATTGGAAAGGCGGCGTTCCTAATGGAACTTCATTGCCAAATTATCTTAATTTGATGCCGCTTCCGGCAGATGATTTGAATGCAAATTCAGAAAATCTGAAACAAAACCCGGGTTACTAATCAATTCACAAATTATATAAAAGATAAATATCTATGAAAAAAATAAATATTTTACTTTTAGGAACGATGATTATTTCTTTATTTTTCACTTCATGTCAGAAAGATGAGAAACTTGTTATCAATCCTGATGCAGAAAATGGTCAGTTGACTTTTAAACTCAACAATGCACGATATTCTAACTATACCTATTTATTGGAAGAAGCCAATAATAGCAAAAGCATGGATGCTCTCATAGCAAGTCAGCCTGATTACGGATTTCCTGCTGCAGCAACTTATTATGTTGAAGTATCTTTCACAGAAAATATGGAAAACGCAGTAGAATTAGCGACTTCAGTACAAGGAGAAACAGTTCCGGTAAATGTGAAAGATATGAATAAAGCAATGCTGGCTCTTTACAAGGGAAGTATGCCTAACCCAACTGTTGCAAAAGATGTGTTTGTAAGACTAAAAGCAGTACTGAGTACTGCAACTAAAAGTCCGCTTGATTCAACTCTTATCCTTCAACCTTTGTATTCCAACGTTGTGAAATTAAATATCAAACCATATTTTATGGAAGACTTGGTAAGCTACGAAAATGCGAAGAAAATAATTCCTTGGTACATTATAGGTTTAGGAGACGGCGCATGGAAAAATGAAACCGCAGGATTAGGAGTTTCAGTATTCCCATTGAGCGTAGCTCCTGGAAACAATTTCGACTCGGAAGGAAATGGTAAGTTCATCTATACAGGTTATTTCAAAACGAGTCAAGGATTTAAACTTATTCGCGACCTTGGAAGCTGGGAAACACAGTGGGGAAATGGTGGCGGAGACGGCATCAACAATCCTGTATTGAACGATGGTGGTTCAGGCAACTTCAAAGTTCCTGAAGACGGATATTATACAATCATTCTTAACTCAGTTACAAAATCCGTTAAGATTGAAAAAGCTGCAATTACACCAACCTTATACAATAAAATAGGATTGATTGGTGAAATGACTGGCTGGAGTACCGACGTAGAAATGAAACCATTCCTTGAAGAGAATAATCACGCGTGGTATATAGAATATACATTTGAGAAGAATTCTCTATGCAAATTCCGTGCAAATGAGGGATGGGACACCAATTGGGGAGCACCATCGGCAAATGACGGCGATTCAAAATATTCTATAATCGGACTGGGAATACAGGGAGGCAAAAACCTCGTCGAAGTATCGGGTAAATATCTTATCGTGTTCAATGATATCGATGGATTCTATTACTTCTATAAAAAATAAAAGTCAAGTGTTTTAGTAGGTTTCTTTTCATAAGAAACTTACTAAAACCATTAATTTATAATAACGTATAAAATGAAAAAAACATTTATATATCTGTTTGCAATGATATTGGCTGCCGGATTATCTTTTACATCTTGTGATAATCCGTATGCTGACCAATTTATAGCTGATCCCACTGTAAATGAACAAGGTCCATTACAGAATATTGATTTGGCAGTAGGAGTGAAAAATGGAATAAGTCCGTTGACACTCATGAAAGACCAGGTTGCTAATGATTCAATCCCTTTATTGACTCTCAATACAACTCCAACATTTATAGACCCTGCAGCAAAGATGGTTTACGAACTAAGACTATCACCTACTGCAGACTTTGCAACCTACAAGCTTTTTAATTATTCATTGAATAAAAATGATTTTAAAGTAAGCGCTGCAGATTTGAATGAGTTTTTATTGGCACAGAATAAAGATGCTGTAGCTCGCGACTTTTTCGTGCAAGTGGTATCTTATTTAGTAGTAGATGGTACAAAAGTTGTCAAATCATTGGATAAACTTACAATTAAGGCCACACCATATGTAAAACCATTGAAACCATTTACTGAAAATACTCCAAAACCTTATTACATTGTTGGTATGGCAGATGGAGGTTGGAATAACTCTTTCGAAGGTCTTGGTGTTTCCATTTTTCCTCTCAATGTGATTGAAGGCGATCATTATACCAATGCAGGAACAGGCACATTCACTTATACCGGATATTTCTGGGCTTCCAGAAGCTTTAAGCTAATTGGAAACTTAGGAAACTGGGACGAACAATGGGGAATGAAAGACGGCGTTTATGTACATAATGATGGAGGTTCAGGAAATATTTCTGTTCCAAACGACGGATATTATACCATCACTTTGGATTCTGAAAACAATACTCTTACCATTACTCCTGCAAATATTACTCCGCAAATCTATAATCGTATAGATATGGCAGGTGAATTTAACGGATGGAGCGGTAATTTAATTATGCAACCATCAGAATCTTCTAACAATCACGTTTGGTACACTACATTAACAGTTGCAGATAAAACAGAAGGTAAATTCCGTGCAAACGGCGGATGGGATATCAGTTTTGGTTCCACTACTTTCCCAATGGGTATTGGCATACAAAACGGAAGCAATATTCCAATCGAAGCAGGAACTTACACCGTAATTTTCAATGATATCACAGGAAACTATTATTTCGTAAAGAAATAGAAATAAATTAATTTTAGAAGCGACAAGAATTCTTCAAAAAAAGAAAACTTGTCGCTTTTTATACAATAACTTCAAAGTAAAAGAAATGAAAAGGACAATAATCATAGTTTTATTAACTGCTTTTTATGCGGCAATTTTTGCTCAAAACATCAAAGTAGAACCTCAATTCTGGTGGAGCGGGATGAAAGATTCCAGTCTTCAACTAATGGTGTATGGAAATAATATTTCGCAATACACACCATCCATTTCATCACAAGATGCGGTAATCAAAGAGACAATAAAACTAAAAAGTCCCAACTATCTAATTCTGTATTTGGACCTTTCGCAAAGCAAGCCTCAGAAATTCAATATTACCTTTTCAAAACAGGGGAGTAAAAAGATTGTTTATCCTTACGAACTCAAACAAAGGGTTGGAAATAAAGAGGAGATAGAAAGTTTTAACTCTTCCGACGTTTTGTATCTTATAATGCCCGATAGATTTGCCAACGGCAATTCCAACAACGACCAAATTGCGATGAAGATGACATACAAAGTTGACCGCAACGACCCAAATGCTCGTCACGGCGGCGACTTAAAAGGAATTTCGGACAAATTGGATTATTTTTCAGATTTAGGCGTAACTGCTCTCTGGCTGAATCCTGTATTAGAGAACGATATGGAAGGTGGTTCATATCACGGATATGCCACTACTAATTATTACAAAGTTGACCCACGGTTTGGAAGCAACGAAGAATATGCACAACTGATTTCAGATGCTCACAAAAAAGGACTGAAAGTAGTTATGGATATGATTTTCAATCACTGCGGAAGTGACCACCCGTGGATGAAGGATGTTCCTTCGGACAATTGGTTCAACAATCTGGAAAAATATGTGCAGACTTCGCATATGAAGGAAGTATATTTCGACAACTATGCTTCGGAATACGACAAAAAGAAACTGACTGACGGCTGGTTTGTACCCACAATGCCCGACCTCAACCAGCGTAATCCGCACGTTGCGAAATATTTGATTCAAAACAGTATCTGGTGGATAGAATACACGGGAGTGGACGGAATCCGTCAAGATACCTATCCTTATGCCGATTATAATATGATGAACGATTGGTGCAAAGCGGTTTACAAAGAATATCCACATTACAATATCGTTGGCGAAGCGTGGCTTAACAATTCCATTGGCTCCTCTTTCTGGCAAAAAGACAGTAAGATAAATAATAAAGAAATAGATCTGAAATCTGTGATGGACTTTCGTTTTATGGGTCTCTCCCACTCCGCTTTCCAAGAAGAAACAGGAGAGTGGAACGGTGGCCTTCACGGAATTTACGAACAAATGACATACGATTTCATTTATCCAGACATCAAGTATGTGTTACGTTTTTTGGATAACCACGATACCGACCGTTTTCTCAAAACACTGCCAGGGGATCTATCCAACTGGAAACAGGCAATTACTTTCTTGCTGACCATGCCCGGGATGCCGCAGTTGTATTACGGCACGGAAATTTTAATGAACGGCAACAAGAGTAAAAGCGATGGTGATATTCGTAAAGATTTCCCTGGAGGATGGGCAGGCGACAACAGCAATCAGTTTACAAAAGCAGGCCGAAGCAATATCCAAAACGAGGCTTTTGACTTTATGCAGAATCTGCTGAAATGGCGAAAAGGAAACAAAATCATTTCCGAAGGAAAGATGAAGCATTATGTACTGCAAAACGGTGTATATGTATACGAACGCTATTTGGATGACAAGAATGTGGTTTGTTTTATGAACGGAACATCTAAAGATGTGGAAATTAATCTTGACCGTTACGCGGAATCTATCAAATATAATTTGCAACGCAAAGATGTGATTTCAGGTAAGAGCATTTCTTTAGGGGATAAATTGAAATTGGGTCCTAAAGAAATTCTGGTGCTGGAATAATATACATAACCCCTCCCCGCCTTTGGCGGTACTCCCCTTAACTTAAGGGGAAAATTTACGGGCTATGGACTTCTATAATTAAATTAAACACTATCCACTTAGGATAAGAGGAGAGAATTAAAATATTTAAGACAAAGTAAAAATTACTACCGACATAACTGTCCCCTTAAGATAAGGGGACGAGCGTTAGCGGAGGGGTTATGATTTAAATTAAAAGATTCAGTGGAGTCTCTTTATTGTACATATATTTTCTGATTTCATCTAATGTACGCTGTGGATATTGAAATATTTCAAAATTTTCAAATCGTAAAGTACGTATATTTTTATTAAGCAGATGTTCATTACGAAGTTTATCACGTTCTACTTGATATTCATCGAAATGATAATCTCCATCCAGTTCAATAGCTAATTTGAATTGTGGACAATAAAAATCCAGAATGAAATTATCGATGCTGTACTGTCTAAAAAACCGTACCCCATCTAATTGACGATTGCGCAACAATTGCCATAAAGCAATTTCGGCAGGAGTCATTTTCCTGCGAAGCACGGTTCGGTATTTCTTCAGTGGCTTTTTATTTTTATCGTGCATAAGGGAACAGATTTTTACAAAATTATATTTAAACATTATATAATCAAATAATATTATAGAAGCATAACCCCTCCCCGCCTTTCGGCGGTACTCCCCTTAACTTAAGGGGAGAATTTACGGGCTATGAGAGTTCTGTAATTAAAATTAAACTCCTATCCAATTGGAATAAAGGAGAGAAGTAGAGTATTTAAGATAAAAGTAAAATGACCACCCTACACAACTGTCCCCTTAAGATAAGGGGACGAGCGTTAGCGGAGGGGTTATGATTTAAATTAAAGGATTTGGCGGAGTCAATATTATAATACAGACATAACCCCTCCCCGCCTTTGGCGGTACTCCCCTTAACTTAAGGGGAGAATTTACGGGCGATGAGAGTTCTGTAATTAAAATTAAACTCCTATCCAATTGGAATAAAGGAGAGAAGTAGAGTATTTAAGATAAAAGTAAAATGACCACCCTACACAACTGTCCCCTTAAGATAAGGGGACGAGCGTTAGCGGAGGGGTTATGATTTAAATTAACGGGCTATGCATTTTTAAAAACAAGAGCGTTACTAAAAAAATATTATCACTCATATCAAAACATCATACACGTTATGAAAAAGTATTTATTATTTACCCTATCCTTTCTGTTGCTTATCTCTTGCAGCGAAGGTGATTTGCCAACGCCAACAACCACCCAGCAGATAAAAGAAGGATTCAATTTTAATCCCGAAACACCCAATGCCGACCAACCGCTGACAATTACCTTCAAAGCGGGAGCAAATAGTCAGTTAAAAGATTACAGCGGAGATATTTATCTTCATACAGGTGTAATCGTAGACGGGATATGGAAGTTTGTCCCTGCGGAATGGAGTCATAACAGTGAGAAATGCAAGATGACGAAAAAGGAGAACAACGTATGGACTATAACTTTATCGTCATCTATTCGCGCGTGGTACAATTCAGGAAACACGGCTGTTACAAAATTGGGATTTGTTGTCAGAAGTGCTGACGGCAAATTAAAAGGATTGGCGGATGATTTTTTCGTGAACGTTACAGACAACCAGTACAAACCTTTCAATCCCGCCGCTATACAATATGCAGCCATGCCTGCCAATGTAAAAGAAGGAATCAATGTTGTTGACAATTCCACCGTTACGCTTGTGTTATATGACAAAGATAACATGGGTAATCATAAAGATTTTGCACACGTGGTAGGAGATTTCAATAACTGGACATTGACAAATGACGAAAAATCACAAATGAAAAGAGACGACTCTGCAGGTTGCTGGTGGATTACGATACCGGGGTTGGATGCTTCGAAGGAATATGCTTTCCAATATTATGTGGGAATGAGAAATCAAACTCCGGTGAGAGTTGCAGACCCATACGCAACAAAAATTCTTGACCCTAATAATGATTTATATATTCCTACATCCACATATCCTGAAAATAAAACATATCCCGCAGGAGGAGTTGGCATTGTCTCTGTTTTCAAGATTCAACAAGAAAATTACTCATGGCAGCATCCCAACTTCACGCCTCCGGCGAAAGATAATCTGGTCATTTATGAAATGTTGTTGCGCGACTTCACCGAAAGCGGTGACATCAACGGAGCAATTCAAAAGCTGGATTATCTGAAAGGATTAGGAGTAAATGCTATCGAATTGATGCCTGTGCAGGAGTTTGACGGAAATGACAGCTGGGGATACAATCCATGCTTCTATTTTGCTATGGATAAAGCCTACGGTACAAACACCATGTACAAGCAGTTTATCGACGCCTGCCACGCAAGAGGAATGGCTGTGATACTTGATGTGGTTTACAATCACGCTACCGGAAACAGTCCGTTTGCAAAAATGTGGTTGGACAGCGCAAGCAACCGTCCCGCAAGCAACAACCCGTATTTCAATACACAAGCGCCACATCCTTACAGCGTGTTTGAAGATTTCAACCACGAAAGTCCGATAGTGCAGAAATTCGTAAAGCGTAATCTGCAATATCTGCTTACAGAATACAAAGTAGATGGTTTCCGTTTCGACTTAGCAAAAGGATTTACTCAGAAAAGCAGTACGGAAGCAACTGCAGGAAACTATGACGCTTCTCGCGTAGCAATTCTAAAAAATTATGCAAATGCTATTAAAGCAGTAAAACCAAATGCCCACGTTATTTTCGAGCTTTTTGCCGATGATAAGGAAGAAACAGAATATGGCCAATCAGGAATTATGGTCTGGAGAAATATGAACGAAAGTTATAACCAATCTGCTATGGGTTGGCAAGAAAAATCAGATTTCAATGGCTCTTATTACGGAACATCTTCTCGTCCTGCTAACAGTTTAGTAAGTTATATGGAAAGTCATGACGAAGAAAGAAATTCATACAAACAGATAAACTGGGGGAATGGCTGGATAAAAACCAACCTCACACAGCGTATGAAACAGCTGGAAACCAACGCAGCTTTCTTCTTCACAGTTCCCGGACCGAAAATGATTTGGCAGTTTGGTGAAATGGGTTATGATATTTCGATAGACTACAATGGTCGAGTAGGAAAAAAACCTTTGCATTGGGAATATCTCAACGATGCATCTCGGGCAGCATTAAAAAACACTTACGTCAAACTCCTCGATTTTAGAAAGAACAACCCTGATATGTTTACCTCATCCGCTTCTCTTACTTGGAAAGTATCTGCCACCGATTGGAACAATGGTCGCTCATTACTACTTTCTTCAGGAGAGAAAAAAGTGGTTGTTGTAGGCAACTTTCTAAATGAAGAAACCAATGTAACAGGTAATTTTCAATCACCTGGAACATGGTACAATGTGATGAACCGTACGGAAACATTGAATGTAACTTCTGCCACAAAGAATATTTCTGTTCCTGCCAACAGTTTCAAAATGTATAGTAATTTCTAAAAGATAAGATATGAAAAAACTGAGTTCAATTATTCTGCTTTTATGCATTGCGCTAACGCTATCGGCGCAAACATTGTTGTCGCCCAATGGGCAATACAAAACTAATTTCCAGCTTCGTGACGGCGTTCCAACTTACGACCTCACGTATAAAGGAAAAGACGTGATCAAAACCTCCAAAATGGGTTTGGAATTGGTAGAAGAAAAAGATTTGATTCACAACTTCGAGGTAATGGACACCAAAAACTCCACCTTCGACGAAACATGGAAACCCGTGTGGGGAGAATCAAGCGAAATTCGCAATCATTACAATGAGATGGCTGTGACGCTCCGACAAAAAGATACCGACCGAAAGATGGTCATCCGTTTCCGCATGTTTGACGACGGTCTGGGATTCCGTTACGAATTTCCCGAACAGGAAAAGCTTTCTTACTTCGTGATAAAAGAAGAACGCACCCAGTTCGCAATGGCGGGAAATCACACAGCTTTCTGGATTCCGGGCGATTACGACACGCAGGAATATGATTATACCACTTCCAAACTTTCCGAAATCCGCGGATTGATGAAAAGTGCCGTCACACACAATGCTTCTCAATATCCTTTCTCGGATACAGGTGTGCAAACCGCATTGATGATGAAAACGGACAACGGATTGTACATCAATTTGCACGAAGCCGCTTTGGTGGATTATTCTTGCATGCATCTAAATCTGGATGATAAGAATTATATCTTCGAATCGCACCTCACACCCGACGTTCAGGGAGTGAAAGGATATATGCAGGCACCTTGCACTTCGCCCTGGCGTACAATTATCGTAAGCGATAAAGCGGGAGATATTCTTCTCTCTCATATGACGCTCAACCTCAACGAACCTTGCAAAATAGAAGATACTTCATGGATAAAACCCGTGAAATATATGGGCGTATGGTGGGAAATGATTACTGGTAAAAGTTCGTGGGCTTATGCTGATGTGCCGAGCGTGAAATTAGACGAAACTGATTTCTCCAAACTTACGCCTAACGGCAAGCACGGGGCTAACAACGACAACGTAAAACGTTATTTGGATTTCGCATCGAAACACGGATTCAGTCAATTGCTGATTGAAGGATGGAACGTTGGCTGGGAAGACTGGTTTGGCAAATCGAAAGATTACGTCTTCGACTTTGTAACTCCCTACCCCGATTTCGATATCAAGATGCTCAATGATTATGCGCACAGCAAAGGCATGAAATTGATGATGCACCACGAAACGTCTTCATCCGTGCGCAATTACGAACGTCATCTTGAGGATGCTTACAACTTGATGAATAAATACGGATACAATTCCGTGAAGAGCGGATACGTTGGAAACATCATTCCTCGCGGCGAACATCATTACGGACAATGGATGAACAACCACTATTTGTATGCAATTAAAAAAGCAGCAGAACACAAAATCATGGTAAACGCGCACGAAGCCGTTCGTCCTACAGGATTGTGCCGCACTTATCCTAATATGATTGGAAATGAATCTGCACGCGGCACTGAATTTCAGGCATTTGGTGGAAGCAAAGCCAACCACACCACCATTCTTCCGTTTACCCGCTTGATTGGCGGACCGATGGATTACACACCGGGTATTTTCGAGATGAACATTTCAAAAGTCAATCCCGATAACAATTCACACGGAAATTTCACGATTGCCAATCAGTTGGGATTGTATGTTACGATGTACAGCCCGTTGCAAATGGCAGCAGACCTTCCCGAAAACTACGAACGCTTTATGGATGCTTTTCAGTTTATCAAAGACGTAGCAATTGACTGGGATAAAAGCTGGGTGCTCGAAGCAGAACCAGGACAATACATCACTTACGCCCGCAAAGCAAAAGGACAGGATGAATGGTTTATCGGAAACACTAACGGATATGACGGCAGAGATTCCAAAATCTCGTTCGACTTCCTTCCGAAAGGAAAGTACGAAGCTACTATCTATTCTGACAAAAAGGATTCGCACTACAAAACAAATCCACAAGCATATCAAATTCGCAAGATCAGCGTTACAAACAAATCAAAATTGACGCAATATTGTGCTCCTGGTGGTGGTTATGCTATCAAGATTGTTAAGAAGTAAGGTTTGATAAAGATTTATATTTTGGAAGAGGCGACTATTATTGGTTGCCTCTTTTAGTTTTCTTCGCTACTACCACCACTGCCACGCGAATCCTTCGCGCAGTAGCGGGGGAAGAGTTAGAATTATTTTTTTTAAAATTCAAAAACGTGAATTTGTAAAAAACTCCGAAAATTACTCGTTTACAAAAAATGAAACGCAATAAATAGCGTTTTTCCAGTTTTCTCGCAGAATGAAACGTGAAAAATGGTATTTTTTCAGTTTTCACAGAATGGAATTTGAGAAAAACAGTATTTTCTCAGTTTTTACAAAAAATGGAATGCGAAAAACAATGAAAATTCAGTTTTCTTGTATCGGAATTTCGAAAAAATAGTGTTTTTTACATTTTCTCATACGAGAATTGTCAATTTTCGGAGTTTTTCCGAAATTCACAAAAAAATGAGGACCATAATCAAACCTCATCACTTCTTGCAAAAAAATGTCCGAAAACAAAAACTGTTCCCGGACATTCCACTAAAATAAAAATATAAACCGTCTACTAAGAAGCATTTACTTCTGATGAAGTATTGGTGATAGAGTCATTTTCCGTCGTGGGAGTTTTCTTGTCTTCCCCCTTTGCTATTGTTGAAGTGGTATCCAACTCCTGAATACGTTTAATGAGATTTATAGAAAATTCTGTCAACTTCGCATCATTGAGCGCATCCGCTTGTTTTAGAATATGTTCTACAAAGTTCTTGATGGAAATCATAAACTGACGTCTTAAGTGTGATGGCGCAGTTTTTAATGAAATGACATCACCTATTTCAAGGTAACTTTTTTCATATTCCCTGTGAGCTTCAATGAAATTATTAGCCAGCTTATCCGCACTAAGTGTCACCAGTTTAGGAGTGACGTTAGCATCGGAAATCAAACTTATCAGGTTGGCATAACAAATAGCCTGTGACGACAATCGTGAAGAAGTAAACTTCTTTCCATACAAAGAGATAATTCTAAATACCTGACTTGCAAGCAGTGAAGTTTCAGGAACATCACTGCTGCGCAAGCCATCGACAAAATTGTAAAGAGCAAAAAAAGACTCCTTACGATAAGCATATTTAATCTTTACCTCTTCGCTCAGAAATTTATCATCTCCCGGAAGAAGTGCTTGCTGGTAAGAGTCATTATGAACTAAAAACACTTTATATAGTGGATCATTGTTTACTAACTCTAAATCGTATTTTACGACTGTGTCATTAATACGTATACCTAAAGCACCTAACGAATTATTATCCATCCTATTTATGACGGTTTTATATTTATAATTGATCATTATATTGAAAATTTTAATATGTGAATAAATGGTGATTGTGCTCAAAAAGAGCATTGTAAAAATTTAGCTGACAAAATGGCAGATGCCAAATGTCAAAAAATGACAAATTATCGGAAAGAAGGTCGTGGAGCTTTGCCTATAAATGCTTGCACAATCATGCGTATATCATCAGTGCAAAAACCAAAAAGTAGATTGAGTATGGGTATAGATGTGGTGAGCGTAGATAAAAGCGATTTCTTGACAGGCGAAATAAGCTTTTGCAAATTCCGCCATTCATTTTTTAATGCAATGGTGAAGATGGTTGGTTGCTCAAATACTATATTTACAATGTAATTGTCGTAGATAATTTTGTTCTCATAAAGCCCGAAGCAGAGTGTTTCCTGTAATAGTTCTGTCAATTTATGTCGTGTTTCTGATTTAGATACGGGAAGGTTGGAAGCTGATTTCGTGTTGGTACTACGTTTACACACTACTTTCTCCTGACTTTTTTGTTGCTTTTCTTTTTTACGCAACTTCAAAATCTTGGCAATTCGTGATATCTTTTGTAAAAAATCCACTCGGGTATCTATTTGATAACATATGTATACAAATATCGTGCCAAATTAATATTTTTTAAGTGTAATAATCACAATTATAAAAATAAGGGAGTAAGTAAGTGAGAGAATAAGGTATATTCAATATGTGATAATGGAATAAAACAGAAAACCTGTTTAGCAGAAATATCTGCCTAAACAGGTTTTCGAATTATCTAATTTTAAAATTCTAGTGCTTAAAACACATATGTAGCATGAACTGTAAATTGACGAGGAGCATCTGATTTCACGATACTTACAATTTCTTTAGGACTTGCATTTTGTTTCTTTTGTAATCCATGACTCCAATTAATTCCCAATTGAATTTTTTCGTATACATCAACTCCCAAACCGAGAGCGTAACCATATTCCAATTGTTCAGCCATATCTTTGTAAGCAATTTCATTAGAAGTATAGCTCTGATCACTTTCGTTGATATAAAACATCTGACCATACAATGCATAGCTTGCATACAAACCTGCTGTAGCAGAAAATCCAAGATATTTATTCCCTTGTCTAAATTTAATATTCAAAGGAAATTCCACATTGTCTGATTTCTTAAACATTTCCACACCTTCCTGAATTTCTTCGGGATTTACCGGAGTTGCAGTAGCACCTTTTTGACAATAAAAGATACCAGTTTCCATACCAAGGCCATTCTTGTAAGCATTTGACTGTAACACCAACCCTATTTTATAAGCACTTAAATTATTTGTTTCAAAAGCTTTTGAAACTTCAGTGCCCGAAACAGTTTTGATTTGGTTAATCATATTAACACCTACTCTTAGACCAACTTGTGCGCTTAGTAAGTTTGTAGTCATCACAGCGCAAACCAAAAATAAATATCTAAATTTATTCATAAATATTAAAGATTAATTAAGTTTATAAATGTATAGTTTGTTCCTTTCTCACAAATATAAAGGAATATTTACATTTTCCAAAAGAATATTAATAAAAAATTCACGATTTTATTAAAAAAAAATCAGTCAGAAGAGGAAAGCATTGGCTATCTTGCTCTATAAGAGAATTATAAGCAAATGTCACTACTTGTATTTTATACACTTAACAAAAAAATGAAATATATTTAAGATATTAAATAGAAATATATTATTTTTCTTACACAAAACATTTCATTTAGATATTAACAGAAAGCACATCATAGATGTATTTAATTAATATTAAGTTAATACTACTACGTAATTTATTTATTATTTTAAACATAAAATAAACAAAAAAAAGGTGTCCGAAGACACCTTTTTTTATATTAATTCCTGAAAATTAGTTATTTGTAATAGATACGATATTCCCAAGGTTTCAACTCCAGCTGAGTAAGGTTTTCGGGAATTTCGGCAACGCCAAACGTTTTATAGTGATTAAGAAATACCTTATTGTCAAGTTTTACTTTTTGCACAGCATTGCTCAAATTGAAAACACAAACAACTTCATTGGAATCTTTCACCCTTTTGAAAGCCCAGATAGCGGAAGGATTATCTGTCTTGATTTCCTGGAAAGTACCACCCTTTTCTGGTGAATGCAAAGCAGTATTATCTTTTCTGAACTTCACAAGCATGGTGTATAAATCACTGAAAGATTTGTTTTCCTTCCAGTCAATAATATCTTTTTCAAAAAACTGAAGACGTCTGTTAAAGCCTACTTCCTGACCATTATATATCAAAGGTATGCCTGGCATCATAAAAGTAAGGGCTGCAAAAGTTGCAGTCGCTTTACCCATTCTCTCAAATTCGGTACCATTCCAAGAGTTTTCGTCATGATTGGATGTAAAGAACATCGGCATCGCATGTTTGGCAAAATTTGTATTAATTCTGTTATAAGCCGCTCTCAATGAATCTACTCCGGCTTTTCCCTGAGCCACATCGTTCATCTTATGGAAAAAATCCCAGGTATAGAACGCATCAAAAGCTTTTTCATTTAATTCTGGTTTTTCATATTCTGAAAGCATAAACAAACTTGGTTGAATCTTTAACAGAGCGTCTTTTGCTTCCAGCCAAAAATCGGTGGGAACTTCTCCCGCCACATCACAACGAAATCCATCTAGGTTTGCCTCTTTTAACCAATATGACATACTGTTTATCATTTCAGCTCGCATATCTTTTTTGCTATAATCCAATTTTGCAACGTCAGTCCAGTCAAAAGGAGCAACCACTTTTCCCAAACTATCCTTCATATACCATTCAGGATGTTGTTGCAACCAAACTGCGTCTCTCGAAGTATGATTCGCTACCCAGTCTATAATCACTTTCATTCCATTGTCATGTGCAAGCTTTACCACTTTCTGAAAATCCTGCATCGTACCAAATTCTGGATTCACAGCTTTGTAATCCTGGATGGAATAATAGCTTCCCAATGTACCTTTTCGTTCCACTTTCCCAATAGTTTGGATAGGCATAAACCAAAGAATTTTTACACCCATCTCTTTAAGACGCGGAATGTCTTTAGAAAACGCTTCGAAAGTTCCTTCTTTAGTATATTGTCGTACATTTACTTCGTAAATAGTTGCATCGTAAGACCATTCAGGATGTTTACCGGAATCAATCTGTGTAGTAACCTCTTTGTTTTTATTTTCGCATGAGAACAAAAACAGTGAAGTCAGAAAAAGGAGAAATACTCGTTTCATTATCTTTTATTTTTTAGTTTGTAAATATCATCTTTATCCTGAACAATAAACATGGCTAATGCTCCAAGAATTAAGGAAACACCGGCAATAATCATTGCATAAATCACTTGTCCGTCAAACAAATCTTTTGTGATGAATCCTAAAATACTTGCAGCAAGAATTTGTGGAATTACAATAAAGAAATTGAAAATTCCCATATATGTTCCCATTTTACTTGCGGGTAAAGAACCCGTTAGAATAGCATAAGGCATAGAAAGAATGCTTCCCCAAGTAAATCCTATTCCGAGCATTGGCAATATTAGCATATAGGGTTCTTTTATAAAGAAGAAGGAGATAAATGAAAGTCCCCCAACGATTAATGAAACCGCATGTGTTCCCTTTCGTCCAATTTGCTTTGCCAACATTGGCAGTAAAAAGGCTGATATTGCCGAAACGGCATTATAAATTCCAAACAATACACCCACCCAGTTTGCACCTTCACCATATAGTAGAGATTTTGGATCTGTTGTTCCATATACATGTTGTGTAACGGCAGGTACTGTATAAATCCAGAGAGTATAAAATGCGAACCACGAGAAGAACTGAACTAAAGCAAGCTGTTTCATGGTTTTAGGCATATGTAGTAAATCATTCATGATTTCTATAATCCCGTTTGAATTTGTGCTATTTTTTGTCAACATACCAGAGATTAGAAGAATAACCCCGAAACTTAACAATATACCTGAAACAATATATAATTGAGTATTAAGAGAGAAATAAGCTACAACTGCTGTTATCAACAAGCCGGCTACAACCCAATATATTCCATTATTAAAAAATTGTCTTGCAGAAACAGGTGTGTCCACTTCATATGCCAACCCTATAGTCTGTGCCTTATCCTCTTCAAAAGCTTTTAATTCTTCAGGGGAATATTCTTTGGAAGTGAAAACTGTATATAATACTGCACCTAACAATACCACTCCTCCAATATAAAAAGACAGCTTGACAGATTGCGGAATAATTCCTTCGGGGGCAGTATTTGAAACTCCAAACCAGTTGGTTAACATATATGGTAACGCAGAAGCAACAACAGCTCCTACTCCTATAAAGAAACTTTGCATTGCAAAGCCCATAGTACGTTGTTCCGTAGGCAAATTATCACCAACGAATGCACGAAATGGTTCCATTGAAATATTGATTGAAGCATCCATAATCCACAGCATCCCTGCGGCTATCCACAAAGCCGGCGAATTTGGCATAATAAAAAGTGCGAGAGTTGTAAGTATAGCTCCAATTGTAAAATAAGGTTTTCGTCGTCCGAACCGATTCCAGGTTTTATCACTTAAATGACCTATTATAGGTTGAACAATAAGGCCTGTAAGCGGAGCAGCAATCCACAGAATAGGTATTTCATCAATAGTTGCACCAAGAGTTTCAAAAATACGACTAACATTGGCATTCTGCAATGCAAAACCAAATTGAATTCCAAGGAAACCGAAACTCATATTCCAGATTTCCCCGAAAGAAAGGTGTCTTTTCTTCATGTTATATAATGTTTTCTATCTGTAATAAAGTATATTATCTTTCAAATATACAATTTATAAAAAGAGGATATTTTTTTTAATATAATATATAAATAACATTTTATGCACACGATTGCATATCTATCTTGTAGATTTTCTTTTCACCAGTTCGGTCTTAATCATTTTACTCACAACACCTTGCTTTGTTTCAACACCTTCTATTCTATCAATTAATAGTTTAACGGCTTCTTTTCCCAACTCATAACCATGCTGATCTACTGTTGTAAGTTTTGGTTCAATAACACTTGCGATATACGAATTAGTAAATCCACAGACAGAAATATCATCCGGAATTTTGTATCCGAATTGTTTGACGATCTGAATACAATACGCTGCTACTTCATCGTTAATACAGAAGAAAGCATCTGGCAACACCTCTTGTTTTATTATCTCGGGAAGAATTTCTTGAGCTAATTCAATAGTATCACACACTTTCATCAGACTTTGTTCTACCTGGATTTTGTTTTTCCTTAAAGCATCTTCGTAGCCTAAACGCCTGTTGTTGGATAGTGTCAGATTGAAATCAGAACCAAGGAAAGCAATCCGCCTACATCCTGTTTTTACTAAATAATCCACTGCTTGATATGCTCCGTAATAATCATCCACCACTACCCTATCCGTACTTATCCCGGCACACATTCTATCAAAAAAGACAAGGTGTGTGCTGTAGTCGAGGGCTTTTTGAAAGTGCTCGTAATTGCGTGTTGTTTTGGATTGTGACACAATTATTCCGCACACTCTTGCGTCAAGCAATGTTTCAACACTTTTTACTTCACGTTCGTACTCTTCATTGGAATGACAAAAAATAAGATTGTAATTTCTGCTGTCAGCTTCGTCCTGAATTCCGGCCAATACAGTTGAAAAAAAATAATGAATAATTTGCGGGATAATCACACCTATTGTATTGCTTTTATTTGTGCGAAGTTTCAAGGCTAGGGTATTGGGTTTGAAATGATGTTTTTCGGCATACTCTTGCACCATTTTTCGGGTTTTAACACTAATGGCTGGATGATTTCTCATCGCACGCGACACAGTAGATGCAGAGAGATTCAGGTCTCTGGCAATATCTTTAAGAGTGATAGGCTGAGTTTTCATACAAATCGGATTATTCAAGACGTATCAAAATTAAAAAAAATTGTCATCTTAACGACTTATTTATTTAGATTTTGCACAAAAACTTTTTCAATAGAAAAGAGATTTGTAAATTTGTAATTGTAACCAAAAAATATTTTATGAATAGTAATACGAATCTTACCTTAAACATTCAATCAGAAGTAGGTAAATTGGAAGCAGTAATGCTTCATAGACCAGGAGCCGAAGTTGAAAACATGACTCCAAAGAATGCACAACGTGCACTTTATAGTGACATTCTTAATCTTTCCATAGCACAAAAAGAATACGAACAAGTTTACGGTGTATTGTCTAAACATACTCAGATTTATGAAGTTATGAGTATGCTTACAAAGGTTTTGGATGACGAAGCGAAAAGAGAAAAATTGATTCGTAAAATATGCGAAACAGAAAATGTAATGGGATATTTTGATTTTCTCATGCAACTTCCTTCCGCTGAATTGGCAAAAACATTAATCGAAGGTTTACCCGCAAAAGTAAATACGCTGACAGATTATCTGAAAGATGACTATTATGCTTTGCTTCCATTATACAACTTTTATTTCACCAGAGATGCTTCAGTAACTGTGGGGAACAATGTACTGATTTGCAAAATGGCAAACGCTGTTCGCATGCGTGAATCCATCATATTGGAAGCTATTTTCGGCAGTGGTTTGTTCTTTAACTGTAATATTGTAAATACATTTAATTTCGCACCACAAGCACCCAAAACTATTAAAATAGAAGGCGGCGATGTGTTAATCGCCCGTGAAGATATTCTGCTTATGGGCAATGGTTGCCGCACAAGCGCGCAAGCCGTGGATAATCTTATCCAATCTTTGTGCAAAGAAAAATCAGGAAAACGTCACGTGGTTGTTCAGGAATTACCTGAAAGTCCTGAATCTTTTATTCACCTTGATATGGTGTTCACATTTTTGGATCATAACACAGCAATGATTTACAAGCCGTTGATTCTGGATAACAACGCTTTCCGAACGGTTCATATAGAAATTGACAACGGAAAAGTAAGCCATATTTCTACAATGCCGAATATTCCTACAGCTTTGAAAAAACTTGGCATGGATGTTGAAACGCTTGTTTGCGGTGGACGTGCTGATGAATGGGACATGGAAAGAGAACAATGGCATAGTGGTGCAAATTTCTTTGCTATTGAGCCGGGCAAGGTTTTATCTTATGCTCGAAATATCCACACCGTTGAAGAACTCAGCAATAATGGATATGAAGTAACAACCGCTTGGGATGTTATCAATAACAAATTTGATATAAACACTTCAAAACGCTGTGTGATTACACTTGAAGGCTCCGAACTTCCTCGCGGTGGTGGTGGCCCCCGCTGTATGACAATGCCTTTAAGAAGATTATTATAAATAAGAAAGCCGAACTAAAAATTCGGCTTTCTTATTATTATAAAATATCTTTTATTTCAGATAATGAACGCACAATGTATGTAGGCACAAAGTCTACGCTGGATTCATCTTTTGGGTTATACCAAATTTGGTCAATTTTACTATTATAAGCGCCAACTATATCCGCATCATAAGCGTCGCCAATCATTATTGTTTCTGAACGCTTGGAATTTGTGTTTACTAGTGCATATGTAAAAATATCGGGATGCGGTTTATTTACCTCCGCATCTTCCGAAAGGATTACTTTCGAAATATATGGCATTAATCCCGAATTTTCCAGTTTCTTGTATTGAACTTCACGAAAACCGTTTGACAAAATATGAATATTGTATTTGGGTTTCAAATATTCGAGCAATTCTATCGCACCATCAACTAATTTTTTCTGTTTAGTTGTTCGGTTTAAGAAATCATCGCTCAATTCCTTGGCGTACACTTCATCATCAATTCCAAATTCTCTTACCGGACGAAGAAAACGTTCTACAATCAAAAAATCTTTTTTAATCTTTCCCTCTCTGTATTGCGCCCACAAATCTACATTGTTGGGCATATACACATTGTAATAGTCTTCAAAAGTTGGATAAAACTTTTTGTATCCGTAATCATGATAGATTTCTTCAAGACAAATCTTTCCGTTTTGATGGATATCCCAAAGCGTATCATCCAAATCAATAAAAATATTTTTATACTTCATATTAAAAAAGTACGGAGTGGCATTACAAGAATGTCACTCCGCAGATATTTCATTTTTTAAATTCAATAATTCATTACTTCGATCACCAAGAATTTAGTTAAACTCCAGAAACGTTGTGTGTCAGTAATGCGGAAAATAAGATTTCCATCACTTCCTTTATCAAACTGATATGTTTCTGCAGGATGAGTTGACCATACTTTTGCTTTTTTTGCATACAAAGGAATTTGGGTAACTTCGCGAATATCTATTTTCAAGAAATAATCTTTGTTGAAAGTATCTTTCATTACTTTAGTTGATTGCAAAAATCCACCTGAAAGTATTTTTTGCTCTTTCAATTCGCTTGAAGTTCCAAATACATAATATGCGGTATGCAATGATTTGTCTTGCGATTGGATTGTTTCTGACTGAGATTTTGTTTCTTGTTTCAAAGATGACACGTCACTTGACAACGCTGCGATTTTTTCATCGCGTTTTGCAAGTTCACCTTGTAATTCAGTCAAACGAGCAGCACTCGTTTCTAATTGTTTTGTTAAATTGTCGATGGTTGTTTTCAGCGCAGCAATTTGAGTGGTATTCTTAGAATTGCTTGACGCAAGTTTTTTATTCAACTGTTCAATTTGTGCTCTGTTCTTCATCAGCACCTCATTAATCATTTGGAAATTTTCAGCAACGCGTTGTTTTGTTGACTGATTCATTTCTCCTGTTTGAGCAGATTCAGTAGAAAGATATTTTTCTGCTTCGCGAATCTTTGCAAAGTTAGCTTCCACTTCACTAATCACATCCATCATTTCTTTAGTTTGAGCATCTGATGCTGATGAAGCCATTAATAAAGAGTCTCTTTGTGCTTGCAAATCTTTATACTCTTTTGACTCTTTAACATCCTTACAGGAGAATAGTAATCCTGCTGCAAGAAACATAAATAATACTTTTTTCATAATGTGTGTATATAAAAATTGTTTTTTTCTTTTTTGTAATATGATTTCTAACGTTCTAATATTTTTTTTGTTTCATTTTTATTATCAAAACCTGAAACTATTATGACAAATTCACCTTTAGGTTCATTAATTGTAAAATATTCTACCGTTTCTTTTAATGTACCTCTTTTTGTTTCTTCAAATTTTTTTGAGATTTCTCTTGAAACCGAAACCGCTCTATCTTCTCCAAAAAATTCGATAAATTGTGTGAGGGTTTTTACAATTCTATGAGGAGATTCGTAGAAAATCATTGTTCTGCTTTCCGTTGAAAGTTCTTTTATTCTAGTCTGACGACCTTTTTTTGGAGGAAGAAATCCTTCAAAGCAGAATCTGTCATTTGGCAAACCCGATACTACTAACGCTGGAACGAAAGCCGTAGCGCCCGGGAGACATTCTACTTCTATCTCATTTTGAATGCATGCACGAACGATGAAAAAACCGGGATCGGAAATAGCAGGCGTTCCAGCATCTGAAATCAAGGCAATTGTCTCTCCTTCTTTTAACCTATCTACAAAATGATTTGTAGTTTGATGTTCATTAAATTTATGATGTGATTTTAAAGGTGTTTCCACACCTATATGCTTTAGCAATTTAGAACTTGTTCGAGTATCTTCTGCCAAAATCAAATCACAACTTTTAAGAACATTAATTGCTCTTAATGTAATATCTTCGAGATTTCCTATGGGAGTTGGAACGATATAAAGTTTCCCCATAATACGTTGTTGAAACGATTACTCGTAACTGTTTTTAATGACGGATAGGAAATGTTTTACATTTTCATCCTCAAAATTCCAATTGGTATAACCTCGTAAATAATCTTCTGCATCCCGATAACTTCCGAAAGCATTCAACCTCAACATCAGGCTGTTCATAGCCTGTCTATCGTTGTTAAATAATACCCGCTGAAACAAGAAACGGTCATTCAGACTCATTTTTACGGGAAGTTCAACTGTTGAATTTTGTGATTTTACATAATCTCCGATTGGAGTAATGTGAGGTATAATTTCTTCTTCTGTTTGACTATTGATTTGCGCTTCGGTAAGTTCGGAAGTTCTTTTATATTCAGGCAATATCACACCATGAGCATAAACATTCCCTTTTGAATTGACATTACTAGAAGAATTTTCAGAAACCGGTTCATCTTTCACATCCGAGATATTGTTTGAAGCTGTATTTGACAGCTCTTTCTTAGAACAGATATCAATCAGTTTGTTCATTTGATTTTTCATATCTTCAATCTGGATAAATTCCAGACTATGCAATGTGCGCTGAATATTTTCCGTATATTCGAATGCGTCATGCAAAAATGAAAAAGAAACCGCTTCTTCGTTTTGTATTTGCAGGATTCTATTTTCTAAAGACTTAGTGGTCTCGAGAAGTGTCTTAATATATGACTTTTTATTTTCCATTATAATCTATGTTTATCATTAAAAAGAACTTACACGATTATTTAAGTAACAAAAGTAACAATTATTTGGAAACAGCTACAAAATCATCTTGCAAATTTACAAGATATAACATTTTGGAACACCTCGTAATAGAAGTATAAAGCCATCTGTAAAAATTGTCTCCCATATAGGTTTCGTCTACATAACCGATATCAAGAAAAACGTTTTTCCATTCGCCACCTTGTGCTTTGTGGGCAGTGACAGCGTAACCATATTTAAGTTGCAAAGCATTGAAATATGGATTTTCTTTGAGTTTTTTATATCGCAAACTTTTATTACCAATATCTGCATAATCTTCCATTATGCGATTATAAAGTAGGTTATTTTGCTCCCTTGTAAGTCCGGGCACATCAGAGTGCAGTGCATCAAGAATAATTTTTGCTTCAAATTCTATATCATAATCTTTGTGATATAGCAATACATTACAAAAACGAAAACCATACATTTCCTCTTCACCACGCACGCGAACAACTTCTACAAACTCACCGTTAGCCAAAAAATCAAGTTTTTCAAACTCTTGCAGCCAATAATAATTATTCTTTGTAATCATCAACAAATCACCGTTGCTCAATTCCTCTTCACGATATAATATTGTGTTGCGAATACCTTCATTATATACGTTTGTTCTTTTATTTGTACGTGAAATGACCATTGTTTCCTCAATTCCGTCTTTGTCGTATGCCAATGAAATTTCTTCAATCAATTCTCCTCCGTTAATTCGCTTAACATCGGGAAGATTGTTGACGTGCAATTGAGGATAAGAATAAGTATCACCTTCTATCAGATTTTTTCTCAATTGAGTAGCATTCAAAAGAATACCAGACACATCGTCTTGTCTGACAATATCTTTTAGCGTAGATTGATAAACATTAAGATTATAACCTTCAATATATTTTTCATCCAAAGCTTTACTTTCATCTTCCATCACCGGAGGTAACTGCGCAGTGTCTCCAATAAGTAAAAGGCGACAGCCTTCACCAGAATAAACATACGAAATCAAATCATCCAACAAATGTCCAGTACCGAAAATTGAAAATTCAGAAGACTCGTTGCTTATCATTGACGCTTCGTCTACGATAAATAATGTATGTTTGTGCAGATTATCATTCAGACTAAATTGTGAATTTACATCCGAAACTTTCTTTTGTCTGTATATTTTTTTGTGAATAGTAAATGCAGAACTTTCAGCGTAAGACGAGAATACCTTTGCCGCACGACCGGTGGGAGCTAAAAGAATTGTTTTTTGGTTATAAGCACTAAGGGTTTTGACCAAGCTTCCAATCAACGAAGATTTACCAGTTCCTGCATAACCTTTTAGAATAAATACATCATTCGGCTGTGTGGAAAACATAAAATCAACAATTTTGTGGAGTGCGTTAAGTTGGTCGGAAGTAAATAAATAAGGGAAGTTTTCTTTAACTTTTTCAATGAAAAAGGCATTTATCATTTTTTTTCTGTTATTTTTCACGTAAATGTAGTACAATTATCATTCTTTTTCTAAATTTGTATTCTAAATAATAGAATCAAAAAACTAAAATATAAAAATTAAAAAAAAGAACAGTCCATGAAAGTAGTAATTAGAGCGATTTTAATTGTCGCAATTATACTCTTAGGGTACCTTTGCTGGAGAAGTATTCAAGGTCCAATCGAATTTAAAGAAACTGCAGAAATGCGTGATAAAGCAGTAATTGCACGTTTGGTTGACATCCGTAATGCACAAGTTGCTTATAGAGACCAAAAAGGTAAATTCACTGGAAGTTTTGACACACTTATCAGTTTTATCAAAACTGGTAATATGAAGCAAGTAAGTCGCTATGGTGATTTGACAGAAGCTCAATTGGAAGCAGGTATGACTGAATCAAAAGCAATGTCAATTATCCGTACGGGAAATACTGCTGCAATGAAAGCTGCAGGTCTTTGGGATAGTGAAAACAATCGTCCACAACTTGGTCGTGACTCTATCTCTGCTCCGGTTATGGAAGTTTTATTTGCTAAAAGGGCTAACAGCTTTAATGTAGATTCATTAGGCTACATCCCTTACGGAGGTGGTAAAAAATTTGAAATGGGTGCATCAAGCATTAAAACTCCATCAGGATATTCAGTTCCTATCTTTGAAGCTAAAGCTCTATATACAGATTATTTAGGAGATTTAGATAAAAAACAATTAGGTCAAAGAATTCAATACGTATTAGACAGACCTGAAGGCAAAAACTACCCTGGAATGAAAGTTGGTTCATTGACTGAAGCAAACAACAACGCAGGTAACTGGGAATAATTCCGAATAAAATAAAGCGGAATACCCATGTTTTTACCCGAAAATATAGATTTTGCTTTTTCAGAAAAATATGATTTATCCATTCGGCTCACGCCGAGTGGATTTTCTTTTATAATAACCGAACCGCAGGATCCGTCTATTTTTTTCTTTCAAGAAATTCCTCTTGGAAAAAGATTGTCTTATATCGACAGCATCAAGAAGCTGATTTTTGATTACACGTTCTTTTCAAATTCATTTCATAAAGTGAATATTATCTGTGCTGATACGGAGTTTACTTTAATTCCTGAAAAATTCTTTGAAAGGAAGTCTGCTGAAGAGTATTATAAATTTAATATTCACAAATTGCAACCAATGCATGTTTTAGCTCAATCTGTTCCCGATTTGCAGTTGCATATTTTGTTCGGAATAAACAAAGATTTACAGAATTTCCTTACACGAAATCTTATTAATCCGATATTCAGCCACAGTATCGGTTATCATTTGAACTTTTACAATAGAAAAGTTCAGAGGCAAATAACCAAAAATTGCTATATTGACATTAACGATGATATACTGACAATAATCTGCAAAGACAAAGAAGCCCTACTATCTACAAATCAATTCAAAATTATTCGCTCGATGGACTGCCTCTATTATTTTGCAGGGATATGGGAAAAGCTGCAGTTTGATCAGCTCAATGATATGTTGTACGTAACTCCTAACTGCACTCATTATCCGGACGTAATGGAGTCTATTCGCCAACTTATACAAAATGTGCATGTCATTGACATTAAGACAAAGGTGGAAATGGACAGTGAGGACAAAATTCCTACAGAATTTAAACTATTATTATGCGAATAATCAGCGGCAAATACAAATCTAGAAGAATTCAGGTTCCTCCAAACTTCAAAGCACGACCCACAACGGATTTCGCTAAAGAAAATCTGTTTAATGTTCTTAACAACAGACTAGATTGGGAAGAGACAACAGCACTCGATTTGTTTTCCGGCACAGGGAGTATCGCTTTTGAGTTGGTTTCTAGAGGTTGCCAAAGAGTGACCAGCATCGAAAACAATGATGTTCATTACAACTTCATAGTGAAAGCAAAAGCACAGTTGCAGGCAAGCGAATTGAATACAATTAAAACGGATGTTTTTAAATATCTGCACGCTACGCGAGAAAATTTCGATTTTATATTTGCTGATCCGCCTTACGACTTAGACCATATTGATACGCTTCCTCAAATCATTTTCGAGAAAGATCTGTTGAAGGAAGACGGATTGTTTGTTTTGGAACATTCCAAAAATTTCGATTTTTATAGTCATGAAAACTTCACGGAAACCCGTCGTTATGGCAGTGTAAACTTCTCATTTTTCATGAAATAATATAGGAATGAATACTGAATTTTTTATAGCAAGAAGGATATACAAAGGGGATAAAGAAAACTCCAAAAGAGTATCTTCGCCTGCCATAAAAATTGCGATTATCGGCATTGCACTTGGACTGGCGGTGATGATAATTTCGGTATGCATTGTCATAGGATTCAAAAAAGAAGTTCGTGAAAAAATCATCGGATTTATTTCGCATATTCAGGTTACTAGTTTGGAAGTCAACAATTCATACGAACATCAACCTATCGCTTTCTCTACTGAGTTAAGAAACAAGTTGACTTCAAATGATGATATTTCCCACGTACAGTCTTTCATCACTAAACCGGGTATCATTAAAACAAAAGATGACTTTCAGGGAATTGTATTAAAAGGTGTTTCTGATGATTATGACTGGAAATTTTTTTCAGACAATCTTGTTGAAGGAAACACTTTGAAAGACGTTGAAATTCCTGATGGCAGCTATCCCGCACTTATTTCCAAATCCATTGCCAACAAACTCCACTTCAAGTTAGGTGATTCATTTCACACTTATTTTATCGATAATCCTGTGAGAGTACGCAAATTCAAGATTGTAGGAATTTATTCTTCCAATTTTGAAGAATATGACAAGGTTTTCATCATTACCGACAAGAAAATTCTTACTCGTCTCAACCACTGGGAAGATGATATGGTGAGCGGTATAGAAGTTTACATCAAAGATTTTGAAAAACTCGATCAAGTTTCGCAACGCGTATTTTTCCAACTCTCCAACATGAAAGATAGACTAGGTAATTCATACTATTCCCGGTCGGTCAAAAGCATAAATCCTATAATATTCAACTGGCTGGATTTGCTGGATATGAATGTGTGGATAATCATTATTTTGATGATTGCTGTTTCGGGCGTCACCATAATTTCCGGAATTCTCATAATCATTTTGGAACGAACAAATATGATTGGAATTCTCAAAGCATTAGGAACATCAGATATGAGCATACAAAAAATATTCTTGTACCTGTCTTCTCACCTTATTATTCAGGGAATGTTTTGGGGAAACGCTGTTGCGTTGGCATTTTGTCTACTTCAAAAATATTTTCATATCATCCGCCTCAATCCATCAGTATATTACCTTTCCTCCGTACCAATAGATATGAATATCTGGTATATCATTCTGCTAAATGTCGGAACCTTGATTATTTCCATCCTAATGATGGTTGGACCATCATTCCTCGTATCTAAAATTACTCCTGCGAAGTCCATTAGGTTTGAATAATCAGCGAATGTTTTCTTACATTTGATGAAATATCACATGGAAATGTCAAACTAAACCAGACAAATACTCAACTAAAGCTTAGAAGGACTCAAGTTCAACACTATACTTAAGTAAAGTATACAAAACGTCAACTGTCATTACAGAAATGCTAACTAAGATAGTGGAGAGTATTTCGATTATATCGGAAAGCATTTTGAACGCATCAGTAAAAGCTTCGATAACTTCGAAAAATGTATTGAAAGTACCTAAAAGAGATTTGAAAGCATTATAAAACTCTTCGGAAGCATACAAAGTCTATTGAAACCTCAACATGCTACCTTTCGTGAGCTGTTCCTATTCTTTTAGCTTCAACCATTTTATAGAGCTGATCGTTGGGTCTGATTTTTTCCGGAGTTTTGATTGAGAAGCTTTCACCTTTTTGGACTTCTGAAACAGTTTTAAGGTCTACGCGCATATCATCAGCAGTGAGAAACACTGCTCCGGTGGTTGGTCCAGTAATCAACAATTCTTCGCCTTCGGAGATTCCCTGCGTTTCTACCAAAAACTCCGTAACCCCAAGATTTCCGAAATATTTCACGGCTTTGCCAACATACACTTTTCTTTTGGTAGCTCCCGAACCGTATTGATGCGTCCATTCACCCAATCTTTGTCCAAGATAATATCCATCCCAAAATCCGCGATTAAAAACGGTGGACAATCTGTCGTTCCATTCATTAATTTTATCTTCGGTATAGTCGTCGTTACAATATGCTATAATCGCGCTTTTGTAGCATTCCGTCACAATACGCACATATTCGGGACCTCTGGCGCGTCCTTCCAGTTTGAAAACCCTAACTCCCGCGTCGAGCATCTTATTCATAAAATGGATAGTTTTCAAATCTTTTGGAGACATAATGTATTCGTTTTCGATGTCCAGATCGATTTGGTTATCCCTGTCTTTAACGGTATATGCGCGGCGACAGATTTGGTTACATGCGCCTCTGTTTGCAGAAAGATTCTTTTCGTGCAGACTCAGATAGCACTTTCCCGACACCGCCATGCACAACGCACCGTGAGCGAACATCTCAATGCGGATGAGATTGCCCGAAGGTCCGGTAATGTTTTGAGTAATGATTTCTTTATATATGGAAGTGACTTGTTCGAGCGTGAGTTCACGAGCCAGCACCACCACATCGGCGAACTGTGCGTAAAATTTTAAAGATTCAGCATTGGTAATATTGAGTTGAGTGGACAAATGCACCTCCACTCCGATACTTCGCGCATACATCATTGCTGCCACATCTGCAGCTATAATTGCCGAAAGTTTTGCCTCCTTGGCGGCATCAATAATCTGACGCATCAGCGATAAATCATTCTCATAAATAATAGTATTTACCGTGAGATAACTTTTCAACCCATTTTCGTGACATATCTCTGCTATTTTGTGTAAGTCGTCTATCGTAAAATTGTTTGAAGATTTGGAGCGCATATTTAACCCCTCTATACCGAAGTAAATAGAGTCCGCGCCTCCCTGAATGGCTGCCGTTAAAGATTCGTACGAACCAACGGGTGCCATTATCTCATAATCATGAATATTTTTCATAAAAAATAATTTATCGGCAAAATTACCATTTTAAGCAATAAAATAAAAGTGAGTTGCTTTCGCTTTAAACTTTATAGGGAAATCTACGTTTCATTAATAAAAACTTTAACATGACTTGAACATACTTTTGTTGGTTTTTTCTACTGCTTGCACATGCACATTCAAGAATATAATATTATCTACCCACAAGGGATGTCCGGATAATATTTTGGAATCAATATCCATTAACGGCGAAACTAAGATGATTGATTTTAACGACAAAATGCCCGTGGTTATATATATTCCAAACGGTTTTGAATGTAGATATAGTATTTAAGAAACTCAGACATATTTGTGATTGTACAATTGTAGTATGTGTGAAATGTGATTAGTATTATCTTTGCAAAAAAATACAAAGATGAAAAAATCACTACTAACTTTATTCATGGTGCTTAGCATTGCAGGATCAGCACAAGAAAATTATCCGGCAAAAATTGGTTTAGAAACACTCATAGGAAAAAGAAGCGCTTTAGACGTATCTGCTTCTAAACAATTTGCAGAAAAGTGGCGATACCGTTTCGGTCACTCTTCTATTTCCTATTGGGACAATAATAAGGGAGCGCTCGAATCCGTTACAAATAACAATATTGATTATCTGTTGACAAAAAATATAGCATTGTCTGCAGGTATTCAATACCACTTTTTAAAAGGACTTGTTCCAAACTTTTCAATATCCGGAAATTATGCGAACCCTACATGGTTTATTATGGTTTCTCCATCCATAGGAGTTGCGCCTCATTTTTACAGCGGTATTGTTGGAAATATTGAATTTAAACCGCTTGTCGGAAATAATATAAGATTGTTCTTCAACGGAAAAGCTATGTATAATTATGATTTTACCAATGATGCTCACGACAGAAGTTATTACTATCTAAGAGCAGGAGTCATGGTAAAAAAATTCGTACTTGGAGCTGGATATCATCTTGATTTTTACGCACCACAAGTTTTCAGGAATGAGAATTACGGAGCTTTTGTAAGAATAAATTTTTAAAGATTGGTTTTATGAACAAAATAAACATTGCGGTTGACGGATTTTCGTCATGTGGCAAAAGCACTTTAGCAAAAGGGTTAGCCAAAGAATTGAATTATAAATACATCGACAGCGGCGCAATGTATCGCGCAGCCGGACTTTTTGCAAAACAAAACGGATGGTTGGACGATAATGAAATAAATGAACCTGAAATCGAAAGACATATTGATGAAATACAAATTGACTTCAAAAAAAACTCTGAAGGTAAACAAGATACATATCTCAACGGCGAAAATGTAGAACATCTAATCCGCTCATTGGAAGTTGCCAATGCTGCCAGCCGAATAAGCACATTGGCTTTTGTAAGACGTGCGTTGGTAAAGCAGCAAAAAGAAATGGGAAAAGAAAAAGGCGTAATCATGGATGGTCGTGATATCGGAACGGTTGTCTTTCCAGATGCTGAACTCAAAATCTTTCTTAACGCTTCTCCAATTGTTAGAGCTACACGCCGTTTTGAAGAATTAAAGAATAAAGGAGAAAATCCTGTTTTTGAGGAAGTTCTTAACAATCTTACTGAACGTGACGAACGAGACTCAAATCGAAAAGAAAGCCCACTAAGAAAAGCTGAAGATGCAATAGAACTGGATAATTCTCAATTATCTGTTGAAGACCAGCTGCAATGGGCAATACAACATTTTAACAAAATCACACAACAAAATGGGTAAAATTGAAATTGATAAAAAATCCGGCTGCTGTTTCGGGGTAGCAAAAGCTATTAGCAAGGCAGAAGAAGAACTGGAAAAAGGCGGAACACTCTATTGTCTTGGCGATATTGTGCACAACGCTTTGGAGGTCGAAAGACTTACCCAAATGGGGTTAATCACCATTAATCACGATGACTTAAAAAAGCTCAGAAACGTGAAAGTTCTGCTCCGAGCACATGGAGAACCACCAAGTACTTATGAAATTGCTAAGCAAAACAATATTGAAATAATTGATGCTTCATGTCCTGTGGTTTTAGGTCTTCAAAAAAGAATCAAAAGTAAGTATAATCAGAAAACTTCGGATGATGCTCAGATTGTCATTTATGGAAAGAAAAATCATGCAGAAGTAAATGGACTGCTGGGACAAACAAATGAAACAGCCATTGTTATCGAGAAAAAAGAGGATATTGAATCTTTGGATTTTTCCAAAAATATCAGCCTCTTCTCACAAACCACAAAACCACTTGACGGTTTCATGGAAATTGGAGAACTGATAAAATCGAAAATGAAAAATGGGGCGCATTTTGAGATGTTTGACACTATTTGTCGTCAAGTGTCCAATCGCGTTCCAAATATGAAAGAGTTTGCTGCAAATCATGATATTGTCTTTTTCATTGCTGGAGAAAAGAGTTCAAACGGAAAAGTTCTTTTTGCAGAATGCAAAAAGATTAATCCAAATTCCTACTTCATAGCTTCTCCCGAACAAGTGGATATTTCGCTTATAAAAGACGATTCCACCATTGGTATTTGTGGTGCTACATCCACGCCCATGTGGCAGATGGAAGCAATAGCGGAATTAATTAACAAACACAAACCGAACATCGAGATAGAAAAAGCTGCTTTTTAAAAAGCAGCTTTTTTATTGTCTATACCATTTGAAAAGTGTAAATTTGTAGCACTTGAAAATTATACTTACTAAGTATCAATTTATTAAAAATAAAAAATCATGCCTTCAAATATTAAATGCGTCGGAATTCTAACTTCAGGAGGAGATTCTCCGGGTATGAACGCAGCTATTCGCGCAGTCACTCGCGCAGCAATATCTAACGGACTTCGTGTAAAAGGAATTTTCCACGGATACAGAGGACTCATTGAACGCGAGATCGTAGAGTTTCAGACAAATAGCGTAAGCAACATTATTCAACAGGGAGGAACGATTCTTAAAACGGCCCGTTCAATGCAGTTTATGACTCCAGAAGGAAGGAGGATCGCATACGACAATATGGTAAGCGAAGAAATAGATGCGCTTGTGGTCATTGGTGGAGATGGTTCACTAACCGGTGCAAGTATTTTCGCCAAAGAATACGATATTCCCATCATCGGCTTGCCTGGGACAATTGATAACGACCTTTTTGGAACGGATGTTACCATCGGTTACGATACTGCTCTGAACACTATCATGCAGGCGGTGGATAAAATTCGCGATACTGCAACTTCGCACGAACGTCTTTTCTTTATCGAAGTCATGGGGCGAAATTGTGGATTCCTTGCGCTGAACAGCGCAATCGCATCAGGAGCTGAAGCCGCTATCATTCCCGAAAAAAGTATTGAAGAAGACCAGATTGGCGACCTTATAGAACAAGGATTTCGTAAATCCAAAAACAGCAGTCTTGTACTCGTTACTGAAAGTGAAGTGACGGGCGGAGCTCTACAAATAGCCGAAAGAGTTAAAAAAGATTATCCACAATATGAGGTACGCGTTTCCATTCTAGGACACTTACAAAGAGGCGGCTCTCCAACGGCTCAAGACCGCATTCTTGCAAGCAGAATGGGAGTAGCAGCCATTCAGGCATTACTTGAAGACCAGCGAAATGTGATGATAGGCATCAAGCAAAACGAAATAGATTACATTCCATTCCAAAAAGCAATTAAAAGAGAGAGAGAAATAAGCGAAGAACTCCTTGAAGTATTACGCATTTCATCTATATAAATTGGTATTTACAATTTATATTTTCAGTAACTTTGCACTCAGTTATTTAATAATTATAAATTTAAAGATCATATGGAAATTACCCACATTGAGCACATCGGCATTGCCGTAAAAAGTATTGAAGAACAACTTCCTTATTATGAAGGTATTTTAGGTCTTAAATGCTACAATATTGAAACTGTAGAAGATCAAAAAGTAAAAACTGCATTTTTCAAAGTTGGTCAAACAAAAATTGAACTTCTGGAACCAACAAGTGAAGAAAGCACAATCGCAAAATTTATTGAAAAAAAAGGTGAAGGTATCCATCATATTGCTTACGCAACTAAAGGTCTTTCAACTGTATTACAAGAAGCTGAAGGAAAAGGCGTAAGACTTATCGATGCTCAACCTCGCAAAGGAGCTGAAGGTTTGAATATTGCCTTTTTACATCCAAAATCAACAGGTAGTGTTTTGACAGAATTTTGCGAACATCCTGAACTATAAAAATAAAAAAGTTAAAATTAAATAAATTATGAGTAATCAACTCGAGAAAGTAAAAGAGCTTATAGAGTTACGAGAGAAAGCTCGTTTAGGAGGTGGTGAGAAACGTATAGCTTCTCAACACGAAAAAGGAAAATTTACAGCTCGCGAACGTATCGCGATGCTTTTGGATGAAGGTAGTTTCGAAGAATTCGACATGTTTGTAGAACACCGTTCTACAAACTTCGGCATGGAAAAAACCAAATTCCTTGGTGACGGTGTCGTAACAGGCTATGGAACTATCGAAGGTCGTTTAGTTTATGTATTCGCACAAGATTTCACCGTTTTTGGAGGTTCTCTTTCAGAAATGATGGCTCAAAAGATATGCAAAGTAATGGATCAGGCTATGAAAATGGGTGCTCCAATTATTGGCATCAACGATTCAGGTGGAGCTCGTATCCAAGAAGGTATTAACGCATTGGCAGGTTACGCTGAAATTTTCCAACGCAACATTCTTGCTTCAGGTGTTGTTCCTCAAATTTCAGGAATTTTTGGTCCTTGTGCAGGTGGAGCAGTTTATTCTCCGGCATTGACTGACTTTGTATTGATGACACAAGGCACTTCGTATATGTTCTTAACTGGACCTAAAGTTGTAAAAACCGTAACCGGAGAAGATGTAACTCAAGAACAATTGGGTGGCGCGTCAGTACACGCTGCAAAATCAGGCGTTTCTCAATTTGCAGTTAAAACAGAAGAAGAAGGATTACAACTTATCCGTAAATTGATGGGATTCTTACCCCAAAACAATATGGAAGAAGTTCCTATGGTTAAGAATGATGATCCTATCGACCGCGCAGAAGATGCTTTGAACGAAATTATCCCTGATTCAGCCAACAGACCATACAACATGTATGAAGTAATTGGTGCTATCATTGATAAGGGCGAATTCTTAGAAGTTCACAGCGATTATGCGAAAAATATCATTGTAGGTTTCGCTCGTTTCAACGGTCAATCTGTCGGTATCGTTGCAAATCAACCTAAATTCCTTGCAGGTGTATTAGATATCAACGCTTCTCGCAAAGCTGCTCGTTTTGTACGTTTCTGCGACGCATTCAATATCCCATTGGTAACATTGGTTGACGTACCTGGCTTCTTACCTGGTACAGGTCAGGAATACGGCGGAGTAATCACTCACGGGGCTAAATTGCTTTACGCATATGGCGAAGCTACTGTACCTAAAGTGACTGTTACATTACGCAAATCTTATGGTGGTGCACATATTGTTATGAGCTGTAAACAACTTCGCGGCGATATTAACTACGCATGGCCAAGTGCTGAGATTGCTGTAATGGGTGCAGACGGAGCTGCTGAAGTTCTTTATTCAAAAGAAATAAAAGAAGCAGGCGAAAACGTAAAAGAAGTATTGGCTGATAAGAAAGCCGAATATAATAAATTGTTCGCTAATCCTTATAATGCAGCACGTTATGGTTATATTGACGATGTTATCGAACCACGTAATACTCGTTTCCGCATTATACGCGCTTTACAACAATTGCAGACTAAAAAGTTAATGAATCCTGCTAAAAAGCACGATAATTTACCATTATAAAATTCAAAAAGCATGACACAGTTAAGTAAATTAGCAGTGCTTGCTTTTTTTTCAATGTTGCTATTTACAGGTTGCAACAATCATAATCGTGATAACCAAGGATGGGTTATTAACGAAGTGATGATTAGCAACCAAAATAGCAACATTGATGAATTTGGAGCACGCAACGCTTGGATTGAAATATTTAACAATACCGCCAAAACGCAAAATTTAGCAGGTTGTTTCCTAACAGATGATCCAAATTATCCTAAAAAATACACTATACCTCGTGGTGACGTTTTAACACTAGTTAAGCCTTATCAACAAGTGATTTTTTATGCCGACAACGAGCCTTTTAGAGGTACTTTTCATACAAATTTTGTATTTGATCCCACAAAAGAAAACTACATAGCACTTTACAGTACCGACGGTAAAACTTTGCTTGGTGAGATGAGAGTTCCTCAAGGATTAAAATCTGATCAAACATATGGATATGCAGTAGATGGTGTGAAATTTGGACCTGACGGCAAAGATTTAGCAAAAGCATTAGAAAGAATAACACCGAAAAGCAACAATCAGATTGTAGGTGAAAATCCTAAATTAGTAGCACTTAAAGCGACAGATGCAGACGGGCTAACGATGACTTTGACATCGATGCTTGTAGTATTTTCAGGATTGATAGGTTTATATCTGTTTTTCCGTAGTCTTGGAAATTATATGAGAAAATTATCACAAACCAAAACAGATAAAAACACCACTAAAGAAGAAGTATCTAACAAGAATGTGATAAAAAGCATTTCTTCAGACGACGACTTGTCTTATGATATGTTAGCAGCCATATCCGCAGCAATATACGAATTGGAAAAAGAAGTTCATGATAAAGAACATCAGGTTTTAACTTTCCAAGATATGCAAAGGCATTATTCTCCTTGGAGTTCAAAATTCCAAACCTTAAGAAGACTTCCTAGTAAATAAAGTTTCAAATATTAATCACATGAAAGAATTTAAATATAAAATAAATGGCAATCCTTATTCTGTAAAGGTTTTAAATATCGATAATAATATAATAGAAATGGAAGTTAACGGCACTGCGTGTGTTGTTGAGTTGGAAAAAAAGAGTAATGAGTTAAGCGGAATTAGTCGTTTACATACTCCAAAGGCACCTGCTCCTACCCCTTCATCGATAGAAACTAAACCAGTAACTAGAACAGCATCGTCAACTGGCAAAAATATAATCAAGTCGCCTTTACCCGGTATAATTTTGGAAATAAGATGCAACATAGGAGATACTGTAAAAAAAGGCCAAACCTTGATGATTTTAGAAGCTATGAAAATGGAAAATAATATATTAGCAAGTGAAGACGGAAAAGTTACAGAAATATCTGTAAGACAGGGCGAGAGTATTTTAGAAGGGACGCAGCTTATAGTAATCGAATAAAGACAATAAGTATGAACACATTATTATCTATAGGAGAAAATCTACAACAATTTTGGGGATATACCGGATTTGCCAATGGCACTGGTGGTCATTTTACAATGATTGCAGTTGGCCTATTCTTTATATGGTTAGCCGTAAAACATGAATTTGAACCATTGTTATTGGTACCCATTGGCTTTGGTATCTTAATAGGTAATATTCCATTTAATGAAGTAGCCAATCTTCAAATCGGAATTTACGAAGAAGGCTCTGTACTTAATATATTATATCAAGGAGTTGTAAAAGGCTGGTATCCCCCACTTATATTTCTAGGAATTGGAGCAATGACTGACTTTTCATCACTTATTGCTAATCCGAAGTTATTGCTTATTGGAGGTGCGTGCCAATTCGGTATCTTTGGTGCGTATATTTTAGCATTACAATTGGGTTTCGAACCTAATCAAGCAGGAGCTATAGGTATTATCGGTGGTGCAGATGGTCCTACCGCTATCTTCCTATCATCTAAGCTGGCGCCTGAATTAATGGGAGCAATTGCAATTTCTGCATATTCTTATATGGCTTTGGTTCCTATTATTCAACCACCTTTCATGAGGTTGCTGACAACCAAAAAGGAAAGAGTGATTAGAATGAAATCTCCTCGCGTTGTTTCACAAACGGAAAAAGTACTTTTCCCTATTGTTGGACTTTTACTTACGGCCTTCTTAGTACCGTCAGGCTTACCTTTGCTGGGAATGCTATTTTTTGGTAACTTACTTAAAGAATCAGGAGTTACCAAGCGTTTGGCAGCAACAGCCAGCGGTCCAATGATCGACGTTGTAACGATTTTGCTAGGGCTAACAGTAGGAGCTTCTACCCAAGCTACAACTTTCCTGCGACCAGAATCTGTGAAAGTATTCATATTAGGCGCATTATCCTTTATAATTGCAACTATAGCAGGTATTTTATTTGTTAAAATTTTGAACTTATTCTTACCAGAAGGTAAGAAAATTAATCCGTTAATCGGTAATGCAGGAGTATCTGCCGTTCCCGACTCTGCACGCGTATCTCAAATTGTAGGTTTGGAATATGACCCTAGCAACTATCTTTTGATGCATGCAATGGGACCAAACGTAGCCGGTGTTATTGGTTCTGCTATTGCCGCAGGTATTATGTTGGGATTTTTATATTAAGTTGATTTTGATTATCATAAGAGGAACTGTTCATTTCATTTTGGACAGTTCTTTTTCGTAATAATTAATACAGGAATTCGTTATTATCACCGTTGTGAATGCTTATATATCAAATAAATATATAATTTTGTCACAACTTTAAAACAATTCGGTATAAAAACAAACTGTCATGTTTAAAGATAAAACAATCGTTTATACTTCAGGAACATTTGATATGTTTCATTATAATCATCTTCGGATGATTAATTATGCACGCAGTTTGGCGGATATTTTAATTGTCGGTGTAAGCACCGACGAGCTGGTTATGTCATACAAAGACCGACCTATAATTCCATTTCAGGAAAGATTACAGATTATTGAAGCCCTGAAAACTCCCGATATTGTCATCCCTCAGCATACTCTCGATCACACGGAAATTGTGAAAAAACTCAATATCGACGCCTTTGTAGTGGGTGATGACTGGTATGGTAGATACGATTATCTGAAGGATTTGGGTATTCAGGTTTTTTATTTTCCTTACGGAATTGGAGTTTCTTCTTCGAATATCAAGAAGACCATTCACGATAAATACAATGATAAGTTAATGGAAGAACGCCAGATAAAACCTGATATCAGCAAATTAAATAATGAATAACGCTATACTTATCACCGGAGGTACTAAAGGAATTGGATTCGCTGCCGCCCAGGAACTGGCAAGTGATGGTTATAATCTTATTTTGACCTACCATTCCGATGCTGATGTGGCAGAGGATGCAAAAAATACGATTCTAAAAACATCACATGTTGAGATCGAATTATTTCAATTGGATATCTCAGACCTCACTTATATAGATAAGTTGAATAATTATATCATAGAAAACAGCATCCAACTTTCTGGAATCATCTTTAATGCCGGACTCACTTATCGATCTACGTTCGAAAAAATGAAAATCGACGAATGGATGAAAATTTTCAACTCCAACATCCACTTCCCTGTATTTTTCATTCAAAATATTTTGCCAAATTTACAAAAAGGTGCGTGCATCATTTTCACAGGTTCACTCATGGGTATTTATCCACATGCTATGTCTTTGGCTTATGGTGTAACGAAATCTGGAATTCATTCTTTGGTAGAAAATCTCGTTAAATTTCTTGAACCGTACGAAATAAGGGTGAACGCTGTGGCTCCGGGATTTGTAGATACTGAATGGCAAAAAAATAAACCAGCAGATATTCGTAAGAATATTGAAAACAAACTTTCGATGCATCGTTTTTGTTCCGCAAAGGAGGTGGGCGAAGTGTACAAGTTTATTTTTCACAACAAATATTTTAATGGAGAAATAGTGACTCTCAGCGGAGGATATTGCTATAAATAATTTATCATTTTAAGGTATGGAACAAAAGGAATTTGAGGCGTCTCTAAAATCTATTGAAACAGAAAACTATATCGATCGAAAGATTTATCGTCCTCTCGGTTTTCTAATTGCCAATGCACTAAGAAATACAGGAATCACCCCTAACACCATCACTATAATTTCTATTTTCTTCGGCGTTTTGGGCGGATTCTTTTTTCATTATCCCTACTCTATCACTTTTGCACTTTTAGGAATTTTGGCACTCATATGTGCGAATATCTTAGATTGTGTGGACGGACAATTAGCACGACTTACAGGAATAAAATCAGAAATTGGACGTATACTCGACGGATTTGCCGGCGACATTTGGTTTGCATGCATTTATTTGGCATTCGCATACCGCCTCAATATTCAGTTCAACACATGGCTTTTTACTATTGTTATTGTAATCTCCGCAATCTCGCATATTAACCAAGCGGCTCTGACGGATTATTACAAGACGTTGCATCTCTTTTTTATAAGCGAAGACAAAGGAAAAGAATTTGAAAACAGCACGGAAGTTCGTGCACGCTACGAAGCAATGCCTAAAGGAATCAGCAAGTTCTTCTCTTACTTTTATATTTTTTACACCAAAAATCAAGAAAATGAAACGCCAAAACTTCAGGCATTATTAAGATTGATTAGAGAAAAATATGGTAGAGACATTCCAGATTCGCTCCGTGAAGATTTCCGCAAAGACAGTCGCAAGTTGATGCCCATAATCGACATGCTCACGTTCAACGGACGCTCCATTGTTATGTTTATTTGTGTTTTAACCAATATATTGTGGGTTTATTTCATCTGGGAAATCATCGTATTAAAAATCGTTCAATTCTATGTTCGCAGAAAACATGAACAGATGTGCGAAAAATATATGAAACGAATCTCAAACTAATCTACTTTCTCACATCCATCCCCCACATTAGTTTTTCTCTCAAAGTTTTGAAGAAGGTATGATCATGTGGCTTTATTACTTTCGTAGTAAAATCCGCTTTTCTGATATGGAGTTCCACTTTTTCAGAAAATATCTGTGAATTACCGTCAATGGAAACCAAATAGTTGTGACTTCGGCTTTCGACTTTCAAGGTTATAAGACTTGTATCCGGAATTATCAACGGACGCGTGGTTAGACTGTGCGGAGCAATTGCTCCCAAAATAAAGTTGGGGGTGTCTGGCACCAAAATAGGACCTCCAATACTCAATGAATATGCCGTGGAACCCGTCGAAGTAGAAACCAAAATACCGTCTGCCTGATAGGATGTAAGATATTCATTGTTGATATAAGCATGAACGGAAATCATAGAAGAAGTATCCTGCTTCATCACAGCCACTTCATTCAGTGCCACTCCTACATTTTCGAATTCGATTTCTTTTTTCGAGTAAACAGATAACAACGTGCGCTCTTCCACATCATATCGATTATCGATCAATAGATCAAACGTGTTTTCCAATTCGTTCAAACTTATATCCGCGAGAAATCCAAGACGACCGGTATTGATACCAATAATAGGAATTCCGCTTCTGCCCACATACGATGCTGTTCTCAGGAAAGTGCCGTCACCACCAATACTAAGCATCATATCCAATGGAGGAAGTACATCAAAAAGTATGCATACATGATGAATAGCTTCTTTAGTTTTTGCAGTCAATTGCGCGTAAGAAAATTCAGGAAAATAAATGGAGATATCTTTCTTTTTCAGCACATCACACACATGGAGAAGGGACGTTTCCAATACACTGTTTTTGGGTAAAAAATCGCTAAACCAGATTCCTATATTCATATTAATTATAATCTTTTATATTTCTAAATACCGCAAAAATTCCTGTAATCTTTCGGAGTAATCATCTCCAATTTCTTCGGTTTTGGACTCAGCTGATACAACTTTGTAGTTAAAACGCTCAAAACCTCTGAGAATGTTTATTGGGTCACCCACATTCAATTTCAGAACTGTCCAGATGGTGCGTCCATCGTCCAACGGAATTACATGAAAACTCATTATCTGTGCGTGATTAGATTCTACGATACGGGAAATATCGGTGAGTGTGTAATCTATAAGTGGAATTTCCAATATAACGAGTGAATTTTCCGCAGCAGAAAAACTCAAAAGCTGGTCCACCTTGATGGATGTTGATAACTTTTCAAGTTGTTTTTCTATAATTTCTTTCACATACATAAGCTCAAACCCGTTAATTCATATTACATTTGTATTCTAATTACAAAGATGATAATTTTTATATACAAAAATCATTGATATTTGACTTTTTTGATAAAATCATCGATTCTAATGCTAATAAAAAATCATCTTTCACTAAGATTACAAAGTAATCATGACAAAGTTAAGTGTAAATATCAATAAAATAGCGACGCTTCGAAATTCGCGCGGAGGCAATTTGCCTGATGTTACGAAAGTTGCTCAAGACTGTCAGCGTTTTGGTGCTGACGGAATTACGGTTCATCCACGTCCCGACGAAAGACATATTCGTCAAAAAGATGTATTCGACCTGCAATCAAAAATATATACCGAATTTAACATTGAGGGCAATCCTACAAAAGAATTTATAACGCTCATCAAAAGAATTCGTCCGACGCAGGTTACCCTGGTTCCAGACGCGGAAGACGTTTTGACCTCCAACACCGGATGGAATACTATTATCAACAAAAGCCTGCTTACTGATATTATCTACGAATTTAAAGATATTGGCGTTCGCACTTCTATTTTTGTAAATCCAGTTTTGGAATTTGTGCAGGGTGCTGCCGAAATTGGTGCAGACCGTATAGAACTTTACACTGGTCCCTTTGCAGAAAACTATTCAAAAAATCCTGAAGCAGCCATTTCAGAATATATTTCTGCAGCCGAACTTGCCAGAAAACTCGGATTAGGAGTCAATGCAGGTCACGATTTAAACTTAGACAATCTGAAATACTTTTATACAAATATTCCCTGGCTTAAGGAAGTTTCCATTGGTCATGCCTTAATCAGCGACGCGCTGTATATGGGATTGGAAAATACTATAAAAGCTTATAAAAATTGTTTAACAACAGTTGATAGTCAAGAATAATAGATTTTTGTTGGTAACTTTGGCATAACGAGTTTTCAACAAATTACAAAATAAACCATAGAGATATGTTTTTTTTACAAGTTCCGGGAGTGATAGATACCCTTCAAAATTTACAAAACACTGCAGAAGCAGTAATGCCACAAGCGCAAGCTACAAATGCATTGGATTTGGCCATAAAAGGTGGATGGATAATGATTGTCCTCCTCATTTTGCTGCTTTTATCCGTATATGTCTTGATAGAAAGAATCATGATAATCCGCAAGGCAGGGCAGCAAGACGGATCTTTTATGAATAGGATAAAAGATTATATCCTTGAAGGTAAAATAAATTCCGCTCTCACTTTATGCAAGCAAACAAATTCTCCAACGGCTCGAATGGTTGAGAAAGGTATTACTCGACTAGGCCGTCCTCAAAAAGAAATCAGTGAAGCAATTGAAAATGCTGGAAATATCGAAATTGCAAAACTCGAAAAAGGTCTTCCCATTCTGGCAACTACTGTCGCAGGAGCGCCAATGATTGGTTTCTTAGGAACAGTCACCGGTATGGTAAAAGCTTTCATGAGTATGGCAAATGCTGGAGCAAATGTAAATGTAGGAATCCTTTCCACAGGTATATATGAAGCTTTAATTACTACTGTTGGAGGTTTGATTGTTGGTATTATCACTCTATTCGCCTATAACTATCTCACTACAAGAATCAAAGGAATAGTAACAAAAATGGAAATGAATATCATGGAATTCATGGACATTCTGAATGAACCGACTGAATAAAAATTTATAAAAAAACAATATAACTAAAAGAAAAATGGCTTTAAAACAACGATTCAATATAGAACCAAACTTTAGTATGGCATCTATGACTGACGTGATATTTTTGCTGTTAATCTTTTTCATGATTACCTCAACTATCGTCGTGCCAAATGCAATTAAGGTATTGCTGCCACAAGCACAACAACAAGCGCAGACAAAACCAATTACCCGCATAACTATAGACAAAAATCTCACCTATTACGTTGCAAATGCTGGTGAAACGGAAAGTCCTGTTAGGTTTGAAGATATCACCCCATTTCTACAATCGGTTTACGCAAGCAATCCAGAATTATATGTAGCATTGTATGCCGATGAAGAAGTTCCATATCGCGAGATTGTTAAAGTACTGGATATTGCCAATCAAAATCACTACAAACTAGTTTTGATGACACGCCCTAAATAAAACTAATTAATGACTCTATCACGTGAAAAAATAACAGGCATCGTAGGAACAATAACTTTCGGCATATTGCTTCTGCTTATTCTTATTTTTTCCCGTTTCACACTACCCGCACCCTCACAAGGATTGGAGGGAATTCCAGTGATGTTTGGGAATATGGAAGATGCCGGAGGCAATGAAGAAGCGGCGATGAATCCAACTGAACTTATTGAACCGAGCGCACAACCGACTCCCAATACGCAGATAGATAAGAATGTTATTACTCAAAATACACAACCATCTTTATCGGTAAAACCAACTGAAAAGAAAACCAATACCACCAATACAAGTAAAACTGCTACAAAAACGACAGAAAACAAAAGAGAAAGAGAAGCAGAAAGAATCCGTGAACAAATGTCCGGACTATTTGGAAAAAACAATTCCGGCAGTAGAGGAACAACAGAAGGTGCAGGCACACAAGGCGTATCAACAGGAAACTCTAAAACTGGAGCAAAAAAAGGCGTTGGCGGTATCGGCTCTTATGACTTAGGTGGACGAAGCGTTGGTTCGGGAGGATTGGCGCAACCGCTCTATACTGTGAACGATTATGGGACAGTAGTTGTTAATATTACAGTTGATCCCAATGGCAATGTTATTCAAGCTGGTATCGGTCGCGGAACAAATACACCGAGCCCCGCATTAAGAAATGAAGCGTTGCGTGCCGCAAGAAGCACAAAGTTCAACGCTATCAGTTCTTCGAATAACCAAAAAGGGACCATCACTTATCGATTCAATCTAAATTGATATTCACGAAGGATTTTCCTTTTTCACACAACACTTTATCCTATTATAAATTAGAATTATGAAAAAAGTAGCAGTATTCTTAGCAGAAGGTTTTGAAGAAATAGAAGCAATAGGTGCGATTGACATCCTGCGTCGCGCAGAAATAGATGTAACCACGGTTTCCATCACAGATACTTTGGAAGTTACAGGCGCTCACAATGTGAAAGTGAGTGCAGACAAAACCATAAAAGAAATAGATTTCAATAACTTTGAGGTAATCGTATTACCAGGCGGAATGCCCGGAGCTAAAAACCTCAACGAAAACGAAACGTTGAAAGAGCATATCAAAAATTTTGCAGAAAACGGTAAAACCATCGGTGCGATTTGCGCCGCACCTTTTATATTAGGAAACATGCGTTTGCTTGAAGGCAAGAAAGCGGCGGTATATCCCGGATTCGAACCAGAATTATTCGGTGCGGAAGTGATAAATGAAGCAGTAGTTGTGGATGAAAATATCACAACAGGACGCGGTCCCGGAAAAGTTTTTGATTTCGCGCTTGAACTGGTGGAACAAATAGCAGGTATGGGGACACGCAAAAAGATAGAGGATGATATGCTACTAACTACACATGAAGTGGACGAATAGCATTGATATTTAGCATATTCTCAAAAATATAGGATGCAAAGATAAGGTTTATTGAAAAAAAGAATCTATCTTTGCATCCGTTTTTAATTAATATAATGTCTAACTAATTTTAATTTATCGAATCATTTACAAATGACTGAAAATTTAAAAAATGTAGCTCCTCTTGAAGATTTTGATTGGGACAGCTACGCACAAGGGGAAACCTATCAAAAAGACCAAAAACAACAGCTCACAGAAAGCTACGACAACACATTGAGCAAAATTAATGACAAAGACGTAGTTATTGGTACTGTTACTTCCATGAACAAACGCGAAGTTGTGGTTAACATCGGCTTTAAATCTGATGGTGTTGTATCTATGAACGAATTCAGATACAATCCAGACCTAAAAGTAGGTGACGAAGTAGAAGTCTACATCGAAAACCAAGAAAACAAAAAAGGACAATTAGTTCTTTCACACAAAAAAGCACGCGCTTCCCGTTCTTGGGATCGTGTAAACGCAGCTCTTGACAACAACGAAGTAATCAAAGGTTATATAAAATGCCGTACAAAAGGCGGTATGATTGTAGACGTATTCGGAATCGAAGCGTTCTTGCCAGGTTCACAAATCGACGTGAAACCTATCCGCGACTACGATATGTTTGTTGACAAAACTATGGAATTCAAAGTAGTTAAAATCAACCCAGAATTCAAAAACGTTGTTGTTTCTCACAAAGCTCTTATCGAAGAAGAACTTGAACAACAAAAAAAAGATATCATCTCAAAATTGGAAAAAGGACAAGTACTCGAAGGTGTGGTTAAAAACATCACTTCTTATGGTGTATTTGTTGACCTTGGTGGTGTTGACGGATTAATCCATATCACTGACCTTTCTTGGGGACGTATCCAACATCCAGAAGAAGTTGTTAAATTGGATGACAAAATTAATGTGGTTATCCTTGACTTTGACAACGAAAAGAAACGTATCGCTCTTGGCTTGAAACAATTGACTCCACACCCATGGGATGCATTAGATGCAAACTTGAAAGTGGGTGACACTGTAAAAGGTAAAGTTGTTGTTTTGGCAGACTATGGCGCATTCGTTGAAATTTCTCAAGGCGTAGAAGGTTTGATTCACGTATCAGAAATGAGCTGGACTCAACACTTGCACAGTGCACAAGACTTCATGAAAGTAGGTGACGAAGTGGAAGCTGTTATCCTAACTCTCGACAGAGACGAACGCAAAATGTCTCTCGGCGTGAAACAATTGAAACCAGATCCATGGGAAAATATTGAAGAAAAATATCCTGTAGGAAGCACTCATAAAGCAATTGTTCGCAACTTCACTAACTTCGGCGCATTTGTTGAAATCGAAGAAGGCGTAGAAGGATTGGTTCACATCTCTGACCTTTCTTGGACTAAGAAAATCAAACACCCAAGTGAAATCACTGAAATCGGTGCTGAAATGGAAGTTCAAGTTTTGGAAATTGACAAAGAAAACCGTCGTTTGAGTCTTGGACACAAACAATTGGAAGAAAATCCTTGGGATGTATTCGAAACTATCTTCACTCCGGGTTCTATTCACGAAGGAACAGTAATTGAGGTAATGGACAAAGGTGCTATTATTTCTCTTCCTTATGGTGTTGAAGGATTTGCAACTCCAAAACACATGGTTAAAGAAGACGGAACTCAGGTAGCTGCTGAAGAAAGATTGGATTTCAAGGTAATGGAATTCAACAAAGATGCTAAACGCATCATCGTTTCTCACAGCCGCATTCACGAAGATGAACAACAAGCCGAAAGAGCTCCAAAAACAGGTGGAAAACGTGCTAACAAAGAAAACGAATCCAATACTCCTGCTTTAGAGAAAACCACTTTGGGTGATATCGAAGAATTGGCTGCTTTGAAAGAAAAGTTAGACAACCAACAATAAAATATCCGGAAACTCAACTACACATATCTAAAACTGCTCTCTGTAGAGGGAGCAGTTTTTTTTTACGCAAAAAAGTTTTCGATAGTTGCAGTTTTATCAACTTTTGCGTTTATAGGATATAGTAAAACAAAATATTTTTTAGTATATGATATAGGATATTTATTTATAGTTATGTAATATTTAATTATTAATATAGATTATTCAATATTTTGTATATGCTATTTATTATTAAATATATACTATTTATTTTTATATATTAGATATTTAATATAACCTATATGATATTTAATTTCCCACCTATAATATTTATTTTCCTATATAGTTTATATATTAATTAGTCAACAAACATTTGTATCTTTACAGTATTAAAGGGTATACGGAAGAATAAATATCATTTTATGATACGAATGAACATAAATTTGATTGGAAGGATGAGGAGCATTCCCAATCTAAAACAATTTTTGATTCGCCGTGTAGGCATCAATCATATTACGGCAGACAAACTATTGAAAGGAACTGCAAGTTCCATTAGATTTGACCACATGGAAGCCATCTGCCGTGAACTGCATTGCACTCCTGATGACATTCTTGAGTGGGTTCCTTCCAAAGACAATCTTCCTTTGTCGGAAGGTCATCCTCTGCAAAAACTGGCTCAGAAAAAAGAGGCGCGAGAATTTTTATCGCACCTCAATGCCATGTCTACCGAAGAACTATATGCGGTGATGAAGCAAATTGACAATAAAACGGAAAAACAGCAATGAATCATTCAAAACCCTATCGCGACTTTTCAGAATTTCTCGCACAATATTTCCCATACAAGGTGCAGAAAATTTCCATCAATGCAGGTTTCACCTGTCCCAATCGGGACGGGAGCAAAGGTCGCGGCGGATGCACCTACTGCAACAATCAGAGTTTTAGTCCCGGATACGGCAAGCCCGAAAAGTCAATAACGCAACAGTTGGAAGACGGCATTGCTTTCTTTTCACGAAAATACCCGGAGATGAAATACCTCGCATATTTCCAATCTTACACCAATACTTACGAATCGCTTGACGCCCTCATCAACAAATACGAAGAGGCTCTCGCCTACCCCGGCGTTGTGGGATTAGTCGTAAGCACACGACCCGATTGTATGCCCGATGCACTGCTGGATTATTTTGAGAATTGCAGCAAAAATCACTTTGTGATGATAGAATACGGCGTGGAATCGACGCTTAATGCAACACTCGACACCATCAACCGCCTGCATTCGTGGGAAGAATCGCAGGATGCCATCCGTCGAACTGCCGCGCGTAATATCCACACGGGAGCTCACATGATACTCGGTTTGCCGGGAGAAACTCGTAAAGATATCATACATCACGCGGATGAGCTTTCAAAACTTCCCCTCAAAACCGTTAAGCTACATCAGTTGCAAATCATCAGAGGAACTAAACTAGCAAAGCAATATCAGGAAAATTCCGATTTTCTTACCATTATCAATATGAATGAATACGTAGATTTGTGCGTTGACTTTGCGGAAAGACTGAATCCTGAATTTTATATCGAACGTTTCGCTTCGCAATCTCCCAAAGAGATTCTTATCGCACCTGACTGGGGACTCAAAAACTACGAACTGACGGAAAAGATTCTTAAGCGCTTTGCAGAAAGAGGAACTTATCAGGGAAGATTATATGAAAAAAGCCGAACACTCTGAAGCATTCGGCTTTTAAAATTAAATTTTGGGAAATTTAGTCTTTTAATATTGTTTGATTGACATCTATTGTCTCGGGAGTCGTGGCATTGATATTGAAATTATATCTCAAAGTCACTCCGTCCATATATTGATTGTCTGTTAATGTCACAAGACTTCTAAGAGCTGACATCTTCACTGCAAAAGTTTCCGTAACCAATTTTGCATCTCCCACACCTGTACCAGTTTTGTAAATTCTTACATCAATCGGATATACATTTGGAGTATTTGAGCTAACTTTCAAATCAGAATAAAACTTCAAAGCAATTGCTTCTCCTTCTTTCTTTTCGTAAGTTACATTATACAGCAGATAATCGCCCATACTTTTCGAAAGCCTCATTTGACTATACGGTTGAAAACCTTTCAAAAGATTTATTGGCTCGTTAGCAGGTACTGACGATAGTAAAAAAGATCCGGTTGGAATCGGAGTCAATTCTGAAGTAGCAGCTTTGTAAATACTCTGTCCTTCAAAACCCATACTGGTATTCCACGACCAAGACAAAACGTACCATCTATCTATGTCCTGAACATTGTTTATTTGTGTAGAAGTAATTGCTATTTTACCATCATAAGCATATTTTAGTCCTTCCGTCGTTTTTCCAACATAAAACATTTGCTGGTCTCCGCTTAAAGTCTGCTCGCCTTCCTTCAAACATGATGTCATTGCAAGAAGAACGATTGACATCATTAATAATAATCCATTTTTCATAATTAATTTTTTTAAATAATTAAACTAAAAATCATATCGCAGACCCATATTCAGGTCAACTACAATTTTTCTATCAGAATATATCGTTTTATAAGTATTGTTTGCATTAAAGTAATAAGAACCTCCCACTCTTCCGTAAAGATTTAGCTTACTCAATATCGGATAAGAAGCCCCGATTCCCATACTCATTGAGCACTGAATATTTTTTTGTTTTACTGATACCTTTACTTCTTTGTTGGTTTCACCTCCTAGCATAAAATTTTCAGAAGTATCAATGTAGGAATATCTTCCATAAATATCTTTTTCTAACATTCCTCCTAAAGAAAGATAAGTAGAAAGATTTTTATAATTGAATACATTATAATTCAAATTGATAGGTATGCCAATATAATGAAACTGCAACTTTTCCTTTGTCTTATATGTTTCGGCAACATTCTTAGCAAAAGAATTCAACTGCGTGTAAACGATTCCCGTTTCTACAGAAAGGGGACCATATATATTTTTTGAGAGCATGAGGCCCAACGACACCGGTTGCTGATGAACCATTTCACTCATATCAACTACTTTATTTTCATCTTCTATCACATTTTCAGGAGTTGCAAAAGCCGTGGTCTTCATCATCTTAGGTGCTTCATTTGCAACCATTGAACTGCGCAATGAAACCGGAGCACCAAAAGACTTCTGAACAGAATTTAATCCTCCTTTTGCAGCCATAGCTATTGAAAAATCTTTTTTACTTTCTTCCTTTTCAGTTGGATTCGTCTCGTCTTTGAAATCTAAATTAAAAATTTTGTCTGCAAAATCCGCCTTATATTCTTCATTGTTTTCAGGTTCTGCTGCATCGGTATTTGTTGTGATATCATCCAGATATTTACGGGCTTCTTTTGCATCCAGATAACGATAATACAATTCTTCTATCAGCCTATTATCATTGCTGTTTTGAGAAAAAAGATTTTGATGATTGTTTTGAGATACTTCCTTGTTAATTTTCTTTTGTATAACTGAACTAATGACCATCAAAGGGGAATTTGATGGCTGAGTATAAACCTTTGAAGTATCTTGTTTTTGAGAGAAAGTATTTGTCGTCTCTGTAATATTTTTTGGTTGACGCAACACAAAAATACCACCCAAAATCAGTGCGGCAACAGCAGCGGCAATACCACTCCAGTTCAATATCATTTTCCGAATGGATTTTTTAGGGTGAAGATCGGCAGAAAGTTTATCCCAACTTTCTTCCGGTACTTCCACCTCAAAATATTCAAATTTTGATTTAAACTGTTCTTTAAATATATCTTTATTATTCATTCTCTTAACTGATATCCTTTTTTAGTAAAATATTAATTCTTTTGAGCAAAAACTGACGTGCTCTGAAATATTGTGATCTCGATGCAGATTCGTTGATTCCAAGTGACTGTCCGATTTCACGATGCGACATATCTTCAAATACAAATAAATTGAAAACAGTTTTATAACCTGTCGGCAATTCATTTATCAAATCCAGCAACTTGTCATGGGTTAATTCTCCTAAATACAAGAATTCATCACCATCCTCATCTTCCTTATCTAACTCGATATTTTCGATATCGGTAACTATCGCCATTTTCTTTTTTTCCTGACGATAATTCTCAATTGCTAAATTTACAAAAATCCTACGTAGCCAACCTTCAAAAGAACCCTTTCCTGAAAACGAATCTATGTGTGTAAATGCCTGAATAAAACCATCGTGTAATAAATCCTGTGCGACTTCACGGTTATTGCAATAACGAACGCAAATACCCATCATTTTTGGAGCATATTTTTTGTAAATCTGCTCTTGGGCATCCTTGTTCTTTTTCTTACATGAAGCTATTAGCACTGAATCATCCATGCATTACCACGCGTTCTGAAGTGTAGACGACTTTTTAAATAAAACGTTGCGTCTACCTGCAATTTTTATTACAAAATTACGGATTTTAGAAACAATAAATTAGCTATTCTGCCATTAGTCAAAATATATAACCTTAAAATAGTAAGTGTTAGAGTTTTTTCTTAATTTTGCTATCAACTAAACTGAAATAGTTACAATAAAATAGCTACATAACTTATGAAAGACTTTAGCAAAATTGTTTTTGGTTCCGCTCTCGGATTCATTATTGCAAGTATTATCGTGTCAATCTTATCAATGATTTTGTTTTTTGGGATGATTGGGTCAATGGCCTCAAGCTTCAACAAAGAAACAAATTTTAATGTGGAAAACAACAGTGTTTTACATTTAGTACTCAGCGGTGAAATCACTGAACGTTCTCCTGCTGATAGTCCATTTTCGGACATGAACATGCCGGGTAACACCAATTCAGTAACAGGGATGGACGATATATTAAGTGCCATTCGCAAAGCAAAAGATGATAATAAAATAAAAGGTATCTATATTGATTCACGGGCTTTCTCCGCTTCTTATGCCGTATTAGATGAAATCAGAAAACAACTTGTTGACTTTAAGAAAAGCGGAAAATTCATAGCAGCTTATTCAGATACCTACACACAACAAGGATATTATCTTGCATCCGTAGCAGATAAAATAGCATTAAATCCGCAAGGGATGCTTGATCTTCATGGTTTTGCAGCCAATACAATGTTTGTAAAGGATGCCTTACAGAAAATGGGTGTTCAGATTCAGGTGTTCAAAGTTGGTACATATAAATCAGCAGTTGAACCATTAATTCTTAATCAAATGAGTGACGCCAACCGTGAGCAGACTACATCTTTCATTACTGATATATGGAAAACTGTTGGAAATGAAATAGCGCAATCCCGCAAAATATCCATACAAATGTTGGATTCCATCACCAATCAGTCTACTTTATTCAAAAAGCCTGAATTTGTACTTCAAAACCGACTAGTGGATACATTGGTTTATGAAACTGAAATGAAAGATTACCTTCGTGCAAAACTAAACCTTAAGAAAGACGACCAAATCCCGTCAGCTACTGTAAAAGATATGAAAGGTGTTACACCTGCAAAACTCGTAAAATCTAAAAATAAAATTGCATTACTTTACGCCGAAGGAGATATTGTAACCGGCAACGGATACAACAATATTCAGGACAAATACTTCGTAAAACAGTTGGAAAAACTAAGAAAAGACGATAACGTAAAAGCGGTAGTTTTACGTATTAATTCAGGCGGTGGTAGCGCATACGCTTCTGAACAAATATGGAAAGCAGTTTCTGATCTGAAGAAAGTAAAACCAATCGTGGTTTCTATGGGAGAAATGGCTGCTTCAGGGGGTTACTATATTTCATGTAATGCCACACGAATCATTGCGCAACCTACAACGCTCACTGGTTCTATAGGAATATTTGGTATTGTGCCAAATTTTGAAGGAACTACTAAAAAATTGGGCGTTCAGTTTGATGTTACTAAAACACATCAGTATGCCGATTTTGGAAGTTTAAACAGACCGATGAACGAAGGCGAAAAACAAATGATGCAAACTTATGTAAATGATGGTTATTCTTTATTTGTAAAACGTTGTGCAGATGGTAGAAAGTTGCCAGTTGAACAAATTCAAAAAATTGCCGAAGGCAGAGTTTGGACAGGAAATCAGGCGAAACAAATCGGATTGGTTGACGAAATCGGCGGTTTGAAAGATGCCATCAAAGTAGCAGGAAAACTTGCCAAATTAAATGAAGATTACATCATCAAAACTTATCCAGAAAAGCGCACATTCTTCGAAGAGTTATTTCAAAAAGAATCCAAAGTAGAATTGGCTGCAAAAACTATCAAAGAATATTTAGGTGACGATTACGAAATTTTTAATCTTGTAAAAAGCTTGAGAGAACAAGACTTTGTTCAAGCAAAAAATCCCTATAAACTGGTTTTGAGATAAATATGGATTTGCCTCCCTCAAAAAAACTATTAGAACCTGTATCGTGGATTTATAAAGGGATTGTCATGGGACGCAATGCTCTTTATAATAATGGTATTTTAAAGAGAACCGAACATGATATTCCCGTAATATGTATTGGAAATATCACTGTAGGAGGCACAGGCAAAACGCCGCATATCGAATATTTAATACAATTATTATCCACAAAATATAAAGTTGCGGTTTTAAGCAGAGGTTATAAACGAAGAACCCGCGGATTCAGAGAAGTATATATTGACAATACTGTTTCTGAAGTCGGAGATGAACCATTACAGATCAAGCAGAAATATCCTCATGTAAGCGTGTTTGTAGACGGCAACCGGAACAGAGCTATTTATAAAATGCTTGAACGCCCTATAGATATTCGCCCCGACGTGGTTTTATTAGATGACGGATACCAACATCTTTCTACAAAGCCATCCTTATCTATTCTATTGATGGATAGCAATAGACCGATTTATGAGGATAAATTCCTCCCATCGGGTAGATTGAGAGAACCTTTCTCTGCTCGGATGCGTGCAAATATGGTGATAGTCACCAAATGCTCCGATGCTTTACAGCCTTTGGATTTCCGGCTTTTTGAAAAAAACCTTGATTTGTATCCTTTTCAATCGTTGATTTTTACATCATTGCAATACGGAGATTTGAAGCCTGTTTTTCCTGATCTGGCAGAAGAAGGAAGGATATACTTAAATGATTTGCGGAAAAAACACGTCATTCTTGTCACAGGTATTGCTGCACCGCAAACATTAATTCAAAAACTGGAACGCATCACTTACAACTTATATACGATTGAGTTTCCCGATCATCACGACTTCAAATCATCAGATATTGAAAAAATAAAAAATAAAATCAATCAGATAAAAGACGAAGAGGGAACTTTGATTGTAACTACGGAAAAGGATGCAAAAAGATTACAAAGCAACAAATATTTGAATGAAGAATTAAAGAAAATTATGTACTTTATACCTGTAAACGTGAAGTTTATAGAAAGTGAAGAACAGGAAATGTTTAATAATAATATATTTGATCATGTTAGAAATTATAAAAGAAACAAGTGACTATCTCAAAAAGAGAATTGTAGACATCCCTAATACAGTCATTATCTTAGGAACTGGACTTGGCGAACTAGTACACGAAATCGAAGATAAAACAGAGATTCCATATACAGAAATTCCAAATTTCCCCGTTTCCACAGTTGAAGGACATAGCGGAAAACTCATTTTGGGAACTTTGGGAGGTAAAAGAGTGCTTGCAATGCAAGGTCGTTTCCATTATTACGAAGGATATACAATGCAGCAAGTTACTTTCCCGGTGCGCGTATTTCAGGCATTAGGGGTGGAATATCTTTTTGTATCAAACGCTGCAGGAGGAATGAATTCGTCTTTTGATATAGGTGATATTATGCTCATCGAAGACCACATAAACTTATTTCCCGAACACCCACTGCGTGGCAAAAACTTTCCCGAATTAGGAACCCGTTTCCCCGATATGAGCGAGGCTTATGATAAGTCTTTACGCCAAAAAGCGACTGAAATTGCGCGTGAAAAAAATATCAAGTTGCAACACGGAGTGTATGTAGGAACTCAAGGCCCAACATTCGAAACTCCCGCTGAATACAATTATTTCAGAATAATCGGTGGGGATGCGGTAGGAATGTCAACTGTACCGGAAGTTATTGTTGCTAATCATGCAAAAATAAAAGTACTGGCATTTTCTATTATTACAGACTTAGGCGTAATTGGAAAAATCGTGGAAGTATCACACGAAGAAGTACAAGAAGCGGCTAAAATAGCTCAACCAAAGATGGCTGAAATCATGAGAACATTATTAGAAAGAATGTAAATAAAAGTATAATACAAATGACTTCAAACGTAATATATAAAGGCAACCAACGTAATTTACTAACACATGATAGCAGCAAGTCTACAATAGAGACTGATGCACCTGTGGATAATAATGGGAAAGGTGAAAGATTTTCACCTACCGATTTGCTTGCTACAAGCTTAGCTGCTTGTGCAATGACAATTATGGGCATGAAATCAGAAGCTATGGGATTAGACATCCAAGGTCTAACCATGGAAGTAACAAAAATTATGTATGCTGAGCCTCGCAGAGTTGGCGAAATAGAAATAAAAGTTGTTATTCCCGAACATCTTCAAAATATTGATAAAAAATCTATTACGATTTTAAGAAATTCTGCAAAAACTTGCCCGGTTGCAAAAAGTATTCATCCGGATATCAAAGTAACTGTCGATTGGGGAGCTTGGAGTTAATGAAAAGAACAGAAATTGCTTCGTTGGGAGAATTTGGACTTATCGACCATCTTTCCCAAAATATTGCTATTTCACAGCCTACTACTCAAAAAGGAATTGGAGACGACGCCGCGGTTATAAACAATGGAGAACAAAGGACATTAGTCACAACAGATTTATTGTTAGAAGGTATTCATTTTGATTTAACTTACGTTCCTCTAAAACATTTGGGCTATAAAGCGGCGATTGTAAATTTTTCCGACATTTATGCAATGAATGGTCGTCCTCAACAGATTACCGTTTCATTGGGTATTTCCAAGCGTTTTTCAGTCGAAGACATAGAATTGCTTTACAAAGGAATCCAATTGGCATGTGATATTTACGGAGTTGATATTGTGGGTGGCGACACTACTTCTTCACTCACAGGTTTAACAATCAGCATCACATGTATAGGAGTTGCAGATAATGATAAAATCGTTTACCGAAACGGAGCTAAAGAAACAGATTTGATATGTGTCTCAGGAGATTTAGGAGCAGCCTACATGGGTTTGCAACTCTTGGAACGCGAAAAATCCGTGATGACAGGGACCAATGAAGTTCAACCGGATTTTTCAGGTAAAGAATATCTTTTGGAACGCCAGTTGAAACCCGAAGCTCGCAAAGATATTGTCCAGATTCTTGCAGAGAAAAATATTCTCCCGACTTCTATGATTGATGTTTCGGATGGCATATCGTCCGAGTTACTTCATATTTGCAAAAAAAGTCATGTTGGCTGTGTCATTTACGAAGAAAGGATTCCTATTGATTTTCAAACAGCGATGATGGCGGAAACTTTCAATATGAATGTTACGACTGTGGCAATGAATGGAGGCGAAGACTATGAATTGTTATTTACTGTACCCCTTTCAATGCATGATGAAATTTCTAAAATTGAAGGAGTGCATGTAATAGGACACATAACAAAAGAAGAATTCGGCGCACAATTGGTGACAAGAGATAACAGCGAAATAGAAATCCAAGCACAAGGGTGGAATCATCTGAAATAAATTCAATATCCCTGCGAAATACTGAATATTTTGAAGATATTATCAAGATAATTGATTCGGGGAGAAATGTATGTATTCCTGCACATGGAAATAGCATGCTTCCCTTGATTAGGACACAGAAAGACGTTTTGGTATTAAAAAAAATCGCAAGTTCCGATATAAAAAAGAATAAAATTGTGCTGGCACAGGTTGATTCTAACAATTACATTATTCATCGAATAAAAAAAATTGAGAATGGTCGGGTATATTTAAGAGGTGATGGGAATGTAAAGAGTTTTGAATCTTGTAAGATTGAAGATATCAAAGCTGAAGTTATTGCAATCAAAAAGAAGAATAAAGATCTGAATTCAGATTCATTAGAATGGAAATTGGTCACCAATCTTTGGCCATCTAATTATTATATCCGAAAATTGATTTTAGCAGTGTACACAAGATTATTTTAGCCCTCGTTTTTAAAACAAAATAAAAAAGCAGCGAAAATATTCGCTGCTTTTTCTATATATTATTTTCAGATTAGAAAAATCTGAATCTGTTATCTTTCACTTTCAATTTGTCTTTCAAAATCTCAATTGATTGCATTTGCATGCGGTAAACGTTGTTTGAACTCATTTGTCCTTTCTGCATTTTTGCATTGTAAGGTAAGTTTCCTTGCGTTCTGTTGGTAACATTCACTACATACACACCTGAATTACCTTTTACTGGTCCCATCAATTTATTAACAGGAGCATAAGCTGAGTAAGCATTCAATACAGGCTCATAACCTAAACCAGAAATGTTCTGTGTAGAAAAGTTCACAAATTTAACAGTATCCACTTTTGAGTTCATAGCAGATGCATATTGTGGTAATGAGTTGATATTTTTAGCTTTCAAGTCAGCAATGATTTTTTCAGCTTTCTTGTCACGAGCCAATAGCGATTTTATAGCAGGTGTAACTTCTGCTAACGGAGCGTAACCGGCAGGAGTTACACTTTCTACTTTAGCTACAATACGTGTACTTGATAAATCAAATTTCTTTACTGTTCCCATTTTTTTGCTATTCAATGCCCAATTGATTACTTGTCTTGAATTAGGAATTTGAGCAAGATTTTGATCATTTGCACTTATTGTGTAATTAGGAACAACCAAATATCCTTTTTTAGAAGCTAATTCGTTAAATTTATCTTGTACGGTTTTGTCGGTAATAAACTGATTCAATTCATTGTCCACATTATTGGAAGTTTTTTCACTTACCAAAACAGGCATGTTGACAACAGCTAAATTATATTTAGTTACTGGAGCTGTTCTTTGTTCAACTTTCATCAACACAATTTGTCCGGGTGTAGTAACTTTTCTTAGTTCACCTACGGGAGCAGAGAAAGCTTCTCTCACAAAATCTTTGCCCATCTGAGCGATATCAATTTCACGCAACCATCCTGCGTCTCCCCCTCTTGATTGAGGATTGAGTTCAAGAGCTACTTGTTCAAAAGCTTTTCCACCTTTGATAACTGCAGAAACGCTATCAACAAATCTATTTACCAACGAATCTTTGCCCGCTGCACTTGGAATCATAATGACTCTCATTTTTACAGAATCAGGAGCAACTGTTTTGCCCATCAATTTATAAATTTGAAAAGAATCACCAGAGCGAATAGGACCGGCAATATCATTAATATTTGCTGAAGAAACAAAAGCAAGTTGTTCAGGACTCAAAGCTTTTGAAGATATGTTCACATCTTGATAGGGGATATTTGAGTAGTCGGCAACAATCGGAGCTGGATTTGCGGCAGTTCTCAATTTTGCAGCAGCTTCATTAGCTTGTTTTTCAACTTCAGTGAAATCTTGATCGCTTGGTATAATTTCTTTAACAAAGTAGCTTATTTTAGCCATTGGAACAGGCATTTTGAAATCTTCCTTGTGTGAGTCGTAGAATTTCTTAATCTCTCCATCCGAAACTTTCACTACAGAATCAGGAATGCTCATATAATTTTGCACAACATAAGTCATATCTGCATTTTTTTGTGATAATGCGAATTCCTGTTTTGCTTCTACATCGTTCACTCCTACTGCAGAAGAAAGAAGAGCTCCATATTTTTCTTCCAAACGCTGATATTTAATCATGTTTTCGATAAAACTCCACATTGATTTATATTTCGCGATGAATTCTCTTTCCTCTGGTTTAACAGAAGAGAGTGGTTTATTAACTGCGCTGAGGAAATTCATAAGTGCGTTTTTATCGTACATTCCTGTTTGAGGATTTACGAAAAATGGCAATTGTTGTAAAAGTGGCGATACGTTCTGACCTTTAACCAAGTCATTCATTTCTTCTTTAGAAACAGTCAAACCAAGTTTCTTAGCCTGATGATCAAGAACTTTCTCACGAACCATTTGTTGGTAAACCATTTCTCTGATTTGAGATGTGGCGTTTTCATCGAGTGAATTTTCTCCGCTTACCATTTTTTGGAATTCTTCCCATTCGTTTACACGCTTGAAATAATCCTCAGAGGAGATAACTTCTCCGTTTACAACGAATGCTTTGTCTTGTGATTTTCTAAAGATAGTGGTTCCTGAATTAAAAAAGTCACCTAATATAAATGCCAAAAGGGCAAAACCGATAATACCAATAAGTAAACCTGCACGGTTTCTAATTTTCTGTAATGTAGCCATTTACAATAAAAATATATTTATGTTTACGTTTAAAAATTCACTTTGTCTAATAAGTTTGCGAAGTTACTAAAAATAAAGTTATTTTATATTCAATTAATCAGAAATTTCATCGCTCATCGCCTTATCAAGATGCGTCAGGCGTAGCACTTCTATTTTGCGGGACGTCACTTTTAATATCTGAATTTGAAAGTTATTGATGTGAATAACTTCGTAGGTTTTAGGAAATCTCTGAGTATGATGCAGTATTAGACCTGCAATTGTAGAATATTCTTCAGATTCAGGCAAATCCATTCCATAATTTTCGTTCAAAGTATCGATTTCAACTCGTCCCGACATTACAAAACTATTTTCAGATTCTTGTTTCACAAAGCCCGAATTGATATCATATTCATCTTCGATATCTCCAAAAATCTCTTCTACCAAATCTTCCATAGTCACTATTCCAGACGTGCCGCCAAATTCATCAACTACCACTGCCATACTTTTACTTTCCTGCATCAATTCGCTCATAAGTTTGTTTGCAGGCATGCTTTCGGGCATGAACGATATAGGTGCAATTTTTTTTGTCCAGTCAGACGGAATATTGAATAACTCCCAAATGTGTATATATCCTATTATATTGTCTATCGTTTCTTTGTAAACTAAAATTCGAGAAAGCCCTGTTTCAATAAATTTTTCTTTCAAATCTTCAATATCCGAATCCGAACTTACTGCAACAATATCTGCTCGTGGAACCATGCAATCTTTAATTTTCATGTTTGAAAAATCAAGTGCATTTTTAAATATTTGAACCTCCGATTCCAGCTGCTTTTTCTCTGAAAACTCTTCAATTCCTTGTTTAACAAGTGTATCAAGCTCCACACGACCAATCAATTTTTCTTCCGAAATATTTACTTTAAGTCCAAACCAACCCAAAAAGACTTTGGAGAAAATAATGAGCGCTTTGGTAATAGGATAAAGAAGTATATATAGTATGAATGATGGTATTATTAGGATTTTTACCCAAAAATCAGCGTTATAATGGAATAAAATTCTTGGAAGAAATTCGCCGGTTATCAATATTATCAATGATATGGAAATAATGAGTATGATATAGGTGAATATTGGCGAAGTCGTGATATATGCTTCTATATAAGGTTTGAATATTTGAATTGAAGACAGCACAAAGAAAATTAATGCCAACAAGTTGGCAACGGAAAGTACAGCCATAAATTCTCTTGGATGTACGTATATTTTATTTAGAAAAAAGTTGAAAAACCCTTTTTTCTTCTTTTCTAAAGCGTATTTAATTTTATCAGATGATACAAATGCCTCTTCCATTCCCGATAGAAAAAGAGAAAGGAGAATAAATATCAGCCACCATTCTATTTGGTTAATAAACGTCATGGCATTGAAGGTGCTGTACCATTTGGAGTTAATGGCGTTGGTGTATAATTAGGGTCTTCACTAAAAGGAATTCGTCCATCATGCGGTCGAAGAATTCGATATTCGGTCAGCTCTCTGTTTGATTCAAATCCATAACCTTTCAATTGGGTCATAGGTCGTTTTATTTCGATATATTTATCTGTGTAGATTTTGTCATTCTTTTCGTCCCAGTATAATTCCATGGTTTTAAATTCATCACCCTCCACATTTTTGATATAAACATTACCTTTCAGACGCCATAATGCCTTTTGACGAAAGTTCCAAGCCGAATCCGCTCTAACGGTTGATTCCTCACGATAATTTTCGTCAAATCTTTCTAAAAAAACACCTTTTGGGAAAAACCAATATGGCTCTGAAGCTCTGTCGTAAGACAACCATTTTTTAGTGACTAGTTTGTAACGCGTAACGCCGGAATCAGAAATAAGGATAGAAACACTATCAGTATTCATAGTCGGCATTTTAGTATAGTCTATTTTTACTGAATCTAATTTTGTTTTTTCTTTTGAGCATGCGAAAAACGAAAACAACATCATGACCACAATTGAAGCGGTCATGATGTTGATAATAAGTTTATTGGATATATAAATTATCCTTTTCAAGAAATATGATTATTTCAATCTTACAGTTGTTGTTTCGCCAATCCATCCAGGAATGTAAACTGATTCACCTGGTTTGATACCCATCATGAAAGCAGTTGATTTATCCATTAGGTAACCTGAATATTTGCTAATTAAACTGCTTGCTTTGCCTGCAACGCTTCCGTCAACTGATCTTGCTTTGATTAATTTGTCAATTGCTGCTGAATAAACTAATCCTGTTTTTTCACCACCTCCAAATACACTACCTGCTGTAGCTGCATACATTTGAGCAATCAAGATATAGTTATCACCATTATTAGGATTGTATTTCAAAGATTGATAAGCCATTTGACGCGCTTTTGAATAACTTCCTTGTTGTACCAATAGTGCTGCTAAATTGTAAAGATATTGAGAAGCTTTTATTTTATTTTTTTCCAAATCAGCTGCTTGTTCATAATATTTCATTGCAGAATCGTAATCTTTATTTTTGAAGCTTCTAGCTGCTAATCCAATAGCTGAATTTGCAGTAGGATTTAATTTATAAAGATATTCAGCGGCATCAAAGAATAAATCAGTTTCTGTACATCCAATACTTTGCAAAGAAGCGATCATATTGTTTAAGAAATCTTTGTTTGTTTTATTTGGTTCAAGCTTGTCTGCATAATATGCATTCATAGTTTTGCAATCACCAGCACCGCTTAAAACGAATCCTTTTACAACTCCTTCTCTCACAAGGTTAAGATAATTTACGCTTGCAGTATCATTTTGTTCAGCATACATATCTGCTGCACTTTCCAAATATTTCACTGTAGTAAAATAATCTTGAAGATATTGATCTTTTTTAGAATTATCTTTTTTGTATTGATTCAAAGAAGAATTCATAAAATATGCGAATCCATCTTGTGGATATAATTTTTCTTTTGAATCATCTACAGCTTGTTTAAAGATTTTGTAAACTACATTATTGTCAGCATCTTTACCCAACATATCAATATAAGCCTGACCTTTTAATGTAAGGATGGTTCCTTTTGCATCACTATCACTGAAGTATTGAATACGTTTGTCATAGATTTGCATAACTTTTTCGACCATCGCTTTTTTCTTAGCTGCATCTGTTTCAGTTTTGTAAAGAGCTTGATAAATTTGTGGTCCATAGATGTAAATATTTTTACTTGATGCCGGACAGTTTTCATAAACATATGTCCAAGGTCCTAAAGCATCTTTATAAGCTTTAGCTTTAGCTGAATTCTGGAGCAAACTCAAATTCATTATACATTTTACGCTGTCTGTTCCATACTTTTTGATATCGGTAGCAGCATTTTGAGCAAACGTTCCCGCCATAAATGCAAAAACGAAAAATCCTGATAAAATTAATTTTTTCATGTCTGTATGTTTTTTTTAATTGTTTCTTGTCTACGTTTATTTTTGTTTTATATGACGTTTAACTTTTCAAAAAGTTTAAATAAAAATGACCCCAACTTTAATCAAACTGACGTTTGAAGAACCAAAATTCGTTGATATTCATACTTAGGGAAACTTTAAACTGGTCTTCTTTAACCATATACTTCATATCCGGTTGCAATCTTGAATATCCAAAACCTAAATTAATCATAGATACACGACCATTAAAATTGTCTCTGAACGGAAGTCCCAAACCTAAGGTAACTCCGTATTCTTTGAATCCGCCAACTCCTAAACTTTTATTATTTGCTGTATCAAATACATTTACATTGGTATATGAATTTCCGAAATATCCCCCTGCTCTATAACGGATTCTGTTAAAGAAGCTGCGGTTAAACGGATCTTTTACATATTCTATACCGGCATTAATTCTGTAGTGATTATTATATCGATTGGCATCATCCATATGATCCAACATACCGGGATATTTTGCATCTTTCCAAAGTTGATAGGTTCCATCAATTCCTACCAACAGGTTTTTGGTCGTGTAGGTAAATCCCGTACCAAAAGAATGAGGGAAAGTAAATTCCTGATCTTTTATAGTATCATTCTTAATAATATCAGCAGTAGAAGTGTATGCTGTAGACATATTTCTATCCAAAATTGTAATATCAGACTTTAAGTTCACAGGTGGAGTATAAACTGCTCCCCAAGTTATTGAACGATTTTTGTCTAAAGGATAAGTCGCTTGCACACCGATATCAAATTTCAAAGCACGGGTATAGAACTTGGTAGTATTATAGCGTGGAAAAGAATTTCCTTCAATAACTGGGATTATTCGATTGTACTCGTTACTTCCAAACAGAAATCCCATGTTTACACCAAGTGAAAGATATTTATTTGGCGCATAAGATATACCTCCATAAACTTCACTGATACCTCCCGAACCATTAAAAGATTCCTGATAAACCAAATCGGTTGTTGAACGTGGACGCCCAAAACTATAACCAACTTTTGAATAAGGCAAAAGACCAATACTTGCTCCCATATTCTTGAATAAAGGAAACTGCATTGCTACGTATTCCAAACTTCCATTATAAAGATTTTGATTGTGAATATCGTCATTGAAAGTGGTGTTGGTAAAGGAAGCTCCCAAGTCAAAAATAAATGTCAATGTATCTAATTTTGAATAGGAAGCTGGATTTCCGGGATTGACATGCTGACTTCTGCGCAGACCATAACTGATCCCACCCATCGATTCCGATGAGCCAACTGCCGGATTGGATAATATACCTATGCCGTATCTTCCGTAAGGGGAATTTGTTCCAACTTGCTGAGCCGATAGGTGGCAAGTGAGTGCTATTAATGAAGTTAATAGAAAAATTCTTTTAAAAAGTAAATTCATTTTCGGTTATGCTTGTCGTCCAAGATTGCAATTAATTGGGCGAGTTCATTTTAAAATACAAAGATGACACATTTTTTTGGATGAACACAATTTTGACAACTCTCATCTTGTTAAAAAGATTAAAGGCCAAAGACGCAATGTTCTATTTTATTCCTTGTCAATAATCAAAATACGGCTTATATATTTACCGATGATATCAAATTCTATATTCACCGTTGTGCCGATTTTAAATTGATGGAAATCTGTATGCTCGTAAGTATATGGAATGATAGCTACCTGAAAAGAATTGCGTGTGGGGTTGCAAACCGTAAGACTGACACCGTCTACCGTTACAGAACCTTTGTCAACTGTCAGATAACCTTTTTTAGCCATTTCAGCATCATATTCATATTCAAAAGTGAAATACCAACTTCCGTTTGCTTCTTCTATGTTGGTACATTTTGCAGTTTGGTCTACGTGTCCCTGAACGATATGTCCATCCAGACGACCGTTCATCGGCATACTTCTTTCTATATTTACTTTTTGACCTACTTCAAGCAAACCCAAATTTGTTCTGTCGAGGGTTTCCTGAATGGCTGTTACTGTATAGCGGTCGCCATCTATTGAAACAACTGTAAGGCAAACCCCATTGTGAGCTAAGCTCTGATCAATGCTAAGCTCATCAACAAAAGAACACGAAAGTGTAAGATGTAAATTTCCTTTGTCACGTTTTAAATCTACGATTGTTGCAGCTTCTTCTACAATTCCTGAAAACATATATATATTTTTTTGATTATCGATTAAATAAAATAAATCAGGTTAGCTTTAATAAAAGCCAACCTGATTTATCATAAGATTACCAAATAGAGGCTCTTTTTTCTTTAGGAAGATATAGTTTATCTCCTTCTTTAATATTGAATGCTTCATACCAAGCATCAATATGTGGCAGCGCTCCATTTACACGCCATCTGCCCAATGAGTGTGGGTCAGTTTTTGTAAGACGGCGAATTTCTTCGTTACGAATATTTCCTGCCCAAACATTGGCATAAGAAAGGAAGAAACGTTGTGCAGGAGTAAATCCGTCAATTTTCTTATTCTCTTTTAATTGTGAACTTTTCAAAAATCCATTGTACGAAATTTGTACACCACCATGGTCTGCAATGTTTTCGCCTAAAGTAAATGTTCCGTTTGCTTTTACGTCGTCAATAACTGTGATTCCGTCAAAATGGTCAACCAAAACTTTTGTACGAGCATCGAAGTTCTTAGTATCTTCTGGTGTCCACCAGTTGCTAAGATTACCTACTTTGTCAAATTTAGCACCTTGATCATCAAAACCGTGAGTCATTTCATGAGCGATAACTACGCCAATTGCACCATAGTTGATAGCATCATCACCGTCCATATAAAAGAATGGTGGCTGCAAAATACCTGCAGGGAATACTATTTCGTTAGCCGATGGATTGTAATAAGCATTTACGGTTTGCGGAGTCATTTCCCATCTGGTTTTGTCTACCGGTTTTCCTAAATCCTTTATCATTCGGTTATATTCATAATCCGATGCTCTAAGCATGTTTGCATAATAAGAATCGTTTTTAATTTCAAGAGAAGAATAATCTTTCCACTTGTCTGGATAACCAATTTTCACTGTAAAGGCATTTAACTTTTCGATTGCTTTGGCTTTGGTACTGTCGCCCATCCATGTAAGTGCATTGATTCTTTCGTGGAAAGATTTCATCAAATTATCCACCAAAGTCAACATACGTTTTTTTGCATCAGCAGGGAAATATTTTTTCACGTAAACTTCACCAACTGCTTCACCTAATGCACCATTAATTGCATCTACACTGCGTTTCCATCTTGGGCGATCTTGTTTTTTACCACTTAAAGCTTTTCCATAAAACTCAAAGTTCGCATTTACGAAGTTATCGCTAAGGAAAGGAGCAGCACTATCAATCACTTTCCATGCAAGATAATCTTTGATATTCTGAATTGGTTCTGTTGTGATTATCGCAATCGCTGATTGTAATGGTTCAATTTGAGAAACATTCAGGTTTGAGAAATTTTTAGCACCCATACCTTCAAAGTACGCGTTCCAGTCAAAACGAGCCACTTTTGTATTCAAATCTTTAACAGCTATATTGTGATAATTCTTTTCAGGAAGACGGCGCATTTCTTTAGTGAAATGAGCTTTTGCAAGTTTTGTTTCAATTTTCATCACATTTGCAGCAGCTTGCGCAGGATTGGTAATTCCCGCATTTGCAAATTGTGTTTCAATCAGTTTTTGATACGCTTCGCGTAATTGTTTGGCGTTGTCGGTATTTTCCAGATAGTAGTCGCGGTCGCCCATTCCGATACCGCCCTGATAAATATGTACAATATTCATCGAACTGTTCATATCATCAGGACCTACATAAAATCCGAAGAATGGAGAATCACCAACCTTGCTTATTTTGGTCATCAGCTTGATAACATCCTTTGAATCTTTTGCGTTAGCAATTTCAGTGAGCATAGGCTGAATAGGTTTTGCACCATCTGCATTCAGTTTGGCACTGTCCATTGCCATTTTATAAAGGTCACCGATTTTTTGTTCGTTGGTTCCTTTTTTGTTTTCTTTTTTACCTAATTCTTCGATGAGTTCTTTCACCTGATTTTGTGTAGTTTCTCTTAGTTTGTCAAAAGAACCATAGCGAGAATTTTCGTCGGGAATAGGATTCAATTTTTGCCATCCCCCTGTAGCATACTGATAGAAATCGTTTCCGGGAGCCACGGTGGTATCCAGATTTGCCAAATCAAGAGTAGCAGCAGCTTTTTTCACTTCTTTCTTTTCGTTACAACTTGTCATACCTATCATCACAGTAATGATTAGAAATATTAAAATGCGTTTCATTGTTTAATTTGTTTAAAATTATATTATTGTATGTATTCCAATAGTTTATCTCTCCATACTTCATAACCCTGAGTGGTCAAATGAAGTCCGTCTGCCGTATATTCTTTACGAAGCATTCCTTTATCGTCCATCAATTGAGGGAAAACGTCCACGTATTGAGCGTTTGTTTTCTTAGCGAGTTTTTTCAATTGTTTATTGAGTTCCAAAATCTGACTTTCCTTTCCAGTCAATCTTTTGTATTTAGATACATTTTTATTGATTGGGAAAACGCTGGTGATACATATCTGAGTAGATGGAGATTGTTGTTTGATTGTTTTTATGATTTTTCGATAATTATCGATAATCATCTCATTAGAACGATTCAGTGAAATATCATTAACTCCGGCTTCTATAAATAGTTTTGAAGGTTTTGATTTAACAATTTCATCCAAACGGGCAAGTATCCCTTCGGTATTGTCTCCGCTGATACCGCGGTTGGCAATATTTTTCCCTGGCAAGTAAGTTTCCCATTTTCCTCCTTGAGTAAGACTATTTCCTAAAAATACAATTTGTCCATATTTTAAAGGATTTTCCTCAAAATACTTCATACGTTCCACGTATGTTTTCGTATGAAAGTCTTCCACTATGGGTTGTTGAGGGGTTTTGCAGGATGCAAAGAATATAGCTATCAAAGTCACAGGAATTAACCAGACCTTTCTCATTTCATCAACTTATTTAAATCATTCAAAATATTATTTTTCGTATTGTCGCACACAGGAACCAATGGCAGACGAAGTTCGTTTTCAATCAATCCCATCAGATGCATGTAGCATTTTACTCCGGCAGGATTACCGTCCATAAACATAAGATTGACGGATTGTTCAAATTTTTCCATATCCAAAGGATTTCCTTCGTGTTTCATAGCTTGATGCACCATGTCTGCAAAGAGTTTTGGGAAAGCATTTCCCAAAACGGAGATTACCCCGTCGCCTCCGGCGTTAATGATAGGCAGTGCATTTCCGTCATCCCCTGATATTACAAGAAAATTTTCCTTTCTGTTTTCAATCAGATATTTAGCCTGTTCCAAAGTGCCGGCTTCTTTTATTCCTATCACATTCTTGCATTCCTGCGCGATGCGCAACGTTGTCTCTGGCTGCAAATTGATGCCGGTACGTGAAGGAACATTGTAAAGTATGATGGGCAGAGGCGAAGATTCATTCAGCACGCGATAGTGCTGGAAAAGTCCTTCCTGCGATGGCTTATTGTAAAAAGGTGTAACCGAAAGTATGGCGTCAACACCTATATGATTAAAATTGCGAAAAGCTTTCGCAATCTTTGATGTATTGTTACCGCCGAGACCCGCCACGATGGGTAGTCGTCCATTAACGATTTTAATTACTTTCGTAAGGATTTTGTCTCTCTCTTTGCTGTTAAGAGTAGGTGCTTCCGAGGTCGTACCTAAGGCCACAATATAATCCACATCATTATCAATAAGTCGTTCAACCAATTCGTCAAACTTATCATAATCAATGGATTTATTTTCTTTAAAAGGAGTTATTAAGGCAACTCCAAGACCTCTTAATCGTTCATACAACATATATGATGGGAATTTTCACATTTGTGTAACAGCATTTGCAAAGTTAGATAAATTTTGAACTTTCTAATTCATTCAAGTCGTAAATTCATTAAAAAAAGCTGATTAGCCCGTCGAAGGCGTTACTTCAGCTACCAATCATTCTTTTTCCTCATGATATCAATCTATAATGAATCCGTAAATTACCTGTCCGCCATACATTTCGTAATGAAGCTTAAAAAACTCATGTGTAAACAAATTGACTTCGTAGCGGTATTTGCCGTAGTCGGGAGATTTTCTGCTGACCTTTGATACTTCGTAATAAGAAAAATCATCGGCTTTGTATGATGCCAGCTGCAGATTATCCATTCTTTGTCCGTCTATCCAAACAGCATATTTTTTTGTATCCAACCATGATTTGAAATCTTTCTCCTTTACCTCCTTAGAAGGAATCGACCCTATCCTGTCGCATACCATCTGCACTTTTTGTTTGAGTTGTTCTTCCCGAGTCATTTGAGTAAAATATTCATACATCTTCTTCTGCTCTTCGATAGAAACTTTGGCGTACTGAAATTCTCCGTTTTCGGTATATTTTTCAACGAGTTTCTGATAATTCACCACTGGATTGTCTTGCACTTCAACAAATGTAAGCACCAGATTTTTATTTTCATTTTCGGTGTCGCGATACTTCTCTGCAAAAGCTTTTTCGGTTTGCTCTTTCATTACATTTATGTCCTTCATCGTAGAGGATTCCGAAGCCGCGATGATTACATTAATTTTGCTGTCAGACAAATCGGTTTCCGCCATTGCGCGTTCCAGATGATGCTCCAGCAAACCTTTTTCGTTTAAACTCAAAGTTCTGATATTGGCAGATGCCCCTGTCTTGTCCATCATCAGCAATTGGTCATTTTCATCCAGATAGAGATAAATGGAATAGTTATTGGGATTTTCCAGCTGCTGATAAAAATGCACGAAGTCTTTCACGATATCAATATCACGAAAGTCGGGTTTGGAAAAACTGTTATCAACCGAAGGAGTTGTAAACGCCAGCAGAAAAGCGGCGAAAAATGGTATGATAAAAAACGCACGCAATCGTGACACTGGCGAAGATTTTTTTTGTATCATCATAATAATTCTGTTTTTAATTTTACATTGATTAAAATTGTTGACCACATTGGAAAATAGCTTCTGACCTACCGCTTTTTCCAACAACAATAATTGATATTTTCTCGCATCTATTCCCTCTGCAATCACTCCCTGATCTGCTTCATATTCGTGTATTTCACGCAGGTCATTTCTCAGAATCCACGCGGCGGGGTTATACCAGTTGAATATCAAAAACAACTCGCTGAAAAGAATGTCTACGTTGTGTTTTTTCTGTAGATGCATCGCTTCGTGTGTGATAATTTCTTTGGGGAAATTTTGATAATCCTCCTTCGAAATCACAATCCATTTCATAAAACTAAATGGAGTAATCTGCCTGTCGGTAACAATCAATTTGTATTTGCCGTTAGTCATCTTTATATTACCCGGTGCACACATCACTGATCGAAGGCGCATCAAAGAGATAACCTCACGCGCAAGCATCAAAATTACCCCCGCAATATACACATAAAACAATATGGTCATCCATCCGATATTGTTTTTCTCTTCGGATGTTATAATTTTTTCAGTTGTATAAACTTTGTCGGGATACAGCTGCACGATATTGCCGGGTAGCCCGTGGCTTTTGTCCGATAGCTGCTCCAGTTTGTACATCGGCATCTGTATCACGTATGCTTTGCGTGTGGTGAAATGGAGAGCCGGAATCACAAGGCACAATACCATTCCCAGAAGAAGAACTCCGCGGGAAAGCCGGAAAAAAGTTTCGCGCATTAGCAGCATCCTGAAAAATAAGGAAAATCCAATCAGGCACAGCGAAACTTTGGTCATATAAATGATAAAGGTGCTCATAACAGAAGGTATTAAACGGCACTGCTTTCTATCTGGCGAATCAACGCTTTAAGTTCGTAGATGGACAATTCCTCTTTTTCAATCAGTGTGGAAACTACGTTGGTATACGAATTGCCGAAATAGTTGTACACCAGTTTGCTCAATGCCTTTTCCTTGTACTCGTCGCGCGACACTTTTGCAAAATAAAGATGCGAATTTCCATACACGTGGTGGTCTACAAATCCCTTTTCTTCAAGCACACGGATAACGGTGGAGATGGTGTTGTAGTGTGGTTTTGGTTCGTCATACATTTCGAGGATATCACGAACAAAAAGTCCTCCTTTTTCCCAGAAAATTTGCATGATTTCTTCTTCTTTTTCTGTTAACTTTTTCATGATGGTGTTGTTTTTAGAAAAATGAATACTTCGTATGTTTGTGATACAAATATATACACCCTTTTAAATAATGCACTATAGGATGCAGTTATATAACTATAAATAACAGTTAGAGACACCTCTTTTATAGTTATAAACAAAATGACCCATTGTGATTATTTTTAAACTCTTATAAAGCAACATTAAATAGATTCTGAGTAAAAAGAAGAATTATTTTAACAATAACTGTTCTGCGTCCAAATTACAAACTTGCACGAAGCGATTGTGTAGTCGTACGTTTATATCAATTCATCAGCTACAAATAGTCATCCCACAATGGATGCTATCATAAATACCAATGCCACCCACTAGGTGTGCGTTTCATCTTCCGTTTCATAAAACGATAAAAACCCGAATCGGAGAACCCAAATCGTTTTGCTATTTCTTTCACTTTCCCACGTTCGGGGAAATTTCCTACTGCTTTACGAATTTCAATCAACATAAAATCTTCTGTAAATTCTGAAAACTTCATGCCGGTAAGCAGTTTTAAGCCATAACGTAGTTCGCTGGGCTCTATTTCCAAGAGAGTTGCATGAAACTCTACAGATTTGAATCCATAAAGTAAAAGATTTTGACCGAACATCAGAAGAAATTCCGGACAAATAGCATCAATGTTGGGAAGTTCAGGGCCCATTGGAGAGGTCTTGCCATCGCCATTTGTTACTTTGTTATAAATGTCTGGTACTGTAAACTGATAGAATTTTGCCATTTTAGTATAGATTATGTTTCAATATTATACCCAAAGATAGGCATTTTAGTTAATCAACTAATATTCAATGACTAAAAAATTGCATATTTATCTATGCAAGCAATATTTCTGATTCTTTTTTTCATCTTATTGAAGGGATCAACTCATTCAGAGGTATAATAATATTGCTTGTATATATATTTTCGCATGATTGTGATAGAATAATATTGCTTACATATATATCAAAGCAATTTTTAGCAACCATCCAATTTATTCAACATGATTGAAAGATATCTAAGTTCTTGCTCAATCGTGCTTCTGTATACATGTAGGCAATTTTATTTGTACTAAAAATTAACTAGAAGACAAATGATGTTACAAATAGGTATACCTATTCTTGATTTTGTGTACATGGAGGCAATAATAGGAATACTTAATATGGCTTCAATTTATATATAAGCACGATTTATAAGTATTTTTTAAACCTCATTTCTTAACAAATGTATCGTTCAAGGAACTTAAAGGTAGATTGTGCCATCGTGTAAATATATTGTAGACATTGAAGAGTAATCATTCTCAATAAAAAATCTATTTTAGGGCATTTATATTATGTGTTGAAAGAGGAATGGAACAAATTGTGTGTTCTATAAGTGGTATATTTTAATTAGCAGAACCAGTGGAGAAACTTTTATTAATTGACTATCTCTAGCCATTAATTCAACAACAAATTTTACATATGCTGAGATTCTCTCCCTCACAAATATCATTTTAGTAAATTATGATTATTTTTGTTTCTGTCACTTTTGAATACTTTTTTTAATACATTTGCATTTATATAAACTTTGCGATAATTATTTCTTCAACCATGATTGAAAAGATTATAGACTTCAGCTTAAAATACAAACTCATCATAATTTTCTTTACCCTGACGGTGGCTGGTTTTGGAATATATGCTGTTATGAATATTCCTGTGGGTGCGGTGCCCGACATCACAAATAATCAGGTGCAGGTAATAACTACTTCTGGCAATCTTTCCACACAAGAAATAGAACAGTTTATTACGGCTCCGGTTGAGTTGGAAATGGCAAACTTGCCGGGTGTGAAGGAAATTCGTTCCGTGTCAAAATTCGGTCTATCGGTTGTTACCATTGTATTTGATGAGAAAATGGGTACTTACTTACCCCGTCAGTTAATTGCTGAAAAAATAAAATCAGCTTCACAAAATATCCCTGAAGGATTTGGGACTCCCGAAATGGGACCTATCACCACAGGTTTGGGTGAAATATATCAATACATTCTTGACGTAAAACCTGGTTATGAAAACCGCTATTCTCCAATGGAAATGCGTACGATACAGGATTGGATTGTACGTAGACAACTATCAGGTATTAGTGGTGTGGTGGAAGTGAATAGCTGGGGTGGCTATCTCAAACAATATGAAGTTGCTATCCATCCCGACAGATTGACTGCAATGGGCATCAGTCTGATGGATGTATATAAAGCGATGGAAAACAACAACAGCATCTCCGGCGGAGGATATATCGAAAAGAATGCTGAAAGTTACTTCATCCGAGGTGACGCACAGGTAAAATCATTGGAAGACATACAGAAAATTGTCATTTCTAACAAAAATGGAATTCCTGTACTTATTGGAGATGTAGCAGAAGTGCGTTTTGGATATGCCAACCGATATGGAGCTATCACAGCCAACGGCGAAGGAGAAAAAGTGTTGGGACAAATCATGATGCTGAAAAATGCCAACTCCAAAAAAGTTATTAATGAAGTACACGACCGGGTTGAAAAGGTACAGAAAAATCTACCAGAAGGTGTTTATATCAATCCAATATTGGAGCGAAGCACTTTGATTCAGAAAACATCTTTTACTGTTTTTGAGAATCTTATTTTCGGTTGCATCATTGTATTTCTTGTAGTTCTATTGCTATTGGGTAATTTACGTTCAGCGTTGGTTATAGCATCCATGATACCTCTGGCTTTGCTATTTACACTTTCCATGATGTATGTTTTTGGAATTGATGCTAACCTGATGAGTTTGGGCGCTTTGGACTTTGGTATCATCATTGACGGAGCAGTAATTATTGTTGAGTTTGCCGCGGTGCAGATGCTTGTACACAAAAAGAATATTAACAAACTGGATAAATCACAAAAGCAGAAATATATCGATGAAGTCACTTACAAAAGTTCAGTCAATATGATGAATTCTGCTATTTTCGGACAGTTGATTATTCTGATTGTATTCATTCCTATTCTCTCGCTTACAGGAGTAGAAGGTAAAATGTTTCGACCAATGGCCTTGGCATTTAGTTTTGCTATTATCGGGGCAATGATTTTCTGTCTTACATGGCTGCCTGTTGCAATTTCTTTATTCCTAAAACCAAAAGAAAATTCCCCAAATAATATATCCGAAGTAATTATGCGTTTTGCAAAACGCACCTACCAACCATCTTTGAAATGGTCGTTAAATCATCGTTTTACGGTGCTTGGTATTGCACTGGCGAGTTTAATTCTATCCTTGGTTCTATTCTTCAATATGGGAGGAGAATTTGTTCCAACTTTGGATGAAGGAGATTTCGTTATCCAGCCCGTACTGAAAACTGGCACATCCTTATCCAAAACCGTTGAGTTGACAACACAAATGGAGAAAATCTTGAAAGATAAGTTCCCTGAAGTTTCGCAGATTGTATGTAGAATAGGAGCAGCAGAAGTGCCTACCGACCCAATGTCAATGGAAGAAATTGATATGATTATTACCCTAAAGCCGAAAAAGGAATGGAAAACCGCTAAAACAAAAGAGGGTTTGGCAGAGAAATTCAAAGAAGCTTTAAGTGTCATTCCGGGAATTGATTATGAATTTACCCAACCAATTGAGATGCGATTCAATGAATTGATTACCGGTGTGCGTTCGGATATAGCGGTGAAAGTATTCGGCGAAGACCTTGATTACCTCAATAAAAAAGCAATAGAAATAAAAAAAATAATTGACAATATTCCTGGAGCGGCAGATGTGATTCTGGAAAAAACTGCTGGACTACCTCAAATGAATGTAACTTACAATCGCGACAAAATTGCTTTTTATGGAGTAGAACCTGCAACACTCAACACCTTCCTTTCTTCTGCTTTCGGTGGCAACATAGCTGGTAGTGTCTTTGAGGGAGAAAAGCGTTTCGACATGGTGGTACGTCTCGACAAAGATAACAGAAGCGATATTGAGAATATCCGTCAACTGCAGGTGCCATTAGCCAATGGCCACCAAATTCCGTTAAGTGAATTGGCAGACATCAGTTATACCGAAGGACCTGCAAAAATTTCTCGTGAAAATACGCACAGACGAGTGGTTGTGAGTGTGAATGTGCGCAACCGAGACCTGCAATCTGTAGTAAAAGATATTCAGGATAAAGTAGATAAGAACATCCAGCTGATTCCCGGCACATACATTGAGTACGGCGGTCAGTTTGAAAACATGCAAAACGCAACCAAACATTTGGCTTTCGCTGTACCCATTTCATTGGCATTGATATTCATCTTCCTGCATTTTGCATTCAAATCTATGACCGATACAATTATGATTTTCTCGGCAGTGCCTTTGTCGGTTGTTGGTGGAATCTTCGCTTTATGGTTAAGGGGAATGCCTTTTAGTATTTCTGCCGGTGTCGGATTTATCGCATTGTTTGGTATAGCTGTCCTCAACGGAATTGTCCTGATTGAGCACCTTAAAGAGCTGAAAGGAGGAGAAGATACAAACCTAAAGGATATGGTTTTACATGGTGCAAACGATCGGCTACGTCCCGTTATCCTTACAGCCGCTTCTGCAGCAATGGGTTTCTTCCCGATGGCAGTATCTAATGGCGCGGGAGCCGAAGTACAAAAACCATTGGCAACAGTTGTTATTGGCGGGCTAGTAACATCCACCATCCTCACTATGATTATACTTCCAATATTATTCACTTTGTTTGACGGAAAGAAAATAACAATGAAACGAAGAAAGAAAAAAACAATAATTCCTCCTACCCTAACCATCATTCTGCTGCTATTATTCTTGTCCCCTATTTTTGTGCAAGCACAAAAAACTGAATTATCGCTGGAAAATGCTCTTGATATAGCGCTGAAGAACAATAAATCTTACGGAGCTTCACAACTTCGTGCGGAAGAACGACGCGCTTTGGTTTCCGCTTTTATGGATATCGAAAAGACGAATGTTTACTACGAATATGATGAGGCAAATGTGAGCGAAAATGGTCATCCTCTACGCACTTTCGGTGTGGAACAAAAAATTGAATTCCCAACTATTTATGTCAACAGAAAAAAATCCGAAAATCTGCTGGCATCTATTGCCGAAGCGGAAGTAACCAAACAAAGACAATTGCTGATTAAAAAAGTGGCTTCCACCTATTTTACGTTGCAATTCCTGCAAGCAAAAGAAAATAATCTTTACAAAATCGACAGTCTTTATCAAATAGTGAACGCCAATGTTGAGAAACGTTATAGTTTGGGAGACGTGAGCGCGCTGGACAAAATGAATGCGAATGCAAAAAAACAACAGTCTGCTATGCAGCTGTCGCAAACACGATACGATATTCAAAATGCCTATCTCCAACTGCAATCATTGATGCAAAGTAATATGGAATTCACCGTTCCGATGCACACTTTTCAGATTATACCCGTGATAAAAAGCGAATTGATGGACAATCCCGAAATCAGAATCAACGATTTGCAAAAGCAATATCTTTCATCTTCGCTCAAATTGGCACAACAGAAACTTCTTCCGGATATCACTCTTGGCTATTTCTTTGCCAACAATAACTACGAACAAAAGAGGACCTATCAGGGATTTAAAGTTGGTGTGGGAATTCCATTGTTCTTTACAGACATGAGTGCGAAAATCCGTGCCGGCAAAATAGCAATCACCGTCAATGAATACGAAAGACAAAACAATGTTGTAACACTGCAAACCAAACAATCTATGTTGCTCAACGATATTCAGAAACATCGCGAAGCGATAGAAAACTTCGAGCAAAACGGACAAAAACTAAACGAAGAAATCATGCGTAGCGCCACAAAAAGTTATCAAGCAGGCCAAATCGATTTTTATCAATATGTGATGAGTATGGAAAATGCCCAAAATATCATCATAGATTTCTATCAATCTATCCTCAACTACAACAATACCGCTTTAGAAATAAATTATTTGGAAAAGTAAAACGATGAAAAGAATTACCTACATAGCATTTTATTGCTTCCTGCTAGCTCTATCTCAAAGCTGCGGAAACAAATCAAACGAACAGGAAACTTCTACCGACGACAGCCTCATCCTCCTCACGCAGGAACAATTCAATACGGCAAAGATGGAACTGGGAAAACCTGTCACGCAAACTTTCGAGGATGCCGTGCACTGCAAAGGATATCTTTTTGCCCCTACCAATTCAAGTGCTATTGTCAGCACCCCTTTGGCGGGACAAATCAAAAGTCTCAATATCAATATGGGCGACTATGTGAGCAGCGGACAGGTTATCTGCCACATTACTGGTAGCGAATTCCTACAAGTACAGCAAGATTTTGCCGAGGCGGCAGCACGCTACAACAAATATCGCCTTGATTACGAACGTGTGAAAGCACTTCGTCAGGAGAATATCGGGGCCGAAAAGGATTTGATTTCCGTGCGCAGCGATTACCGATCAGCCACGGCAAGTTACAATGCCCTCAAAGCACGCATTCAAGCTTTGCACCTCTCTACGGAGCAAATAGAAAACGGCAAAATGTACAACTCCTTCCCGGTCACTTCACCCATTTCGGGATATATCACATCCGTCGATGCTAAGCTTGGTCAGTTTGCCGACATGTCGCAGGCTCTGGCACAGGTAGTAAATACGTCTAATCTGCAACTGAAACTTTCAGTGTTCGAATCCGATATCGACAAGCTAATGAAAGGACAAACGGTACAATTTACTCTTGCACAAAACCCATCCGACACGCTTAGAGGAAAAATGGTGAACATTGGCAAAGCTATCAATCCAGACAACAAGACGGTGGAATGTATGGCAAGCATCACCACCACACCCAAGATGCGCCTCATCAATGACAGCTATGTGCAAGCAGCCATCAGGGTCAACGATTTTGAAGCGAAAGCCCTCCCTATTACTTCGCTCCACAAGGAAGACAGCAACTATTTTGTGTATGTGGTGGAAAAGAAAAAAGGCACAGACCTGTACCTGAAGAAAATCCCCGTAACACTCGGAAAGACTAATGCCCACTTTGTTGAAATCAAATCGGAACTTCCTGCCAATGATGTGGTGGTTAAAGGGATTGAAACATTGCAGTAGGGAGGACAACCTTTGCTTACGGTTATGATTTTTTGCTTTTCAGGCAAAATAAGCCTATCGCTGGCACATGTCTCTATAACTGTGCTATAGCTAAGAATGGCAAACTTTCGTCTATCCTCTTTCTGTCTTTATTCTTTTCGTCATTCTTCTCCTTTGCAATACCCGATAAGTTTCCTATATTTGTAATAAATACACTTATTCATTCCACAAGGAGAAAAATATAACAATCACTTATAAAATATATACGAATGACAATTTCAAAAAAGACAAGGATTGCCTTTTTGGCTTATATTTTGATGGCTGGAAGTTTATCTGCACAAGAAACTGAATTTGATTTTGCTACACAACGCTCCGAATCGCAAAACGTACAGAAAGTGCTCGGCCAAAAAATCGATCACAAAGGCATTATTATCAACCCTACTCCCCAGCAATTCCAGTTGCTCAGCAACAACAAGCTGAACATAATGGAAGGTATCGTGCTGAAAGACCATCAGAAGAAATTTGCCAACGACATCAATTTTCTGAAACACGTAAATAAAGGAATCAGATTCAACATAGATTTCGGAACAAAGATTGCTGCCAAAAATAAAGTAAAAAATGTGTCGGGAGCTTATGGTCTGCGCATCGATGAAAAAGGCATCAACATTGTCGGGTATGACGAACGTGGCGCATTCTATGGCATCCAGACATTGAAACAATTGCTGTCAAGTCCTGCCTGCTCCGATGGCAGACTGCCTTACCTGATTATCTACGACTACCCTGACCTACCCAATCGTGGTGTGGTGGAAGGCTTCTACGGAACTCCCTGGTCGCATAAAGTGAGGTTGTCGCTTATCGATTTATACGGCAAGTTCAAGATGAACACGTATCTGTATGGTCCGAAAGACGACCCTTTCCATAGTTCTCCCAACTGGCGCAAGCAGTATCCCGAAAACGAAGCGGCGAACATCAAAGATTTGGTGCAGCAGTGCAACCGCAACCGCGTGGACTTTGTATGGGCTATCCACCCGGGAAAAGATATTAAATGGAACGAAGCAGATTACAAAAATCTCCTCAACAAGTTCAATATGATGTACGACCTAGGCGTGCGACACTATGCTATTTTCTTCGACGACATTTCGGGAGAAGGAACCAATCCGCTCCGTCAAACGGAACTGCTCAACAGACTGACCAAAGAGTTTGTGGATAAGAAAAAGGATGTATCGCCATTGACTGTTTGTCCTACAGACTATTCCAAACTTTGGGCAAACCCAAACCCGGAAGGAAGTCTTGCTATTTACGGCAACACATTGAATCCCGCAATCAAGGTATTTTGGACGGGAGATTATGTTTGCAGCGACCTCACTCCCGAAACGCTTGAATTCATCAATTCACGCATCAAACGTCCTGCATATTTCTGGTGGAATTTTCCTGTTACCGATTATGTACGTCACATTCTATTGCAAGGTCCTGTATATGGACTGGATACCAACCTTACCGACAAACAGGTGGCAGGAATCGTCAGCAATCCGATGGAGCACGGCGAAGCTTCAAAGCTCGCGCTTTACGGCGTAGCCGATTATGCATGGAACATTAAAGCATATAACGCGATGGACAATTGGGAAAGAGGTTTGAAGGAAATGATGCCAGAAGCACCCGATGCTTACCGCACTTTTGCCATCCATTCGTGCGATACGGAGACAGGTTATCGTCGTGCAGAATCGTGGGAAACCATTACATTCAGTTTGTCAAACTGGAATGATAAAGCAGCAAAAGAACTGGAAACGGAGTTTGTAAAGATTGAAAATACGCCTTCCGAAATTGCTCGAAAGAGCAACAATATCCAACTTGTAAAAGAACTGACTCCATGGCTCACCGAGTTCGCCAAACTGGGAACGCGCGGCAAACGTGCCATTGAGTTGGGCCGCATTTATAGAAGCGGAAAAGAAGATGCCACTTTCTGGAACAAATACGTTCAGAACATAATGAGCAGAAAAGACCGCGAACTCTACAACGCACACAAGTCGGGAACGATGAAGCTGCAACCATTCTACGAAAACATGATGGATGATATGTCTTTTGGTTTCTTCAAAAAAATATCGGGCGAAACGGCTAAGGATTACAGAGGTATTACTTCATTCTCCAAAAAGCCGTCTGTGCTTACAAAACTAATGCTGGACAACGACAACAACACCTTCTATACCACAGGTGAAGGTCAAAAGCCAGATAGCTGGATTGGTTTGGACTTGCGTGAAGTGCGCGATGTAAAGGAAGTTTCCATTCTTCAGGGAAGAAATTCCACAGATGACTCCGACTATTTCGACAACGCTGTTTTGGAAGCATCTGCCGATGGAAATTCTTGGACACCGCTGTTGAATGTGCGCAATCAATACGTTATCAATTGGAAAGGAAAATCTGTGCAAGCACGCTATGTACGTCTGAGACGTTTGGATTCAAAGCGCAAAAACTGGGCATCTATCCGTTCATTTGAGGTAAATCCTGTAAGAGTAAACGAACTGGATTTTGATGTAAAAACCAACAAGCCAAGCGAAGCGTCCGCAGCTTTCGATAGCAATCTCAATACATTCTTCTCAAACAACTCTCCTTTGAGCATTGGCATCCCTACCAACACAAGAAGTTATACCATATTGTGTGGAAATGTTGTCAAACCTGTTATCATCAAGCAACACGATAAGGATGGAAAATTGCTTTCTGAAAAGTCTTACAGCAATGGTTATGTGAAAATGAATCTTGTGCCAAAGGCTGCAAAGATGGAGATTGTTGGAGATGTGGATATTTATGAGATTATAGCAAACAAATAATAATAGGTAATAAAAATTACATGGAAGAGTCTGACAATAGTCAGGCTCTTTTTTTTGTTATTTAATCAATCTTCAAGTTCTACTATTTCTTTCATTAAGATAAATATATGGTTGTTTTAATAAGATAAAAGAAAATGAGAAAATAAAAGGCGGTCAATTTGTTTTGACCGCCTTTACTATATTAATGAAATATCTGATTACTTTTCAACGTCCGCTGTTTCGGTAACATCTTCACTTGACAATGGAGGAAAGCCATATTCCATATTTGCCAGGCGTTGATAGCCTTTGTAGCGCCATTGTGCGTTTTCCATCGCTGCCTGATAAAGTTCTTCCGCTTCTGAAGGGAATGATTTAGACAATGATGTGTAACGAACTTCACCACCAAGGAATCCTCTAAATTTACTCCAGTCTGGTTCTTTGCTATCAAGAATGAATGGGTTCTTTCCTTCGTTTTCCAATTGAGGATTGTAACGCCACAAGTGCCAGTATCCACATTCTACAGCAGCTTTTTCTTCGGCTTGCGCACTTCCCATACCTTTCTTCAAACCGTGGCTGATACATGGTGAGTAAGCGATAATCAAAGAAGGACCATTATATTCTTCGGCTTCCTTCAACACTTTCAAGAAGTGTGCCTGGTTGGCTCCCATAGAAACTTGAGCTACGTAAACATAACCGTAAGTTGAAGCAATCATACCCAAGTCTTTTTTGCGGATGCGCTTACCTGCAGCGGCAAATTTAGCAACAGCAGCAATAGGAGTAGATTTTGAAGATTGACCTCCGGTGTTGGAGTAAACTTCGGTATCCAATACCAATACGTTTACATCTTGTCCCATAGCCAATACGTGGTCTAAACCACCAAAACCTATATCATATGCCCAACCGTCTCCACCAAAAATCCAGATGGATTTTTTAGTAAGGTATTTTTCGAGCGAAAGAATTTCTACTGCCAATTCACTCTTATTGTTTCTCAAAAGAGGAAGAAGGCGTGATGTAATTTCTTTTGATTTGTCGCCATTGTGTTTGTTGTCAATCCATTCCTGGAAAATTGATTTTTCTTCATCAGAGAAATCTGTAGATTGACGGGCTTGTTCCATCAGATTCTGAATGCGGTTGCGCATAGTAGCCTGTGCAATCACAAAACCGAAACCGAATTCTGCATTATCTTCGAACAAAGAATTTGCCCAAGATGGACCTTTTCCTTCTTCGTTAGTAGTATATGGACTTGCCGGAGCAGAAGCACCATAGATAGATGAACATCCTGTTGCATTTGCAATCATCATGCGATCGCCATACAATTGAGTAATCAATTTGATATATGGAGTTTCACCACAACCTGAACAAGCGCCTGAGAATTCAAACAAAGGAGTTGCAAACTGAGAGTTCTTTACATTCAATTTTGTATCTACCAAATGTTGTTTGCTCTTCACGTTTTTCACCATATAATCCCAATTATCTTGGTTTTCATATTGTGTAGTGATAGCTTTCATTGTAAGTGCTTTTTCGCCTTTCTTTCCAGGACAAACGTCTGCACAGTTACCGCAACCCAAACATTCCAAAACGTTCACTTGGATACGGAATCCCATTCCGTCGAATTGTTTTCCTTGTGCTTTCAAGATGTCTATTTCACCTACACCTTTTCTTTCTTCTTCATTCAAAACAAATGGACGAATAGTAGCGTGAGGACAAACGTAAGCACATTGGTTACATTGGATACAGTTGTCGGCATTCCATTCTGGAACGAATACTGCCACACCACGTCTTTCGTATTTAGTAGTTCCTTGATCCCAAGTACCGTCTTCGCGACCTACGAATGCCGAAACAGGCAAGTCATAACCGCGTTGCTGACTGATTGGACGCACAATTTTTTGGATAAACTCTGGAGCATCGTCTGAAGCAACAGGTGCAACATTGATATTTGACCATTCTTTCAATACTTCTACTTCCTCAACTTCGCTACCACGGTCAACTGCCGCAAAGTTCTTGTTAACGATTTCTTCCCCTTTTTTACCGTAAGACTTAACAATAAATTTCTTCATTTGCTCTACAGCCAATTCGTAAGGAATAACGTTAGATATTTTGAAGAATGCAGATTGAAGAATAGTATTGGTACGATTACCTAAGCCTATTTCTGAAGCAATCTTAGTTGCATTGATGATATAAAGTTTGATATCATTATCCGCAAAATATTTTTTCACGTGATCAGGAAGATGATTAGAAACTTCTTCTTTAGACCATAATGAGTTCAACAGGAATGCACCGCCTTTTCTCAAACCTGTAGTCACATCATACAAATGTAAGTATGCTGGAACGTGGCAAGCCACTAAGTTTGGAGTAGTATTCAAATATGTTGAACGTATAGGAGTGTCGCTAAAACGAAGGTGAGAACAAGTGAAACCTCCTGATTTCTTTGAGTCGTAAGCAAAGTACGCCTGCACATATTTACTGGTGTTGTCTCCGATAATTTTGATCGAGTTTTTGTTAGCACCCACAGTACCGTCTGAACCCAAACCATAAAATTTAGCTTCGAAAACAGAAAGGTCCATAGGAATTTCTTCTTTCAAAGGAAGAGATTTGAACGTAACATCATCTACAATACCGATAGTGAAATCGTTCTTTGGCATCTCCATTTTCAAGTTCTTGTAAACTGCAAGAATTTGAGCAGGAGTAGTATCTTTTGATGAAAGTCCGTAAATACCACCTACAATTTCAGGAGCATTTTCTTTTCCATAGAATGCACTCTTAACATCTAAGTAAAGAGGTTGTCCTTCTGCACCTGGTTCTTTTGTACGATCAAGTACGGCGATTCTTTTTGCAGTTTTAGGAATAACTGACAATAAAGCGTCAGCTTTGAAGGGACGATACAAGTGAACACATACAACACCTACCTGGCGTTTGTCAACTGTGTTCAAATAATCAACCACTTCTTTGATGGTTTGAGTAACAGAACCCATAGCGATAATCACGCGGTCAGCTTCAGGATGTCCGTAATAATCGAACAAGCCGTATTTACGTCCAGTGATTTCCGCAAGTTTATCTAAATATTTTTCTACTATACCAGGAACTGCTTCGTAAAATGGATTTGAAGCTTCGCGAGCCTGGAAATAGATATCATCGTTTTGGGCAGTACCACGAGTAACAGGAGCATCTGGACTCAAAGCACGTTGACGGAAAGCTTCTAAAGCTTCCTGATTCAACAGTGGAGCCAAATCTTCCATTTCAAGAGCTTCTACTTTCTGAATTTCGTGAGAAGTACGGAAGCCGTCGAAGAAGTGTACGAAAGGAATTCTGCTTTCAAGTGAAGCAAGGTGTGCTACTGCAGCCAAGTCCATTACTTCTTGTACAGAACCTGTTGCAAACATAGCAAAACCAGTTGAACGAGCAGCCATCACATCCTGATGGTCTCCAAATATAGATAGAGCATGACTTGCTAGTGCACGTGCTGCCACATGGAAAACACCTGGAAGCAATTCTCCTGCCATTTTGTACATATTTGGAATCATCAGCAACAAACCTTGTGATGCTGTGAAAGTAGTAGTTAAAGCACCTGCCTGTAAAGAACCGTGCATTACACCTGCAGCACCAGCTTCAGATTGCATTTCTTGCACCATTACAGTTTGTCCAAAAATGTTTTTCCTGCCTTGAGCAGCCCACTCATCTACATATTCAGCCATCGTAGATGATGGTGTAATAGGATAAATTGCAGCCACTTCGCTAAACATATAAGCAATATGTGCCGCAGCCTGATTACCATCACAGGTCAAATATTGTTTTTGTTTTGTCATACTAAATATTTATGTGATAATTTAATTAAGTTAGGTATATAACAATGTGAATTTTAAAATGTAAACAAAAATACTACATTTTAGAGGAAACGACAACCTATAGTTACAAATTTATTATTTTTAAGTGATAAGTACTTATCATTTAACATCACTTGGAATTGTAACTTCTCCTTCCAGTGATTGGGTCATTAAAGCCACCACTTCTTTCGAAGTTTTGCCTTCTCCGAAAAGAATCATCATTTTTGCCAGTGCTGCTTCAGTAGTCATATCATAACCACTAATGACGCCTACATTTAACAAATGCTGACCCGTTTCATAACGCTGCATTTCCACCCTTCCATACAGACACTGCGTTATATTCAAAATAACAATTCCTTTCTGCACGGCGTTGAAAAGTATTTCGCTCAACCAAGGAAAGCTCGGAGAATTTCCTGAGCCATATGTTTCTAAAATAACTCCTTTGATTCCCGGAATGGAAAAAACAGCTTCTACCGCCTGCTTTTGTATTCCTGGAAAGAGCTTCAGAATCATTATATTTTCATCTAGATTACGGTTAAAATATGTAGTTTTGTTGTAATCTGGCAAATTGATAACCTCTTTATGATATTTTATATTGATTCCTACTTCCGCCAACGGAGGATAGTTTGGACTTTCGAAAGCACTGAAGTTTTCTGAATTTATCTTCTTCACACGATTGCCTCGCATCAGATAATTTTGCATATACACACATACTTCTGGCACGTGTGATCGTCCGTTTTCATCTTTGTCAGCAGCAATTTCCAAAGCTGTAATCAGATTTTCCTTACCATCTGTCCGGAGTTTGCCAATGGGGAGTTGAGAACCAGTAAGGATAATGGGTTTTGTCAGATTTTCAATCATCAGGCTCAGAATAGAAGCAGTGTATGCCATGGTGTCTGTTCCGTGAAGAATGACAAAACCGTCATATTTGTCATAGTTCTTTTTTAACACATCAATAATCTCAATCCATTTTTCGGAAGAAATTTCAGATGAGTCAATAGGAGGATTAAACACGTGCGTATCTATCGCAAAATTCAAACGTATCATTTCAGGCACGTTTGTGGTAAAAAGACTAAAATCGAATGGCTCGAGTGCACCGGTTTCAGGATTTTCCACCATTCCGATAGTTCCTCCGGTGTAAATTAATAAGACACGTGTGTTATTATGGACCATATTGTTTCCCAATTTTTGTACAAAAGTATAAATTAAAATTCAAAAAGCATCATTAAAGTGTTTAGCATCAAGCATTAAACAAAACGCTTATTGTTAATTTCATCATAGTAATTACAGAAAAGTGACATTTTGAAAATCATTTGACGTAAAATTGTACATTGAGTACAATAATCAATTGATGAACTAACAAAAAAATTTTATATTAAAAAAAAGAAATTCATTCTTCTTAAACTTATCAACTGTCAAAATGTTATCTTTGCATTAAGGTTATCACCGATAAATAATTTTTATCAATTAATAAAAAAGACTAATATGCAAACAATGGATTCTTTTAATTTTGCCGGCAAAAAGGCATTTGTGAGAGTAGATTTCAACGTACCGTTGGATGAAAATTTTAATATTACGGACGACAACCGTATCCGCGCAGCCATTCCAACTCTGAAAAAGATTTTGAACGATGGTGGCAGTGTGATCATAGGTTCTCACCTTGGCCGTCCAAAAGGTCCGTCAGATAAATATTCACTTAAACATATTTTGAACCACGTTTCAAAATTATTGGGAACAGAAGTTCAGTTTGCTAACGACTGCGTAGGCGAAGAAGCTATTCAAAAAGCGGCAGCTTTGCAACCAGGTCAGGTGTTGATGCTCGAAAATCTTCGTTTTCATCCTGAAGAAGAAGGCAAACCTGTTGGTTTGGCTGAAGACGCTTCGGAAGAAACAGTGACAGCGGCAAAAAAAGAAGTAAAAGAATCGCAAAAAACTTTCACAAAACAATTGGCTTCTCTTGCTGATGTATACGTGAACGACGCTTTTGGTACTGCTCACCGCGCACACGCATCTACAGCTCTTATCGCTGACCATTTTGATGAAAGTAACAAACTTTTCGGTTATCTTCTGGCAAACGAAGTGGCTGCAGTAGAAAAAGTAATGAATGATACCGCACATCCTTTCACCGCTATCATGGGAGGTTCTAAAATTTCTACCAAGATTGATATTATCAAAAATCTTTTGGACAAAGTAGATACACTTATCCTTGTTGGTGGTATGACATTTACATTCACCAAAGCCAATGGCGGAAAAATTGGTAATTCTATTGTTGAAGACGACAAAATGGCGTTGGCTCAGGAATTGGAACAATTGGCTAAAGAAAAAGGTGTCAAATTGGTTCTTCCGGTAGATGCAAGGGTTGCTGACAGTTTTAGCAACGATGCAAAAACTCAAATCACCGACACAGGTACAATTGCTGATGGATGGTCAGGTTTGGATATAGGTCCTGAATCTGAAAAACTCTTCAGCGAGATCATTAAAAACTCTAAAACTATTCTTTGGAATGGTCCTGCAGGAGTTTTCGAATTCGATAATTTTGCGCACGGAACAAAAGCTATTGCAGATGCGATGGTAGAAGCAACTAAAAACGGTGCTTTCTCATTAGTTGGAGGTGGCGACTCTGTTGCAGCAATCAACAAGTTCGGATTAGCAGACCAAGTTTCTTATGTGTCCACTGGTGGTGGTGCATTACTTGAAATGATTGAAGGAAAAGTGCTTCCGGGAGTAAAAGCTATTCGCGGATTTTAAGGATAAAACACTTTTACAATATTTGAACCGCAAGATTGATTGTCTTGCGGTTTTTTATTTGTCTCAAAATTTTATGGAACAATGGTCATTTCAAAAAAATCAATAATAATTTCTTTCCTATCTTTAATATAATCCACCTGCATAAACATAAGCTTCTAATTTGCGTTAAACACAAAGCCATCTTTTTAATTTAATTTTCAACTTTTCTGTTAGCTAAAATAGAATTAAAAAGATGGTGACTTTGTCAACTTTACCAAGTTTTTGTGTACGCACTTATTGCCCAATTCTACATTGTTGGGCACAGAGCTTTCTCCGTTATACAATGGTGATAATCTCTTGTTCAGTAAGTCTTGATTTTGGTGTTTTATCTGGAGTGTTAAAATCATTTTCAGCTCTATAGCCAATAGACACTGCGGCGATTGCAGTAAAACCTTTTTCTCGCAAACCAAATTCCTTATCAATAGCCTTCATATCAAGCCCTTCCATTGTACACGCATCAATACCAAGACTTGCAACGCCTAATACAAAATTGCCAATATTCAAATAAACTTGCTTTTCTAACCAATGCTGTAAATCCTTTAAATCATATTTATGAATATCGGTAAAAATATGCCTTGCTCCATTTACATTTTGTTTAACTTCTTCACTTGGATATCTACCATCATTATCTTCAGTATCTGATATGTGTTGCAAATAAGCCTCATCAATAAATGTTTTAGAACAAAACAAAACTACGTGCGAAGCATCTAGAACCTTCCCAGCATTAAAGCTGAAAAAACCTTTTGTTCCCTTAGCCATTCTTTTCTTTCCCTCTTCTGTACTTGCAATTACAAAATGCCAAGGTTGTAAATTTGTACTTGAAGGACTCATCCTCAAAATTTCTTTTACTTTAGCAAAATCTTCTTCAGATATTTTTTTATTCGGGTCAAAATATTTTGTTGTATATCTCCGATTTAGTGCTTTAATTACATCCATATTGTTTTATTTTATATTTATAGTTTTTTATTTATAGTTTGTCTTTTGAAGTATATTACCTAAAAAACATTCAGTTGTTCTTGTTAAATACCTTTCATTATTACCATAGAAATGCCATATGGGATTTTGCAACAATTTGGCAGCAGTATTTTGTTCACCACTAGATTATTTTTTTAATCAATTTGAAATATTTAAAAGGTGCATATTTCAAAGGTAAATCAATCCAAGTGGGTGTGGCCACAATTGCTCTTCTATTGCTAAAAGCTAAAAAGCTTTCTCGTCCGTGATATTTTCCAAGTCCGCTGTTCCCTACTCCACCAAAAGGTAAATTGTGGTTTGTAATGTGCATCAGGGTATCGTTAATACAAGCTCCACCACTAGTGGTTTTCCTCAAAACCTCTTTTGCATTTCTGTTTTTACCAAAATAGTAAAAGGCTAAAGGCTTTGCATTTTTATTTATGTATTCGATAGGTTCTTCAATATGCTCGAAAGTCATTACTGGTAAAATGGGTCCAAATATTTCTTCTTGCATAATTAAAAAATCGGGATTTACATCATCAATAATTGTAGGTGCTATAAATCTTTCCTTTTTATCAACTTCTCCACCTGAGTGAATTTTTCCTTGATGCATTAACTTTTCTAATCTTTCAATTGCTTGTTGACTTACAATCCGTGGATAGAAACGACTCTCCTTAATATTATCTCCATACATTTCTTTAATACTCTTGGCTATTTTATCCAATAGTTCATCCTTAATAGAATGATGAGCAAAAAGGTAATCTGGAGCAATACAAGTTTGACCTGCATTTATCAATTTGCCCCAAGCAATACGCTTTGCTGCGACATCAATGTTTGCATCTGCATCAACAATACAAGGGCTTTTCCCACCTAATTCCAATACTACTGGCGTTAAGTGTTCTGCTGCTGCTTTCATTACGACTTTCCCGACTTTTGGACTACCCGTAAAGAAAATAATGTCAAAATGTTCTTCAAACAGAATGGTATTCGTTTCTCTACCACCTTGTACAACTGCAATATAATTGGACTCAAAAGTTTCTTCAATCATTTCCTGCATTGCTATCGCAATTTTCGGTGCATATGGTGATGGTTTTAGAATACTACAACATCCTGCAGAAATGGAACCCACTAGCGAATTTATTAACAACTGAAAAGGATAATTCCAAGGTGCTACAATAAGGGACAATCCAAGTGGTTCATAAATTATTTTACTTGTGGAAGGCAATAAATGTAAGGGTGTTGAAACTTTTTTAGGTTTAGCCCACCTCTTTAAATGTTTAATATGATTATCAATTTCGCCCGTAACAATACTAATCTCTGTTAAGTAAGCTTCTTCGGGCGATTTGTGTAAATCTTCCCATAAAGCAGCTTCAAGTTTCTTCTGATATTTTTGAATGGCTTTCTTTAGTTTGCGAAGTTGATCTAATCTGAAACTGATATCTTTTGTTTTGTTTGTAGAGAAAAAAGCTCTTTGATTTTCAATATGCTGAATAATTATATCTTTTGACGTATCTTCCATACTTTAGTTTTTTAAATATTACTGCTTTTTACGACCTGTGAAATGAGCCATTGTTTTGTAGATTCCGATAACATCTCCTACAAGCCAATCAAAAACATTAATAGACATTAGTGCTTGACCAAAACGTGTAAGTCTATAAATATAACCAGGAATACTAATCATTTTTTTATTTTTCTCAATCGCTTTAATAATGGTTAATGCTACTGCTTCAGGTTCCAAAATTGGAATTTTAGATTTTACACCTTCAAACATTCCTGTACTGATATAGTAAGGCATTATTGTGGTAACATTTACTTTTATTCCCTTCTGCTTCATCTCCAAACGCAAACTATCAGACCAGCCTATGAGCGACCATTTACTTGCTGCGTAAACAGACATTTTAGGATTTGAAACGATTCCGGCAGAGGAAGCAATATTGCAAATATGCCCTGAATTTTGATGCAACATATCATCAAGAAATGCCTTTGTTATAAACATAGGTGCATTTACATTAATATCTATTGTCTTCAAAATATCTGACGAGGAGTGCTCGTTGAAATATTTACCCACAATTATTCCTGCATTATTGATCAATACATCAACTACACCGATTTCTTGCTTTACTTTTTTGGCAGTTTCTTGTATTTGCTCAATATTTGATACATCTACATTGAAAGCAGTAACATTTCCTAAATTAGAAAATTCAGATATTGTTTCATCAATTTTTTCTTGATCAATATCCCAAATAATAACTTTGGCTTTTCGCTCTAACATTAAGCGAACCATTATTTTGCCAATACCAGATGCTCCTCCAGTAATTAAAACTATTTTATTTTCTAAATTTTTCATCACTTTATACTTTGATAGCGGAGCGTAGTTCGCAAAATTTGCAATGCTGCTGGGCATTCAGAAGGAATGCGGAGTGAGGTTGAATAAACTCCGCCAGGACGTTAATGTATAAGAATAGTAGCCGACTGCGTAATACTTCTCTGTAAAGTATGACTAAATTAAAGCGAGTTATATACTCGGATATACTACTCAGCTACTATTTTATACAGTGTTGTATTTCGTTTTTTTATTCAAGCGGCTTTCCTAGATACATTAATTCCCAAACAGCAGTTGTACTATCATATTCTTCTATCAGTGCCTTACCTTTGTATACTTTCAACTTAGCTTTTCCTAGAAATCTATAATAGGCCCCATCAAAACCTGTGAAAATTTTTGCAAGTCCATATTTCAAGCCCTTTCCACCAACCGCATTTTCTAATAAATCAGCAGCTTGTATTGTTTTTTCTCTGAATAAGTATAGTTCATATCGATAATCATCATTTGGATCATCATACATAAAGATCAAATCATCACTAATGTCTTTTTTAAACTCCTCGTCTAGCATAGGAATACTTCTATAAACTGTAAGATAATCCTCATTATCTGCTACCACCTTACCATTCTTTGAGAAGTTAATAATTTTAAGTACCGAGTTACCATAATCTTTATTGTATTTAGATTGATTGGCAATTACGTTGTAAGGACCAATATCTACTCTTCCCCAATACCAATGGTTGAGTACTTCTGCTAAACTTATAGTACCCCAATTATGGTCGTGATAGCAAGAGCCTTTTGCCTGAGTTTTTTCCCCTTTATAAGTATAGGTTATCTCAGCTTCTCCTTTTGGCACTGCTACTACCCACGAAAAATATTTTTCTCCTTTGCTATCAAAAAGATCTGTCGACGTTCCAGGACGCCAGCTTTCAGACGTTCTATGTATTTTTGCAGTTAATTCAAGGTCTTCATCTTTAAAGTAAATCTCATATTCTTTTAAGTTTCCCCTGAAATAATTACCATCAATGTTGACATCACATGAATCTTTTGATGCAGAAAACTTTTCTTTGTCATATTCATATGCTTTTGTAATATTAGTACCGTCTTTTTTATCAATGGCAACTATAATATAAGGAGTAAGTGGCTTGTCTGCTTTTGTCATAGATTTTGTGTGATATGTAATAACAATCGTAGAGCCGTCATCCAGATGAGAATCAAAATACCACCATTCAAAAGTCCCTTTTTCCCCAGTAGTTCTTAAGCCATCTTCCCACACTTCAGGTTTATTCGTTTTGTTTAAACCAAACATTTCATAATCGGTGCTTCTTCGAGCGATGTTTCCAGTTTTCATTTTCATTTTCGTTTAAAATTATTAATTAATGCATTTTTAATTGAAAGATCAAACTAGTATTCTTCAATATGCACAGCCTTTACTTTTTTATGGAGACAATTTCTCTTATTTTATATTCAAACGTTTGGTGTTATGAAAAGTTGAAAATTTCGGCCGTTTTTCATGTTAAGTTTTACGTATTTGCCACGGAACAATTGTCCTATATCAACAGAATAGATCATCTAATAAACCATTAACAATAAGTGTTTTATATGTACTTATTTTATTTATCAGGTAATTTTAGTTCAAAAGTGGAGGTCTTTAAGATGTCGGATTATTCTTTAATGTTTACTTATATGCTGGCAGTGTTTTTTGTGAAGTTGGAACGAAGATATTTTCTTCCACATCCATTTTTCCAACCGATGATTTCAGAAAGTCCCGAAGGGATGTAAACAATGAACTTTTTCCACTGCCGTTTCGCCATACACCATCAGGTTTTTCCCTTTCTATTATGGCAATCTCCGGAATAGAGTTCATATAAAACAGATTTATCCTCACAGGATGCTTTTTGGGATAAAATTTTATACAAAAACACAAACTTTTGATTTAACAATACCTGCTCTATTTCTATACACTCTTTTGTACGTTCGTGATTTGAGAAAGAAATTATTTACCCTAATTCCTAGACATAATTTCTTTTGAACAGTTGGTATTTGTTTTGGTCGTTCATTGGCTTTTACATGCCATTGAATTATTTGTTTATTGTCATTATTTTAAACAATTCTCACATCTTCTTTGTAATTCTGCAAGGTGCCGTTTAGGCTTGCTGCCAACCGTCAATGAATACTTTACCGTTTTTGAGGGCGTTTGAATAATCATCACTGCTTAGCTTCTCACTGTTGGTAATGTAATAATGATTGCCAATTTTGTAAATACAATCTTTTACGACCTCTTCCGGAACTTGCGTAGGCTCGTCTAAACCAATGGTGAAAATCATATTGTAAATACGACTTAATGCGTCATCGCTTATTTCAGGGAACAGAATCTGCCCTTCTTCTACCTCTAATTTGGGTGCTTCTACGCTGTCAAAAACCTTATAGCCAAGGTCGGGAAGTTGCTTTTTATCTTCAAACAACCCAGTTTTGGAGTTTTGTTCTTCAATTTCTTTGGCAATTTTTTCACCTGCCCGTTTTAAGCGTTCTATGGTAATGCTTGAAATTACAGGTGGTAAATTGTTATCTATACAAAATTGATAACCGGGTTTGTCTTCCTTAATTGGCTCATCTATTTGGCACAAAATAAATTTACGATTGCCTCCATCTTTATTTAATTCCATTACTGCCTGTCCGGTTGTTCCTGAACCGGCAAAGAAATCAAGAATAACACACTCAGGGTCATTAATAAGGTTCAAAATATGTTTGATTAAACCAACTGGCTTGGGAAATGAAAATATTTTTTGTTGAAATATTTCAAAAACTTCTTTATTACCATCTTCGCTCATTCCAACTTCTTTCGGGAAAAAAGTTGATGCTGATTTTTTTGCACTTTCAGAGTTGTATTTTTTTAGAGCTTTTGCTTTGTCCTCACTCTCGAAAACCCTATAGGAAGGGATTGAAATATTTAGAAAAGAATAATCATCAGGAAATACAATTTTCCCTTTTTTGTAATATTCAGGAAATGTATCTTTTGTTATACCCCAAAGTCTTTTCGGATTGTACTTATATATTTTCCCTGTTTTTGGGTCAACCAAATCAAATGCGGAGTTTGGTCGGTCTTGTTCTAATTTTTGTGTTGTTAAATCTGAAAGTCTCCATCTATCATTTGGGTAATCATCTGTTTGATAATACTTTCTTTGAATATCTAAACCTGCATTAAATTCATATTTACTGTAAGCTAATATCCATTCATAGTCTTGAGAAACTCCAAATGGCACATCAGATTTTGCTGTTCTTTTTCTCCAAGGAAATGTACCTACAAAATTTTCATCCCCAAAAACATCATCACAGAGGAGTTTTAGATTTGCTTGTTCATTGTCATCAATACTTATAAAAATAACCCCGTCTTTACTTAATAAATCTCTAGCTATTAATAGGCGAGGATACATAAAAGCCAACCAACCATTGTGGCTTTTTTTGGTTTTGAAGCTAAAATCCATTCTTGCAAAATCGCTTTCGCTCAGGTTTGCTAAACCTAATACTTCTGTTTCCTCTTTGTCAAACTTATCTGGATAAACAAATTCATCGTTGGTGGTATTGTAGGGCGGGTCTATATAAATACACTTTATTTTGCCATTGTAATGGTTTTTTAGAATTTTCAGACTGTCTAAGTTGTCGCCTTTTAGCACCAAGTTTTGGGTGGTGTCAATATTCTTGCTCAATGTGTTATTGAGGCGTAATTCCTTTTCTGTTTTTTGGGCATATTTAGCGCGGGCAAAGTTTCTGCCTACAAAGTTTAAACCATATCCGTTTACTTTTTCGTCAACGGGTAAACCTGCTATGGCTTTGAGTTCGTTAAGGTCAATCTCGTTGTCTTTTAGTACACTTGGGTAGTGTTCTTTCAGAAAACTCAATAATTTGTTTTCGTTGTCGTCTGTTCCCACAACTGTATATCCTGCGTTTATAAATTCTTCTTTTGCCATAATGTTGTCTGAACCTTGATTTTCGTAAGATTTCAACGATTATCAAGAATTGGTTTATATTTCTTATTAAATAATCTTTAATACTGCAAGCTACTAGAACCAAAATTAATAATAAGTAAGCCTGTTTCTAAGTTATACGCTTCTAAATAATTTATTGCTTGTGCTAAATACACATCTTCTAAACTGATAAGAGCTTTAATTTCTACTGAGATTTCAGTCATTACCAAAAAATCTACTCTTCTTCCTCTGATATCAAAGCCTTTATAAAACAAAGGCATTTCAAATTCCCGTTGGTGTTCTATATTTCGCAAATTCATTTCAATGGACAAAGCACGTTGATAGACTACTTCCTGAAAACAATTTGTTCTTTTCTTGAGTCACCATTCTGAGCAATCAAATAACAAGCAAAACGGGTTAGCATCACATCATCAATTTCCTTTTGCGCTCCTGATCCTATATCAACCAATTTCCCGACGTCGGCAAAATGGTCTGAAATGTTTTGTCCCGAAATTTCGCAAGCAGTTTTTGCCTTACTAATTACTTTCTGAAAATTATCCCATTTGCCGTAACCTAACAAATGTTGTAAGTCTCTTGCCAACCAAAATTCTACACCATCCTCGGTTATTTGTAAAAAATCTTCGAAGTTGTCGGTTAATTTATAAACAATATCCTTTTTCATTGTTTTGTATTATGATTTTATCAATGCTGCTAATTGCGTTTTATTGATTCGTTCTTTAAATGAAATTTTAATATTTTGGTCTTTGTAGTGTTCGCTCAATGCTTCAAAATACTTTTTAGCAAAGTCAATTTTTCCTTTTTCGTCCATGGGTATAGCTGTTGACGATTGATAGCCTTTAGCTTCTACTACTAGGAATATTTTGTTTCCTTCTGTGCTTTTGATAGCATAACAAAAGTCGGGGTTGTATTTGCCCAAAGGAGTTTGAATATTAAGACGTGGAAGTTTACCGAAAATTTCGATACTGTCTATATCTGGATCCTGTTCAATAATTTCCAGTTCAAAATCACTGTCGTATTCGATTACTTCTTCAAATACCCATTTGGTTTTCAGCGAAAAATCACCTGCTATCTCTTTCTGAAATTTACCCACACTTCCTATATCTAAATAAGTACTACCATTCTCTGTTTTGAAAACGTTTGGCAATCCTGTTCCGTTAATTCCGTCATACCTAATATTTGCTTTCAGCATTGCTGCTAAGTTTCTGTTGATTATTTCGGTGATTTCCCTTTGTGCCTGTTCAGGATTATTGCAGAGCATTTTTTGCTTGAAATCATCACTCAAAGCATTGAAGACTTTAACCACAAATGAAATTGGGGTTTTGGTGTTGTTTGACAAAGTGCGAACCAATTCCAAATAATCAACTTTGCTTTGGTAGGATACAGTGCCTTTTAGTTCTTTGGTAACCGCATCTTCTTTGTCAAGTTTATCTATGTTAAGTTCTGCACGAATGGTTTGCAATAAAATTTCTACAATAGGCACTTCTTCAATTTGCGTTTTTATGTTTTGTATGAGTTGATTTTCTTGTTCCTCTGTTAAGGTTTCTAAAACATAAAAAGCATTTTTATTAATCGCGTTCCAAAGCTCTTGGAACTCTTTTAGGTGCGATTCCTTTATGAAAACTTTCTTTTTCTCTTTTTTTCCCTCTGCTTTCTGAACGTAAGTGTTTGTATCAGTTGCAAACAAACTTTCAATGGCTTTCACTTGTTCTTCGGGCAAGTTTTGTTCTTTTAGGATAGCTGGGAATTCTGGGGATTTTTCGTAAATCTTTTGTCCGTCAACAATTGCCTTACGAATAATCATTTTCTTGTCTTTCAGCACATCATCAACCAACGTAACGATTGTATCATCATCAAAGCCGGATTTTTCTTTGAGTGTTTTAATGAGTTCTTGTTCGGTGAATGTCTCAGAAATGAGGAATGAATTACTTAAAATCTCGTTTTGAATTGCCTCAACAAAACCTTGTTCTTTGCTTGAAACCACTACATCCAAATTGTTGATTTTCCAAAATAGCTCTTGGTTTTCGTCCAGATTTTTGAGCGTGTATCGTTCCAAATATTGATTTACGCAAATACGCAAGCCACGCCCAATTTGTTGTAGTTTAGATATTTCACTTCCTTGATTGGAAAGTTTGCAAATGGTAAATACATTCGGATTGTCCCAACCTTCTTGCAAAGCCCATATAGAGAAAATAAAACGTGAAGGACTTTCAAACGAAAGTAATTTCTTTTTGTCCTTTAGAATTTCATCCACACCCGCTTTTATTTTTTCATCTGGGTTTCCTTTATCGCCAGAAAAATAGCCTTTGTGAACCTGCAAAGCGTTGTCACTGTCAAAATCATTTTGTAAGTATTTATAGTAATCGCTTGTTTGGTCTAGTTTGCTTACAATTTCGTTGTATTGCTTTATATATTCTTCCTCAAAAATAGTTTTTACTTTTGGATTGTCACCACGAAACAAACTCGTGTCGCTTTCCATAAAAAACAAGGTAAGCGCTTTTACTCCCTGTTCGAATAGTGTTTGTTCTTTCTCGAAATGTATTTTGATGGTTTCTTTAATCATTGCCCGCAATGATTCGTCTGACAATGAGTAATCAACTTTTTCAATGGTATCATCCGCTAAAACAACAGTGTCTTTTAGTATTTTTTTAATGTTTTTGCCATTGAATACTGCGCCAACACCTAATTGTCTTCTGGCTATTATTCCGTTGGTTAACGTACTTACATGAGCTATGTTTTTTGACCCAATCTTTTCTATTCCGATAAGCGTATCTGCATTTTCAATCACGTCTTGCGTGTATACCACGATTTTTTTACCAAACTTTGTCGGAAAGAAGAAATACTGTCGAGGACATAGGCGACGTTTGAAAGCACCAAACTATCTTTCTTTTTCGGGAAGGTTGCACCAAAACGCAAATAGTAATTGTCGAAACCTTCAAAATAAGTTTTAAAAGCATCTCCTTCAAAACGGTGCGGTTCATCCATTATTACAATCGGATTTAACCGCTTCAAACATTCCAGATAGGATTTTGGCGGTTCCTGTTCATTCACAAACAATTCCGGAGCGTTCATTTCCCGTTCTAACGGTCGGTTAAGAATTTTGTCTTTGTGGCTAAATGAGCTTGGCGTCATTACCAAAACTGATAAATGAGAAGTGGCGATAAATTGTCTTACAGCAGCAATGTTTCCGCCTTCGTAAACAAAAGTTTCAATTTCTTTTTCTTTCTCATTAGCGTAAAGACTTTTAAAATAATCTTTGGTGTCCTCTAAGTTTGTTTTTGTTCCCTCTCGGATTGGAACTGTAGGAATAAGAATAATGAATTTTTTGTAGCCAAAATTTTTACTCAGTTCAAAAATGGTTTTGATGAACGTGAAGGTTTTACCCGTTCCCGTTTCCATCAATATATCGATGTTTTTAGTGTCTTTTATAGGGAAATTATATTTGTGTTTTAAATGATGTGCCTTAAGCACCTCAATAAAATTTTCTTTTTGGTGCAGACTATCAAAAATACTGATAATGTTATTTACGCAGTCTTCCTGATAGCTTTGTATTTCATATTGAAACTGTTTGGTTTCTGTTTTTGTCGTCATTTAATCTCTTCCAAATTTAAACCGCTAAAATACCAATTTATTTTCGTTAATCTTCCCTATTAAATTAATTTTTACAAGTGGATTGTGTTAGCATTCTTTCCCATAGTATCTATCTATTAAATTGTTTGCTTTGTCGTTTTTTGTGAATAAAAAAACGACAACACATTATTAATGCATCAAAGAATTTAAGTATACTTTGCGTCACCCACGTACCTCATTAAGCAGCTCAATTATATTGGTTAACTTCATTTCAATGTAAGAAAACGTGTTGAAAAATAGCAATCTTGCAGAGTTTTCAATAACTATAAAGTTCTGAAATACAAGTTAGCCTTAGCTTAGATCCAACTCTCTTCGTTAATTAATGCGTCTCGAGACTATACAGCATGATTATAATTTATATTTAATACGTTGCAGTATCCAACATCATGAATACAACATAGAATTAATATGTTTCAGAACTCAATTGTATGAATATAATGTGTAATTCATGCGTTTCAGTACTTGTTCGCATGATTTTAAAGTGTAATTCATGCGTTTCAGTACTCATTCGCACGATTTAAAAGTGTAATTCATGCGTTTCAGTACTCGTTCGCACGATTTAAAAGTGTAATTCATGCGTTTCAGTACTCGTTCGCACGATTTTAATGTGTAATTCATGCGTTTCAGTACTCATTCGCACGATTTCAAAGTTTAATTCATGCATTTCAGTACTCGTTCGCATGATTTCAAAGTTTAATTCATGCGTTTCAGTACTCGT
>DAMBHY010000001.1:101608-275283 GCA_032068765.1 Dysgonamonadaceae bacterium | reverse complement strand
CTTTCTTTCATAACGTTCTTTTTTTAGTGTAACGCTATTTTAGGACGAGACAAAACCATAATTGAGGCTTGGTGGATTCACTTGAAATACCCAGATATTTTCAATCTCTTCTTCACCTTTTTTATGTACTGGTACGAAGAGCTTTGCATTACCTCCTTCATACACATCTACCGCCTCCTCCCACATGGGATACCCATATTTATCAACAAAATCATCAACAAAAGGTAACGTGTCATTTTTTGTTTGCAATACAGACAGGATTTGATTGGTCATGTTTAACTTTCCGCTGTATTCAAAAAAACGATTTTTTGAAGAGAGCTGATTGTTGATTTCTTCATCCGCTTTGCACCCTGCCATCACTATCAGGCAGAGAAGGATGCCCGCCTGCAGGAGGCGGAGCATCGGAGATTTTGCATGTTTAGTCTGCATAAAATAATAATGATAAAGCATTCCTACGCTTGCCGGACGATTTTCAATCGGTGATTTGCCGGATAGAGCAATAGATTTTGTTTTTATCAAATAATACACAAGTTGTAAAATTTTGTCAGTAAGGACACGCCTCAGAGAGGCGCGCCAGCAGGAGTGTCGGGGTTTTATTAAATTACTATGTGTTATTCTTCGAAACCTGTATAACGAAAAGTCGCTCCATACATCATAATTGAATCATTTTTAATCGTCCCTTTATCTAAAATGAAAATTTGACTTTTTCCTAATTTTTTTTCAAATTCTAAACCAGCATTTAATATATCAACCTCGGTATAATATTTAATTGTATCTAAAAAACTTATGGGCATATTTTGTCTTTTGAAATTTACATCTTTTACCATATCAAAAGCATAGTAGTCAATCTTTGGGTCAAGACAACCAAAAGTAACTTTAATGATGTTATCCCTCCCATAAGTTTTAAGAGTAAAAAATATATCCTTTACTTTAGTCTCGTTTCTACACCAGTCACCCTCTCTATAATCTATTTTTTCTGATCTTTTATCTATTAATATATAGATTGGTTCTTTTTTTTTAGAATCAGTTATAGATGAAGATGTTAAAAAGAAGGATAAAATAATAAAAATAAAAATTTTCAAATTCGTTATCATATGCTTTTAATTTTTACAAGTCCAAGATTTTGAAGGACTAATCATTGCTCTATTTCTTATATCTTCTATTTCTTTTTAAGAGTTGGTTCCATTTTAATATATGCATTTGTATTTTCAAGCCCCTCCCAAGCTAATGATTTGTAATAAATATTCTTATTGTGGTCATTTATCACAATTCCACAATCTTTCATTACATTCCAAAATCTATTGTAACTATCTCCTTGATTCTCATGTAAGTTTTGTAATTCAGTAGCGAGTAGTTCTATCCAATTTTCTGCCATATTCTTATGTTCTGAATCTTGATCTAGATATGGTTTTTCTCTTTTTATTTCTGCTTGAAATTTATTAAAAGCATCATCAAATTTAGTTTTTCCATAAGCAGGATCACTTGAATATTTAGAATAAAGATAAGCATGCATATAGGCCTCATTGGAAAACTACGATACCTTGCCGCAGTTTTCATTAACGTCGTCGGAAAAATTCCGATGCTTTCCCGCAGTTTTTTTGATATAAAAAAGAGGTTGTTTAATAAATATAATTGTTGTTTCATCTTGTAATGCCGAACGAAGTGAGACATCTATTCTTAGATAAACAAGTAAATAACTTCGGTCGACAACAACATTGAACTATAAACATTAAACCTCAAACTTATAGGATTCTTCACTTCGCTGAAGCTCTGTTTTGAATGACAATCTAGCAGAAGAATTCACTTATTAGATAGCCTCTATGTGTATCTTTAGTATTTATAAAATCCTTCGCCACTGTTTTTTCCCAGCTTCCCTTCGTCAATGTACTTCTTCAACATCTTTTCCATGCCTTTGAAATTGTATGGAGCGAGGAAAGACGGCATCTTGACGTAGTTTTTCACGATATTGTGAGCAGTTGTTAATCCCACTGTATCGAGAATCTTGAAAGGTCCTTTTGGAGATCCTGTTCCGGTTTCCCATGCTTTGTCGATGCTTTCCACATCCGAAATGCCGTTTACCAATAAATCCATACCGGAAAAGAGAAGAGGAACGAGCATCGAATTCAACAGATAACCTGCTTTTTCTTTGTGCACCGGTAGAGGAATCATTCTTATTTCCTCAGCGAACTTCATGACCTTATCAAAATAAATCTTATTGGTCTTCTTTTGAGACATTACTTCCACCACATTATTTTTCCAGATGGTATTTGCAAAATGCAAAGCAAGATATTTGTCGGGACGACCTGTGTATTTGGCAAATTTGGAGGGTAGTAGGGTTGAAGAGTTGGTTACGATAATTGTCTTTTCGGGCAGTAATGGGGCCATTTTCTTGTAGAAGTCTATTTTATCTTGAACATTTTCAGCCATACTTTCGATGACCAAATCTGCGTCTTCAACTGCTTTTGCCATGTCTAATTCTAATTTTATATTGGCATGTGCTTTTGTAATTTTTTCTAAAGCTTCATCTTTGTTGAAACCATCAAAATCAGCAATTCCTCTGCACCAACATTCGGCGGTTTTACCCTCCGGTGTGTCCATCAATTTGATGGCTTTAACATATTCATTTTTGAAAAAGTCCAATTTGGGTTGAGTTCTACCAATACTGCTTTCACTTCTCAACCATATTGTTACGTTAAATCCGTTATAACTACTTTGCAGAGCGATTTGAGATCCTAGTACGCCACCTCCTGCTACTACAATGTTTTTGAAGTTTGTTAAATTTTCAGACATACAATTTTTTATTTAAGATTAATAATTTAAAATATTAGGCTTCAAAAATACAGTTTTTTTTGAAAAAAAAAGACCTTTTTTGATAAGGTCCATTAGGTCATTCAATAAAACAATAGGAAAGGGAGTTGCTCCCCTTCCAATTGGATATTTTTATTTGAAGATGGCTCGGAATACATCCATACCGTTGGCGTAAATCAACAAACCGAATAGAAAAACCATTCCCACTATTTGGGCGTATTCCATCACTTTTTCGCTCGGCTTTCGTCCTGTAATTACTTCGTAAACCAGAAACATTACGTGTCCTCCGTCTAAACCCGGAATTGGAAGAATATTCATGAACGCTAAAATTACAGATAAGAATGCCGTCATTTTCCAGAATGCATACCAGTCCCACTTTTTAGGGAAAAGATTTCCCAATGTTCCGAACCCACCCAATGATTTTGCTCCGTCTTTGGTAAATACATATTTGAATTGAGCAATATATCCCTTCAAAGTTCTCATTCCGAATTCAACACCTTTTGGGAATGAACCGAAGAAAGAATATTTTTCGTGTACAGCATATTTTGACAGATCGATTCCCTGTGCCTGAAAACCCAAAAGTCCTGTTGAATCCAAAGGCGCCATCACGCTTTGAAGAGTACCTTGTCTATAAAAATCTAATTTTATACTCTTTCCTTTGTTTAAATCAACTTGATTACGAAAATCTTCAAATGTAGCTGTTAGATTGCCATTAATAGCCACAATACTGTCACCTGGCTGTAGCTTTATTTTATCTGCAATCATACCTTTTTCAACTGCTATAACTACCGGTGGTTGCATGTTTCGGTAAGTTGCAAAACCTTTTTTCTCGCGCATCAAACGTGCTACGAAATCTTCAGGCATCTGGATATTCACCTCTTTATTGTCACGCAAAACGGTAACAGTATTAGCTTCCATTATTTGAGACGCGTAATTATCTATTACGTCGCCACGGTCAATAATATCTTTTCCATCGGCATACAATAGTACGTCTCCGTCTCTGAATCCCATTGCTTCTGCAGTGGTACTGAACTGCATTCCGTCTTTCACATTTTTCATCGGCATGTAGGATGAACCCCATGTGAAAACTATCATTGAATAAATAAAAAACGCGAGCAGAAGATTAAAAACTACTCCGGCAATCATCACTAATACTCTCTGCCATGCGGGTTTTGCACGAAATTCCCACGGTTGTATAGGTTGCGCCATTTGTTCCTTGTCCATTGATTCGTCAATCATCCCTGATATTTTGACATATCCACCCAACGGCAGCCAACCAATTCCGTATTCGGTTTCGCTGTTTTTTGGTTTGTATTTGAAAAGTGAAAACCAGGGATCGAAGAAAAGATAGAATTTTTCAACTCTAATATTAAATAACCGTGCAAATATAAAGTGTCCAAACTCATGAACTATCACGAGGATAGACAAACTCATTATCAATTGAAGTGCTTTAATTAAAAATGTTTCCATTAAAAAATATTGTGTTCTGTTTTATTTAATTTGTTGAATGTATTCTGTTGCAATTAATCTCGCTTCAGTATCGGAGTCGAAATAGTTTTGTAAATTTGGTTGAGAGATAAATTGAGCCTTTTCAAGAGTGTGAGAAATTACGTCACTCATTTGAAGAAATCCAATTTCGTTGTTGAGAAATGATGCTACGGCAATTTCGTTTGCTGCGTTTAATATACAACAAGCATTTCCTCCTTTCGCTATCGAATAGTAAGCCAATTCTAGATTTACAAATTTCTGCATATCCGGTTTTTCAAATGTGAAAGTGCCAATTTCAAAGATATTCATTTGGGGAACATCCAAAGATATCCGATGAGGATAAGTGAAAGAATATTGAATGGGTATGCGCATATCGGGCTGTCCTAATTGTGCGATGATGGATGAGTCCTCAAACTGCACCATTGAATGGATGATGGATTGCGGATGCACCACAACCTCTATATCTTTTGGCTCCACACCGAACAACCATTTGGCTTCAATCATCTCAAAACCTTTGTTCATCAATGTCGATGAATCGATGGTGACTTTAGCTCCCATACTCCAGTTGGGATGTTTCAGAGCTTGTTCTCGTGTAACGTTTGCCAACTGCTCTCTAGAGTAAGTGCGAAAAGGTCCACCAGATGCAGTAAGCAGTATTTTATCTATTTTATTGTGGCTTTCGCCGTTTAGGCATTGGAAAATAGCGGAATGTTCAGAGTCGACAGGCAGGATAGGAGTGCGATGCTCCAATGCAAGTGAAGTAATAATTTCTCCCGCTACTACCAAAGTCTCCTTATTCGCCAAGGCGATAGTTTTGCCTGCTTTGATGGCAGAAATTGTAGGCTTTAGGCCCGAGAATCCAACCATCGCAGTGAGCACAATATCTGTTTCAGAGTTTTTTACGACATCACAAATCGATTCTTCTCCTGCCCAAACCTTTATCGGTAAGTCTTTGAGTGCTTCTTTTACCTCGATATATTTTGATTCATTGGCAATTACTACATCATCGGGAACAAATTGTCGTGCCTGAGCAATTAATAATTCTGCATTATTATTGGCTACAAGTGCAACTGCCTCCATCTGGTCGGGATGCTGAGCAATTACATCTAGCGCTTGTGTACCAATAGATCCTGTTGAACCTAATATCGCGATTTTTCTTTTTTCTTTTTCCATCCTTCAGTTCTATTCTTCCGTTTGGGCATCATCTTCATAAATCAAACCCGCAGGAAGATTAAATAGAATTATTCGTTCCTTTTCGTCTATTCCTTCAATAAATTCTTCCGCAACCGGAATTAAAATTTCTTCGTCGTCTTTAGCAGCTATGACAAACAAATTATTTATTGTTGAAGTGTCAATATCAATTATCTCTCCTAATTCGCCGAGTTCCTTATCGATAGCTGTATAACTAATAAGGATTTCCCAGCCGTTTACCTCTTTCTCTTCTTTAATCACATTTTTAGGGAGGTATACAGTTTTGTTTGAAAATTTCGAAACGGAGATTTCGTCGTTAACATCTTCAAATTTGATTCTTGAGGATGTGTCAGTTGCAATTCGTTTCTCTTCTACAAAAAAAGGAACAAAAAGACCATCCATTTCTACGATAAAAAACTGGGACTCAATTTCGGAATAAGATGATTGGTTGTAAAGAAGCGTTATTTCGCCTTTTATTCCATGAGGTTTGAGTAAACGCCCAACCGCTACAATGTCTTCTTGAAGTATCAAAATTGTAGTTTAATATTTACGTTGGGATTTGTTGTTTTTATTGTTCTTTTTATTTGAACTTCCTGAGTTTTTGGTTTCTGTAAACTCAAAATTTTCTCGATCAATTTTAATCTTCCCCTTAGATATTTCTTCAATATCCTGAAAAATTTTCTCGTTTTCAACGTCTTTGTTCCATTGAATATAAGATTTTTTCATCTGATTAAGCAATGTATTTACCAATGCTGTTTTTTCTTCTCCTTCTTCTTTTTCAGCGGCCGCTTGAATCATTTGTTGAAGAAGTTTTCCGTAATGTTTGTATTGAATATTATTGGTACTGTAATCCACTTTTTGCGGAGGAGTATTTAATTCTTCCTCTTTGATTACATCATAAGGATAGTCAATATCTAATTTAAAATCAGACATAATTGCAAGATGATCCCATAAAATATGCTTGAAATCATTTACATCGCGAAGATGAGGAAACATATTTCCCATAATATCGATGATAGAAGATGCGCATTTTTCGCGTTCTTTTCTGTCTTCAACGCTCACGCAATGGTCTACCATGTTTTGAATATTGCGCCCGTATTCAGGCATGACCATCTTTTTTTGTTGGGTATTATATATCATATTTTTTGTAAATTTCTTTTTAGAATTTATCGAAGCAGGATTACGTCACCTTCAATTGGTACATAATCATATTTCTTTTTGTTGAGTTTATAAAGACTCTTTAGTTGAATACCATATTTTTGGGAAATACTATGCATGGACTCTCCAATCTGAACTACGTGGTCAAAATGAGGCTCGTCCGCACGAGGCTTTTTCTTTTGGAAATAAACCAGATCACCGTCACTCAAAGGAAAGTCATAAGGAACTTCATTCCATTTACGCAGATTCTTTTCCTTGAATCCAAATTCCTTAGCAATATCTGCGTAAGTATCTTTTGATGTTGCAATAACGTAAACCAAACCATGTGTGCGATAAGGAATATGTCTATACAATGCCGGATTTGAAGGTTTAGGAGTTTCCTTAACAGGTTGTCCTGTTACAGAAGCCACATATTTTGGATCGTCGTATCTAAAAAGTTCGTAATCTTCAATTATTTTAATCAATTTATTGGCATATGCGATATCAGTGGCGTAGCCGCATTTCTGCAACCCTCGCGCCCAGCCTCTAAAATCAGTTTTTTGTAGATCAAATAAACTTTTATAACGTACTCCTCGTGTTAAGAACTCAGAATGGTCTTTGTAAGAATCTTCCACCCTCTCATACTTTCTGAAGCAATCATTCGGATTATCATCATTATGATAAATTCTGGGACCACTCCATGAATTGTGACATTTTATTCCAAAGTGGTTATTTGATTTAACCGCCAATTCTCCAATTCCCGCACCAGATTCCAATATTCCCTGAGCTAGAGTTATAGAAGCTGGAATTCCATATTTCTGCATATGGTCCACTGCAATCGCATTATACTGCATAATATATTTTGCATATAAATTATTTCGATTTTGTGCAGAAAGTGGAATAGAAAAAATTAAAGCAAAGATGAAAGAAATATATGTATATTTGTGATGTTGTGAAGTCATTTACATTAAAAAAAATTCTGAAAACAATTAAATAGCAGTTATGAAAGAATTTAATATAAGTACAAAGATAAGAGTTTATACGATAGACGAATGCTCTCAAATCGAAAAAAATCTTATAGAAGCGGCTAAAACTTCGTGTATGAATGCATATGTTCCATATTCACATTTTCATGTAGGCGCTGCGATACTTTTTGAAGATGGCGAAATAATGAGCGGTAATAATCAGGAAAATGCAGCGTATCCGTCTGGAACTTGCGCTGAAAGAACAACATTGTTTTTTGCGAATGCAAATTTTCCGAATCGAAAAATCGTAGCGATGAGCGTTGCCGCTTTTTATAAAGGAAGTTTTACAAAAGACGTGATTACTCCTTGCGGAGCATGCCGGCAAGTTATTTTGGAAGTGGAAAATAGATTTAAAATGCCTATAAAACTTTATTTATACAGCGATGACGAAATATATGTGCTAGAATCAATTAAAGATATTCTTCCTCTTAACTTCGGAGAAGAAATGTTGAAATAATTTTTAGAAATTGGTTACACTCAATCAACTAAATACCATTTATTGTTGATACAGTGATGCTCAACAGAGCCAATAAAATATTGTGATATTGAAATAACAATATGATCTATTTTTTTGTTTGTGTCTTTTTATTTCAAGCCTATATTTTATGAAATGATTCATAATGGTTATCTTTGTTTTGAAAATAACAATCATATGGATTTACAATCTGAAGTAAATAAACTAATAGAGTCACAGCGTAAAGAGTGGAAAGATTTTGATCAGCGTGTGCATGATTTATCGAATTTGCAAACAAAAAGATTATCCTGGGATAATTCATTATATGTGGACATACAGTTTAATCCCGCGCGAATTGTTTCATCAGGTGCAAAAGTGGATGCTAAGAATATAGAAAAAAGACCATGCTTCTTATGCGAAGCAAATCGGCCTACTGTTCAATGGGGAATTCCTTTTTTGGAAAAATATATTATCCTTGTCAATCCTTTCCCAATCTTAAAAAATCATTTGACAATTCCGTTACATTCTCACGTTCCACAAAGAATAGGAAATAAATTGGGAGACTTACTATCACTGGCTGAAAATTTGCCGGATTATGTAGTTTTCTACAATGGACCAAAATCTGGAGCATCTGCGCCAGACCATTTTCATTTTCAGGCAGGATTAAAATCGGAAATTTTGATGGAGGGCGAAAATGAATTGCGTTCCTGTTTAATAATTGAAAGCGAAAACAAAGAAGAGGTTTTGCAAAGATTTGAAGATATTTACGATTATCTGAAATCCAAACAACCGGATGAAGAAGAACCGATGATGAATATTATTGCTTTTATGGATAACGGAAAATATGTAGTTCACGTTTTCCCGAGAAAAGCACATCGTCCAAGACAATATTTTCTGGAGGGAAACGATCAGTTACTTATCAGCCCGGGCGCTATCGATATGACGGGCCTTATTATCGCTTCACGTCCAGAAGATTTCGAGAAAATTTTCCAACACGATATAGAGGATATTTACAATCAAGTTTCAATGCCCATTATATAATTTTTGTATGGAGGAATCAGAAATCATTCTAGTCACTATTAATGGTGATGATAAGCCTGGCGTAACTGCTGGATTAACTGAGGTCTTGGCGAATCACGACGCATTTATTTTAGATATTGGACAAGCTGATATTCACAAAAATCTTTCGTTGGGGATTCTTTTTAAAGCGAAGAATTCAGGAGAAATTATGAAAGATTTACTTTTCAAAGCATATGAATTAAATGTTACTGTTCGTTTTTCTCCAATTACAAATGACGTTTATTCAAACTGGGTCTCAATGCAAGGTAAAAACAGATATATCATTACTTTGTTGGGACGCGTGTTGACAGCCAAACAGATTGCAGCTGTTTCAAGTATAGTTACAGAACAGGGTTTGAATATAGATAATATGAATCGTTTGACAGGACGTATTCCTTTGGAAGAAAACATGCGTTCAGCCAAGTCATGTGTGGAGCTGTCTGTGAGAGGAACTCCAAAGGATAAAAGTCAAATGCAGGGCGAATTTTTGAAACTTACTTCCGAATTGGAACTTGATATTTCATTTCAGGAAGAAAGTATGTTTCGCCGTATGCGTCGCCTGATTTGTTTCGATATGGATTCTACCCTGATTCAGACTGAAGTTATTGATGAACTCGCGATTAAAGCTGGAATTGGCGATAAGGTAAAAGCAATTACGGAGTCAGCCATGCGCGGTGAAATTGATTTCAATGAGAGTTTTGAGCGAAGGGTTGCGTTATTGAAAGGTTTGGATGTTTCGGTAATGCAAGACATTGCAGAAAATCTTCCTTATACTGAAGGTTTGGAAAGACTTATGAAAGTACTAAAACGAATTGGTTTCAAAACAGCTATTTTATCAGGCGGATTTACATATTTTGGTAATTATCTGAAAGAAAAGTTCGGTTTTGATTATATGTATGCCAATGATTTGGAAATTGAAAATGGTAAACTTACTGGAAGATATCTAGGAGATGTGGTGGATGGCAAAAGAAAAGCCGAACTTCTCCGTTTGATAGCACAAGTTGAAAGAATTGATATTCGCCAGACAGTAGCTGTTGGTGATGGTGCCAATGATTTGCCAATGCTTGCCACAGCCGGTTTGGGAATAGCTTTTCATGCAAAACCAAAAGTAAAACAAAATGCACATCAATCGCTTTCCACCGTTGGCATAGATGGTATTCTCTATTTCTTAGGATATAAAGATTCCATGATTGACAATTTTCTTTTGTAAATTTTTATTTGAAAACAAAATATTTACTTTCGTGTCATAAGTCAACTTATGGCACGTTTTTTGTGTTATAAATGTAGAAATGTTTTTATAAAATGACAACAACAGAAATTCATCATATCTATCGCCAAATTATCAACTATCTCGAAACAAATAAATTGAAAGAAACTTTTGAAAATTTGCGCAATCTTATTTTGGCAAATCATTTAGGGAATTTCAATGACGATCTTTCTGAGCTCGAAACAAACTACAAATACATGCTCCATTACTTGGAGGGAGCTCCTCAAGACCCAAATCAAAAGAAAATTTATCATCAACTTTTGCGCAAAACATACGAACTGACTGAAAATGTAATTGAAAACCTTTTTCTGAAAGATGCTTCTACTTTGTATTTTGAAAAGAAGCGTTTTGCAAATGTTCGTCATTTTATTTCTTTGGAAGAATATCAAAATACTATTGTCAAACAAATGGATACATTTTCCATTATCGGATTGATGGATGCCGAGCAAGACAAATCTTCCCGCTGGAGAGAGAATGCTCAATTGCATGAAAACACAGTTAAAGATTTATTTTACACCATATATATATCCGAAAGAGCGACGGATGAAGACATAAAATCGTATCATTCATTTATACAAGACGAAAATATCATTGTTGATGATAAGTGCATGCTGATTTCTGCGTTGACGTTGAATGTAATGCAACGTTTTGATTCACGTAAAATAGAATTTCTTTTAGAAATGTCTGTTCACGATATTATGCAAATTGGCATTCGTTCTATAATCGGATGTTTAATTATTCTTCAGAAATATCACAAACGCTGGCATCTTTATCCCGATTGTGAAAATCGCATGAAATTGCTTTCCGACAATCCAACTTTTGTAAATCGATGCATGAATGCGATCTTGCAGCTTATTCAATCGCGTGATACGGAGAAAATTACAAAAAAACTTACGGAAGAAATCATTCCAGAAATGATGAAAATTTCACCAATCATAGGAAAAAAAATCAATTTTGACGAATGGATGGGCGAGAGTAATATGGATGAAAAGAATCCTGAATGGCAGAAGATTTTTGATGACGCGGGAATTACGAACAAAATGCAGGAATTTTCTGATTTACAAATGGAAGGTGCGGATGTTTTTCACTCTACTTTTTCCAATCTTAAAACATTTCCGTTTTTTTACGAAATGAGTAATTGGTTTCTTCCATTTAATCCTGACCATACACAGATTACTCACTCTGGTGAAAATAATGATGCGGAATTATATTCGATGTTGAAAGTCTCGCCTTTTTTGTGTAATTCCGATAAATATTCTCTTTCTCTTAGTATGATGATGATGCCGGAAAATTATCGGGCGATGATTATCAATCAAATGGGAGCAGAAAGCAAGGATATACAGGAAATTATGAACGAGGAATCCATTCTCAGGCCAAATCAGGAAGAAGATAGAATTACCAAACAATATATTCAGGATTTGTATAGATTTTACAAAGTTTTTGTAAGAAAAAATGAGTTTCAGGATATTTTTACTCTCCCTCTAAATTTTCATACCATTTTACCTTTGTATTCGATTATAGAAAATCCGAGAAATCTGGAAAAAATAGCACTGTACTATTTTGAAAAAAATCATTTTCGTGAAGCACTTTCTGCATATATGCAGCTTTCAAATATTAGGCAGGCAGATAGCGAAATTTGGCAGAAAATAGGTTATAGTTATCAGCAGCTTGGAAATATCGAAAAAGCATTAGATGCCTACCTGAAAGCTGATCTTTTTTTAGGCGACAATACATGGGTTATCAGAAGAATAGCTCAATGTTATCGCATGCTTAATAAACCTGAAAAAGCATTGGAACAGTATATTCGTCTACAACAATTAAAACCTGATGATATGAATATTCAGATGCAAATCGGACATAGCTATTTATCAATGAAAGATTATGATAAGGCGCTGAATAGTTATTTTAAGGTTGAAATGATAGGCGGCGATAATCCAAAAGCTTGGCGTTCTATAGCTTGGGCTAGTTTTCTCTTTCAAAAATGGGATGTAGCATCAAGATATTATCAACTGATTTTAGATAAGAATCCTTCCGTGCAAGACTATCTGAATGCAGGACATGTTGCGTTATGTCAACAAAATTACAAAGATGCAATTAGATTTTACTCTTCTTCTGCATCTATGGCAGGAAATGTGGAAGCATTTGCAAAATTATTGTTTGAGGATGCCGAAGAACTAGAAAAATCGGGTGTGAATAAAGAAGTATTACAACTTATTATTGATAAGATAAGTTATGAATTACGAGGAGAGGCAATATAATTATTTATAAAGATTATTCTCTACAATAAACTCATACACTTTTTCTGGAACGAAAGCTCTCACCTCTTTTCCTTCATGCAGACTGTTTCTTATGAAAGTGGATGAAACTTCTACGATGGGAGCTCTCACTAACATTACCGTATCTTTATAACGTTCTTCAATCTCAATGTTATCACCTAAACGGGGATAAATAATAATCTTATATTTTTTAAGAATGTTTTGATAATCTTTCCATTTATGAAAATTCTCCCAATTATCTCCACCAATAATAAGCGTAAATTCACAATCTGTATATTGTGAAGAAAGTTGGTGTAGGGTGTCGATAGTGTAAGATGGTATCGGCATTTTGAATTCAATATCACACACATTCAAATTATCGTAATTATCTGTTGCTAATTTTGTCATTACGAGTCTTACGTCGTCATCAAGAAGTTCCGAAAGTTTTTTTAATGGGTTTTGAGGAGTAACCACAATCCAAACCTCATCCAGATATGTGAATTGTTGCATAAAATTGGCCAACATCATGTGACCAACGTGAATTGGATTGAAAGAACCTGAAAATATGCCGATTTGTTTTTTCATATCGTAAAGTTAAATAAAAAAACACCCAAAAAACAATGAATTTTTTGGGTGCTTTAGAATGACAGACGACTCTGTCTATTTTATGCCCGCTTGAATAGCGACACAATCCACAATAATAAAATAGCGCCGATAAGTGAAGTAATCAAACTTCCTATTAATCCGTCACCTGTGCCGATTCCCAAAAGTGAGAAAACCCATCCTCCGAGAAGACCACCAATGATACCAACTACTATATTCATTAAAATACCGAAGCCTCCGCCTCTCATAATATTACCTGCAAGCCATCCGGCTACTGCTCCGATAATTAAAAACCAAATAAATGCCATAATTTTCTGTTTTTATAATTTTGTTAATATAACAGCCGAAATTATAAAAAAGTTCTAATCTCCTATTTTTTAACCAATCTACAATATACGATAATCTTTTGCCAGACCACCTTCACTGGTTTCTTTGTAAAGAGAAGGAATATCGTGACCAGTTTCTTTCATCACCTGTACTACTCTGTCAAAAGAAACACGATGTATTCCGTCGGTAAATGTGGCATATAGATTTGCGTCTAATGCTCTTGCTGCAGCGTAGGCATTTCGCTCAATACATGGAATTTGCACTAATCCGCAAACAGGGTCGCAGGTCATTCCGAGATGATGCTCCAACCCCATTTCGGCAGCATATTCTACTTGAGCAATACTTCCTCCGAATAATTGTGTAGCTGCAGCAGCCGCCATTGCACATGCGACGCCCACTTCACCCTGGCATCCAACTTCCGCGCCTGAAATGGATGCATTTGCTTTTACGGAATTGCCGAACAGCCCGGCGGTTGCCAATGCCCTTAGAATCCTTTTCTCGCTGAAATCCCTGATTTCAGACAGATGGTAAAGTACTGCAGGAAGTACACCGCAGGAGCCGCATGTTGGAGCTGTAGCAATAACGCCTCCTGCTGCATTTTCTTCAGAAACAGCCAGAGCGTAAGCAAATACCAAACCTCTTGATTGCAAAGATGCCTTGTAGCCTTTTGCTTTTATGTAATAACTTGCCGCTTTGCGGCTGAGACCGAGAGGTCCTGGAAGAACGTGCTCGTTGTCAAGTCCGCGCCTTACAGCTTCCTGCATCACTTTCCAAACTTCTCTCAAATAATCCCAAATATCTGATTCTTCCCGATTTTCCACATATTCCCAATAAGATTTTCCTTTCTTTTCACAATACTCTTGTATTTCTACAATCTTATTCATTTCGTAAATATCCCGTTCTTCATTTTCGTCAAGTCCTATAATGGAGTTTCCGTCAGAAAGCGCGCCGCCGCCGACACTGTAGACAGTCCAGGAATCTATATTTTTGTCATCCTTGTCAAAGGCTTCGAGTTTAAGTGCATTTGGATGAAAGGGCAGAAACATACTTGGCATCCATTCGATGGTGGTGGGTGCTACGGGTTCAAGAACGCTGAGGATAGCCGCGTCTGTTAAGTGACCTTTGCCTGTTGCAGCAAGACTGCCGTAAAGTGTCACCACGAAGCGAGCGGGATTTGGATTGCGTTCAACAAAAAGTTCGGCTGCTTTTTTAGGAGCCATGGTGTGGCTGCTGGAAGGACCATTGCCTATGCGGTAGAGTTGTTTTAATGATTTCATAAAATGGGATTACGGAGTTTTTCTGCAAAGATAATTATTTAGTCATCCCTGAGAAACTAATTTTTGCGAGATATTTTCTATCAAAGAGTATTCATCGCTCTTTTAAAGTTATAAGCTGTTCCTCTATGTCAGCATTGCTCATTACTTGCCAATCCTTTGCGTTTGGGAACTATAACAGGTTCAAACTGGAATTATGGTATAGGATTGGATGATTTCATCACTTTTACACCTTGCCATCACTATCGGACAGAGAAGGATGCCTTCCTATAGGAGGCGGTGCATCGGATGTTTTGCATGTTTTGTCTGCATAAAATAATAGTAAAACATTTCCCCACTGCCGGACAATTTGCAATCGGTGATTTGCCGGATAGAGCAATAGATTTTGTTTTTATCAAATAATACACAAGTTGTAAAATATTGTCAGTAAGGAGGGCACGCCTCAGAGAGGCGCGCCAGCAGGAAGTTGGTTTGGAGAAGACCCGAAACATACTTCTCGTCGTTGAAAGTTGGTTTGGAGAAGTCCCGAAACATATTTCTTGTCATTGAAAGTTGGTTTGTAGAAGTCCCGAAATATACTTCTCGCCATTGAAAGTTGTTTTGTAGAAGACCCGAAACATACTTCGCGTCGTTGAAAGTTGGTTTGGAGAAGCCGCGAAACATACTTCTCGCCATTGAAAGCAGGTTTGTAGAAGACCCGAAACATACTTCTCGCCATTGAAAGTAGGTTTGGAGAAGCCACGAAACATACTACTCGCCATTGAAAGTTGGTTTGGAGAAGACTCGAAACATACTTCTCGTCATTGAAAGTAGGTTTGGAGAAGCCACGAAACATACTACTCGCCATTGAAAGTTGGTTTGGTGAAAACCCGAAACATACTACTCGCTACTAGAGCTTTGCATCCCCTCCTTCATAGACATCCATTGCATCGTGCCACATGGGGTATCCGTATTTTTTTTAATAGATTTTGTTTTTATCAAATAATACACAAGTTGTAAATTTTGTCAGTAAATAAGGGGGGCACGCCTCAGAGAGGCGCGCCAGCAGGGGGCGCGCCAGCAGAAGAGGGCTTTCCTCGGCTTAAAGGTAGTGAATTGTTTAAATTTATGTTAAATGTTTTAATTTTTATGTATAATTCTACATCTTCTGCCAATTTTTCCCACCAAGTCAAATAATCCCATCCTCGCCAAATCCACCAAACTTGCACAGATAAATATTGCTACCCCTATTCCCAAAAGGGTAATTATAAAAAGGAAAACATTCGGCGTTTGCTGTATTTGCATATTGGCGAACAAATTGCTGATGAAGGTGCGCATCGTGGGATATTCGTGAATCATATATACGCCAAGAACGGTTTTTGCAACCCTGTTTATCCAGGGATAACTTCCCATTTTCCAGTTGTAAAAAATAAAGAAAAATGAAACGGCGGAGAGGATGATAAGCGGATTGTTGTAGTAAAATACGTAACCGACGTTCTGATTATCATGTAAGGAAATCATCCAATAACTCAATAAAAAGGAAACAACAGAACATGCCAGCCACACAAGATGCGGCTTTTTTATGCTGACATCATATTTGCGCATGTACTGCGCCAGAATATAGAGAAAAATAAAGTTGAAGAAATCGTATCCGTGCTTGCCCAATCCTTTGTATATAAAGTGGCTGAAGCAGTTGAGGATGAAAAGTCCCAGTAATATATACTGCACATCTTTTTTAGAAAGATTTTTTATGCCTTCATTCAGAAAAGGAGCGGTAAAATAAAGCCATACATAGGTGGTGATAAACCACCAAAGGTTTTTGGACAAGGGGAGAAAAGCGTGTCTCAACTGAATATTTGAATAAGGTTTGTCAAACAAAACGGTGCTCAACAGGTAGAGCGTAACGGAATAAAAAACCGCTTGAAGGATGATTCCGAGTATTCTGGTCGGTTTGAATTTGATGCCGAAATATCCAGAAGTGAACACAAAGGCGTTGACGCTGATAACCAGAAAACAATTGAGAAGCAATGACGCGGTATCGTTTGCCGTAAAAGTGAAAAACGGACTTGCGACCCTTTTCAGGAATACCAGACCATGCACCAATGTGTGATGCATGATAATCATCAGCATCAGGACGATGCGCATCAATTCAATATTAGATTTTCTAACAACCGGACTTGCAGGCATTCTTTTCAATTTTTACGCAAAAATACACAATTTAATCTCATCGTTCACGTTCATTACGACACTCATTTTTCAAATATCCAACCTTTTGCGTAATTTTGTAACTATATTATTTCATTTTCAATATGTATTTTCGCGACATCATCGGACTTAAGAACGTAAAAGAGCAGCTTATTTCTTCCGTAAAAAGAGGATTTATACCGCACGCCCGCATGTTCTATGGTCAGGAAGGTGTCGGCAAACTGCCGTTGGCAATCGCTTACGCGCGGTATTTGCAATGTGAAAACAGAGGAGAAACGGACGCTTGCGGCGAATGTCCTTCGTGCCACAAGTTCGACAAACTGGCGCATCCCGATTTGCATTTTGTATTTCCGGTGGTAAAGTCAAAAGTGTCGGACGAATACTTGACGGAATGGCGCGAGTTCCTCTCGCAAAACACCTATTTCAATCTCAACGACTGGCTCAATTTTATTGATGCCGAAAACGCGCAGGCAACCATCTACGCAAAAGAAAGCGACGAAATCATTCGCAAATTGAGCTTGAAGAGCTACGAGGCATACTACAAAATAATGATTGTATGGCTTCCCGAAAAAATGCACGAAGCATGCGCGAACAAACTTTTGAAGATGATTGAAGAACCGCCCGAAAGAACTATTTTTCTGTTGATTTCAGAAGATTTGGAGAAAGTGTTGGGGACGATTCAGTCACGCTGCCAGCCCATCCACATTCGCGCTATCGAAAATGATGAGATGATTCAGGCTATCGAGCATCATTACGGCGTTTCTCATAAGATTGCCGCGAATACGGCACACATCGCTAACGGAAGTTTCTCCAAAGCGCGCGATATTTTGCAATCATCCGAAGAAAGCAAACTGTTTTTTGAATTGTTCAAAGAAATGATGCGCAGTTCCGTGTCACGGAATATAAAGTCGGTGAAAGAGATTTCCAACAAGCTCGCTTCAATGGGGCGGGAAGTGCAGAAAAGTTTTCTATTGTATGCTCTCCGCATTTTTCGCGAATATTTTATCAACAATCTTCATCAACCACAAATGGTATATTTGAATGAAGAAGAAAGCGAATTCGGAGTCAAATTTTCGCCATTTATCAATGTAAAGAATATTGAAGAATTGAACGATGAGTTTACTTTGGCTTATCGCCAGATAGAACAGAACGGAAATGCCAAAATTATCTTTTTGGATCTTTGTTTGAAAGTCACCGTTCTCTTAAAAAAATAATTTGTATCTTGTAATAAATTAAATAAATATACTCATAATCGTTAGCTATTAGCGGATTATGACTACATAAATTGATTATATGAATGATGAACTTACAGCCGACAAAATGGCTGATATAATACCCGAACCCTACCATCCCGAACCCAATAAAAAATGCTGCGGCTCAGCGTGCGGAAAACTTTCGACCTTTGATTGGCTCAAAGATTATCCCGAAATGCAGGACTTGACCAAGATGGTGGAAGTGCAATTTAAAAATACCCGCAAAGGATATTACCTCAACAGCAATAATATAGATTTGAATAAAGGTGATTTGGTGGCTGTAGAAGCATTACCCGGTCACGACATTGGCACAGTTACACTTACAGGAAAGTTGGTGGAGATGCAGATGCGTAAAAATAATTACCGACCTGACGAGCAGGGCGTAAGAAGAGTTTATCGAGTTGCGAGAACTTCGGATTTGGAAAAGTTTGAACAAGCGAAAGCGTGTGAACATCCTACTATGCTGCGCTCACGCGAGTTAGCCGAAGAGCTTGGTCTGCAGATGAAAATCGGAGATGTTGAGTATCAGGGAGACGAGAATAAGGCTATTTTTTATTACATCGCAGACGATCGTGTTGATTTTCGTCAGCTCATAAAAGTGCTTGCGAACGAGTTTAAAGTAAAGATAGAAATGAAGCAGATAGGCGCACGTCAGGAAGCAGGACGCATTGGTGGTGTCGGTCCATGTGGCAGACAATTGTGTTGCAGCGGCTGGATGACCAATTTTGTTTCCGTATCTACTTCTGCCGCCAGATATCAGGATTTATCCATCAATCCTCAGAAACTTGCCGGACAGTGCGCTAAATTGAAATGCTGCTTGAATTATGAAGTAGATATGTACGTGGAATCTCAAAAAAAAATGCCTTCACGCGAAATTGTGCTTCAAACAAAAGACTCGGATTACTATCATTTCAAGACGGATATCCTGTCAGGAGATATGACTTATTCTACCGACAAATTCAATCCTGTAAACTTGGTAACCATCTCAAAAAACAGAGTCTTCGAAATTATAGCGATGAACAAGCACGGCAAAAAACCGGAACGTTTGGACATGGATGTTGCAGAACAAAAGCAAACTCCAACGGCTTATCAATCGGATATTTTGCACGATGAAAGCATCACCCGATTTGACTCGGAAAATAAAAGCAGAAGAAAGAAAAAGAAAAAATCACAAAGAAAACCATCGCTTGAATTAAAAAATAATCCAAATAAATCTTCAAACAGAAATCCTAATAAGGAAAATGAAAGTTAAAAAGTACTTAGGATTGTTTGTGCTAATTCTAATTGTTTCATGTTCGGATAGCAAAGAATATTACGCTTATAAAAGTTTTGAAAAAGGACAATGGACAAGAGACAGCATCCTTAAAGTGCAGATTGATTCATTATTTCAGAACACATCGGGCGAATATACTTTATCTATAGAGCTTGTTCACAACAAAAATTATCCGTATAAAAATTTGTGGCTTTTAGTAGGTTCCAATATTAATCATCCAAAAGTGATTAAATATGATACTATAAAAACTGAGTTGATGGATAATTTTGAGAGATGGTACGGATCTAGCGTCGGAGGTTTGCACCAGATATCCATTCCTTATAAAACACTAAAAATTACACCAACTTCTGAGCTTATTAGATTCGAAGTCAAACAATTGATGGACGATGACCCACTTGTAGGAATAGAAAAAATAGGGATAAAAATAAAGGAGGAATCATGAAATTCCTCCTTTATTTATGATATGGTAAATCGATTTATTGTTTTATCATCTTTTCGATGTTGTCGGAAATGACTGTATTAAGTTCAGTTTCCAACTTCTTTATAGTCATCTCTTGATTGTGAATGGTGGTCAATAGAGAATTGAGCTCTTCATCGTCAACCGCTTCTGGATATTGGGAATTTACACGAGAAATAAAATCACTTAACACATTCATATAGTTATTGAAAGCATCATAAGGCGATATGTAAGGATTGAACTGGCTGTGACTGCTACCATCCGAAAAGTGTTTGGTAGACATATAGTAAAAATGGTCACTGCTTTGCAAGTGCAACCAATCTTGTTTGAGCCTCCTATCAGTACACAGGTTTACCCTTTCGGAGTGCTTGTACAACGTAGATAGTGCGCTATTCTGAAGGGTGTTTCCCATCCAAGAACTTAAATCTCGTTCTTCATCTGCCCAAGAAAAAGGATGAGGAACGCTAATGTTTCCAATAGGAGAATTCCTTTCGAAAATCTCTGAAGGGGTAGCGAAATCAATATTATTTTCAGCAGCAAAACGAGGCAATGCTTTCATAAATTCGAAGATGCCCGTATGAGAAGGCTGCATATTCCCAAAGGTTTCGTAATTCATAAAAAGATTTACGAATTTTTCTTCTTTAGGAAGACCTGAAATCCATCCAATGTATTTTTCTGCAGTCAGAGGATAATCATTCCATGTATAGTCTGAGAATCTATAAGAGATATCTTCACTGAATCGTGCATTGCGAAGCAATAATTTTACACTCGGTTCGGTGTTGGAGTTGTAGATGTAATTGGGACTTTTCCATCCGAGTACCCGTTTCACACCATCTGTAATAATCTTTTTATAACCCATTTCGAAAGCAATTTCCGAAATTTCGTCAGAATAAATCATTTCCGTATTTCTCAGAACAGTGGGCTCTACTCCAAATAAAAGTTTTATTTTGTCGGCATGTAGTTTCACCTGACGTTTGAATTCATCTCTATCCCATAGTGATGCAAGCGAGTGCGAGTAAGGTTCTGCAATAAATTCAACACAACCGGTTTTTACCATTTCTCTGAAACCATCAATCACTTCGGGTGCATATATTTCAAATTGATCCAAGATCAAACCTGATATTGAAAATGATGCTTTAAATTTCCCTTTTTGTTGAACCATCATGTCTAACAACATACGATTGGCGGGTAAATAGCATCTCGAAGCAATCTGACGTAAAATGTTTTCATTCGCAAAATCGTCGTAATAGTAATGATCCTTACCAATATTGAAAAAACGATACCTTTTTAAACGAAAAGGTTGGTGAATCTGAAAGTTGAAACAAATTGTGCTCATATGATTGTTAGTGATTGCTTAATAACTTGTTGTATATATCTCTTACTTTATAACCTACGTATTCCCATTTAATCTGATCTACTTCCTTTTTCCCTTCTTGACGAAGAAACTCCGCCATTCCAGGATATGTGCATATTGAATACATTGCATCTGCCATAGCATCTACGTCCCAATAATCGGTTTTTATAACATTGTTGAGAATCTCCGAACAGCCGGATTGATAAGAAATAATGCTTGGAACTCCGCACTGCATGGCTTCAAGCGGAGATATTCCAAAAGGTTCCGACACGGAAGGCATGACGTATACATCACTTGCTTTCAACATTTCGTATACTTGTTTTCCTCTCAAAAAGCCAGTAAAATGAAATTTATCTGCAATTCCTCTGTCTGCAACAAGACTTATCATTTCATTTAACATATCGCCGCTTCCTGCCATTACAAAACGCACGTTGTCCGTTCTTTTTAATACTTTAGTTGCCGCTTCAACAAAAAATTCAGGACCTTTCTGCATCGTAATACGTCCAAGGAAAGTGACGACTTTTTCGCTTACACCGCTTTGATTTTCAATATTGGCATATTCTTTACTCAATGGTTCGACGGCATTATGTACGGTAGAAACTTTATAATATGGCTGATGATAATGTTCAATAACCGTTCTTCTTGTTAAATCACTCACACACATAATATGGTCGCAATTATCCATTCCGTCCTTTTCTATACGATATACTTCAGGATTGGGTTTACCTCGACTTCTGTCAAATTCTGTTGCGTGAACGTGTATCGCAAGTGGTTTGCCTGTAATTTGCTTAGCATGAAGTCCTGCAGGATAGGTTAACCAGTCATGTGCATGAATGATATCGCAGGGATAAGTTCTTGCTATCACGCCGGCTACTATTGAATAATTGTTAATTTCTTCCAGAATGTTATTCGGATATCTTCCGGAAAATTCAATGCATCCTAAATCATTTGTTTTGATGTAGCTAAAATCCGCGTAAATATTATCTCGCCTCCAATAATATTCTTCGGGATTCATATATTTGTCAAGCCACGATTTGGCTTTTTCCCAAGGGACGTCTTTCCAGACAACTGGCGTTTGCTCTGCACCGATTATTTTTAGGAAACTCTGATCTTCATCACCCCAAGGTTTTGGGATGACAAACATAATCTCCATATCTTCCTGCAGAGACATTCCCTTGGTCAAACCATAACTGGCTGTACCAAGACCACCTAAAATATGTGGAGGAAATTCCCACCCGAACATGAGTGCTTTCATTGTGTCTTATTCGTTCTATGTAAGTTTATTTTCGAATTCTTTTATCAGACGTTTTGCTCTTAGTAGTTCTCCTACACTCATTGCAAAAGAGTATGCTCCTCTTGATATAAATGGCGGAATTGAATCATACATTTCAGATATACTGCCTATACAGTCATTCTGCATCTCTCCTTCCATTTCTACCATTATTCTATCCGCGATGGAAAGTCCGCTTCTATTAAAGACATTTAAACATGCTTCGATATAAGGACCAAATAACCACGGAAAACTGATGCCATTAAAATATGCAAAATCTTTTTCTTCTACTGTACCAGTATAATGTGCGCGGAAATCTCCACTTTTTGGGCTTAATGAACGAATTCCACAGTTAGTTAGTAATTCACGAGTTACAAAATCCAGCACTGTCTTTTGTTGACATTTTTCAAGAGGAGAGTAGGGCAGTGATACCGCAAATAGCATATTGGGTCGCACATCCTTGTTTTTGTAACTCTCATCAACATAATCATACAAATAACCTGCATCATTCAAAAAAGTTTTTGTAAACGACTCTTTTAATTGTGAAATGTTGCTTTCTAGCAATTCTATGTCGTTGAGATTATTTCTCTCTGCCTGAATTTCTAATGCAAAACAAAGAGCGTTATACCAAAGCGCATTAAATTCCACCAAATATCCCGATCTTCTAATAATTGGTTTTCCATACCTTGTGGTGTTCATCCAGCTCACGGCTACGTCGTGTCCGTATGTGTTCAATAGCTGAGTATTGTGCTCATATCTTAAATTTGGATGCAAATTTGATTTTATATAATCAATAATTTCCAATATAAAATCCGAATATTTTAAATTGAACCTTACCGGATTGTTTTTTTTAAACTGCTGTAAAGACCAAACAACCCACAAAAGAATGTCTGGGTCGTAAATTTGACTGATTGGACAATTTGTAAGGTTATCTGTCAATAAATCTTTCAAATACCGTATTGAAGAATCCATTATAGTTTCAAAATCCTCATTGCGATCAACACCTAATGTAATACCGGGAAGAGAAATAAACAAATCTCGCGCTCGTACTTTATACCAAGGATATCCTGCAATCAGATATAATTCATTTGGTGAGGGATAATGGTAAAATTGATGTGCCGAATTTTTCAAACAGTTGTAAAAACTTGTGCGTGGAGTTCTTCGCGATAATTCAATTTCAAAATCTTTCGGAAACCCTGAAGGATTCATTTCATAGTCTCCTACGGCAATTATTATTTGTTCGCCTTTTTGAATAGGTACTTCAAAATATCCGGGAGAATAAAGATCTTCGACGTATGTATCACCATTTTGTTGGTCTTGTATATATTCAACATTTTTATACCATGTAGGATGATAATAAAATTCACCTCTTTTGTTCAATTGCATGTAAATGCGTGGATAGCCGTTATAAAGGCACATTGAAATACCATTTTCTACTTCCAGATAAGATTTATCGGCTTGATCGTTTTCGGTTGTGAGTTCCGATGCCTTTCTGAAAGCCATTAACGGTCTTAATCGTAGGAGTGTAGGAGAATGAGCATCCATGAGTGTGTAGCGAATCATCAGCTTATTTTCTTCGGAAGAAAACATTACTTTTTTTGAAAAAATGACTCCTCCTACACGATATATCGTTTTTGGAGCTGTATCACAATTAAACTCGCGGATATATTTGTGACCTTTTGGAGCATAATTGTCTCCCTCGTATTTGTGAATAGAAAGATTGAACTCTGCTCCGTGCTGAATAATTGTTTCGTCCATGGACGACAAAATCACATGATTTTCATTATTCACAGACATTACCAGCAAACCTTGATATTTGGATGTATTGCATCCAGATATTGACGCGTTGTGATATGCTCCTTTTCTATTGGTTCTAAGTATATTACGATAAAGAGAGTAGGACAGGTTCACCATTAAATCTTTATCGAATTTGAGATAACTCATTATATTTTGGTTTTAGAAAAAACTATGTTATAAAAATAGACAAAAAATAAATCAGAACAAATAAATTAATGTATTTAAATCCTCATTTCTAAAAAATGAGGAATAAGATAAAATGAATGATTCTGTTAAAATAAAACAAAGAATTTGGCTTTCTGTTTTCCCTGTAATATTTTTTTTATCGTTTTGTGATGTATATTCTTTATTAACGTTACAAAGATTATTTTTTTGAATTAAAAAACGGCTCGGAATACAGTTTCATTTTACGAAAGGATTGATAGGACGTTTATCATGATTCTGTTACGCATATTATTTCCAACTCTATCCTAACATTCTTGCTTTTATGGTGTTTATTCTATTTTTATAGAGACATTTCATACAAAGTATTTGATTGCAGTTATTAAACGGTTTAATTACATGGCTTATCAGCTGTGAATCATATCATATTGGAGGGAGTGGGTGATATAAAGTATGGGAGGAAGATAACGATTCAGAAGCTGGGGATAAAGGATAATTAGAAAATATAAATTTAGATAATCAATCAGACATCATTTGATAGAAAATATTATTTTTGCGATAAAATTAAATATATGAAGAAGATAAAAGCTGCAATCGTTGGTTATGGTAATATAGGTAAATACGTTTTACAAACACTGCTCGAATCGCCTGATTTTGAAATTGTTGGCGTAGTAAGAAGAGATAACAACAAAATTATTGAAGAGTTAAAACCGTATAAAGTGGTTACATCCATTTCTGATTTGGAAAAAACGGATGTCGCTATTTTGTGTACACCAACCAGAAGTGTTGAAAAATACGCTAAAGAATGCCTCGCACTAGGGATTAATACGGTAGATAGTTTTGATATTCATACACAAATTTTCGATTTGCGCAAAACCTTGGACCAAGAAGCAAAAGAACATAATTGCGTTTCTATAATCTCAGCTGGATGGGATCCAGGTAGCGACTCTGTTATACGTACACTGATGGAAGCTATGGCTCCAAAAGGTCTGACTTATACAAATTTCGGCCCCGGAATGAGTATGGGACATACAGTTGCTGTAAAAGCAATAGATGGAGTAAAAGCAGCCCTTTCAATGACAATTCCACTGGGAACTTCCATCCATCGTAGAATGGTTTACATAGAATTGAAAGATGGATATAATTTTAAAGAAGTTGCAGATTCCATAAAGGCAGATGATTACTTCGCTCATGATGAAACCCATGTTTTTCAGGTTGAAAATGTGGAAGATATTAAAGATATGGGACACGGAGTTACGATGGAACGCAAAGGCGTCTCAGGACAAACTCAAAACCAGCTTATCAATTTCAACATGCGTATAAATAATCCTGCACTCACAGCGCAAGTTTTGGTGGGAGCAGCTAGAGCTTGTTTAAAACAAGCCCCGGGAGCATACACTATGATTGAAGTTCCTGTTGTAAATCTTTTGCCAGGAAAAACAGAGGACTGGGTAAAAAAATTGGTATAAACAACTTTATAAAAGCAAATTAAAGTATAGGAATTAGGTTTCTTAATTCGTATTTTTAGTTATAGTATTCACAATTAGTTTCGTATCTTTGTGATACCAATTAATTCAATTATTATGTTGCTGTCAATTATATGGGATGTTGATCCTCAGTTATTTAGTCTGTTTGGACGAGAAATTCGCTGGTATGGATTACTATGGGTTATAGGGCTTATAGTAGCAGTATATATCGTACAGCGAATTTTTAAACGTGAGGATCTTCCCGAAAGTTGGTTTGATTCTCTTTTCTTTTATATGCTTATAGGAATTATTGCCGGAGCTCGTTTGGGGCATTGTTTGTTTTACGAACCTGAATATTATCTTGCAAATCCTATTAAAATTCTATATATATGGGAAGGCGGATTGGCAAGTCATGGCGGAGTAATTGGTATTATCATTGCGGTATTGTTATATTCTATGAGAGTCACACATCTTAGTCCCTTATGGACTTTTGACAGAGTGATGGTTCCTACAGGGTTTACGGCAGCAATGATTCGTTTGGGAAATTTGATGAATCATGAGATTTATGGTGGACCTACAGATCAGCCTTGGGGTTTTCGCTTTATAACCAACATTTATCAGTGGAAACAAGGTGCAGAACCGATATATTCAGATCCATCTCATCCTACTCAAATTTATGAAGCCATAGTTTATTTCCTAGTATTTGCGATAACCATGCATCTGTATTATAAAACCGATGCTGTCAACCGTAAAGGGTTAATTTTAGGTGTAGGTTTGACTATCATTTTTATCGCGAGATTCTTCATTGAATTTATAAAAAATGTGCAAGTTGAATCTGAAAAATCACTTATAATGAATACAGGTTTGAATTTAGGACAATGGTTAAGCATTCCATTTATTATTTGGGGTATATGGTTAATAGTAAGAGCTTTAAATAATCCTGCTAAAATTGAAATTACTCCAAAACAATCTCAAATAAGTAAAAATAAAAAATAAGGGGAAACAAATTTTTTCTTGAATATTGTGTAATTGATCTCGCTAATGATTTGTGGGATAAAATTTTAATAATTTAAATGTATAATAGAATTGAAATTACAGAAGATATTTTTTATGTAGGTATCAATGACCGCACAAAACATCTTTTCGAAAATCTTTGGCCATTACCAAAAGGCGTTTCTTATAATTCATATATCATTAACGATGAGAAAGTAGTCTTGATAGATACGGTTGACGCATGTTATGCCGATATTTTCTTTTCAAAGATAAAATCTGTAATTGGCGATAAACCAATTGATTATTTAGTTGTAAATCACATGGAGCCTGACCACTCTGGTTCTATCACTCTCCTAAAAACACGCTATCCTAACATTAAAATAATTGGTAATACAAGAACGGCCGAAATGTTGAATGGTTTTTATGGAATTTATGAAAATGTACATGTAATTGCCGATAAGGAAAGATTATCTATCGGTAAAAATACATTGGAGTTTCACTTCACACCTATGGTACATTGGCCGGAAACGATGATGACCTACATCCCTAATTCTAAAATAATATTTTCGGGAGATGCATTTGGAACGTTCGGAACTTTGGATGGTGGGGTAATGGACTATCAATTGAACATTTGCAGTTATTGGGATGAAATGATACGATATTATTCCAATATTGTAGGTAAGTATGGAAATTCTGTTCAAGCTGCTTTTAAAAAACTTCAAGGAGTTGAAATAAATACAATTTGTTCAACACACGGACCTGTTTGGACAGAAAAAGAAAGTATTAATAAAGTAATTTCCATCTATGACAAACTAAGTAAATACGAAGCTGATAATGGTTTGGTAATAGTTTATGGAAGTATGTACGGCAACAATGAACAAGTTGCAGAAATCATTGCTAATGGTGCTGCAGAAAATGGAATTCAAAACATTATCATGCACAATGTTTCCAAAAGTCACGATTCATATATCATCCGAGATGTATTTAAATATAAAGGATTGATTATTGGTTCGCCGACTTACAATAATAAACTTTATCCCGGAGTAGAAAGTATTCTTTCCGCATTAAATAACCGTGCTTTGCGTAATAGATTCTTCGGTTCATTTGGTGGATTTACCTGGGCGGACGCTACTGCAAAGCAACTAAGAAGCTCTGCTGAAGGCATGAATCTTGAAATCCTTCCAGAGAGTGTATTGATGAAACAAGGCCTCAATTCTGAGGTTGCAAAGGCAGCGTATAATTTAGGAAAAGCAATGGCTGACAAATTAAATTCAGGTGTAGATGCCGTTGTAAATACTCACAAAGAATGTCATTAATTTATTAAAATATTTAACCTATGCGCTTAATAATTCAACCCGATTCTACGAAAATTGCTCAATGGACTGCTCGTTATGTAGCATCAAAGATAAACCAATTCAATCCTACTGCAGAAAAGCCTTTTATATTAGGTTTACCAACCGGTTCTTCACCTTTATCAACCTATAAAGAGTTGATTAAATTGCACGAAACTGGGGAAGTTTCTTTTAAAAATGTAGTAACTTTCAATATGGATGAATATGTAGGTTTGCCTGAAGAACATCCTGAAAGTTATCATTCTTTTATGTGGAATAATTTCTTCAACTACATTGACATTAAGAAAGAAAACGTTCATATTTTGAATGGTAATGCATCTGATTTGGAAGCAGAGTGTGAAGCTTACGAACAAGCAATTAAGAATGCTGGAGGAATCGACTTGTTTTTGGGGGGTATAGGACCGGACGGACATATTGCATTTAATGAACCGGGTTCTTCTTTGACCTCTCGCACGAGAATCAAAACATTGACAACCGATACGATCATTGCAAATTCTCGTTTCTTCGAAAACGATGTGAATAAAGTTCCAAAAACAGCTTTGACTGTAGGGGTTGGAACAGTTATGGACGCAAAGGAAGTTTTGATCTTGGTGAATGGACATCACAAAGCACGCGCTTTATATCATGCGGTAGAAGGGCCAATTACACAAATGTGGACAATCAGTGCGCTTCAGATGCATCAACACGGAATTATTGTTTGCGATTATGATGCCTGTGCAGAATTAAAAGTTGGAACTTACAAATACTTCCTGGATATCGAACATGATAATTTAGATCCTGCATCGTTATAAGGTGTGATACGTATAAAACATAGCTATTGCATAAATCAAGTTATTATTTGGGCTCTGTTTTTTATAACGTTAGATTTAAGATGTAGTATAGGAACACCTCCTACACTTGTAAGAAAATTATTGAATCTCTGCTAGTATTGTTTAAATAAAAACCCTCTGACAAAGAAAACTATAGTCAGAGGGTTTTTTTAGGTATTAGATAATACTATTTGTTACAGTGTTCGAAGAAGTTTATCTTTTCTAATTCAGCTTTTATTATTGCCTCTTCTTCATTACTAATATTCTGGAAAGGGGTACGATTTAATCCTAAATCCATACCTATCAGCTTCATAATTCTTTTACCTGCTACGATATTACCGCGATATTTGGCAATTACTTTAATCACATCCTGCGCGAAGTTTTGATTTTTTCGGGCTTCTTCAATATTCCCTTTATTATATTCTTCAATCACAGATACAAGGGTTTTTCCTATGTAATTACCTGTCCCACTGATTCCACCCTGTGCTCCACCCATAATCAATGCATTTAAGATTGTTTCATCTTGACCATGGAGCATGTCGTACTTTCCGTTTTTATACAGCATACATTGGTTGTACTCATATAAACTTTCGTAAGTATACTTTATTCCGGCAAAATTTGGAATTCTTTCATCTACCATTTTCAAAAAAGGTAACATGGGCAAGAATACTCCGTTAAGTGCAGGAATATGATAAAAATAAAATGGAAGATCTGGAGATGCTGCTGCAATTTCTTCACAATAATTTACCAACTCATTTACACGACTTACTTTGGGAAATGGGGATGCCATAGCACCTACTGCCATAGCACCTATTTTTTGAGCGTGTTGTGCAAGTTTTATACTATCCTGTATGCATGTTGCACCAACATGTACGATGATTTTAAAATTGGAAGGAACGGATTCTACCCATTTTTCAGCCAATTTGATTCTTTCTTCTACGGTGAGCATATAGCCTTCGCCCGAAGAACCATTAATAAAAACCCCAATTAGACCATTTCTTTTTAGAAGTTCTGCATATTGAGGTATAATTGAATAATTAACGTCTCCTTTATCATTAAATGGAGTGAAAGGAGCTACTAATAAACCTTTTATTTTTTCAAAATTCATAATATATATAATAGTTGATTACTCTATATCTGTTAATTCTTTTTTTGGTTTTAAAAATGCAATCATAAGTATTACAGCAATAGCTACTATGATAGTAAGTTTGCTGAAATCATTTCCCAAATTACCTGAATCCATTGAATTGCCGAGCATTTGTGTTACCGCAGTCCCTGCAAAAACTCCACCCATATTCATGATACCATAAGCGGTTGCTCTATATTTTGGGGGGGATAATTTGGCAAAGTATCGGCATATTGTTTGTGTCAAACATTCCAAATCCTATTCCAAAAAGCATAGCTGCAAAAATCATTTCTAATGAACTATTTCCTGTTCCCATTAATATTAAAGACGGAATAGTAAGTCCTAAACCGATCGCACTTGTAAACACTCTACCTCTGATATTTTTTTGAACCCATCTATCAGATAAAGGGCCCCCAATCATAACTCCTATAAATGAGGCGACAGCAATCGAAATTGTTGCCATTGGTCCCGCTTTTGACATCTCTAATTCTAGGTTATCAGAGAAAAGTGTAGGCAGCCAGTTTTTTGTAGCCCATCCTGGAAAACTTGGTGCTACAAAATAAATCAACATTATCCAAAAAGAAAAAGTAGAGAGAATTACAAACAAAGATTTATAGAATGGTTCTTTATAAGTGACTCCCATTTGCGCTTCAAATTTTGCAGTTTTTGTTCCGGCATGTCCTTCTTTATCGTGCAAAAATATAATTAGTATAATAGAATAAACGATACCGATAATTCCAAATAAATGAAAAACTATTTGCCAGGTAAAGTTATTTGCTATTGTTGCACCGAAGCCTCCCAGGGCCTGGCCCATATAGAGACCTGACATATGTATACCGATAGCCAATGACCGTGTTTTGGAAGTATGAAAGTCTGAAATCATAGCCAAACCTGTAGGTAGGTAGAGCGCTTCACTTACTCCCATTAAAGCACGCAATAAATAGATTTGATTGTAAGTCTGGGCATATCCCATTAACAGTGTGACTGCTGACCAAACAAATAAGCTGCCTACAATCATCCATTTTCTGTTAACTCTGTCTGCTAAAATGCCGGCAACGGGACTCATTAATCCATAGATTAAGAGAAAAACAGCCATCACGTTTCCGAACTTTTCTGCTTTAGCCAGTTCTTGAATATCCAGCTGCATTGAATGCTGCATAGTTGATAGCATTTGTCTGTCGAGGTAGTTAAGCAGTGCTACTACCCACAACAATCCAACAACTATCCAGGGATAATATTTTTTGTTGTTCATATTATTATATTAATTTATAACTACACCTTTCCATGTTTTATTTGAGCGTACGCCCGGCTTTAATTCTCCTTGTACATTATAAAAAGTTTTGTCTTTATAAACTAAAGTGGCACCCGCTCTTGCGGCATTTGGCGATTCTTTTATAGTCTTCCAAGTGCCCGTAGCAGTATCAAAAATTCTGCATGCAGAGTTGAATTTATAATATTCTAAAGGTTGCAGCATATATTCTTTTGAGAATTCAAAGTTCCTTTTGCTTCTCTCTTCATCTGTTATTGATTTATCATTCGCAATGTCGTATTGTGAAGAAACGGCATTGAGAAATATGTCATAATTCACTCCTCCGAGGCAGAGAATGAATTTGTTGTCAACAGGCATAGCGGTAGCCCCAACCAATGAGAAGGGAAGATTGGTTTCATTGTCTTTTTGTGTTCCTACCACAGTCCATTCTTTCTTAGAGAATGAATATTTTAAAACGTCGGTTGCCACGCTTGGCGGATTAATTGAATCGCCGCCATAAAAACCGCCCAACACATACACTTCCGTGTCGTCTTTTGATTTAAGAGCTGCCATCACCGGTTGCACGCGGGGAAATCCCGGGAAACTTGGGAGTTTTGTCCAGTTTTTGTCTTTTTCAGCTTTGATATAATAAAAATCGTTTGATGGTTTTCCATCTTGATTTCCCCCGCCAACAAATACTAAATTATGAATGCTGCATCCTGCAAAGTTGTCCATTTTTGCAGGCAGCGAAGCGAAAGATTCTATCTTCAAAGAGTCGGAGTATGAAATTAAATAAGATGAAGTTAAAGTTTGGGCATCGTTATTTCCGCCCAACCACAATGCTTTATCGTTAAAAACAACCGAAACACCATAAGCCGCAGGATGGGGGAGTTTTCCGATAAGTTTCCATCGGTTTTCTCGCTCATCAAACTGCATAATCTCATCGTAATATACTTTTGCACCGCCTTCAAATCCGAGTTTGTCAGGGAAATTTGCACCTCCTGCATAAATAAGTTTGTCGTTTATCAAAGCCGCGAATGCAGCAGAAACTCCTTTTGTCAAATTTCCTTCCAAACCGTTTGGCGGCAATTCTGTGAATGTTATTTTCATATCTGATGATTTATTTTGATTTGTTGTACAAGCGTTTGTTGCAATCAGAGAAAGCGCCAACAAAAGGATAATATTCGTTTTTTTCATAAGGTTTTATCAGGACTATAAATTAAACCGGGAAATTCATTTTTACCGTCAAGTGTGACAAATATAAATGTAAACATCCATTTCTGCAAACGCACCTCGGGAGTGCTGAATTTTCCAACCGGAAGTTTCAGGAAAACTTTGTTCCAACCCTTGTTTAGTAAAACCTTCATCGGCGCACGTGCACTGAAATTCTCGTTTTTCAACGTGATTTCGTTCGTTCTTTCTCTATGAGTATTTTCCCAAACCGGAGATGCTACTTCTTTGTCGTTGATAAAAATTTTACTTTCACGATAATCCCATTTTCCTTGCATTGGTGCTAAATCCGATTCGGAACGACTATAATCTTGTGTGCTTGCCCAAAGTCCAACTTGCTCTTTGCATGGAGACCATACCCAAGTATAGGCGTAAGCAGTAGTGTTTTCTTTTGGATTTTTATAAAAAGCAGGAACAAGATTCCCCCAAACGTGACGCAAATAAATTCCCGCTCCGATGGCCTCTTTGGTTCCGTAATATTTATTGTCGTATAAATATTTATCAGAAATTTTTTCGTCCGGAGGAAATTTTTTTGATAAATTACCACCGTTTGGAAATGCGTCAGTAATCTTCCATTTTATATTGGTTTGTTTTATATAGGTGAAAGGTTCATTTTTCAACGTATGATTCTTGTGCCAAAGCAAACGATTCTCAAAATCTATAAAACTTTGAAGAAGTGTATCGTTCGAGTTGGTGGGTAAGATTGTTCCATTTTTGTCAAAATATTCCGAACCTCCACCTTTCCAAGATCTTTCCGCAAGAGCCAAAATCGAAGGATAGAAATTGTTTTGTAATAAAATCTGTGTTTGATTTTCTAAAATTCTGTCATTCCATATTCCTACAATACTCCCTTTTATTTCATTATTTTCAATAGGTTGATTGTAAATCTTGCTGTTGTATAAGGCTATAATGTCTCCAAAAGTATCGTAGTGGTTAATATAGTGATACCTTGAATCAATCGCGGGTGTGTTATTTATTGGTTTTCCTCGATAACTCCACATCTGAATCATATCAATTTCGCCCGGCTTATATTTCCATCCCGGACTCCATGAAACAACTTTCTTGCCAAGACTTCTAATGTAGTCTACCATTTGGGCAGCGAAGTTAGGATTTGTGAACTCTACTTCATCCGTTCCAATATGAATATATTCCACATCAGGAAAAATTTCTACGCAGATTTCTCGCAGTAGTTGTTTAAGAATTTCAAGGCCTTTGTCTGACTGCATATCAACACGCATTGTCCGTTCGAAAGCGGCGCTGTGTCCCGGCATATCTATCTCGGGGATTAACATCATCTGATGTTTCTTGCACCAATCGGCAATTTCTTTAGCATCTTGTATGGTATAATATTGTCCTTTAAAACGGGTAAAGTTTGCACTGTCATTTAATTGTGGAAATACTTTGCTTTGTAGTCTCCAAGCTTGATTTTCTGTAAGATGCCAATGAAATACATTAATTTTAAATTGCGAAAGCAATTCGATTTCGTTTTTCAATTCTTCTACGGAAATAAAACTTCTACCCACGTCATGCATGAAACCTCGAACGCTAAAAGCAGGGTAATCTATTATCTCCAAGCAGGGAATAGATTTTCCGTCGGAAGACGATATTATTTGTTTTAATGTTTGTTTCGCCCAATAAAAACCTTTATTTGAGGTTGCTTGGATTAGGATGGTATCGGGTGTGATATTTAGTTTGTATGCTTCTTCTTGATTTACAATTGCTTCCGGAATACTTTTTATTAATCGTTTTTTTACAATGCTTTCATCTATTCCGCAATTGTTGATTTTGTGAAAAGTGTTTGATTTGATGGAAACATGTTGAGGCAATGGCAATAAATTTAGATTTACCTTATTTTGAGATAAACAATTTGCCGCAATCAACAAAAAAAATATAATAAAATTCTTCTTTATCATAATCTATTCTTCAGTTGTAAATGTGGAAGCAGGCAAATCTGCGATATTGACTAAATTGGCTCTCTTAAACGGTTGCCAGCCGTAGCGAACATATTTCGGACTCTTTACGTCGGGGGAACTGACAACTATTTCGTCATTCACAATTTCCGCTTTCGCGTGAAAGAAAAGTCCGGGATATTCTGCTAATTCGAGAGTTCGTAATGGTTTTCCGTCGGATGTTTTCAATATTTTTCCGTAGGAAAATGAAATGTATGCTTTGCTTTTCTCGAAGCGAACGTTCTTCAATAGAGGACCTGACGGTAAAATATTATCGAAATGGTAGGTTTTATTCAATGCCAATTTGGCTAATCGTTCTCCAATTTTTTTTTTATGTTTAGGATGAACATCTAATGAATCTCCCAAATCACTTGAGACCGCCATACCCGTAAAAGAAATTTCATTTTGAAGTCGTCTTTGACTATCACGAAACCATGTCCAAGAAGGTCTGTCGGGCGACGACAGTTGTACGTAGTAGAAAGGAAGTTCAGGATTTTTCCAGTTTTCTCTCCAACTATTAATGAGAAGTTTAAAAAGTTTTGCATGTGCATCTTTATTATGAGCGTTGGACTCTCCTTGATACCATATAGCTCCTGCTTTGGAGTATTGTGCTAACGGACGGATGCTTGCTTCAAACAGATAACCGGGTTCGTAGGTGGTGAGCCAGTGTGCTTTCATATCAAATAGACGAATGTCGGAATTATTAGCTGATTGTATATCACTTTTAGCTTTGTAACTCCTTGATAACTGAAACTCCATATTCGACTGACCTGAACAAAGCCATACTTCGCCTGCAACAACATCAGTATAAGTTAGTTTTAGATTAGATGATGATATAGAAAGTGTGTAGGGAATTCCTGTTTTTAAAGGATTAAGCATTATTCTCTTGTTGCATATACGGACGATGTCCTTTATTGAGGAGTGTCGCCCCGGATTTTCCAAAATTACCCACATTATATTTGTTGCCCAGCATTCTTTGCAGTTGAGATGGAGATTTTGATTCCAACTCTCTGTTCAAAAGTATAGCCGTAAGTAATACTATTTCCCACGCAAGCTACTTTTATGGGTTTTGCCAAAATTAGTGTTGCCGAAAATAGTAAAAATAATAATGTGAGTTTATACTTCATTTTTTTCTATTTATGTATGGTTTCAAAATCTCTGACCATCTTATATATCCTTCACCTAACAAGTGTAGTCCGTCATTGGTATATTTAGGGTTTAATTTTTCAGTTCCTTCTAAAACAAAAAATGAATATAAGTCAATGAAAGTAATTGCTTTCTCGAATGACAATAATTTAAGTTTTTCGTTAAGTGGTTTTATCTCGCTCCATCGAGACGTGTGTCCTTTAAACAATCCGAAAGAGTCGTTCACCGGAAGTATACTTTGAAGATATATTTTTGTTTTTGGAGATTCAAGAGCAATTTTATCGAGGATTTTTGCAGTTTTTATCACTATTGAATCAGAATTTCCCCCTCTTGCGATATCATTAATTCCTATTAATAAGAATATTTTTGAAGGTTTTCCACTTAAAATATTGTCTAAACGGTCGTAAACTCCATCGCAAATATCACCGCTGATTCCTCTGTTTTTTATATGTTTGCTGTTGAAAAGTTCACTCCACTCTCCACCATCAGTTATGCTATTGCCCACAAACACGATATCTTGTTTGCAAATTGGAAGCTTTTCGAACAAAGATGCACGTTGGTAATAATATGTGCTGTATTTGTTTTGTCCCAACAATGTAAACCCATGTAAAATGAGAGTAAATAATAGTAAAGATTTTTTTGAAATCATTGCTTCTATAAATTTTTATATCTAATAATAAAATAAATGAAAGCCTGCGGTAATTATATCTTATTCTATACATCGAGAATAAAAATATATAGAATGTAAAATCTATTACAAAAACCGAGGCTTCATTTTTCAGTTTATAAATATTAGCAGGAAAAGATCCTGCTAATATTTATAAAAACAGTTTCTCTACCAAACTTCTTCAACTTGGTCTCCTACCTTATATCCAGGAGTTTGTTTTAATAATGGATCTGCTCCAAGTGTTCCTTTGTCAACTGGCCATAACAGCTTGTATTTTTCGTTAGGTGAAAGTACTGAAGTGGTGGCATAAGCAGATGCTGTATCAAATGCAAGTGGTTGACCGTTTATTCCATCTTTTAATCTAATAACATCATACCATCTTTTGCCTTCATATACAAATTCTTTATCTCTTTCTTTAAGAATAGCATATTCATTGGTTTTGAAATCAGAATTAATGTATTCATCTGTAGCTTTCCAATTTTTACCATATGCTCTTTTACGAACTTCGTTTATATATTGAGCTGGATTCCCTCCCTTCATATTCTCCACCTCAGCTAACATAAGCAATACATCTGCATATCTATAGATAGGTTCATTGCAATCATACACACGTGCGCCTGTTGCGTTTATGGAACCTAAGAATTTTTTCATAACAGTTCCCTTCACTTGTCCTGTTGCATCATAATATTCATAGAAAGTGGCAGCTTTTCGTGTATCTCTATCATCAAAGCTTTTCCAAAATTCAAGGGTATATTCATATCTCTGAATTGCAGTACTTTTTAAATTTAGAGGATCACTCAAAACTACCTTGTTTTTATCACGAAACTGACTTATGCTGGCATCAGCATACAAGAATTGGCTAACGCTACTTGTTGATTCACCATCTGCAAAATTGATAGCGAAAATAAATTCTTTATTATTTTCATTTGAAGCACTAAACATGTTTGGAAAATCTTTCTCTAATGCAAAGCGACTGTTGTTTTTCACATCGTTTAAGTATCCTTCAGCTTTACCTAAGTCACTTGGATTAGGTGTTTGATTGCCCAAAGAAACTTTTGCTGACCAAAGATAAACCTCTGCTGCAAGCATTTGAGTTGCCGCTTTTGACCACATTACATTGTTTGTCCAATCTTTTCCTGATGAGGTAAAATATTCCAATGATTTATTTAAGTCAGATTTAATAAAATCCATCACTTCTTTTGGAGTAGAACGTCCTGTATATAGTTCGTCAGCTTTTACTTGACCATCTAAAATTTTTACCTTGTCTATTAAAGGTACACCACCATAAGCACGGTAGAGTGTAAAATAATATAATGCTCTAATTCCATAAGTTTGGGCAAGAATGTAATCAACTTCAACTTTATTATTTTTTTGAATATCGGTATTTTCTACGTTTTGAATTAAAAGATTGCAGTCGAAGATGTTGCCATAAAGACTTTCTCCGCCTCCCCAACGAGTTAGTCCAGGATTGTCTCCGCTCAATGTATTACTTTTAATTACATCATTATAGGTTGAAACACCTTGTGAACTTGTTCCTGTAACCTGCAATCCGCCTCGTGCTTCTCCCATAAGAAAAACACGATTGAAATTTGTCCCTCTTAAATCATTATGTATACCGTTTAAATAGGCTTGTACTTGTGGAACAGTTTTCCAATAATTTTTATTTCCATAAGAATCAATTGGATTCAAATCCAGACTATTACAAGCAGTTATCAGTATTGCAAATACTAATAAAGCTGCGTTAGTTATTTTGATATAAATAGTTTTCATATTTAATAAATTATATTTTAAAGTTTAGAAAGTTACGTTTAATCCGAAACTCAAAGTACGAGGTAATCCGTATCCTGCATCAACAATTCCTCCTTCTTCAGGATTTGTCATTTTTTTTGCAGCTGTTAGATAACCTAAATTTTGTCCTGTAACGGATAAATCCAATCTCTGAATTTTAGCTCTGTTTATCCAAGCTTGTGGAAATGAGTATGTTAAAGAGATTTGTCTAAATGATAAATAATCTCCTTTATAAGCAAAAAGTGTAGAGTTTCTATAGTTTCCTTTTCCTAATTGGTCAGCCCACATATAGTTAGGGTATTTTGCGGATGGATTTTCGGGCGTCCAGGTTTCTTTTACTTCTTTACTTGGAGCATAAGTTCCTTGCATGTTTCCCATGATCCATGGTAAACGATAATCCATAACCCAGAAATCTAAAGCAAAGTCAAGTCCCATGTATAACGAAAGGTTTTTGTAGCTTAAGTTAGTATTGAATCCCCCCATCCAATGTGGAGTAGTATTGCCAATCTTTACTTGATCATAATCATCTATTACATTATCACCATTAACGTCTTTCCATTTTACATCTCCAGGCATGATAGGGAAACCTTTGCTAGCAATCTTTTGAGCTTCTGTCATTGCGGCCCAATTATCTTTACCGTAAAGTGTACGAGTAGTACCTCCTTGGAACGAGTAAGGCATAACCTTCATATTTGCGGGAATTTCACTCGCATCCTTGTATATTCCATCAGCTTGGAATCCGTAAAGAATGCCTGGTTCTTGACCTTCTTGATAACCCCCTATCCATATTAACTCGTTGCCGTTTCCGGTATATATTTGTGCGCCTCCTTGTCTGTTATATAACAATCCGTTATCTGGAAGTTTTACAATCTTATTTTTGTTATAGGATAATTTCATATCCATGCTAAAATTCCAATCTTTAGTTTGTATAGGTTTGGCTCCTAATTCCAATTCTACCCCTGTGTTTCTAAATTGTCCGTTGTTTGTTCTTATACCGCTTATACCAGAAGAAATAGGGAAGCTATAAGTAGCAAATTTATCGGATGTCAATCTGTCATAAAATGTGATATTGCTATAATATTTGTTTTCAAGATAGCTCAAATCCAAACCTACTTCAAAAGTGCGTGTCTTTTCCCATCTTAATGAAGGATTTGGAACTGAACCTAAAACGAAAGTGGATTCTCCATTATATTTAGTAGAACCTACATAACTTCCTTGCAATTCATAAGGTCCGATACCTGATACATTACCATTTAATCCGTAGCTGGAACGCAATTTTGCAAAAGATATAATATTTTGATTTTTCATAAAATCTTCTTTAGAGAAAACCCATCCGGCAGAAACACCAGGGAAAGTACCCCAACGATTGTCAATCAATCTAGAATATCCATCTCTGCGAAGCACAAGTGATAACATATATTTGCTCATATAGTCATAGTTTGCTCTTCCGAAGAAAGAAAGGATTCTTTGTCTTACATGATAAGAATCAATATAACGTTTATCTTTTTCTTTTGTTGTGAGCGAAAGATCTGCGAAATCGTCTGTTACTGCTCCCGAACCACTTGCTGAGAGTCCGTAACTGTATGAATCGTAGAACTCAGTTCCAGCCATTACTGTAAAGTAATGGTCATTCCACTGCTTGTCATAGTTAAGAACGGCATTATAGGTTTGATCTAATGTTCTGTCAAAGCTTGCACCCGAATTTCTGTCTCGATTCCAACTAGTAGGTGTATTTAAGAAATCTTTTGTAAATGATTCAAAAAAACCTTCATTATAAAACACATTTCCCGAAAGTTTCAAATAAAGATTTCTTAAGAAGTCAATTTTTAAAGACTGATTCATTGTGAATTTGTCGGTTTGATTGAAAACAGACCATTTTCCCGGCTGAAAACTTTGATTACCATCACTCGCATTATTCCCTAAACGCGGTGTGCCATCTTCATTTGTAAATCTTACAGTAGGAGGCAGTGAAATAACTCGGCTAAAATAGTTGGCTTCTGAAGTTTGAGAACCGGGCATTGACTGCCAATTAGCTCTTGTAAAACTAAAGTTGGAAATAGAAGTCAACCACGGTTTTATTTTGTAATCTCCGTTCAATAAGAATGAATAGCGCTTGTAATAAGATGAGATAGGTAATCCTTGTGAATGATTGTATCCCATGCCTGCATAATAATGTCCTTTGTCATTTCCTCCCGAAAAATTTAAATTGTAATCTTGTGTATAAGATGGGTTTTTGAAGTTAAAATCCGCAGGATTCGTATTTTTAAAAATCAAATATTCACCAATTGTAGCATCGTTTGGATAATTTTTTTTCATGAAATCATAGATAGGATCTCTCATTTGTTGCCATCCATTATTTAGTAAGAACTTATTTTGGTCTGTCAAGTACATGGTACTCCAAATAGATTTTGTAGAAAAATTTAATGGAGTTACCCCATCATTGTCAAAATATAGGTTTCCTGTTCCGTAAGGTTGAGGTCCTGTTAATCCTGATAGATTTGAATATCCTACGTTTGTACCATCGCTTTTCTGCCAAACTGTTGCAGATTTTACATAAGCATTACGCATCCAATACAAATATTCTTCAGCATTAATAAATTGATAAGGATTATTTAAATAGTTTATACCTAATTTAGTTTTAAAATTTATTTCGGAACTACCATTCTTTCCTTTTTTTGTAGTAATCAAGATAACACCATTATTAGCACGTGCACCATAAATAGCTGTTGCTCCGGCATCTTTCATTACTTGCATGTCTTCAATATCTTCAGGGTTGATATCGTTTAGACCTCCTCTCATTTGTCCATCTACTATTACTAATGGCGAACCCGAACCATCAAGGTTTGTTCCTCCACGAAGTATAATTCTTGGTGCCGATCCCGGATTCCCAGAGTTTTGAATTACGCGCAACCCAGAGACTGCTCCTGATAACGCTTGTGCAGGATTTGAAAATACACCTACATCTAGCTTCTTATTATCAACCTTTGCAATTGAGTTAGTAGCTTTAGCTCTTGATTGAGAACCTCCATATCCAGTAACTACTACCTCGTCCAATAATTCTGTGCTTGGTGATAATTTTATTCGCATGTTTGGAGTTGCTGCAATCTCTTGTGTTTTGTACCCTAAGTAAGAGAAAATCAAAGTGGCATTTTTTTGAGTGTTAAGAGTAAATTCTCCATTAACGTCTGTGGCTGCACCTTGTGTTGTTCCCTTTATCTGCACCGATACGCCTATTGCAGGCTGTCCTGTTTCATCCACCACTGTCCCTTTGACAGTAATATTTTGAGCAAATATTGAGGTGGTTGTAAAAACCAAAAGCGTCATGAATAAAATCCACTTAGCAAATGAGTTATTTTTTTTTACATTCTTCATAATCTCTCTTTTTATTAATTTGTAATAGTATTTATATAATTATTTTAAACATTATCATCTCATTATATTTTCCAATGTCTGCCATACTTGGTATAAACCACGGGGCACATGGAAACAGCCTTTCCATTTTCCACCTTTCAAGTCTAGGAGCACTTCGCCTTGGCGGTTGAGGTAGCCCCACCATTCCGGGTATTCGGGGTCTTTGAAGTGGCTCCAGGTATAATCGTGAACTATATCGAACCATTTTTTGCATTCTTCATTTTTTGTCAGACTGTATCCTTTTATTAAGGAGATAAGAGTTTCGATGTGTACCCACCAAAGTTTCTGGTCCCATTCCAATTCTTGAGTGGGATATCCCAATCTGTCCATGAAATAATAGATGCCTCCATGCTCTTTGTCCCAACCATAATTGACCATTTTCAAAGTAGTTTCGACAGCTTTATCTATCAGTTCGGGGCGATGTAGTCTTACTCCCAAATCCATAATAAACCACATAGCCTCAATGGCATGACCCGGATTGATTTTTCGTCCTTCAAAAGTATCGGAAAGACTGCCGTCCGCATTTACCGATTCTACAATGATTCCGCCTAATTCAACTCTGTAAAATACATCGAATACTTCATGAAGACATTCATCAATGGTTTTTTGCAGAAAAGCAGGTTCCAGAAGATGTTCGATTTCTAATGCTAGATTACACAGAATCATCGGCAATGAAAAGGATTTCAAACTGCGTGTTCCCTTATGAGATTTGTCCCATTTCCCTTTTGGATTATCACGTTTTGAAAGAATTATATCAAAAGTTTTTTTGGCAATTTCGGCGTATTCCTCATTTCCTGTAGCTTTGCTCAACTGACTAAAAGCCATTGTGGCAAAAGTGTAGGAAAAAATATTATATGGCTCTACAAGAGGATTTCCTTGGCGATCTAACGAAAAATACCAGTTAAGATTGCCGTCATGTCCGAATTTCTTAAGAAATTCACCTCCTTGAGTTGCGCATTTTAACCATTCTTCGCGTTTTGCCACATTATTATATAGCATAGAGAAAAGCCATACTTCTCGCCCTTGCAGCCATATAAATTTGTCGGTGTCAAAAACATTACCCTTCCTGTCGAGGCAGGTGAAATATCCTCCATGCTCCTCATCTTGAGATTTTTGTATCCAAAATGGAAGTACGTTTTCTAATAACTCTTCTTTATATAATTTTGTTAATTGAATGCAATCCATCGTTAAATATCTTATTAATGGTGCAAAGAAAATAAATAAATTTAGTATTAACAAATTCTTAATAAAAATATTTTTAAAGATATTTCAAATAATTTCGCAATTTATTTATTTGCTTTTTATTTTATATTTTTGCAATAAAATTAAAGCATCATGCCTGCTCATTTTATAGACGAAATAAATTCAGGTTCCAAGACTGCCCTGTTGAAAAAAGAAATACTGTGCTATTATACCAATAATGGTGAAAATTCTTTGAGTGAATTAAGTAAGGAGATGGGCGTAAGTGTCCCTACAATTACAAAATTGGTTGCGGAGTTGATAGAAGAAGGTTTTGTGATAGATTATGGAAAACAGGAATCCGCAGGCGGTCGCCGTCCTAATATCTATGGTCTGAACGAAAAATCGGCTTACTTTTTGGGTGTAGATATTCGGCGGAGGTCTGTCAATCTTGGTTTGATAAATTTCAGGGGTGAATTGATAGACAATCTGCAGTATGTGCCTTTTGTTTTTGAAAACACGCATGACAAATTTGAAAATCTTTGCCAGATTATAGAAAACTATCTGGAACATATGCCTGTTGAGCGTTCCAAAATTATTCACATTGCCATTAACATTGCCGGACGTGTGAATACTACATCCGGTTATAGTTACAGCTTCTTTTATTTCAATGAGAAACCGCTTACTGAGATATTTGAAGAAAGATTACGAACCCGCGTAAGCATAGACAATGACTCTCGCGCTATGGCTTATGGAGAATATATGAATGGAGTGGGGCAGAACAAGAAAAATCTGCTGTATCTCAATATTTCTTGGGGATTGGGATTGGGAATGGTGCTTAACGGCGAATTGTATTATGGCAAATCCGGCTACGCCGGTGAATTTGGTCATTATCCGGTTTTTGACAATGATGTATTGTGCCATTGTGGCAAGAAGGGCTGTCTGGAAACGGAAGTTTCAGGAGCGTATATCTATAGAATGTTGGTAGAAAAAGTGAATGCCGGCGAATCAAGTATCCTTGAAAAAAAAATTAAAAAGAATGAGGATTTATTGGTGTCAGACATCGTGCAGGCAGCATTAAAAGATGATATTCTTGCGATAGAGCTTATAGAAGAAGTAGGAGCTAAATTGGGAAAACCTTTGGCGGGACTTATCAATATTTTCAATCCGGAGGTGGTAGTCGTAGGAGGCGTTTTGGCGGAAGCCGGGGATTATCTTCTTCTTCCTCTCAGAAGCAGTGTGAAAAAATATTCTCTCAATCTGGTAAGTAGTGATACGCTAATTGTGCCAACCAAAATGGGAGAAAAAGCCGGAGTTATCGGGGCATGTCTTTTAGCGAGAAGTAAAACGCTCGGATTGATAAATTCTTAACTTCAAAATGCTTTGAGAACAATCAACAAGTAAAGATAAACGGCAGGTATTGCCAACAATAGACTGTCTATTCTGTCTAAAATTCCGCCATGTCCGGGAATTAAATGTCCTGAATCTTTTACTTCGTAATTTCGCTTTATAAGCGATTCGAATAAATCCCCTAATGTGCCAAATAGAGCCGCTACCAGCGCAAATCCCATCCAAAAGATTTGGGTATAATCAGTATAGAAATAAGAGAATACATATCCGGCAATTATAGCAAAGATGAGTCCGGCAATAAATCCTTCGACCGACTTTTTGGGTGAAATTCTTTCAATTAATCTATGTTTCCCTAACATAGAACCAAACAAATACGCCGCGGTGTCATTCATCCACATAAATACAAATATGGACAATATCAATGCGTAATTATAAGTATTGCTTTCGTTGAACTGATAAGCAATAAGCATCAAAAGACAAAAAGGAAGCGTGATATAAACCTGACCAAATATGGAGTAAACGGTCGTTTGAAATATGTCTTTTCGATTAATAAGAATGGCAGAAGCAAATAATATAAGCAGATATCCCAACGATGTCACTCCGAAAATGTAAGAATTAACCTGAGTGATGTATAAATAAGCAGAGATAAAAATTATTACACCCGAAATAATATTGAAAGCTTTACTAATGGTGTGAGGCGTGTTTTTTTCTACCATCCGGTAAAATTCATGCAATGCAAAAGCGAGAATTATTCCGAAAATGGGTACGAAGAAATAAGTGCCGCCAAAAATAGCGAGCAGCAATATCACCACGTACACCGCGGCGGATACTGTGCGGGTCAAAAGATTCTTTTTATCCAAGTTTTAAGATTTAAAATTGGAATTTATATTTTATTCTTTGTCAGAAGAATCAGTATTTTCTTCAACTTCTTCCGCCTCAAAATCGATATTGTTTTCAATCAGAATATTATACCATAGTAACAATTTCTTCACATCCGAAGCATACACTTTATCTTTGTCGTATTCGGGAAGAATTTCTTCGAAAAAACCAAAAAAGTCTTTGTTTTGCCACTTCTTATTGATTTCAACTTTGGCTCCGTTTTGTTTTTCTTTGATTTTTGCAAAAACCTCTTTCAAAGGCACGTCTTCGTTGTCGGTATAGATGGAAACGTCGCTCAAAGCTACGACTTTTTCCGACATATAAATTGGAAAACGTTTGCCGTCAACCAATGATTCGGCTACATTTATATTTTTGCTGGTAGAAACAAGTTTATGAAGACCGGGTTTGCCCGAAATAGATACAATTTTTGATAACATACTGTCTATAATTATTTTTCTTGAATAATATTTTTCTTTTTTTGCAGACACAAAAATAGTGTGTTGCATCCAAATAAACAACATTTCGCATGTTCAAAATGGATGTGATGAGGATTCAATTCCGTATTATTGACAATAATTTTGTAATTTGGCAGTCAAATAGTGAGTTTATGAAATTTATTTTACGTCTGATCTGTTTTGCAACCCTTTTTACTTTCTTTGGTTGTAGAATTACAAACAACAAAAGCACTTTGCCAATCGATGATATGAATCCAAATCTGTATATGTTTGTCGGAACTTACACTTCTCCAAATGGAAGTCAGGGAATTTATCTTTACAACTTCAATCAGGAAGACGGTTCACATAAATTTATAAATGTGACGCCCATGTCAAACCCTTCATACTTCACTATAAGTGGAAATGAGAAATATATTTTTGCAGTGAGTGAAAGAGGATTGGATGATAGTTTTGTACAGTCTTTTTCGTTTGATAAAAAAATTAAAATGCTCCGTCCGATTAACCGACAAGAGACCAAAGGCTCGTCTTGTTACGTTGCACAGGATGCAAAAACAAATAAACTGTATGTTGCAAACTACGGCGGCGGCAGTGTGGCCGGTTTTGATGTAGATAAAAACGGAAATATTTCTCCTATAAAAGATTTTATCAAATTTGAAGGAACGGGCGCTGACCCTAAAAGACAGAAATCTTCGCACGTGCATACAACGGTTGTTTCGCCGGATAGGAAATATCTTTTGGTGACAGACCTTGATTTGGATAAAATGTATCGTTTTAATTTGAATGCGAAAAGTTTGAGCAAACAAAATATGAGTATTGTCGATTTTCCTGCAAAAACAGGACCTCGTCACATTGTTTTTTCAAAAGATGGAAAGAAATTGTACGTGTTGGGAGAGATATCCGGAGAAGTTCATGTATTTGATTTTGATAAGGATGGAATGAAAAGAATTCAGACTATAGCGGCTGATTCGGTGGGAGGACAAGGCAGTGCGGATATTCACATTTCTCCGGATGGAAAATTTCTTTATGCTTCCAATCGCTTGAAAGAAGACGGTATTTCCATCTTTAAAATTGATGCGGCAGATGGAAAATTGTCCAAAATCGGGTACCAATTGACAGCGAAGCATCCCCGCAACTTCGGGATTACGCCTAACGGCAAGTTTTTGCTCGTTGCCGGCAGAGATGACAATAAAATTCAGGTGTTTAAGCGTGATTTCGCGACGGGTTTATTGACGGATACGCATCAGGATATACAGATTTCAAAACCTGTGTGCATCCAATTTACGACGAACGATTAATTTATCACCCTCACAACTTTTATAAACCGTTTGATGTAATTTTTTTCGAGTGGAGTGATGGTTACTCCATACGCTTTCCCCGATGTGGAGTGAATAAATTGCAAAGGATTGCCGGTTTTGTAAACGATACCCACGTGTCCTGGGTGGGATTTGTTATAATTTGTTGTTCCCGTGAAAACGATAATGTCTCCCGGCTTGGCGTTTTCCAATTTTACTTCTCTCCCTACATTGGCAAAAGCCGAAGACGAACGCGGAACTTCCATACCTATTTTTTGGAACACGTACCACACAAATCCCGAGCAGTCGAATCCCGATTGCGGACTGCTTGATGCAGGACAGTAACGTACGCCGATAAGTTTCTCGGCTTCTTTTATCAATTGACTGCGTTTGGCGTCGGAATAATCTGCCTTTTTCTGAACGATTACGGGAGTTCTTTCTATTTTTTTGGTTTGCGAACAGGTTTTTCCGACCAATGAAAAACCTAATGCACATGTAAGTCCTATTTTTATCCAAGTATTCATCATTTGAAGCTGTTTGAGAATTTATTGTCTCTTTCTAAACAAAAATTGTATGTTGGTGGTTCGGTTTGGTACGATGCTGACAGCTCTTGGTACGCTTCTGTCACCTCATTGTACACTTCTGTCTACTCTTGGTACCGCGCTGTCAGGTCATTGTATCGTTCTGCCGAGGCTTGGTATTGTTCTGCCAAGTCATTGTACCGTTCTTGCGAGACATTTTATCTAAGTGACTGCTCTTGGTGCGTTGCTGACGGTGCGTTGTATCGGTCAATCGGGGCTTGGATCGTTATGGTGAGTCGTTTTTCCGTTCTACTAGACTTGGTACGATGCTGGCGAGGTCTGATATCATGCTGACTCGAATTGGTAGGGATTATCTAAGATTGATGTGATAATGTCGTACCGAAATTATTTACTTTGATAGCTTAATATGCGTTTAAAACGCAATACACATTATAAGTAAGGAGTTTTTGGACTGATATTTTTAAATGGTAGCTTCAGATTTCTCTTTACACAACCTAAAAACGCTTGTTCCTCAAATATCTTAAATCACTTATTTTTGTGAATATGCCCGGTACGCATATTTAAAAATTCAACACTCTTGTAATATGAAATTAATATGATTTTATTAATGCTGCATAGTATCTCATTCGGGACTATCCCGAATGAGATATATTTCACTTACTCGTTATTCAGTAAAAAGAGGATACAAGTTTAATGTTCAATGTAAGATTAAGACGTTAAGATACATAAATCTCACAAAGGCAAATTATTAATTATCAAATAACCAAATAACAATATCAATATTATATAATGTTTTTTATCGAATTCGACATTGTTACTTTTTGAAAATAATTGAACTAATGAAAAAATTAACCCAATACTAAGAATTATTATTTTAATATATAACCACATAAAATTATATTTAAGATATCCACCCCATACAATCTGCAAAATCATATGCAGCGATTCCTGCCCATACCACAAATACGACCAGCTCTATTTCCACCATTTACACTTTCCATTTGTTCAAAATTCATTGTTTTCATAAGAAATAATTTGCATAATGGAGTAAAAGTTTAATATATGCAAAAATATAAATTTTTTTTAACTACCCCCCCCTAATTGATGTATGTTTCAACAACATGTGGCTAAAACAAGAGCAATTTTAAACTACCAATTGTTATGCGTCCCAATTACAAGGGAACGTCGGGGTTGACGATGGAATTGTTTACTTTTTTGCTTGTCCACTCTACTTGTCATTATTGTTCAACCCTTGTAGGGTTGTGATGTTTTCGTGTTTATGTTTCCGTGAGTTGCACTCACGGCTATTATTGTTTTATCCCTTTGGGATAATGTGTTGGTTTTGTTTAACTGCAAAATATTATATGAATTCCTATCCTTCATCAGTCATCGAACATATAGCTTTTCACTATTAGTTATTCGCTTTTCACATTAAAACCTGCATCTCGCAATTTTTGCAATCAAACTTCAGTTCGAATTTATTACCCTGATTTACCAGATAGAAAGGTTCGCGAAATGGATGCTTCTCTTTCGATTCTTTAGGACAGAATCCCAACGCATATTTGATGCAGTATTTGGTAAACATAACCGTTGCATCTTTTCGAGGTTGTATTTCTAGCGCCGATTCTTTCACTTTAGTGCCATGTTGTGCGTAGAACTGACGGCTTTTGTCGTTGGAAACATTACCGAGATAGGTTAATTTCGACAATAGAAATGGATGGTTAGTCGGTTTTATTTTGACGAGTTGTTGAGGATAAGTGATTTTTCTTGTCACTAAAAGTTTTTCGGTCAAATTCCTTCTAGCTTCGGTTAGAAGAGACGATGGAATAAACCATTCCTCCGAGAAATCAGTTTCGATTTCTCTTATGTTAAAAGGAGTGTTTCCTGTTTTGGAAAGTTGATTTTTGATGTTGTCGATTTGCGGCTTTTGTGCGGGAGATTTTTCTGCATCCATCATGATGGTACAGCTGCAATCATCTTCATCGGTAATTTGCAAGGCAAATCCTTGGATGGTCTCCCATATTTTGATGCTGGCGTCAATCTTTCTTTCTGCTGTTGGCTTTGAAAGTCTGGCTTCAAACTCGTTATCGTAGTTGCGATACACATTTGTCTCGGGAAGAATCTCCGGCATCTTGGTGGGGAAAATTGTTTTGCCATCGGCACGATTGATGCGGAAACCTTTCAATCCTTTTTTGCCTATGAAACAAAATCCATCGCCGTTGTTAATCGTTTTATCGGTTTTCAGCATTATCCTATCAGAGAATATCCTTGCAGTTTTGCCGATATATTCGCCTATTGATTTTGGCGAGTCGAATGACCAAATGTCTTGTTGGCGACCATTACTGAAATAATCTGTGAATCCGCGATTGAAACTCTTGGATAAGTCGGGTTTGAAATTAACATTGACCGAGCCGGAAGATGCTCTGCGAAATTCCGGACGTTTTTCGAATATCTCATCCAGCTTTCTACGATATGAAGCCACTACATTTTTCACATAAGTTTCATCTTTCAATCTTCCTTCAATTTTCAAGGAACTGACTCCCGCATCCAACAACGCTTCGAGATTGTCAAACTGATTGAAATCTCGTAACGACAGCAAGTGGCTGTTTTTTCGTATCTCTTTTCCGTCAGCATCCAACAAATCGTAAGGCAATCTGCACATTTGTGCGCATGCTCCTCGGTTGGCACTTCGTTCGGTTACTGCCTGACTCATATAACATTGTCCGCTGTAGGAAACACACAAAGCCCCGTGAATGAAAATTTCTATAGGAACAGAAACTTCCTGACATATATTCTTTATTTGGTCGATGGTCAATTCGCGTGCCAATACTATTTGTGATAATCCTGCTTCTTCCAAGAATTTTGCTTTAGCAGGAGTTCGGTTATCCATCTGCGTGCTTGCATGGAGTGGAATGGGGGGAATGTTGAGCTGCAAAACGCCTAAATCTTGAATGATAACTGCGTCCGCGTTTATTTTATATAGTTCCCAAATTAGTTTCTCAACTTTTGGAAGTTCTTCATCCCACAAAATCACATTGACGGCTACATATACTTTTGCAAAATATTGATGTGCAAAGTTTACAAGTTCTGCAATATCCTCAACGGAGTTTCCTGCGGAAGCTCGTGCACTGAAACCCTGCACTCCGATATACACGGCATCTGCGCCATGCAATATGGCTTGTATTCCAATTTCTTTATTTTTTGCAGGAGCTAGGAGTTCTATTTTACGTTGTATCTTCATTTTACATTTCTCGCTGATGACGCAGATTATATTTTATATTCAATTACAGATTGTTTATCTTTGTGTAAATGCCATTTGTTATGTTTGCTACATTATAACTTACTAGAATATCTAATTTTTTATTCATAGTCAATCTGCGTAATTATCTTTTCTTCTTTTCCACCGACCATCCAAATTTACCAATATGTTCGCCCATTCCATAATAATTTCCATGGGCGTACATCAGAAGGTGTGCTTTTTCTAAATTTAATCTGCCTGTTTCGGGGTCAATGTATTTTTCATCAGCCTGCACATTCACTACATTTGCGATAAACATATCATGCGAACCTAATGAAAGAATCTCTTTTACACGACATTCAATGCAAAGGGGCGACTCTTCGATAATTGGCGCGGTAATGACACTGGATTTTCCAGGCGTAAGATTCATCTCCTGAAACTTATTGAAATTCTTTCCTGAACGAACGCCACACCAGTCGGTTTGTCTTGCCAGTTCCTCAGTGGTGATATTAATTACAAATTCCATATTTCGGCGAATAATGTCGTGCGAATGCCTTTCGGGGCGGATAGAAACGTAGCACATCGGCGGATTGGAACAAATAGTTCCTACCCAACTGGCTGTAATTATATTGTATTCCTCTTCCGAACTGCCACAACTCACCATTACGGCAGGCAGCGGATAAATCATAGTTCCAGGTTTCCAGTCTTGTTTCATATGTTTTGATATTTGATGTTTGATGTCCGAGGATGGATGAAAATTCAGTTCCCTATATACTTTTTAACAAGTATACTTGTCTACTTAAGTATTATATCCTCCTTCTTAATTTTCAATTCGCAGTAATGACATTGAATTTCCACATTTTTCTTGTCAGTTACGTGAAAATAAGTATGCATTGGCTCATTGTTAGTAATACATTTTGGGTTGTTGCACTTTACAATCTCGTGGATTTCATCGGGAAGAATCACTTCCTTCTTTTCCACAACATCATAATTTCGAATAATATTTAGATTGATATTCGGAGCGATAAGCGCAAGACGATTGATCTCATTTTCTTCAAAGAATTTATCCGAAATCTTGATGATTCCTTTTCTCCCCATTTTTTTGCTTTCTAGATTATTTCCGATGGTAACAGGATTGTCTAGCTTGTTGAGTTTAAGCAGTTCCACTACTTTGAAAACTTGTTCAGAAGGAATATGGTCGATGGCTGTTCCGTTTTGAAGTGCCGCTACTTGAAGTTCTTTTCTCATTTTGTAAATTTTAATCAACCGAAATATTCAATAAATCACAAATGATGGCTTGGCGCGCATATACGCCGTTTTTTGCTTGTTGAAAGTAATACGCTTTAGAGTTCTCATCCACGTCCTGAGCAATTTCGTTGACACGAGGAAGCGGGTGTAACACTTTAAGATTTTCCTTTGAATCTGCGAGCATACTGGCTTTGAGAATATACACATTTTTCACTTTTTCATATTCCATCAAATCTGTAAAGCGTTCACGCTGTACGCGTGTCATGTACAAAATATCCGCTGAGTTGATGGCTTCCGGCGTAAATTCAGTAAATTCTTTGTAAGAAATGTTATGTTTGTCGCAAAACTCTTTATACTTTTCGGGAATCTTCAATTCATCAGGAGCAACGAAGTTGAAAGTCGGTTTGAAAAACGACATCCCCTGAATCAGCGAATGCACCGTTCTTCCATATTTCAAATCACCTACAATTGTTATGGTCAGATTATCGAGCGTTCCCTGTGTTTCGAAGATGCTGAATAAGTCTAACATGGTTTGCGTAGGATGCTGATTGGCTCCGTCACCTGCATTGATGATGGGTACAGGAGATATTTCGGATGCATATCTTGCCGCCCCTTCTAAATGGTGGCGCATAATGATGAGGTCTGTGTAATTGCTTACCATCATGATGGTATCTTTCAACGACTCGCCTTTTGATGAACTGGTGGTTCCTGAGTCGGAGAAACCGATGATTCGTCCTCTCAAGCGATTAACAGCCGTTTCAAAACTTAAACGCGTACGCGTGGAGGGTTCGAAAAACAAGGTCGCACACACTTTCCCTTGCAGTAAATCACGATTTCGGTTTTCTTTGAATTTGAGTGCAGAAGATAAGATGCGCAGAATATCATCTTTATTGTAGTCATTAATACTGACTAAACTTTTCGACTTCATATCGGGGAGGTTTTATGGCGTTTTGTGATTACAAATTTACTATTTTTTAAAAGAAAAGAGTACGAACATTATGTTTTATATCTGGTTAAAATGATTTTTTATGTTAACAAACACTCAAAAATATCTATTGTATTTATTAAAAAAATGAGATGTTATTCATATAATAAATACAAAAAAATATCCCAAATATAAATTCAGATATTAGAAAGAGGTTCTTATACAAAATTCTATCACTAAAAGACAGGCGAGAGCATACAACTATAATACGAAAATAAAGAAGGTATGCCGGCAACAGCTTTTGCAAATTTTGAAGAAATACTAATTGGACAGAATCAATTGCAAAAAACACTTGGTTATATATTTTCAAACGCGAATTCTTATATGAGAAGCGATGATTTTGCCTTTATGCTTGAAAAAGAAAAAGGAACATATTACATGATGGGCAATGAAGACAGCTATATAGCAGAGATAGAACATATCAGGTAACACTTGTAGGAGATTATTTGAAATAAGTTATTAAGCTCAAATAGAAAAAGGATGAAACGTATTAAGCGTTTTGTCCTTTTTCAGCTTTAAAATGACTACCTTTGCGCCAAATTTTAAGTTAAATATATGAATAAGACAAATGAAAAAATCTTCTCACGTGAATGGTTTCTTTCCTATGGGTTAATTCTATTAGGATCATTTATTTTTGCGTTTGGAGATGTGATGGTTGTAAATCCTTATCGCCTTGCACCTGGTGGAACTTATGGTTTAGCCAATGTTTTTAATACACTTTGGCCGTGGAAAATCAGTTTCTATGCTTTTTGCATGGATATTCCTTTGCTTTTGTTAGGGACATGGATTCTTGGACCGAGATTCGGACTTAAAACGATTGTATCCACTTTCCTGATTCTATTTTTCGTATGGCTGCTGGAATCGACATGGGGGTATCAACCGATAATTCATAATGGTTTGCTTACTGAACCTGGTAATGACGGTTTGATGTTTATTCCCGATTATTTTCTTAATACGCTTGCCGGCGGGTTGGTATACGGAATTGCTATCGGTTTAATTTTCCGTTCGGGAGCAACTTCCGGAGGAAGCGATATCATCGCGATGATTCTCAACAAGTATACCAAATTATCCCTCGGAAAACTAGTAATGATAGTGGATATGACCATCACACTTTCTACTTTACTTGCTTTCGGACAACTTCGTCTGCCATTCTATTCAATTTTCTTGATTTTTATTGAAGGAAAAGTAATTGACTTTGTGATTGAAGGTTTCAAGGTGAACAAGACAGTATTTATTATTACTACTAAAGTGGAAGACATACGTCACCTGATTCTCGAAGAGTTAGGTCGGGGTGGTACAATATTAAAAGGAGTAGGACTCTACCAAGGTGTTGAACGTGATGTGATTTATACCAGTGTTACCCGCAGTGAATATATCCGTTTGAAAGAAAGAGTCCATCAAGTAGACAAAGAATCTTTTATTAACGTGATGGATAGTTCGGAAGTTATTGGTAAAGGTTTTAAGAGTTTTATTGATAATTGATTTCTTATATCAGAAAAGTAAAGATAGAAAGACAATATTTTGCTAACTGTTTACTTTTAGCAATAAATTTTTAGTTCTTCACTTGAAAAAAAAGATTGTAGCAGAATATCTTAATGATTTCTGGCACAATCTTTTTATTTCACTTAGAATTGATAGCTCAATCCTCCTGATAACCAAAATCCTGATTGAGGAATGTTGCCTAAGTCTACATATTTAACATTGAAAACATTATTTGCATTTACAAACAACTGCATTCCCTGCCATTGATATGTTGCTTTAATATCAAGAATAGAGAATGGTTTGTAAGGCACTTTTTCGCCTGCTTTCAGATTCACATATTCAATGTAACTTCCGGCGCGTTCCTGCCAGCGGTAGTTGAGGCTCAACACGAAATTATTGAATGGTTCTACATCCAAACCTGCGGTTACTTTGTGACGAAGATAATTAAATACATACTGCGAAATTGGATTCTTTTCACTTGCTGCATCGTTCTTCTGATTTAAATATTGATAACCGATATTCAATGTGCGAAGCGGTTGTTTGTATCCCAGCAATTCATCCAAATAAAGTTTAGCATTAGTAGTTACCCCGAAAGTTTTCAGTTTCTGGTCTTTTTCTAAGTTTGCCGAATACCATTTTTTATCCGTTTCATTGTATGTCCAGTCTATCAGGTTTTCCCCAATATTTTGAAAAACGGCTAAATCGGCACTCCACAAACCACTACTATATTTCAATCCTCCTTCCAATGCTTGCGCATATTCGGGGAGTAAGTTAGGGTTTCCTTTGTGTGTAGCTGTGGAATAATACAAATCGGTGAAAGAAGGCATGCGCGTTGATTTGTTCCATGAAGCGTATAGTTTCAAATTATCTGTAGGACGATACGAAGTGTTGATTCCAGGATAGAATTTGAAAGATTCTTTAGTCGCAGAGTTTTTATTCATCAAAGCTGCAAGAGATACCGAAAACCTATCAATCAAGAAATTTTGTTCCAGATAAAAGCTTGTATTCAAACGACTATCCGATTTTGTGTATTTTCCCTGTGGTGTTTCCATCTGTTTGCCCAATACACTGCTGAGAATGTTTTCGCTGCGCAATTCTCCACCGAAACTGGTGATACCAATTGGTGAAGCATACTGGAATCCCAAGTTCGCTCCGTAAACATTGCTCTGATGATAATTGTGGTCTTTGTACCACGAAGGAATATCGGGCGTTCCCTCTCTAATCAATTGAAAACAATCGTAGTGACGGCTCCAATAGAGTTGAGGCAATATGCGAAGTTTACCGTTCGTAACACCTTTTACTGATGCAAACATTCCCTGCGTGTCGTCATACTGATTAGGATAAGCAGCCGTGTAAAAAGTATTTGCTCCATATTTTTTATCATTATATCCCATCTGAACATCTACATTTCCGAAATTCCCGAAACGCAAATTATTCTGGAATAATATATTCGTAATTTTGTAATCGCTGTTTGCGATATATCCGTCGGAACGACAATATCCTGCGGATAGAGAATGACTTCCCCAGTTACTTTTGTACGCGGCTCGTGCTTCTGCACCGAAAAGTCCGTTCATACCGCCTTCTGCTTTTATATAAGCATTTGTACGTGTATCTTTTTTTGTGATGATGTTAATCCCTCCCGAAAAAGCACCTGCGCCATATACTAAAGATGATGGTCCCTGAACGATTTCTATGCGTTCGATGTCGTAAAGATTGATAGGAATGTCGAAACTGTAATGTCCGGTTTGTGGATTGGTAAGGTTGATACCGTTGAGAAGGATGGCTGCCTGGTCGAAAGAGCCGCCTCTGAGTGAAATGTCCGCCTGTACGCCGTGCGGTCCGCGTTGCAACACATCTACGCCTGCCACATAATTTAGCAGATCTTGAACACTCTTGACAGGTGCTCGCTCGATGTCTTTACTACTTAATACTGTTACCTGTTTTGTTGCCAGATTCAAAGGCAAATCCACCTTTGTAGCGGTAACAACTACTTCATCCAAAGTCTTTTTGGAGATGGTGTCCGAAGATACGGTCAGATTCGTTTTTTCGATGCTCTGTACTGAAGCCGCGTGTGCCGAAACCAGTGTGCATCCGCTCAAAACCCCGATGGTAATGGCTTTCTGCAAACTGTTGAATGCACTATACGACTTATGCGCAAAACGTTTGAAACGAACAGACTGCATGGCTTTAAACTGTTTGTTGTTTATAAGTTAAATTAATATTAAAAAATGCGGAGGCAAAGGTAGACATTTGAAATCAAAAGTGAAAGATGAAGGCATGAATAATTCGTTGGAATGAAAAAGATATACCAAAAAATTCTCACACCAATCTTTCGCGTAGTAAAAAACTTGCATCGCAAACCACACATTCAATTGGGTGGGAGCGGAGGAGTAATAGATACTCTTTTTTATTAAAGAGTATTATTAAAACGAACTAAGGCTATGACTTCATTGTTATACAAGAAAATCTGAAAGCAGAAAATATCTGACAGCTTTCAACAAAAACAAAAAATTATGGAAATTAAAAAGGACACTATTAACAAAGTATTTGGAGAGTCGGAACAGAAAAACGTAGGTAATGCAGAGCGCATTTTTTCTGTTGTTATAGGTGCCTGGCTGGCTTCGAAAGCTTTTACAGGAAAAAATAAATTATTGAAAGCATTGTTGGGTAGTGCTTTGATGTACAGAGGTGGAACAGGATATTGTCCTATGTACAAAAAGATGGGTGTAGACGGTACGTCCTCACACAACCGGGTGCTGGTAGATACAACAGTTACAGTTAATAAATCGCGCGAAGAAGTTTATAAATACTGGCGAAGACTAGAAAACCTTCCCATTTTTATGAAACATCTTGAATCGGTAAGAGAAATTGATAATCGTTTTTCGGAATGGGTGGCAAACATTCCCGGAGGATTAGGAAAGATAGATTGGAAAGCTGAAATTATTCACGACGTCCCAAATGAATCCATCAAATGGAAAAGTACTCCTGAATCAAAGGTTATGAACTCAGGTTTAGTAAGATTTACCGATGCAGGTGAATTGGGAACCGAAATTCAGGTGAATATATCTTACGATGCTCCAGCAGGAACACTAGGTGCAGGCGTTGCAAATCTGTTGACTCCTGCTTTAGAAAAATTGATTCGCGAAGATATCGAAAGATTTAAAGAAGTGATTGAAGTTTAAATCATCTCTAAAGATATTATAAATGAAAACGGTTAATTGGATTCATCCAATTAACCGTTTTGTTTATCATAAGGAGCTTATTCTTCCGAAATTGATTCCGTATTGATACTGTCAGAATGAGCCGTGTAAGTAGAATCATTTTGATTGCCGTCGCCTTCATCATATGAACTATAACATTCATATTTTTTGCTTACATCGAACTTTGGTTTCTTAAATCGCTGTCTGTATTTCTTTAAGCGGTCATCTTTCAAAACTTTTTCCATAAATACACCATAAATTGGTTGTGCTGTTCGCAAACCTTCGCCCAGATGTGAAGTGTTGAAGTGAATTGCCATATTGTCGTTCCCCGTCCAGCATCCTGCCACCAATCCGGGAGTCACTCCGATAAACCAGCCATCTGTATAATCTTGTGTCGTACCTGTTTTACCTCCAAAATCCGTTCCGCTGTTAAACAAATCATAGTCCCACAAGCCCTGCGTTGTTCCTCCTGGTTCTGTCAAACCTCCCTGCAACAATACCTGCATCAGAAATGCAGTTTCGTCAGATAAAACTTTCTCTTGGGTAGGCTGCGCCTGATATATAATCTTGCCATCGGCATCCTCAATGCGCGTAACAAGAATTGGTTTTACAAGATTTCCTCCGTTCACAAAAGTACAGTAGGAGTTTACAATTTCTTTTAGTGTTAAATCACTTGTTCCCAAACTTACCGAAGGAACTTCTTTCATAGGGGAGGTGATTCCAAGCAGTTTTGCATACGCAATTACTTTCTGAATGCCGACCAGTTGTGCTAATTGTACTGCTATTGAATTGACGGAGCGTGCAAAAGCGCGTTTCAAAGTCATAGTTCCAGAATGCGATCTGCTTACATTTCTTGGTTCCCAAAGTTTTTTCTCTCCGTTTTCTTCATATTCGATAGAAACAGGTTTGTCTGTGAAAGTGTCGCATGGTCCGTAACCATTATCCATTGCGGCTACATAATCGTATGCTTTAAACAGCGAACCTGATTGTCTCTTAGACTGCTCTACGTGGTCGAACTTGAAAAATTCATAGTTAATTCCACCTACCCAAGCACGAATATAGCCGTTCTCAGGTTCCATTGCCAGGAAGCCGGTCTGAAAAAATTTGTGGTGATATTTAATTGAGTCCAAAGAAGACATCATCGTGTCTTTTTTGCCTTCAAAAGTAAATACTGACATCTTGTGTGGTCTATTTAATGCCGCCTTTATACTATCTAGATTGTTCCCGTATCTCTTTTGTAGTCGTTTATAGAGAGGCATTTTTGCCGTTAAATCATAGAAATATAATTCGTTTTCTTTGCCGTTTTTATCTATCCAGGGCCGGGTTACACTTTGATTGGAAGCGTTGTCGAACCTGGATTGCAGACTTTTCATCTTTTCTCTCACTGCTTCTTCGGCATATTGCTGCATACGGGAATCGATAGTAGTGTATATTTTTACACCGTCGCGCCATAAGTCGGTGTTGGTAGTGGCAGCCCAATCTTTTAATTCTCTTGAGATGGCATCCCGCAAATAAGATTTATTGCCTTCGGGTTCTACATCCCGTCTGTCCAAATCCAGAGGAAGTTGTTTAAGTAAATTTTCATCCGCCGCGGTGATATAACCATATTTGTGCAATTGAGCCAACACCTGATTACGTCTTTTGAATGCTCTTTCCGGTCTAGAAATAGGACTGTAATAACTGGGAGCTTTTAACATGCCAACCAATAGAGCAGATTCATTATAGGTAAGTTGATTCGGCTTTTTGGAGAAAAATTTCGCAGCTGCGGAATTAATGCCGAAGGTGTTGTGTCCGAAATCCACCGTATTAAGATACATGAGTATAATGTCATCTTTTGAATACAACATTTCAATTTTTACGGCAGATATCCACTCTTTTGTTTTGCTTACGATAATAGATAGTCCTGGAATTTTTCCCAATAATCCTTTGGAGTAGTCTTTTCTCGTTTTGAAAAGATTTTTAACTAACTGCTGTGTAATTGTACTTCCTCCACGGCGATCACCGTGCATTGTGTTCCATAACGCTGCTGCTGTTCCTTTTAAATCAATACCGCTGTGTTTGTAAAAACGGACGTCTTCTGTAGCGATAAGCGAATTGATGAGGTTTTGAGGAATGTCTTTAAATTCGGCGGGAGTACGATCTTCCGCATAAAATGTGGCGATTAGTTTACCGTCTGAAGAGAATATTTCAGAACGATAATCGAGATTAGGATTTTTTATGTCGCGGATGTTAGGTGATTTACCAAACAACCATAGGAAGTTGATATCAACAGCGATAAAATATATACCAATGAATATAAAAACTGCCAGAATAATTTTAAAAGTCTTCAAATACCAAGGCGATTTTTTGTAATCAGCCTTTAGTTTTTGGAAAAATTTCTTTATGGCTGTAGCAGAAATTTGATAATAATCTCTTATTTTGCTGAATATTCTATTCATGAAATGCCTCCATAATTTTATGCAAAAATATGGAAAGATTGTTGATGTTGTTATAAATTACAAATCTTTAATATTCATGTTTTTGCTTTCCTGACTGCCTAAATAAATTATAGATTTCCTTATCATCGCATTAGTTCAAAGATATTTTGGACGAGATATCAATGGCAATTCAGTAAGATTAGTGGTAAAAAGACATACGCGTGCTTTTTCTGACAATTTTTTTAGTTTGTTACTGCGTCATGCCGTGATAAGTTTTCTTGTAGCGTAGTTAATGGTTTTATAGAAAAAGACACCCAGGAAAAGTAAATTCTTATCCGGGTGTCTTTCATCCTAATTTAATAAAAGATTATTTTTCTGCTTTAGCTTCCTTATTAATGGAATTCTTAGCCAAATCTGACAGATTTAAATCTGTACCTTTTTCTTCAAAAAGTGTTTTTTCCAATAATTCGGCTACGTCATAACGACCTAGCGTTTTAGCTAATTCAGCTAGTGTGCCGTAAGCTGCAATTTCGTAATGTTCTACTTTTTGTGATGCCACAATAATAGCTACATCTCGTACCATGCTGCCTTCTTCCTGTTCTTCTACGGTGCTGCTACCTTCTTTCAAGATTCCTTCAATTGCTTCGCATTTTTTCTTAGCGGCTTTTTCATCCATAAGTTTGAATGCTTGCTCTAATCTTTGAATGTGTTCCTGAGTTTGAGCAATGTGTTTATTGATGCCGTCTTTCAATTCTTTTGAAGTAGCTGCTTTCTCCATCTTTTTCAAGTCTTTAGAAATTGCATCTTCAGCATAATAAATATCCTTGAGTTCATCAATAAGGAAAGATCTCAATTTGTTTTCATCCTCAGGACTATAATTCACTTTTTCGGCGTTTCCACCTTTAGTGCTTTTTGAAGTTGTTTTGCTTGAAACCTTGTCAGTTGCCTTAGAAGAACTTTTGTTGCTGGTTTTTTCACCAGCTTTTTCTTCATTTTTCATAAAAAAATTTTTAGTTGATTAATAAAGGCAAATTCTTATCTGTTCCAGAAACGGTGTTGTCTGATAGCTTCAATAAATGCTTTTACATCTTCATTAGCCACTATACCGTCTTTACTTTTAAGAATATCGCCCAATGCTGCTTTCATGAAATCTTCTCCTTTACCTTCCACAGCAATTGGCTTAAAGTGATTGTAAGTATCGGTTAAAAATTCACCATATCTTTTGTCGCCTTTCAAGGCGTTTAAATAATTATCGTCACCATTAGGTACACATGTTGCGTCATAGCACACAGATGCCTCTGTAAGCAGAGAGCCGTCAATTTTTATACTTCCTATTGTTCCGAGTTTTGAAGAAACTACTTTTACCATTGCACCTTCGTTCTCAAGAGCTGACTTCATGTTTTTAACGTCAGCTTCATTCACACCAGGTTCTGCAAAAATTGCGATACGGCGTGCTTTGATGTTTTCGCTCAACTTTTCTGCCATGCTTAATGACGGAGCTTTGTCGATTGAAAGTTTTTTGGTGATTGTTTTATAATCTTCAGGTTTTGCATCTGCACCATGTTGGTGATTTTCGGGCAAACCTGTTGGAACATCCAATGCTAAACCTTTAGCAACTTCGCTTGCAAGGTTTTTGTCAATTTGGTTCAACAAACTTAGAGTTCTTTGACGGATTTCTTCACGTTTTACCTTACCTAGTTCGAATGTAAACGCATCAATAATGTGTTGTTGTTCGGGTTTGCTTTGGCTTTGGAAAAATAGTCGAGGTTGAGAATAATGGTCAAGGAAGCTTTTGCTTCTGCCGCGTATCTTATTACCTTCCACTCTTTCCTGATGAGTTACGAAACCTCCATCTTTCATCATTGCCTGATGTGGATGTCCACCGCTGATTGAATTAGGAATATAAGACGTTTCGTCTTTGTTAATCATCTGACGCATGATGCCATCACGCTGATTATTGTAGATTCCGTTTATAGGACGATTAATAGGAATTTCGTGGAAGTTCGGTCCGCCAAGACGAGTAATTTGTGTATCAGTGTATGAAAACAAACGCCCCTGCAATAATGGGTCGTTGGTGAAATCAATACCTGGAACAATGTGACCAGGATGGAAAGCAACCTGTTCTGTTTCTGCGAAGAAATTGTCAGGATTTCTGTTCAAAGTCATTTTTCCAATGATTTGTACAGGAACCAATTCTTCAGGGATCAGTTTTGTTGGATCTAATAAGTCAAATTCAAATTTGTGCTCATCAGCTTCAGGAACAATTTGAACACCCAATTCCCATTGTGGAAAATTTCCAGTGTCGATAGCTTCCCAAAGGTCGCGTCTGTGGAAGTCTGCATCTTTACCCGAAAGTTTTTGTGCTTCATCCCAAACCAATCCGTGAACACCTTGTAAAGATTTCCAAATGAATTTCACGAAAAACGCTTCGCCCGCTTCGTTGATAAACCTGAAAGTATGAACACCAAAACCTTCCATCATTCGCAAACTGCGAGGAATAGCTCTGTCGCTCATCGCCCACATTACAGCGTGCATGGTTTCAGGAGAAAGTGATACAAAATCCCAGAAAGTATCATGAGCTGAAGCTGCCTGTGGCATTTCGTCGCGTGGTTCAGGTTTCACTGCATGAATAAAATCAGGGAATTTGATAGCATCCTGAATAAAGAAAGGTGCCGAGTTGTTACCAACAAGGTCATAATTCCCTTCTTCTGTATAGAATTTAACAGCAAAACCTCGTATATCACGCGCCAAGTCTGTAGAACCTCTTGAACCTGCTACGGTAGAGAAACGTACAAATACAGGGGTTTTTTTCCCTTTTTCTGTTAAGAATTTAGCTTTTGTATATTGAGGTATAGGATTTGTTACCTCGAAGATTCCATGTGCACCGGATCCACGTGCATGAACGGCACGTTCTGGAATACGTTCGTGGTCAAAATGAGTAATTTTTTCTCTCATGATGAAATCTTCCAGCAAGGAAGGACCACGTTCGCCAGCTTTTAAGGTATTATGGTCGTCATTAATTTTGAGACCTTGATCAGTAGTGAGAAGTTGATTTTGCTCGCTCACTGTGTTTTGAGCTAAATCCGCTATTTTTGCAGATTCTTTCTGTTGTGGCTCAGGATTGTTTTTTTTGTTCATTGCGCAAAAAATTAAGTATTATATAATTTGTGAATTAAGATAAATACAAGATAAATCTAAAAAGGTTGTTTAAATTAATTCTTTTATTTCGTCCTTTTATAATAACCAATAATAGGTGGCATTGTTCTACTATTCTTCACAAAAGCTGTAAATTTGTTATGTTTTAAAACATTTTTTTATGAAAATAGAAAAGACAAATGCCGCCAGGTTGTTAGACAAAGAAAAAGTAAAATATGAATTAATACCATATGAAGTTGATGAAACGGATTTAAGCGCTGTTCATGTAGCTGAATCTTTAGGTGAAGATATAAAAATGGTATTTAAAACACTTGTATTAAAAGGTGATAAGACAGGATATTTTGTATGTGTAATTCCCGGAGATGAGGAGTTGGATTTGAAAGAATTAGCCAAAATATCTAAAAATAAAAACTGCGATATGATACCGATGAGAGAACTTTTGCCTACTACAGGATATATCCGAGGGGCGTGCTCTCCAATAGGAATGAAAAGGCTATTTCCAACCTACGTCCATCATTCTATAACAGATTTTCCTTTTATATATGTAAGTGCGGGAAAAAGAGGATTGCAGATAAAAGTTTCTCCGCAGGATTTGATAAGGTTGTCTAAAGCTACGACGTGTAAATTGATTAAATAATATTTTGCAGATCGAAATAGCAAAGGCGATGTATCTTCAACCCGTGATGAATCGTGCTGAAGCCAGAGAAAAGACATTTTATTATGCACAGCTACACAGTGAAAGATGCATTATGTTTTGGCTGTATTAACAGATCTGCTGCATTCATAAATCAAGGAAAAGGTTTTTTCTTATTTCGATAAAAGAATTTATTTATACATAGGATATTATAGTTGCTTTAAAGGCAAATGGATAGACATTGGATAATTTTCAGCAACTCTTCGGATCCTATAAAAGAATTATAGTCGCTTATGAAGATAAGTCGCCTTCCCTTCCTAAAACTATAAAAATATTATTCAACAAAGCATTTATAATTATATAGACTCGAAAAACACTCATAAACATAAAATTCATCAAAGTTTGAGTTTTTATATTTATGATTTTAAAGAGATTAGAGTATATTAACTTATATAATGTAAAACATACACTAAACAAAATTAGGTTACTGTTGTTTAATATGGACACAACGGGAAATCTAAAATAAATTTCCCTCAAATAACAAATTAGTTGGAGATAAATGCTCCGACTCTATAAATTATAAAGAAATGAAAAAAACTATTTTAGCGGTGCTTGTGGTTATAGCCACAACATTCGCAACTAATGCACAGTATTTAAGTATGAAAAATACACTGAAAATCGGTGTAATGGGTGGTGCTTCGCTTCCACAAGAAAATGCAGCAGGTAATCTTGGTTTAGATTTAGGTTATCAGTATTTGGTAACTCCTAATTTCGGGTTAGGTTTAGCAACTGGTTATAATCACTTCTTCGGAAGAGATAATGATTTAATCAAAAATAATGATTTCGGAGTGGTTCCAGTAGCTGCTTTATTACGTTATTATCCTTCTTCTGAAGGTTTTTATTTAGGAACAGATTTGGGATATGGATTTATCGTCGGTGACGAAAAAGTAGCAGAAAAAGGAATGGAAGAACGTCCTTCAGGAGGTTTCTATTTAAAACCTGAAATTGGTTATCACAACCATAATTGGAATTTCTTTGTACATTATACAAAAGTATTTACAGGTGACAAAGGTAAAATTAACGACCAAAATTACAATGCTGGAAGCTTAGGAGTAGGCGTTGCTTATAACTTTGGTTTAGGTATCTAATTATTTAAGCAAAATCTTAACAAATAACAAGGCGCATCAAATGATGCGCCTTTGTTTTTGCAAGTTAAATTGTTTTATAGGAAATATATTGTTAAACTACATTTACTCATTCATCAAGTCTACAAAATCAGTCTCAAGAGCATTGGCAAATTTATGCAATAATTGATTGGAAAAGACTTATCGTAAAACCCAAAACAACGATAGGAAATTGGGGTACTATAATTTTATCTTTAATCCCAACATGCATAATTTTTCAGATTGATGGGTAGAATGATTGACAATTTGCTATAGAGTTGATTATAAATAATTATCAAAATTATTATCTAAATTGGTAATGCTTCTTTTAAATCTAAGGTTATATTAAATGATAAATAACTATTAAATCGGAAAACTCTATTACTAAATTTTCGTAATTTGATACTTTAATTAATGTAAATGGGAAAGTAATATTTACATTTGTTGTCAGTTAATTAAAAGAACCCAACTAACGCAAACACAATTATGAGATTTCTATCCATTGTAAGCTTTATGTGCATCTTCACATTTACGGGATTTGCACAAACCACCGTCAAGGGACAACTTGTAGGACCTACCGAAAAAGATCAAATTCCTTACGCAACCATATCAATTTTTAAAAAGTCGGTGCCAAAAAATGCTTTTAAAAAAATGGCTGCTTCTGACAAAGGAGTTTTTTCTGTTCAATTGCCGAATGGCAGCTACCAATTTTTATTTGAGTTTGTCGGGATGAATTCTGCTCAGAAAGATGTGGAGATATCCGGTACTGAAAAGCAAATTGATTTGGGAAAAATTTTATTGAAAGAATCTTCTATAGAGCTTAAAGAACTGAGTGTAGTAGCTCAGAAACCTTTGGTAAAAGTGGAAGTGGACAAACTTACTTATAGCGCTAAGGATGATCCCGAATCTGCTACTTCTAATGTATTAGACTTATTACGTAAAGTACCTTTGGTAACAGTAGATGGCGAAGATAAGATTCAGTTAAAAGGATCTTCGAGTTATAAAATATATATGAATGGAAAACCATCCAACATTATGACTTCCAACCCGACTCAATTATTGAAAAGTATGCCTGCAAACACTGTCAAAAATATTGAGGTAATAACTGACCCCGGAGCTAAATACGATGCTGAAGGAGTAGGGGGTATCATTAACATTATTACCGAAAAACGTACAGGTGACGGATACTCAGGTTCTGTATCAGCTAACGGTGATAGTTATGGTGGATTAGGAGGAGGACTTTATCTTGCTCTAAAATATGGAAAGTTTGGTGTAACAGGAAATGGTAATTTATATTCTCACAAAAATCCATGGACAACTTCTACTTTCGAAAGAGAAGAATTTGCACCAAATTCAGCTAATAAGCTAATACAGGATGGTGAAAGTAAAAATCATGGCAGAGGTGAATACAATAGTATAGATGCTAGTTATGAATTAGATACACTAAATTTAATAAATATTACATTTTCACGCTATGGTGGTAATTTTTATTCTGATTCTCGGACGAAAGCAATTTCTTCAGGAGTAAGAAATTATTCCTATGATATGTTAGGTGTTTCGGATGGTAAATATGGAGGAATGAATGTAGCTACTGACTATCAGAGAAGTTTTCATAAGAAAGGAGAATTGCTTACTTTTTCATATCGGTATGAATATAATCCTAACAACAGCAGCTACAACAATCGATATTCAAATGTAACAGGAAACTATTTTTATCCAGACGGATATCAAATTGACAGTGAAAACGATTCGAGGGGAAAAGAGCATACTGCACAGATAGACTATGTTAATCCATTAACAAAAAATCAAAATATAGAAGTAGGTCTCAAATACATAAATCGTGATAATTCAAGTGAATCGCATGCCAATTATCTTGATCTTACAGATGATAGCTGGAAAGATTTACCAGCTTACAAAAATGATTTGAAACACACACAGAATATTGCATCGGGATATCTGAGTTATACTTTGAAAAAAAATAAGTATGCAATAAAACCTGGCTTACGTGCAGAATATACAAAACAGCATATCAATTTCGTATCGCAAAATATTCCTGCTTTCGATAAAAATTTTATGGATTGGATTCCTTCTATCATGTTTAGTTATCAATTAAGTATGACAAAATCCTTAAAATTTAGTTATAACAATCGTATTTCCAGACCAAGTATTTATTTCCTAAGTCCATACGTGGATAAGAGTAATCCAATTAATATAAGTTACGGAAATCCTAATTTGATTTCTGAACGCACACATACTTTCGAAATTAACTATGGATCTTTTTCACAAAAATTAAATTTGAATACTACATTAAGCTACGATTATACCAATAATGCCATTACTCCTTATAGCTTTGTAAAAGACGGGATAACACATACTACTTATGATAACATTGGTAAGGAAAATTCAATTGGATTGAGTATGTATGCAAGTTATTCACCAATACAGCGTTTGAATATGATGTTAAATGCAAGTACTACTTATACGGATATACGAAACGTTAAAAATGAAAATATGAGCAATAGTGGATTTGCATGGCGCATTTTTAGCAACAGCGCTTATACATTACCCAAAGACTTCCGAGTATCTTTGAGCGGCGGAGTTTTCTCTCAAAATATCCAACTTCAAAGCAAAATGTCAATGTTTTATTTTTATGGAATTTCTTTGATGAAGAGTTTCTTTGATAAAAAAATGGATGTGAATCTGCGTGCAAATAACATCTTTAATCCAAATGTCAAACTTAAATCTACTATGGATGGAGAAGGATTTCACCAACAAAGTATCAATTATCAACCAATGCAAAGAGTAGGATTATCATTGACTTATCGTTTCGGTAATCTTAAAACTTCTGTAAAAAAAGTGCAAAGAACCATCAGTAATGATGATTTAAAATCGGGAGGTAATCAGCAGGAAAGCAGTACCGGAGTTGGAAATATGTAAGTAAAAATCACATTTTAAATACTCATACAATTAAAGTATCTTTGAGCCCACAAATGCTCAAAGATACTTTTTTTATGCGTATAGATATACTTACCATTTTACCCGAAATGGTAGAATGCTCTCTAAATACTTCCATTCTTAAACGTGCACAGCAAAATGGATTAGTAGAATTTGGTCTTCACAATTTGAGAGATTATTCTACTAACAAGCATCATCGCGTGGACGACTATCCTTTTGGCGGAGAAGCCGGAATGGTGATGCAGATTGAGCCTATCGATCGGTGTATATCTGCACTGAAATCGCAACGTGAGTATGACGAAGTTATTTTTACTGCCCCAGATGGAGAACAATTTACGCAAAATACCGCTAACGAACTTTCACTCAAACAAAATCTCATTATCCTCTGTGGGCATTATAAAGGGATTGATTATCGCATACGCGAACATTTGATAACGCGTGAAATATCTATCGGTGATTTTGTATTGACCGGGGGTGAGCTAGTGGCAGCCATGATTGCAGATGCTGTGGTGCGTGTAATTCCTGGTGCTATTGGTGATGAGCAATCTGCTCTTTCCGATTCTTTTCAGGATAATTTGCTTGCACCGCCTGTTTACACTCGTCCGGCAGAGTACAATGGATGGAGAGTACCAGAGGTTCTACTTTCGGGTCACGAGCGCAAAATTGCGGAATGGAAAATGGAACAAGCTTTGGAAAGAACGCAGAGATTAAGACCTGATTTATTGAAAAAAGACAATGTCCAATAAATTGAATAAATGAAAAACTACAGGAAAGATTCTTATAACCAATAGAATGGCAAAACCATTTGTTAAAGAGTCAGTCCTTACAGTTTTTTAAGGATTTCTCTGTTGATATCAGAAAGATTATTTGCTCGAACGAATCTAAAAAGCGGCCTACAACCATTAACTTGTACGGTCTTACAAAGAGTTAATGTTTTGTATAATTGTACGAATGACTGTATGTGACTTTTCTTTATTTCAAATGTTTATTTGATGATAAAAATAAAAAGACTGTTTCTTTTGAATAAAAAACAGTCTTTCAACTAGGATAAATTTAACTTTTTTATTTATCAAACCCTACTTTAGCGTGTGTAACATCACAAAATGGGTTATTCTTTGTTTGTCCGCAACGACAAATAGCGGTGTGACCACTTTGAGATTTTTCTACTCCGTCAACTACTAATTTAATGTCACCGTCAATAACTGCAGGACCACCTTTAATTACAGTTGCCTTTATTTCTTTATTATCCATTTTTTTTAAGTTTTTATTGTTAAACTTGAATTGTTTTGTTCTAAACAAAACATTATAATATTTGTTCAATACTTGATTGTAAAAAGCTTATCATTTATTTCATCTTATATAAATCAATAAAATTTATGGAAAGAAGAGAAGTAACCAATGTAGTGAGAGGACAAGACGCCGTGGATGGCGCGGGTGTGAAATTAAGACGTGTTTTAGGTTATGACACTATCTATAAATTTGACCCTTTTTTAATGCTGGACGGATTTGATTCTGAAAATCACGAAGATTACATCAAAGGTTTTCCATGGCATCCACACCGTGGTATTGAAACGATAACCTATCTTGTAAGCGGATCTATGGAGCACGGCGACAGTTTAGGAAATTCTGGAATTATTACAGACCTTGGCTGTCAATGGATGACTGCAGCTTCGGGAATTATTCATCAGGAAATGCCACAGCCATCACGGAGAATGCTGGGATGTCAGTTGTGGGTGAATATGCCAGCGAAAGATAAAATGGATATTCCTGCTTATGGCGATATAATAGCTGCTGACGTGCCTTTGGTGAAAGATGATAGTGCAGAAGTAAGGATTGTAGGAGGAAGTTACAAAGGAATCAAAGGGGCTTTTGAAGGTAAGTATGTGAAAGTAAAATATCTGGATGTAAAGCTTGAAGCGAATGCGGAATGGGAATATTCTGAAACTCCCAACGAGGAAACTCTTTTCGTGTATTTACTAGATGGGGAGTTGTCTGCTGATGAATCACTTCAAAATTTTGAAAGTAAAGGTTGTGCTATCTTGTTTGAATCAATGAATAAAGATGCCGACGAGAATGACATCGTGAAAGTAAAAGCTGGAGGAAATGGCGCAAGATTCGTTCTGTTGGCTGCTAAGCCTTTGCATGAACCTATTTCATGGGGCGGCCCCATCGTAATGAATACTAAAGAAGAATTGCATCACGCCTTTGAGGAGTTGGATAACAATACATTTATTAAACACGAAGCTAAACAATAAATATATAAAGATGATAGAAAAAGAATATTCAAATGGTGAAATCACTGTTACATGGCGACCTGACTTGTGTATTCACGCGGGTAATTGCATACAAATGCTCCCTGATGTTTACAGACCTAACGAACGTCCGTGGATACGTCTTGAAAATGCAACTACTGAGGAACTTATAAAACAGATAAAATGTTGCCCCACCGGAGCGTTATCTTATCTAAGTAATAACGAAAGCAAATAAACATTAAGGTGAGAACAAGATTTCGATGAAATTTTGTTCTCTTTGATTTTATAAGCTACTTTTGCGGCTTAATTACAAAAAAATAATGATCAACAAGGAAAATCCTGAATATATAAACTGGTTAAAAGAATCTTTTATAAAAACATTTGAAAGGCCTATTCTCGAAAGTTTTTTAGATATAAAACTGATAGATTTGGAAGAAGGGAAATCCACTTTTTCGTGTTATGTGGATGATTTACACACTAACTTATTCGGAATAGCACATGGCGGTGTCCTTGCTTCTATTTGCGATACGGCGATGGGAAGTGCGTGCGTAACATATGGAAAGAAATTGGTGACCCTCGATATGAGTATTAGTTATATTAAAAGTGCGCCAAAAGGCAGCACTATTATTGCTAAAGCAGAAGTGATAAGCATCGGCAACACCATTGTCAGAGCTGAGGCAAAGGTGTATAATAATAACCACGAATTACTGGCGCTTTCCCAAGCATCCTACTTTATAAAAGGGGATTTTAGTGAAAAATGAGTCTATAACATTTTATTTATATTTGTTTACATATCTATTGGAAATGTAAAAATTAGACTTCTTGGAAATTTCTTGAGAAATCTGTAAGATAACTGATAGATATGTGTGGTTTCTTTGGACATGGAGGTTAAAGAAACAAAGTTAATTTTTTACGGAAAATGCAGAATGATTTCGAAGAAATAGTGGAAAAAATAAAGTAGAGTCGCAAGATTTTGCGACTCTATTTTGTTTATTTCTTTTCTTCTGGCATTTCAAACTGCTTGCCGTCTTGTTCTACCACATTTTTTTTCCATTCATCGGAATATCCTGGGAAGTCCGGACTTACGGCATAGCCCCATTTGTTACGCTTGAATTTGCCGTTTTCTTCTTTCTTTACGTTTCCGTCAAGGAATTTTACTAAAAGATAATTATCCAGTTCTTTCCATCGTTTGATGGTATTGTTAGCAGTGTTAGTGCAGAATTCTGTTAAAACTTTTCTGGCTCCAACCAAATCATTGTTTTTGTAGAGTGTTAACGCTTTCGAGTCGATATCTTTTACATCCGCAAAATGTTTGTTCTCCAACTCAGATTGTACTTTGCGTAAATCAGGTATCACACGGTTGTAAAACAAATAACCGAAATGAGCCACGCGGTTAAATACCCAAAATGACGCATCATCGGAGTAGGTGAGTATATCACCGTTTCCTTCTGCTACGCAGTGGGGAACTTCGGTGATTCCCGTATAGAAAGGCATGTATACAGTGGTGTTCGCATCATCTGCACCGTACCAAAAAATTCCTCCGATGACATTCGGAAGCCATGAACGCATCTCTCCGATAAAGGAAAAACCAGTTTGTTGTGTGGCATTGGTGCGCTCATTCACATATTCCTTGCCATCCACTTTCCATGTCATCGGACGCCAGCGGTAAGGAACTCCGAAAGCACCTGCTCCCGCGTCTTTCGACATGTCTAGTTTAGTTCCTTCAAGGTGGTCCCGCTTCGCAGCCATCAAATCCTGAGCCGTCAGCTTTCTGTTTGGACGAATAAACAACGGCATTCTTTCTTTGGTAATATCTCCCGTCGCGTAATCCCAGTATTTATTCATTCCATCGCTTACACGATTAAAGAAAGACCACACGCGTAGGTCGCAACCGCGCACTGTGCCATAATCATAAGGTGCGTAGGAATTGCTAAAATCGAAGTCTGTGTCCTTTCCTTTAAAATATCCTTTTTTGCGAGCGAAACTGATAACATCTTCGGCGTAAACTACTTCCACAGAAGGTTTGAAAAGAAGTTTCATGTTTTTATTGCTGATGGAAGTTTTTTTATTTTCCAAAGGAAATTTGGTGATGCGCGCCTGATTAGCATGTGAAGAAACATATCCATCGGGGATGCGAATTGCTACCCACACTGCACCTTTGTTGTCCGGACCTTTGGGCATCATCTCCATCACCCACACTTCGTTTGGGTCGCCGATGGAAAAAGACTCGCCGTCACTTCCGTATCCGTATTCTGCCACCAGTTCCGTCATTACTTTGATAGCCTCACGCGCAGTTTTACTTCTTTGCAACGCAATAAACATCATTGCACCGTAATCCATAATACCTTTTGGATCAACTAATTCAGGACGTCCGCCGAAAGTAGATTCGCCGATGGTTACCTGATGTTCATTCATAAATCCAACTACCTGATAAGTATGGGGAACTTGTGGAATTTTACCCATCGGTTCAGTGGTACTGCGGTTAATGATAGTAACCATGCTTCCCGTTGGCCAGTCCTGAGCCGGACGCCAGTACACTTCGCCGTAACGGGTGTGAGAATCCACAGCGTAGGATATCATTGTGCTTCCGGTAGCGGAAGCGCCTTTTGTTACGAGATAATTGGTACAGGGAATTGCTGAAATCACAGCAATGAGAATGAAAATAAAGGATAAAAAGTATCTTTTCATGAAATATATTTATTTGATAAAATGTAAAGATTGTTTATAGCTTTCAAAATTAAGAATTTATATTGAATTTGAAAGCGTTGAAATATGAAATCATTTCTATAATTTGAGAACGGAGAATGTGCCTCTTGACGCGATAGTGAAAACGATAATTCCTACGATGAGGTCGGGATAAGCCGATTGAGTAAGATATACCAGCACTCCTGCCATAATAATTCCGAGATTCACCATCACATCGTTCGGCGTAAAAATCATACTCGCCCGCATGTAGGCTTCCTTGTTTTGTTTTTTTAAAAAAGTTACAAACAAAGGGCATTACCAAATATGCTATGAATCCCAAAAGTTGTACAACTTTTGGGATTCAATATATTCTTGTGCCTCCAATCCAAATATAGTTAATACCCTATATATCTCGGTTTTTCATACTTAGCCATATCCTTATTTGGTTTTGCTCCCATGGAAAACTCAAGTTTACCGCCATTCAAAATGTCCTGGTGGGTAAGATACAGTTTTTTATATGGTTTTCCATTCAAAAGAATCTGTTGAATATACATGTTTTTTTCTGATGCATTCTTGGCAGTTATTGTGAAATCTTTTCCATTTTCTAAATGGATTGTTGCTTTGGAAAGTTGAGGCGAACCGAAGCAATAAATACTATTTGATGGATTAACTGGGTAGAATCCCATCGCACTCAATATATACCATGCCGACATTTGCCCGCAGTCATCGTTCCCAGAGTAACCAGAATGTCCGTCATTGTATAACTCGTTCATTATTTTTGCAGTGTAAAACTGCGTTTTCCAAGGTTCGTTGGTGAAATCATACAGATATGCAGCATGGTGGCTCGGTTCGTTTCCGTGTGCATATTGTCCAATAAATCCTGATGCGTTGCCATTCACATCTTCGGGTTTTGCGGTAAGAGTGAAGAATGTATCCAACTTCTTGGTAAAGTTTTCTAGGCCACCAAACAAACCTATAAAAGCATTTAAGTCCTGTGGTACATACCAGAGATATTGCCATGCATTACCTTCTGTAAAAGGGTATCCTCCATTTCCTCCATAAGTCAGCGGATTGAATGGTTCTAGCCATTTCCCGTCACTGTTTTTCCCTCTAAAGAAACCTATTTTTGAATCGAAAAGATTTTTGTACGTTTCACTGCGTTTGATAAAATAATTATAATCAGCCTCGTAGCCTAATTTCTTTGCCATTTGTGCTACGCACCAATCATCAAAAGCAACTTCAAGAGTGATAGAAACCGACTCGGTTTGTTTGTCTTCAGGAAAATAGCCGTATTTGTCCAGCAGTGAAGGGTTAAAGTTGACGTGGGCGTTCATGGCAGATGCTTTTACGGCTTCGTAAGCTTTTTGAGAATCAAACCCTTTGATGTTTTTAAAAAATGCGTCGGCTAACACTGGGATGGCATGATTGCCAATCATACAGTAATTTTCCGTACCCCACAAATGCCAGATGGGCAGATAACCGTATGTTTCATATTGTTTAATCATCGAATTAATAAACGATGCGGTACGTTTCTCCTGAACCAATGTATAGAGCGGATGTGCTGCACGATAGGTGTCCCACAATGAGAATGTGCTGTAATAACTTCCATCTTTTGATGTGCGTTTATTAAAATTGGTATCTAAATAGTCACCATTAACATCCGCAATATTGTTTGGTTGAATAAAAGCGTGATACAGTCCCGTGTAGAAAATTCTTTTTTTTACATCCGAAGCTTCCACATCTATGCAAGCCAGTTCCTTATTCCATGTTTGATATGTTTGTTCTGCAATGCGGTCAAAATTAAAGTCTGCTATTTCAGCTTTAAGGTTTGCTTTAGCACCTTCAGGTGAAACAGATGAAATACCAACAGCTACTACCAAGGGAGTATTGTTATTTTTCTCAAACCTTAGATTCATCTTCATTGGATTGGCATTTGTTACAGGATTGTTTATATATTCACCAGTACGAGATTTCACAATTGAAGAAGCGAAGGGTTGAGAAAATTCTGCACGAAAATACACTTTCCTCAATGGCGCCCAACCAGTAATGATTCGATAGCCTTCTATGGTTTTATTGTCGATTACACGAATTTGCGTAGCAATATAATGAGGTTTACGACTTTCTCTTGCGAGCGCGTAATCGAGATCTATCATTAAGTTGTATGGTTTATTGTCGGGAAATGTGTAACGATGTATTCCACAATGTGCGGTGGCAGAAAGTTCTACTTTGATGTTGTAGTCATCCAGCAATACGCTGTAGTAGCCTGGTTTGGCAGATTCAGTTTCGTGACGAAAATGAGAGCGAAAACCCGTTGCACTTTTCTCATCACCGGTTTCCCATTGTATTTCTCCACCATATGGCATGAAGAGAAAATCGAACAAGTCTGGTATGCCGGTCCCGCTTAGATGGGTATGGCTGAACCCTGTAATAATATTGTAATTATAATCATAACCACTGCATGGATCCCAGGGAAATCTCTTGGTGTCGGGACTTAATTGAACCAAACCAAACGGAGCGCATGCACCTGGAAAATTACTTCCCGAAAGACTGGATGCATCCAACGTACCCGTTCCGATAAATGGATTTACAAATCGTGCATTATCCGTTTGAGCGTTAGCACTAAAAATAAAAAACGTGAGTAACGATAAAATAAAAGCATATCTTTTCATAAGCAAATTGTGTATTTATATTTGCCGTAAAGTTATGTTTTATTTTACTAACACGATAATTTTTAAAAAACAGATTCTACTATTTATTCAAAGGAAACTGATGTTGAAACAATCGCTTTTCCGCCATTTTTTCAAATTTGGTATTTGGTTTGCCGTAGTTGCAAAAAGGATAAATACTTATTCCTCCGCGGGGAGTAAATATGCCAGTGATTTCGATGTATTTCGGATCCATCAGCGCGATTAGATCTTTCATAATGATATTAACGCAGTCTTCATGAAATGCGCCATGATTACGAAAACTGAACAAATAAAGTTTCAAACTTTTGCTCTCGACCATACGAATGTCAGGAATGTAATCCACACGTATTGTAGCAAAGTCTGGTTGTCCGGTAATGGGGCACAAGCTGGTAAACTCAGGGCAGTCGAATGTTACCCAATAATCATTGCCTTGGTGTTTGTTCTCGAATGCTTCCAGCACTTCGGGAGCATAGTCTTGTTTGTATGCTGTTTTGCTACCCAGATGGGTAAGACCTTCTATTTTTTGTTGTGACATAATTTTAAAATGAGAAGCTAAAATTGAAAATGAAAAAATGCGTAAATCTGCGATTCCACCAAATGTTAAACTTTAAACGTCAAACATCCAACATTAAACTCTAATCATCAGATATTCTTCCAATCCTTTTTTTCGTAATTTGCAGGAAGGACAATGACCGCATCCATCGGCGATAACACCATTATAACATGTAAGTGTTTCGTTTCTAATAATATCAAATACTCCCAATTCGTCCGCAAGCTGCCATACTTCTTTTTTGTCTCTCCACATTAGTGGTGTATGGATGATAAATTGTTTATCCATCGCAAGGTTTATCGAAGAATTGACCGAATGAATAAAAGTGTCACGACAATCGGGATATCCACTGTAATCCGCTTCAGATACACCGGTTACAATGTGCTTAATGCCTCTTGCGTAAGCAATAGTAGCTGCGAAAGTAAGAAAAATCATGTTCCTTCCTGGAACGAATGTGTTTGGGTAAGAGTCGGCAGGTTTTTCTTCATCCATTGTGATGGAATCATCCGTAAGAGAACTGGGAGCCAGTTGAGAGATAACGCTTACATCCATCATCCTGAAGGGCACATCTGCCAATTCGGCTATTCGGCGGGCGTTGTCAACCTCCTGAGAATGGCGTTGACCATAGGCGAAACATATTGTTTCAACATTTCTGAAATGGGCTTTTGCCCAATAAAGACAAGTGGTAGAGTCTTGTCCACCTGAAAATAGAACGAGTGCATCCTCGTTTTTATATATTTTGTCCATAAATCTTTGTTTTTAATGTGGTTTCCTAAGTTACACAGCAAAGCAACGTGCTTTACGATTGCAAAGATACAGAAAAACAGAATATGTTTGAAGTTGAATGTCGTGAGTTTTAAAGTTTGGCAGTTTTACTGCAAACTGTTCACATTAGGCTATTTGTTTTTACCTCCTATCTAACCATTTTTCCACGTGCAGCAGAAAAATAGGTGCCAAGTAGTGCCATCAAAGAAAAAGTTAGAAATCCTCTTTTCATCACTGAAAGAAAAATTTCGTTAGAAACCAATTCTATACTGCTCCCTTGAAAGAATACAGCCAAAAATAGTGTTACAATCGCCATGCTAATAATTTGACCGAAAACCCTCATTGATGCAGCAGTACCAGATGCTTGTCCGTATTGGCCTTTATCAACTGAACCCATAATGGTATTCATATTTGGTGATGAGAAGAAAGCAAATCCTAGTCCCATAAAAATCAAAATACTAACTATAAAGGCTATAGGTGTTTTAGGGGTAACAAAAGACAGTGCCGCTAATCCGATGGCACACATGAACATGCCGATAGTAGTAAAAATACGTGGCTGAATTTTATCAGAAAGTTTTCCTATAATAGGCGAGGCAAGTGTCATAACTACTGGTTGTGCTATGATTATTAGTCCTGCTTTAGAAGGTGAGAATCCCTTTATTTTTTGTAAAAAGAAGCTTAGAAAAAATACTATGGCAAAGGTGGCAGTATAATTGATGAGCGCAGCTATATTTGAGAATGCAAACAATCTGTTTCGACTGAAGAGTTTCGTGTTAAACATTGGAAATGAAGTGCGAGATTCTATCCACCAGAAAAATGCAAGTAATGTCAATCCGCCCAATAATATTATCCATCCTAAATTCGTCTCAATAATAGATGAACCATATACTAAAGAGAATAATCCAAGCATAAATATAATCGTTCCAATAATATCATTTTTACCAGTTGACTTTATGGAGGATTCTGAATTTTTCAAGAAAAGAAAAGCCATAATCGTGATTATAATTCCAAGAATTGTAGCTATGTAGAACAATGATTCCCAACCAATTTGTTGGGCAACGAGGCCACCCACAAAAGGGCCTACCGCTAAGCCTGCATAAACCATAGATACTGATAGACCTAAAACCCTTCCTCTTTCTTTTGGTGAGAAAGAGGAAACTAAAATTGCTTGACCTGTAGTATTGGTAAATGCTGCTCCTAAACCTTGAAAAAATCGAGAAATAATCAGCCATATTCCGGAAGTGGAAATAGCGCAACTCAATGATGCTATTGTAAAAATAACCAATCCTGTCTTGTAAAGTTTTTCGTTGCCTGATGAGTCACCCCATTTCCCAACGGGAAGCATAAACATGGCTGTAGATAACAAAAATGCGGTAATCACCCAACTCAATTCTACAGCACTCATGCCGAAAGATTTTTCTATAGCAGGTAACGTAATATTTATAGAGGAAATTACAAAAGTCCCCATAAAAGATGTTGTACCTACCATTAATAAGGTATAGAGTTGAGTTTTAGTCCAGCCGTTCATATTTTATGGATTAAAAAATAATCATCTGCTGCAAAATATAAGCAGCCGCTCCTGTTATATAACCGATAAAAGCTATTAAAGAAATTCTTTTCAGATACCAGCCAAATGTTACTTTTTCCAATCCCATCAAAATCACACCTGCGGCAGAACCGACGATTAAAATACTTCCACCAACACCTGCAGTATAAGCCAGAAAATGCCAAAAAACACCGTCGGATACAAAGTTTTGCATAAATTCAGGGTTTGCCATTGTAGAAACCAGTGCTGGGTCAACAACCGGATACATTGCTATTGCTGCAGCCACCAGTGGAACATTGTCTATGATGGACGAAAGCACTCCGATGGACAAGCATTGGGCATATACATTGGGCATGTAAGTTGCAAGAAGAACGGACATACTGTTCAATATACCCGCATGACGAAGTGCTTCTACGCCAAACAGAATTCCCAGAAAGAACATGATAGTAGAAAAATCAATCCTGGAGAGCACTCTACCAATGCGCCACTGCTTTGCCTCATCCATACCTTTTCGTGTGTTATAAAATAATTCTGAATATACCCATATAACACCTACTGAAAATAATAGCCATATGAATGGTGGAAGATGCGTAATCATTTTGAAAACTGGTGTCAATACCAGTAGACCGACTCCCAATAGAAGAATCACTAACCTTTCGCGCACTTTGAAAATCGGTTCAGCAGGAATGGTATCTTCGAACATTTCCATCTGATTTTTGCAGATTTCACCTTTTAGGAAACGCTGAGAAATCAAAACAGGCACAATCATGGATACCAAACTTGGCAAAATTAATGCAGTAGCTACATTCATACTTATATTGCCTTTCACCCAAAGCATAATGGTCGTAACGTCGCCAATAGGAGACCATGCGCCGCCACTGTTTGCCGCAATCACCACCATACTCCCAAAAATCCATCTGTCCTGCTTTTCATTCAGCAACTTTCTAAGTAGCATAATCATGATGATGGTCGTGGTAAGGTTGTCGAGCAATGCAGACATGAAAAAGGTGACGAAGCTGATAATCCAAAGCAATCGTTTTTTGTTTTTTGTGGTTATAATATCCGATACAAAATAAAATCCGCTGTGCGAATCGATAAATTCCACTATCGTCATTGCTGCCAGAAGGAAAAGCAGAGTTTCGGATATTTCACCGATACTTTCCACTATTTGATGATTTAGCACAAACGAACGGATTTGTTCTGCAAATGTGCTATTCATTAATGAAGGGCTTGTGGAGATATATTCATTAAAAGCCTCACCCGATACTAAAGGAACGAGCGATGGTGCTGCGTACATATAAATAATCCATAGCACAGACCCCGTGAGCAATCCTATTGCGGCTTTGTTGATATTTATTTTGTGCTCGATTGTAATCAAGAAATATCCTACCAAAAATAGGATAATCATTATTTCTGTCATAAATAAGATTTTAGTAAGTTGGTTTTATTTTGAATGAGTATTAATCCACTCATACAGATGCGCAACATCCATTTTTCGGATTAAATCGGCACCTTCCGTCATGGTGGCAGCAGTACCGCAAGCCACTCCATAGCGGACAACTTCGCGCAACGATTTTCCCTGCGACAAAGCAATGGTCATACCAGCAACCATGCAGTCGCCCGCACCTACAGTACTTTTCATCAATACCGGAGGAGCGGGAACATGTTCCGTAATATCTTTTGTAATGAGCAATGCGCCTTTCGGACCCATTGAAACGACTAGGCAATAGCAGTTGTTTTGCTCAAGAAATTCACGAGCTTTTATCTGTACTTGCATTCCTGAAAGACTTTCTACATTGCACAGATAGTTTAATTCTTGAAGATTGGGTTTTAATAGAAAAACGCCCGATTTAGAACCTTCCAGAAGCGGTTGACCAGAAGTATCCAATATCATGCGTGCAGATTTGGAATTGACCAGTTCGGTGATTTTCCCGTAGAAATCAATAGGCATTCCAATAGGAAGACTGCCACTCGCAACCAAATAATCGCCTTCAGTGACAGTATTATCCAGTTCCTGCAATACGTTTTCTATTTCTTTTTGTGACACATGATATCCCGGCATCACAAAACGATATTGTTTGCCGTTAGATTCATCCACAACTGAGAAGTTTTCGCGAGTCAATCCTTCGGTGCTGATGCGTTTATGAGGAAAACCTTCTTCATCCAGAAGTTGCTCCAGATGTTCTCCTGTCAATCCGCCTCCAAGATAAAGACTGAGAGATTCGCCGCCAAGTTCTTTTATGGCTCGTGATACATTGATGCCTCCACCGCCTGCCTCAAAACTAGGCGTGCTGCATCTAAGTTTATTATTAGGCGTCAGTGATGGAACGGTAGAGTTTTTGTCTACAGCAGGATTCAGTGTCAGGGTAATTATTTTATTCATCAGAAATGTGGTTTTGGGCGTTTTCTTCGCTATACCATGTAGAATACATTAAATAATTTCTTGCGATTTTCTGATTAATTTCGCTGGATTGTTCAGGATCGACTTTCTTTACAAATTTAGCGGGAACTCCTGCGTAAATGCTTCCGGGTTCGACTTGAGTGCCACTTAAGACTACAGATCCGGCAGCCACAATAGCGCCTTCACCGATAACTGCATGGTCGAGAACAATAGCACCCATGCCAATAAGTGCGTCGCTTTTTATCTCTGCCCCGTGAACAACTACGTTATGTCCTATTGATACGTCATCTCCTATGATGGTAACCGATTTTTGATATAGCGTGTGAATTACTGAACCATCCTGCACATTCACGCGGTTGCCGATTCGTATAGAATTAACGTCGCCTCGCAACACTGCGTTGAACCAAATGCTACAATCTTTTCCTATAATAACATCGCCTACAATGGTAGAATTTTCTGCAAGGAAAGTATTTTCGCCGATTTCAGGTGTAAATCCACGAACTGATTTTATAAGTGCCATATATGTTTTTTAATTTTTTTTGTTAGATAGCTTTTGTTTTTTCTTTCAACCAATCCTTTTCTTCATCAGAAAGATGCATACTTAGTTTGTCGTAAACCATTTGATGGTAATTATTCAGCCATTCTATTTCTTCTTTATTCATCATGTCTCTTTCGATAGGTTTGATATCGATAGGGCAAAGAGTGATGGTTTCGAAATGATAGAATTTACCGAATTCTTCGTTTAACTGGTAAGGTTGAGTAACGACGAGATTTTCAATGCGAATACCATATTCATTTTCCCTGTAAATACCCGGTTCATTAGACGTTACCATTCCTGGTAAAAGTACCACGGGATTTTCTTCCATGCGGATGCTTTGTGGTCCTTCGTGAACATTTAGGAAATGTCCGATGCCGTGACCGGTGCCGTGATAGTAAGTTGTGCCGTTTTTCCAAAGCTCTTTACGTGCGAGAACATCCAGCTGACAACCTCGTGTACCGTGAGGATAAGCAACATTTGCAAGCGCTATATGTCCCTTCAGTACGTTTGTATAATCTTCACGCATCATTTTTGTAGTTTCTCCCACAGCAATGGTGCGTGTAATGTCAGTGGTTCCATCTAGATATTGTGCCCCGGAGTCTATCAATAGAAATCCTTTCTGTTCTACTGTAACGTTGGTTTCTTCTGTAGCTTCGTAATGTACGATTGCTCCGTGTGGTCCATATCCTGCTATGGTTTCAAAACTTTCGCCTGCAAATCTATTTTGTTGTGAACGAAAATCACGAAGCTTCTTAGCCACAAGCAATTCTGTCAATTCGTTTTTGGCAAGTGCTTCTTCCATCCATCGTTGGAATTTTACCAAAGCAACACCATCGCGAATCATCGCTTGCTTGAAGCCTTTGATTTCCGTATCGTTTTTAACTGCTTTCATTGCGTCCACAGGAGCGTAATTCAAACTTTGAATTTTACAAACGGATTCTAATGTTTTGTATAGCGCATAGTTGATTTTGTTGGGTGTGATGCTTACCACGGTTTTTGAAGACAACTTGCTCAAATAATCAAATACTTTGTTGTATTCAGCCAGTTTTACGCCTTCGTTTTTCAGTTCTTCTGCAACTTCTTTGCTTACTTTTGACGAATCTATAAATAAGACTGTTTCTTTCTTCGAAATGTATCCGTAAGCTACAGCAACAGGGTTATATTCTACATCGTTGCTTCTTATATTAAAAGTCCATGCAACGGCGTCCAGCGTTCCCAAAAGGATTGCGTCTGCGTGCAATGAATCTAATTGGTGGATAATTCGTCCAATTTTTTCTTTTGTAGTTTCTCCTGAAATTTCCGGAGGAAGTGTAAATATTGGATTATTGGGGATAATTGGTCTGTCTTGCCAAATAATTGCAAACGGATCGTGTTTGGTTTTTAGTTTTATCTTTTTGTCTTTGAGTTGTTGTTTTAGGTTAATGGCTTCAGACGCTGAATATACCAATGAATCTATTCCTACTCTGCTTTCGGGCGATAAATTTTCGCAAAGCCAGTTAATAATGGTCGGCGTGCCTTCAACACCTATTTTTTGCAACTTGATTCCCGTATCTTTCAATTGTTCTGATGCTTGGATAAAATAACGCGAGTCAGTCCACAAAGCAGCTTGATTTTTAGTAACTACAGCCGTTCCAGCTGAACCGGTAAATCCCGTCAGCCATTCTCTGCTTTTCCAACATGAAGCGGGATATTCACTCAGATGTGGGTCAGTACTCGGTATAATAAATGCGTCTAATCTTTTATCATGCATGAAAGCGCGCAAAGCTTTCAATCTTTCAGTAATTGTGGATACGTCCATTTTAGGATAGAATTTTATAATGTATTCAGTCAAACAAAAATAGACAAAAAATGCTTAAATTTGGTTTCGAAAAAAAATGTTTTGTATGAAAATCCAACTTCGTTTACATAATTTAAATTTTTATGCTTTCCACGGTGTGCTGCCTCACGAAACTTCTATCGGAAATCAATTTATTGTAAATATTGAGCTTACCGCGGATATGACGCAGGCTTGCAAAACAGATCAACTAGAAGACACAATTAATTACGCTTTGGTTTATGATGTGGTGGAGCGAGAAATGATGATTACATCGCAGCTTATTGAAAACGTAGCGTATAGAATCTATTCAAAAATAAAAGAAGAATTTCCTTTGATAACTGCACTTGAAGTTCGTTTAAAAAAATTAAATCCGCCCATCAAAGGGGATGTGGAAAGTTCGGAAGTGATTATCAGTGATTAATACTTGCGAATTGTTTGCTATATTTGTAAAAAATTTTCCACGATGGAAGAGACCCCCGATTTTTTAAATACACAAGAAGAAATTGAAAATGACTTGGTGATGCAAGAAGCTGACAGCAGTTTTGCGTTTCACGAGGATGAACTTTTGACGCTTCGCACGGAAAATCTTGTAAAAAAATACGGCAAGCGTACCGTTGTGAATCACGTTTCAATCAATGTAAAACAAGGAGAAATTGTAGGATTGCTTGGTCCCAATGGTGCAGGCAAAACGACTACCTTTTACATGACTGTTGGTCTGATTGTGCCGAATGAAGGAAAAATTTTTATAGGAGATACTGACATTACGAAATATCCAGTTTACAAAAGAGCGAATAAAGGTATTGGATATTTGGCTCAGGAAGCTTCTATCTTCAGAAAAATGACGGTGGAGGACAACATCAAATCCGTACTTGAATTTACAAACAAAACTCCAACCGAACAAAAGAAGAAACTAGAAAGTTTGATTGCTGAATTTAGTCTGCAGAAAGTTCGTAAGAATTTAGGCGACCGTTTATCGGGAGGTGAACGTCGTCGTGCGGAGATTGCACGCTGTCTCGCTATAGAACCACGTTTTATCATGTTGGACGAACCTTTTGCAGGAGTCGACCCAATTGCCGTGCAAGATATTCAATCCATTGTTGCGCAGTTAAAATATCGCAATATTGGCGTATTGATTACCGACCATAATGTGGACGAGACGCTGAGTATTACCGACCGTGCGTATCTGTTGTTTGAAGGACGCGTTTTGTTTCAAGGAACTGCGGAAGAATTGGCTGAGAACGAAACTGTAAAAGAAAAATATCTTGGTCGCGACTTCGAATTGCGTCGTCGTAAATTTGATGTGCAGAAATAAATGGGAAGATTGCTAGCTATTGATTACGGGAAAAAACGCACGGGAATTGCCGTGAGCGATCCGCTTCAGATAATAGCTAATGGTCTGACAACTGTTGAATCTTCAAAGCTGTTTGATTTTCTTAAAAACTATCTCGAAAAAGAAAATGTGGAAGCATTTATTGTAGGTGCTCCTAAACAACTGAACAACCAGCATTCGGAGAATATGCAGCGCGTGGAACTCTTTATAAATCAATTAAAAAAGACATATCCTCACATTCCTGTAGAAATGGTTGATGAGCGCTTTACATCCGTTTTAGCACATCGCACCATGCTGGAAGGAGGACTCAAAAAGAAAGATAGGCAAAATAAAGCTTTGGTGGACGAAATCAGTGCCACAATTATCTTGCAAAGCTATATGGAGAGCCGCAGAAACTAAAAATATATATTCATAATGATTTTACCAATATACATATACGGACATCCCGTATTGAGAAAAGTAGCCGAAGATATTGACGCCGCAAACTATCCAAATCTATCAGGATTAATTGCCGACATGTTTGAAACCATGTACAACGCCGAGGGCATTGGTTTGGCGGCACCGCAAATCGGATTAACTGACCGCATTTTTGTTGTAGACCTTGATCCGCTTGCGGATGAAGTAAATACCCAGTTCAAAGGATTTAAGAAAGCTTTTATCAACGCGCATATTACGGATAGAACGGGTGAAATAGAGGATGTGGAAGAAGGTTGTTTGAGTATTCCTGGCATTCACGAAAAAGTTCCTCGTGAAGAAAAAATCCGCATCAAATATTTGGATGAGAATCTTGAAGCGCACGACGAAGAGTATACCGGTTTTATGGCGCGTGTTATTCAGCACGAATACGACCACTTAGATGGAAAAATGTTTGTAGATAAAATATCGCCGCTTCGTAAACGGATTATTCAAAGTAAACTCACGGCAATGGAAAAAGGAAAAGTTCGTTGTCACTATAAAGTGAGAACGGTGAAATAATTTTCAACCAATCTTTTTCTTAAATATTTCAGCATAACCATTCACCATTTTTTCCCAGGAATAATGTTCAATACTGAAATCTTTCCCTTCCTGGGATAATCTTTCCAACTTTTCTTTATCTGATAGTAATTGTTGGATGGTATCAATCCATGCTTTTGGATTTTCAGAAGGTAAAAGAATTCCGTTTTTACCCGAAATCACGGCATCACGGATACCTTCAATGCCCGATGCCACAATGTAAGTTCCCCGAATGGAAGCTTCCAAAGCCACAAGCCCAAAACCTTCCATATCTCCTTCGACCTTTATATTTGGCATAACGAATAAATCCGCTGCCGACAATGTCTCCATTAATCTTTCAAAAGGTATCGGACCCAAATGATGAACGTTAGGAAATTTCGCAACCAACTTTTCAACATCTTCTGCATCCGAAGGAAGGCCTAATAACAGTGTCAATCGTTTTCTCCAAAGTTTTGGAAAGAGGTTCCATGCCTTTTGCTGTAGTGGCGAGAATTTTTTCATCGGACCGACCATGAGCAATTCGATATTTCCGTCTAAATAGGGCATTACTTCTTTCAAAAACCATGAAAAGCCTTTCCTTTTAACAGGACGACCTAAAGTGATTAATATCTTTTTGTTATAAATATCTATTTGATAGTTTTCCTTTAAGTATTTTGCTGTTTCTCCGTAATCCGAAGGGAAATCCTTCAATTGAGAATCTACACCGTTATTTACAACAAACGTTTTTTCTGGTGCAAAGCCGCGTTTCAAACATTCTTCGCGGGTAGCCTCGCTTACGCATATAAATCCGTCGAATTTTCTAAGACTTGGAATTAATACTTTTTGGAAAAATGGAATTGGGGCCGTGACATCCAGACCGTGAAAAGTTAGAAAAACTGGTTTACGTGTCATCTTCTGCAGCCAAAGTGAGGCTACACCCATTGAACCATCGTTGAGGTGAATCAATTCTATTTCGGGATTTTCTTTCAAAAGTTTTTTTACCCTGAGGGGTAAAAGAGCAAACCATTTCAGCTTATTTTCTTGTCCGTGAAAAGTTAGCTGATGCGTATGAAAATGATTGCCAAGTCCTTTGACCAGTTCGTAACTTTGTTTTTCCATTCCCCCGATAATCGGCGGATATTTGTGTGATATGCACAGGATATGTTTCATTTAGATCTCTTAATTCCGGTTTTTCTGGTGATGATAACAGCAAATATTGCTGAGATAATAATCCATAACAATTGACGTGTGCGTCGCGCCAGTGTGGCAATCAGCCATATTTCGTTGCTGTTGACTTTTATCATGTCAAGCATAAGTTTGTTTCCGTATTCTTCCACGCCAATTTGCCCCGGAATGAAAGCTGCCAGATTTTTAATGAATACCACTCCCGCTTCCACGGCAATAGCGTCTAATACATTAATATTTATATTAAGCATCACCAGAATTATGTAAAATTCTAATGCACCGAAAATCCATTGCATAAATGAAAAAATAAACGCGCCCCAAAATCTTTTCGGATTTTCTTTGTAGAATTCCGACATTTTAATGTTCACCTCTTCAGCTTTTGAGACCATCTTATCGGTTACGAATTTCATTTTTTTGTTCAACCAACTTACAAATTTGGCTGTATAGAGTTTGGGATGAATTATCAACCTCATGTTTAAGTAGAAAATCAATCCCAAAAGAACAATCATCCCGGAAGCAATCAAATAAATCTGAGAACCCTGCAGATGCGTAAACATGATGTATAAAATAGACAGCGAGATAAACAGAATGAAGGAAATGAGTACCATTACCCGCGTGAGAATAATAGAACTAAATGTGCCTTCTGTTGAAATATTCTCGTGATTAAGATAAACAACCTTAAGTCCGTCTCCTGCGATAACTCCTGTAGGATTGAAGATGGAAAGCATTTCGCAAACCTGTTTGTACATGAATAATCGGAAAAACGGTATTTTGTAATTCTTTTCGGTGATGCACCAACGCCACGCAATTGTTCCCGACACATAATTGAAGATGGAAGCTGCAAAAACGCCCACAAAAAGCAATGGAATTTTTTCAATATAAACGTTGAGTTTTTTGAAGTCTATGGTGGTAACAAATTTTCCTACAAGAAAAATCACGCTCAAAAGGATTACCCCGATGATGTATTTTTTATATTTCTTGATAAAATCTCCGATTTTCATAATGTATAGTTGAGTGTTATACTTTTTGTTCAGCAAGTTTTTTGATATCGGAAAAATATGTTCGTGACAATTTTTCCCAACTCAATCCTGAAGTGTATTCCAAGCCTTGAGCTTTGATTTCCTCCATCAATTGCGGATTGGCAAGCAATTCTTTGATATGCTGCACATATTCTGCTGCATCGTTTGGTTCGCACAAATAACCTGTTTTGCCATTATCAACCAACGCCTGAGATCCACCGCCGCGAGCAATAATGGGAATGCATCCGCAAGCCATTGCTTCCACCACCACGTTTCCATATGTTTCCGAAATACTTGGGAAGACCATAGCGTCGCAAGAAGCGTATACTCTTGCCAGATTTTTATGAGGCAGAAAACCCAGAAAATATGCATTGGGCATTTTTTCTTTTGCTTCCTTTTCGTCTTTTCCATTACCAGCAATTATCAGATTTACATCCAGTTGCTGCGACATGAGTTCGTCATAAATATTGAAAAGCGTTTCCAAATTCTTTTCCCATACAAGTCGTGATGCGAAAAGAATATTTGGTTTGTTGTTTCCCGTCACGCCTTGGATGTATTCCAAATCTTTTTTACCCGGATTAAAAAGCTGAGTGTCCATGCCTCTTGCCCACACTTTCAATCTATCCCTTTGTACACCAAAGCCCACTAATGTGTCAATCATCAATTGAGACGGAACGTATGTCATTGTAATTCTATTATAAAACTTGTCATACACGTTCAGTACGAATTTGTGAGCAAATTTTTCTAAGAAAGGAAGTATTTTGAAATAATATTTCACATACGAAATATAATGGGTATGATAGATGGATATTGTCGGAATATTTTTTTCTTTCGCGTATTTTACGCCTAACATTCCCAATCCAGAAGGTGTTGCCACGTGAATGACATCCGGTTGGAAATTATCCAGTTCATTGAATATTTTCAGTTTTGAAATGCCAGAAAGCGCAATTTTGTAATTGGGATTAAATGGGATGAGGAGAGAAGGAATTTTTAATAATTTATATGGAAGAGGTTTGCGCGGAGGAGTACCTGTGATAAACAAGAATTCATATTCTTCTCCAGGAATACGATCAATGAGTTGATACATCGTTTTTAAAGCTCCGTCAATATCCCTCAATAAGACGTCTGATATGAATGCAACTTTTATTTTCTTTTGCTTATTATTCATTCTCTTTTAATTAGTCGATAATTGATAGGTTTGTTTTTTTAAAAACTCACCTAATTCGCGTGCCGAAGAAAATTCTTTGATTTTATCGGGCATTATCTGTTCTCCAATTGTCAATACGACAGTGGTATTTTTTTTGTTGTACAATTCATGACAGAGTCTCAAATCACGAACTTGATAACCAAACCAACGCAGAGCATAGAAAAAATTGGAGTTTTTTCCTGAAATGTGAATAGGTACAACGGGAACTTTCATTCTTTGAATGAGCTTTAGGACTGACTCCTGCCACTCCCGGTCTTCAATAAATAACTTTCCCTTTTCTCTCTTAAATCTTGAAACTGCTCCAGCAGGGAAGAGTCCCAGTGGTTTCCCCGCATTCAGATGCGAAATACATTCCTTTATTCCTTTGAGTGTGGTTTTGTTGTTAGCGTGAGGGTTTACAGGAATAAAGTGGTCAGACATGGTGTCTATCAATCCAAGAAAATAATTCACCATTATTCTGTAATTATGATTGATATTTGCCATCAGTTCCATAAGTGCAATTCCGTCTATATGACCGAATGGGTGGTTGGAGACAGTGATAAATGGTTGGTCTTTGAGTGAATCAAATACTTCGATATTTCTCACTTCGCGTTTGATTCCCAATTTATCCAATACGTCCTTGCAAAAAGTCGCACCAGTTAATTCCTTCGAATTGTCATATATACGGTTGGCGTATCTTATACCGGCTAGGTGCATGATTCCCCGTATCAAAAAACGACCTCCTTTACCTTGTAAAGCAGGGGGTAGTTGATTTAGAATATCTTCCTCTCGGACAAGTTTATCTTTCATAAACTTTGAAAAAATAGTTTGTCATACAACTTAAATCACAAAAATAATCAAAAATTACCTATAAAGAGACTTTGCTATTGAGAAGATATACTGCTTATTCAAAAATCTATATTCACTAATTCGATTTTATTGCTCATATGCTCAATTATGCTGTTTTTTACTCACACGTGTATTTTCCCTACTGAAATATTCATTCTATTGTTCACACGTGTTTTGCAATGTTCACAAATGAATTTTCAGTACTGACCAACCTCGTTATGTTGTTAACAAATGATTTTTTCCTAATGCAAGAGTGTTAATGCTTCTTCATCTAAGAAAAAAATGAGTTGTCCGTCAACAGGATTAACTCTGGCTGAGGGATATTTTTCAAATGACTCTTTCGGAAATTTGAAGATTTCATTTACTTTTTGTGCTTTGGAAATTCCGGATATCAGAAAAACTACATGTTGAGCGTTATTAATCACTTTACCAGTAAGGGAGATTCGCTTTTGTCCTGATGTAGGGTGTACAGATGTAACAACCAAATCTTCGCTATCCCAAAGTTCAATATTTTCGGGAAATATAGAAGCCGTATGTCCATCGCTTCCCATTCCCAACATCACAATATCAAAACTCGGAATGCCGTTACTTGTCTTGAGTTCTTGGCGGAGAATTTCGCTGTATCGTTCGGACTCTTTTTCAGCTTCTTCCTCTCCGCGAATGCGGAAAATATTTTCTTCGGGTATCGCCACAAAATCCAGCAACGAATCTTTCGTCATCTTGTAGTTGCTTTCATTGTCAGTGGGCGGTACACAGCGTTCGTCTCCCCAAAATATTTTTATCTTTTTCCAGTCAATATCCTTATCTTGCTGTTGGGCCCAGTATTCAAAAAGAGATTTGGGTGTAGATCCGCCTGATAAAGCAATGGTTACACATTCTTTATCTTTTATCAAGCGTTTCATCCATTCAGTAAAATGTATATTAAGTTCTTCTTGTGTAGGGTAAATTTTTGATTCCATTTCTTATAAATTTCTAAAGTTCGCAGTAAAGGCCGTCGTCAGCAAGATTTTTGCACGGGTAACGCCATTTATCATCTTTTCCACCAATCAAATCATCAGCATTTTTTGGTCCCCATGTGCCAGCCGGATAACCATGCAAAGGCACTTTTGCATTCTTCTCCCAATAATCGAGAATTGGCTGAACGAATTTCCAAGTTTCTTCTACAGCGTCTCCGCGCATAAAAAGCATGTTGTCGCCCGTCATACAATCAAGAATCAGTCGCTCATATGCTTCGGGAATATAACTTTCTTTGATGTCAGAATAGTGAAAATCCATGTTCACTGACCTCACTTCATAACCTTTCCCTGGAAGTTTCATTCCTGTTTTTAGCAAAATTCCTTCATCTGGCTGAATACGTAAAATCAACTGATTGTCATTTTGCGTATATTCTTTGCTTTCAAAAAGATTTAATGGTGAAGGTTTGAAATGAATCACAATTTCTGTAACTCTCGTAGGAAGCATCTTGCCTGTACGCAGATAAAACGGAACGCCTTCCCACCGCCAATTGTCAATGAAAAATTTCATTGCAAAATAAGTTTCGGTACGGGAATTTTTTCTTACTTCATTTTCCTGTCTGTATCCCTTAAAGCTTTTTCCTTTAGAAGTTGAAGCCGTATATTGTCCTCGAATAACATTCTTTTTAAGGTCATCATCTCTCAATGGGCGCATCGAGCGGAGAACTTTGATTCTTTCCACATGCATATCATCGGGGGTAATTCGTGATGGTGGTTCCATAGCTACCAGTGATGCTACTTGCAAAAGATGATTTTGCACCATATCCCTGAGGGCTCCTGAATTGTCGTAGTAACTACCTCTATCTTCCACTCCAATGTTTTCAGCGGCAGTTATTTCAATATGCTGAATGTAGTTTCTATTCCAAAGCGGTTCGTAAATGCCATTTGAAAATCGCATTACGAGCAAATTTTGCACTGTCTCTTTTCCCAAATAATGGTCTATTCGGTATATCTGATGTTCTTTGAAAAATTTCAGCAGCAGCTTATTGAGCGAAACGGCGGACTTTAAATCATGCCCGAAAGGTTTTTCTATAATTATGCGTTTAAACCCTTTTTTTTCAACAGTCAAACCCTGTTTGTACAAATATTCTGGAATAATAGGATACAAAGAGGGCGGGGTAGAGAGGTAGTAAATATAATTCTCCTCCAGATTGTATTTGCTAGATAGTTCCGAAAGTCTATCTTTCAATAATTCATAATCGTTGGCATTTCCCGTATCTATCGGCAGGTAAAATACTGTTTCGAGAAATTTGTTTATTTGCGAAGTCTCCGCCTTTTTGAAATTTGAGAATTCTTTGATTCCCTTTTTCATTTTAGAGCGGAATTCTTTGTCTGATAATTTTGTGCGGCTTACTCCCAAAACTACATAGTTATCGGGAAGCATTTGCTGCATGAAGATATCAAAGATTGCCGGAAGAAGTTTGCGGTATGTCAAGTCGCCCGATGCTCCAAAAATCACAAGGGCCTGATTGGATATTTTATTCATTACATTTCTTGTTATTAAGAAATGAAACAAATTATATCATAAAAAAGTTGCAAACAAATGCCCTACAGACGTGGATTAATCGGTAAACTTGAGGTTAATCACCACAATTTCTGATTGTGTACCGATGCGATATTGAGGTCCGGCAAGTCCTAATCCTGAAGTGACAATGCTGTGTGTATTGTTTTTGAGCTTGTAACCTCGTGATACTTCATAAAGAATCCGCGACATTATATTTGCTGGGAAGAACTGTCCATCGTGCGTATGTCCATACAAGGCTAGGTCAGTTCCTAACCTTGCGTTTTCATTCAAATTCATAGGATTGTGGTCTAATACAATAATCGGTTTCCGCTGGTCGACGGCATATTTCCGCATAACATCATCATACGGTTTTCTGTCAGGAAAAGAGCGATCTTCTCGTCCGATTATATAGAAAGAGCTATCTATCAAAGCTACCGAGTCTCGCAGCATTTTTATCTTAGCTTTGTTGTTGAGCCATCCAATTTTCTCCTCGCGTTCGTATCTGTATTCATGGTTTCCGGTGCAACCGTAAATTCCGTAAGGTGCGTGAAGTTTTTTCATCTCTCCCTCCATATGTCGGTTGATAATAGGCGAATATGTGGCGTCAATAATATCCCCTACAAGCAAAATTAAATCGGGTTTTTGAGCGTTGATAAGGTCCACATACCTTTTTGCGTGGCTGTTATCTATCAAAAATCCGAGGTGGATATCGCCCGCCATCACAATTTTTAAGGATTTAATTTTAGGACTTTTCTTGTGAATTGTGAGGTCATATTTTACTATGGAAGGATGATAAAATTTGTAATTTCCCCACATTAAAATTGATATGGTGAAAAATAAAGAAAAAATAAAAAGCCATGCACGTATTCTTTTTGCTCTGTATCTCTCTCGTAGATAAGGTTTTCGCTTGTCAATAAAATAAATGATATCTATAACAACCAAAAATAAGGTCATGTAAAGTGTAAAAAGCATCCAGGTGGTTCCCATTAACGCTATGGAATGGATGACTTGGTGTGGGAGTTGATTCTGAAAGAAAAGTCCAATCAAATAAATGATGAATTCTATGATGTAAAGTGTTGCGAAAAGACTTCGATACACTTTCTTATTGCGTAATATTTCCCATCCACGCCAAAAAATATATATGTTTACCGTGAGATGAAAAAAGAGGGCATAAAAAAATAATTTCATATAGAAGTTATAACGTTATATAGTTACAGAGTTATTAAGTTTCTTGTCATTGATCATATCTTTTTGTCTTTCCATCTTTTGTTTTTTCGTAAATTTTAATGTGTAACAAAAAACATAACCCAAAATGGAACAGAAAAATCAATAATCATACCATGAAAAAGAGATATCACCACATAATCGGTACCCGCATAGCGAGTAATAATCGGAAGCGTGGTATCCATTGTAGTTGCACCACCGGCACAAATCGGTGAAAGATTTCCAAAATACTTTACCATGAGTGGTGCAAAAATAAGAACATAAAATTCGCGAATAATATTGGATATGAGCGCAACGGTTCCTAATTCTGCACCACGATATTCAGAAATAAGAATGCTCGAAAGCGAATAGTATGCAAAGCCACTTCCTACACTCAAACAATCGGTAAGACTGCGATGTGATAATACCAAACTGATAAGGGCTGCAGCACCGAAAGTTCCAATTGTGGTGGCAAGGGGCACCAGAGTTATTTTCCATCCGTAGGATTTTATTACGCCAAGCAGATTTTTACTCAAACCTATCTGTATTCCCACAAAAAACAACAATGCGTATAGAATGCCTTTTGATACATTGTCGGAAAGAAGTATGTCTGGAATTGGTGCATACAATGCCAATACAATTCCGACAGCAAAAATAGCGAGATAGAGAAATGAATCTTTCATACGTTATTTTTCTTTTTCTTAAAAAAGAAATGATAGACAAACCATGCGCATAATACGCTGCCTAGTGTTGCGGCGGTAGATATCAGAAATGCATCCCAGCCAATAAAAGCAAAACGTTTTACAACCTGCTCGTTACTTCCTACAGACAATCCGAGAAAGAATAGCAATAAAAAAATGAGATACGTAATAATTCGGGGAACAAAGCGTGTAAAGGAATATTTTCTTAAAAAATATCCTACTACCAAGCCGGCTATGATAAATGAGATGATTGAAATCATTCTACAATTTTTTTACCGTCTGAATTAATCTGTCTCCTAGTCCGATGCTGTATCCGTTAGAAACAAAGACCACGCGCCCGAAAGTATCACCAATTACCACAATCGGCAGATTATTTGTGCCATTCAGATTGAGGTTTCCTGCCAATTCTTTGGCAATAGTCAAATCATTGTCAACGCCTAAAACAACTGTAGATGGCAGTGTACCTAAAGGTGATTTTTGGAAATTTTGCAAATGTTGAGCATTAGGGAATAAAAGCAGTACTTTTCGATTCCATTTTTCAAAATCGGTTTTTCTTGCAATCAAATCTCTAACGAAATGATTGGAAGGTTCCTGTCCTGCTCCCAATATTGCCACAATGAAATATCCTCTGCCTGTTGTATTGAGAATTGTTGTTTTGTCGCCGTTTGTCGAAGGTGTAAACAGTGCTTCGGGATTGATATTACCCAGTACCTGAATATCCTGATCGTCTTTTCGGAATGTAAGTTCTACAGGAGTAGTTTTATTTTTGTCAATGTGGAAAGTCTTAATCTGTGAAAGCACTTTTCCGCTCGCCATGCGGGTTCCGGTGATAAGCATATAATCGCCAACTTCCAGCTCTACGGGTTTCTTAAATAAACTTTCCCAACTCACTGCGCCTTCTGTACCTTCGGTATTGGTGAAATTAAGTCGGTTCATGGTGCCGTTTTGCAATTTTGCAATCGTGAAATTAGAATCGTACAATGGATTTTCCAAAACTGCGGATGGCTGATAATTCAATTTTACAATTCCTTTAGGAGCTGCTGGTTTTACTTCAGAAGAATTGAAATGTACGTCTATCCAATTATTCTCAAAGTAGTATTGCAGTTTTCCGGTAACTTCTTCAAGTCTTGCGGGAATACCTAAACTACGTGCTGCGGCTACAAAAAAGATATTTCGCGAATTGGTGTCCGAAGCACCCAATTTGAGTACACCCATAGGTGACATAATGATGTGTTGAGGATTATATTCATCCAAAATCTTTATTTTTTTTACCCATTCTACCAAAAAGTTTGGATTTTTTCTTGCTTGTTGTTGAATGTCGGCAGGTATGTTTTTTTGCAATTGCACTATGTAAGGTGTCAGCATTTCAAAATCTACACGGGGATTCAGAACGTATTTATTGAAAATCTCATTGTTGTTGTCAACAACGTTATCCAGATGTTCTTGCAAAATATGTGCAGGTGTATCGCGAAAATCTTTTTCAGGCAGATTTGCGAGCATTCGGAATGCCAAATCTAATTTGTTACTTTCAGAAGCATGAGTTAAGAATTTTTGTATTTCTTGCCAGTTTCCGCGTCCAAGTGTAAGATATTTTGAAACCAATGTGGCGTCTGCTTTTATTTTATTTGCAAAAGCGACTTTATCCTTATCCTGAATAAATGTAGATATATAAGCGTTTCGGATAGAGTCTTCCTTTGCCAATCTCATAGCGTTTTCGTCAATCTGTGCCTGAGTTACTTTTTCTTCCAGTTTTCCTTCAGCTGGGGGAACGATGTCGATTTCTTTTGATAACACCTCGCCGTCATTATGTTGCAATTTTATGGTGTATAGTTCTTGTTTTCCGGCAGTAACCGTCTGTAATGTCCATTTATTATCTTTATGAGCCCATACAGAAATATCACCCAACCCTGTTGTGATTGAAGCTTTTCCATTTTCATCGGTTTGCGCTGTAAATACAGGATAGAATTCAGAGTAATTATAAATTCCAAATTCAACATGTGCGTCTTTCATTGCTTTTCCTGTACTGTCTACAATCTGAACTGTTGTGCGGGCGGTTGGTGCATAGTTTTCCGTTACGTTAATTTCGGCAAATGTGTTGGTTTGCTGCATAATATCCTCCGGACCCATATATCTTCCAAACACCTTTGTATGAAGAAGTAAAGCTCGTTTAACAGGAGCATCAAACCATCCCATATCCAATACAGGTGCAGGTTCGCAAGCTCCAAGATAATGCCATTTTCCATCAGCCCAGGCTTCTACCCAAGCGTGATTGTCGTCGGTGTGCGCCCAACGCGGGGTATAAACCTGACGCGCGGGAATTCCTACGGAACGAAGTGCTGCAACTGTGAATGTTGACTCCTCTCCGCAACGCCCAAAACCTGTTTTAACAGACGCCAAGGGCGAACTTGTCCGTTGGTCGGATGGCTGATAAGTAACCTTCTCGTGGCACCAATGATTCACCTCTAAAATAGCGTCATACATTGATAAACCTTTTACACGGTCTTTCAACTCCTTGTAAAAAACAACCCGTGAAGAATCAAGCGCTTCGTTATTTACGCGGATAGGCAGCACAAAATGACGAAAAACTTCTTCAGGAATTTTGTCACCCCAAGGCATTTCTTTGCGAGCCTGAAAGGATGATTGAATATTTTGCAGATAAAATGATTCGGGATAATCCGTAATATCGCCTAAAGGCATATAGGCGTAAAGGAATTTTAGCGCATTTCTTTCATCATCGCTATATTTTTCATCATTAAAGTTTGGAAAAATAGAATCATTCCCAATAGCTTCCATTTTTTCTTTCAAATCTTTTTCTACAACTTCTATATATTTCTTGTCAGACATTCCTGTTTTGGAATCCGTACATTTATTAGCCAGCAAAATGAAGCTAAAAACTATTAAGATGATTTGTTTGTACATATAGCGCATTTTAGAATATTTACTTGGCAAATTTACACAAAAAAGATGATTTGTTTTCTATAACATTACAGTCACTGTTTTACTATTTTTCTTATATTTACACATTCAATAAATTATCAACTTAAATAAAAAAAACTATGTTTGAACCAAAAGTTTATTCCGAACGACGTAAAGCATTGCGCGAACTGATGAATGGAGGGATTGTATTTTTCCCCGGAAATGTTGAAGTATCATACAACTATCCCGACAATACTTATATGTTTCGTCAGGACAGCAATTTTTCTTACTTTTTCGGTATCGACCATGCAGGTTTTGCAGGGATTATAGACATTGACGAAAACAAAGAATATCTGTGTGGAAACGATTTTGAAATTGATGATATCATCTGGATGGGACCTCAGCCAAAAGTTATTGATTTGGCTCGTGAAGTAGGATTAGAACAGTCTAAAACACTTTCGGAATTAGCCGAATATCTGAATAATGCTCAAAAATCAGGTCGAAAAATTCACTTTGTTCCTACTTACCGTGGTGAAACTACCATGTGGGTGGCAGAATTGCTGAATCTGAATCCATACACATTGAACAGCAATAAATCGCAGGAATTAATAGAAGCCATTGTTAAACTACGTTCGATAAAATCCGATTTGGAAATTGCAGAAATAGAAAAAGCGGTAGACGTAGCATGGGAAATGCATACCACAGGAATGCGAATGGCGTATCCCGGTCGCAGAGAAAGTGAGATTTCAGGTATAATGGAAGGTATTTCACTTTCTAAAGGCGGCAGACCAGTTTCTTTCCCGGCGATCGTAAGCATCAACGGACAAACTTTGCACAATCATTTTCACGGAAACATTCTGAAAGAAGGACGCATGTTGGTGATGGATGCCGGAGCCGAAGTGGAAAGTTTGTATTGTAGCGATATTACGCGCAGTGTTCCCGTTGGCGGAAAATTCAATCAAAGACAAAAAGATATTTATAATATTGTTTTGCAGGCAAATCTTGAGGCACAAAAAGTTACTAAACCAGGTGTTTTGTACAAAGACTGCCATATTGTGGCTTGTGAAACCATTGCTTCAGGTTTGAAAGATTTGGGATTGATGAAAGGCGATGTGAAAGAAGCTGTTGCAGCCGGAGCACATGCACTATTTTTGCCTCATGGTCTGGGTCATATGCTGGGAATGGATGTTCATGATATGGAAGGCTTGGGACAAATAAATGTTGGATACGACTCCGAAATACAACCGAGCAAACAATTCGGACTTGGTTCGCTGAGAATGGGACGCCGTCTGCAACCCGGATTTTGCGTGACCAATGAACCTGGAATTTATTTTATACCCGAACTCATAGACAGATGGAAAGCAGAAAATAAACTTGCCGATTTCATCAATTATGATAAAGTGGAAACTTTCCGTGATTTTGGAGGAATACGTATAGAAGACGATATCCTCGTTACAGAAAATGGTTCGCGTGTTTTAGGCAAACCTATTCCTAAAACTGTTGAGGAAGTGGAAGCTACTATGGCGAACAGACTATAGTTTCGCCGCTTAGGATAATATTAAATAGGCTGTCTAGTAAGTACTCAGAGTAGGGTATACTTATTAGGCAGCTTTTTTGATTTAATCCCTAACCACTAACCCCTAATTACCAATCCCTAACCACTAACCCCTAATTACCAATCACTAATCCCTAATTACCAATCCCTAACCACTATTCACAGTCAAAACTTTTCGACCAGAGAATTTACTCGCAGAATTTGTAATCAAAACTTTTTGAAGGTTGCTTTTTTCCGCATTTACTACCTTAAAATATCTTTGAAGGTCGTTTTTCTTGCGAGATACTGCCTTTAAAAATTTTTTATTAACAGAAATTCACTCAAAATCAACCTTAAAATTCCTCCAAAGGTTACATTTTGTTATTAAAGTTACCTTCAAAAACTTTTGAAGGTAGGTACGCCAAACAGATATTGTAATCAAAAACTTTTGACTATAGCTCCTGGGAACAAAATTTATAATCAAAACTTTTCGATTATAAATTTGACGAGTAAATATTATAATCGAAAGTTTTTGATTATGGGTAAAATTGTTTATTCATGTGTTTTAAATTATTGATTATTAAATATATATGTTGGGCGACGGATATGAGGCTTTGTGAATAGATGCACTGTGGATTTACTGATAATAAAATGGTTATTGTTTTCAGTGATGAAATGTCGTCAGCTTATTTACAATAAGAGATACAGATGTTAATATTTTAACAATCGTAGTGATGGAGGTTGTAAATATGGAAAGTTTCATGGATGATAAGTGCTGAAATGTGATTGCTTGGTTAATCTGCAGCTAAATAAAAAGAGCTTCTCAACCAAGTGAGAAGCTCTTTAAATATAGTTAAGGTTGTTTATTTTACTTCCATAAATTTAGCTTTTGGAGTCAAGCAGAAACTACAATCGTCTTCCACATTTCCGTCTTCGTAAGTGTTACCACATACAGGGCAAATATAATATTCTTTTGCGAGATTTTTATCACTTTTTGCTTTTACAGCTTCCAGCGCTTTTTTATAAAACTCAGAATGTTTTTTTTCAGTATCTGCAGCCCAAGTAAATGATTTTACTGCTCTGTCGTTTCTGTCGGCTTGAGCTGTTGCTATGTATTCGGGATACATGCTTGCGAATTCGTGTGTTTCACCATCAATAGCTTCCTGAAGATTTTCTAAAGTAGTTTTTACTTCGTATCGAGGGTCGAATGCATCCATTTTTTCGCCCATTCCTTCCAATACTTTTGTGTGGTTTGCAGCGTGTATGCCTTCTGATTTTGAAGCAGCGTCAAAGAGAACAGCAACATTTTTATAGCCTTCTTCTCTTGCCTTTTTTGCAAATTCGGCATACTTTACACTTGCATTAGTTTCGCCCATAATGGCAGCTTTCAAGTTTTCTACTGTTGTTGTTTTAGTAGTTTCAGCAACAGCCGTTGTATCTGTATCTGTTACGGTTGTTTCTGTTTTTTTGTTGTTTGTGCAACTTGAAAATGCTATAGCACCTGCAAGCGCAAAAAATAGAACTTTTTTCATTTTCATTCTAAAATTAAAGATGTTATTAATTATTACCTATAAGGGCATCATGTAATTATAAACGAGCGTACCTCCATAAAAGCCGGTAGCCATTACTGCAACAACAGCAGCACCATATAAAAAGAAGGCAACAGTTTTGAGTAGAGATTTTTCAATTTTTTTTCTTTCAAGATAAATGCGAATAATGGCTGCTGCAATTGCTAAACCAATACTTATATACGCAAATAGTTCGTGTTTTTCTCTAACTTCGCCAGCCGCTCCCTGCATTTCTCCTGTAAATAACAAACCTGATAAAATAGTAATAGCTCCCATAATGCAGGAAGATATCAATAAATAATAACCGGCTTCGGTCAAACAAATTTCTTTTTTATTTATAAGATAAAATAATTCGAAAAGAAAACCGAAAGCTAATAGCGCAATTGGGAAATGCACCAGCATGGGATGTAGATGTGCTGTATTGAACATGTGAAGATTACAAAAATGTTTTTATAAAAATATAAAAAGATACGTAGTATCGTCCGTATAACAATGAGGTTGATATTTTGTTTAAAAGTGCATTCATTTTATCTTTGTCTATTCATATTCATATAAATGGAAGTTATCTACGAAGACAATCATATTATTATAATCAACAAAGCTCCATCCGAAATTGTACAAGGAGATAAAACCGGTGACGAACCTTTGTCGGACAAGGTTAAGAAGTATCTTAAAGAAAAATATAATAAGCCGGGAAACGTTTTTTGTGGTGTTACACATCGTCTGGACAGACCTACCAGCGGTGTAGTGGTATTTGCTAAAACAAGCAAGGCACTCTCGCGACTCAATGATATGTTTCGTAAAGGTGAAATTGACAAAACGTATTGGGCAATTGTAAAGGAACTTCCGCAAAACACTGAAGGCACGTTGATTCATTATCTTGAAAAGAATGAAAAGACAAACAAATCCACTGCATACGATAAAGAAAAGCCGGGGAGCAAAAAGGCGCAGCTTCATTATAAATTGATTGCAAAATCTGATAATTATTATCTTTTGGAAATAAATCTTGAGACGGGGCGTCATCACCAGATTCGCTGTCAGTTGGCAAAAATAGGTTCACCGATAAAAGGCGATTTAAAATACGGAGCTCCACGTTCCAATCCTGATGGAAGTATTAGTCTACATGCGCGACATATTTCATTTATACATCCTGTTTCCAAAGAAAAAATTGAAATAACCGCCGCGTGCCCAAATGACGCTTTGTGGCAATCTTTTGAGAATCAATTAAAGTAGCAATATGAAAAAAGTAGTCAACATGAAGAAATTTGTTTTAATAATTGCATTTAGTTTTGCCGTGATGGTTTCAAAAGCTCAACTGATTAGCGTAAAAACAAATCTGATACATGCAGCTACGCTTTCGCCCAACATAGGTGTGGAGGTTGCATTGAATCCCAAATATTCTTTCGAAATGGTCGGTGGGTTTAACAATCATGACTTTGACGACAAAAAGTTTGAACATTGGATTTTGTGGGGCGAAACACGCTATTGGATAGATTACGCATTGAGCGGTCATTTTTTTGGTTTACACGGATTTATTGGCGATTTTGATATAACAGGCTGGGAGATTCCTTTTTATGACAATCAGGTGCTGAAAGATTATGGTTACATGTTTGATGTAAAAGGAGTAGGATTGAGCTACGGCTATCAATGGATAGTGGGCGGTAGATGGGTTTTGGAAGCTACCATTGGTGGCGGTTTTGCACGATTAAATTATGAAAAATACTTGCGTGAAAATGAAGATTTGATTGTAGATAAGGGGAAAAAGAATTATTTCGGACCCACTAAAGGCGGTTTATCATTGATGTACGTGTTTTAAAAAATAAAAAAGAGAAAATCTTTTCGGATTTTCTCTTTTCTCAATTGTAAGTTTTTACTTTTATCTTTTTGCGTCAGCTGTCCAGCCGTGACCATCTTTCACTACAGCAATTGTCAGATGGTTTGCATTAATAGTAATTGCTCCACTCATAGTAGAACTTACTCCCACCCAAGAATCACCTTCTTTCTCAAACTTCACATTTGTTAAATCAGGTATTTTGTCTGAGAATAGGAAACTATAATTGTCACCAACCTTTGTAACTACTACCTGGCCATTATCATTTTTGATATCAGGCACTAAAAGTGCAGCATTTTTAGTATAAGAGACTTTTCCTTTATAGGTTCCAATAAATAAGTCATTTTCGGATGGTTCAGAATCTTTACTACAAGATGTAAAACCAACGAATAAAATTGCTAATAGTGCAATAACTGTAAAACTTAAAAATTTTCTTGTTTTCATAATCATCTATATTTTATATTTGTTGCTTATATAACTATTCGTTTAGAAGCTTTGTTTTAAAATGTCTGTTAATTAATGCTACGAGTCGTTAGGTTAGGTGAATGTATATACCAGGGATGTTGACATAAAATTGTATTTTTGAATAAGTTTTGCACAGAAAAATTATACATATCGACATGGACGCGTTTTACGCTTCGGTGGAGCAACGCGACAATCCGACTCTTGTAGGAAAACCAGTAGCAGTGGGGCACAGAGGCAAACGAGGGGTGGTGGCAGCTGCCAGTTATGAAGCACGTAAGTATGGTGTACATTCTGCGATGGCTTCGGTAACTGCATTGCGAAAATGTCCACATCTGATATTTGTTCCGCCCAGGTTTGATGTGTATAAAATCATTTCTGCTCAGATAATGGAAATTTTCAGAGAATATACCGATTTGGTAGAACCGCTGTCTCTGGATGAAGCTTTTCTGGATGTCACAGAAAACAAAATGGGAATGTTGTATGCTACCGACATTGCCAAAGAAATCAAGCGAAAAATAAAGGAAAAGACAAGATTGAATGCATCTGCCGGTGTTTCGTACAATAAATTTCTTGCAAAAATCGCCTCAGACTATAACAAACCCAATGGTCTGTGTGTGATTACGCCACGAAGAGCAGAACAATTCATCGAGACACTTTCAATTGATAAATTTTATGGTGTGGGAAGGGTGACTGCCGACAAAATGCGTTCACTTGGTATTCATACCGGAAAAGATTTGAAAGAAAGAACACTATTGGAGCTGACGCAACATTTTGGCAAGGCAGGAGACATGTATTATCACTTTGCCAGAGGAATTGATGAGCGTGAAATAACGGCGGAGCGCATACGCAAATCGTTGGGAGCGGAAGAAACTTTTGAGGAAGATTTGTATAAGGAAGAAGATTTGCTTCGGAAGTTAGAGGCTTTGGCTCACGAAGTAATGGCACGCGCGGATAAGCGCAAATTCTATTGTCATACGGTGACACTCAAAGTTAAGTATGCCGATTTTTCTATCATTTCCCGCAGCCGTACATTGCAGCAGGAGGTAAATAATTTCGAAACGCTTTTTAAGATAGGCAAGGAGCTTCTGTGGTTGGTGGATGATATTCCTATTCGCAAAATTCGTCTAATGGGACTTTCTTTGAAAATTTCTTCGTCGGATATCATTGAAGACAATAGGTTTCCTAGGCAATTGACGATTGATTTTGAGGAATGGAGAAACTAAAATATGTTTAGTTTTGCTCTAGATGCATATAGCAAAGAGCTAAATGCTCACAGGGAAAGTAATAACTACAAAGAAATCAATTAAACACAGATTGGAATGGACTAAACATAGTCAGGTCTGTATTAAACGTTGGCAGGAATGGCATAAACGGTCGTTTGGGTCTTCCTGAATCCATTTATATCATTCCTGCACTCATTTTACTCGTTCCTGCACTCATTTGACTCTTTCCTGCACTCGTTTGGATGAAACCTGCACTCGTTTGACTCATTCCTGAATTCATTTGTATGATTCCTGTAGCCATTTGGTACAGACTTGCCGCCGTTTAGAAGAAACCTATATCAGAGTTTATGAGTTTTCTTTTGGTTTGCGAACAAAATGCGGCATATCAAACGGAATCTCCATAGATAGCTCCATCATTCCGCCATAACTTCCGTCTTCTTCATACCAATGTGTTTGGTAAATAAGTTTTTTCACTCCGTTTTTTTCAATTGTGTAGGCATTTGAAGCTTTGTCATTCATCAATTGAATCAATTTTGAGCGTGCGGGTTCGGGATGACAATCGATGACATTGCTGCCAATCAGATTTTCGCCCGGTTTTTGATTTACGGTTTTGGAACGTTGATTCATTTCAAGGATTTTTCCGTCCTTATCGCAGACCGTTACTGCGAAATTTACATTTTCAAAGTATTTCATAAGAATTTAAATAGCAAAATTTTCAGGATGAAATCCGTGTAGACCTTTGTAATAGGCTTTTATCTTGATGATATCTTCTTCAAAATTTCCTGTGGGAGTAAAATAATCGAGAAAGATGGCAGCTTTTTTCTTGTAGTCAAGACCCACCAAAAGTATGGGCACTTGGGCTTTCAAAGCGATAAAATAAAATCCCTTTTTCCAGTTTTCTGCACGTTTGCGAGTTCCTTCAGGAGTGATAGCAAGATGAAGATGTTGATAGGTTTCGAAAGTTTTGGCAAGTTTATCCGTCATCGATGTATTGCGTTCGCGGTTGATAGGAATTCCTCCGATGCTTTTGAAAAAATAGTTTAGAGGAAAAACAAACCATTCCTTTTTGATTAGGAAGTTTGCCTGACGACCGATAGAAGAGTATGCCAGTTTTCCGATTAGTAAATCCCAGTTGCTGGTATGCGGTGCTACTGCAATAACGCATTTTTTTACTTCTGGAAGTATGTTCTCAACTTTCCAACCCATTATTTTATTGAATATAAATTTGCTTATTCTCATTTTTTATTTTGTATTTGTTTTGTAATATATAGATGCCTCCTTTTGTCGGCATGACAATTTGTGCGTTTGTCATTCTGAACGAAGTGAAGAATCTTTAATCATGATTACTATATTCTCATTTATCATTTTGTATTTGTTTGGTAAAATATAGATGCCTCCTTTCGTCGGCATGACAATATGTGCATATGTCATTCTGAACGAAGTGAAGAATCTTTAATCATAATTGCTATATTTCCATTTGTTACTTTGTATTTGTTTAGTAATATATAGATGACTATGTTTTCATTTGTCATTTCGAACGAAGTGAGAAATCTACATTTTAAATAAGATTCTTCATTACGCTATGGCTTCATTCAGAATGACAACTAAAAGCTACATATTCTCATTTGTCATTTTGTATTTGTTTGGTAAAATATAGATGTCTCCTTTCGTCGGCATGACAATATGTGCGTTTGTCATTCTGAACGAAGTGAGAAATCTACATTTTGAATAAGATTCTTCATTACGCTATGGCTTCATTCAGAATGACAACTAAAAGCTTACATATTCTCATTTATCATTTTTTATTTAGTAATATATAGATGCCTCCTTTCGTCGGCATGACAATATTTCATTTGTCATTTCGAACGAAGTGAGAATCTACATTTTGAATAAGATTCTTCATTACGCTATGGCTTCATTCAGAATGACAAATAAAAGCTTACATATTTTCATTATTCAAATTCTTCATTTAGAAACTTCCATTCTGGATTAAATGATGCAATCAAATTATTTTTCTTTTCTCTTCGCCATCCCTTTATCTCTTTTTCTCTACTTATTGCTTGATTAATTTCTTGAAAATGTTCGTAATATATTATATAGAAACATTTATATTTTGTACAGAAAGTTTGTTCATTTGCCGGATTTTTGTGATAGTACAACCTTTGACGAATATCATTTGTAACACCAACATATAACGTAGTTTTATTAAAATTTGTAAGTATATATACGTAGTAGTTATGTGTCCCGAAAGTTTTCATATTTCTAAAGATTCTTCACTTCCTTCAGAATAACAATGGCTTAAATTACAACTCTGTACGATTTCATTTCGAATTAAATGGGAAATCTCTATTTAGAATTAGAATCTTCATTTCGCTTCGCTAAAACCGATACTAATTTATTCGCCTTTCAACTCCTCCAAGTCTAAAGTTAAACGCTCCCATTCGTTCATAGTTCGATCGAGTTTGGCTTTTGTATCAAGATATCTTTTCAACAAATCCATATCGGAAGCACCTTCGGGAGTAGCCAGTTTTTTTTCAAACTCGGCAATTTCATTTTCAATTTTAGTAATTTTCTTTTCTGCTTCCTCAATTTCCTTCTCTAGTTTTCTCAACTGGCGGTTTTGTTCCTTTTGTTGCTGATAGGAGCGTTTGCTCTCTGTTTCGGCGGCATTTTTTGTTTCTGAATTTTCTGAAGATTTTGTTTTGGCTTCCAATTGTTGGAGATTTTCCATTTTTTTGTTGGACAGAAAATCGTAGATGCCGCCCAGGTGTTCTTTTACTTGTCCACCGCCAAACTCATACACTTTACTTACCAGACCATCGAGAAAATCGCGGTCGTGAGAAACTATAATTGCTGTTCCGTCAAATTCCTGAATAGATTGTTTGAGCACATCTTTCGAAGCCAAATCAAGGTGATTGGTCGGCTCGTCGAGAATGAGCAGGTTTACTGGCTCAAGTAGTAAACGAATCATCGCCAGACGACTCCTTTCTCCACCCGATAGTACCTTCACTTTTTTGTCTGATGCTTCGCCTCCAAACATAAATGCACCCAGGATGTCACGGATTTTTGTACGCACATCTCCCACTGCAACATAGTCAATTGTTTCAAAGACTGTGAGATTCTCATCAAGCAATTGTGCTTGATTTTGCGCAAAATATCCTATTTTGATATTATGACCGAGTTCCAACTTTCCCTGAAAATCAATCTGGTTCATAATGCATTTTACGAGCGTTGACTTTCCTTCTCCGTTTTTGCCTACAAATGCAACTTTTTCTCCACGTTCGATAGTCATTGTGACATCTTTAAAAACCGTATGGTTTCCGTATGTTTTTGAAAGATTTTCTGCAATCACAGGATATGAACCGGAACGCGGAGCAGGTGGAAATTTGAGATTGAGTTTTGAATTGTCAACTTCATCTATTTCAATTCGGTCAATTTTTTCGAGTTGTTTAATTCTGGATTGTACCTGGTTGGATTTGGTAGGCTTGTATCTGAAACGCTCGATGAAATCTTCGGTTTCCTGAATTTGCTTTTGTTGATTTTCGTAAGCGCGTATTTGTTGTTCGCGGCGTTCTTTACGCAGTTCTACATACTTTGAATAATTCACCTTATAATCGTGAATATTTCCGAGCATGATTTCGATGGTCCGGTTCGTCACATTGTCAAGAAACGCACGATCGTGAGAAACCAAAATTACCGCATTATTATGTGTAGCCAAGAAATTTTCCAGCCATTGAATGGACTCGATATCCAGATGGTTGGTAGGTTCGTCGAGCAATAAAATATCAGGATTTTGCAACAGAATTTTTGCAAGCTCTATACGCATCCTCCATCCACCGCTGAACTCTTTTGTGGGACGGTCAAAATCTTCACGTGTAAATCCCAGTCCTATCAATGTCTTTTCAACCTCTGCTGCAAAATCGTGAATGTTGGACATGTTCAGCACTTCCTGCAAATCTGAAGCACGCTGAATGAGTTGATGATAACTTTCGGATTCATAATCCGTACGCTCCGCGAGTTCCTGATGAAGTTTGTTTACATCCGTTTCCAGTTTTTGCAAATGCTCAAAGGCCAGTGCCGCTTCATCTTTAACGGTTCTTTCGTCGCTCAGTGTCATGTGCTGAGGGAGATAACCGATGGTTACATCTTTAGGGTAAGAAACAGTTCCTTGCGTCGGCTGCTGATTTCCTGCAATTATTTTTAGTAATGTTGATTTTCCCGCGCCGTTTTTACCTGTCAGAGCCACTCGCTCATTTTTGTTAACAACAAAAGAAATCGAATTCAGCAAAGTAAATCCACCGAATTCAACTATGACATTTTCTATATTGAGCATCTATAATTTTACTGTTTTTATTCCCGTCTATTTTACTTCTTTTCTCTCTTCTTTGTATCGCGTCCACAAAAGATATCCGGCAGTCAACACCATGATTGCAAGCGCTATGAAAGCGATAGTGTCGGTAATCTTTATACTTTTTGGTTCAAACTTAAATATAACAGTATGATTTCCTGAAGGAATAGGAAGTGCACGCAGTGTATAGTTGGCTCGCAACATTTCGGCCGGTTTACCATCGATGGTAATATTCCATCCTTCTGGGTAATATATTTCGGAGAAAACTGCTAATTCGGGTTTGTTTGTAGAGGTTTTATAGGTGATGATGTTAGAATCAAATGATTCGATGGCAATCTGTGATGCTGAATCTTTAGGTGTAACATTAAATCCATTCAATACTGATTGGTATTTTTTGTCTGCTACAGCTTCATTCTTTAAATCCATTTTTGCGAGTGCCGCAATTTCTTCATCAGGTGTATTTACAAAATTAATTTTGTTGACAAACCATGCGTTTCCTTGATTGTAAGGATTTGGCACGGGGATTTGTGAACCATCTTGTCCAGGCATAATCACCCACTTGGTATTCAACATATTCAAAACCTTGAATCCTTCCGTATTTACAGAATCCATTCTACCTTGAGATTTGATAATATCCTGCTGAAGCGCACCCATTTCTTTTGTCAGATATACATCAATGATATCCTGATATCTGCGAAGTTTGGCCGGATGATAGCCGCCAATGCATTGATGCCAATAAGGAGTGACGCCGTCATTGAATGTACTAGTTGCCATATTCAAAACGCGATAGTTTTTATCTTTATCCTGAAGGATAATTTCATCCGCTTGCGATTTGGCAAAAGTTTGATTAAGGTTTGACTTCGGAACAAACATGCTATCGTTGAGGTAGCGTTTGTTTACACCCCACATATCTATCAGACACAGAACCAAAACGCCGGTAACCATCCATTTACTTTTCAATTTTCCGGAGTTGAAAGCCAGCAATAATGCAGTTCCTATTGCAATGATGATAACCGTACGCCAAGCATCTGCCGTAAACATTGCGATACGCATTTGGGTGAGATTGTCAGTCACGGGACGTATATATTCCGAAGGAAGTGTTTGCAGTGCCTGCATTTCGCCTGAGGAAACGTAAGACGAAAAGAACATTCTGGGTGCAACAGCAAAAAGCAAAGCTATAAAGCCTGTCATTCCCAAACTTATCCATAAATACTTGAGATTTTGTTTCAGCTTTTCGGGATGTTCTACTATCTCCTTAATTGTTAAAGCTGCAATCAAAGGTATTGCAAATTCAGCGATTACAAGGATAGAGGCGACTGTTCGGAATTTGTTGTACATCGGAACGTAATCAATAAAGAAATCAGTCAGTCCCATAAAGTTTTTTCCCCACGATAGAAGAATGGAGAAAATGGTAGCGGCAAGCATTGCCCATTTAAACGAGCCTTCCAACAAAAACATTCCCAGAATGAAAAGTGTGAGAACAAAAGCTCCAACATACACTGGCCCCGAAGTTCCGGGTTGTTCTCCCCAGTATTGTCCTATTTGAGAATATATTTCGCGAAAGTTTGGATCGGCTTTTTTCATCGCAATTTCGTTTTCCGAAAGTGGTACGGAAGCTCCTCCTTTAGTGTTGGGTACTAACAAAGTCCATGTTTCGCCAATTCCATAACTCCATGCGGTGATGTAGTCTTTCTCCAAACCATTATTAGTTTTATTATCTGCATTATGATGTGTTAATTCCGATTTTCCACGCATGGTTTCTTTGGAATATTCGTAAGTATGGTACAGGTTGCTGCTATTTGCCAATACTCCGATAATTCCTGCCAAAACTATCACACCAGTAGCTTTGAAAAAGTCTGGAAGTGTTTTATTCTTCAATGCATCTACAAAATAGGCAATTACCATAAACAACATTACAAACAAGAAGTAATAACTCATCTGAATATGGTTGGCCGAAATTTGGAATGCTACAAAAATCATTACCAACAGAGCTCCAAGTACGTATTTCTTTCGATACGCATACACCAAACCCGCAATCGTAGGTGGAATGTATGCAAGCGTGATGAATTTCCAAATGTGTCCGGCAGCTATTATAATAAAATAATAGGACGAGAAAGTCCATAAAATTGCACCCAATGCACTAATTAGGGGATTTGCTTTGAAAGCACGCATCAAAATATAAAATCCAAGCAACATGATAAAAATCAAATACATGTAGTTTGGAAGGAATAAGGAGTATACTTTTTTAGCCGCATCTTGCGGAAGCGTCGAAGCGTAAGTAGGTGTCATCTGATACGTCGGCATACCGCCAAACATGGAATTAATCCATCGGGTGCGTTCGCCATGTTTTTCCATAAATTCGCGTTGCTCCTGTCCTTGTCCGATAGCCGCTTGTGAGTCGTGTTGAGCTAGCACTCTGCCATCCATTATTGCCGGTGCAAAATATAGGAAAGAAATGAGGATAAACGCTATTATAGCAAATAAATCAGGTAAATACTTCTTGTATGAAACGGATTTGTTCATAGTTAATTCAACTTAAAAATATTTGATGTGCAAATGTACAAGAATATTTTCAAAGTTTTGTTTTGAATGTTAACGTATTCCCTTCAAAAAATGCCCGTTTGTTTGAGATGTTTGTATATTTTTGTAAGTAATAAAAATTGAAAACGATAAACTGATGGATATTTCAAATCAAATACCCAAAGAAGTCATAGATTTATTTCTTGTGGTGCTTTTTTCCTTGAGCATAGGAATGGAGCAGCACAAACTGAATCCGCATGATTCCGAAAAAAGAACTTTCGGAACCAGCCGGACTTTCACGTTTATTGGCTTATTCGGATATATCATGTTGCTAGCATCTCCGCAAACACTTATTCCATTTTTGGTAGGATTGGTGATTTTAGGATGTTTTCTGATGATATATTATTTCATGAAAATTTCCAAAGACGGCAAATATGGTATGACCACGCCATTGCTGGCTTTAATTGTTTTTTGTTTTCCATTGCTCATCACCTCCAACCCTTTGTGGGTATCGCTGTTGTTTTTTGTAATCGTTCTTATTCTTGCCGACATCAAAAAACCTCTCAACGAAATGACAGCAAGTCTCGCTCGTGAAGAGTTTATTACTTTGGCTAAATTTTTGATTATCGCCGGAGTAATATTGCCCCTTCTTCCGAGAGAAAATATTTATGAATGGATCCCCGTATCTCCGTATAAGATATGGTTGGCGGTGGTGGTTGTTTCTGCTATTTCCTATCTCAGCTATCTGCTTCGCAGGTATGTTTTTCCAGATGCGGGACTACTTCTGACAGGAATTTTGGGAGGATTATACAGCAGTACGGCAAGTACAATCATTCTATCTAAGAAGAGTAAAGAGAATAACGCCGATCCGCAAATGTATGCGGGTTCAATCTTAATGGCGACAGCGATGATGTATTTTCGCATATTTATTCTGCTCTTTATTTTTAATAAATCGATTGCAAATGTTTCGTTTATATATTTTGTAGTTTTGTTTGTCATCTCTGCTGGCATAGGATATTTTATTTATAAGAAAGGAAAGCAGTCGAGCGTACAAAACAATCAAATAAATCTGGACGACAAGAATCCTTTGGAGTTTAAGATTGCGCTGGTTTTTGCCTTACTTTACATTATTTTTTCGGTACTCACGCAATACGTAATTACCAATTATGGAACGGCGGGTTTGACTACATTAGCATCTATCGTCGGTTTCACAGACATAGACCCTTTTCTTCTCAATTTGTTTCAGGGAAAATATAATGTTGCTGTAATGGCGGTTTTAATTGCTACAATGCAGGCAATTCTGAGTAACAATCTATTAAAAGTCGCATATACGTGGATCTTTGGCGGAAAAGGTACTGCTAAATGGGTTTCAATTGGTTTTGCTGGAATAATAATTGTCAATGCGTTAGTATTATTAAAATTGATATTTTTCTAAAAAACCTTGGGTAAATTTATATTAGATTCAAAAAAATAAATTCATCATATATGAATAAGAAATTTCAGTTGCTATTGGCTGCCTCTCTATTTATTTGCCAATCAATGTTCTCACAAGGCATAAATCCGCCTTTAGTGAAATCTATTAAGCGTTCAGACCTAAAAAAAGATATAATAGAAATGTCGTCAGACCATTTTCGAGGACGTGAAGCAGGAACAAAAGATGAATTGACTGCTGCAGTTTGGCTTGCGACAAAAATGAAAGATGCAGGAATGGAACCCGCAGGAGAAAACGGAACATATTTTCAGTTTTTTGATTTGTACCGCAGAACGTTTCAGAGCACAACAAAAGTTTCCGTAGGAAATAAATCCTTCGAAATGTTTCGTGATGTCTTCTTTCACGATGTGTCTCCTGCTGATTTAAATGTTCCCATACTTTATCTAGGTGATGTTGATCCAAAAGATTTGGATAAACTGGATGTCAAAGGAAAAGCTGTGGTAATTAAAGCAAGCGGAGAAAGTATTGTGAATAATATTTCGTTGTTCGAAAAACGTTATCCGGGATTTGTGGTGGAAAAATATTATCGCACCTTGGAAAAGAAAGGCGCGGCAGCCATTATTCTCATTGCAGACAAGTTGGTGGAAGATAATTGGAATATCATTGTAGCTGATTATAAACGTGGACGCACGGGTATTCAAAACTTCCGTGATGAAATTATTGATGCTATGCCCGTTTTATGGTTTCATCAAAATGAAGAAGATTTCTTCAAAAAAAACAATCAGAATCTACGGGCAAACATTGATATTCAATTATTCAAATATCCTTCTGTTAATGTCATCGGACGAATTGAGGGAACAGATCCAAAACTTAAAGAGGAAAATCTTTTGTTTAGTGGTCATCATGATTATTTAGGCGTTCGCTATCCAATGAATGGAGATTCAATAATGAACGGCGCAGACGATAACGCAAGTATTTGTGTAGCAATGTTGGCCATAGGAAGAGCTTTTAAAGCACAACCTGCAAAGCGAAGTGCTTTGTTTGTTTTCCATGGTGCAGAAGAATTGAGTATGTTGGGCTCACGTCATTATGCTGAATATCCAACAGTACCTTTCAACAGCATTGTTGGTGTACTCAATGGCGATTTAATTGCGGGAAATGATATCAATACCGCCGCGCTTTTGGGTGCTTATGGCGAACATAAGACTTCTGATTCGATGGTGAAAGCTGCATTGGATGCAAATCGTGAAGGTCCAAATTTTAAGATAGACGAATCATGGGACAGTGTTTCGCATCCTGAATATTTCTTTTATCGTTCTGACCATGCTCCCTATGCCCGAAAAGGAATACCTGTGATTTTCTACACAAGCATGCTCACTAATTTTTATCATACTCCAATTGATGACGTAGATCACATAAACTACGAAAAATTATATAAAATGACAGAGTGGATTTACAGAACTGGCTGGAAAATTGCAAACATGCCAACAAGACCAACATATGACAAGAAGACTCCATTTGAAAGATAAATTATGAGATAACTTAATCACGCTGACTATAGAAAGGTTTGAATTAAATAAAAAGATGTATATCCACTCAAAAATAATTACGAAAAGCGTATAGGAAAAGAGAATGTATAGGTAAAGCGAGAAGATGTAGTGAAGTCAGACTCTAATAAAGTTGCGGTTGTAAGTGAATATAATGTTTAACAAAAGAAGTTACAATAAGATAAAGTAGGTCCGGATTTTTGAATTCTGAAATAACGCTTTAAAAGAATTTATTGGAACAAAAAATAGAATTGAACAATAATGAATAAAATTATAGCAAAAGAATACCTTTCCGATAAGGTTATTAAGTTCGAAATAGAAGCTCCGCTGATTGCAAAAAGCCGCAGAGCGGGGCATTTTGTAATCGTAAGGGTAGGAAAGAAGGGCGAACGCGTACCTTACACAATTGCATCATCAGACATACAGAAAGGAACAATAACCTTGGTGGTGCAGCGTGTTGGAAAATCTTCCGAAAAGCTTTGCCAACTTGAGGTAGGTGATTACGTTACCGATTTAGTCGGTCCTTTGGGGAAAGCCACTCACATAGAAAACTTTGGAACGGTGGTTTGTGCCGGTGGTGGCGTAGGTGTCGCTCCAATGTTGCCTATCATTGAAGCAATGAAAAAGGCTGGTAATCGTGTCATAACCATTTTAGCCGCCCGCACAAAAGAACTCATCATTTTGGAAGAACAAGTCCGTGAATATTCTGATGAAGTATTTATTATGACAGATGACGGTTCTTACGGAAGAAAAGGTTTGATTACGGAAGGTGTGGAACAAGTTTTGCAAAACGAAAAAGTGAATTTTTGCGTAACCATTGGTCCAGCTATTATGATGAAATTTGTGTCGGAAGTTACAAAAAAATACAATGTGCCCACAGTTGCTTCACTCAACACAATTATGGTAGATGGCACGGGAATGTGCGGCGCATGCCGCGTCACCGTAGGTGGAAAAACTAAATTTGTATGTGTTGACGGACCAGAATTTGATGCGCATCAGGTTGATTTTGACGAAATGCTTATGCGTTTAAGAGCTTATAACTAATTATTTTGAAATAGTAATGCCTACAAAAGAATATCTTCAGTCTGAACGCGCAGTTGAGTGGCGCGAAGAACTCAGAAAAAAAATTAAAAATAAAGAACGTACGGAAATACCACGCGTAAAGATGCCGGAAGTTGATCCAGTCATTCGAAGCCGAAATTATGACGAGGTAAATAAAGGACTTTCCATCGAACAGGCTCTTCAGGAATCCCATAGATGCCTAGATTGCGTTGATCCTACATGTATCACAGGCTGTCCAGTAGAGATAAATATTCCCAAATTTATAAAAAATATTGAACGTCAGGATTTCCTTGCAGCTGCTCGGACACTTAAAGAAACAAGTGCATTGCCTTCGGTTTGCGGACGTGTATGTCCTCAAGAAAAACAGTGCGAAAGCAAATGCTTTTATACACAAAAGTTAAACAAACCTGCTGTTGCTATTGGATATCTTGAGCGATTTGCCTCTGATTATGAGCGTGAAAAAGGCGGAATAGTTGTTCCCGAAATTGCACCGTCTAATGGCAAACGAATCGCAGTGGTTGGTTCAGGTCCTGCCGGTTTGTCTTTCTCGGGCGACATGGCAAAACTAGGTTACGACGTAACCGTTTTCGAAGCTTTGCACGAATTGGGAGGTGTTTTAAGATATGGTATTCCTGAATTTCGCTTGCCAAACAATATTGTTGATGTAGAAATCGATGGTTTGAAGAAAATGGGCGTAAAATTCGAAACGAATTGTATCGTAGGAAAAACAATTTCGCAACAGGATTTGAAAGACGCCGGTTTTCAGGGAGTTTTTGTGGCTAGCGGTGCAGGACTTCCCAATTTTATGAATATTCCGGGAGAAAATTTAATAGGGGTGATGTCCTGCAATGAATATTTAACCCGCGTTAATTTGATGCAGGCAGCGGATGATGAAAGCGATACCCCTGTTTTGAAAGGGAAAAGTGTAGCTGTTATTGGTGGCGGTAATACCGCCATGGACGGAATTCGTACTGCACGACGATTAGGCGCGGACAGAGCAATGATTGTTTATCGCCGTTCGGAGGAAGAAATGCCAGCGAGAATCGAAGAAATTCATCATGCCAAAGAAGAAGGAATTGAGTTTTTGACACTGCACAATCCTATTCGTTACGAAGGTGATGAAAAGGGAAGAGTTCAGAGAATGCAGCTTCAACGCATGCAGTTGGGAGAACCGGATGCCTCTGGAAGACGAAAGCCAGTGGAAATTCCTGGAGATACAGTCTGGGTAGATGTGGATGAAGTAATTGTAAGTGTAGGTGTTTCACCAAATCCTCTTATTCCGTCTTCTTTTGAAGGACTGGAAGTTTCGAAATGGGGAACAATTATCGTGAACGATGTTACACTGCAAACAGCCGATGAGATGATTTTTGCTGGTGGAGATATTGTGCGTGGTGGCGCTACTGTTATTCTTGCTATGGGTGACGGAAGACGAGCTGCCAAAGCTATGCACGAATGGTTGGAAAATAAAAAATAATATATCAAGAGGGGCATTAGAATTGTCCCTCACTTTTTTTTAATTGAGATGAAAATTCTAGCTGATGCTCATATACCTTTTTTGAAAGGAGTTTTAGAAGACATTGCCGAAGTAGAATATTTACCCGGGAATGCTTTTTCGAAAGAAACTATAAAAGATAAAGACGCTCTGATAGTGAGGACTGTTACACATTTTGGAAAAGAAATTCTGGAGGGAAGTAATGTAAAACTTATATGTTCCGCTACCATCGGTTTTGACCATATAGACACTGAATATTGCGAAGCAAACGGAATTGAATGGCGTACTTGTCCTGGTTGTAATGCTGATTCGGTTGAACAGTATGTGACTGCCTCGTTGCTTTATTTTGCGGAAAAATTTCAGATTAATCTTAACGAGAAAACTATTGGAATTATTGGTGTTGGAAATGTAGGTAGTCGTGTAGCTAAAGCTTGCGAGAAATTAGGTATGAGGGTTTTACTGAACGACCCAACACGTAAGGAAAAAGATAATTTAGAAGAATTTGTAGAATTGAGTAAAATTCAAGATGAAGCGGATTTTATCACATTTCATTTACCATTAACTAAATCTGGTAATCATCCGACCTATCATTTAGCGGATAAAGATTTTTTTGACAAACTGAAAAGAAGACCCGTGTTTATAAATTCTGCTCGCGGAGCCGTGATGCATACTGAGGCTGTAAAAGAAGCTCTGATTGGAGGGAAAATAAGCGGAGCTGTAATTGATTGCTGGGAAAATGAACCAAATATAGATAGAGAACTATTGAAAATGGTAGACATTTCCACTCCGCACATCGCAGGTTATTCGGCTGATGGTAAATGGAACGCTACACGTATGACTGTAGAAAATTTGACTTCATTTTACAAGATGAATTTCAAACCGAAGTTTTCGTTATTACCCATTCCGGATGATAACGTGATTGATCTTTTCAACATTCCAGCAGAAAAACAATTGCAATACGCAGTTCATCATACATACAATCTGTTGTTGGATTCATCAAAACTAAAAAGTAATCCTGAAGGGTTTTCTCAATTTCGCTCAAATTACCCTCTTAGACGGGAATATAAAGCATATAAAATATTAAACGCGGATAAATCAATTGAAAAGACATTACAGATGTTAGGATTTCAAATTTAAAACTCATAATATCATTATCTATCTCATCATCTGAAAAAAATAGATTAATTTTGCAGTCATTTTAAAAATTACCAACGTGGCGACATCATTACGTACAAAAATATTTTCAAGTTTTCTACTGCTTATTATCATACTGGTAATTACAGGAATAATGTCTATTCTTGAATTTAAAGAAATTAGTAATTCTGTAAAAACAGCAATGGACAACAACTATAAATCCATCCAGGAAACGAAAAAAATGTTGGAGGAAATAGATAATCAGAACTTGTCATTAATCTTGTACACTTCTGGAAAAAAGTCAGATGAAATATCTAAAATTTTAGAAGCGAATAAAAAAATAAGAGATTCTTTCCCCGTACTTAAAGCTAATATTTCAGAACCAACAGAGAAAGAACGTGTTGAAGATTTGATTGCCAATTATGAGGATTATTATACGCAGCTACAATATTCTATAAATACTGTACCTCTATATTTGGATGTAAATAAAACTTCCTATCTAACTAAAGTATATCCGGCATATATCAAAACACGAAATAATATTAAAGAGATAAACACTTTAAATGCAGACAAATTCTATAATCAAGCGACAAAATCAGAGGATAATGCAAAAAGAGCAATTATGCCATCAATAGTTTCGATGATTGCTGTAATTATTTTTGCATTGATTCTTAATTTCTTCATTAATGTTTATTTCATATCCCCGGTCAAGAGACTAATTGATTCGGTATCTCATTTTTATCCAGAACAATACGAAATAAAAGCTAAAATTAAATCAAATGACGAATTAAAGAAACTGGAAACAAGTATCAATGATTTGATTCGCCGTATGAATAGAAATAGAAATTTAAATTTATAAAACTCAATGAGACCCCAAGTAATCATTAAATATATTGGTATTGTGCTGCTTTTCAACGCAGTATTCTTGGGCATTTCTGCAATTATTTCATTGGTTTTATCTGAAAATTCGTTTTTACCTTTAATTTACACCGCTTTCATTGCTATCATTTTAGGATTTTTCCCATCTATTTTTGTTGAGAAAGTTGAAGAGATAAATTATTATGAAGGTTTGGGAATCAGTGTTCTAGGGTGGTTGTTTACTTGTGTTGTTGGAATGATACCTTATGTATTGTGGGGAGGTGAGTTTACCCTGGCAGGTGCATTCTTTGAAAGTGTTTCGGGTTTTACCACCACCGGAGGTACAATTCTAGTAAATGTGGAAGCATTGCCAAAAGGACTTTTGTTCTGGAGAGCATCTACACATTTTATGGGTGGCTTGGGAATTATCTTATTTGTATTGCTATTGCTCCCAAATACTGGAGGAATTCGAGGAAGTCTTTACAAATCAGAAGTTTCATGGCTTTCGATGATAAATTTTAAAATGAAAACAAAAGAAATTGCTAATACGCTGTTGGTGGTTTATTTTGTATTGACTTTTATTGAAATAATTCTTTTGAAAATCTTTGGAATGACCTGGTTTGACTCCATTTGTCATTCTTTTGCAACTGTGGCTACTGGAGGTTTTTCAACAAAAAACCTTAGTGTAGCTTATTTTAACAGTGTTCCCATTGAAATTATTATAATGATTTTTATGGTGTTAGGAAGTATTCACTTTGGCCTCCTTTTTGGTACGGTAGAGGGTAAGAAAGCAAATATATTTACCTCTAAAATAGCTAAATCGTATCTTTTAGTGATGTTTATAGGAATTATGGCCGTAACTTTGAATCTCACATTCAATCATTATTATGACTTTTGGACATCGCTGCGATATGCTTCCTTTCAGGTAATTTCATTAGGAACTACTACGGGTTTTGCTACAGTAGATACCCCTAATTGGCCTATCTTCTCAATATTGGTAATTATTTATTTTACTATACAATGTGGAATGGTTGGTTCTACTTCCGGTGGCTTGAAATACGACAGAGTATATGTCTTTTTTAAGTCATTTTCAAAGCAAATAAAATTGTCAAAACACCCAAATGCTTTGTATGTAATAAAAGCTGATGATACAATAATATCTGAAGATATGGAGCTACAAACTATCTTCTTTATTGTATTATATCTAATAACTTTAGGAATAGTAACACTGATACTCGCGTTGATGAATGTAGACGGAATGACCTCTTTTTCGGCATCAGTCGCTACTATAGGGAATGCCGGACCTGGTTTTGGCAAAGTAAGTTCTTTGGGAAATTATTCGTCCATCCCCGAAGCCGGCAAGTTTGTCCTATCTGTAAATATGCTTTTAGGACGTTTGGAAATTATGAACATCATCGTATTCATCGGTTTATTAGCCGGAAAGAGACGATAAAAAATATATGTAAATTATGAATTTTGTTGAAGAATTGCGTTGGAGAGGTATGATTCAAGACATCATGCCCGGAGCTGAAGAGCAATTATTAAAAGAAATGACTGCCGGATATGTAGGTATTGACCCTACGGCGGATTCACTCCATATTGGTCACTTGGTCGGTGTTATGATGTTAAAACATCTGCAGAGAGCAGGTCATAAACCCATCGCTTTGATTGGTGGCGCTACGGGTATGATTGGTGACCCATCCGGTAAATCTCAGGAAAGAAACCTTTTAGACGAAGCTAAGCTTAGAGTAAATCAGGAAGCTTTGAAAAAACAATTGGCTCGTTTTTTGGATTTTGATAACGACCAGCCTAACGCTGCAATCCTTGTGAATAATTACGATTGGATGAAGGAATACAATTTTCTATCGTTTATTCGCGATATTGGCAAGCACATCACCGTTAATTATATGATGGCAAAAGATTCCGTGAAGAAACGTTTGAATGGAGAATCCAATGAAGGTATGTCGTTCACAGAATTTTCTTACCAGTTGTTGCAAGGATATGATTTTCTGTATTTGTATCGTAACTATGGATGTCGCCTTCAAATGGGGGGGTCTGACCAATGGGGAAATATCACTACAGGAACTGAACTTATCCGCCGCAAGGATGGAGGTGAAGCTTTCGCAATTACATGTCCATTGATTACAAAAGCTGACGGTGGTAAATTCGGAAAAACTGAAAGCGGAAATATCTGGCTTGACCGCCGCTATACATCACCTTATAAGTTTTATCAATTTTGGTTGAATGTGAGTGACGCGGATGCTGAAAAATATATCAAAATATTTACAGCACTTCCCAAAGATGAAATCGAACAACTTGTAGCAGAACAACAAGCTGCACCGCACCTGCGTCCGTTGCAAAAGAAATTGGCAGAAGAAGTTACTGTTATGGTTCACAGCCGAGAAGATTATGAAAACGCGATTAATGCTTCAGAAATTTTGTTTGGTCGCTCCACTTCTGACTCATTGAAAAAGCTAGATGAAGAAACCTTCTTGCAAGTTTTTGAAGGAGTTCCTCAATTTTCTGTTTCAAAGGACGAAATAAAGAAAGGTATTAAAGCAATAGACCTCTTGACCGATAGCGCTTCTGTATTTCCTTCTAAAGGAGAATTGAGAAAAACTATACAAGCAGGCGGCGTGATGTTAAACAAAGAGAAACTGGAAAGTTTTGATAAGATAATTAATGAATCCAATCTTATCAACAATCGCTACATACTAGCTCAGAAAGGAAAGAAGAACTATTTCTTGCTTGTTGTGTCATAAAAAAGTCACAAAAATATTTGCAAGGGAAGTAATATTGTTATACTTTTGTACCGCTTTTAACGAAGCAATAAGGATTGTCCCATGGTGTAATGGTAGCACATCTGATTTTGGTTCAGCCAGTCTAGGTTCGAATCCTGGTGGGACAACAATCTCAAACGCTAATAGTCTTAATGATAGATTATTAGCGTTTTTACTTTATATATTTGCACAACTGTTGCACCATCTTTTACTACAATACCTATGAATGTTCTATTTTGCTATTCATTGTGATACTTGTTTTATTATATTTGTGTGGAGAAATAACCTTTACTATCAAATATGGCAACTAATAAACATGCAACGATACGGTATCAAACACTCGATAGATGCTTTGGCAACTTTGGACGAAAGTTTTTTATAGAAACTATTCTTAGCTGTGCACATGTACCGCACAGATGATGCATACATTTGCAAGCAGAAACCGATTAATAGTGTACGATATGGAAAAGAAAAACATAGATAAAGACAAAATGAAAAAAATAGCAGAGAGAGGCATGTTAAAGATATTTCAAGAGTTTTATTATAAAGCATTTTGTTGTAATTCTTATTTTTAGATGGAACACCTATCGACAACATTCATAAAAAAAATTAACTTTGAAGTGTTAATAAAATAACACAACAGGGACGAAAATAGGAGTAAAATATATGTTTGAACAAGTATTTAAAAATATAGACGACATCCTTCACAAAGATGCAGGATGTGGCAGTGAATTGGATTATGTAGAGCAAACCAGTTGGGTGTTGTTTCTCAAATATCTCGATGATTTAGAAAAAGATAAAGAGACTGCCGCACTATTGTCGGGCACTACCTATCAAAAGATAATCGCTCCCGAGTTTAGCTGGACAACTTGGGCTGCACCCAAACTGGCTAATGGAAAGATAGATTATAATGCGATGACAGGTGATGACTTGATTGTTTTTGTAAACCGTGAACTCTTTCCCTACCTCATGAAGTTTAGAGAGAGTGCAAAGGGACCAGACACCATTGAATATAAGATAGGTGAGATATTTAGTGAACTCAAAAACCGTATTCAAGATGGTTACAACCTGCGAGGGGTAGTTAGCTTGGTAGATCAGTTGCGTTTCAGAACGCATGCTGAGAAGCATGAGATGAGTCACCTCTATGAAGCCAAAATACAGAAAATGGGCAATGCAGGACGCAATGGTGGAGAGTATTACACACCCCGCCCACTCATCAGAACCATTGTGAAAGTAGTTGCTCCTAAAATTGGACAGACCATCTATGATGGAGCAGTGGGGTCGGCAGGGTTTTTGGTAGAAGCTTTCGATTATCTCAACAAAAAAGGACTCTCTACCAAAGATATAGAGACACTGCAACGCAATACTTTTTATGGTAAAGAGAAGAAATCGCTTGCCTACATTATAGGTGTAATGAATATGATTTTGCACGGCATTGAAGCTCCCAACATTATTCACAACAACACATTGGCTGAGAATATAGCCGACATTCAGGAGAAAGACCGCTACGATATAATTCTTGCCAACCCACCTTTTGGAGGTAAAGAGCGTGCCGAAGTGCAACAGAACTTCCCTTTCAAAACAGGCGAAACAGCCAGCTTGTTTTTGCAGCATTTTATAAAGATATTGCGAGCTGGAGGCAGGGCAGGTATTGTTATCAAAAACACCTTCTTGAGCAATACCGACAATGCTACTGTGGCTATTCGTAAAGAGCTCTTGGAGAGTTGCAACTTGCACACCGTGTTAGATTTGCCAGGAGGCACATTTACAGGGGCAGGAGTAAAAACAGTGGTTTTGTTTTTCGAGAAAGGTGTTAAAACAGAGAAGACATGGTTTTATCAGTTGAATTTGGACCGAAACTTGGGCAAAACTAATCCACTCAACGAGCAAGATTTGGCAGAGTTTGTAGAGCTGCAAAAGACTTTTGCCGAAAGCGAAAACTCGTGGACATTGGATATAAAAGATGTTGACCCATCTACTTTCGATTTAAGCGTAAAAAACCCCAACACACCCGAAACTGCCCCTTTGCGCGACCCTCGCCTTATTATTGAAGAGATGAAAGCATTGGATGAAGAGAGTGCGGAGATTATGAATGCGATATTGGATGTGATATGAAAAAGGGGTGGGAAATAAAAGACTTGGAGAAGGTTTGTAATTTTCAAAATGGATTTGCTTTTAAAAGTAAGACATTTAAAGAAAATGGAGTACCTGTAGTAAGAATATCAAACATTCAAAATGAATCTATTGAATCCAAAGGATTCGTATTTATAGACATGAAAGATTATGCTCAAGATTTATCTAAATATAAAATACGAAAGGGTGATATTCTTATAGCAATGTCTGGTGGAACTACGGGCAAGATTGGTATCCATCGTACTGAAGAAGTTCTTTTATTAAATCAACGTGTTGGTTTATTTAGACCAAAGGATAAATTGAATAAGGATTTCTTATATTATTATCTTTCAACAAAAGTAGAAGAAAGTTTGGCAATTTCAGCGGGAGCAGCACAGCCTAATCTAAGTACAGAACAAATTAAAGGTTTTCAAATCCCACTTCCGCCTCTCCCCGAACAACAACGCATCGTATCAATTTTAGACCATTGCTTTGACGCCATAGACAAAGCAAAAGCCAATGCCGAACAAAATTTGCAGAATGCGAGAGAGTTGTTTGAGAGTTATTTGCAGGGGGTGTTTGAGAAGAAGGGGGAAGGATGGGAAACAAAGACATTAGGTTCTCTTTGCAAGTTTTCCCAAGGAATTCAACGAGATATAAAATTTCAAAGTGAAAATCAAGGAGAAAATCAAGTTAGATTTTTAAGAATTATTGATTTTACACAAGGATGTGAATCCCCAAGATATATAGATGATCCAGGATCTAAATATATCTTGACAAAAGATGATGTTTCTTTAGTAAGATATGGTGCTTCTACAGGATTTGTATGTAGAGGGATTAGTGGTGCATTAGCAAATAACATGTTTAGAGTTATTCCTAATGATTTGAATAAACTAAGTAATGATTTTCTGTATATCTATCTTCTTTCACCCATTTTTCAGAGTGTAATTAAAGGTAGTATGGGGGGCGCAGCAATGCCAGCAATTAGCTTTGGATTAATTAGAGATATTCCTTTTCCTTTTCCTAAATTAAAGCAACAAGCTGAGATAGTCAAACGTCTTGAGAAGGTTAAAGAAGAAACTCAAAAACTCGAATTCCACTATCAAAAACGAATAAACGATTTAGAAGAACTCAAAAAATCAATCCTACAAAAAGCATTTGCAGGGGAGTTGAAAACCGAAAAGATGATGGAGGAGTTTTCTTAAGCCGCACGTGCCGACTTGCAATCGGTGCTACGAATGCAGAAAGGATAAAGTAGATAAAGTTTCTCTACGCGACACACGGGTTACAAATCCGCGCGAGCGGCAGAGTTGGAAACTGAAAAGACAATTAGATCATGAAAGTAAAATTAAGTCAAGCAGTTAAAATTTTTTTTGGTAATTCTTCTCTTGAGATGGTTTACTTTGAAGCTATAGCAAATGCTTTGGATGCATCTGCTACGGAAATAGAAATAAAAATAAATTTAAAATCGATAAGTCAACCCGAAACTCTACAAGTTGAAATTTCAGATAATGGAGAAGGGTTTACTGCTGAGCGATATCGAAAGTTCTCACGATTATTTGACGTTGATGAAAGTTCACACAAAGGATTAGGAAGATTAGTTTATCTGTGTTATTTTGAAGACGTTGAGGTCACTAGCTTTTATGATAAAAATAAAAAAAGAACATTTGAATTTTCAGAGGGATTTGAGGAGGAAAAGAACACTGTAACTGAAGTAGAGCAAAGAGTGAGTGGAACAACTTTGAAAATGACAAATTGTACTCTTCAAAAGATTGCAAAAAGAGATTATGTAGATCCCAAAAATCTAAAACAAAGAATTTTAGAAGAGTTCTATGCAAGGCTCTTTAAATTAAAAAAGCAAGGTTATGGAATAAAAATTATAATTAAAAGCTCTCTTGAGAACAGAGAAACTGTAAGCATTATTGAAGATGATGATATACCTGAATTCACAAAAATTGAATTTTCGAGTTCTCTAACTCTTTTAGATCAATTTACTCTCTACTATTCTATTAAAAAAGTAGATTTATCTGATACTTCCTTAATAGCCGCTATCTCAGTTGATAACCGAACTGTAAAAATGGATTTAATTTCTAATGAAAATTTACCTGTTGGTTACCAAATGGTATTCTTACTTTATTCTGATTATTTTATCGGAAAAGTTGACTTAGCAAGACAAAACTTAAAGATTTCCGCTGACGAATTCAAAACTATTCAAAGCGTTTTTAGAAAGGGAGTTATCGCTTTAATTGAAAATAAAATTCCAAAAATAAAAAAATCAAATAATCAATTAAGACAAAGCCTTGTAAATCGATTTCCTCATTTAAGTGGATATTTTGACAATCAAAATATTGGATATATTTCGAGAAATGAAGTTCTTAAGAAAGCTCAAGATAAGTTTTTCAAAGAGCAAAAAGAAATATTGGATGCTTCCTCGCTTAGTGATGAACAATTTGAGAAATCCTTAGAATTATCATCAAGAGCATTAACAGAATATATTTTATTTAGACAATTAACTATTGAAAAACTAAAAAGATCTACAAGTTCCAGTACTGAAAGTGATTTGCATAAGATAATCTGCCCCATGCGAAAAGATGGTCGATTAGAAAAGAAAGACTCAATAAATGATTTATATAGAAATAATGCTTGGCTACTTGATGATAAATACATGACATATGAAACTATTTTAAGTGACAGAGAAATGGGAGAATTAATAGAGGTTATAACAGGAGAAGAGGAAGCACGTGATGAAAATAGACCTGACATAGCTTTAATATTCTCTAATGATCCGGAAAACAATAAACCATTTGATGTAGTAATAGTTGAGTTGAAAAAGAGAGGACTAACACTAGAAGAAAATATGAAAGTAGTAACTCAACTTGAAAAAAGAGCTAGGAGGTTAATGCAACACTATGATAATCAAATTCAGAGAATTTGGTACTATGGGATCATTGAGTTTAATGAAGAAGTGGAAATGCATTTAGCGGGTGAATACACTGAGCTTTATTCATCAGGAAAAATGTATTACAAGGAAACTAAAGTAGCTGTATCATTAAATCCTATAAAATCCTTACCTATTGGTGTTTTTATTTGGGATTTAGATGCTGTAATTAAAGATGCTAATTCCCGCAACTCTTCATTTTTAAATGTAATCAAAGAAAAGCTCAATCAGTGAACTATCTAAATAGTAACATTATTCTAATTGAAGAGAAATATTTTACAAAATATATTTAGTGGAGAATTGGAAACTGAAATGTTGTTGAAGAAATGTGAGCTTACAGAACAAAAAACTTACAACTATGAACGAAGCCGAAACAAGAGCAGAACTGATAGACCCTAAACTAAAGGAGAGTGGATGGGGTGTTGTGGAAGATGCAAGGGTGTTGCGGGAGCGTGATGTGTGTAAAATAACGGATGGCAGAATTAAAGTGGGTGGCGGAAGGGCCAAACCACTGATTGCTGATTATATTTTGCAATACAAGGGCATCAAGCTGGCTGTGGTGGAGGCAAAGAGTAGTGTGCAGGCAGTGGGGGAGGGAGTGGCACAAGCTAAACAGTATGCCGAGAAACTGCAACTAAGATATACTTATGCTACCAATGGCCGCGAGATATATCAGATAAATATGGAGACGGGCGATGAGCGTTTAGTTGACCGTTTTTTATCGCCACAAGAGCTCTGGAACGAGGAGTATAGCGATGTGAATGAGTGGCGCAACAAGTTTGCCGCTATCCCTTTTGAAGACCGCTCAGGTACATGGCAACCTCGCTACTATCAAGAGATAGCTGTAAATAGAACATTGGAGGCTATTGCTCAAAAGAAAAAACGTATTCTGCTTACATTGGCTACCGGAACAGGGAAAACGGCTATCGCTTTTCAAATTGCATGGAAGCTTTTCCACACGCGTTGGAATTTATCGGCAAATGAATCTAAGAACAATTACCAGTCGCGTCGTCCACGTATTTTGTTTCTTGCCGATCGTAATATATTGGCCGACCAGGCTTTCAACTCTTTCTCTGCATTTCCCGAAAATGCTATGATTCGCATCAGTCCTAAAGAGATAAACAGAACAGGAATGGTGCCAATGAATGGAAGCATCTTCTTTTCCATTTTTCAAACCCTTATGACAGGGACTGATGATGAGGGAATGCCAACTCCCAACTATCAAGATTATCCAGAAGACTTTTTCGATTTTATAGTTATCGATGAGTGTCATCGTGGAGGTGCTAATGATGAGAGTACCTGGCGCTCTATTCTTGAGTATTTTGAACCTGCTGTGCAGTTGGGACTAACTGCTACTCCAAGGCGAAATGATAACGTGGATACGTATAAGTATTTTGGCAATCCTGTATATGTATATTCGCTAAAAGAGGGTATTAATGATGGTTTTCTCACTCCCTTTAAGGTAAAACGGGTTCAAACCACGCTTGATGATTATGTGTATACAAGCGATGATGATGTGATAGAGGGCGAAATAGAAGAGGGTAAGGTGTATGTGGAGGAGGACTTTAACCGAACAATCGAGATTGTGGAACGTGAAGAGCATCGGGTGAAAACTTTTTTGAATGAGATAGACCAACGTGAGAAGTCGATTGTGTTTTGTGCTTCGCAAGGTCATGCAGCATTGGTAAGAGATTTGGTAAATCAGCATAAAGAGAGCACCAATCCTAACTATTGTGTGCGTGTTACTGCCAATGATGGGGAAATTGGTGAGCAGTTTTTGCGCGAGTTCCAAGATAACGATAAAACTATACCAACAATTCTTACTACTTCCCAAAAGCTCTCAACGGGAGTGGATGCTCGTAACATTCGCAACATTGTGTTGATGCGCCCTGTGAAACAGATGGTAGAGTTTAAGCAGATTATTGGACGGGGTACACGCTTGTATGATGGTAAAGAGTATTTTACTGTATATGACTTTGTACAGGCTTACAAGAAATTCTCCGACCCAGAATGGGATGGACCTGCCGAAACTGTTGAGGATTTGTGTGAGGTGTGTGGCAAAGCCCCTTGTGAATGTGATGAGCAAAAGAAACCGATAGAGCCTAAACGCTGTGAGGTGTGTGGCAACTTGCGTTGTACGTGCGAAAAACCACCAGTAGACCCTTGCGCAGAGTGTGGTAATTTGCCTTGCACTTGCACAAAGATGGTGAGGGTGAAACTGGCTGATGGCAAAGAGCGTGAGATACAGCACATGATTTCTACTATTTTTATGACGCAGATGGCAACCCCATTTCATCGGGAGAGTTTTTGGAAAGCCTGTTTGGCGAACTGCCTAATTTCTTTAGTGATGAGGATGAGTTGCGTGAGATATGGAGCAATCCTGCCACGCGCAAGATATTGCTTGAAGAGCTTAATGATGCAGGATATAGTAATGAGGATTTGAGAAACTTGCAAAAACTAATCAACGCAGAGAATAGCGACCTATACGATGTGTTGGAGTATGTGGCCAATAGCAACAGCAAACCTATTTCAAGAGAGGAGCGAGCTGCACAAGCAAAAGCAACTATATACCCGTCGCTCAATGAGAAACAGCAAGAGTTTATCGAGTTTGTATTGGATAAATATGTGGAAACTGGAGTGAGTGAATTATATCAAGATAAGCTACCTACACTACTTGTAGCAAAATACCAATCACTACCCGATGCAATGGATTATTTGGGAACAGTGGAGAGTATTAGCTCATTGTTTGTGGGGTTTCAGAGGCATTTGTATGGGGGGATTGGGGTGTAGAGCTTTGTACTCAGTTATATATTTATGCTATTAAAAACTAAATGTAATTGATATGTGGTTACTTGTAATTTTAGTGCTGACATTAGTTTATTTTGTTTTAATGGGTGATTGAAATTTATCCTTTTTGAATAAAGATATATTTAATAATAAAAAAACATGGAGCAGTTAGATTTATTTTCTGAGCTAAACACTGATTGTGAAGTTACTAAAATAACAAATGGTGAGTATATTTATGTACCATCATTTTTTGATAAGTCTATATCTGATTACTATTACCATAAACTTTTTAATGAAATTAATTGGAAACAAGAAGAGATGACAATATATGGGAAGAGTGTTAAGCTTCCTAGACTAACAGCGTGGTATGGTGATAATGATAAACCATACTCATTCTCAGGAATAACTCTAAACCCTAATCCTTGGACATCTGAATTGATTGAGATAAAAAAGGCAATTGAATTAAAATGGAATGTTGTTTTTAATAGTGTTTTATTAAATCTTTATCGCGATGGGAAAGACTCAATTTCTTGGCATAGTGATGCTGAAAAGGAGCTTGGTGTAAATCCAATAATTGCGTCTGTTAATTTTGGCGCAACTCGTAAGTTTCAATTGCGCCACTGCTCTTCAAAAGAGAAGATTGAATTGGAGCTGAGACATGGTACTTTATTAATAATGCAAGGGGAACTTCAACATTATTGGCAACATCAAGTTCCAAAAACAAGTAAAGAGATTGGAAAAAGAATCAATTTAACATTCAGAGTAATAAAATGAGTGCAAATAAAATATGGAAAGCACTTACTCTCGACGTCAAGGAGAGTATATTTGGCAGATAATGCGATATAAAACCGATTTTGCAATTTTAGTCAAAGACGGTTATTTGAAATGTCTCGAAATACTTTTAAATGTTTCCTTGATAAACTAAGAGACTGCGCAAGGAATATCGGAAATTTCTGAAGAAAAGAGGAGCATTTCTGAATTAAGATACTCATCATATAAAGGAATTTCAACAGATTTTTTATTTCATCCAAAAAGTTATCAAAGGTGTGAATCCATCCATTTCGTTTTTGTACATGGGATTTTATGAAAAATATACGTGGTAAGCAAAGCTGAAAATATTCCTACAAAAGCTCCAAACAACACATCATCGGCAAAATGTTGCGATAAATATATCCTCGAATATCCTACTAAAATAGCCATGATAGAGGAAATAAGTTTCACCCACTTATGATGAAAAGAAAGTGCTATTACAAGTCCGAGTGCAAATGCGGTAGATGTATGTCCTGACGGAAAACTGTATGTTGTATACATGTGCACACCGTTTACATAGCGTAGAGCGATGTCCGGATAGTTTTCCGCAAAATAGTATTTGGGTCGAGGATTTGCAAAAAGCGTCTTTAGAGAATTTGTGAAAATAAGATTGATAAGCAACGTCGTTAATGCCAGCCCTGTATATCTATATTTGAAAAAAACAAGAAGTACGGCTATTACTATGATAAAACCTCCTCCAATTTCGGTGATGTATCTGAAGAAATAATCGCTGTACGAATTGTGCCATTGGTTTAGCATCAGATGCAATTCTTTTCTTTGATAAATCAAAAGCATAAAAGACAGAATCCCTGTAAAAAGTATCGTAGGGATTCCGAAATATATGAGTGTGTCGCGATGACGGGACCAAAATTTTTGTTTATCGTTCAGCATCAATCGAATATTTTCGTGTATTTGTGGCAATATGGTTTGGTGCCTTTGTGTTCGTAATATTGTTGGTGGTAATCTTCCGCCTTCCAAAAGGTACTGGCAGGTTTCAGCATCGTTGCCACTTTGTATCCTTTGCCTTGCAAAATATTTATATATTTTTCTGCAATTTCTTTTTCTTGTGGAGTTGAATAGAAAATAGCGGAAAGATATTGTGGACCGATATCAGGACCCTGGCCATTTGTTTGTGTAAAATCGTGTGTTTCGAAGAACAATTTAATGAGGTTTTCGTATGAAGTTTTTGTAGGATTGTAAATAACTTCAGTTGTTTCTAAATGTCCAGTATTTTTTTGGCAAACCTGTTCGTAAGATGGATTTTCTACGTGTCCGCCCATGAATCCGACGTTGGTTTGTTCCACTCCTGCCGCTTTCATAAAATAATATTCAGTTCCCCAGAAACAGCCGGATGCGAAGTATGCTTTTTTCGATTTGCCGTCTTCCTCCGCGGGGATAAACTTCATAGAGATGGAATTGACACAGTGGCGGGTTTGTTTTTCGGTGAATCCTTCATTGAGAAAAACGTGTCCTAAATGTGCACCACAGTTGGAACACACAATTTCCGTGCGCATGCCGTCGGCATCAGGTATGCGGGTAACTGCTCCTTTGATTTCGTCGTCGAAAGACGGCCATCCGCAATGCGATTCAAATTTGTCTTCAGAACGGTAGAGTGGGGCGTCGCAACGTTTGCAAACGTACGTTCCTTTTTGTTTGTTGTTTACATATTCTCCTGTGAAAGGACGTTCAGTTCCTTTCTTCTCGATAACATATTCTTCTTCGGGAGTAAGTGGATTAAGTTTCATATTCTTCTTTGTTTTATTTTGATTTGTTTGTCCGCATGCCGATAAGGAAACCATAAAACAGCATGCCAGGATAAATAGTATTTTGTTATTAAAATTTTTCATTTTTCATTTCTTTAATTTGTCTTCGAGCATAATCAATTGATCTCGCAATCGCGCGGCTTCTAAAAATTCCAGTTTTTTAGCTGCCGCCATCATTGCTTTTCGCGTTTTCTCTATAAGTTTTTGCAAATCTTCGGTAGATTGATTGTAATCTTCTACTTTATCCGCGGCAAGCGAAGTATAATCCGGTTCGACATAAGCTTTCGGATCAATTTTTGAAGATTCTGCACTTTTAGAAAGAGCGGACGATGTTGTTCTAACAATTTGACGAGGAATAATGTTATGCTCTTCGTTATATTTTATCTGTTTTTCGCGACGGCGTTCAGTTTCATCCATAGTCTGCTGCATACTGTCGGTTATCTTATCGGCGTAGAAAATAACACGACCGTTGACATTGCGAGCTGCTCTTCCCGCTGTCTGTGTAAGAGAACGATTGGAGCGAAGAAATCCTTCTTTGTCTGCATCCAGAACTGCTACAAGAGACACTTCGGGTAAGTCTAATCCCTCACGCAGAAGGTTGACTCCGATAAGCACATCAAACAACCCATTTCGCAGGTCATCCATAATTTTTACGCGTTCAAGCGTTTCTACATCCGAATGGATATAGTTACATCTTACATTGTGACTTGCAAGATAATCGGTCAATTCCTCTGCCATACGTTTGGTGAGCGTTGTCACCAGCACACGTTCATTTTTTTCCACACGTAACTGAATTTCTTCCATCAAATCGTCGATCTGATTGATACTCGGGCGTACGTCAATTGGTGGATCAAGCAATCCTGTAGGTCGGATAAGCTGGTCAACAACAATTCCTTCGGATTTTTCCAATTCGTACTCAGCGGGAGTGGCGCTCACAAATATAATTTCGGGAACTAACGCTTCGAATTCCTCAAATTTCAACGGGCGATTGTCTATTGCGGCCGGCAAACGGAATCCATATTCCACCAGATTGATTTTTCGGGAATGGTCGCCGCCGTACATAGCGCGAATTTGCGGAACTGTAACGTGGCTTTCATCAATAACAGTGAGAAAATCATTGGGGAAGAAATCTAGTAGACAGAAGGGGCGAGTTCCCGGCAAACGGCCGTCGAAATATCGGGAGTAATTTTCTATTCCGGAACAATATCCCACTTCCTTGATCATTTCAATATCATATGTCACGCGCTCATAAAGACGTTTTGCTTCCAGATGTTTGCCAATGGACTGAAAGAATTCCACCTGTTTGCCAAGGTCTATTTGTATTTCATCTACTGCACGAAAAATTCTTTCTCTTGTGGTAACAAACAAGTTGGCGGGGAATATTCGAAAAGCGTCCATTTTTTCGAGAGTAGCTCCTGTGAGTGGGTCTACCGACTCAATCGATTCGATTTCATCGCCCCAGAAGATGACACGAATTATATGGTCGTCATACGCCAAAAAGACATCTACCGTATCTCCTTTTACTCTGAAATGTCCCCGATTGTATTCGCTCGTTTCGTTTCGTGAATACAAACTATCCACCAGTAATCGAAGAAACTTGTCTCTTTCGAGGGATTGTCCGATTTTTATATCAATGGTCGTTTTATTAAAATCTTCGGGATTACCGATTCCGTACAAACACGAGACGGAAGAAACCACAATCACATCCGAACGGCCAGAGAGCAAACTGGAAGTAGCTGCCAGACGCAGTTTTTCTATTTCCTCATTTATGGAAAGGTCTTTTTCTATGTAGATATCTGAAGTGGGAATATAAGCTTCTGGCTGATAATAATCGTAATAAGATACGAAATATTCCACAGCGTTGTGAGGGAAAAATCTTTTGAACTCACTATACAATTGTGCGGCAAGAGTTTTGTTATGGCTCAAAACCAGTGTAGGTTTGTTGATCTGCTGGATAACATTTGCCACCGTGAAGGTTTTTCCCGAACCTGTAACGCCTAGCAAAGTCTGGTAAGGAACCTTTTCTTGAAGCCCTCTTACCAGTTGTTCTATTGCCTGCGGTTGGTCGCCAGTAGGTTTATATTCGGATGTTAATTGAAATTTCATTTATAAATTCTAAAAATTTGTCTACTACGGCTTCGATTCATAGACGCTTGTAATTTTCATATCTGTATTAAGCTCTATATGCGCAATATATCCGTATTTGGTAGTTCTCGTATTGTCTTTGGTTATCGCAGTCTTAGTCAAAGGCACATTTACAAGATAGGCTTCGCCCGGAGATTTTTCATATTGCAAAGAATTTATATCCGGTACAAATTCCATTGTATTGTCTTGAATTTTTGTCTTACTCATCACTAAATCGCCGCTTAATTTCTGAGAACTGATTGTTCCTTTATCAAAAAAGCGCATAACCGTATTTGCCATCGTAGAGCGTAAATCATTGTAATTGCTGGTAGATAGTGCGGTATAAAATTTCTCCACAACTTTTTTTAATGTATCCAATTCTCCGCTGTTCACAGGATATGTCTGATGAAGCATCTGGTATCTTTCCTGCGCTTCTGTCGAAAAAGAACCATTCAATTTTCCAGAATTGCTTAAATCAATATAATCGGCATATGATCGTGCGGTATTTACTTTCACAGATGTTATCCAGCTTAAAGAATCAACTAACTCATTAGCAATAGTTGTATAAGGACTATTCGGATATTTTTTCAAAAAATCATTGATGGCGGTGAGATTGTTAGAGGTCGAAACCTTATTCCATATGGATGTTTCTTCGTCTTTGAGTTTCATCAAACGTGACTGAGCTTCTGAGAAGTGTTCCCCGTTTGGATAAGTGTCCATATATTTTAAATATGCCGCTGTATTGTTTTCTCGTTCCACTGTTTCCCAAAGCGCGCGTTCCTGATTATTCTCAATCACTACAAATTTATAGAAAGCCAATCCTCCCATAATAAGTAATATCGTTAGAAATATAATTAATAAAACTCGTTTCCAGCTAATCTTTTTCCTTGTTTTAGGTGGTTGGATTGGGGTTTCTTGTTTTATTATCGGTGGTTTTTCTTCCATTGTTACTTTTTCATCTTCGACAACGGGTAAGATAGGCGCAGGTGGAAAAACTGGATATTCTTCAGTCTTATTATCAAACTTTATTTCGAATTCATTATTGATTTTGTGCGAACAATCTTTACAGAATATTTCTTCATCTGTTTTTGCTTTACCGCATAGAGGACATATCAAAGACATATTTTACAGGAAGTTTAAGACAGTTTATATAGACATTAACAAAGATAATGAAAGTGCGTTTAAATAGGGAGCGGAATTTTGTTTTTATGATATATTCATTTTTTTGTATTTTTGATTTCACAAATAACATTCACACACTAATCATCATGGTTTCATTCCTGAAAAAACTTACTAAATCTTTCGACTATGCATTTCAAGGTATTGCCTCTATGTTTAAACAAACTCCCAACGCGTGGATTCATTTGTACCTTACTATCCTAGCAGTTGGATTGGGCTTTGTATTCGAAATTTCTCGGGGCGAATGGATTGCAATAATTATTGTTATAGGATTGGTTTTTTCGCTAGAAGCAATCAATACCGCTTTAGAAAATTTGGCAGATTACGCTTGTGATAAAAAAATTCATCCGTTAATAAAAAGTGCAAAAGATATTGCTGCGGGCGGTGTACTTTTGGCAGCTTTTTCTGCTTTTGCAGTAGGTTTGGTTGTTTTTTTAAAAAGGATTATTGAGTTGTTTTGATGACAGACGTTCAAATATATCTTGACGAACTCTATGAAATCGAAAAATCTTCGCTGAACCAAAATGAGAAGTTTTTTCAGGTAAAAAATTTGCTTGAACGCATTTGTAATGACATCACAAGCGATGAAGTCATTCAATTCTCTACGTTTTTCTCACGTATAGTTTTTGTTGCGCAAAAATACAATCTTCCCAAAAATCTTGAATGGCAATTGCAGAATATCCGTGTGAATGCAAGAGAATTAAGGAAAAATAAGGAAGTCACCATTTCTCAAAATTCATTCAGAACTGCACACGTTGCGGTGATTAATTTGCTACAATTTATTCGAGGTGAAGCTGCAAATATAGAAGTAGAGGACACCGACAAACCGCAAGAAATATCGTTAAAATCAAAAAAACTGCGTCTTCAAATCGAATCTATCGATAAGGAAAAGAAACAACTAATTTGTATTTGTGAAGAAACTGGTTCTAAGGTTGTAGTTCAATACGGCGTTCATCCGACAAATGATATTTTTGATAGTTCTGTTGAGCTATTTTGGGAAGGTGCCCAAATCAATGTTGTCAATTATTCGTTGCAACAAAACGCCACAATTATTCCAGAATTTATCGTTCTCGAACCTGATTATCTGATTGATGCTTCAGCTATCGCGGCGTGCTTTCAAGATTATTGTATTTCGCCATTACTTTATTTTCTCAAAAAATTTGAAGATCGGGAAAACAAAGATCATTTTCTATTGGGTAATCTTGCCAACTTTTTTTTGGATGAATTGGTGTATGCCGAAAAGATTGAGAATGTATCGTTCAAAGATTCGTTTCTTCATTCATTCAAAACTTTTCCGTTTGAATATACTGCATGCACCGACATTAGAAGTCGTGAAGATTTTCAACTTTTCATGAAAAAAGCTGAGCGTCATTTTAAAAATATCAAGCGAACAATTCAAGAAGATTTTCCGAAACAAGGAATAGATGTGAGAAATTGCACCTTGGAGCCGTCTTTCTTCAGCGAAACATTTGGATTTCAAGGAAGACTAGATTTGCTAGCGGATTCTGAGGAAACAACGAATATCATTGAATTGAAATCTGGAAAATTGCCTTTTCCTTCTAATAATGCAGGAAAAATCTCTTTGAGTCACGAAGTGCAGATAGCGGTTTACCGCTTGATGATAGAAAGCGTTTTTGGCAAAACAGATAGAAAAATTCACACTTCCGTTCTTTATTCTGCGAGCGATAATTCGGGCGAAAATCTGCGTTTTGCAGCGGGTTATCATCAATTAGAAAAAGAAATTGTCAATTTGCGCAATCATATTATCATTCAGGAATATCAACTTGTGTATGGAGATAATGAGATAGTGGAAAAAATGTTTAAGAATGTTTTTTCACTTCCTCAAGTTCAGAAAATTCCGTATTTCTTCGTACAAAAACTTGAACTCACAGAACAAATCCTTCAACAAGCGACGGATATTGAAAAGAGGTATTTTTATACCTACATCCGATTTATTGCGCGAGAATTGTATTTGCAAAAAATTGGCGATACAACCTATGAAACATCGCGTGGCGTGGCTTCTCTTTGGAATACAGATTTTGAGGATAGACTCGAATCACTGGATGTGATTGCAAATCTTTCTTTGATTAGTAAAGATGAAATTAATAATGGCATGCAGTTGACCTTCCTCAGAAATCAATTAGGTAATTCTATAGTCAACTTCCGTGAAGGCGATATTTGCATCGTTTATCCAAGAAATTCTGCTGATGATACTGTTTTGAATAAACAAATTCTGAAAGGTACCATTGCTGCTATAACTCCTGAAAAAGTGGAAATATATCTTCGCTTCAAACAGCGCAATGAAAGCTACTTTAAAGAAAATCAGTTTTGGGCAATCGAACACGATACGTTGGATTCGTCTTACAATGCAATGTTCAAAGGTTTATTTTCGTTTTTAAAGTCTCCCGTGCAAAAACGAAATCTTCTGCTTGGATTGACTGCGCCTGAAGAACCCACATTAAAATCACGAGCTGATTATCCCGAAGATATTATTGAAAATACGCTGAACTCAAAAGATTATTTCCTGATTGTGGGTCCTCCCGGAACCGGAAAGACTTCCATCTTTGCCAGACGATTGATAGAAGAGTTATATAAAAAACCAGAAATCAATATTCTGGTACTTGCCTATACCAATCGGGCTGTGGATGAATTGTGTGAAGCAATTCATGATGCGTTTGACTGTAAAAACCGTGTCTGCAATAAATATCTGAGAGTCGGCACTGAATTGGCTTGTGATGAAAAATACCGCGAACAATTGCTGCAAAGAGTGGCTGAAAAATCTGCGAACAGAGAAGAATTACGTAATAAAATTCTGAATACTAGAATTTTTGTTTCTACAGTAGCTTCCATAAACGGGCGTCAAGAACTATTTTCATTGAAGAAGTTTGACATTGCTATTATTGACGAAGCGTCGCAGATTTTGGAACCACAATTAATTGGTCTGTTGCCAAATTTTGAAAAGTTTATATTGATTGGAGATCATAATCAATTGTCAACTATTGTCTTGCAGAAAGAGAAAGTTTCGGCTATTAATGATGAACAATTGAACGAATTAGAAATTTTTGATTGTCGTGATTCCTTGTTCGAGAGACTTTTGCGCCAAGCAAAGATGAATAACTGGAATTATGCCTATACGCAATTGACTCGCCAGGGTAGAATGCATAAAGATATTTCTATTTTTCCTGCGAAATATTTTTATGACAATAATCTTTTTCCTGCCTGTGATTGGCAACAAGACGAGTGGAAGTTGAGGAAGTTTGACGTAGACAATTATCTCCAAAAAATCATTGCGAATAACCGAACATATTTCTTTTCAACAGAAAAATATGAATACGCGCAATCGCCTAAAATTAATGAGGCAGAGGCAAATATTATTGTTGAATTAATCCAAAATCTGAAAGAAGTTTACTTGGCTAATGGATTGGAATTTAACCTACAAAAACTGGGAATTATCGCACCTTATCGCAATCAAATTGCTTTGATAAGACACAAACTTGTTGAAGCCAAAATTGAGAATTACGAACAGATTATGATAGATACTGTGGAGAGATTTCAGGGAAGTCAGCGGGACATTACTATTTTGTCTTTTTGCGTGAGCAAACCTTATCAGTTGAATTTCCTTTGTAATCTCAATCGTGAAGGGACGGTAGACAGAAAGTTGAATGTTTCGCTTACCCGTGCGCGTCAGCAAATGTTCTTGGTAGGTAATGCCCGTATTCTAAGTCAGCATCCTATTTACGCTTCTTTTTTGGAGCATTATAAGGATTTTATGCTTAAAATGTAAATTTCATACTTTTATGAGCCTTTTTCCATGAAACTCGAATTTCATAAATCTTAAAATTCAAAGTAAATAAAAAAGAGTCTATTATTGAGATTTAATAGACTCTTTCATGATATTTATCGGAACCTCAAAGAAGAGGATTTGTCAATATTTTTTATCACCTTGCTCGGATGACCATAACACTCAAAATCGCAGGCTCCGGAAAGTTTAACATCGATAAATTCTGTGGCATAAACACTGGCATCCGCAGCACCAGAACAATCTGCTTTAACACCTTTGGCAATTAGTTTGCTCGCGTGGATATCCACGCCACCTGATGCGGAAAGCGTCAAATTATTTGTTCTTCCGCTAACTTTTACATCACAACCTCCGCTGGCTTTCACACTACAATTATCTGAGGAAATGTTCGATAAAACTACGTCGCAACCGCCGCTTGCATCCATTTGCAAATCTCTTACACTTGTAAAACGAACATTCGCATCACAACCACCGGAAAAATTGCCCGAAAATAGTTTGCAAGCTAGGGTAAGTCTGTTCAAGTTGCTTCCTCCGCTCATTTTAATGGCAAAATTGTCGGCAGTCAAAGGCGTTTTAAAATCAATATCTACTCCTCCGGAAGCGGAAAGACTTCTCAAATTGGTAACGGTGATGTAGGCCTTTTTTACATTTTTTCTTCCGCCAATTATAGTCCTTATTCTGTTTTTGCTCTTAGAATAAATATGAAGTGTTCCGTTTCGCACTTCCGTTCTCGCTTCGTTTAGACGGTCCTCGTTCACTTCTATAATCACCTCCTGACGGTTTCCTTGCTGAATAATCACATCCCAACCTCCAGAAGCATCTATTGCGGAGAAAGGCGCTACAATTCTTTTTTGTCTAACTATGTTTCTGCTTTGCGCTTGAATGGAAATTGTTGCCAAAAGAAAGGCACACGTCAAAAATAAATGCTTAGTCTTCATATTGATTTGTTTTAAGTTTATTCTACTTCGATGGTTTCTATAAATATTAGACGATGTGAAAGGAGAATCCGTTACATTATTTTTAAATTTTTTCAATCAGGGATATTTTTTTGTTATCAAAAACGAGAATTTGGGAAAAACTTCGAAAATTGACAATTCCGATTTGAGAAAATGAGAAAAATACCAATTTTCCCATTTTCACGTATGAGAAAACCGGATTTTCGCTGTTTTTTACATTTTATTTTTTGAGAAAACTGAGAAAACACTATTTTTTACAAATTCTCGTATGAGGAAACTGGAAAAACACTATTTTTCGCAAATTCACGTACGAGAAAATTGGATTTTCGCTGTTTTTCACATTTTATTTTTTGAAGAAACCCAATTTTCGAAGTTTTTCCCAAATTCTCAAAAAATTATTGTATTCAAATAGATTTTGAATGTACTTTACAATCGGTAATGAAAGAAAAATGTTATTTGTAACTGAGTTTTTTCAAAACCTTTTAAAAAATCTGTCCAGAGGTGTGTGTACAGTGCCGATAAAAACCAATATAATCGCTCCGATTTTCAATAACTTTTTTGTTTTTCTTTTCGAAGAATTTCTGTTGGAATCTTTCTATCCATATTTTGATATTATTTTTTTGCTTTTATTATAACAAAGGTCGCGACAAGGTATTTAAAACTATGATTATCAATAGAAAATTTTTTTAAACATAGTACGAAAATGAACATCTTTGTACGAAAAAAGAACACGAATAATTTGCAATCCTTAAAAATTTTAACTATATTTGTGTATATGGAAATTAGAAAAACAGAACATTTAATCAAAACGTTTTCACCTGAAAACAAACCAACCGACAAAGAAAGAGAACAATTTATCGACTTTTTATTCAAGCATTTAGAGAATTTTGGAGACCCGCGTCAGGATATCGAAAAATGTGTACAATATGCTTTTAAAGAAACAGACTCCGACGGAGGACAGGTACATGTGATGTATGATCAAAAAGGCGATGTAGTGGGAACGGTAATCATCAACCAGACCGGAATGAAAAAATATATTCCTGAAAATATTTTGGTGTATATTGCAACTCATTCTGATTGCAGAGGCAAAGGTCTGGGAAAACGCCTGATGAAATATGCAATTGACCACACCGAAGGTGACATCGCATTGCATGTAGAACCGCACAATCCTGCAAAATTTTTATACGAAAAACTAGGATTTACAAATAAGTATCTTGAGATGCGCCTAAAGAAATAATCATATGGCATTTATTACACTTAACGCGAAGAAACTAGAAGAAAATTTTAATTATCTCAATGATTTATTTAACAAAAAAGGAATACAATGGGCGGCGGTTACAAAAATGCTTTGTGGAAATACGCTTTTCCTGGAACAAGTATTGAAATTCGACATAAAACAAGTGTGTGATTCGCGCGTTTCGAATCTGAAAACCATTAAATCTATCCGACCCGACATTGAAACAATCTACATAAAACCTCCTGCAAAAAGAGCAATTAAAGGCGTAGTTAAATACGCTGATATCAGTGTAAACACTCATCGTGCTACTATAAAAATGTTGTCTGAAGAGGCGCAGCGCCAGAACAAAATTCACAAGGTGATTGTGATGATTGAGCTGGGTGAGTTGCGTGAAGGAGTGATGCGTGACGATTTTGTGGCATTCTACAAAGATATTTTTCAGATGAAAAATATAGAAGTGGTGGGATTGGGAGCTAATCTATCGTGCCTTTATGGTATTCTTCCCAATCACGATAAATTGATACAACTCAGTTTATATGCACAATTGATAGAGGCAAAATTCAATAAGAAATTACAATATGTGTCTGGAGGTTCGTCCGTCACCATTCCATTAATTTTTCAAGACAGATTGCCCAAAGGTGTCAATCATTTCAGAGTGGGAGAGACGCTATATTTGGGTACCGATGTTTACAACGACTCCGTTATTCCCGAAATGCAAAACGATGTTTTTTTGCTATACGCCGAGATTATTGAACTGAAAGAAAAACCGATGGTCCCAACAGGTGAAACTGGAACAAATCTTGAAGGTAAAACATTTGAGTTTGACGAAAATTTAATCGGTAAAAAAGCCAAACGTGCCATTCTTGACATCGGCCTTCTGGATGTTGATCAGGAGCATATCACTTTGATGGATGAAAATCTTCATATTGTGGGCATGAGTTCAGATATGATAGTTGTAGAAATCGGCAAGGAAGAGAAAGAATATAACATAGGCGATTTGGTCAAATTTAGACTCGATTACATGGGTATTCTGAAAATTTTGAATTCAAGGTATGTGGACAAAAAAGTTATATAAATACCTTTTGTTTTTTTTCATTTCATTTGCTTTATGCGGATGTCAAGTGAATCATTTTACCCCAAGATCGGGAGATTTACTATTCACTGTAGGGAAAGAAAATACTAATTTTACCAACGCCATTAAAAATAGTACTTCTACGAAGATGGAAACTCCATTTTCACACGTGGGTTTTGTGGAAAAGATTGGAAGTAAAATATGGGTATGGGAGGCAACTTCTCCCGAAGGTGTTGTTCGGACTTCATTCAAAGATTTCAAGGATAAAACCCTATCGCAAAACAATAAAACATACATGGCAGTGGGCAGAATCAAATCGCTCGACAAAGTAATGCTTTCAAAAGCCATTTATTTTGCAGAGCAAAAGTCGGGAAAGAGTTATGATTATGCCTATAATGAAAACAACGATGCATATTATTGCAGTGAGTTGATAAGATTTGCATTTACAGACTCGTTGCAAAATCCAATATTTGCACCGCTCAAAATGTCTTTTAAAAATAAAGAAACCGGAAAAACTGAACCATTTTGGATAGAACATTTCAACAAATTACACCAGCCGATTCCCGAAGGAATGAATGGTTCCAATCCCGCCGACATGGCAAAATCTCCTCTGATAACTATCGTTTTCAGGTATTATTGAGTATATTTGTATTGCTTAAATACTAAAACATAATCTTAAAGAAAAGCGTAAACATTTATGAAAAAAATTATCTGTATGTTCACAACTTTGTGTCTGTTGGCATCTTGTACCAACAAAAAAAGTGAAACGGTTGAAAATACCGCTAAGGATTCTGCGTTTGAATACAAGGTGGACCGTTTTGCCGATATAGAAATTCTTCGTTACGAAGTGCCCGGCTTCGAAAGTTTGTCTTTACAACAAAAAGAACTTATCTTTTATCTTTCTCAGGCTGCGGTAGAAGGACGAGATATTCTTTACGACCAACATAACAAATACAACCTGGCAATCCGCCGCACATTGGAAAATATTTATACTGAATACAAAGGCGACAAAAATTCTCAAGATTGGAAAAATCTGGAGATTTATCTTAAACGTATTTGGATGGCAAATGGTATTCACCACCATTATTCAGAAGACAAATTCATTCCCGGATTTTCAAAAGAATTTTTCGCGGAAGCTGTAAAAGCTTTGAAACCTGAAAGCATTCCCGTTAGACCAGGTCAATCTGTGGATGCTTTCCTTGCTGAAATCACTCCGGTAATGTTTGACCCGAATGTGATGCCCAAACGTACAAATCAGGCTTCGGGCGTAGATGTGGTTAAAACTTCTGCAGTAAACTTCTACGATGGAGTTACCCAAAAACAAGCGGAAAGTTTCTACGCTGCAATGCAAAATCCTAATGACAGCACTCCAATTTCATACGGCCTCAACAGCCGTTTTGTAATGAGAAATGGAAAAATGCAGGAACAAGTTTACAAAGTAGGTGGCTTGTACTCCGAAGCTATCACACGCATTGTTGGATGGTTGGAAAAAGCAGCGGGAGTTGCTGAAAACGATAAACAAAAAGCAGTTATCAATTCGTTAATTTCTTTCTATAAATCCGGCGATTTGAAAACATTTGACGATTATTCTATCAAATGGGTTCAGGATTTGGAGTCAACTGTTGATTTCGTAAATGGTTTTATCGAAAGTTATGCTGACCCTCTTGGCTTGAAAGCTACATGGGAATCTATCGTGAACTTTAAAAATATAGAAGCCACCAAACGTACCGCTATCATCAGCGAAAACGCGCAATGGTTTGAAAACAATTCTCCTATCGACCCGAAATTTAAAAAAGAAAAAGTGAAAGGAGTATCAGCGAAAGTAATTACTGCGGCCATGCTTGGCGGTGACTGCTATCCATCAACTCCTATTGGAATCAATCTCCCAAATGCTAACTGGATTCGTGCTCATTACGGTTCTAAATCTGTAACCATCGAAAACATTACTGAAGCTTATGACAAAGCATCTTTGGGCAATGGTTTCGGCGAAGAATTTATGTGGAGTGATGTGGAAAGAGAACGGGCTAAGAAATTTGCATCATTGACCAACAACCTTCATACCGACCTTCACGAATGTTTGGGTCACGGTTCTGGTAAAATGTTGCCCGGCGTGATGGACGGTGCATTAAAAGAAAACGGTTCAACTATCGAAGAAGCACGTGCCGACTTGTTTGGATTGTATTATATGGGTGATAAAAAGATGATGGATTTGAAACTTCTTCCTGACCCTGAAGCGTATAAAGCAGAATATTACAGTTTCTTGATGAATGGTTTAATGACACAGCTTACACGAATTCAACCAGGAAAAGATATTGAAGAAGCACACATGCGCGACCGTGCGCTTATCGCTCATTATGTATACGAAAATGGGAAAGCAGAAAATGTAGTAGAATTGAAAAAACGTGACGGAAAAACTTTCGTAGTAGTGAATGACTACGCTAAGGTTCGCCAATTGTTCGGAAAACTTTTGGCTGAAATTCAGCGCATCAAATCTACTGGCGATTATGCTGCCGGAAAAGCTTTAGTTGAGAAATATGCAGTGAAAGTGGACCCTGTTCTTCACAAAGAAGTTTTGGAAAGATATGCAAAACTGAATCTTGCACCTTATCGCGGATTTGTAAATCCTATTTACACTCCCGTAACTGACAAGAACGGAAAGATTACAGACGTGAAGATTTCTTATGACGAAAACTTCGTAAACCAACATCTTCGTTATTCACAGGAATATTCTGTATTGCCAACCTGGAATGACAAATAAATTAGAAATTTAAGAATTTAAAAAAATGAATAATTAAATGCGTGGTGCAGCCTACAAACTGCATTACGCATTTTTAAATACTGTTTATTTAAACTATACAACCTCGTCAATTATGAATTACGAAGAAACATTAGTATATCTATACGCTCAACTGCCCGAATACCAAAGGGTAGGAGAGAAGGCCTACAAAGAAGGACTGGACAATAGTCTAGCACTGGATAAATACTTCAATCACCCGCATACCCGCTTCAAAACTATACACGTGGGAGGAACAAACGGTAAGGGTTCTACATCCCATCTTTTAGCTTCAGTATTGCAAACTGCTGGATATAAAGTAGGGTTGTACACATCTCCTCATTTGGTAGACTTTCGCGAGCGCATCCGTGTGAATGGAGAGATGATTGATAAGGATTTTATTGTTGATTTCGTCGAAAAACATCGTGAGACGTTCGAACCGATATGTCCTTCATTTTTTGAATTGAGCATGGAGATGGCTTTCCTATACTTTGCTGAACAAAAAGTGGACATTGCTATTATAGAAGTAGGATTGGGTGGACGATTAGACAGTACTAACATTATTTCTCCCATATTGAGTATTATCACCAACATAGGTCTCGATCATGTGAAGTTTTTGGGCGATACATTGCCGAAAATTGCCCGTGAAAAAGCGGGAATCATCAAGCCGTCAACTCCTGTCGTTATAGGGGAGGCTGATGATGCTGAGATTAAAAATGTATTTGTAGAAACTGCGGAAAAAATGCACGCTCCTATCATTTTTGCTGATAAAAATGAAGAAATCGGAAAGATTGAAAAAGTTGCTGAGGGTTGGAAAATTGCTGGTGGAGAATTTGATGGCGTAATCAATCCTTTGGGAGGATTTGCTCAGCAAAAAAACACAAAAACCGTGCTTACCGCCATCCAACAATTGAATAGACGAGGATATCATATTTCAAAAGAAATTGTCGCAAAAGGTTTTGCAAACGTAGTAAATCTTACACACCTTACAGGACGCTGGCAAATCTTAGGGGAAAATCCTAAAATTGTTACCGATACCGGACACAATTCTCACGGCATAAAATACATTGTTGAGCAATTATCACAAGAAAAATATGACAAACTACATATCGTTTTCGGAATGGTAAATGATAAAGATATTTCAAAAGTATTAGGAATGATGCCCCAAAATGCCACGTATTATTTTACTAAAGCATCTATTGAGCGTGCATTACCTGAAAAGGATTTAAAAATGCTTGCAAACACTTTCGGATTAGACGGTAATACTTATCCAACCGTGAAAGAAGCGGTAGAAGCTGCACAAAAAAACGCCGACGAAAAAGATTTCATTTTCATCGGCGGTAGTTCTTTTATTGTAGCGGACGCTTTACCATTGTTTATCTAATTACCAAATGAGTACAATTTTAAAGTTGTAATCTTGAGGTGCATTTTGGTCATTTGCCAAGTCTGAATCTTTTATTGTAAATAATACATTACTTTGTTTACCTGCAACAAATTGTACATCATAACTAATAGTTTCAGAAAACGTTATGTTTTGGTTATTAACAATTGTAGAATATGTATTTATCCAAGGAAGTGGTTTTTGAACATTGTTAGGTAAAATGATGTATCCTAAAACTGCACCTTCTTTATAAATATTTTCTGTTAATTCAGGTAATTGAGCAGTAGCTTCATAATGACCTCCCATTTCGGGTTTGTTTTTATCTTCAAGAACCCAATTCCAGTCTGCTTTATTTATCTTGATATTTACAATAGTCCATTGACCATTTAATGATTGATCAATCATGTGCTGTATTTCATCATAATTGTCGTAATTGTTGTCAGAGCTACAAGAACTCAATCCACCCAACCCCAATACAACAAGGAGTGATAGAAATACGTTTGTTAATCTGCGTTTCATAATTTTTTATTTTAGTGTTTATTATTTGATTGTTTTATTAATAAGAGTTTAATGATGAAACGCTAAACATATAGAAAAGTTTGCATTTTTTACAACTCGAAGCTGGATTTTTCCGGAAGAATTTTTTCAAATGCATTTTCTATATCCGACATTACCTTTTCGTAATTGCGTATATGTTGGTTATCATTAATGCATACCAGCTTGTATGACTGATCATTAATTGCTTTAATTGCTTTCTTGGATTTTAATATTAGTGGAAACATTTTGGTGTCCTGATAAGTATTGTACGCATTGAAATTAGAACGACAAATTTGCCATGTTCTGAATAATTCCTGCGTGTAATCTTCCGGACTACGGAAACGATTTTTAGATACGCGCGTCAATTCTTCTCCTGCGTATTCCCACACTTCTTCAAAAGTCGATTTAAGATAGGGTTGAGCATTATGCGGCGTGCGCAATGTGTAAAACTTGTTGGAAGAGCGCAGCAATTTATTCAAATTTGCTTTTTTCCCATATGATGGATGAAACCATTTGTCGTGGTCGCGCTTAAAAACTTCTTTTTTGTCAAATTTTTGATTGATTATCCTTATATTGTTTTTAAGACATTTTGCCCAAAGACTTGTTCCAAGATTTATTCTAAAAGTGGCTATATCGTTTGGCAATCCATTTTTGAAAAAACGCTCTGGTGACACATGGTTGATGATGTGGAAATCGTCATTGAAATACACAAAATGTTCTGCCAAATCGGGTATTTTATGGAGATAAAGTTCGATGAGCGATGAATTGAAAACGGGCAAAAATTCATTTGGAATGTAATCGGTATGATTTACCAATGCCAGTTTTGGATGGGTTTCATCCAGCCATTCTGGTTTTTGTCCACACGTTACAAAATGAATTTTTCGCACCCAAGGTGCAAATTTCTCAACACCTCTGAACCAATATTTAAGTAATCCATAATCACGAAATCTGGATATTGCGACTTCATTTTTCGAATTATCAATCTTACCACTGTATTTTGCAAAATCTGCCTGCCATTTTGGGTCGTCCATGTCCACCCATGTCACTACGAAATCTATATCCATTTTCTTTAGTAAAGATTATTAGTTAATTATCTTATTTTTTATTTTCGTGAGAATATATTTTATTTTCCCGGTATTCACGCCAGGTAATTTAAAATTATGCTCTTCTGCAAATTGAAGAATCTTTTCCTGAGCATGCTTTCTGTCATTTCTTCGCTTGAGTGCGTGATCTTTATCCTTGTTTGTCAGTATCGAGTTTTCAGAATAGGAATAATAATATTCTGTATTGGGAACAGTCACAATTTTATTTGCAAAATAAACAGCTGGAACCGAAAAAATCAAATCCTCTATAAATCTTCCTACTTCAAATCTCAAATTATTTTTCTTTATGAAATCGAGTTTGAATACATATCTCCACACAAAGCCCCATTTTCCAACGTATGAAACCTGCATCTTGTCTTTTGTGGAAACGTAAACTGATTTTTTCTTAAATTTTTGAGTTTTCGATTTGTTTCTCTCATTCACCATTCCTCCCAACGCAATGTCGGCGTCGGTCTCTACTAAAGCGCAAACCATATTGGAGTAATAGTTGTCATTGATAGCGTCATCCACATCCAAAAAATGTAAGTATTTCCCCTTTGCAGCATCAATTCCAGTGTTTCGAGCCTGAGAGAGACCTTTGTTTTTGTCGTGAGTAATCACTTTGTAAGGAGATTTTTCGAGAAGTTCCGCGCTATTGTCGGTTGATCCATCATTTACCAATATAACTTCCAAATTGGCATAGGTTTGCCGTGCCATCATTTCGAGGCATTTTTCAATATATTTTTCCCCATTATAAACAGGTATAATAACGGATACAATCGGCATATCTTCCATATTAGTCTGCATTTAGTAAAAATAACGGATATTTACGATTTTAATTCGTTTTAAAATTAAACTTAACCTCCGCTAAATCTTTATTTGCTTTGGTGATTTTGTCTTTCAGACTTTCTTTGTAGTTTATTAGTTTTTGCTGCATGTTTTCGTCGCCTGTAGCAATCATTTGCAAAGCAAGGATAGCTGCGTTAAGTGAGCCGTTAATTCCTACTGTCGCAACGGGAATTCCAGGAGGCATTTGAACTATTGCAAGCAGAGCATCCATTCCATCCAAAGAGGCGTTAATAGGAACCCCAATTACGGGAATTGTTGTCATTGAGGCAATTACTCCGGGAAGATGTGCAGCCATTCCAGCGGCGGCGATAATTACTTTTATTCCTCTCTCTCTCGCATTTTTTGCAAAACTTTCTACTGCCTCGGGAGTACGGTGAGCAGACAGTGCGTTGATTTCGAAAGGAATCTGCATTTCATCAAAAAACTTTGCTGCTTTTTCCATCACGGGCATATCGGAAGTGCTGCCCATAATTATACTAACGAGTGGTGTCATAACTGTGAATGTAAAAAAAGGGAATTCTATTTTTGTAAAATAGTACTCCCTTTATCTGTATTTTAAAATTTAATTATTTTCCAATGAATGCTTTATAAGCTTCAGAAGTCATTAGATTATTTACCTCTTCAGCATTTTCCAATGCGATTTTGATAATCCAACCTTCACCATAAGGGTCAGAATTTACAGTTTCAGGAGCATCTTCTAATTTTTCGTTTACTTCTAAAACTTCACCTGCTACAGGCATCATAAGGTCAGATACAGTCTTAACTGCTTCGATGCTTCCAAATACATCACCTGCACTTTTAGTTTCACCTACAGTGTCTACGTCAACATAAACAATTTCACCAAGTTCGCCTTGTGCAAAGTCTGTAATTCCGATATAAGCTTCGTTACCTTCTACTCTGATCCATTCATGATCATTTGAGTATTTTAAATTTTCTGGAAAATTCATAATTTATTTTTCTAATTGGTTTAAATTTTGTTGTAAAAGTAATTCAAATTTTCTGATTGTCAAAATGGTTTTGCTGTAATAAATTTTTTAAATCAGGCAGTGAGCCATACTGCAAAACGTAACTGCAAAACCTAAAGCGAAACCGGCATATACTTGTGCGGGAGTGTGTCTTTGTAATATCAACCTTGAAGTGCCCACCAAGCCTGAAATTATAAAAAGAGCAATAAACATCTGGAAAGGATTAGTGCCTTCAACAAAATAACTAATACCTAAAACTCCTCCAACAAGGCCACCAACTCCAATCATATGTGCACTGATTTTCCACCAAATCGTAATAATGGTTGCAATCAGCATCACAATAATAGATGAACTGCAAAGCATTAAAAACCACAAAGGCATCTGCATTCGTGCATAGTAGAAAATCATGATGCTGTAAGAGAGCAATGTTGCGATATATGGTAAAAATCGTTCTTTTCTAACTTTTAATGACAAATCTGAGATGAGTTTGAATCGATACATTAAATATATAAGTGCTGCAGGAACTGCAAAAGAAAAAATAATTACCGGCAAAACTACTCCAAAAAAATGATTTGAATAAATAAGTCTGAAATAGGTGTATACAAAAAGCAGTGCTATACTGTAAACCGGCATGAGCAATGGCTGAAAGACACTTGATATGACGTGCGCGAAAGATTTCATTATGTAGTGGAGTCTAATTTATTATCAAAGTTAAAATTTCTTCTCAAGCGGGCAACGGGAATATTTAGCTGTTCACGATATTTAGCAACTGTGCGCCGTGCCACCGGATAGCCTTTTTTATTCATAATTTCTGTAAGTTGTTGGTCTGTTAAAGGACTGCCTGGATTTTCTTTTTCAATTTCTTTTTTTAGAAAGGATTTTATTTCTCGCGTAGAAACGTCTTCCCCAGAGTCATTTTGCATTCTGTCAGAGAAAAAATATTTCAAAGAATAAACGCCTTGATTGGTTTGCACATATTTGCTCATACTTACACGAGAAATAGTAGAGATATCGTAGCCGGTAGCCTCCGCAATATCTTTCAGTCTCATTGGTTTCAGGTCTGATTCATCTTCAGATAAGAAAAAATCATATTGAAAATTAACTATTGCTTGCATGGTTCGCGTAAGAGTGGTCTGACGTTGTTTGACAGCGTCGATAAACCACTTTGCCGCATCTACTTTTTGTTTCATGAAAATCAATGCCTGCTTGTCATCAGAAGACATACTTTCTTTATTGTTCTGATAACCTTTCATCATTTCGGTGAAATCTTTGTTGACTGTCAATAAAGGGATGTTTTGATTGTTGAGGTAAACTACAATTTCATTTCCAAAAGTTTCAACGATAAAGTCGGGAGTAATATCGGTTGGTGAATTATCTATCGAATTGCTTATTGAACCTCCTGGCTTGGGATTCAAAGAGAGGATTTCTGCGATTGCTGCCTGCAGTTGAATTTCCGAAATATCCAATTGTCGGATGATTTTGTCATAATGTTTATTTGAAAATTCTTCAAAATAATCCTCCAGAACCTTGAGAGCTAATTGATTTACTTCTGTTTTTTCGCGACGCATCATTTGAAGTTGAAGCGATTCTTGCAAATCTCTCGCACCAACTCCCGCTGGATCAAGATCTTGAATTTCGTAGAGCATATCTTCAAGTTCTAGAGTGCTCACTTCTATATTTTCGTGAATGAATATATCATCTGCGATAGCAGAAAGTTCACTTTCAAGATATCCGCTTTCGTCTAGATTTCCAATAATATATTCTGCTAAAATGCGTTTGTGATCATCAAAATTTTGCAATTCGATTTGTTTGAAAAGAAATTCTGAAAGATTATTTCCGGAATCAGGATAGATAAAAATCTGATTTTGTTTATCTGAATTATTGGAATAATTTTCTAAATGCGCATCGGGAATATCGTCATCGGAAATATAATCATTTAATATAATTTCTTCGGATGTTTGGTTAGTAACGCTTTCAGGATCATTATCTTCCTCTTTATTTTCTTCTGAAAGATTTGCAAACTCAATGGCAGGATTATCTTCCACTTCTTGCTTTATTTTATCCTCAAGCTCAAGCGCATTGCACTCAATCAACTTTATGGTCTGGATTTGTAGAGGAGAAAGTTTGAGAGATTGTTTGAGTTCCTGAGATTGTCTAAGTGCCATTAATTGCGTGTTAAGTCTATTATCTGTTCTAATAACGTTTTTTGGTCTATTTGGTTTGTTAAATCAAACCATTTGATTTCTTTATCGCGTTTGAACCAAGTCATTTGCTTGCGGGCGTAATTACGTGAATGTTGTTTAATTTTTTCAATCGCTTCTTCTTTTGTGGAATTTCCATCGAAATAGTTGAAAAGTTCTTTATACCCGACGGTATTTAATGAATTGAGGTGACGTAACGGATAAAATTTCTTAGCTTCATCCATTAGACCATCTTTTACCATTTTGTCAACACGATGATTGATGCGTGAATAAAGTTCCTCGCGAGAACGAGTAAGTCCGACTTTAATTATCCTGAAATCTCTTATCTTTGGATTCCCTGTTCTTAATGAAGAATAAGGTTTTCCCGACATAAGACAAACTTCCAAAGCGTGGATTACACGTTTATGATTTTTTAAATCAACCTGATTGTAGAAGACAGGGTCTAAGATTCTCAACTGACTTCTGATAGGATCAATTCCTTCAGACTCATATAGTTCGTAGAGTTTTTTTCGCAAAGTTTCATCTATTGTCGGAATATTGTCTATCCCTTTGCACACAGCGTCAATATACATCATAGAGCCGCCGGTCATAATTGCTATTTCGTGCTTTGAAAACAGATGTGTCAATAAATTCAAAACATCTGTCTCGTATTCACTTGCGCTGTAATAAGTTTCTGGTGATATAGTTTGTATGAAATGGTGCGTCACGCCATCTATTTCTTCTAATGTAGGAGCGGCAGTTCCAATCACCATTCCTTTGTAAATCTGGCGCGAATCTGCAGATATAATTTCGGTTTTTAGTCGTTTGGCAAGTTCGATACTCAACGCTGTTTTGCCTACGCCCGTAGGTCCTAACAAGACGAGCAAAGTTTTTTCCATCAATACAAATCTTCGGAATCAACCGATGGTTCAGCTTCGCCTTCATCGTAAAAACCATCAAAACCTTCCTTGTCTATTTCGCTCAAATCCACGTCATCTCCAAAGAAATTTTCATCTGTATCTATGTTTTTGGCTGGCGTCTTTACTTCTTCAACAGGAGTTTCTTTCAACTCTTCAATATCTCCTTCGGAAACTGTAACTTTGGGAGTTTTCAGGTTTTTTCCGGGAATAATTTCGACGAGTTCGATGTAGAGCATTCTTTCGTGAAGATAATCAAATACAAAAAGAAGTTTTTGATTTTCATCTTCAATTAAATCATTCAACACACTTTCTTCCATCAAGAAAATGTCTTCATCAGAATCAGAATCCATTTCTATAAGAGTGATTTCCTGTTTTTTACGCCATCTTTCGTCTGTCAAAAAGAATGAACAAACTTCTTCTTTACTTATATTGGTTGAGGCTAATATGGTGTTATAAAAATCCAGAAAAGTATCATCGCCGTCAATCTGAATTTCTCTCTTAAAACTTGCAGCTTCGTCTGTACGAAGAATAAATTTGAAAATCATTTTTTGTAGGATTTATAGCTTTTTGTGATTATAAATCAAAGTTATAAAAAAGTTGGGAAAATTGTACCAAATATGAATTATTAGCTTGTTTTCGGTTTGAAATAATCTTAACAAAATCTTAATAATTACTCCGAAAAATATTCCAATTATATAATTTATTTTTGTTTTAAATATAGATTTGAACCCCAATGAAGAGAAACATTTTTATAACCATTGCATCCGTCTTGATGATATTAATTGGCTTGTTTAGAGGTTTTGGCGGTTTGTTGCTCATTTTGAATGGAATTCAATAGACGTTGAACCTGCAATTTAGGCTTCCAATATCACTGCAAGAATCTGCGGAATAGGCTTGATATTGGTTTTTATTCTATTTTTATTTGCTGCGACTCTGTTATTAAGAAGGAAATCCGCAAAAGGTTTCAGTTGGAGTTGGATTGCAATTATTCTATTTTTAGCAGGAGGTCTTGTCAATGGATACCTTTTATTTGACAATCCATTTGTGCAAGATCAAATAATAAATTTTTCTGCTTCAATATTAATCGCAATACTTTTGTTGATAGGGAAGAAGCAATTGCAAAATAACGATAAGTAATTTATTCCGTCCAAAAACTTCCTTGCGAATAAGTTCTTGCCATACCTTTAATAATTACTCTGTCTGATTTGTTTTCACAATATAAAAATCCCTTTCTTTCAGAAAGTTGGATGGCGGTCATGTTTTGTTTTCCCAAGCGTTCTGCCCAAAAAGGAATCAACGAGCAATGCGCCGAACCCGTCACAGGGTCTTCTAAAATAGAAGCTTGCGGTGTGAAAAAACGCGACACAAAATCACATTTTCCGCCTTTGGCAGTTACAATTACGCCGCCTGTTCCCAAATTTATAGTGTCAAAATGTTGGCGGTCGATGCGGATATTTTGAACATCTTCTTCATTTTCATAAAGTAAAACAAAATCGCGTGCTTTAAAAACTTCCAGTGGTTGGATGTTGAGAGATTCTTTTATTGAAGATGGAAGTGAGGTAGGTGTTGGCATTCGTGAAGGAAAATTCAAAGAATATATATCATCCTCGATTTCTACAATCAAATCACCGCTTAAAGTTTCGAAAACAATAGGATTCTTTTGATAACCGAGAATTGTTTTCAAACAATGAGCGGTTGCCAAGGTTGCATGCCCGCACAAATCCATCTCGACCTCGGGCGTAAACCATCTCAAATGTATTTTATCTCCTTTGTCTATAAAAAAAGCAGTTTCTGCAACAGCATTTTCTTTGGCTATTTGAAGCAATAAATCATCCGAAGGCCAATTCTCTAAAGGTACTACACAGGCTGGATTTCCTCCGAATATTTTATCGGTAAAAGCGTCTATTTGATATATATTAAGCTGCATAATAAATTTACTTTATATTCAATTATTTATTCTTGATTTAAAATAAAAAAGTCCTTGATTTACAAATTTCAAGGACTTACATTTTATAATGTAGTTGTAAAAATATAATTGCGAGAATTGCTATCAAATACCCACCTTCGATTTATACGATAACGATAGCCAACTTCGGGCTTAAGGGGTTTAGTTACAGTTGTTGAATAAGTAGATCCATTATCTCTTACCATTGATAGCTTGAGAGATATAGGAGCAGTACCTGTAGGAACAACCCACCTATAGGTTGGCCATGTTTTACCATAGTCTACATATTTATACCATCTATTATACCAAGAACTGTTATTAATATAAAAAAAATCAGCCAGATATGTTTTGTTCCCTTCCCACATATTTGTTATTAAATTATATTTTGCCGTGGGACTATATATCCATTGTGTTTGAGAAGTGTCTTCGATATAAAGTTTATCGAACCGCAAGCGAGCTCTATAGTAATTGTCGTCATTTTTTATAACAAAAGCAAGTAATGCTCCTAAATGACGAAATCTTAAGTTTATAAAATTCTCATTTTGGGTGGATTTATAAACAATTCCCTTTAGTGAAGCTACTTGTATAATTTGGTCAGCTACTTCACGACTGTCTACCCAATCGTTAGTCCTATTACCATTAATATCAGGATAACTTCCATTTAAATCAATAAATTGAGATACATATCGTGGGTCGGCAGAATCAATATAATTACCCTTACTGTTACTATCATTATTTTTCCCTGCCAATACTGCATATAAATCAAAAGGTATAGATGTGTTGATTCCTGTAGGAATTGATACTGTAAATTGACATTTACTTCCCCCGTCAGATGTCGCTTCTACTGAACCGGTTTTAACTGTTCCTGTGGTTTTTTTATAAACTGATCCTTGTGCAAAAGTAAATTCAATGATTTCTCCACTTTCAAAATTAATATTAATTCTTCCAGCATTTAAATAACTTGTACCCGCTTGGGAAGAAAGCCCTTCATCAGAATAAACTACACGTGTTTCAGGTAACTGTTCTGTATATCCTGTAATGGTCAATAATTTTTCTTCTGTAACTGGACCAACATTATCAATTTCAGAATGAGAGCATCCTACTAATAATGTTATAGATGCGAATAAAATAAAAAGATATGTTTTCATTTTAATTTAAATTAGAAACTCCCACCATCTTGAAATCCAGATGCATTTCCTGAACCTGTAATTTGTAAAAAGTTTTGCTCCAATTTTACATCCATTACTACTATTAACGGTTTTATATACTTCCTCTTTTTGGATAATATTTCCATCAATTTATAAGATTTAATTTATTAGCAAAGATACATATTCTTAATTATTAAAATCGTTAAATATTGATTTTAATAATTAAAGATTCTTAATAGAAGGAGTAATTAATTAAGTAATTTGTAATAATATTATAAAAAATATTTGCTCTAAAAAACTATTTAATTTTATTCCAAATTTAGTAGTAATTAAAAAAGTGCGAGGTTCACAATTTCACTAACAGTTGGATGAGGAAAGACTAATTTTCTGAATTGATCAACAGTCATTTTTTGCTCAATCGCTATACCCACATTTACAATAATTTCTGAAGCGGGATCTCCATAAATGTGACCACCAATAATTTCTTTGTTTTCGTTTAAAATAATTTTACAAATACCATTTCCCATTTCATTTTCTATAACGAAACGTCCTGAAAAAGCCATCGGAACTTTCTTTACAGAATATTTTATGCCTTCGGCATCCAGTTGCTTTTCCGTTTTGCCGATACTTCCAATTTCGGGATGAGTGTACACTACGCTGGGAATAGCATTATAGTGCATTTTGTCGGGGTGGTTGAGGATGTGATTTACCGCTGCTTGACCCTCGCGAGATGCGGTATGTGCCAACAATGAAAAACCTGTAATATCACCTACGGCGTAAACATTCGGATCAGATGTTTGCATGTGTTCGTTCACTTTCAAACCAGAGCGGAAATGTTCAAGATTCAGGTTTTCCAACCCAAAATCATTCAGCACAGGACGACGACCGACGCTCAAAAGTATCTTTTCCGACGGAATTTCTATTTTTCCATCTTCGTTTTCTGCGAAAACAGTGGTGCTGTTTACTTCCGTTACCTTAGTATTCATATAGAAAGTAACGCCTTTTTTCTTGAAATCCGCCATGAGCATTTCAGAAATTTCCTCATCCGTTTCACCCAAAATCTTTGGCATCATTTCCACAACTGTCACTTTCGTGCCCAAACTTGTAAAGAACGAAACAAACTCCATCCCGATAACACCACCGCCGATAACAGTAAGAGTTTCGGGGATTTCTTTGTTGTTTAAGGCTTCACGTGAAGTCCAGATTTCTGTTTCGGATATTCCTTTTATTGGTGGAACAACCGACTCGGAGCCGGTCGCTAAAATCAATTTCTTGCTTGTATATGTATTTTCGTTGCATGATACAACATAATTCCCATTTTCATCTTTCAGTGTGAAAACTGCATTTCCTTCCACCAATTCAATGCCCTTTTCACGAAATCCCATTTTGATGCCTGCGGCAAGTTTTTTGATGATTTTTGTTTTTCTGGCAATCAATTTGCCCATATCGATTTCGATATCATTTGCAGTTACAGCATATTTTTTTCCGTCACGTATCTTGTCGTAAATTTTTGCTGAGTTCAAAAGCGTTTTAGTAGGAATACAACCCTCGTTTAAACAAACGCCACCTACTGAATTTTTTTCAAAAATAACAACCGAGAGACCATTTACTGCGGCATACTCAGCTGCATTTGATCCTCCGGGTCCGGCACCGATAATGGCTACATCGTAAAGCATAACTTATTTGATTTGTTTTAGATTTGTATAATAGCGCTTTTTGCGCAGTTTTTGCTAAATTTTTATTACAAAGATATTGTTTATTCGGAAATTTGTACTACTTTTGCATCACTTTTCTGAAAATAAAAAGTAAAATTCTTCAGTAGCTCAGTCGGTTAGAGCATCTGACTGTTAATCAGAGGGTCGTTGGTTCAAGTCCAACCTGAAGAGCAAAATAAAGAAAAGTTTTAATGGGTGAATAAATTCTTCAGTAGCTCAGTCGGTTAGAGCATCTGACTGTTAATCAGAGGGTCGTTGGTTCAAGTCCAACCTGAAGAGCAAAAAAGCGAGTTGAGAGACTCGCTTTTTTGTTTTTTAAGCGTTTAATTACTAAATTCGTTGCATTATAAACTCAAACAAATACGTACTTATGAAAAAAATACTATTGGCATATCGTTTCAAACCGGAAGGATTGGTTGAACTGAAAGATAAGTTTGAAATAACCGCACCCGTAGATAAAAATTATTTTACCAAAGAAGAAGTGATAGAACGCATTGCAGACTATGAAGTATTTGTTCCAAATTTCAGTTTTCAAACCGATAAAGACATTCTAGAAAAAGGTAAAAAGCTCGAGTTGGTATCCAATTACGGAGTTGGTTTCAATAATATCGATGTGGAATATTGTACTCAACTAGGAATCGCTGTAACAAATCTGCCAAATTCTGTTTTGGAACCTACCGCTGAATTTGCATTTGGACTTTTAATGGGCGCAGCACGCAGAATCGGATATTACGATCGCAAAATTCGGACCTCTGAAGGCGTTAGCTGGGGAGTTTATGGCGATGCCGGAGTCCCCGTTCATGGCAAAACACTCGGGATTATTGGAATGGGACGAATAGGACAGGCGGTGGCACGCAGAGCTGTTGCTTCGGGAATGACGATTCAGTATCATAACAGAAGCAGACTTAATAAAGAAATCGAACAAAAATATGATGCAAAGCTGGTAGATTTAGAAACTCTCTTGAAAACTTCCGATTTTATATCATTAAATGCCCCCTACACACCCGAAACGCACAAAATGATTGGTGAAAAGGAATTTGCAATGATGAAGCCGACAGCAGTTTTCATAAATACTGCACGTGGTGCTATGGTAGATGAAGATGCATTAATCAAGACATTGAGAGAAGAAAGAATATTTGCTGCTGCACTGGATGTTTTCGAAAACGAACCCAAAATTAACCCCGAATTTTTCGAACTGGATAATGTACTTCTAGCACCACATGCCGGAAGTCGCACGGTAGAAGACAGGATAAATATGTCCATAGAGATGGGGCGTAATATTCTCGGTTTTTATGGTGAGGATTATGAGGTTTATCGTGTAAATTAATGATAGCCAAATCCATTAAAAACGATATTGTAGCAGCGTCAAGTCCCGAAAAAGCGATCATTCTTCAGCGTTTTTTCAAAACCGGCAAGGGTGAATATGCTGAAGGTGATATCTTCGCGGGATGTACCGTTCCAAAAACACGTGCTATCGCTAGAAAGTACGTTAAAGAAATTTCTCTATCAGATATTGAGCAATTATTGAACGACAAAATACATGAGTGCCGCTTTTGCGGGCTTATCTTGCTTACACATCTTTTCAATAGGAAGACAGATGACGGTAAAAAAGAAATAGTGGATTTCTATCTGCAACACACCGCTGCTATCAACAATTGGGATTTAGTGGATATTACCGCTTATAATATTCTGGGGAAATGGCTGAATGATAAAAAAGACCGTTCTATTCTATATATATTATCAGAAAGCAGAAATCTTTGGGAGCAAAGAATAGCAATGGTCGCGACAATGTCATTTATAAAGAATCATGATTTCAAAGACTCCCTTATGCTTGCTGAAAAGTTCCTTACACATCCGCACGATTTAATGCATAAAGCTACAGGATGGATGCTTCGCGAAGTTGGCAAGAAGAATATTGTGATTCTTACCTATTTTCTGGATTCCTATTACAACAAAATGCCACGCACTATGCTTCGCTACGCAATAGAAAAACTTCCCCCAGCCAAGCGTGCCTATTATTTGACTAAATGACAAACAACTCCTACGAAACCTATACGTTGCCAAACGGATTACGCATACTGTATGGCAACTATCCCTCTGATATTACCTATTGTGGTATTGCCATCAATGCAGGGACGCGTGATGAAAATCCGGATGAATTTGGTGCAGCGCATTTTATCGAACACATGCTGTTCAAAGGTACGAACAAGAGAAAAGCTCATCATATTGTCTCGCGAATGGAAAATGTGGGAGGGGATTTAAATGCTTTTACCACTAAAGAGGAAACTTTTATTTATGCCACCTTTCTCAGTCAATATTATCAACGTGCAATGGAGTTGCTGGAAGATTTGGTGTTTCATTCCACATTTCCTCAAATTCAAATAGTGAAAGAGCGAGAAGTAATTTTGGATGAGATAAATTCTTATAATGATGCACCATCGGAATTAATTTATGATGAATTTGAGAATTTGATTTTCAAAAATCATGAATTGGGACATTATATATTAGGTGATACGGCGTCATTGGAAAATATCGATACCGATATTTTGAAAAATTTTGTTGCCCGCCAATATACACCGTCCAATATGGTGTTTTTCTATTTTGGCAATAATCCGTTTAATAAGGTAGTGAAGTATGCAGAAAAAATCTATTATACTCCTCATGTTGCAACTCATCACTTAACCTGTAGAACAAAACCTTATTTAAATCTACTTCCCCAAAGAGTGGAAGTAAAGAAATCGACATCGCTGGTACATTGTATGATGGGAAATCCAATTTTCGGCTTTCATCATCCTGAGCGCTATAACGCAGTTTTGCTCAATCATTTGTTGGGTGGTGCAAATATGAGCAGTCGATTGAATGTTGCATTGCGAGAGAAGTTTGGTTTGGTTTATACCGTGGAGTCAGCGATAAATTTTTATAGTGATTGTGGCGTTTTCAATATCTATTTCTCTTGCGATGAGGATGATCTGATTAAATGTGAAAACATTATATATAAGGAAGTCAATCGTCTCAAGAATGGAGCATTATCTACCCATCAACTTAATGTTGTAAAAAGAAAAGTAAAAGGAGAGCTTGCCATTTCTTGTGAAAATAAGGAGAATTTATTTTTAGGAATGGTGAAGAATTTTTTGCATAAAGGGGATTTAAAGACATATGATGAAACTTTGGGAATAATAGATGCCATTTCAAAAGAAGATTTATTAAACTCGGCAAACAAAATATGGAAAAATGATTCTTTTTCCACCATTATTTTTGCTCCTGAATGATGCAATATTGTGAATAACCGTTAAGTGTTGAGGCGTAATGCACGAAAAACAGTTAAATAACCAATTAAATGGTGGAAATTTTAGAACAAAAAGAATTTAGATTAGTTTACTGACATAACTTTGTAATGTTTTTTAAAAGGAATAATTAGAAATATTACAACAACACATTAGTTATAAATTTTTTTGAACAAACTAAATTATTAAATTAAAAATTGATTATGAAAAAAATTAAATTTGCTTTAGTGGCAGTAGCATTAATGGTAGCATCTATTGCTAGCGCACAAACATCTTTTGGTATCAGAGGTGGTGTTAATATGTCTAATGTTTATGGTGATGAATATTCAGACAAAAATATGAAAGCTGGCGGACATGTAGGTTTAGCTATGGATTATGAATTTATGCCAAACATGTCATTCCAAACAGGTTTGTATTTCACTACTAAAGGTGCTAAATACACAGGTTCATTCATGAGTGTAACAGGTGAAGTTAACCAAAATATGTATTATTTACAAGTTCCAATGCATTTTGCATATAAGATACCTATTGCAACTAGCACTCGTTTTGTGTTACATGCAGGTCCATATATTGCCTATGCAGTTGGTGGCCAAACTAAAGTTTCATTAAATGATAAAGAATTAATTAAAAAAGATACTTTTACTGATAATGGACTCAACAGATTTGACGCTGGCCTAGGACTTGGAGCTGACTTTGAATATAACAGATTCGTATTTGGCTTAGGTTGGGACTTTGGGTTAGTAAATATTGCTCCTGAAAATGCAGGAACTCTTAAAAACCAAAACGGTTACCTTTCTGTAGGTTACATGTTCTAATTAGTTTAAAATTACTATATAAACGCTCTGAGTTTTCTCAGGGCGTTTTTTTATATACCAACTTCTGATATTAGGCCAAACATTCTACAATATGCATCCACAACGCCACAAACGTTAATCTTTATTTTTGTTAACCGTCTTTAAAATTTTTGTGCTAAATTTGCCGTGTAAAATACACTTATTATAAAAAAACAATAAGATTTAAACATGAAAAGAAGATTAAAAATTTTCGCATTCCTATTCTTTATGTCAATAGGAATGGCTTTCTCTCAGACGCAGATTCGAGGGATAGTGGTAGATGAAAAGGGAGAACCTGTTATCGGTGCTTCTGTATTAGTAAAAGGAACAACTTCCGGAGCTTCAACGGACATTGACGGAAAATTCTCCTTGTCAGCACCAAGCTCATCTATGTTGGTAGTTTCTTATGTTGGAATGAAAACTAAGGAAGTATCAGCATCGGCTAACATGAAGATTGTTCTTCAATCTAATACTGAACTTCTTAACGAAGTGGTAGTTGTAGGTTATGGAACACAGAAGAAAGCTAATTTGACCGGAGCTGTGTCAAGTGTGAAAGTCGATGAGGTTCTAGCGAGTAGACCAGTAGCTGATGCCGGTCGTGGATTGCAAGGTACTATCCCCGGTTTGTCTGTAGTTATACCAAGTGGTGAGGTAGGTTCTGATCCAATTATGAAGATTAGAGGTCAAATCGGTTCTATTATGGGTAGTAGTACCCCTCTTATTTTAGTAGATAATGTGGAAGTGCCAAGTATCCAAGTTGTAAACCCTAACGATATTGAATCAATTTCTGTTTTGAAGGATGCTGCCTCTTCTTCCATATACGGAGCAAAGGCTGCTTTTGGTGTTGTGCTAATTACTACTAAGAAAGGTGCGAATACTGAAAGAACAGACATTACATATTCTAATAATTTATCTTGGCAAGCACCATTTAAGAAAATTGAGATTGCAGGTATTGATGGTTTGGAATATACTTTGGAAGCACATGAAAATATGAAACAAAGTGGTCCAGCTGGTGGATTTTGGAGAGTCAACAGAGAAAGTTTTGAGAAAGTAAAAGAATGGCAACAAAAATATGGTAATTCTATAAAATATAATGATCCTGTAGTATATGGAAGAGACTGGTTCTTTGACGGTAATGATAAATATGGATATCGTATTTATGACCCAGTGGAAGCAATGGTTAAAAATTTTGCCTTTTCTCAAAATCACAACTTGTCAGTAAATGGTAAAAGAAATGAGACGACTTATAACTTAAGTTTTGGTTATCTAGGTCAAAATGGTATGATGAAACCTGCTACGAATGATGATTATACAAGATTGAATGGAAGTCTAAAACTCTCTACTAAATTAAATAAGTTTTTAACGATTAGAGGTGGAGCAATGTATACTGATTCCAAAAAGAGATTTCCTAATGCTATATTTGGATTTGGTTCTGACCCATGGTTATATCTTTACAGATGGAGTCGTTTATTCCCAACGGGAGCATTAGAAAATGGTGAAGTTGTCAGTGATCCATATTTTGATACCAAACAAGCTCACACCGCAATTAATAATAACAGATATACCAATTTATCTATTGGGTCTACTATTGATATCACTAAAGATTGGAACGTTGTAGCAGATTATGCTTATACTACTCAGGTAAATCAGACTACAAGATCTATGCCAACATATACGGCTAGACAACCTTGGTATACACCTGTTGCAATGTTAGATAATAACGGAAATCAAATTTATGTAGATGAAAATGGAACTGTAACTCAAGATGGAGGCAAACCTGCATACAGATTTCCTTTAGTTGATATAAAAACTAAAGATAAAACCTATTATTATAAAAACAGTTTTATTTCAGACAAAAAAACATTTAATGCGGTTACTAACTATAACTTGAATTTAAGAGATATTCATCGATTCAAGTTTATGTTAGGAACAAATGTTGAAAGTTATAAATGGACTTCACATTGGTCAAATAAAACAGAGTTAATAAATGAATTGAATCCACAATTTGATTTTGCGGTTGGTACTGAAACAGTTGGTGGTGGTACAAATTGGGACTCACAAGTAGGTTTCTTTGGTAGAATAAACTATTCATTTATGGATAAATATCTAGTTGAGGGTAATCTTAGATATGATGCTACTTCTAAATTTCCAGCTCACTTACGTTGGAAGTGGTATCCCTCATTCTCTGCGGGGTGGGTTATGTCTAATGAGAACTTTTTCAAACCATTAGAGCGTACTATTAGTTTTGCTAAATTACGTGCATCGTGGGGGTCTATTGGTGACCAATCAGTTTCAAATTCATTATATTTATCTATGATGGATATTGACAAAAATAGTTGGTTAACAGCAGATGGAAAACAATATTTTCAATTAGGTACACCTAATCCTGTTTCTGCAGGAATTACTTGGCAGGATATAGAAACATTTAACCTTGGTTTAGATCTGCGTATGTTTAATAATAAATTAGGTTTTGTATTCGAATGGTACCAACGTGATACTAAAAATATGATTATTGCCGGTCAGGCTCTACCTTCTTCTTATGGAGCTTCTTCTCCACAAGGTAATTATGGAAACTTGAGAACAAGAGGATGGGAAATTGCGGCTGATTTTAATCATCGTTTTGACAATGGTCTGCGTATTACTGTAAATGCAAACGTATATGATGCAATTACAGACATTACAAGAGCCGCAGACTGGAATATTGCTCCTGAAAATAGGTTAGTGGATAATACATTCGTAACCGGTAAAAGATATGGAGATATATATGGTTATGTAACAGATAGATTGTATCAAAAGGAAGACTTCGTGTATGATGCAGAAGGAAATTTCAAACAAACAACTATTATTTGGGAAGGAACACCTAAGCGTACAAACCAATTAGCAGGTAACAACCCTGTCTATCAAACTTATTTTGAAGATGGTAACCAAACATTGTTAATAGCTCCTGGAGATGTTAAGTTCGTAGATGTGAATGGTGACGGTTATATTACACCGGGTAAAGGAACTTACGGAGATCATGGAGATCGTGTCGTAATAGGTAATTTTACTCCAAGATTTGAATACGGATTAAGATTAGGTGCAGATTACAAAGGTTTTGACGCTTCTGTATTTTTCCAAGGTGTAGGTAAAAGACAAATTTGGGGTGCAGGTCAATTAGCTATTCCAGGTTTCCATGTAAAAGATGGAGCAATGCCTCAGGCAATTGCAGAAAATTTCTGGAAAAAGGATCGTACAGATGCTTTTTATCCACGTGCTTGGAATTTAAGTGGAGCTAATAGTGGCTTTGTGATGGTACCTCAAAGTCGATATCTTTTGAATATGGCATATCTTAAAATTAAAAATATTACTTTAGGTTATACTTTCCCTAAAAATATTATTGACTATGTTGGTTTAAATCAAGCTCGTGTTTATTTGTCTTTAGAGAACTTTGTTACTTTTGATAAATTAAGAGGTCTTCCTATTGATCCCGAAGCTATTTCCGGCATATCAATGTTAAGAACTGATGGCAGTTATAATTTAGGTAGAACAGGTACATCCAACCCAAGTTTTAAATCAGCATCAGTTGGTTTGCAAATTAGTCTTTAACTATTAAATTAATAAAAAATGAAATATAATAAATTTCCTATATTGGTTATGTCTCTGATGTTATTGTTCATCAGTTGTAATGATTTTTTAGACAGACCGCCATTGACTCAAGAAAATGACGAAACTGCTTGGACAACAGAAGCAAATGTTCGACTTTATGCTAATAAATTTTATCCTATGTTTTTTGTTGGTTATGGAGTTGGATGGTCTAACGGTTCAGCTCCATTAACAGGCTTTACTTTTAGTGATGATATTGTACATAATGGCACACAAGGTAATTTTACCCGTGCGGTGCCTAACAGTCAAATATGGGGCATGTCAACACTTCGTTCTATTAACATAATGATTGATAGAGTTGAAAACAGAATGAAGAATGTTCTAAGTCAGGAAGCATACAATCATTGGTCTGGTGTTGGCCGTTTTCTTAGAGCTATGGAGTATTCTGAATTGGTAACTGCTTATGGAGATGTTCCTTATTACGATTTTGTTTTGAAGGATGATGATTTAGATAATCTTTACAAGGCACGTACTCCTCGTAACGAAGTAATGAATGCTGTTTATGATGACATGGTTTATGCTCTAAAAAATGTGAGACTTAATGATGGACCAATGAATATAAACAAAGATATTGTTGCTGGTTTTATAACAAGACTTGCATTGACAGAAGGGACTTGGCAAAAATACTATTATAAAAATAATGCACAGGCTAAGAAATTCTTAGAATTGGCAATGATGGCTGGTAATCATGTAATGGCTAGCGGTAAATATGATATTGTATCAGAATTCAGATCATTATTCGTTTCTGAAAACTTAGCAGGTAATAAAGATGTAATTCTTTATCGTCATTATGACCCCGCGGTAGGCATTACTCATAGTGTTGCTTCTTATAATAATCTGTCAGAGGCTGTAAATTATGGACCTACGGCAGATTTATTAAAAGCTTTTATCTGTAATGATGGTCAAGCTTGGCAAAATTCAACTGTTGCTAATGCAACAAATTTTGAATTAGCTTCTATGATTAAAACTCGCGACCCACGTTTAGAAGCATCTTTTTATGATAAGCCGACTCCTAAGAATAAAGGTTCGTATTGGTATATTAATAAGTTTTTACCTCGTAGTGTCGCTAAATCTGTTGAAGAGGGGAATGCTCCACCTTCTGAGTTTACAAGTACTAATAACAGAACAGATTATCCTGTCCTTAGATATGCTGAAGTTTTATTAAACTGGATTGAAGCAAAAGCGGAATTAGCTACTCTTGGAGGAGAAGCTGTTTCACAAGCAGATATTGATAATACAATTAATAAACTTCGTAAGAGACCTATTGCCAAAGAAGCTAAAGAAATGGGTGTAACTGAAACTGCAGCATTGAACTTGGGTGCTTTACCTAATGACCCTGAAAAAGATGCGGATGTTTCTTCTTTAATTTGGGAAATTCGTAGGGAAAGACGTATGGAATTTGCCTTTGAATATTCTCGTATTGCTGATTTGAAACGTTGGTCTAAATTAGAATATATGGATACTGATAAGAATTGGGATCTATTATGCGGAGGATGGGTTAACTTCCCAAAAGAAGCAAAAGATCAATTAACAGCAGCTAATGCAGGTAAATTTTCTGTAGCAAATTTGAAAGGTGAATTTATTCCTTACAATGGTGGTAATAATGCTAAAATGGTTGGTTTTTATAAAAGTGTAGGAACATTTGGACGTCAACCTTTTTTAAATCAATTGAATGTAAATCCTTATTTAGCCCCAGTTGGTAAAACTCAAATAGATGATTATGCAAGTAAAGGATATAAATTAGATCAAACCATTGGATGGCCACAAAATTGAATTAAGATATAAAATAAATTAATTATTAAAATGAAAAATATAATCAATAAAATATTGGTATTTGGAGGAATACTTTCAATGATATTTTTTATATCATGTTCTGATAATCTTCCTTCAAATGTGGATTCTACTGATGAAGTAGTATTGAAATCAATTAAAATATTGAATGCTGGAATTGATGGCAAGACAGTTCTCGAAGGTATAATTGATGAAAATACTAAAACTGTAAAATTCCCCAGAATTGATCCTCGTACTGACGTTTCCGCAATTAGATTTGAAGCTGAGATGTCGAATGGTGCTAAATTAGATAAAGAAACTTATCCATTTGTATTTGAGGAAAATAAAGATAGAAAAGAAATTATAATTAAGGTGATTAATGGTTCTCGATTTAGAGAATATGCAGTTACTTTGAGATTGAATATACCTGTATTTGGAGCTGATTGGGAGAAAGCAATGTATTATGATTATTCAGGAAATGATTTAGGTAACCCTACGTACGAAACATTTAAATCCTCTCTTACCCGTGGATCAGGATTTGATGGAGAGTATGTGCTGATAGTTACTCGTGCAACAGGTGGTTCTCATCTTTTAAAAGTTGAAGATTTAAAAAAGAATGTGATTAATCCTATTCCTTTGAATTTAAAAGGTGTTGCCGGAGGTACTTTTCCTGTAAATGTTGGAAGCAAACATAAAGGTCATACTCTAATTGCAAATCTTTCGGGTAAATACGGAATGAAAATTTATCATTGGGGAGAAGATCCTAATGCTGAATCTACTTTAATCTTCAATGATGATCCTGTAAATTATCCAGGAATGGGCATAAGACATGGAGATAATATGTCTTCAAACTTAGATGAAAATGGTAATGGATATATTTTCTTTGCAGATAATAAAGCAACAGAAATAACGCGTTTTACAGTTTCTAATTTCACTAAAATTACTGAAGTTAAAGTTTTGCCTATTCAAAAAGGTATTACTATGGGTATGAGCATGAATCGTGTAGAAAAAACGGATGATTATCTTCAAACAAGTTTCTATGCACCGATATATGTTGTCAATAAAGATGGAGGACTTCTATATACATTATCAGATGATACAACACCTAATCTGCAAGGTTCAGATGCAAGAATATTTACCTTTAACGGTGAAAGATATTTGATGATGACAACGGCTCCTAGAATGTCAGGCAGTGCTGTTTTATATATATATGATATAACTAAGGGCGCAAATACTGTTGAAGCATTACAATTATTTGAAAAAGGTGATAAAAAACCTCTGTTACAATATTCTATTGGAGGTGGAGTTAATACCTCTCCATCAACTCAAACAGGGTATTATATTACAAAAAATGAAAAGGGAGAAGATGTTTCATTAATGCTTTATACAGCCTCAAACGATGCAGGATTTGCTTTAATTGAAGTACCTAAAAAATCCTTAGAAGACTAATTTTATTAACAGATAATTAATTACCCAACTTTTTCCATTCTTGAGAGAGAGTTGGGTAATATATATTAGAACGACTATGAAAAAAAATAATCTGCTTTATCTTTTATTGATTTCGATATTTGTTATATCTTGTAACAAATCAGTGCCAGGAGAAGAAGAAATAATAAATCCTCCTCAGCCCCCTGCAACTAATAATTTTATTTTTCCTAAAAAAGAAATGAGAGCAGTTTGGATTACCACTGCTTGGGAGTTGGATTGGCCAATGGGAAAATATGATATTCAAGCACAAAAAGATCAATATATTCAATACTTGGAGAAATTTAAAAGTTTGAATATTAATACTGTTATCTTTCAAGTAAAACCTATGGGAGATGCATTTTATAACTCACCCTATGAGCCTTGGAGTAAATATATAACTGGAGAAAGAGGTAAAAATCCGGGTTATGATTTGTTGAAATTTTTAATAGATGAAGCTCACAAGAGAGATATTGAGTTTCATGCCTGGATGAATCCTTACAGAATCGGAACTAGAGCATCATCATCACAGTCCTTTCCTGCATTACATTCTTCTATAAAACCAGAATGGGTTATCAATCATGAAAAAATTCAAATTTATAATCCAGCAATCCCAGAAGTACAACAAAGATTGGGAGATATAGTGAAGGATTTAATTGTGAAATATGATGTTGATGGAATACACTTCGATGATTATTTTTATCCTGTTACTTCAGTTTCAGGAGTTCAGGTTTCAGATGCTGATGATTATAAAAAATATGGAGCTGGTTTTGCAACTATCGAAGATTTTCGTCGAGACAATGTTAATAAAGCAATAAAGTTAGTTCATGATGTCATTGTTGCAAATAAGCCACAGGTTGTATTCTCTATTTCGCCTGCTCCAAATCAAAATGAAAACTATAACACTCATTATGCAGATGTAACAAAATGGTGTCAAGAAGGTTGGATTGATGTAGTTATGCCTCAATTATATCAAGAGATTGGTAATAAATATAACGATTTTCAAACTAATTTAGGATGGTGGAGCCAATATAATTATAAGGCAGCTTTAATGATTGGTCATGGATATTATAAGTTTGGAGATGAAACTGCAGGTTCTTCATTTCAATCAACTACAGAATTGGAAAAACAATTTAATTTAACCCGTGCAAAACCTAAAGTTGTTGGTAATGCTATGTATAGTGCGAGATTTATTCTATTTAATAAGATTGGTATTACAGATAAATTATCAAATATTTATAAATATCCTGGAGTAATACCATTCTTAGGAAGACAAGTTGCTCCTGATCCAATGGTACCGACAAATGTCAGAATTGAAAACAATGTACTTAAATGGGAAATGTCTAAAAACTTAAAAGCTGTGGTGTACCATTTTTCAGATACTAATAAAGAGGGAAAAGTTATAAGTATTACACAAAATAACTCTATACCTATTTCTGAAAAGGGATTTTATATTATTTCTTGTATAAATGTGGATAATAAAGAGAGTTCACCTTCAGAAGCAATTAATTATAAATAACTAGAAACAAGCTGCAAATTTCCTTTGCAGCTTGTTTTTTTAATACCTAAACCTTATCATTAAATATTCAGATTGTGAACCAATCCGATATTGCGGTCCCCAAATTCCTAAACCAGAAGAAACATAGACGTGGGTATTATTTATCTTTTTGAATCCATAAGGATGTTCGAATATTTTTTTGACTATTAGATTGCCAGGAAAAATTTGACCTCTGTGAGTATGTCCTGAGATTTGTAAATCAATATTTGATGTAACTGCTTCAGAGAATTCTCTTGGCTGGTGGTCCAACAAAATTGTAGACGCATCTTCAGGAATGGAATCGACTAACCGCTTTACGCTTTTTCTTGAGGCGTTTGAGTGATCATCTCTTCCTATCAGGTACAAATTATCAGTAATCTTTACAGTACTGTCTCTCAACAAATTTATATTTGAATTATTGTAAAATTCAGTAACTGCCTTTAAATTTCCGGTATAGTATTCGTGATTTCCTAAAACTGCGTAAACTCCAAGCGGTGCAAAAATTTCCCTTAACTTTTTATCCATATTCTTTCGAATAACCGTTTCTATAGAGCGGTCTATCAAGTCTCCTGCAATAAGTACAAGGTCGGGTTTCTCTTTATTAATTAGTTGTACATATTTTGAAAGTCTTTTGTTGTCGATGGACGTTCCTATATGCACATCGCTAATTGCAACTATCTTTAATTCCTTTCCCGTATTCTGTTTATCGGAATTGATAGATAACTCCACTCTCTGTGGATGATTGAATCTGTAATTACCTACAATCATCAGAACAATAATACCAACCATACTAATGCTGAAACTAATAAATCGAAAACGAGGCATATTTTTAATGAAACTTCCAAAGTGATTGATAACTCTTATAACATCAATCAACAACACTGCCATAAAAAGATACAGTAAAAAAATCATAAAGCTGTATCCTACAAAATGAATTGCTTGGGCAAATCCGTTATCAAAGGTTTCCGGCAACAAAAAAGTTAGCAAAAAGCATGCAAAGGAAAGGATCATTAAAACAGTAAAAATGATTTGAACGATAGGAGACGGACGCATTGCCTGATATCCACGAACAAAAACATATCCACTTGTAGTAATTAATAATCCTAAGACGAAAAAAAGAAAGCCGTATTTCATTACATTGTATTTCGAATCTCAACAAATCGGATTGAGAATAAGTTCAGCGATACATTTAAAATGACTAAATTTGTAGACACTCTTCATAAAACAATAATAAAAGTCAAGCATGGATAAACTTGTAATTTCAAAACGTTTTGTATTTATCATTCTTTTGGTAAATTCTTTTCTATCAGTTCATTCTCAGAATTCGTGGATAAGGGTTAATCAAGTCGGTTATTTAAATGACGATGTGAAAGTAGCCGTATATGTAAGTAAATCTATTAATCCAATATCAACCTTCGAGGTAGTGGAGGCTGCAACTAACAGTGTTGTGCTTTCAGTGGATAAAGTGAAAAACTATGGAAGATTGTGGGCTTTTGAAAACACAGCGAGATTGAATTTCTCAGAATTAAAAAAGACAGGTGCTTATTATATAAAGGTAGGGGACATCAAATCACCTATATTCAAAATAGGCAATGATATTTACAAAGATGCTGCGGATATACCATTAAAATATATGCGTCAGCAGCGTTGTGGCTACAATCCATTCCTTAAAGACTCGTGTCATGTGCACGATGGAATTACCGTGGGCGATCCGGAAGGAAAGAGAAATGGTTTGTATTATAACACAACAGGGGGATGGCACGACGCTTCCGATTATCTGCAATATGTTACAACTTCTGCCAATGCTGTATATCAGATGCTTTTTGCTTATTCGCAACATCCCGAATCTTTTGGTGATAAATATGACGCTGCAGGATTGCAAGGTGCAAACGGTATACCTGATATACTTGACGAAGCCAAATGGGGGTTAGACTGGTTGGTAAAAATGAATCCCGATTCTGTTACCTATTTTAATCAACTGGCAGACGACAGAGACCATGCCGGATTTACACTCCCAGCCGAGCAGAAAGTAGACTATGGATGGGGCAAAGGAAAACAGCGTCCGGTATATTTTGTAAGTCCAAAACCACAAGGCATAATAAAGTATAAGAACAGAAGTACTGGGATGGCATCAACTTTGGGAAAATATGCATCATCTTTTTCCCTAGGTGCAAAGTTATTAGCTAAATATTATCCCGATTACGCCAATCTGTTGAAAGACAAAGCAAGGCAAGCATATAAGAATGGAGCAGCAAATCCTGGGGTTAGTCAGACAGCACCCGGCTCTTCACCTTATTTTTATGAAGAGGATAACTGGGCGGATGATATGCAGTTGGCTGCTTCTCAATTGTTCCATTCAACCGGAGAAACGTCTTACTTGAAAGATGCAGTAAACTATGGTCGTCTTGAACCGATAACTCCTTGGATGGGGGCAGATTCGGCACGTCATTATCAGTGGTATCCATTTGTTAATTTGGGTAATTATCACATCGCTAACCAAAATAAGGATATCAAAGCAAAGGCCGAATTTATCCGAAATATGAAAGCAGGAATCCAGCGCGTAAAGGAACGTGCAGAAGGAAATGCTTTTATGCACGGTATTCCTTTTATCTGGTGTTCTAATAACCTCACTGTTGGATTCATTACTCAATGTCGATTATATGCAGAGGCTACAGGAGATACATCTTTCCTCGAAATAGAAACAGCTATGCGTGATTGGTTGCTGGGTTGCAATCCGTGGGGAACTTCGATGATTGTGGGTTATCCCGACCATGGAGATACTCCCGTTGACCCACATTCCGCTTTAACTCATTTGCACAAAATGCCTATTACGGGTGGTATCGTTGACGGACCTATTTATACCTCCATCTATAAAAGTCTGATAGGTATTTATCTGGCAAATGAAGATACTTACGCACCTTTTCAGTCTGATTATGTGGTCTATCACGATGACTATGCCGATTATTCTACCAACGAACCAACCATGGACGGAACTGCTTCTTTGACTTATTATCTCGGATATCTTTCTTCAAAAGCCAATACCAGACCAATGAATGAAAAGTTTCAGTACGTGGAAGGTGGCATTGTACGCGGTGCACAAGATGAAAAGAAGATTGCGTTGGTATTTACAGGACACGAATTTGCCGATGGGGGAGAAAGGATTATCAAAACATTAGATAAGCATGGCGTCAAAGGAAGTTTCTTTTTGACCGGCGATTTCTATCGCAAATATTCCACACTTACTAAGAAACTGTTCAAGAAGAAACACTATTTAGGTCCTCATTCCGACAAACATCTTTTGTATAGTGATTGGGACAATCGTTCTAAAACGCTGATAAATCGTGAAGCTTTTGAGAAAGATTTGAAAGATAACTATCAGGCAATGGAAGACCTTGGAATAAAAACAGCTGCTCGATTGTTTATCCCTCCCTATGAGTGGTATAATCAGCAAATCAGCAACTGGAGCAATCGAATGGGTACGCAATTAATTAATTTTACTTCGGGCACAGTTTCTCACGCTGATTATACCACGCCCGATATGAGCAACTACCGTTCATCGCAAAACATTTATGATAACATCTTAAGCTACGAACAAGAAAAAGGGTTGAATGGCTTTATACTGCTGTCTCACATCGGCACTTCTCCCTTGCGTACAGATAAATTCTATAACCGACTCGATGATTTGATTTCCGCCTTAAAGAAGAAAGGATATCAGTTTGTACGTGTTGATGAGTTGCTGAAGTAACTTTCCCTGTCTGATTTATATTACACCAACTCCGTTTATTTTGTATAAACGGAGTTTTTTTATTACTTCTATTATCATATAACCAATTTAATAATATCCCAACTACTATTTTTAATAATAATCAACTATCAATGGGATTACCTATAATACACTCTTTTTTTATAGGAGCAATAAATAGGCATACCTAAAAGCAACTCCAAATCATTAGGAGCAATAA
>DAMBHY010000001.1:0-101508 GCA_032068765.1 Dysgonamonadaceae bacterium | reverse complement strand
GCATACCTAAAAGCAACTCCAAATCATTAGGAGCAATAAATAGGCATACCTAAAAATAACTTCAGATCATTAGGAGCAATAAATAGGCATACCTAAAAGTAACTTCAAATCACTATGAGTAATAAATAGGTATACCTAAAAGTAACTTCAAATGATTAGGAGCAATAAGTAGGCATACGTAAAAATAACTTCAAATCATTAGGAGCAATAAATAGGCATACCTAAAAGAAACTCCAAATCATTAGGAGCAATAAGTAGGCATACCTAAAAGTAACTCCAAATCATTAGGAGCAATAAATAGGCATACCTAAAAGCAACTCCAAATCATTAGGAGTAATAAATAGGAATACCTAAAAGTAACTCCAAATTATTAGGAGTAATAAATAGGCATACCTAAAATAATTTCATTATCATTATTTGTATTATATCGTTAAATAATTTAATATTGTATCCTTATTAGCTTAACATTGATAAAGTGCGTGTTATGATATAACGGTGAGTTTATCATAAGTAATTTGATGAGAAAATATTTAAAATAACTGAAAAATGAGAAATTTAGTAAGCTTTGATTTTATGGAGCTATACAAGATGGAATTTGCTGATTTTGCCAAAGGTTTCATCAAAATCATTGATAAATATGATTTGAAAGCCTTGAAACTGGATGGTTATTATGAAGCAATGATAAAATGCAAACCAGATTTGGATGCAATGGTTATAAAGTATGGGGCACATCCGTTGACTGAGCAGATGGATAAACTGTGGGTTAGAATTGTGAGACTCATCGTGGCATTCAACAGTCAAATTGTGGCAGTAGAAGTGGCAAAACTGCCTGGTTTTGAAGGGGAACGAAATATGGTTATACCTTTCTTTTATAGAATTTTTCGGAATTTGAGTCTTGAAAACAGAAAAACAACCAATGAGAAATTGTCGCAATTAATTAAAAAATTTGTTTCAGATGATGCTTTTCTTGCCGCAGCCAATAGGTTAGGTTTTGAAAGTATGATTGCAGAGTTGCGCGCAACTTGGGATGAGTACAAAAAACTCGATAAAACCAGATTGGCGGATAAAGCGAAAAGGGTCAAAATGAAAACTTATGAGAAGAAATTATTTATCAACTATTCCATCCGCAATTTTATGACAGGTATTGAATTGGCTATTTGGCAGTATGGGATAAAAGATTATCAACGTTTGGTTAGCGAAGTAAATACATTCACGAAAGGATATTCTATTTTAGTAAAAACCAGAGATACCAAAAGAAAAAATAAGAATGATGAGCTAGAGGAGGATTAAAAAGGTAGTCAGTTGATGTGTTAGAGAAGGGATTAGAAAAATGGGCTTTTTGAAGCCATTCGAAAGATGATTGAATTATTATTTTTGTACATTTAGAGAATAGAAAAAGGAAAGGATTGATTTTATGAAAAAGTGGTTATGTAGTCTTTTGTTATCAGTGGTAGTTGCAGGAGTTTTTGCGCAATCTTCGATAGACCGATTAATAAATAATTCCTCTATTAAAAATGCCACCGTTGGAGTGTTGGTGAAAAATATGAAAACAGGTGCAAACATAGTATCATATAACGCCGACAAATCACTGACTACGGCATCTATTATGAAAGTTATTACCACGGCTACCGCTCTGGAAAATTTAGGTGCAGATTTCAGATACAAAACTATTGTCGGCATTGATAGAAATAATCCTAATCAAATTTTGGTAATAGGGTCGGGAGATCCATCTTTAGGAAGTCCAGTATTTCCGGAAAGTAACAATTTCCTAAAACAATGGGCGGAAAAATGCAAAGCCGTCTGTTCTGCTAAGAATGATTGGAATGTGTATGTGGCGGATGATATTTTTGGATATGACGGTGTTTCGCCTGAGTGGACATGGATAGATATGGCAAATTACTTCGCGCCTACCATCTCGGGAATTGCTATCTATGACAATACACTGTCGGTATATTTGGATACCTCTGACGGTAAGAATGCAGTAATCAAAAAAACTTCTCCTGTCGTTCGGGATTTGGAAATTATTAAAAATCTTCGTTTGAATACTACAGGAAAAGACAATGGATATTTCTATGGGATGCCTTTTTCTAATGAAAGAATTTTGAGAGGAGACATTCCGTCGGGTAGATCGAATTTTGTACTGAAAGGAGATATACCCAATCCGGGGAAAGTCTTGGCAGATGATTTCGCGGAGGCTTTGAAGAGGGTAGGAGTGAACGTTCGGAATACGAATACTTCAAAGGATGATTTTCAAACCTCAAAAGGCGGCAATTCGTATGTGATAGGTAAAGAAATCTTTACTCACACTTCCCGCCCTTTATCTGATATCGTCAAAGAAACGAACGTCAACAGCAACAACCTTTTTGCTGAACACCTTATACGCACGCTGGGTCGTGCTCAAAACAATAATAAAAATTCTGACGCGTTGACTTTGGGAACAGGCTTTGTAGAAAAGTTTTGGAAACAAAAAGGTGTGACGGTTGATGGATTGACAATGCTTGATGGTTCAGGATTGGCTCCCAATAACGTAGCTACTCCTCAAATGTTTTGTGAGATTCTTACTTACATGTATCAAAAAAGCGGGGCAAAAGACTCATTTTACAACTCTCTACCGAAAGCAGGAAGTGAAGGCACCGTGCGCAATATGCTCAAAGATTCGAAATACGAAAATAAAATCCGCATGAAAAGCGGCAGTATTTCGGGAGTGCAATGCTATACCGGATATCTGATGGATGGAGATAAAAACTACGCCTTCGCGATAATGGTCAACAAATTCAACGGTGACCGTTCGAAAGTGCGGAAGGCTATCGAAAGTTTTCTTTTGAGTTTGTGATAGTCTCCCAAAGATTGTAGTAGAGACGTAGCATGCTGCTTCTCTACTGAATACAACACTGGTCAATCAGCTTGTTCTGTATCATAAAAAAAGCATCCGGATATTATCCGAATGCTTTTCTATTTATAATCTAAAACTTACTTTACTATTTCTAATAGCTCAATTTCAAAAACAAGTGTTGTGTAAGCGGGAATATTTCCTTGTACCCTGTCTTTATAACCCATTTTCCAAGGAATCCAAACTTCCCATTTATCTCCAACTTTCATGTGTTGCAAAGCGGTAGCAAAACCGTCTATCACCCCATTTACATTAAGTTCAGAATACTGATCTTTTTCGATAGAGTCAAATATCGTTTTGTTTTTTACCAAGTTACCTTCTGAATCTGTGTATGTGTCTCCTTTAGTCCAGTCTTTTTTGTAATATCCTGTATAATTTACTTTTACTTTATCAGTGAATATCGGAGAAACTTCACCTGTTCCCTTATTGATAACTTTGTAAGCAATGCTTCCTGCTTTTGATTGAGATTCGATAGTCGAATATGTAGGATTTGCTTTAGTCAATTCAAAAGCTTCCTCGTTCCCATTTTTCCATTGGTCGTTGAAAGTCTCCGTCTTATCGCATGATGCTAACATCAGCGTAAAACACAATGCTACGAAATAAAATATCTTTGTTTTCATTCGTTGTTTATTTGTTTTAGGATAGTTTTTAAATCTGTTTTGGCGGATATTTCTTTTTCAAGTTCCGAAATGCTAACACGTCTTTGCTCCATTGTATCACGTTCGCGAATGGTAACGGTGTTGTCTTCCAATGTCTGGTGGTCGATAGTGATGCAGAAAGGTGTTCCAATCGCATCTTGACGGCGGTAACGCTTGCCGATGCTGTCTTTTTCGTCATACTGGCAGGCAAAGCTGAATTTCAAATCGTTCATCAATTCGCGTGCCTTTTCTGCCAATCCGTCTTTTTTCACCAATGGTAAAACAGCCAGTTTGATTGGAGCCAAAAATGGTGGAAGCTTCAATACCACACGCGTGTCGCCGCCCTCCAAAGTTTCTTCCTGATAAGAACCTGAAAGCACTGTCAGGAACATGCGGTCAACGCCGATAGAAGTTTCTACTACATAAGGGACATACGATTTATTCAATTCTGGATCGAAATATTGCAGTTTCTTTCCTGAGAATTGTTCGTGTTGACTCAAGTCGAAGTTTGTACGAGAGTGTATTCCTTCCACTTCCTTGAATCCAAAAGGCATTTCAAACTCTATGTCGGTAGCTGCGTTCGCATAATGTGCCAATTTGTCGTGGTCGTGAAAGCGATATTTACCGTCGCCAAATCCGAGGGCTTTATGCCATTTGATGCGATAGCTTTTCCACCTTTCAAACCATTCCAATTCCTGACCGGGAGCAACGAAGAATTGCATTTCCATTTGTTCGAACTCGCGCATGCGGAAAATAAATTGGCGTGCAACGATTTCGTTACGGAAAGCTTTTCCAATCTGCGCAATTCCGAAAGGAATTTTCATGCGTCCTGTCTTTTGCACATTCAAGAAATTCACAAAGATTCCCTGAGCTGTTTCGGGACGAAGATATATTTTGGTAGCGCCATCGGCTGTAGAACCCATTTCTGTTGCAAACATCAGGTTGAATTGACGAACTTCAGTCCAGTTACGTGTGCCGCTGATAGGACAAACAATTTCGCAATCCAAAATAATTTGACGGAGTTCTTCAAGGTTGTTCTCATTCAGGGCCTGCGCAAATCGTTGATGAACGGCTTCTTTTTTTGCAAGATTTTCTTGTACGCGCGGATTGGTTTCTCGAAACATCTTTTCATCAAAAGATTCACCAAAACGTTTCGCTGCTTTTTCTACCTCCTTATTTATTTTATCATCAAACTTTGCCAGATAATCTTCAACCAATACATCTGCACGGTAACGTTTTTTGCTGTCTTTGTTGTCGATGAGAGGGTCGTTGAAGGCATCCACGTGACCTGATGCTTTCCAGATGGTTGGGTGCATAAAGATGGCAGAGTCAATTCCCACCACATTTTCATGAAGCAGCACCATGCTGTCCCACCAATATTTTTTTATGTTGTTTTTTAGTTCTACACCCATTTGTCCATAATCGTACACCGCTCCCAAACCGTCATAAATTTCGCTTGAAGGGAATACGAATCCGTATTCTTTGCAGTGGGATACGATTTTTTTAAAAACGTCTTCTTGTTGTGCCATAAATCTTGTTTAGTATCAATTCAACGCGCAAAGTAAACGCTTTTTTTCCAAATTCTGACGACTTCATGCCTTAAAGATAAATAATAGGGAATGGTGAGGGTCTGATATTCATAGCTTTTATTGAACATTGACATTCTTAAGTTGTTAGAAATACACAATTTCTTTATACATTTTTTGATATGAATATACAAAATATTTTTCTTGGTGAAGAGAACCTTTCTTTTTTGCTGGAAATTGCTGTGCGCACTGCTATGATGTTTGTCCTTTTGTTTTTGGGATTGAGGATTATGGGAAAGAGAGGCGTCAGGCAAATTTCTATTTTTGAATTGTTGATTATCATCGCATTAGGTTCAGCCGCCGGAGACCCTATGATTTATAAGGAAGTTGGAATTGTATATTCGGCGGTAGTGTTTGCTGTTGTTTTTCTTATTTATTGGTTGATAACGTTCGTCATTACGCATTCCGAGAAGTCGGAAGCTGTCTTCGAAGGCAAACCTATTTGCGTGATTCGTCACGGTAAAGCCTCGGAAGAGTCTTTGAAAAAGAAGAAACTTGCTCCGGACGAATTTTTTATGAGTATTCGTAGTCACCATATTTTTCATCTCGGACAAATCGAAAACGCAGTATTAGAAACAAACGGGGATATCACGCTTTTGTTATACGATGAAGAAAATATCAAACCAGGTCTTGCCGTTTGGCCTGATTACCTCAAGCAGCGAACTTTGTCTCCGGAGCCTCATATCTTATATTCATGCACCAACTGCGGGCATACCCAGATGCACGAAAATGTACCCAATGAATGTGTTTACTGCCACAAGAAAGACGGCTGGATAAAAGCCGTGGATGGAAGCCGCGAGACGTAGAAATAAGATAAAAACCTGACATACCATAGTAAAAATAGTTGTAATTTTGCGACAAACTAATTTTTAAGAATATTTCTATGGCAGGTGGAATGAAATCCTTGGCAAAGGATACCGCGATATATGGTGGAAGTACAATTCTTAGTAAGCTTTTAACATGGATTCTCAGCTTATATTGGGCTTTTGCCTTACAGACCCGCGCGGAAATGGGCGCAATTACCAACTTTTACGCATGGATTGCTCTCTTTCAGGTGATATTGACTTATGGTATGGAAACGGGATTTTTTCGTTTTGCCAATTTAAACGATAATCCAAAAAAAGTATTTACAACTGCCCAGATAAGCATTTACACCACCACATTTCTTTTCTTCCTATTATCTACCATTTTTATTCATCCGATAGCTCAAACGTTAAGCAATTTCGGATTGAATATTCAACCCATATATATACGCATTATTTTTCTAATTCTGTGTTTTGATATAATCACAGCCATTCCTTTTGCATATCTTCGTTTTGCAAAAAGACCCATCCGTTTTGCATCCATCAGAATTGCTAACGTAGTTGTTACTATCATACTCAATTTTTTTGTTTTTAGCGCAATTCCTTATATTCATTCCATTTATCCATCTATGTTTGAGTGGTTTGATATAAAAGATGGTGTTTTGTATATATTGGGTATCAATCTTATATCTTCAGTCATCCAATTATTCTTACTTTCTCCTCAAATATTTGTAAAATACAAGTTTGACGGCGCCATACTCAAAAAAATACTCGGCTATTCTTTTCCTTTGATGATTTTAGGAATTGCCGGAGTGCTTAATCAAACTATGGATAAGATTATTTTTCCAATGCTTTACCCTGAAAAATCGCAGGCGCTCACACAATTGGGAATCTATGGACAAAATTTTAAGATTGCTATTATTATGTTGATGTTTACACAAGCTTTCCGATACGCTTTTGAACCGTTCATTTTTGCGAAGGATAGGGAAGATAATCGGAAAGGTTATGCCGATGCCTCCAAATATTTCCTTATTTTCGGTTTGCTCATTTTTTTAGGAACGATGGGATATTTGGACATCATTAAAAAAATTATTCCACAAAATTATCACGAAGGTTTGAAAGTCGTTCCGATAGTGATGCTGGGTGAATTGTTCTTTGGTCTGTATTTCAATCTTTCATTGTGGTATAAACTTACCGACAAAACTCGCTGGGGAGCATATATGTCCATCTTTGGTTTCATCATTACGCTTTTCATACAAGTTGCCTTTATCCCTAAGTTTAGTTACATGGCTTGTGCTTGGTCTGCATTTTTTGCCAATTTAGTTATGATGGTTGTTTCTTATTTTCTTGGTCAAAAGTATTATCCGATCAACTACGATTTAAAGTCTGCTTCATTCTTTTCGTTAATTGCTTTGATTGGGTTCGCCATTATTTCTTCTACATATACGTACATAGATAATATATTTATAAGACTGACTATTAATTCAGTTGTAATTTTGTTATATTTATTTATTATTTTTAAAAAAGAATTATCTTTGCATAGCTTGCCTTACATAGGAAAATATTTCAAATAATAGGTTTAATCATAAATTAAAAGAGAATTAAAAATGAAGAAAACATTAATTTCGTTTGTTTTTCTTTTCTTCGCATTGTCTATTCAGGCGGATGAAGGAATGTGGCTCTTGAAAGAGCTTAACAGACAAAGTGTCGCACGCATGAAAGAACTAGGATTCACATTTCCGATTAACAAATTGTATGACGAAAATAATCCATCTCTAAAAGATGCAGTAGTTATTTTTGGTGGAGGATGTTCTGGTGTTGCTGTATCTGATAACGGTATTATATTCACAAATCACCACTGCGGATTTGGTGCTATACAACAATTAAGTTCGGTAGAACATGATTATCTTAAAGATGGTTTTGTAGCCAAATCACATAAAGACGAACTTCCTGCAGAAGGATTAACCGTTTCGTTTTTGCGCTCAATGGATGATGTTACAGCTCAAGTAACAGGTAAAATACCTTTGGTATACAGTGAAGTGCAACGTGCCAATATGATTGATTCAATCTCTAAAATCATGTTGAAAAAATACGAAAAAGATCCGTTCACAAGAGCACAAATCATTCCTTTCTATACAGGCAACAAATATTATATGGTTGTTTATGACGTATTCCATGATGTTCGTTTGGTAACTACTCCTCCATCTTCCGTTGGAAAATTTGGTGGCGATACTGACAACTGGATGTGGCCACGTCATACAGGAGACTATTCTGTTTTCCGCGTATATGCTGATAGCAACAATAAACCTGCAAAATATAGCGAATCAAACGTACCTTACAGACCAAAATATGTAGTACCTATTTCCTTAGCCGGTGTTAATGATGGTGATTATTCTATGACTATTGGTTATCCTGGTCGTACGAAAAGATATAAACCATCTTGGGGTATTAACCAAATGATGCAATCTGAAAATGCTCCACGTGCAGAAGTGAGAGGTGTGAAACAAGATATTTGGAAAGATGCAATGGAAAAAAGCGATGCAGTACGTATTAAATATGCATCAAAATATGCAAGTAGTTCTAACTATTGGAAAAATGCTATCGGTATGAACGAAGCATTAACCAATCTGAAAGTTATTAACGATAAAGAAAAAATAGAGCGCGATATGACAGCTTGGTTGGATAAAAACCCAAGTATGAAACAAAAATACGGTACCACAATGCCAATGTTGCAAGAAGCATACTATACAACCAACAATTTGCAGAAATATAACACATACTTTGTAGAAACTTTCTTATCAGGTATTGAATTGACACGTACAGCTTTCACATTATCACGTTTCAATCCTAATGATTCTGAACAGGCTAAGGAAGAGTTTGCTAATCGTCTTAATAGCTTCTACAAAGATTATGAACCATCTTTGGATAAAAAAGTGATGCCTGCATTGATGAGGCTTTATGCTGAAAGAGTTCCATCTGAATTCCATCCTGATGTTTATAACAAAATCAAAACTCAGTTTGGTGGAAGTTATGAAAAATATGCTGATTGGGTTTATTCTAAGTCTAAACTTACAAATCTTGACGATTTGAAAAACTTTTTGAAATCGGTTAAGGATGTTAAGGATCTAAACAACGACCCTGCAATGGAATTAGCGAATTCTATCCGTCCAGTTCTTGCAAAGTTACAAGAAAGCACAGGAACAGCCAACGAAAGAATAATAAGAGGTGAGCGCGATTTCATGGCAGCATTGATGGTAATGAACCCTGACAAAGCTTTCTCTCCTGATGCGAACTTCACTCAACGCTTAAGTTACGGTAGTGTGAAAGGATATGCTCCAAAAGATGCAGTTTGGTACAACTACTATACTACAACTGATGGTATCTTGCAAAAAGAAAAACCAGGCGATTACGAATTTAATGTTCAAAAATATATTTTGGATAAAATCAGCAACAAAGATTTCGGTAGATATGCAGCTAAAGATGGCAAAATGCACGTAGCATTCTTGTCAGACAATGACATTACCGGAGGTAACTCAGGAAGTCCTGTTTTCAACGGAAAAGCAGAATTGATTGGTTTGGCATTTGACGGCAACTGGGAAGCTTTGAGTGGTGATATAGTATTTAATAAAGATCTTCAACGCACTATCAGTGTTGATATTCGTTACGTATTATATACAATCGACAAAGTAATGGGCGGTTCACATATCATCAATGAATTGAAATTTGCTCCTGGCTCTGCACCGGCTGCTGCCAGAAAATAAGAATTTAAGAAATATATATAAAGTGCAACCCTAAAGGTGACAAAAATCAACGTTAATTAAATTTTATAGTATTGAGCTCGGTATTGCACCGGGCTCATTCTTTTTAGTCTTAATTTGATTCTATCATTGTTTTACCATTTGATGTATGAATGAAGATCTGTTTCGAAGTTTTCAATAGACTATGTTTCTTTCGTCTTTTTTTCCATAAATAAATCCCCAAAAGTTAGACAAAAAACTTTTGGGGTTCATATAACTTTCCAGGATTTTTTTGGTAATAAAACCACAAAAAAATCTTGTATTGAATAAAATCTATTACCTTTGTATCAAATTTATGGGTGTCACTCTTTTATTCTTAAAGATTGACGAGAAGGGAATCCGGTTAAATTCCGGAGCTGTACCTGCAGCTGTAATCCTCAAAATAAATATTTAATCATTCTACAAGCCACTGTTCTTGCATTAGAGAATGGGAAGGTGGATTAAATATGAGGAGAGCCAGAAGACCTGCCTAAGATTATATGTACATCCGGCTTTCAGGAATAAAAGCAGTGTATCGGACAGGATATTTATATTTTTCCCCGATTATTTTATTGCGTATATCCGGATAAGAATTTATTTCGTGTATGCAAAAATTGTATTGTGCTGTATTGTTTGTGTCCTTTTGTTCGTTTATTATGGCTCAAAAGGATACGACTAAAGTGTTAGACTACAGAGATTTGCCAGAAGTCGTTATAACAGGTACCGGAACAGAGCATTATATAAAAGATGCTCCTGTGCAAACAGAAGTTATTTCAGATAAAGCGCTTAGGCGTTTCTCCGGCAAAAGTATTGAAGAGATTTTGGGGACACTCAGTGCTTCTTTCAGCTTCAGCAAGTCTGATATGGGTGCGGGAATCCAGATGAATGGCTTTAGTAATGGATATATTGTTATTTTAGTTGATGGAAAAAGGCTTACAGGAGATATTGGTGGGCAAAATGACCTGAATACTATCAATTTAGCTAATATCGAAAAGATAGAAATAGTTAGAGGCGCTACTTCATCTTTGTATGGCTCTGATGCAATTGCCGGAGTTATAAATTTCATAACCAAAAAAAACAAGGATCATTTTTCATTTGTCAACACATCTCGTATCGGTTGCTATAATAATATATTACAGAATAATACAGCCGCGTTTAAGTCGAAAAAATGGAATTTTGTAACTGCTTTTAATTATAAGCACACCGATGGTTGGAAAAACACATCTCAGGAATGGTATAGACATCAATTGTATGACAACTCCAAAACTAAAACTGTTAATTCATCCAGTGATTTCAAAATTAGTCAGCTTATAGCATACAATCCTAATAAGAAACTATCATTATCTACAGATTTATCATATTATCAACGTTATACAAATAGACCTTCTTCTTTTCCTAAATGGTATTTAAACGATCATTTTTATAAAAGCATCTCATCCTCTTTGGATGTAGCTTATTTTTTGACAGAAAAAGACAAGTTGAGTTTTAGTATCAATTATGGAAAATACAACTACTATTATGATTATACGCAAAGAGAGTACACTGATTTTTTTGATGAAAACAATGTGCGCATCGTTCACTACCCGGGTGATAGGGTTTTACAGAGCTCTCAACAGAGAGTACTGTCGCAATTAAAAGGTGTATTTTATTTGCCCAAGGGTCATATCGTTAATACGGGTGTGGAGTCAAATTTTGAGATGCTCGATTCTCCCTATCGATTGTCAATTGATGGATATGCAAAATCGCATACATTTTCGACATATTTACAAGATGAAATTAATCTTTATTCCAATGTAATATTAACTTCCGGTGTACGCTGGGTGTATCATGACAAATTTGGAGATATTCTTACTCCTAAAATAGCTGTTTTGTACAAATTTAACAATTTTAATATCAGGGGGTCTTACTCTAGTGGATTTAAAGCTCCAACTGTAAAGGAATTGTATTATAGTTTCATTGGAACAATCATGACTCATCAAAAAGCATATTATGGAAATGAAAATCTAAAACCTCAAAAATCAAATTATTTTTCTTTGGGAGGCGAATATCATACAGATAACTTCAAATCTAGCATTCATTTTTATTACAACAAATTGCGAGATATGATTGCCCTAGAGGTTGTGCCGACATCTCCGGAAGACAAAATGTTGGAAGTGGAAGAAACGATGCGTTATAATAATTTGGCTAAAGCGCGCAGTTATGGTATGGATTTTACTTTCGACTACAAAATAAACAAGGAATTTAATGTTGGAGGAGGCTACAGCTATGTAGACGCTAAAGCTCAAGATACTGAAGACGAAAACTTCTTGATTTACAAACCAATAAACGGTACATCTTATCACAATGCTACATTTAGGTCTTCGTGGGAACAAAAATGGAGTGGATACCAGTTCGTATTATCATTATTTGGACGTTATCAATCAAAACGCTTTTATATAGCAGATGGAGACACAAAACCCTATCAAATATGGAGATTAAACACATCACATTATTATCCTTTTTCTAAAAAATGGAATTTAGATGTGGATGCAGGTGTGGATAATATTTTTAACTATATCGATAAAACTCCTTTCGGAAGAAATAGTGCTACATCTACTCCCGGAAGAACATACTATATCAATTTAAAATTCTCTTTTAGAGAAAAATACAAACCTACAAAAATACAGAATGATATAGATACAAATATGATATTAGAATAAGATGAGTTTGTCTTATTAAGTATAATTTTAAAAATATTATTTATGAAAAAGATTAGTTTCTTTAGTTTGTCAGTGATAATAACCACACTGATGTTTCTTTCATGTTCTAAGGAAAATCCTGGAGATGGCATTCAAAATCCGGTGCAGATCAATAAAAAGCACGACACTGCTATTTTATTGTGTACTTTTGGTAGTACTTATGAATTACCTCAAACTACATTTGATGCAATCATCAAAGATTACGAAAACAAATATCCGGATGCTGATATCTATCTTTCTTTTACTTCACGTACATGTGTATCTCGTGTTGGTGCAAAAATTGGGAAATATTATGCACAGCCTGACTTGTGGCTTCGCGCAATAGGAGACGCCGGTTATAAAAAAGTTGGTGTGCAATCTCTGCATGTGATTCCGGGTGAAGAATATTTGAGTTTGATGAATACGGATGTAAAGAAAAACTTTATGATTCCTTTTTCGAATATTCAAGTGGCAAAAGGAGCTTGTTTATTAGATTCTGAGGAAGATGATATAAAAGCAACGGCACAAGTGTTATTTGATGAGTTTTGTAAAGATAAAGTGGCAAAAGGCGAATACGTAATATTCATGGGACACGGTAACCCTGACAAAGAGTACAATCATGCGAACCAACGTTATTCACAACTTGAAAAAATATTGCAAAGCCTTGATGGCGGCAAGAAACGGATATTTGTTGGGACGGTGGATTATGGAGATATGATGTTTTCATACATTAGAAAAGAATTGGCACTATCAACAAATAATCCACAAGCAGACCATAAATCAAACGGCAAAGCACAACAGAAAAACAATGGAATCATTTTGCATTTGGCACCATTGATGTCTATAGCCGGTGACCATGCCCATAATGATATGGCAGGAGATTTAGAAGACAACCAAACAATTGCAGAAGTAGATCCATATGAAAATGACCATGAAGCTGAATTTAGTTGGAAGTTAAAGTTGCGAAAACTAGGATATACCGTAGAAGATCAAAACTGCCACATGATAGGTCTTGGCGATTATGCAAATATTCGAAAAATATGGATGAGTCATCTTGATATGAATACCGCTGAATCTTGGAACGAACATTTAGGCGAATAAATTATACAAATAAAAAGAATGAGAGAGATGAAAGATTATTACTTCTCATTCTTTTATATCCATCTCAACACGATTTTTGAAGTTTAAGCTTAATGAAAAAGATAAAATATTTAATCATATTGTTATTAATGTCAAATTATTCCATAGCAGGTAACAAAATTTTTGAGCCTTCGGATATTTTGAAAAATATGGGTGCAGGAGATAAAGCTGCAATTTTGATGGTTTATTTTGGCACAACTCATGACGAAACACGTAGTCTAACCATTGATGCTCTCAACGAAAGGGCGAAAAAAGCCTTTCCCCAGTTTGAGGTGCGTGAAGCATATACTTCGCGAATTGTAATTAAGCGCTTGTCAGAGAGAGGTATTGATAAGTTAAACCCATCGGAAGCCCTTCAAAAACTCCTGCAAGACGGATATACACATATCGTAATACAGTCGATGACTATCATGGATGGTGTGGAAATGGAGTCTTTGAGAGAAAATGTAGATAAACTGCAGTCACAATTTAAAGAAATCCGTATTTCAACTCCGTTGCTATATTATTGTGAAGATTACAAATATGTGGTGAAGACTTTGGCGGAAAAATATCATGCGGCACAAGATATGGCATATTTGATTGTTGGACATGGAACTTATGATGTTGCTACAGCCCAATATGCAATGTTGGACTACGTGTTTAAGGATGAAGGGTATAATAATTTTTTTGTTGGATGTATTGAAGGATATCCTTTTTATGAACAAGTAGTAAAGAAATTGCACGACTCTAAACCGAGGAGAGTCATGCTTATCCCATTCATGTTTGTAGCAGGGGAGCATGCTAAGAACGATATTGCAAAAGACTGGCGTTCAAAATTACTACAGGAAGGCTTTGAGGTAAATGTATGTTTTGACGGAATAGGACAACTCCCTCAAATACAGCAGCGATTTATAGATATTGCCCGCTTTTACACACGCAACCGCAGAATATCAATCATGGAGAAGAAAAACATATATGAAACAATCGGTAAGAAAATGGATGAGGAGGACGATAATAATGTCAAGGATTAAATATTTATTAATCATTTGTTTCTTACTGCTTGCAAGAGTTTCCTTTTGTCAAACCAAAATTGATATATCAGGTGTTGTAAAAGACGCTTCAGGTGTCCCTGTGGCAGGAGTTTTGGTAGCTATAGAAAATTCAGCTTGTGGCACATATACCCAAAAAGATGGAAGTTACACTTTGCACACCACTCCAGGTACTCATACCCTCATAGTTTCGATGATAGGATTTAATACCATTCATCAAAAAATCAATGGAGAAGTATCCCGAAAAATAGACTTTCGTATTATCGAAAATTCCCACACCCTGAATGCAGTAGAGGTATATGGAACATGTAATTCATCTAAACTTAAACATTCAGAATATGCAGTATCAAACCTTGATGTCAGCAGTATTTCGGGCAGTGTGACAAATTTGAATACTTACATAAACAAAACATCCGGAATACACATAAGAGAAGAGGGTGGTATTGGCTCGGATTTCAATCTTTCCATCAACGGACTGTCGGGTAATGCGATAAAATATTTTATGGATGGCGTGCCATTATCGGCAATAGACGAAAACATTTTAAATAACGTTCCTATAAATTTAGTTGATCGAATTGAGGTGTACAAAGGTGTGGTTCCAGCAGACTTTGGTCAGGACGCTCTGGGAGGAGCTATTAATATTATTACCCGACAAGATAAAAAGAATTATTTGGATGCATCGGCAACTGTAGGCTCCTTTAGTACTTACAAATTTGATATTACGGCGCAAAAGTTTTATCCACAGTCAGGATTTACGATTAAACCAACTTTTGGATGGAGTTCATCTAAGAATGACTATAACATGAAAGATGTAGAAGTATGGAACGATGATTTAGAATCATATCAAAGAGTGGATAAAAAAAGGTTTCATGATGGATATAGAAGCCTGTTTAGCAAAATAGAGTTGGGCTTTATCGAAAGAAAATGGGCTGATAGAGCATTGATTAGTGCCTCTATAACTTCAGAAAATAAAGAAATCCAAACTGGTCAGAAACAGACTATTGTGATTGGAAATGCCACGCGCGAAAAGTCTTCTTTAAATATATCTGCAAATTATCAAAAGAAACATTTTCTGCTGCCCAAACTAAAGAATATGCTGTTTGTTTCGTTTACAAAAAATAATACCATGCTCACTGATACAACTTTAAGACGTTATGCCTGGGATGGAACTTGGGCAGAGTCTTCATACAGTGAGGTTACAGGACGAGGAAAATCGATACGAAGATATCAAATTCCTCAATTGATTATCCGAAACAATTTGGATTACTCATTCTATGATAACGCATCATTACATTTTAATTATGTATTAAATTCGATTGAGAATAGACGCTCGGATGACTACGATTTGCAGTTTACTCCTACCAATGATAGATTAGATAAGCATATTCTGGGTTTGTCTTATAATTTTCGTGCAATCAACAATCAATTAAATGCATCTATTTTTCTTAAAGATTATATCATTCATACTCTTCTTAAACAATATGATATGTATTGGCTAACGGGAATAAATGATGTCAAACCATCCACTACCCAGAACTATGTAGGATATGGATTTGGTGCCAGATATGCTTTCAACCGGTTCCATTCATTTAAAATTTCTTACGAAAAAAGTGTAAGATTGCCTGAGGCTAAGGAGTTTTTAGGAAACGGAATAACCATCTATCCAAATTTCAAATTGAAGCCCGAAACTTCCAATAATTACAATATCGGCATTTTAGGTACATTTTATCCGCACGAATATTCTAAACTTAGCTATGAGGGAGGTTTATTTATTCGTCAGGTATCAGATTATATTTTTCTGATAATTCTTGCCGACAGAGAAATGCAATATAAAAATGTTTCTTCTGCAACTATTAGGGGTCTGGAAGGCGAGTTGAGTTATTCATATAATAATAAACTTGCAATCACAGCTAATGCCACCTACTTAAATGAAGTAAATAAAACCAAAGTAAAGGAGGATGGCACCACCAATATTACTTACAACAACAGAATTCCAAATAAACCATGGGCATTTGGAAATGTAGATTTTAAATGGAATATTCCTTCCCCTTTCCACTTTAAGCACAGTAGGCTGTCTATGTGCTACTCTGTGCAATATATTCACTGGTTTTACCTTACCTGGGAAGCCTTTGGGAGTAAGAACAGCAAGGAAATAATCCCGACTCAATTTTCCAACGATATCTCTGCAACGTGGTCTTTCGGTAAAGATAAATATACCATTATGTTAGGATGTTCAAATATTTTTGATCAAAAACTCTATGACAATTACATGTTGCAAAAGCCCGGTAGAGCCTTTGTCAGCAAGTTTAGAATATTTATTAATTAAATTAATTTTTGAAAAAATGGAAAAAAACAAATTCTGTGTACTACTGTTTGTAGTATCATTAATGCTACTATTTTCGTGTGAGAAAAATGCAACTTCTCCCACAATTGATCCTGTACTTGACGCCCACTTTGATATATGGACTCCTATAGATGGTGCGGGAGGTATGGGTGATAACAACTATGTGGTGAAAAGTGTAAATAACCTAGATAAAGGAGAAATTAGTTTTCAAAATAGTGGAGTAGATGTGTCTCAAAAACTTTACCCTCATTGTATTATAAAAGATCAATATTATTATCAAATAACCAAAGATGGACGTTTAGGCAAATTTAGAATAGTAAACTCAACCCTTATGACAGAAGCAGAACTTCCATTTACATTGTTAAAAGAACGCAAATATTGTCATGCATGGATTGATGATAAAACATTGATGCTGATGGGATCTAATGGTGAATCGACAAAGATATTGTGGTCTAAAATTAATTCTGAAACAATGAAAGAAATCGATAATGGAGAATTGAACCTTCCAGAGCCTCCAAAAGGTCAGATGTTTAATTCCTCAGGAATGCTTGCTTATCGAAAGTCAGACAAGACATTTCTCTATTCTTTCAAATACAATAAGTTACAAAAAAATGGCACCGAGCCGGCACCAGAGTTTTATCTGTCTTTTATAAAATCATCAGATATGTCTGTTATAAAAACCGTTGTAGAAAAGCGTGCAGAGTTTATGTCGAGTTCGGCCTTTGGAGAGCTTCGTCAGGATAAGTCTTTTTTTGATGAAAACGACAATTATTATATTTCTTGCAACAGTGTGCTTGAAGGTGAAAAAAATTCACAAGGAAGAGCTACCTCTACAGCACAACATGGAGCTATCTTGCGTGTAAAAAGCGGTGAAATGGATTTTGATAAATCTTATAATGGATATTCAAGAGCGCGCGGAAAAATTATTACGATGAACTATTTGAAAAATGGTAAAGCATTGTGTTATATGGAAGACCCAAAGTATGCTGAACCTTCTAAAGAGCCAATATGGGATAGTCATACCAATCCGTATGTGTTTTATTGGCTAATAATAGACCTGAACACTCAAGCAATTACAGATTTAAAAGATATACCTCTTAGCTTGGGTAACTTCTCGCAAATGGCTGTTGTAGCCGGACAAAAAGCATATATAGGTGTTAATGAGGAAGCTGCCAAGTCAAAGATTTATGTATATGATATTCCTACTGGTAAATTAACACCAGGTGCTACATTGGCAGAAGGCTTTCCTATTGAAAGAATGGTTTGGATAAAAGATTAATTCCTTTTTTAGATTGATAATAATCTTTCGTTTCTATGAGTCTTTTTTATGATTTGTAGAACGAAAGGTTATTGCAGTGTATGCTAAAGTAGGTTATTTTCATCAATATTTATTCGATTATGACGCTGTCATACGCATATAACATTAAAATTTTTTATTTAGATGAATCGTTTATTAATTCACTTTCATAGGATACTGGGAACTTTATTGTCCGTAATGTTTCTAATCTGGTTTTTATCCGGATTTGTGATGATGTACAAACATTTTCCCAATATAGGAAATAAGGAATATAAACATCAGACAGCATTGCCAGATAGCATTTCAAGCATTTCATCCATATCTAAAGCAATTTCGAAAGACATCAAGGTTGAGAATATTTCAATAGAGATGTTCAGGGAAAAACCCATAATAAAAATAAAAACATCGGATAGAGAATACCAAATACAAGATGATAGCACGCTTGTACCTTTATTCAGAGAAAGTATCCCTTTCTCTGAAATAGAAACTTATGCGAGAAGATGGAATGTTTCACAAATAAAACGTGTGGATACTTTACATAATCTTGACCAATGGATTCCCACATCCGAATACAAGTCTGACTTACCCATTTATAAATTCAGATTTGCAGATAAAGATAAAACCTATCTTTATGTTTCATCGGTTACCGGTAAAGCCGTTCAGTGTGTTACTGCTGAGCAACGATTTTGGTCGTGGCTGGGTCCTATCCCTCATTTCATCTATATTTGGCAATTGCGCCAAAACAGAGATACATGGAGTATGATAGTATCTTGCATCGCAGGCGCTGGGGCATTGATGTGTTTGGTGGGTATAATATTGGGCATAAGAAGCTACATCTTGGTATATCTAAGAAGAAAGAAATTTGCCACTCCTTATAAAAAGTTTTATTTTAAATGGCACCATATTCTGGGGTTTTTTTTTGGTTTTTTTGTCCTCATGTTTGCTTTTAGTGGAATGATGTCTTTGAATGATTTACCTCAATGGATAGTTAAAACACATGATGATAAAATATCAAAAGAGATAAGAAAAGAAAGCGAAATAGATTTGGCGTCTTTCCAACTCGATTATAATAAAATATTGCGAGAGTATAAAGGTAAAGTAAAAGAAATCGTTTTCAATCAATATAGCGATAAGCCATACTATTCCGTTGTTTTAGGGGATAATGAGATGTGTTTTGATGCGTCTGATTCAAACATCAAACCGCTCTTTCTATCAGAGAAAGATGTTTTGCAACGCTTGTCATTGATTACAAATGCTCCAAAAACGATACATTTGATGAAAGAATTTGACAATTATTATGTAGGATTTACCAAAAGAATGCAATTACCCGTTTATAAAGTACGGGTTGCAGATGCTGATGAAAGTGTTTTCTATGTAAATCCCAAAACCACAACCACCCGGTATTACAACAAAAATAAAAGAGCAGGGAAATGGATTTATCCCGCATTTCACAGCCTACGCTTCAAATTTTTTGCAGAGCATACTTTACTCAAAGAAATAGTGTTGTGGATAATGATGATTGGAGGGACTTTGGTTTCCTTTACCGGAGTAGTTTTAGGATTTAAATATCTATATAGACTGATAACAAGAAGGAAAAAACAATTAAAATAAAAATAAATGTCTAAAGGAAAGATTATAGTTTTAGGAATAGGTCCCGGAAGTCAAGGTGATATTACTCCCGCCGTTTTAGATAGCTTGATAGCATCGGATATTGTGGTAGGTTACAAATACTATTTCAAGTTTATAGAGGATTTGCTTAGTCCCCATACGATGTGTATTGACACGGGGATGAAAAAAGAAAAAGAGCGTGCAGAAGAAGCATTTAAGTTTGCCGAAGAAGGTAAGACTGTTGCTGTAATAAGTTCGGGCGACGCAGGTATTTATGGGATGGCTCCATTGATATATGAGATGAAAAAGGAAAGAAACAGCCACATAGAAATAACTGTATTCCCGGGAATTAGTGCCTTCCAAAAAGCAGCATCGATATTGGGAGCACCTATAGGACACGATTTTTGTGTAATTTCTCTTTCTGATTTATTAACTCCTTGGGAAAAAATTGAAAGTCGTATTATTGCTGCCGCACAAGCCGATTTTGTGACAGCAGTGTATAATCCACGAAGTAATAGCCGCTATTGGCAGTTACATCGATTCAAAGAGCTATTTTTGAAACACCGTTCGCCGGAAACCCCTGTAGGGATGGTGCGTCAAGCAGGACGTGAAGAGCAACACGTAACATTGGTAACGCTTGAAGAGTTCAACCCCGAAGAGGTGGATATGTTTACAATTATTATCTTTGGAAACTCACAAAGCTATATTTATGATAATAAGTTTGTTACACCTCGAGGATATTATGTTAAGCAAAACAAGGAAGCAGAAAAGGTTGGTCAGGATATTATGATCCGTAGTTTCAAAACTATTGAAAGTGAGCTGCGAAATAAACATATTCCACTGGACAAAAAATGGGCTTTATTACATTCCATTCATACTACGGCAGATTTTGATATGGAGAATATTCTGTATACTGATGAGTTGGCAGTAGCAAAACTACATGAAGCCTTTATATCTAAGAAAATAAACACAATAATATCTGATGTCACGATGGTTGTTTCAGGAATAAGAAGGGGTGCTTTGGAGCGTTTAGGAATTGAAGCAAAATGCTATCTGCATGATCCTCGTGTATCAGAAATGGCAAAAGACAAAAATATTACACGCACACAAGCAGGTATTCGTTTGGCCGTTGAGGAACACCCCAATGCATTATTTGTATTTGGTAATGCGCCAACTGCGCTTATTGAGCTGTGTGATTTGATTCGAAAACATAAAGCACACCCCGTTGGTATCGTTGCCTCTCCGGTAGGTTTTGTTAATGTGCGCGAATCAAAGTATATGACTAAACCTTTTACCCATATCCCAAAAATCATTATAGAAGGACGAAAGGGTGGAAGTAATTTAGCTGCAACGCTCGTTAATGCCATACTCACATTAGATGATGCAGCGTTGCTAAAACCAGGAAGAGATTTATAACAGCTCTTAAATAGATATTCAATACATGAAATTTGAAATAATCGGGATTAATGATAGCAGAGTGCAAAATTTTGCACCTGAAATACAACACGTTATCCAATCACACACTATTTTTTCAGGAGGTAAAAGACACTATGAAATCGTACGCCCTTATCTTCCAAGCAATCACACGTGGATTCAGGTAGTAGTCCCGCTTTCAGAAGTGCTTAAACAATACGCTGCATATGACAATGTTGTAGTTTTTGCTTCTGGAGATCCTCTGTTTTATGGCATTGCGAATATAATAATTCGCGAAATTCCGCATGCGCGGGTGCATGTTTATCCTTATTTTAATTCTTTGCAATTGCTGGCGCACCGTTTGCTGATGCCATATCAAGATATGCATATTGTATCTCTTACCGGGCGTCCTTGGGATAAACTGGATGAGGCACTCATCCGGGGCTATGAAAAAATAGGGATATTAACAGATAATAAGGAACACACACCTCAAACAGTTGCTTCAAGAATGTTGGAGTTTGGGTATGATAATTATACGATGTTTGTCGGACAACTTTTAGGAAACAATCAGCAAGAGAAAGTTGGCAGCTGGAGACTGGAGGATGTAGCTCATCAGAAATTTGCCTATCCCAATAATATTATTCTGCTTCGTTCTTATCAAAAAGCCAAATGTTTTGGAATACCAGAGTCGGATTTTCAGCTATTAAATGGAAGAACAAAGATGATAACAAAAATGCCCGTACGACTTCTTTCGTTAAGCATGTTGCATCTTCTTGATAAAAAGGTTTTTTGGGATATTGGTTTTTGCACAGGTTCTGTTTCTATTGAGGCAAAGTTGCAGTTTCCACATTTAAAGGTAGTTGCATTTGAAAAGCGAAATGAGGCTCGTCAGCTGATAGAACAAAATGCTAGATTTTTTGGTACTCCGGGAATAGAAATTGGAATGGGCAATTTTACGACCCTCGATTTATCGACTTTTCCACAGCCCGATGCTGTTTTTATTGGCGGACATGGCGGAAAGATGTACGAAATAATAGGCAAACTTGCCGATATTTTACCTACAAATGGTGTCGTTGTTTTTAATTCCGTTTCCACCGAAAGTGAAAAGTTGTTTGTACAGTCGCTTAGCGCACATCAGTTTGAATTGAAAAACGCCATTACAATAAAAGTGGATAATTTTAATGCCATAAATGTAATGCAAGCCATAAAAATATAGCAAATATATAAACAGAAGTAAGAAAATCATTGAATAAAATGGATTCTAAGTTTAAAAATATAGCATTGATACTGGTGTCTGAATCATCTATTGATTTGGCGCTTATCATTAGAAAAGAATTACCTCAAATTACAATTTATGTCAAAAATCATTTTGATGAGTGTAATCAAATTTCATCTATTTCAGAAACTACCAAACAACTATTTAAGACGTCGGACGCAATTATTTTTGTAGGTGCTCTGGGCATTTGCGTGAGAAGTATCGCTCCCTTTATATCTGATAAATATACTGATCCTGCAATCATAAATATCGATAGCACAGGTAATTCTGTTATCTCCGTTTTGTCGGGACATGTAGGTGGAGCTAATGAACTGTCTATGCGATTATCTCGCATATTGGGTGCCGAAGAAGTTATTACCACACAAAGCGATAATATCGGACTGTGGCCTTTAGATACAATAGGATCGCAATTTGGGTGGGATACACAAACTACGGCTTCAAACTTTAATCATCCTCTTACAACCTTTGTAAATAAAAAATCGACAGCGCTGTTACTTGATATAAAAGATAGAGGAACCAGCTATTTTGAGCGCACCAAACCCGATTTTGTAGATATCTATTATACTTTTGACAAGATAGATTTAGCTAAATATGATTTGCTGGTTGCAGTAACTCCATTCCTATATGTTAATGATAAAATTCCAATAATCTATTACCATCCAAAAGTGTTGCAGCTTGGAGTTGGATGCCGAAAACTTAGTGAAATTTATGGTGTAGCAACATACATTAAGCAATCATTACAAAAGAAAAACATTGCATGGCAATCCATTTCACAAATCTCTACCATAGATTTGAAAAAGGATGAGCCGCTAATAAAGAATTTATCAGAAATATTTGATGTACCAACTCTTACATACAAAGGCGAAGATTTACAGGAAATAGAAGTACCCAATCCTTCAGAAAAGGTAGAATGCATCACTTCTTCGCCAAGTGTTGCGGAAGCAGCCGCTATAAAATCTTCAAATAACGGACTGCTTATAGTTGAAAAACAAAAATCTGTATTGAGCCAAGGCAATGATTTTACTTATGCCGTAGCTATAAACAAAGACGCATTGCGTAGAGGACACATAGAGATTGTGGGAGCAGGACCGGGAGATCCGGAGTTGGTATCTGTAAAAGGCAAATATTTTTTAGAAACGGCCGACTTGATACTCTATGCAGGCAGTCTTGTACCCATTGAGCTAACTTATTATGCAAAGAAAGGCGCTACCGTTCGCAGTTCAGCTTCAATGAGTCTTGAAGAACAATTTGATATTATGAAAGAATTTTATGACAGGGGGCTATTAGTCGTAAGATTGCATACCGGCGACCCGTGTATTTATGGTGCCATACAAGAACAAATGGCACTATTTGATGAGCATCAAATGTCTTACCATATCACTCCCGGGATATCTTCGTTTCAAGCTGCAGCGGCTGCTTTACGTTCGCAATTTACAATACCCGAGAAAGTTCAAACCATTATTCTCACAAGAGGAGAAGGACGTACACAGATGCCCGAAAAAGAAAAACTGCACTTGTTAGCTCGTTCTCAAAGTACGATGTGTATATTCCTAAGTGCATCCATTGCTGAAAATGTGCAAAACGAATTATTAGAACACTATCCGCCTAATACCCCTGTTGCTGCATGTTACAAACTAACGTGGAAAGATGAGAAAATATATCGAGGAGAATTGAAAGATTTAGCTAAGATTATTAAAGACAACAACCTGACACTTACCACAATGATTGTCGTCGGAGAGGCTATAGGTAATCGACATGGATTATCCCGATTATATGCAGATGAGTTTAAACATCTTTTTAGAAAATAAGCCATAACGATGAGTAATAACAAAAAATTGAGATATCCATTATGTGTATCTCTCGGTCCGGGAGATGCTGAATTAATCACGCTGAAAACCTACCATGCGCTCCAAGATTCAAATATTATTTATTGCCCTTTCACACAAGTTGGAGAAAAAATACTTTCCAGAGCAAAAGACATCTTGAATCAGCTAGGAATTGAAAATGATAAAATAAAGCTTTTCAATATTCCAATGAACAAAAATCGGACTTTTGCAGAAAAAGTGTATGATATCATTGCCGAAGAAATATCAGAAAAATATAGACTTGGATTGAAAGTGTCTTTTGTTGCAGAAGGTGATGTCGGTTTTTATTCCTCTGTGCAATATATATTGGATCGTTTGGAAAGTAAAGGCATACCAGTAGAACGTATAGCAGGTGTTCCTGCTTTTTTGGCATGTGGAGCTTATGCCGGCATACATGTGGTAAAACAAGATGAAAGACTGTCTGTATTTCCGTCTAATATTTCTGTTGAAGAGATAAAAGAGCAACTAAAAATGAACAATAGCATCGTTCTGATGAAATTGTCACAACAACAAGAGCAAATAAAGCAAGCTGTCAATTTGATTACTGATGCCGAATTCCACTATTTTGAAAACATAGGAATCACTAAAAAAGAATTTTATACATGCGATATAAAATTAATCAGTGACCGACAGTTCCCTTATTTTTCAATTATGATTATAAAGAAAAAAGAGAAAATATGAATAAAACAATCATTTATTTATTATTTAGTATTTTACTATTGTCAGGTTGTGATTATACAAAAGACAAAAAAACTAATCGTTTAGAATCTGAATCAAAAGGAACTAATCTTGAGATTAAATATGCAAAAGGTTTTAAAGTTACAGACTTTGGAGCATATCGCCTTGTGGATATGCAAGACCCTGTTGGCGAAAGCAGCCTGACTTACCATTATGCTTTTGTGAAAAAAGGAGAAAATCCTACAGAAATTCCCAAAGGTTATACAATTATCCAAACTCCAATCAATAAAGTGGTGTGTATGACTGCTTTGCAAATATCTAACTTTATTAAATTGAATGCCGCTGACAAAATTGTAGGGATAAGTAGTACCCGTTTTCTTTTCAATTCTATTATAAAACAACAATTGAAAGAGAAGAAAACACGAAAGATAGGAATTGAAGGGAATTTTGATAATGAACTTATTATGGCGCTTAATCCAGAGGTTATTTTAGTATCGCCTTTCAAAAAAGGAGGTTATGAGTCTATTAGAAATTTAGGATTTCCACTAATTACTTTTCTCGGTTATAAAGAGAGTTCGCCTTTAGGTCAAGCAGAATGGCTGAAATTTACAGGAATGCTGATTGGAATGGAAGATGAAGCTAATCGCAAATTTACTGAAATTGAAAAAAAATATAACAACCTTAAACGTAAGGTGGAAAATGTGAGCTATCGACCAACTGTCTTGAGCGGAGAAATGCATGGCGACAATTGGTATGTGGTGGGAGGAAATAGTTACTTAGCGAACATATTCAAAGATGCAGGCGCTAAATACTTTATGACAAATGATAATGAATCCGGTGGATTTTATATAGATTTTGAGCAAGTATATTTGCAAGGAGCCAATGTAGATTTTTGGCGTGTTGTTAATAGTTATGACGGAAATTTTTCTTATGACATAATGGAAAAGACGGACAGTCGTTATGCCGATTTTAAAGCATTCAAAAATAAGAAAGTAATATATTGCAACCTAAGAGAAAAACCTTTTTACGAAAATACACCGGTAGAACCGGAAGTAGTACTTGCCGACCTTATAAAAGCATTTCATCCCGAGCAACTACCGACTTATAAACCTGTATATTACGAAATATTGAAATAGAGCTACGCATGAATAGAAACGCTTTCAGTTTTATGTTAATTACAATTGCAATCGTATTATTGACGATGCTCAACCTTTCACTGGGAACAGTCTCAATTCCGTTCTTAGATGTATGTGATATTCTACTAGGAAAAAATGGTGCGAATCTCCAGATTGAACAGAATATTATCTGGAAGTCGAGATTTCCACAAACCATTACTGCTCTCATTGCAGGTGCCGGATTATCCATAAGCGGCTTGCAAATGCAGACTGTTTTTCATAATCCCTTAGCTGGGCCTTCTGAATTAGGTATCAGCTCCGGAGCAAGTTTAGGGGTAGCCACCATTATCTTACTATCCGGGAACATTGGCGGGGCTGCCTTGAGCAGGATGGGGTTTGTAGGTGAAATTGCTATAAACGTCAGTGCGATAATTGGTGCCATGGCTGTAATGATATTGATTTTGTATATAGCTCAGCGGGTTAAAGGAAATGTAGTTTTACTCATTCTGGGTGTAATGATAGGATATATTGCAAATGCGATTATCGGAGTTTTGAAATTTTTTAGTAACGATGAGGATGTGCGTTCTTATGTTATTTGGGGATTAGGAAGTTTTGCTAAAGTATCCGGAAATCAGGTATATCTATTTGTTACAATAATGATTATAATCATTCCTATTTCTTTTCTACTCATTAAAACTCTTAACCTTATGCTGTTAGGAGATAATTATGCCCGAAATCTTGGGCTAAATGTAAAACATGCCCGAATGCTCGTTATTACATGCTCTTGTTTGCTCACAGCTATTGTTACTGCTTATTGTGGACCAATCATATTCTTAGGTCTTGCTGTGCCTCATCTCTGTAGAACTATTTTTTCTACATCTAATCACATCGTTTTGATGCCTGCAGTAACACTCACAGGTGCTTTTTTAGCACTATTTTGTAATTTGTTGGCACGTATGCCTGGCATAGAGGGCGCATTGCCAATCAATTCAGTGACTGCACTAATTGGTGCTCCAATTGTGATATCTGTATTATTTGGAAAAAGAAAGAATGAAAGTTACTAATATCATAAAACAACAATCAACAATAGAACTGTGTGATCTAAGTGTTGGATATAAAAACCGCAAAAAGACTCACATTGTAGCTTCCCATCTTAATGCAAATATTAAAAAAGGTGAGCTCACCTGTTTGTTGGGTGCTAATGGAATTGGCAAATCCACACTTCTACGCACCATATCTGCTTTTCAACCAATCTTAGATGGAGATATCACAATAGGTGGCAGCTCTATCACATCCTATTCTGAAAAAGAATTATCAATGCTTGTGAGTGTCGTGCTTACTGATAGGATTGAATTGAGAAATATGTCAGTGAGAGAGTTGATATCTATTGGTCGTAGTCCATATACAGGCTTTTGGGGAAAACTTACAAGCGAAGATGTCATTAAGATAGATAAGGCGATTTCACTTGTAAATGTAGAAAATCTTGCTGATCGTTTAATAAACAATTTAAGTGATGGTGAACGTCAAAAGGTAATGATTGCAAAAGCATTGTCACAAGATACACCTATTATTTTGCTCGATGAACCAACTGCTTTTTTGGATTTTCCGAGTAAGGTTGAAATGATGCAGTTACTGCACCGTCTTTCAAGAGAAACACAAAAAACAATTTTTCTTTCAACACATGATTTGGAACTTGCTTTGCAAATAGCCGATAAAATATGGCTGATGGATGATAATACCCAACTGCATGTAGGCACACCAGAAGATTTATCACTTAACGGAAGCTTAAGCAATTTTTTTGCACGCAAAGGTATCATTTTCGATAAGGAAACAGGATTATTCCGTATTGAAAATGAATTTTACAGAACCATTCGTTTGAAGGGGCATGGACAACATTATTCTATGATTCGAAAAGCTCTTCTGCGTAATAGAATATTAGCTGCGCGTAATGTCGAATCTCACGATTTGATAGAAATTATTGATAAACAGATTTTTATATCATTACATAATCAGCCCCGACAATATGCCCAGTCTATTCAGGAATTATTAAACATAATACTTGCAAACCATGAGAGAGAAATATAATTATGCTCAAATATTAATACTTGGCGGTACCACAGAGGGGCGTATTGCATTGCAAGTGTGTGATGAAGCAGGGAAACTCTTTTATTACTCTACCAGAAATAATTCACAACAAGTAGAAAGTGCGCATGGAGTCCGTATTTTTGGAGATTTAGATGATAAATCTATAATTACATTCTGTATTGAACATAAAATAAAGTTGATTATAGATGCAACACATCCTTTTGCAATAAATGTTCATAAAAATGCAGGTATTGCTTCGAAAAAGTTAAATATTCCAATAATTAGATTTGAGCGACAGTATCCCCCAAGAGATTCATCCCTTCATTGGTTTGATAATTATGATGCTGTAATAAAATATTTGTCTACAAATAAGATAAATAACCTTTTGGCTTTAACTGGTGTAAATAGTATTTTTAAACTAAAAGCATATTGGTCTTCGAATACCTGTTATTTTAGAATAATGAATTGTACTGAATCACTAGAAATTGTTGACAAAAATAACTTCCCCAAAGAGAACATTTTGTTTTATGAAAATCAAAGAAATAATTTGAAAATTTTTAAGCAACTTTCACCACAGGCAATTCTCACAAAAGAGAGTGGAATCTCCGGTGGATTTAATGAGAAAATAGACGACGCTCATTCTTTGGATATACCAGTTTTAGTACTTCGTCGTCCTCCACTTCCTTACGTTGCTAATGCCGTTGTGGAAGGAAAATATGGGTTACGTAAGCAAATAGAAAATATACTTCCCGACTTTTTTGACTTAAAAACAGGATACACTACAGGTTCATGCGCTACTGTTGCAACAAAAGCGGCACTTACAACGCTTCTCACAAATGAGGTTCAGCATCAAGTATCTATCAAAATACCTAATAATGAAATGATAACTATTCAAGTGGCAAAAACGGAATTTCACGATGATGGAAGTGTAAGTGCGTGTGTTATAAAAGACGCCGGGGATGACCCGGATGTTACCAATGGTTTTGAAATTTGGTCAAAAGTATCTCTAAATAGTCAGTCTAATGAAATCAAATTTCTGAAGGGTAATGGCGTTGGAAAGGTAACACTTCCAGGTTTGGGATTGCCAATTGGTTATCCTGCTATAAATACTACGCCGCGCAAAATGATTATTCGTGAAGTACAAGAATCAATAGAAAAATTATCGGAAGATTTAAGTTTAGGCGTAGAGATCACAATATCTGTACCTCGGGGAGAAGAAATTGCAAAAAGAACATTCAACCCGAAGTTGGGAATCGTAGAAGGAATTTCAATATTAGGTACTTCTGGGATTGTTAAACCATTTTCAAGTGAAGCATTTGTTAATTCCATCAGGCGAGAAATACAAGTTGCCAAAGCATTAGGCATTTCATGTATCGTTTTTAACTCAGGCGCAAAGAGTGAAAGATTCTTGAGATCTCGTTATCCACACTTACCCATTCAAGCTTTTGTACAATATGGTAATTTCATTGGTGAGTCGCTTAGAATCGCGTCAGAAGAAGAAATAGACAATGTTGTTTTGGGTATAATGATTGGAAAAGCCGTTAAGTTGGCAGAAGGACTTTTAGATACACACAGCAAAAAATCAGTTATGAATAAATCTTTTATTACGCAATTAGCCCAAGAATCGAAGTGCAGTGAAAAAACAATCCATGAAATTAATGAAATAACCCTTGCTCGCGAACTGTGGAGTATCATTCCTCCTGAAAATAATATTTTTTTTAAAAAAATAATTCAGCATTGTTCCGATGTGTGTAAAACAGTATTCAAAAGAGGTGAAATAAATATTTTTTTGATAAGTGAAGAAGGGAAAATCCTATTATAGGATTAAATGTTTTGAATAAATATGGGTTATAGGTAAATAAAAAAGACCTCAAACTAAGTTTGAAGTCTTCTTGATATTTTATTCTGCAGAAGATTATTCAGCTGCTGGCTCTTCCGCGGGAGTTTCAGTTGCTGGTTCTTCTACAGTAGTTGTTTCTTCTGCAGCTGCTTCTTCAACAGGAGCATTTGCAGCTTCTTCTTCCGCTTTCTTTTTAGCGATAGCTTCGGCTCTTGCTTTGTTTACTTCCTTTTCAGCTTCTAAACGCGCTTTTTCTTCATTGCGCATTTTTTCTTCGTTTCTACTCTTTTCAGATTGAGCAGCTTGTTGTTTGTTATTTTTCCAAGCATCAAATCTTTTTTCAGCTTCTTCCTCTGAGAAAGCTCCTTTAGCAACACCTCCTAAAAGATGTTTTTTCATAAGAACTCCTTCTGCAGATAGAATGTTGCGTACTGTGTCTGTAGGTTGTGCACCTGTTTGAATCCAATGCAAAGCTCTTTCGAAATCTAAAATTATTGTAGCAGGATTAGTGTTCGGGTTGTAAGAACCTATCCTTTCAATATATTTTCCATCTCGTGGAGCCCTGCTATCTGCAACGATGATTTGGTAAAAAGGGTGATTTTTACGACCTCTTCTTTGTAAACGTAATTTAGTTGCCATTAATTAAATTTTTAATAGATAGTTAGAACTTTTAATTGCGGGTACAAAGATAGACAGATTTTTTTGATTGACAAATGATTGAGTCTATAAATGTAAAAAGACCGATACTTGAGTACCAGTCTTTTAAATATTTTATGGTTAAGAATATTATTTATTTATATCATGACCTTTTCTGTTTATTTTATATCCTTTGTTGTTTTTATATCCTTTTTGATTGCTATACATAGCATTGTTATGTCTTTTTAAACTTCTCCTATGTTCGCGAATAGCTTTACGTTGAGCTTTTCTATATTCTTTAGCGTATTTGGCGTTTTTGTTAACTTTATAATCATCGAAGATCATTCCCCAAGTGTTTTGAGACCTGCTCATCATTCTTTTTATGCGATGAAATTCTTTTGAACCTGGTTTGATACCATAGCGTCTTGCTACTTCTCCCCAACCATTACCACTACGTTGTCCATCACGATATACTACAAATATTTGATTAACGGGCACACCTAAAATACGAGCCATTTCCATACCTAAAGCAACATTTCCCCAGTTATTCCCTGACATTCCCAAGTAATTGAGAATTGATGTTTGTGGAACATTGTAACGATAGTGATACAAATCGCTTAATTCTTGATTTGAATATCCGTGTGAATATCCGTTCATGCTATTTATATATACATTGAAATCTTGTGCCGAAATTGCAAATGAAGCAACAATGAGCAAAAATGATAATAATAACTTTCTCATATTCTTATAACTTTAATGATTCGTTTATGATAAGATATTTTTTGAACTTAAAGTTTAATAAGGGCAGGTGTGTTTTGATTTTTTTAACAGCACAAAAGACTTTAAAATTTTATTTACCTCTTTTAGTATTATTTATTTTGCCTTTGCAAGTAGAAGATAATCGGCAATTACCAAAGCGGCCATAGCTTCCACAACTGGTAAAACACGTGGCAGTACGCATGGATCATGTCTTCCTGCCGCTTTAATTACTGTGTTATTTCCATTAATGTCTACAGTATTTTGTTCTTTAAATATGGTAGAAATTGGCTTAAATGCTACATTGAAGTAAATATCTTCTCCATTGGATATTCCTCCCTGAATTCCTCCCGAATGGTTGCTTTTTAGAGCGACGCCACCATTGTGGATACTAAATTCATCATTAACTTCCGAACCTCTAATATTCGTATTAAACCCCGTACCGTATTCAAATCCTTTTGCAGCATTGATGCTCATCATTGCTCCTGCCAAAGCGACTTGAAGTTTTCCGAATACAGGTTCTCCCAATCCCACGGGAACATTTTTTATCACACAAGTAGCTCTTCCGCCTATGCTGTCTCCCTCATCTTTTATTGTCTGAATAAGTGTTTCCATTTTTTGAGCCGCATATATATCAGGACAATGAATTCTATTTTCAAATGATTGTTGAAGATTGAGTTGTGTATAGTCTTTTTCTACTCTTATATTTCCAACTTGTGATGTATATGAATAAAACACAATAGCATATTCTTTTAACAATAGTTTAGCTATTGCACCTCCCACAACACGAGAAATGGTTTCCCGGGCAGAACTTCTTCCTCCACCCCTGTAGTCTCTGACTCCATATTTCTTGGAATAAGTATAATCAGCATGAGAAGGGCGGAAAATATTTTTCAGGTTTTCATAGTCACCAGACTTTTGGTCTGAATTATTAACTATAAAGGCAATGGGTGCACCGGTTGTTTTTCCTTCAAAAATGCCACTCAGAAAAATTACTTTGTCCGACTCATTTCTGTCAGTTGTTAAATTTGATTGCCCGGGGCGACGTCTGTTCAATTCGGACTGAATAAACTCTTCGTCGATAAATAAACCTGCAGGACAACCATCTAGAACTCCACCTAAAGCTTTGCCATGTGATTCTCCAAAAGAAGTCAATCTGAAAATATTTCCAAAGGTATTCATTGATTTATAAAAAAAATTAAGGCAAAGATAACTCTTTGCCTTAATATATTGTAGAATGTAAGTGTGTTTATCAACACCCGCAGCCACAACTGCCGCCGCATCCACCACTCATTTTTTCATCATCGTCGCCACATCCACATCCGCAGCTTCCACCGCATCCTTCGTTTGAAAATAATTGAGCAATTTCTTCAGCAGTTGCTTCACGTACATTTAACACATTACCTTTGAAATGCAAAGTTTCGCCAGCTAACGGGTGATTAAAGTCCATTGTTACAGCACTTTCTCCTACAGAGACTACAGAACCCATCAGGCGATTGCCATTAGAATCCATCATAGGTAGCGTATTACCTTCGAACAACATTTCTTCGTCAATTTTTCCATCAACTTCAAAAATATTTTTTGGCAATTCTATGATGTTTGCTTCATTGTAATCGCCATAACCTTCTTCAGGAGAAAGAGTGAAATCAAAAATGTCGCCTTCAGAAAGATTTTCAAGATTTTTTTCAAAGGCAGGTAACATTGTGTTGGTGCCGAAAATAAATTGAAGAGGTTGTTCGGCAGTTGCTTGCTCCATCAGTTCCTGTTCGTTTTCTTCACCTACTGTAAGATCATAAGATAGAGATACGTATTTATTTGTATCGATTTTCATATTGCTTCTTTTTTTAATGATTAGTAATTAAAACATATTGTTGTTGAGTATGTTTATTCGTTGAGTGCATTTTTTAAATTATTAAGAGCCTTCTCTAAAATTGCTCTTGAAGTGCCAATATTTAGGCGCATAAAACCATTACCTTCTTCGCCAAATGTAGCTCCGTCGTTTAGTGCTAGATGCGCTTTTTGTATGAAAACATTCACCAATTCTTTTTGAGAAAGATTGAGTTTTCGGCAATCGAGCCATATCAGGAAAGAAGCTCTTGGAACAACAGGTATAATCTGTGGAATATTTTCTTTGAAAAAGTTTATAGTAAATTCAATATTTTTGTTGATGTATTCTATTGTTTCGTTCAGCCATTTTTCGCCATTATTGTATGCTGCAATAGCTCCTTCATAAGCGAAAATAGTTCCATTTGACAATTCGCGAGGCGTCATGTAATTGCAGAATTTTTGACGAAGTTCATCGTTTGGTATAATAGAATATGAGCTTACCAATCCAGCAATGTTAAAGGTTTTGCTTGGCGCCATAAATGTGATAGTGTTTTGTGCGGCTTTGTCAGAAATAGATGCAAATGGAATATGCTTGCTACCTGGAAGTATTAAATCTGAATGAATCTCATCGGAAATTACCAAAACGTTGTTTTCGGCACATAAATCAGCTACTTTTGAAAGCGTTTCTCTGTCCCAAACGATGCCTCCCGGATTATGAGGAGTACATAAAATAAACACTTTTGGTTTTTCCGTTTTTAATACATTTTTCAATCCTTCCAAATCCATAGAATATTGGTAATTCTTGTAAATCAAAGGATTTGTGACTACTTTTCGTCCGAGTCCTTCTGTTACAGACTTGAAAGGAGGATAAACTGGTGGTTGAATGACAATTTTGTCTCCCTTTTCTGAGAAGACGTCTAATGCAAATGCGATGCCTTTTACAATGCCAGGAACAAATGAAATCCAGTCTTTTTTAATTTTCCAATTATGCCTTTTCTCCAACCATGTTTGAATAGTATACGTATATTCTTCGGGTTGAGAAGTATAACCATAAACTCCTTGTTCTACAATTTTAGTTAGTGCTTCTTTCACACATTCTGGTGAGGGAAAATCCATGTCCGCTACCCACAAAGGAATCAAGTCAGGATTACCGAATAAAGTTTCCAGTGAATCGTATTTTATACAATTCGTGTTTTTTCTTTCTATAATTTTATCAAAATCCATAATTAAAAGGCAGTATTAAAGTTTAGTTCTTTGACTTCCATAGGTGAAAATCGTACCGTTTCTTTTACAATACCTATCATGAAAAAATGATTAAACATTTTCGTTTGTAAGTGATTGATATTCGTATTAGCAAACTGTCCCGCATATCCAGTCCTTAATGTAAAATTTTTAATAGGAATATCAATTGTAAGGTAAGCATCCAGATTTTGATGAACGAAGGGAGTCGAAAAATGCACCATATTTTTTCTGTTCCCCAGTTCAAACATTTCGTAATAGGAACTCATATAATCTGGCGAAAACTGCACGCCAAGAAGGGGTGTAGACAGTAGCAGGCGTAAAAGATAATTTCTAAATAGATAAGTGGTGAGGGAATTAATGCCGATATGCGAATTAAATATTGCGGAACCAGGATTATTGGAATTTCGGGTATTATAAATTCCGCCAAGATTCAATTGTAAATTAGGTCCCGCGTTGAAAGTAAAATTGGATTGAGAGTACAAGGGATAAAGTCCCGAAATTGTGTAATACAAATTTCCGAAATATTCTTGCGCAGTTTTACTCGGATTTTGCAACGAAGAAAGATTAATGTCAATCATCTGTTGAATGCTAAGCTTGTTATTCAACAATTTTGTTTTACTTATTTCTTCGTGTCGGATAATAATGCCTAATCCGTGATAAGAAATGGGTGAAAGATATGTATCAAGAATATTGCTGCTACCTATTCCGAAAAGTGTTGCCGAATTTATAATTTTCTTTTTTGCAAGAATGCTGTCTTTCTGTCCTGATAACGGGATAAACAGAAGAATTGAAAACAAAAGAGCGACGACTTTTCTCATGCGCAATGTTCAGTGCTTTAAAATAATGTCATTTGACCTGTCAATTCGTCCAGTAAGTCTTCATTAGAAATAGCATCGTCCGAATCATTACTTAACTCCTCGTTGCCTTCAGTATCTTCTTCAAGTTCTTCCTCTGGAAAACGCAAAGGTTCTAATTCGATTACATTTTTTATTTCAAAATTAGAAATTCTTTTGCCCTTTGCTTTGTAACTTTTGATTCCGATAAATTCTTCCGCATCAATTTCCAGATTTTCTCTATAATCATCGTTTCCCCCAAAAGTTACTTCCAGTCGGGGATATACGGTACTTGTAAGTAGATAGAGCTGAGAGTCTGAATTTTCACCTAAAAAGCTCGTCTTTTTTTCGTTGGATTCAAAAGTAAATCGTTTGATATATCCAAAACCTTGCTCGGCATCAAAAAGAGCTGCTGTCCAAACTTTGGCGTCGTCAAATTTTTCGATGATTAAAATATTCGGTTCAAAATGATTGCTCAAATCAAAATTTGTAACGTAAAATTCTCCACTTTTGTGAACAACCAGAATCTTGTCTTCACCTTGGAATTCACCCATATATTGTCCTCGACCATCATAATTGAGGCGATAAACATCTTTGTCGAACCACACTTTTCTTCCACCCAAAGTAGAAATTCCTTTTTGTTTGAGTGTAATTTTATGAATTTCAGATTTTGTCAAAAGATTCCCCATTGCCTGACGGCCTTTAATTTCAATATTGCTGAAATCCTTTTCAAACTGAAGGATTCTCATTCTCGGTTTAGGTTTCAGTATGATTTTTACAGTTTCCGCTTCGCCGTTTGGATTCGCAGAAAAGTACATAACTTTTGAACCTGCATTTCCACGCGTTACATCATATTCCTTATCGCGCGTAATTCCCGTGACTGAGAAGCGTTTAATGTAATAAGGCGCGGTTTTTCCGTCACGATATATGAGGTTATAAATTGTACGCTTGTCGTTTCTTTTGAAAACGTTTACATACAAAATGTTTTTCCCAACGAACATCTTTTCGCTGATTTTCACAATCTTGTATTTCCCGTTTTTGAAGAATATGATAATATCGTCAATGTCAGAGCAATTGCAGATAAATTCGTCCTTTTTCAAACCTGTTCCTATAAAACCATCTTCATAGTTAACATATAGCTTTTCATTGGCTTCCACCACTTTGGTTGCTTCAATAGACTCAAGTGAACGTATTTGTGTCTTGCGCGGAAAGCGTTTGCCGTATTTCTCTTTCAACATTAAATACCATGCAATGGTATAATCTACAATGTTTTTGATATTATAATCTATCTCTTCAATTTCTTCCAAAAGTTTAGCAATCAGTTCTTCTGCTTTGTCTGAATTGAATTTTAGAATTCTAGCCATTCGAATATCCATCAGTTTTAGGATATCATCCTTTGTAATTTCTCTGATGAAAGTTTTCTCAAATGGTGTCAGTCTTTTCTCGATATGTTCTACCGCCGCGTTCATCGAAGGCGCATTTTCAAACTCTTTATCCTTGTAAATTCTTTCTTCAATAAATATTTTTTCTAAAGAAGAGAACAACAATGTTTCCTGTTTCTCTTTCTTTTCAATTTCAAGTTCCAGATGAAGCAGGTCTTTGGTATTGTCAGCAGATGAACGAAGTAAATCTTTAACGGAAAGAAAATGAGGTTTGTTTTCATCAATGATACAGCAATTTGGAGAAATGCTTATTTCACAATCGGTAAAAGCATACAACGCGTCAATTGTTTTGTCAGATGAAACGCCTGGCGCTAGTTGCACCTGAATTTCAACATTTTCTGCTGTGATGTCATCAACTTTTTTTATTTTTATTTTGCCGTTGTCATTGGCTTTTATGATAGATTCTACCACGCTTGAGGTAGTTCTCCCATAAGGTATATCTTTTATGATGAGTGTTTTATTGTCAAGTTTGGTGATTGTTGAGCGTACTTTTACTGAACCGCCTCTTTCACCATCATTATATCGCTCAACGTCAATAAATCCACCTGTTTGAAAATCTGGATAAATTGTGAAATCTTCGCCTCGAAGATAAGATACCGACGCATCACACAACTCATTAAAATTGTGTGGCAATATTTTGGAAGAAAGCCCTACAGCAATTCCTTCAGCTCCTTGCGCTAGTAATAGAGGAAACTTGGCAGGAAGAGTCACCGGTTCTTTGTTGCGTCCGTCATAAGAAGGTTTCCACTCTGTAGTTTTTGGATTGAAAAGAATTTCCAATGCGAATTTTGATAATCGCGCTTCGATGTAACGAGGAGCTGCTGCGCCGTCTCCTGTTAAAATGTTTCCCCAGTTTCCCTGACAGTCAATGAGCAAATCTTTTTGTCCCAATTGTACCAAAGCATCACCGATAGAACGGTCGCCGTGAGGATGAAACTGCATGGTGTTACCAATGATGTTTGCCACTTTATTATATCTTCCGTCATCCATCCGCTTCATTGCATGAAGGATGCGCCTTTGTACCGGTTTGAGCCCATCAACCAAGTGAGGTACAGCACGTTCGAGAATAACATACGAAGCGTAATCAAGAAACCAGTCCTGATACATTTTGGGAAGAACCATGAGGGAATCTTCTTTGAGAATCTGAGGTGTTAAAGAGTGTCCGGAAGTTTTTTCCGAAAAATCTTCATTTATATTGTCAATTTCTTCGATTTGATCGTCTGAAGACATAAAATTGCTAAAAAACTATTGGAAATTCTATTGAAAATTATTTTTCAAAGATACGAATAATAGAAGGTATTTGCAAGATGCCTGCAAAACAATTACCTTTACAGTCTCTTATTCACAATGAAATATTAATGCATAACAAAACTATATTAATAGTGGACAGCGGAGCTACAAAAGCTGATTGGGCGGTAGTTCAAAATGGCATAATTACAGCTTCTGTCCAATCTAAAGGACTAAGTCCTATTTACCAAAATGAAGAAGAAATAAAGCAAGAGATTTTAAATTCTGTAAAACCTCATTTATCCAATTTTGATATTGATTCTATATATTTTTACGGTACAGGATGTATCCCCGAGAAAATTGGAATTGTAAAAAACGGGATATATAATGCTTTAAGTATTAATGATATTTATGTCTACAGCGATTTGATTGCTGCTACACATTCATTGTGCGGGCATGATAAAGGAATTGCATGCATATTGGGTACCGGAAGCAACTCTTGCGAATGGGATGGCGGAAAAGTGATAAATCAAATTTCACCATTGGGTTTTATTCTTGGTGATGAAGGCAGCGGAGCGCATCTTGGTAAGAAACTGATAGGTGACGCTTTGAAAAATCAACTGACTGCAGGTTTAAAAGAAAAACTTTTAGAAGAATACAGGCTTACTCCGGCTCAAATAATAGAGAATGTTTACAGACAGCCATTTCCTAGTCGATTTTTAGCAAGTTTTTGTCCTTTCTTGTTGAAAAATAAAGAAGATTTAACTATCAAACACATCGTCAAGAGCGGATTCGGTGAATTCTTTGAAAGAAATGTGTTGCAATATGATTATAAAAATAATAAAGTCAATTTTGTCGGATCAATTGCTTTCTATTTCTCAGAATTTCTTAAAGAAGTTGCATCCGAAAAAAATATAGTAATCGGCAATATTTACAAATCGCCGATGGAAGGTTTGGTAAAGTATTATTCAGAAAATTAATAATTTAAAACAATGGCATTTGAAAAAGTAACGGAAAAATCATCATTATACAATGATTTGGAAAAAAAATCCGTTTTAGATATACTCACAGAAATTAATCAAGAAGATCAAAAAGTAGCGCTTGCTGTACAAAAAACAATTCCTGAAATTGAGAAACTGGTAGAAAAAGTTGTTGAAAGGATGAAAAAAGGCGGGCGTTTATTTTATATTGGAGCTGGAACGAGTGGTCGTCTTGGCGTTTTGGATGCTTCAGAAATTCCACCAACTTATGGAATGCCTAATACTTATGTGATTGGTTTGATTGCGGGTGGGGATGAAGCTTTGCGAAATCCGGTAGAGGCTGCTGAAGATGACGAAGAAAAAGGTTGGTTGGAATTGCAAGCGTATGATATTAATGCAAACGACACTTTAGTCGGAATTGCTGCTTCGGGAACTACTCCGTATGTTGTTGGTGCGTTGCGAAATGCACGACAAAATGGAATACTTACGGCTTCAATAAGTTGTAATCCCGATTCACCAATTGCTCAGGAAGCTGAAATTAAGATTGAGGCGATTGTCGGTCCTGAATATGTTACAGGGAGCACACGTATGAAGTCCGGAACGGCCCAAAAGCTCATTTTAAATATGATTAGTTCTACTGTAATGGTAAAATTGGGCCGCGTAAAAGGCAACCGTATGGTAAATATGCAGCTTACTAACAAAAAACTGGTCAACAGAGGAACTTGTATGATTCAGGATGAACTAGGTTTATCTTATGACCAAGCAAAGAATTTATTATTGCTTCATGGTTCTGTAAAAGAGGCTATTGACAATTATAAAATGTAACAGAAGTTTTTATATAATTAAAAGGTCGGATTTCTCCGACCTTTTTTTATTTTAATTGAAATCCTTTTATATACTTAATACCATTTAATCTAAAATTATCAACAATATCTCCCTTTATAATTAAAATTTTACCAAAGTTATCAGGATTACTTTTTAAATTCAGATCTTCTCTATATTTATCTGGATTTAAGGAAATAGCAAATGTTTTTGATACGTCTTTTTCATTAGGATTATCTGCAATGGCGATATTTGTATCTTTTGTAACGTTTTCATTTGTTGCTTCAAATGATGATGAAGTCGTACCAGTGTAATAACCTACTATATAGCCTTTTATCCAAACATCTGTCTTCCCATAATTTTTTTCTGTTTCTGCTATCGTATAAGGATTTTGCTCTGTACCTTTTTGTGTTGGAGGAATAGTCTCGTTATCTGAAGAAGGAGAACTTTCATTTATCTTAATATCTATTGCCTCTTCATCAATCCAGTTGGATATTGATGCATTAGAGATACTTACTAAGTTTCCAAGTTGAGGGTTAATTGTAACATTAAAAGTATATCTTTTCCCTCGTTCAAAAGAAGTTATTTTTTGGAGGGATTTAAGATTAAAATTGAAACTATCATCTCCAACAAGAATCTGTAATTCTTTGTTTGAAAGATCTTTCTCAGGTAGTAAAATCGCTTGCGATGTTTTCCCATCATCACTTGTGTTGAATGTAATCGTGCCTGTCGAGATTGGTTCTGAAATTGTTTTATCCACTAACGAAAAGTTAGCACTTAGTCCAACATTTTTGATATTTACTTTTGCATTTGACAAGCTGTAATTGTCATTTAATGCTTTTATGTTAATAACAATCTTTACAAGTTGATGCGAAAAGCTTAATTGAACTTCTGTCGGAGAACTATTGTTTAGATTCTTATTATTGTTAGAATACATTAAATCTATAGCCGATTGCTTAGATTGATCAATTAAATCAATAGGATATTGGAAAGAAGAAAGTGATGATTTATATGGATAATATGCAATAAAATCCACATTTGTGCCATTATATGGAAATCTGATCGATTTTGTGGTATCAGTAGGAACAAATTGTCCTGCAGTATTCGAGATAATATATTTAATGTTATCAGAAAGGCAAATAGAATTTAGTGGATTACCCGAACGAATCATATAAATGCCGATAGCATCTTTATCATTCCACATATTATCCATCACTCGCGTATTTAGAGGATGAATATTAGCAAAAAACTGAATGTCTTGTTGAACATGATTTGTGTTTAGATTTTCATCATAACATCCCGAAAGGACGAATGCAAGAATAACTGCATAAAGTAATTTGTAATTTTTCATTGTGTTGTAATTTTATGATAATTGATTATGGCACAAAAGTATAAATTGTTTTTAATATTAAAAACAATTTATGTGATGGTTTATTGGAAAAATTATATTGGAAATAAAAAAAGAACTACATCAAGTAATTCTTTTGAAAGGATGGTGGGCGTTGACGGATTCGAACCGCCGACCCTCTGCTTGTAAGGCAGATGCTCTGAACCAGCTGAGCTAAACGCCCGATAATAAAATAATTTTTATAGAAGGATGGTGGGCGTTGACGGATTCGAACCGCCGACCCTCTGCTTGTAAGGCAGATGCTCTGAACCAGCTGAGCTAAACGCCCTCTCTATAAAAGCGGATGCAAAAATACGTTGATTTTTTTAAATTCGCAATAAAAAGTAAAAAAAAATACTCAAATTTTTCAATTGTTATTTTTATAGCTATTTTTGTATCGGAAAATCAATTGCGGAATAAAAGATTGTTCATAATTAGAAAAACATTATAAATCCTTTAACTATAAAGCAAATTGAAAGTGATTTCCAGTTTTGCTTAATAAATGAAATATAGAAGAGTCACATCTCATGAAATTAAATGAACTAACAGCGGTATCTCCTGTAGATGGAAGATACAGAGCGAAAATTGAAGAATTAGCCCCGTATTTTTCGGAATATGCTTTAATAAAGTATCGGGTTTATGTAGAGATAGAATATTTTATCGCTCTTTGTGAATTAGGAATAAAACCATTGGATAAATTCAATAATGAAATTTTTTCTAAATTGAGAAATATAGTAGAGGATTTTAGTGAAGAAAATGCACAATATATAAAAAGCATTGAGTCTGTTACAAATCACGATGTAAAAGCCGTTGAATACTTTATTAAAGAAAAATTTGACGAACTCAATATTGCAGAATTTAAAGAGTTTGTCCATTTTGGATTGACTTCACAAGATATCAACAACACAGCATCACCATTAATGTGGCAGGATGCCTTGCAACAGGTTTATATTCCACAACTTTCTGAAATTGCGCAAACATTGGATAAGTTAGCAGATGATTGGAGCGACATTCCAATGCTTGCAAAAACTCACGGACAACCCGCTTCTCCTACAACACTAGGAAAGGAAATTGAAGTCTTCAGTTATAGACTAAAAGGACAAATCGAAGTTTTATCACATATTCCTACGAAAGCAAAATTTGGAGGAGCTACGGGAAACTTCAATGCACACAACGTAGCATACCCTCAAATAAACTGGGTTGAATTTGGAAACAGATTCGTTACTGAGAAACTGGGATTAAAAAGGGAGTTGTATACTACACAAATATCCAATTACGATGCTTTTGCAGCATCTTTTGATGCCTTGAAAAGAATAAACACTATTCTTATTGATTTGTGCCGTGATATTTGGCAATATATTTCGATGGAGTATTTTAGACAAAGCATCAAAAAAGGAGAAGTAGGCTCTTCTGCAATGCCTCACAAAGTAAATCCGATAGATTTTGAAAATGCAGAAGGGAATCTCGGCATTGCTAATGCGATTCTTGAATTCTTGGCCGCTAAACTTCCAATATCACGTTTGCAAAGAGATCTTACAGATTCTACAGTTATCCGAAACATAGGAATGCCACTAGCTCACGGACTTATTGCTCTAAAAAGCACAACAAAAGGTCTGAGTAAATTGTTATTAAATGAGGAAGCTATAACGCTTGACTTAGAAAATAATTGGGCGGTTGTAGCAGAAGGAATTCAAACCATACTTCGTAGAGAAGGTTATCCGCAGCCTTATGAAGCTTTGAAAGCTTTAACACGTACTAATTCGAAAATTACTAAAGATAGTATTACTGAATTTATAGATACTTTAGAAGTAAATGATGATATAAAAGAGGAACTTAAAAAAATAACTCCTCATAACTATACAGGTGTGAAAATCAATAAATTTAAAATTAATAATCAACTGTAATTTCTATTAAGAAATGCCGTGACGGCAGTTTTAATTAACACTCATTAAAATGAATACAAATAACGAAGAACAACGACCAAGACGTCCCTTGCAAAGAAACAACGGTGGCGAAAGAATTTATAACTCTTCACGAAATGAAGATAATTATAATTCCTATAATTCGTATGACAATGGTAATAACTCTGACACAGATTCCAGCGGGCGCAAAAGGCGTCCCCGTGTAGGCGAACGTGTTTCAGAAAATACAAATAACCGTTCATCCAACAGAGATAATAGAGGCGGAATTAATTACGGAAACAACAACCGTCCGCAAAATAAAAATTCTAATAATAGACAGCAAGACGGTGCAAGCAATGCTAAGAAGACGCTTGCTAAGAAAAAAGCGCCTTTCAAACAAGTTAAGTACAAGGAAAGTGCTGATCCTAACGCTCCAATCCGTTTGAACAAATATTTAGCAAATGCAGGTGTGTGTTCTCGCCGCGAAGCCGATGAATTTATTCAGGCAGGAGTAGTAAAAGTTAACGGAGAAGTAGTGACTGAATTGGGTACAAAAATAACACGTGCTGATTCTGTGATGTTCCACGATCAACCAATTCAGTTGGAAAGCAAAGTTTACGTTTTGTTGAACAAACCAAAAGGCTTTGTAACAACTACAGAAGATCCTGAGAATAGAAAAACGGTAATGGAACTTGTAAAAAGTGCATGTAAAGAACGCATCTATCCGGTAGGTCGTTTGGACAGAGCTACAACAGGTGTGCTTTTGCTTACGAACGATGGTGATTTAGCATCAAAACTTACACATCCTAAATTTGAAAAAAGGAAAATCTATCAGGTTTGGCTTGATAAGGATGTGGAAATGGAACATATGCAGGCTATTGCTGATGGAATTGAACTGGAAGATGGAGAAATTCATGCTGACGCGATAAGCTATGTTTCTGAAGAAGATTTGTCTCAAGTGGGAATCGAAATCCACTCAGGAAGAAATCGTATTGTCCGCAGAATTTTCGAAAAACTCGGTTACCGTGTTTTGAAACTCGACAGAGTCTATTTTGCCGGACTTACCAAAAAAAATCTATCTCGCGGAAAATGGCGCTACCTTACAGAAAAAGAAGTGAATATGCTTCGCATGGGCGCATTCGACTAAACCAATTTTATTAAAATAATTTAAAATCTTACTTATAGAGTAATTTTAATAAGAGATGATGAAAGATATAAAAAGAGAAAAAATCAATTCTCTGTTACAATCAAACGCAATCGGAAGTGAAGTAAACGTAAAAGGATGGGTGAGAACACGTCGCGGAAACAAAAATGTTAATTTTGTTGCACTGAATGACGGAACTACCATCAACAACATTCAGGTCGTTATAGATATTCAGAAGTTTGGAGAAGAATATTTAAAGCCCATTACTACCGGCGCTTGTATTAGCGTGAACGGTATGTTGGTAGCTTCGCAAGGTCAGGGACAATCTGTAGAAATTCAAGCAGAAGAAATAGAAATCTATGGAACTGCAGATCCTACGACATACCCTTTGCAAAAGAAAGGTCACTCGTTGGAGTTTCTTCGTGAAATTGCTCACCTGCGTCCTCGTACTAATACGTTTGGTGCAATATTCAGAATGCGTCACCACATGGCTTACGCCATTCATAAATATTTCAACGACCACGGTTTTTTCTATTTCCACACACCGCTAATCACTGCTTCAGACGCAGAAGGTGCTGGGTCAATGTTCGAGGTTACGACTTTGAATATGGACAATCTTCCAATAACGGAAGAAGGTAAAATCGATTATGCCCAAGATTTCTTTGGAAGACAAACCAACCTCACCGTTTCTGGTCAGTTGGAGGGAGAATTGGGCGCAATGGCTTTAGGTCAAATCTATACTTTCGGACCGACTTTCCGTGCAGAAAATTCTAATACTCCACGCCACTTGGCTGAGTTCTGGATGATTGAGCCCGAAATGGCGTTCTGCGACATCAAAGACAATATGGATTTGGCGGAAGATTTCTTGAAATATCTCATTCGTTACGCATTAGATAGTTGCAAGGAAGACATTGACTTTTTGGCTCAAATGTATGACAAAGAACTTGTGGACAGATTGAATTTTGTTGTAGCGAATGATTTTGTTCGCTTAACATACACAGAAGGAGTTGAAATCCTGAAAGCATCCGGTCAAAAATTTGAATTCCCTGTAGATTGGGGTACGGATTTGCAATCGGAACACGAACGTTATCTTGTAGAAAAACATTTCAAACGTCCGGTTATTCTTACCGATTATCCACGCGAAATCAAATCTTTCTACATGAAACAAAACGAAGACGGAAAAACTGTTCGTGCGATGGACGTCCTTTTCCCGAAAATCGGAGAAATTATCGGAGGTTCGGAACGTGAAGCTGATTACGATAAATTGATGAACCGCGTGAAAGAAACGGGAATGAATATAGAACCAATTTGGTGGTATCTAGAAACCCGTAAATTCGGAACAGCTCCTCACTCAGGCTTTGGATTGGGATTTGAACGCTTGATGCTTTTCGTAACAGGTATGACCAATATCCGCGACGTGATTCCTTTCCCAAGAACGCCTAAAAACGCAGATTTTTAATGAAGAATATCCGTAATTTCTGTATTATTGCTCATATTGACCACGGAAAAAGTACACTTGCAGATCGTCTTTTGGAATATACCAATACGGTTGAAAAAAAAGATTTAAAATCGCAGGTTCTTGATAACATGGATTTGGAGAGAGAGCGTGGTATCACCATCAAGAGCCATGCCATCCAGATGGAGTATCTTTATAAAGGAGAAAAATATGTTCTAAATCTCATTGACACTCCGGGACACGTAGACTTCTCTTACGAAGTCTCCCGTTCTATTGCCGCTTGCGAAGGTGCGCTGTTGATTGTTGACGCCGCGCAGGGAATTCAGGCGCAGACCATTTCCAATGTATACATGGCGATTGAGCATGATTTGGAAATCATCCCGATTATCAACAAGATTGACCTTGATAGCGCGATGCCCGATGAGGTGGAAGACCAGATTGTGCAACTTTTGGGTTGTAGTCGTGAAGATGTATTGCGTGCCAGTGGAAAAACGGGTGTAGGTATAGAGGAAATTCTTCAGTCAATTATAGAAAAAGTGCCCGCTCCTGTCGGTGATCCTAACGCGCCGTTACAGGCATTAATTTTCGACTCAGTTTTTAATCCTTTCCGTGGAATTATTGCTTACTACAAAATTGTAAATGGTAGCATCGGAAAAGGAGAATCGGTGAAATTTATCGCTACGGAGAAAGAATACGAAGCCGATGAGGTTGGTGTTCTCAAACTGGATATGGTACCGAAAGACAGAGTTAATTGCGGTGATGTAGGTTATATTATTTCCGGTATCAAAACTTCCAAGGAAGTGAAGGTAGGAGATACGATTACACACGTAAAAAGACCTGCTGAAAAAGCTATTGAAGGTTTTGAGGAAGTAAAACCGATGGTCTTCGCGGGAGTTTATCCAATCGTTACCGAAGACTTTGAGAATCTTCGTGCTTCGTTGGAAAAACTGCAGTTGAATGATGCCTCTCTTACTTTTCAACCTGAATCTTCTGTTGCTTTAGGCTTCGGTTTTCGATGCGGATTCCTTGGACTGCTTCACATGGAGATTATTCAGGAACGTTTGGAGAGAGAGTTCAATATGGACGTGATTACCACAGTTCCAAACGTATCGTATCGTGTGTATGACAAGAAAGGCGATATGAAAGAGGTGCACAATCCGAGCGGATTGCCAGACCCAACACTTATCGAACATATTGACGAGCCATTTATCCGAGCGTCAGTCATCACAAATACTACGTACATTGGTCCGATTATGACATTGTGTCTGGGAAAAAGAGGCGTTCTTATCAAGCAGGAATATATTTCGGGCGACCGTGTCGAAATTATTTACGATTTGCCTTTGGGCGAAATTGTAATTGACTTTTATGACAAATTAAAAAGTATCTCTAAAGGATATGCCTCGTTTGACTACCACATGCACGATTATCGTCCTTCGAAACTGGTGAAACTTGATATTCTGCTTAATGGTGAACCTGTGGATGCGCTTTCCACACTCACGCATATAGATAATTCCGTTACTTTCGGAAGAAGGATGTGTGAAAAGCTGAAAGAACTTATCCCGAGACAACAATTCGATATTGCTATCCAGGCAGCTATCGGTGCAAAAATTATTGCACGCGAAACAATCAAAGCGGTTCGCAAAGACGTGACTGCTAAGTGTTACGGTGGTGATATTTCGCGTAAACGTAAGCTGCTCGAAAAGCAGAAAGAAGGTAAAAAACGTATGAAACAGGTGGGCAATGTGGAAGTTCCGCAGAAAGCTTTCCTTGCCGTGTTGAAGCTCGACTAATAACATAAAAAGCAAGAAAGACGCTGCCATCCCGGCGCGTCTTTCTTTCCAAAATAATAAACAAAGTAGAAGAGGAGTTCTCACAAAACTGCTCTTTTTTTATATGTATAATCGACAATCAGACCGACATACAGTCGCGTTGTCTTCTTCAATACAATTCAACAAAAATAAAATAGTAAAAATATCCGCAACCGCTCTTTTTCCCGTGAACATGTGTGCGATAAATTTTTGTTTTCTGGCAGGTCTTCTGACTTTGCTTCGGATAATTGAACGCCTTCCCGTGAATATCACACAGTGGCAATTGGAGTTTATCAATATCCTTTTTTTAAAGAAGCTTACAGCAGCGGGTCTGTTCAGGATTTTCACCTGATTCCCTTTTCATTAAACCATCAGCATATAGTGACAGTCAAACACCAGAATTACGGGGACAAAGTTAAACCAAATTTTTGACACAATTCTTATAATTGTAAATTTTATTATCCATTTGCTAAATAGCTGAAAATTTCTTACTTTTGTTCCCGTTAATTATTCCTTTATTCGCGATGAGAAAAGAGTTTCTCACACTGATAAGCTGTTATCAACAAAACATACAATATGGGGTTGACCGGTTTTGACAGCGGGTAGAAGAGGTTTGTAAGCATGCAGTGCTTTGTCGGTTTGCACTATAATCTGAAACGTCAAAACTATAACTGGCAATAACAATTACGCTCTTGCTGCGTAACCGAAGTATAGTAGGTTAACTCGCTTAATTCCGACCAAGGCGTTGGAACAAGACATCACCCGGAAGCTGTGGCTTCGAAGCGTGCCGATAAGGTGGTGCAGGTAAATCGGAGATAGGACGGGAGAGGCTTTGGCTCTTGTCCGAAACTAAAAAAGATAAGGATTGGGTTTGGTGTCTTCAGTCGCGCTCTTTCCTGACAATTAAAATGAAGATAAGCATGTAGAAAGCAAATTGCTTCCCTGTTTGGACGAGGGTTCGAGTCCCTCCAGCTCCACAAATTGCTATTTTAGGCAAAATAAATAATTATTAAAAGACTTGCTAAACAGCGATATGCTGATTTTGCAAGTCTTTTTTGTATTGATACATATTATTTGCACTTAATTTTCAATCGTGTAAAAGATCATGGTTCTTTAATAAAAGTCCATTTTATTGGGAAAAAGCGCAACACATACCTATATAGGAACTGAATATAAAATAACCAAAGATATTAAACAAGACAGAGATAATAATCTTAATGATGAATTAAAATTTTTTTAAGATAATTTTTAGAAAGAACCGAAAGCGTTGTTTCCAAAGATATAAATGAGTACACTGCATTGCGAATATGTTCACATCTGATATTTGTTCCTGAGAGGTTTTCTTTCCTTTCGATAATGTGTTAATTTTTTTTGATTTAAAGTGTCTATTATTCTATCGCTCTGTTTGGGGTTTATTGTTAAGTGTTTGCCACGAAAAATGCATGATAATGCAAAAAACTTGTTGTATGCTTAATCGCATTTTTTTCACTACTTTTGTATTTAAAATAAAAGAAAAAAGTATGTTGGAAGACAAGAGCAAGATAATTCCTTACACCATGCAGTACGGACTGATTCTGGGTGTATTTTGGATGTTGAAGTATGCAATGAGAATGGGATTTGAAACCTTTCCGGTCCTGGCAGTAATTTCTTCTCTGCTCAGCATTATTACACCATTATTTATTTTATTTTTTCTCATAAAATACAGGCAGGAAACTGTTGAAGGTACAATTAGTTTCTGGCACGGCATGCAGTTTGTAATTATGCTGTGTTTTTTTGCTTCACTCCTCGAGATGATAATGATAATCATACACACCCAATGGATTGATCCCGAATTTCTACTCCGTTTATGGGCTGATATGCACGAAAAGTTGAAATCCATCCAAATGGAAAATACTCCCTGGGCGCGTGAAGGTCTGAAAAAAGTGCCGAGTCCATTCCAATATGGCTTTACAACCATGATGCAGAATATATTGCTGGGAATTTTGATGGCTGTGGTTTTGGTGCCTGTTTCTCAATATCTTAATATCAAAAATTTTTCTAACAAAGACAATTAATACCCTTTTCTAGATATGGATATTTCAGTAATTGTCCCTTTATACAATGAAGAGGAATCGCTTCGCGAACTCTACAATTGGATTGACCGTGTGATGAATGAAAACGGATTTACTTACGAAATTCTTTTTGTGGATGACGGAAGTACAGACAGTTCATGGTCAATAATCAAAGAATTGCACGGCAAAGCAGACAACATACATGCCATTAAATTTCAGCGAAATTATGGTAAGTCACCTGCTCTGCACATGGCTTTTCAGAAAGCAAAAGGTGATGTGGTGATTACGATGGATGCCGATTTACAGGACAGTCCAGACGAAATTCCGGAATTATTCCGTATGATAAAAGAGGATGGCTATGATTTGGTTTCTGGTTGGAAAAAGAAACGCTACGACGCAAAACTTACTAAGAACCTTCCTTCCAAACTATACAACGCCACTGCTCGCAAAATTACTGGCGTGAAACTTCACGACATGAACTGCGGACTGAAAGCATACCGCCGTCCTGTGGTGAAAAGCATAGAGGTGTTTAATGACATGCACCGCTATATTCCTGCTTTAGCCAAGAATGCAGGTTATGGGAAAATTGGCGAAAAAGTGGTGCAGCATCAGGCACGTAAATATGGCAAAAGCAAATTTGGTGCACGCCGTTTTGTGAACGGTTATTTGGATTTGATGACGCTTTGGTTCCTGAACAAATTCGGTAAAAAACCGATGCACTTTTTCGGCTTGTGGGGCAGTGTTATGTTCTTTATTGGCTTTATCGCAGTGATTGTGGTAGGCGCAAGCAAGTTGTACGCAATGACACACGGAATGCCTTACCGTTTGGTGACCGATTCACCTTACTTCTTTATCGCGCTCACAATGATGATGCTGGGAACTATGCTTTTTCTGGCTGGATTTCTAGGGGAACTCATTACACGCAACTCTGCAGAAAGAAATGTGTATCGTGTGGATGAAGAATTTTAATTGACAAAAGAGATGAAAAAAAATATTTATTTCCTTATATCCGTAGTTTTATTAGCCGGATTTTTCTCTTGCAACAACAACGCGAAAAAGCAAACAGAATCAATCGAATTCAGGGAAGAGCATGGCGAAATTTTCCATACTACTTTTCATATCAAATACCAGTACGATAAATCACTTTACGACGAGATAATGGCGGAACTTGAGAAGTTTGACCATTCACTCAATCCATTCAAACCTAATTCCATAATTTCGGATGTGAACAATAACAAACCGGTTGCTTTGGATTCATTCTTCGTAGAAGTTTTCAATAAAGCGAAGCAAATTTCTAAAGTTACGAATGGAATTTTTGATATTACTTGCTCTCCGCTTGTCAATGCCTGGGGGTTCGGCTTTAATAATATGGACAAAGTAACCCCAAAAACCATTGATAGTCTGATGCAGTTTGTCGGTTATCAAAAAATCAGACTCAAAAATGGGAAAATCATAAAAGATGATTCACGTGTGCAAATCAATACTTCCGCGATTGCAAAAGGATATTCGTGCGACGTAATAGCTAATTTGATGAAACGCCACGGTATCAAAAACTACATGATTGAGATTGGCGGCGAAATAGCAATGAGCGGAAAGAACGATAAAGGTGACTGCTGGAGGATAGGGGTGGACAAAGCCATTGACGACAGTACTGCGATGCATCGTGAATTACAAACCATTTTGTCTATTTGTGACAAATGTGTTGCAACTTCAGGCAACTATCGCAACTATTATGTTAAAGACGGCAAAAAGTATGCGCATACAATCGACCCCACCACAGGTTATCCTGCGGAACAAGATGTTTTGGGCGTTACCATACTTGCAAACGATTGTATGACCGCAGATGCGTTTGCTACCGCATTCATGGCTTCAGGTTTAGCAAAATCGCGAGATTATGTGAAGAAAGTTCCCGAACTAGAATATTACGTAATTTACCGTAAACACGACGGGAAATTAGATGTAGAATACTCCAAAGGATTTGAAAAATATTTTGTTGAAGGTGATCCAGAACTCAAGAAATAGTTTTGCCGGATGTATTGGAATAATTTTCGTGTAATTGAACATTTATCCTCGAATCGTGAGGCGTTTAAAATTCATTATGCAGAATATGATTCGCCTTTTGGTACTATTGTCATCGGATCTGCAAATGGCGCTGTATGTTACATTGGATTGGATAAAATTGAAGATGCTGAGAGCATACTTTCCAAAAGATTCAAATCCTCATCAATAAATTATAAGAGAGATGAGTTTCAGAAACTGGCGGCAAAATTTTTAAATGAAGTACACACAAAACAAATAAAAACTTTGCCGCTCTTATTATACGGAACCTCATTCCAGATTTCTGTTTGGAAAGCATTATTGGAAATTCCTTTGGCACAACTTGTTTCATACAGTGATATTGCAGAAATTGTTGGAAAACCCAAGGGCACTCGTGCCATAGGTACAGCTGTAGGCTGCAATCCTATTACTTATCTTGTTCCGTGCCATCGTGTTCTAAGACGCAACGGAACATTAGGTGGTTACTTTTGGGGATTGGAGAAAAAACGAGAAATTCTGCAATTAGAGAAGAGAAAAGACTATACACTTTGATTTTTTATGAAAATAATTAAATTATTATCTACGATACTATTGCTTTATGTCGGAAGTTTTGTTTGTGCACAAGATAATTATCCGAGTTTTACATACGATGGAACTCTGAAAAATAAATTTGAATACACTCCTTCCACCGAAAAATATCGTTTTGATGTGCGCAATTCACGTTTGGGTTTGAAAGGAAAAATCACACCTAAGATGGATTATCGCGCGCAAGTGGAGTTGAGCAACGAAGGGAAATTTCAGGTTCTCGATTTGAGTGGAACAATACACCCTTATGAATCCCTTTCCTTCACGCTCGGACAAACAAGTGTACCTATATTCAACTCTTACACAACCAATCCTGGTACAATGATGTTCGCCAATCGTACTTTTCTTGCTAAATATTATGCGGGAACACGAGATATAGGTTTGTTGGCAACTTATGAATTGCCTGTTCAGATTCCGGTCGCGTTGGATTTCGGTATTTTTAATGGAAACGTGACCAACGACCCTCAATGGACTGACCAATTTTCTTACTCTGCCCGCCTTAGTCTGGGAAGCATGAAAGGCTTGCGTTCAACATTCAAAATATACGATTATCCTTTGAATGAACAAGCGCATTATTTGTTGTATGGAGCAGATTTACGATACGAAGCATCCAACTGGAAGGTGGAAACGGAAGTGATGAAGCGTGACGATAAAATCAATCACAAAGATTTGTTTTCAGGATATTTGCAGGGAGCTTATGCTTTCAAAATCAAGAATGAAAACTATTTGTTCAACAGCGTTATTCCTGCATTGCGTTACGATTTTATCGACCAATATAAAAATGATGATACGCTGGACGTCAATCGCTATACCATGGGATTGGGCTTTGGTATTGGCAAAAAATATTTTAATTCGATATTAAGACTTGATTACGAGATTTACGAAATAAATCAGTCATTAGATTTCTTGCAAAAATATGAAGAGATGGACAAAAGCAAATTTACAATTGAGTTAGTTTATATGTTCTGATTCCATTTTCTCTTTAAATTAGACAGCCCGTATTATTTGTTAATAATACGGGCTATTTTCATATTATAAAATATATATAATACAAATATCACATATGAAATAATAAATTTATTTTATCCAAAAATGAATGTTCTATATTAAGAATTAAATTTCCTACCTTGGAAATATCGTATATTTTAATTAAACTTGGTTTCTATTATATGTTCTTATGGAAGTTGTACGTAGGACATTTGCTTCATAATCTGACTTTTGCGGCGATTTATGTATCGGGATGGATTAGCTGAATCAAAACGTATAGGGTTGGGTAGGGTAGCGGCAATTGTAGCAGCTTGTGATTTGGAAAGTTCACTGGCGGTGGTATTAAAATTTGCATGCGCCACGGCTTCTGCTCCATAAATGCCTTTTCCCATTTCAATGGAATTCAAATAAACTTCCAGAATGCGTTCTTTCGACCAAATCAATTCTATGAGGAAAGTAAAATACACCTCGAATCCTTTTCTGACCCAAGAAGATTGCGGCCATAGAAAAACATTTTTTGCGGTTTGTTGGGATATTGTGCTGGCACCTCTTGCTTTTTTGCGATTTTTGTTTTCCTCAAGCGCTTTATTAATTTCCACAGTATCGAATCCGTTGTGGGTAACAAAGCGTTGGTCTTCTGATGCGATAACTGCGCGTTTCATTGAAGTGGAAATATTATCGTAAGATACCCATTTGTGTTTTATTTTGGGTGATTCGCCAACAATCACGGCTTGCACCGAACGTATAATCATTAACGGGGTGAAATATACCGGCGCAAAACGATAGAGAATAACTCCGCCGATGGATAAAATGAAAAACCAGAGAATTACTTTCTTTACAATTCTGGAAACGAGCCGCATAGTTGTCTCAATCAATATTTAGTGCAAAGTTACAATATTTTGCAAAATTGAATATAAAAAAATGGTACTCACTTTTTGGTGAATACCGTTTATATAGGATTTGTTTTAAACAAATATTATTTGCCTGATTGTCGCATAATTTTTCCTGAAAGATATGTCACCAAATCTCGCGGAAGAAAACCTATAGAACTTGCTACCAATCGGTTCAAAACACCTTCGATCACTAAAGATTTATTTTTCATTAATGCGTCATATCCCGTTTCTGCCACATCTTTGGCAGATGCAATTCTTACGTTTTTCATAACATCACTTGCGTTCATGTTAGATATTTTACCGAAATTTGTTTCGGTAGGGCCGGGACAAAGTACGGTAACGGAAATGTTGTTTTCTTTTACCTCAAAATTAAGCGCTTCGGAAAGATGCAATACATAAGATTTTGTGGCAAAATATACAGCCATCAATGGTCCAGGCTGAAATGCAGCTGTAGATGCCACATTCAATATTTTACCTTTAATTTTTTTGTCTCTCCACTGATTGATATACAAATGACAAAATTGTGTGAGCGCAGCCATATTTAACTCTATCATATTATAAATTTTATCCCATTCCGAATCTACGAAAGGAGCAAAATCTCCGAATCCGGCATTGTTGACTAGATAATCTATCTGGATATTTTTTCTGTTTACTTCATCATAAACTTCTTTTGCCGCATTTTTCTGTGTCAAATCTTTCACGATGATTTCAACATTCACTCCTGTATGTTCTTCATACACCCGTTTTAAAACTTTCAAATCTTTTTCGCTGCGGGCTACAAGTACTAAATCGTTGCCATTTTTAGCAAATATTGCAGCTAACTCCAACCCAATTCCACGTGAAGCTCCCGTAATCAGAGCCGTTTTTCTATTTTCCATAAGTAAATAAATGAATAATTTGTAATACAGATAGAACGCGATTAAACCATAATTCGTTCATAATGTCATAGCATTGTAACGCAAAGTTAAGTTATTGAATAATCAATAAAATTGGGTTCTAATTGATTTCGACGTATTGCGATTGTGATAATTGCAATACGTTTTTTATATCCGTTTGCGATTGCGGTCAAGACGCAGAAATATAAAAAGCATAATCGTAAAACCCCACAGAGAAGAACCTCCGTAGCTGAAGAAAGGAAGTGGGATACCTATTACAGGCATTATTCCGATAACCATCCCGATATTTACCATCAGGTGGAACGTCAAAACGCTCACCAATCCATATCCGTAAACCCGTGCGAAAATGGTCGGCTGTTTTTCAGCCAAATATATCAGCCGCAAAATGAATATCATATAAAAAAGAAGAATGAGGGATGAACCCACAAAACCTAATTCTTCGCCAATTGTACAGAATATAAAGTCGGTGTCCTGTTCGGGTACGTATTTAAGTTTGGTTTGAGTACCGTTCAGAAAACCTTTTCCTGTCAAACCACCTGAACCGATAGCAATCTTTGATTGTCCAACGTGATAACCCGCTCCATGACTGTCTTCTTCTATCCCTAGGATCACTTGGATACGCTTTTGCTGGTGTGGCTGAATGACATCGTTAAAGACATAATCCACCGATTTGATAAATCCAAACGAAGCGACTATAAAAGTAAGTACATAGAAAAATATAGTTTTTCGATAAAATAAAGCTAAATATGTGAGGAAAAGGGTTGTTAAGATTAGAGATATGATTGCAATCAATCCCCAGTTGGAGTAAATTTTGAAAACATGAAGAATGATTCCAATTGTATAAGGCACAGCAAATAAGGATAAAAGTATAATCATTGCTCTTTTGCGTTTTACATAACTCCATATCAGACTAATCGCAAAAACTAGTGACAAGGTGATACTTATAAATTCACCCTGAGAAAGAAATCCCATTCTAACATCAGGGAATTTTAACCCCAAAATGAAGTATAAAATAAACGCTAAACCTACTGCCAAAATTCCTCCGGGTAATCCTTCACGATAAAGAACCAAAAAGAAACTCATATAAACGAGTGCAGTTCCCGTTTCTTTTTGAAAAATTACTAATATTGTCGGTATAAAAATAACTGCAAGAGCTAAGAAGAAGTTTCTTCGCTTCAGAATACTGAAGTTGTACATGTCAAATGTTCTTGCAAGCATCAATGCAATGATAAACTTCATAAACTCTGCCGGCTGCAGCCGTATAGGACCCATTACAAGCCAGGATTGGGAACCTTTTATATCCTTAGCAAATATTAAAGTTATTACAAGAAGTCCGATTCCTATCAAATATAATAGTTGCGCATAAGTATGAAAATATCCTGATTCGATAAGCAGAATGGTGGAGGCAATTACAATGGAGGTTCCAATCCAAATCAACTGCATACCCGCTCTACCAGATATATCAAAAATGCTGACGGCATTTTCAAAGTCATAGCTTGCCGCATATACAGTAATCCATCCCGTTATTATCAAAATGAGATACATTATGACGACAGTCCAATCAATTTTACCTGCCTTATTTGATTCTGAATTTCCTTGCATTATTCTTCAGTTTTTGTACTTCGCAGTGAGTCCGTTTTGTTTTCCTCTGCACTCGGCTTTAATTCTGGTTTCATTGTAGTAAATGCAGGTGTGTTTTTCCTATAAACGCGAGGTAGTATAACTCTTCTTGAGAGTGCGTTTGCCCAACGTTTTTCCCCTTCCGAAAATGGTATTTTAAGATATTTCTTAAACATCATTCTGGCGATAGGAACAGCATTTCTTGCACCCATTCCTCCATTTTCTATAATTACAGCAATTGCAATTTGAGGATTGTCTTTTGGTGCGAATCCCATAAAAAGGGAATGGTCTTCACCGTGTGAGTTTTGCGCCGTTCCTGTTTTGCCGCAAACTATACTATAAGGCGCAAGATTGGTTTCTTTGCAAGTTCCTCTTGAAACTGCCTGTGCCATTCCTTCGGCAATGACATTATAATATTGAGCGTCTATTCCTGTATCGTGTCTGTTTGTATACAAGGTGTCAAGACTTTTTCCGCTTCTTTGTCTTACTACATGAGGTACGTAGTAATGTCCTCTGTTCGCTACAATAGCAGCAAGATTTGCTATTTGCAAGGGTGTTGATAATATTTCTCCCTGACCGATGGAAACAGAAATAATCGTGTTTGCGTTCCATCTTTTATTATACATCTTATCGTAATATTTTGGATTCGGGATGAATCCTCTTTTCTCGGACGGTAAATCTACACCTGTTTTGTATCCAAATCCCATCTTTACTAGATAATTTTTCCAGATATTTAAAGCGTCACTTTTAGAACCATATTTCTGGCGGTTTCCAATCATCCCGCTTAATCCATAGCAGAAATACGAATTACATGAAGTTGCCAATGCCGGAACTAAAGAAAGTGGTGAGGGATGCCAGTGGCATCTCGGTCTTCCTCTTAAAGGAGGATAACCATGATGACAAGGGAAACTAGTAAGTGGCTGAATAATTCCTTCCTGAAGAAAAATGGCTCCTTGTGAAGGTTTGAACGTCGAACCCGGAGGATAAACACCAGCAATTGCTCTATTAATAAGAGGTTTATAAGGGTCATCCAATAACATCTTGTAGTTGGCACTAAAATCTTTTCCGGTAAGTAAAGAAGGGTCATAGGCGGGTGATGCAACCATACATAGAATTTCTCCGGTCTTTGGTTCAATCATTACAATTGAACCTATTTTATTCTGCATCAAATATTCTCCAAATGCTTGTAGTTCTATATCTATTGCAAGTCGCAAATCTCTTCCTGCCACGGGAGTTTTATCCATGCTTCCATTCTTGTATCTACCCTGAACCTTACCGCGAGCATCGCGAAGCATAATTTCTTCCCCTTTTTCTCCTCTTAAATCTTCTTCATGCGACAACTCGATGCCGGATTTCCCAACATAATCTCCAGTGACATAATAAGGGTCTTTGTCAAGTTTATTTTTATCAATTTCGGCAACGTATCCTAAAATTAGTCCCATGTTAGGATAGTTATATTTTCGTTGAGAACGGTCTTGAATATATATTCCCGGGAATTTGTATAGTTTTTCTTGCAGCAGATTGTATTGAATAGAATCAATTTTGGTTAGAAAAATTTGAGGTGTATATTTTGAATAACCGGGGTTTTTGCGTCGGTCTTTCATATTTTCTTCCAGTAAAAGAAACTCTTCTTTAGAAATACTTATAGTGCGGCAAAAATCGAGCGTGTCAAATCCTTGCATCTCATTTTTTACCATCATGATATCATAAGTAGGATCATTGAAAACGAGAAGTTTCCCCTTTCTGTCGTATATCAATCCACGTGATGGATAAATAGATTTCTTTAGAAAAGCATTACTCTCCGCATACTTTTGATACTTAGGACTAAGAATTTGAATATTGAACAATTGAGCTATATAAATAAGCACAATAGTTACCACAATCCCTGAAATAACAAAAACACGATTTGAAAATTTATTTTTGTTATAGGTTTCCACTTTTTGAATTATTTAGCAATAAACTGTCTATTGAGATTATTAAAATGTATGTGAACAAGAATGATGAGCCAATTCTTATGAGCGTTTCTGTAAAATTGAATAATGAAAACGAATCAATTAAAAATAGAATCGTTTGATGAACCAATACGAGGATTGCAACGTAACTAAGGAATTTACCGGCTTCCTTATAAATTGAAGGAATATAAACTTCGTATTCTTCCTTTGAAAATGTTTTGTTGACAATTAAATTTCTAATCACAGCAGTTATGGTAATAGCTGCGGCATTCATTCCCGGAGTATTTAGAAAAATATCAATGACCAAACCAAGCAAGAAAGACGTCAAAATTACCCAGTTATTGTTTATGTTTACAGGTAATTTTATTAGAAAATAAATATAGAGTAAGGGTGTGGCGTAACCAAAAAGGTTTACCTGATTCAAAAACAATACTTGAATCAGAGCTAAAATAATAAATAGAAAAACTTCAAGAATAACCTCTACTTTCATTGCACTACAGATTGCTCTAAATTATTTTGTTCTAAAAAGTATTTGTCGTTAATAATCAATACGTGTTCTAAAGAAGAAAAATCAGTAGCAAGTTTCACATCTACCGTATTGAAGTTGTTTTCTCTTGTTGCCGATTTATTAGAAATTGTTCCAATTAAAATTCCTCTTGGAAAGATTCTTGAAAAACTTGTCACTACACTATCTCCTGTGTGATAAGGTTTATATTTTTGTAATTGTCCTAATTGGGCGTGTGTAACGGTTTTACCATCCCAGAAAATAGAGCCAATGTTATCTGAGTTTTTCAACTTTGCGCTGAGTCTAAATTTACTATTGATAACGGGGATTATTATAGAAAAATTAGCAGATGCTTTATAAACAACTCCTACCACACCTCCGGCGGATATAACTCCCATATCCGGTGTGATTCCGTGATTTCTTCCCTTATTTACAGTTATATAATTGTTTACACCTACAAAACTTTTATTAACTACATTGGCATGGATAAAATGAAATTGAGATGCAGGTACAGAATCGTATGTGAAAGCTTTGTTAGGGACGGAGTCTTTTGCAGCATTGGCTATTAATTGTTTTAGACTTTGAATTTGCTCATGCAACTCTGCATTTTCATTTGCAAGCAGTTCATTATTCTTCTGCATGTATATGAGAGAAGTTGCCTGATTGGAAATATTTGACAATTGTCCCGTTACGGCATTAGAAGAACTTAAAAAAACACTTCGTTGATAGTCGTTTTGAGTAAATATCAAATAGAAACTAATGGATATCAGCACAAAAGCTAATATCCATGAGCTACTTTTAATAAGAAATTCTATAAGATTTCTCATAAATTATTTTTTGCAAATCCAGATGAAAAGAAACTTGATGCACCGAAAGATCAACGCATCAAGAAACTGAATTTGTCAATATTTTTCAATGCAATTGCTGTTCCTTTTGCCACTACATGCAATGGGTCTTCTACAACTTTGAATGGAATTCCAATTTTATCAGAAAGACGTTTGTCCAATCCTCTCAACAAGGCTCCACCCCCAGTAAGATAAATACCATTACGAACAATATCTGCATAAAGTTCGGGAGGAGTTTGTTCCAGTGCGCTCAAAACGGCTGAGTCCATTTTGGAAATTGATTTTTCGAGACAATGAGCCACCTCTTGATAAGAAACAGGAACATCCATAGGAAGAGAAGTCATTCTGTTTGGGCCGTGTACAATAAAGTCTTCGGGCGGATTTTGCAATTCCGTCAAAACCGAACCAACGTTTATTTTAATTAATTCAGCAGTGCGTTCACCAACTTTCATATTGTGTTGGCGTCCCATGTAGTCCATGATGTCTTCAGTGAGGTCGTCACCTGCGATTTTTATGGATTTGTTAGATACGATACCTCCCAGGGAGATAACCGCGATTTCAGTTGTACCACCGCCTATATCCACAATCATATTTCCTTCGGGAGCTTCTACGTCGAGACCGATACCAAGTGCGGCTGCCATTGGCTCAAAAACCATATAAACATCGCGACCGCCGGCGTGTTCTGCAGAGTCACGTACCGCACGGATTTCAACTTCTGTACTTCCAGATGGAATACAAATTACGATGCGCAACGAAGGAGAAAATAGTCCTGTGCCTTTATTTTTATTCGCCATTTTTATCATTCCTCTGATCATCTGTTCCGCAGCGTTGAAGTCCGCGATAACACCATCACGCAGAGGCCTTACTGTGCGTATATTTTCGTGGGTTTTGCCGTGCATTTGTCTAGCTTTTTCACCCAGAGCAATCATCTTGTCTGATTTACGGTCTAAAGCAACAATAGACGGCTCGTCTAATAATATTTTACCTGTGTTATTGATAATGATGGAATTGGCAGTTCCTAAGTCCATTGCCAACTCTTGTGTAAAAGAAAATAATCCCATATTTTGTTCAGCTTTATTTTCACGAAATCCGATTTCGTGAGCTTAATATTTTACTTAATGTTTAAAATGACGAATTCCAGTTGTTACCATTGCAATATTGTGATTATTACAATATTCAATACTCAAATTTTCTTTAATAGAACCACCGGGTTGAATAACTGCTTTAATTCCCGCTTTATCTGCAATTTCTACACAGTCGGGAAAAGGGAAGAAAGCATCGGAAGCCATAACGGCTCCATTTAAATCAAAATTGAAAGTTTTTGCCTTCTCAATTGCCTGAATTAATGCATCCACACGTGAAGTTTGTCCTGTTCCGCTTGCAATTAATTGTTGATTTTTTGCCAAAACAATAGCGTTTGATTTGGTATGTTTCACCAATTTATTAGCAAATATCAAATCTGTTATTTGTTCAGCATTAGGGGCCGTATTTGTAACTATTTGCAGGTCGTTTTCTGTTTGAACGCTTGCATCTTTTTGTTGAACAAGCATACCATTTAAAGCACTGCGATATTGAAGTTGATTTTTGGAACCTACATTTTCTTTTTGCAAAATAATTATGCGGTTCTTTTTTTGTTTGAGAATATTCAATGCCTCTTCTGTATATTCAGGAGCAATAATTACTTCAAAGAATATTTCATTAATGGCCTGAGCAGCTTCTTCATCCACTGCACGATTTGTAATGACAATTCCTCCAAAAGCAGAAACTGGGTCTCCCGCAAGTGCAGCGTCCCATGCCTCTTTCACAGTATTTCTCGATGCCATTCCGCAGGCATTGTTATGCTTTAAGATCGCTACTGAAGTTTCTTCAAAATCTGAAATCAAAGAAATTGCCGCTTCAATATCCAAAAGATTGTTGTAGGAAATTTCTTTTCCGTGAAGTTGTCTGAAAACTTTATCTAAATCGCCATAGAAGTAACCTTTTTGGTGCGGGTTTTCGCCATAACGAAGTGGGGTAGAATGGTCTACACTCAATCGTAGATCAGACAACTCTTCACCAGAGAAATAGTTGTAAATTGCTGAATCATAATTTGACGAAACTCCGAAAGCTTCTTTTGCAAACCATTTTCTGTCTTCAATATCAGAAGTTCCTTCTTTTGATTTTAATAATTCCAATAAAGGTTTATAATGTCTTTTTGAAGGTACGATGATAACATCCTGATGGTTTTTTGCAGCTGCACGGATTAGTGAAATTCCACCTATATCTATCTTTTCAATTATATCTTCTTCAGGAGCTCCAGATGCTAGTGTCTCTTCAAAAGGATACAAATCAACTATTACCAAATCGATAGCCGGAATGTTGTACGATTTCACTTGCTTTACATCGGCTTCTTGTCCTCTTCTGTAAAGAATTCCTCCAAAAACATTAGGGTGAAGCGTTTTCACTCTTCCTCCTAAAATAGATGGATAACCTGTCAGGTCTTCTACAGCACTGCATTCATATCCCAGACTTTGGATAAATTCCCTTGTTCCACCAGTAGATAGAAATTTGACATTAAGATCATTTAGAGTTTTTAGGATTTCTTCCAAACCGTCTTTGTTATATAGAGAAATGAGCGCAGTATGTATTTTGTTAGACATATTTTATAATGAAATAATTATCTGTTTTATTTGAGAATTACAAAGATACACAATATGTATAGAATTTTAAATTGAATTTTGTGGCTAATTTTTTAAATTTGGAAAAAATAATATTATCTGTCACATATGATTATAAAAATAAACAGCCTACAATCACTTGCCGGCTGAAACTCGGTTTTTAATTTTAAAACCTAAAATTATAGAGAGAATGAAACTGTTAGTCAATAATGACTATTTTACTTATTCTATTTTGTGCCATGGCAAGCATATTATAAAGGTTGGTTGTAGAAAAAGTATCGTTATTAAATACTTTATTTTTTATTAGGTCTGCGTAAATTGGTTCTAAATAATTCGTTTCTTGCAGATTTATCGATAAGTACAAATCATTTGTGGGATTTTCCAATGAAATGTATTCTTTTGCATTTTTGTTTGCCAAAAGATTGTCTTCCCAAATACTGTTGACTGTAGCTTTTGCTTTGCTTACTGCGCCTGACTTTGCAAGATAATGACGTGTCAATTTCCAAAAAATGCCGGATGATTCTTTTGATATTTCGGTTATGAAACTGTCAATTCCTTTGAGCGTTTCTTCTTTAGTTTCGATGGCAAATTCTTGCGTATTTTCATTGCCGTAATAATGAGCAAGAATCATCTTCATCCCATTTTTTGAAAGATTTTTCTGTAATAATTTCGCAATGATTTGCGGTTGTGGAACTTTCATAAACAATGAAGCCCATTTTGGAATATATTGATTGAATGTTGAGTGATACTCTGTTATCAAATTTTCAAGAATCTCATCAAATCCTTTCTCTATCTGATGCTGAGCATATTGTGTAAACGTCATTCCGTTAGGCATAGGGAAATCTATTTGATTGATGAAATTTGTCCGTATAGCTAACTCGTTTGAATTGAAATCGATAATGCGATAAGGACACGGATAAGTCACGATTGAGCCGGTTTCAATATCAAAAAGTTCGTTATTTTTAGCATCGCGTATAGATGTAATATCCGAAGAATGGAAATGTCCTGTGAAAACGGTTTTAATCCCCAAATTCATAAAAAGCTTCTGAACATCTTTATAATTTTCAACCAAATATGGTTTTGCAAAAAAAACTTGATTGTCAAAATGGCTTACTACATTATGGTGCATCATAGCCATTATTTGACAGCCTTCTTCTTTCGCTTTTTTCGTTTCCTTTTCAATCCATTTTAACGTTTCAGGTTTCAAATATCCATTGGTAACGCACGAATCTCTTCTTGCACCTTTGTTTTTGAAAGTGTTGTCGTAATATTTACAAGCGTCTAAACATAGAATTCGCAATCCTTCAATAGGTTGCGCTACATAACTCAATGAAAATTTGTCTTTTGAAATAGCTTTTCCGTATCCGTAGTCGTCGTAAATCTTTTTGAATTCAGCAGTGGTGACTGTTTCTGCGTTTTCTGTTTTATCTCCATTAAATATGCGGGCATTCGGATTGTTGATGTCGTGATTTCCCGGGACAACGCAGATGGATACACCTTTATCAATAAGCGGTTTTAGTATTTTTGCCACACCTACGTGACTCAATTTCTCGCCATCTTTTGTCAAATCGCCCGGCACTAAAACGATATCCACATCTTGCAACATGAGTTGCTTTACAGTTTCCTTCAGAATGGCATCGCTTTCTTTGATTAGTTTGCGGTCATGACTTAGATATTCCTGCAATGCTTTTCCGTCTTTTATCATGATTTGCGGGGAAGCGTAATGCAAATCAGATATTACGGCAATTTTTGCGGATATCGCCAATGTGTTTGAAAAAGAGATAAATGAAAATAAGAATGCGAAAGATAAGATTTTGTATTGCATTTTATAGTGTCTATAATTACTTTTTCAACACTACAAAAATACTGTATAACTATTTCTTTTTGATTACTTTTTGGTTAAGTATTGGTGACTTTTAAGTTACAAAAATGTTACTTTGGACGGTATATGTATTTCGGGAAAAGATTAATGTTTTAGCACCCAAGCATCTTTGTATTGCGGGTGAGATCTGACGAAATTATTAAGGTAGGAATATGCCTCTTCTTCATTTTCAAAAGAAGCGGCAAACACATTGATTCGATTTCTTTTAATTACAGATGATGCTCCAGATAAGCCATTTTGATGCAGAATTCTGAGTGTCTCATCAGCCATTTTATTTCCTTTATATACACCTACAACAACGTAATACTTTGGAAGAACCACTTGGTTTGTAATTTTAATAGATGAGTTTACCTCATTTTCATTTGCAACAGGTTGTGTAACCTCTTTTTCAGTAGCTGAGTTTGTGTTGGTAGGTTTTACAACAACCGTTTTTGTTTTCTCAAAATTGTGAGATACTACTTGGGTTGTTGGAATGCTTCCGATTTGCGCTTCATTATAAATGGAGAAATTTGAATTAAAGGGATTCAAAAATAGAATTATAGCGATTATAGCAACGGCAGAAGCAACGGCAATACTTATTTTTGTTGAAGTATAATTCTTTTTATCATTCTTCTCAACTGATTGAGAAATCGGTTGAAGATTTATTATTGGTTTTAATTGAGAAGAAGTAAAACCAAAATATGCAGGATAAGAAAATTCTTTCGGTGTAAAATTAAATTGTGAAGATGGATTCAGTGAAATAATGCCTAAATTGCCCATGTGAACACTGCCAAACTTTTCAATTTGATATTTGGTTTCGTGAACACCCTCTTCAATCAGAATCATTGCTTTTTCGAAACTGCACTCATACATGCGCATATACGATTCAGCCAAAAGACCATCGTTGAACGATAAGTTTTGATTGAAAATCAACTCGCATTTTGGTGAATTAAAGATATTTATACCTTCTCTTGACACGGGGGTCAGATTGATTACAAACCCACCAAGTCCTGGTACAATCACACATTGATTATGATGCAGCAAAAATTCGATATGTAGAATGAGTTCATTCATTTGCAACAAAGTTAATAAATTTTTGATGAAAATTTCATTCTTTATTGATAAGTTCTTACATGTTTATTTTTTTATACGTGATGCGTTTTTAGTAGCAAATTCTTTCCAAGTTTTGCATGTCTTTTCCTCCGAAAGATTTCTTTGTTGATAGAAATGGCACAAAGCTGTTGCCAATCCGTCAGTAGCATCAAGCTGTGGAATCATTCGTTCATCAGGAATGTGGAGGATTTTCTGAAGCATAAAAGCAACCTGCTCCTTTGCAGCTCGTCCGTTCCCTGTAATAGCCAGCTTTATTTTTAATGGTGCGTATTCTACTATTGGTATATCTCGGGATATGGCTGCTGCCATCGCCACGCCCTGGGCTCTTCCAAGTTTGAGCATACTTTGTACGTTTTTTCCAAAGAAAGGGGATTCAATCGCTACTTCATCCGGTAGATGTTCATCTATAAGCTGGATAATTTGTGAGTATATCTTTGCAAGTTTCAAATAATGGTCGTCGTTTTTGCTTAACTTGACAACTCCCATAGCTTGTAGTTCGGGCTTGTTATTCAATATTTTGAGAATCCCGTAACCCATTATTTGGGTTCCGGGGTCAATTCCCATTATGATTTTTTCTTTAATCATTAATCTATGTTGATAGAATTCAATATTGTGGCAAAACCTACTACTTTTTGTTCAAATTCCGAAAGAATCACATTGTAAATTTTTTTACCAATCTGTTCATTCCAATTTTGTAAATTTTCCAAACTTTCCACACTGAATTCCAGCGCAAATGAATGACCTTTTTCAATATGTTCACCATTAACTTTTAATAGGCGCGGATTTTTTAATCTTCCGTCAGCAACCGCCATGGGGATATATTCTGTCTTAAGATATTTGATGAATTTGACTTGATGACCTTCATCAACATGAAAAGTGGTATTGAAAATTATCATTTTATATTTTCGTTTATAATAGACACAAAAATACGCAAAAATTATATCTTTGTAAAATCATTATGGGGGATTAGCTCATCTGGCTAGAGCGTTTGACTGGCAGTCAAAAGGTGACCGGTTCGAGTCCGGTATTCTCCACAAAAAAATAAAAGGAAGTTCAAATAGACTTCCTTTTATACAAACCTAAAATGCAAATAATCTTCTTCATCCGGTTGTTTGGATTTCAGATAATCGTAAATATCTTCAAATCTTTGCAAAACCTCTTCTTTGTTTTCGCTTTCAATTATTAAACCTGAACTCAATTTTTCTGATTTTTGAAAATTCATTCCGAGTGAATCTTTTGTTCTAAATCAAAACCGACGGAATATTAGAAAGATATTATTCTTACAGATACCATTAACATATATAGCCCAGTCCAATCGTATTTGGAAGTGAGATATTGGCAGATCAAACCATCAATTCGCCGGGATTGGCGCTTTGAGGACAGTTGTGGTACATTTTCTACAACAATATCATGATTTATTTTTAATTCCTACTTTGCGTATGAAGTGAAGCGTAATGGTGGCATAACTCACAGATTTTATCCTAACAAAATAAGAAGCTCTGAAGAAATTAAATCGATATTTGGTAGTGCGGGACTATAATTTTGTTACAACGTTATCATTTTGAAATACATTAATGCTGTTGAGTACTGTATTGCCTTTTACACAATCAAAATAGTATGTTAGATGAAGTACAATGTGCTATTTTCATCCTATAATCATGCGAACGAGTACTGAAACGCATGAATTACACTTTGAAATCGTGCGAACGAGTACTGAAACGCATGAATTACACTTTGAAATCATGCGAATGAGTACTGAAATGCATGAATTACACATTTTATTCATACAATTGAGTTCTGAAACATATTAATTCTATGTTGTATTCGTGATGTTGGATAATGCAACGTATTAAATATAAATTATAATCATGCTGTATAGTCTCGAAACGCATTAATTCCAATTTGGGAAAATACTATTACGTACTAAAATGCAGTAATCATATGTGTGAATAATACTATTTTGGTTTAGTTAATGCATTAATTAAAGTGAGTTCGACCTAAGTCGAGACTATCTTATTTGTGTCTCAATATTGGAAAGATTATTTTATCAGAGTTTGTAACCGATTAAATATTTCATTAGAAGGGAGAAGTTAAAAATTTAAGACAAACAGAATTTTTATTTAGTCAGTCATAAAGATTGATTTTTGATATTCTAATTGTTAAAAAAATGATGAAATTGCTTATTTAATCGGATAAAAAATTAAATTATGTTGCAATTATACATAATGACTCACATTTTTAAATAGAAAAGTAGAAATGTTAAACAAAAAAATTGTTTATTTGTTAAAATAATGAGAATTAAATAATATGAAAAGAAATACAATCTGGTTACTTGCTGCAATTATGATTGTTACTTTCTTTGCATTGTTGTTTTTGCAGGTTCGTTACATGAGAGTGACGATGAATGCCCGCAAATCACAATTTGACGAAATAGTTAAAAGAAGTTTGAACTCTGTTTCTGTAGAGCTAGAGAAAGATCAAACATATCGTTATTTCCAGAAAGAAATTAATGATCCTAATTTTCTAAAATATAATTCACTGAGAGGCAGTGACAATTCTCTAAAATTAGAAGAGCTTGGCAATGCGACTGTAGAAGGTGAAGATGTATTTAATGTAAATAAATCGGGAGTAGGTATTATAAGAAACGGTGGTTCTAATTCAATATCTACAACTTCTTATGAAATGCAGCAGCAACTTAAGCAAAGATATCTTCACGAACAAGCAGTTTGGTCAGAAGTTATTTTAACGATATTAAATACTGCTAGTGAGGACCCGATTGAAGACAGAGTCGATTTCAGAGAGTTGGGGAATTATATCAGAAGTGAGTTGCTTATCAATGGTTTGAATGTTTCTTTTAGTTTTCAGGTTGTTGATTACAATGATAAAATTGTATATTCTTCACCTGGATTTTCTAATAAGGATTCAAAGTCCATCTATAACGTTACTCTTTTCCCGAATGATCCTCCGGCAAAACTAAATACAATGAGGGTATATTTTCCTTCTAAAAGAGATTTTATTCTCAATGAAATGAATTTCTTTTTGCCTTCATTGCTTTTTACATTTGTTCTGTTGGTGACTTTCATTTATACGATTGTCACATTGTTCCGCCAAAAGCGTTTGTCGGAAATGAAAAATGACTTTATTAACAACATGACGCATGAACTTAAAACGCCTGTTTCAACCATTTCATTGGCGGCACAGATGTTGAAAGACCCTGCGATAACTAAAACCCCTGAAGTCTTTAAACACGTGACGGGAGTTATTAATGACGAAACGAAGCGTTTGAGTTTTCAGGTAGAGAAGGTTTTGCAAATGTCACTGTTTGACAAACAAAAAGCCACACTCAAATTGAAAGAGTTGGATGCGAACGATATTGTTGTAAATGTTGCCAATACACATGCTTTGAAAGTTGAAAAATTCGGAGGAACTTTAGATATTGAATTAGATGCTGAAGAGTCTGAATTTTTAGGCGATGAGATGCACTTTACTAATGTGCTTTTTAACTTGCTTGACAACGCTTTGAAATATCGTAGAGAAGATGTTCCTCCCGTGATGATGATGAAAACTTGGAACGAAGGTAATAAACTTATGATTTCAATCAGCGACAACGGTATTGGTATTAAGAAAGAAGATTTGAAACGAATTTTTGAGAGATTTTATAGAGTACATACTGGAAACCTGCACGATGTAAAAGGCTTTGGCCTAGGTTTAGCGTATGTTTATAAAATTATTAAAGAACATAAAGGGAATATACGTGCAGAAAGTGATTTAGGCAAGGGCACGACCTTTATAATAAGTTTGCCTATAACAAATAAAATAGAAAAATAGTATGGAAGAGAAATTAAGAATTTTTTTATGTGAAGATGATGAAAATCTTGGTATGTTGCTAAGAGAATATCTTCAAGCAAAAGGATACGAAACAGATTTGTTTCCTGATGGTGAAGCTGGTTTTAAAGGTTTTGTGAAATCAAAATATGATTTGTGTATTGTTGACGTGATGATGCCTAAAAAAGACGGTGTATCACTTGTTAAAGACATCAGAACTATCAACACTGAAATTCCTGTGATCTTTTTGACTGCAAAAAACATGAAAGAAGATGTTCTGGAAGGTTTCAAAGCAGGAGCAGATGATTATATTACAAAACCGTTCAGTATGGAAGAATTGGTGCTTCGTATCGAAGCTATCATTCGTCGTGTAAAAGGCAAGAAAAACAAAGAACAACAAGTTTACACTTTTGGAAAAATGGTGTTTGACACACAAAAACAATTATTGACAATTGATGACAAACAAACCAAACTTACCACAAAAGAATCAGAACTTCTTACACTTCTTTGTGCTCATGCAAACGACATCCTTGAACGTAATTATGCGTTGAAACAAATTTGGGAAGAAGATACTTATTTTAATGCACGCAGTATGGATGTTTATATCACCAAACTTCGCAAACTTTTGAAAGCGGAACCAAGTATTGAGATTATCAATATTCATGGTAAAGGATATAAACTTATCGTTCCTACAGACGAAAGCGAAAACAACGTAGAATAAGATTTTAAATTATGATAATGAGCCGTGTTTCTATATGATTCACGGCTTTTTTTGTTTTATATGTATGTTCAAAAAATTGATTAATTAATCTGTTTTTGTTATTGTATGACACTAAAAGTACTGTTGGGAAATTTAATTTTCCAACATTATGACTTCATTAAGGTTTCTGCATATTGATTGATACCGTAATTCAAGCTAATATTTCCATTAAAATAATTATTTAGTTTCGTTGAGAACAAATTACGTTCAGCCTCTAATCTTTGTATTTCTTGTTCTTTTGATAACGGATTGTTTTGTTTTACATATTTCGTTACAATGCTTGTATCTATATACAAAGGAGCATCTAATTCGGGAATTTCCACTTCAAATACATCTATTCCAAGAAAAACTGCAAGCCGTTCTTTTGCCGATATATAATTTCTATTGCTGTAGCTCATCATATGGATGATTCTATTGAAACCATGCTGCTCAATCTTATTCGCGGTATTGGTATAGTTCAACGTTGTTGTATTGGATGCATTTTGTCCATTACAAATGAAGTAAGATATTAAGAAAACAATTAATATTATGGATATTTTTAAATATGCTTTTTTAAAACATTATAAGTGGATTTTTATAGTTTTCAATAAAATATTGCCTTATTTCAAAAATTGTTACCTTTGTAAAAATTATTAAGCATGATACACTCAATGACAGGTTACGGCAAAGCAGTTGCTGAACTTTCCAACAAAAAAATAACCATTGAAATAAGATCCTTAAATAGTAAGCAATTTGACTTGTTTACACGTATTCCTTTAATATATAAGGATAAGGAAATTGCATTGAGAAATAAACTTTCAAAACTTTTAGAAAGAGGAAAAATAGATTTATTTTTCAATATTGAATATATTTCGAAGGACGTTTCCTCAAAAATTGATCACAACGTCTTTAAGCAATATTATCAGGAAATCAAAAAACTTTCACAGGAATTAGAAATAAACGAGCCTGTAGACTGGTTTCCTGTGATAATGAGAATGCCTGACGTGATGAAACAGGATTCGGAAGAAGTGAGCGATGAAGAATGGGAAATTATTGAAAATGCAATCAACAAAGCTTGCAACGAGTTGAATGCTTTTAGAATACAGGAAGGTGAAATGCTTGCCAAGATATTGAAGCAGAACATCGAAAAAATAGGAACTCTTTCCAATGAAATAGAATTATACGAAAAAGAACGTATTGAGAAGATAAAAAGCCGCATACAGGATGAACTTTCTTCACTTGATGTGGAATATGACAAGAGCCGTTTTGAGCAGGAAATGATTTATTATATCGAAAAACTTGATATCAACGAAGAAAAAAATCGTTTGGCTAATCATCTTCGGTATTTTATCGAAACAATAGATAATTTATCTACTTCTCAAGGCAAAAAATTAGGATTTATTGCGCAGGAAATTGGTAGAGAGATCAATACAATGGGCTCAAAATCTAATCAATCGGAAATGCAGCGCATTGTTGTGCAAATGAAAGACGAATTGGAACAAATCAAAGAGCAAATCCTCAACGTTTTATAGAAAATATTAAAATGGATAAGATTATTATATTTTCCGCTCCATCAGGTTCAGGAAAGTCTTCTATTATACATTATTTATTAGAAAAAAATAATCAGCTCGAATTTTCTATTTCTGCTACAAGTCGTAAGCCGAGAGGTGAAGAAAGAAATGGAATTGATTACTATTTCTTGTCGCCTGAAGAGTTTAAAGAAAAAATAAATCGAGACGAATTTGTTGAGTACGAAGAAGTATATACTGATACTTTTTATGGCACACTCAAAAAAGAAATTGATAGAATCCACGATAATGGTAAGTGCGTAGTTTTTGACGTGGATGTTTTGGGTGGAATTAATCTGAAGAAGATTTTTGGCAACAAAGCTATAAGTATTTTTGTTATGCCTCCATCCATAGATGAATTGCGGAATCGTCTAGTCAAACGCAATACAGATGCGCTGGAAACAATAGAAAAAAGAGTTGAAAGAGCGACTTATGAGATGCAATTTGCATCTGGATTTGACGTTGTAATATTGAATGAAGACTTAGAGAAAGCTACAAAAGAAGTCTTGGAAACGGTTGAAAATTTTATTCAAAAATAATGTTTATATGAAAAGATATATCTTGGTTTGTTGTTTTGCTCTATTTTGCGTTTCGCTTTTTTCTCAAAAGATAAACAAAAACACTTATACATTTGCCGTGAAAGACGATAAGAATCTAAATATGGATGTCTATTTTTCTGAAAAATTTAATCAGAAAAATCCGTGCCTGATATTTGTTTTTGGAGGTGGTTTTAAAGAAGGAAGTCGAGATTCATCAGGGTATTTACCTTATTTTAATCACTTCGCAGAGAAAGGTTTTGTAGTAGTTTCTATAGATTATCGATTGGGAATGAAAAACCAAAAAGCACCAGGTATATTCGATACAAAACCCATTGAAAATTCTATAAAAATTGCGGTAGAAGATTTGTATGATGCTACAAACTATATACTCAATAATTCAGATAAATTAAAAATAGATAAGAAACAAATTATTATTAGTGGATCTAGTGCGGGAGCTATAACGGTTTTGCAAGCTGATTACGAGGATAAAAATAATACTCCAGTTGCAAAAATCTTACCCCGAGATTTTGATTACGCTGGAGTTATATCTTTTGCAGGAGGTATTTTCAGTACAAAAGGAATTCCAAAATATGTACAAAGGCCAGCTTCTACATTATTCTTTCATGGAAGTGCAGATAAGTTAGTTCCTTATAACAAAATGCAGTTGTTTAATAAGGGAATGTTTGGGTCCAACAGTTTAGTAAAAAAATTTAAAGAGAACGGCTATCCGTTCACGATATTTCGCATGATTGATATAGGACATGAAGTTTCCGAGTATCCAATGACTGAATTTCTACCTGAAATTGATAAATTTATTTCTGATTTTATTTTCAATAAAAAGCCATGGATGATTGATGTTTCATTTAAAAATCCATTAAGAAAATCGGAATCAAATAAGAATCCGAAAGAATATTATAACTGATAGATTATTAGTTTGTGCAGAAATATTTAGAGAAATATTTGTTACCTATTGCCATGGTAATCGGAATAATTTTCCATCGGCAACTCGCATATCTAAGTCCAGCAATTCCATTTCTATTAGCAATGATGTTGTTTTTCACCTATTGTCGCATATCATGGAAAGATTTAAAATTTCAGTCATTTCATTACATATTACTTTCAATTCAATACGTTGTAAGCATCATTGTGTATTTACTCTTAAGTATTTATGATAAAACTTTGGCAGAAGGAATAATGATGTGCATTTTGACCGCCACTGCCACTTCTGCTCCTGTTGTCACAGGACTTTTGAATGGAGATGTTACTTTTACAGCTACATATTCTATAGTAAGCAATTTGAGTATTGCAATTATAGCACCAGTTTTTTTGTCTTTTATAGGAAATTACCCTGCAAACTATTCTTATTTCGAATCTTTCAGCATTATAATCTTGAAAGTTATTCCTGTAGTTTTATTACCATTTTTTTTGGCAATACTGATTTCAAAAATTAGTCCAAAATTTCATCAAAAAATAAAATCTGCACAAATAGTTTCTTTTTATCTTTGGGCTTTCGCTTTGACGCTTGTTATTGGTAATGTGACAAGATTTGTGATAGATCAGCCTAAATCAAATTATCTACTGGAGATTACTTTGGGTGTTGGTTCACTAATTTTGTGTCTTTGCCAATTTTGGCTCGGAAGAAAAATAGGAAATAAATATAATCAGAAGATTTCAGGCGGACAAAGTTTGGGGCAGAAGAATACGGTTTTGGCGATATGGCTTTCACAGACATATCTTAATCCGTTATCATCACTTGGTCCAGGACTCTACGTGCTTTGGCAAAATTTGGTAAATTCATATCAAATCTGGATACATAATAAAAATAATAACAATAGAAATATTATTGCTAAACTATGAAAAAAGGAGATTTTGCAGTACTGCTTATAATTTTATCCACTTTGTTTTTGATGTTATCACCTTGGACTTCAGACTCATTTGCGATGCTTAGTAAACAACATCCATATTTGATGGGATTTCTAAAATTTGCTGTATTGGCCACTACCGGTGAAATATTGGCAATACGCTTGCGCGAAAAGAAATATAGAATGCCCAATCATTTGTTGGCGAGAATCATTATTTGGGGGATTGTCGGGATAATGATAGTTTTTTGTTTTGGAATGTACGAAGCCGGAGTAAAAGGTGCAATTGAAAAAGGACTATTACCCGCAGTGAATATTCCTATTTACGTTCCATTTCTAGTTTCAACAATTATGAATCTTACTTTTGGGATTGTATTCATGGGCTCGCATCGGATTAGTGACGCTTATTTAGATAACCTGACTAATGGTCAAAAAGGTGGAGTTGTCGGTGCTATAGAAAAAGTTGATTGGAAGCATTTTTTCACTTTCATTGTAGGCAAAACTATTCCGTTTTTTTGGATTCCTGCGCACACAGTTACTTTTTTGTTGCCGCCCCAATATAGAATTTTAGTTGCAGCGATGTTATCAATTGCTTTAGGTCTTATCCTTTCATTTGCTACAAAGAAAAAATAAAAGATGCTCAAAACTGTAGAGAAATTTATAGAAAAAAATAATCTATTGGCACCTCACTCGAAAGTAATTGTCGCTTTGAGCGGAGGTAAAGACTCTATGGTTTTGCTGGATATTTTGACATTACTAGATTACCAATGCATAGTGGCTCATTGTAATTTTCATTTGCGTGGTAATGAATCAAATAGGGATGCTCAATTTGTTAAAAAATGGTGTAAAAGTATGGATATTCCTTTGGAAACTATTGACTTTGATACCACAACTTACGCAAAGGATAAAAAAATATCCATTGAGATGGCTGCCCGGGAACTTCGTTATGAATGGTTTGAACTTTTGCGTCAGCAACATGAAGCACAAGCTATTGCTGTTGCTCATCATATGGATGATTCTATTGAAACCATGCTGCTCAATCTTATTCGCGGTACTGGTATAAAAGGATTGACAGGCATTTCTCCTAAAAATGGAAATATTATTCGTCCGCTGTTATGCGTTTCCCGAAAAGATATTGAGCAATATATTGAAGAACGAGAATTTTCTTTTGTTGAAGATAGTACAAACAAAGACGAAAAATACAAACGTAATGCTGTAAGAAATTCACTTATTCCATTGATGGAAAAATTGAATCCTTCTGTCAGAGGTGCACTGAGTAGGACAATTAATAATCTTGCGGAAGTTGAGAAAGTGTATGATAATGCAATTAAAAAATCAATAGAAAAAATTTATTTTGATAATAAAATTGATATAAACAAGTTGTTGGAAGAAACATCAAGTTTGTCGGTACTTTTCTCAATTTTAACGCCGTATGGATTTACTTCATCCGATATTTCTGATATAAATAATTCTCTGAAATCCACATCTGGAAAAGTGTTTTTATCTGATAATTACAAAGTTATCAGAGACAGAAACTTCCTTTTAATTGAAAAAAAATCAGACGATGATTTCACCAAAGAAATATATATTGATAAAGAAAATCAACATATAAAATATCCAATTTCTCTAGAAATAAAATTTCATGATAATGTTGTTTCATTGATTAAATCGCCAAATATTTTAATGGCCGATGCAGATACATTAACTTATCCATTGAAATTGCGAAGATGGAGAAAAGGAGATTGGTTTATTCCTCTAGGAATGAAAGGTAAAAAGAAGTTGAGCGATTATTTTGTTGATAAGAAGTTGAGTCTAAGCGATAAAGAAAATGTCTGGATTTTTACAACAGCCAAAGATGAAATTATTTGGATTGTTGGAAAAAATGTTGATGAACGTTTTAAAATTACAGATAAAACAACAAAAACGATGGTGATTCAATATTTTCCTGAAAATTGATGAACTTTACATGCATCGTTTTCCTTTATATTCTATCTTTAGTATTAAAATAACAATCTAAAAATAAAAATTATGAGAAATGTATTTTTTGGCGTTTTGGTTGCCGGAATTGCTACTTACTTGGTTGTAAGAAAATTTAATGAAGAACTTCAGGAAAAGAAAGATAGAGAAAATATCCATTTTCAACTGTTTTAATATAGTTATTCCTTAGATTAAAATTACGAAATAATTGTATAAAAGCAAATTTTCTTACCTTTGCAGTGACAAAAAAACATTTAATTTTTGTCACTGTTTTTTATGCTTACACTTAAAAAAATAAATGAAGAAAAAGACGATGTAATTCGTCGATTGGCTGTCAAATATTATGACGGAGAAGCAATAATCAACCAAATCGTTGATTTGGATGTTGTTCGTAAAAATACTCAAACACAATTAGATACAGCTCTTTCGGAAATCAATAGTTTATCCAAAAGCATCGGAGCTTTGATGAAAGAAGGTAAAAAGGAAGAAGCGACAACAGCTCGTGAAAGGGTGGGAGCGCTAAAGGAAAACTCTAAAGAACTTGAAGAATCACTCAAAGAAACTGAAAGAAAAATTCAGGATTTATTGATTACAATACCTAATCTTCCACATGACTCAGTGCCTCATGGCAAAACCGCTGAAGAAAATGTAGTTGAAAAAACCGGCGGTGTTGTTCCTAAACTTTCCTCAGATGCACTTCCGCATTGGGATTTGGCGAAAAAATATGATTTAATAGATTTTGAGGTTGGTGTAAAGATTACTGGTGCAGGTTTTCCTGTTTACAAAGGAAAAGGTGCTCGCTTGCAAAGAGCCTTGATTAATTTTTTCTTGGATTGTGCACGCGATGCTGGTTTCACAGAAATTCAACCGCCTTATGTGGTGAATTCTGATTCAGGGTTTGGAACCGGACAATTGCCAGACAAAGAAGGTCAAATGTATCATGCCACAGCGGATGATTTATATTTGATTCCTACAGCAGAAGTTCCGGTTACAAATATTTATCGTGACGTGATTTTGGATGAAAAATCATTGCCAATTAAAAATGCAGCTTATTCCGCTTGTTTCCGTCGTGAGGCTGGTTCTTACGGGAAGGACGTTCGCGGATTGAATCGTCTCCACCAGTTTGATAAAGTTGAAATTGTATGTATAGAAAAACCAGAAAACTCCTATGATCGTCTGGAGGAAATGGTCAATTATGTACAAACTCTAGTTGAAAAGCTAGAGCTGCCGTGGCGTATTTTGCGTCTATGCGGAGGCGATATTAGTTTTACTTCTGCTTTGACTTTTGACTTTGAAGTATATTCAGCAGCTCAGCAACGCTGGTTGGAAGTTAGCTCCGTTTCCAATTTCGAAAGTTTCCAGGCAAATCGTCTTAAATGCCGTTATCGCGATGCGACTCGTAAAACACAATTGTGCCACACATTGAATGGAAGCGCAATGGCTCTTCCCCGCATTGTTGCTGCATTACTCGAAAACAATCAAACTCCTGAGGGGATTAAAATTCCTGCAGCTTTGGTTCCATATACCGGATTTGACATTATCGACTGATAAATTTAGAATATTATAAATCAAACGGGTGCAGTCGAATAATTGCATCCGTTTTTTAATAAATATGGATTATGCCTAATTTTGAAGAACTGTTAGTTACCAGAAGAAGTGTAAGAAAATTCTCAGATGAATTACTTCATCCGGAACAAATCCAAAAAATTGTTGAAGCTGGATTGCTTTCTCCAACTTCTAAAAATCAACATAGTTGGGAATTTATTTTAGTGGAAGACAAGGAATTATTGGAAAAACTTTCAAATTCCAAACCTACCGGGTGTGCATTTGTGAAAGATGCAGCATTTGCCGTGCTTGTTATGGGCAATCCTTTGCTGAGCGAAGCATGGATAGAAGATGCTTCCATCGCCGCTATCAATATGCAGTGGCAGGCAACAGAGTTAAATATTGGAAGCTGCTGGGTTCAGGTAAGAGAACGTTCACATTCAGATGTAGTTTCAAGCCAGGATTATCTGAGTGAAATTTTTGATATTACTATGCCTTTGGAAGTTGTGTGCATCATAGCTTTTGGAAATAAATTGTCAGAATCAGAGCCTCGCAGCAAAGATGACTTGCATTGGGAAAAAGTACACATATCAAAGTATCAACAAAGATGAAAATCGTGTTGTTAGGTTCAGGAAATGTGGCTTGGCATATTGGCAAAACTTTATTTGCTGATGGACATGAAGTTTTGCAGGTTTATAGTAGAAATATAGAACATGCAGATTCGCTTGCAAATGCTATTAATGCAAAATCTATTAACAACACAAAAGAAATATCGTATGATGCTGATTTTTATATTTGCATGCTGAAGGATGATATATTGAATATGTTTTTACTAACTGTTCCGAAAACAGATAAAATATGGCTTCACACCTCTGGAGCAGTTGGTATGGATATTTTTGAAGGAAAAATTGATAACTATGGCGTGCTTTATCCACTCCAAAGTTTTACCAAATCACGCGAATTGAACTTTTCCCAAATACCGCTTTTCATAGAAGGTTCGAATGAAGATGTTTTATATAAAATCGAAACATTAGCCAAAAGTATTTCAGATAAGGTTTTTTATTTGAATTCCGAGAAAAGAAAAAAATTACATCTCGCTGCAGTATTTGCAAACAATTTTACAAATTACCTTTATGATATTTCATCGCAAATACTTGCTGGAGAAAACATTCCATTTGATGTTTTGTATCCGTTAATTCAAGAAACTGTTGATAAGATTGTCACTATTGCTCCTAAACTTGCACAGACAGGTCCTGCAAAAAGAGGCGATTTGCAAACAATGCAAAGTCACTTAGATTTACTTAATGATTCATTTCATAAAGAGATTTATAAATTATTGAGTGAGGGGATAAATAAACGACATGAAATATAAAATTTGCTTTAATCAATTGATAAAAAATATTCTTATGAATTAGAATTATTTTTTTGCTGTAACTTACAATTTTATATCAGTTGTGCGCAAATTTGTAAATAAATTAAATTTTTTCGACATATTTTATATAACAGCTTTCCTAAAGCTTTCTTTTTCAAACATTAATAAAGAAAAAATTAACTTCTAAAAATTGAAATCCTGAAAAACATAAACTATATTTGCGTAGTATTAATTTAAAAATTCAAAATTTAAATCTAATGGCGAAAGTTAAAGGCTATGTTGAGGTAAATACACAACGTTGTAAAGGTTGCAATCTTTGTGTAGTGTCTTGTCCTACTAGTGTTTTGGAATTACAACCTCGTGAAGTTAATGATAGAGGTTACCATTATGTGTATATGAAAAATCCGGAGGATTGTATTGGATGCGCTAGCTGTGGATTAGTATGTCCTGATGGAGTATTGACAGTCTATCGCAAGAAAATAGACTAATTTCATTACATAAGTTTCAAACTATTACAATCATTTATTAAATCTATCGTAAAACCGATAAACGTAAATCACTAATTATGTCAGAAGAATATTCTTTGATGAAAGGTAACGAAGCAATCACCTACGCGGCCATTCGTTATGGCGCCGATGGTTACTTCGGTTATCCAATTACTCCACAATCCGAAATTATTGAAACTTTCATGGAAGCTGCTCCATGGAAAACAACAGGTATGGTGGTATTACAAGCAGAAAGTGAAGTTGCAGCTATTAATATGGTTTATGGCGGTGCCGGATGTGGAAAAGCGGTGATGACTTCATCATCAAGCCCCGGTGTCAGCTTAAAACAAGAAGGAATCTCTTATATTGCAGGTGCTGAATTGCCATGTTTAATAGTAAACGTACAACGCGGAGGTCCTGGTCTTGGTACAATCCAACCATCACAAGCAGATTATTTTCAAACTGTGAAGGGTGGGGGACACGGTGACTACAGACTTATTACTTTGGCTCCAAACTCAGTACAAGAAATGGCTGATTTTGTCGCCTTAGGTTTTGATTTGGCTTTCAAATATAGAAATCCTGCAATGATTTTGTCAGATGGTGTTATTGGACAAATGATGGAAAAAGTGAAATTACCTGAATACAAACGTCGTCGTACAGAACAGGAAATTCGCGAACAATGTCCATGGGCTACTTTAGGAAAACCATCTACACGCGAGCCCAATATCATCACTTCTTTGGAATTAGATCCAGCAGTAATGGAACAAAACAACGAGCGTCTTCAAGCTAAATATAAATTAATTGAAGAAAATGAAGTTCGTTATGAAGAATTATATTGCGACGATGCTGACTATATAATTGTAGCATTCGGTTCTGCAGCACGTATCAGTTTGAAGACTATTGAAGCAGCTCGCGCTGAAGGCATCAAAGTAGGTTTGTTCCGTCCTATTACTTTGTGGCCGTTCCCTTCTAAAAGACTTGCAGAATTAGCTGATAGAGTCAAAGGTATGCTTACTGTGGAAATGAATGCCGGACAAATGGTAGAAGATGTTCGTTTGGCTGTTAATGGTAAAATTCCTGTTGAACATTTCGGACGTTTAGGTGGAATCGTGCCTACTCCTTCTGAAGCATTAGATGCATTAAAAACAAAAATTATCAACAGATAATATAAGAGATGGATCCAAAGGTTAGAAAGATAGTTTTAATTCTGTTCTTAATAGCTGCAGTTGCAACGATTGTTATCTATTTCGTTTCAGATAATAATATTAAACTTACCTGGTATACCGGTGGTACCGCAATAGCTCTTTATTTATTCTATAGATTTTCAAAACAATAAATAAAATGGAAAATAATAATAATATAGTAAGCCCTGAAAATTTGGTTTATGCAAAGCCATCTGTGATGAATGATGTGCATATGCATTATTGTCCCGGTTGTTCACATGGGGTTGTTCACAAACTTGTAGCAGAGGTTATCCAAGATCTTGGACTTCAAGATGCTACTATTGGTGTAGCTCCAGTAGGTTGTGCCGTATTCGCTTATAAATATCTTGACATTGATTGGCAGGAAGCTGCTCACGGTCGTGCACCAGCAGTAGCAACAGCTATTAAACGACTTAATCCAGAAAAAATGGTATTTACATATCAGGGTGATGGCGACTTAACGGCTATTGGTACAGCTGAAACAATTCATGCAGCCAATCGTGGTGAAAATATCGTGATTATTTTCATTAACAATGGTATATATGGTATGACTGGTGGTCAAATGGCTCCTACCACATTGGAAAATATGGTAACTGCTACTAGCCCCGAAGGTAGAAATGTAAGTACAATGGGTTATCCTTTGAAAATGACCAGCTTGTTAGCACAATTGAATGGTGTTTGTTTGGCAACTCGTCAAAGTGTTCATACTCCAGCTGCAGTACGTAAAGCTAAGAATAGTCTTAAACTGGCTTTCCAAAATGCTATGGCAGGAAAAGGTTGCTCTATAGTAGAGATTGTTTCTACTTGTAATTCTGGTTGGAAATTAACACCCGCTCAGGCAAATAAGTGGATGGAAGAAAATATGTTTGCTGAATATCCAATTGGCGATTTGAAAAATATTTAATAAACTTAATACAATCCCATGTTAAAAGAAATAGTAATAGCAGGTTTTGGAGGACAAGGTGTATTGTCTATGGGTAAGATTTTGGCTTACTCAGGAATTATGGAGAACAAGGAAGTTTCATGGATGCCGGCTTATGGTCCAGAACAACGTGGTGGTACAGCTAACGTTACTGTAATCATATCTGATGATCCTGTGAGTTCCCCTATTGTAAATCAATATGATGTAGTTATCGTTCTTAATCAACCTTCTTTGGATAAGTTTGAATCAAAAGTAAAACCTGGAGGAGTTTTAATTTATGATAATTACGGTATTCACCATGCACCAACTCGCAAAGATATCAATGTTTATACCATTGATGCTATGGATGAGTCAACAAAAATGAACAATGCAAAAGTGTTTAACATGATTATATTGGGCGGTTTGTTGAAAATTGTTCCAGTGGTGCAATTGGAAAATGTGATGAAAGGTTTGAAGAAATCCTTACCTGAACGCCATCATAAACTTCTTCCTATGAACGAAGAAGCTATTAAGCGTGGTATGGAAATTATTCAGATTTATAATAAAGCAGAATAACTCATATGTAATTAAACGTATTTATTAGTTACTCTGACTAGAAGCCGGTTTGGATTTTCCAGATCGGCTTCGCGATTTATTGTTAGACCTATTTTTGTTATTGTTGGATTTAGACCGGCTATTATCTTCATTTGCCGAAGATGTCACATTGTTTCTTTTATTAAAAGACTTTTTGCTGTTACTTCTGTTTTTTGCTCTTCCTTTTAAATTTGTTTTCCTGTTTTTTTCAGGTTCATATGTCGGAGCTTCACCTAATTCCGCAGGAATAGAAATCTTATAAATTTCCTTATCCAGAAAATCTTCAATTCTTTTGAATAAATACTGCTCGTCCGGGGTAACAAATGTAATTGCTGTACCGCTTTCTCCTGCACGTGCTGTACGACCTATTCGGTGTACATAATCTTCTACATCATGCGGAACATCATAGTTTATTACTAAAGTAATATCTTCGATATCTATACCTCGTGCCACGATGTCTGTTGCTACCAATATGTCAATACGTTCGTTGCGGAATTCACGCAACACGAAATCGCGCTGCGATTGTTCCAAGTCTGAATGCATTTCTGCTGCTGACAATTTCATTCCTATCAGCATTTTAGTAATCTCTTTTACCTTTTGCTTAGAACTTGAAAAAAGAATTACTTTCTTTGGTTTTTTCTTTTCGAATAATGAATAAATAATTCCTTGTTTCTGAGTTTCGTAACAAATGTATGCGGATTGTAATATGCTTTCTGGGGGACGGGAGATAGCTATCGTTATTTCTTCAGGATTATGAAGAATTGTTTTTGCCAGCTGTTTAATTTTTGGTGGCATCGTAGCTGAAAACATGATAGTCTGCCTGTCTTTTGGGAGCAACTTCTCTATTTTCATAATGTCGTCATAAAATCCCATATCAAGCATGCGATCTGCTTCGTCAAGAATAAAATATTTTACGCCACTAAAATCAATTTTGTACAAATTTATATGAGAAAGCAAACGGCCTGGGGTTGCTACTATGACTTCTGCACCAGATGTGAGTCCTTGCCTCTGTACGTCCCATAACCCGCCATCGTTGCCACCGTAAATAGCAACAGATGAAAATGGTGTGAAATAACTGAAGCCTTCCATCTGTTGGTCTATTTGCTGAGCTAACTCACGAGTTGGAGCCATAATGATAGCATTTACCTTATGTGTATCATGAGGTTTCGTTTGCAGATTATGTATCAAAGGAAGTAGAAAAGCAGCAGTTTTACCCGTTCCGGTCTGTGCGCAAGCAATTAAATCTTTGTTTTCAAGAATAGCGGGAATCGCAAACTCCTGAATCGGGGTGGTTTCTTTAAAGTTCATCGCTTGTAGTCCATCCTGAAGGGAATCGCACAGCGGCATATCTGAGAATAACATAATATATTTACTTTTATTACAAAGGTAAGACTATTTGGTACTTTTTTTGTCTCAATAGCAAAAAAAGTACTAAATAATATTTTGTATAAAAAAAAATAGTCTTACCTTTGCATTCGCTTTTAGCAAATAAGCGTATGGAGAGATGGCAGAGTGGTCGATCGCGGCGGTCTTGAAAACCGTTGAAGTGAGAGCTTCCGGGGGTTCGAATCCCTCTCTCTCCGCTGAAAGGTTTCAAAAGGGCTTCACAAATGAAGTGAATTTAGCCTTCAAAGTTCAGATAATCGTTGTAAAATCAAGGTTTTACAACGATTTTTCTTTGTATATAGCCTTATCGTTTGACGGCACAACCCTATGTTTTGATAGTCAACACTCGGTCATTTTCTGCTATGCATGGTGCTACACAAAAAAGACGATGCCCCAAAATGTAGCAGTGACGGGATTATGACTACCTTATTGACTTGCACAATTCTTTCTCTTTCAGTTTTTTTATGTTGAACTTTGTAGCCGGAATGCTACATAAAATTGACACGTCATGTGAACGAATTTTAAGGTGTCCTACTACCTGAAAGTCTCATCATATATTCACCTGATGACTCATAGAGCTCAGGAGTTGCATCAGAGTATCCAAAATCCTTTTGGGCTGAAATTGGAGGATACATTGTGAATGTTTTATTACATATTTTCAGAGAGGCTAACATCTAGGATTCTTCTTTCATCTTCGATTATGGCTTGATATAGTTTAAATATACGGTGAAAAATTATGGTAAACTGAGTTCCATTAAAAACCTTTACCCAGAACAAGTCTGGTGTACACTAAATTGGGATATGGAAAAAAGTTGGACCGCATACCAGCAAATGAGCTTCCAATTGATTTGCAACATTTATGCTGTGGAATAAGTATTCTGTTGAATAGGATGAAAGAAATTTGTGGTCGTCTTCAGCAAAAATAAAAAAATCATTTGGATTGGGGTTTTTCATTTCTGTGTTAAGGATATGAATAAATGTTTGGTACAAGCCAAGCCATTTGCACCATTTACTCTATCCTCTATTGCTGAAACAATTGTCAAGGCAAATTCAGATTTGTTTTTGAATTCGCACTCAATGTGTCTACGTCTTTCTGACCGATTAGCCAAGTTGGGACAATATACTTTTATGGGATGTATCATATGACTATTTATTAAGCAAGAAAAGAATCTTGTTTTTTTAAGCTATGCAAATGGAAGCCTTGTTCTTTCAGATAGGAAAAGAAATGTTGCAGACTTTGCTGTTGTTTATCACTTCGTCTTACATAGTAATAGATAGATTGAGCGAATTTCTTTTCATCTACCTGGCTACTCACTGCTAATTGATGTATCAGTACAGGCAAGAGGTCATAATACACCCATGCGGTGCTGGCAACCTCATTACTATGTTTTGTTCCAACGCTGTTAATTTCTCTTTGAGTTTGGATAGCGTGTTGCTTATGGATTAAGAAATGTTTTACCAACATACATTATTGCACGAAATGCTTCATCTTGTGATTGGTAATCAACAAACTTACTAGAAAGACTTTAGTACTCTGAAATAGATTTTTTATCCTAAAAGCGAATAATATAAGTGTCGTAATTTTAATGAGATACGACACTTTCTCTTTTTTAATGCTAATTGCTTAGAGTAACCTATAATACAAAATAGAAAAAGGACCAAGATTTAAATCTTAGTCCTTTTTGTACTATCAACAACTAATTGTTGTCAGTAAATCTTTAATTGGAATATCAATACACTTTTTGAATTTTCACATTGCAATTCTTCTTAATCCAATCTTCGTCAAATTCAGAAATTTCATGTCTTTTACCTTTGTATATATAGTATGAAGTAGGAGTTGGTCTCCTTTTTTTATCAACGACCTGAGGCATAAGATTTTGAATCATCATATCAGGACAGTCTTTAATTTTATCGCTTTTTAATGAAACAGGATTAGATTTTTTACGTACATAAACATGTTTGTAGCAATCGTAACATTCTTCGGCCAAGACAAGAGTGTCGGGACCATTAAAGGAATATGACATCTTTTTGTTGCTATTGTCAAATTGAATCATTGGCATTTTGCCTTTAATAAAAATGGAAACATCATTGCTGGTTTTGAATTTCCCTTCGGGGAGTTTTCTTCCGTTTTTAGAATGTGAATATGTACCATCTTCTTTAAATGTGTAAGTGTCACTGAATCCCAGCTTTTCAATATTTATGGGCATTCCGGCATATCCTCCAAATGAACTCAACCATTCCCAAGTATCGTACAAACTCATATTATTAGACTCATGGTTGCTTTTTGCAAATTTTGCCATATCAAAAACGACATCATTTCCCTCCCATATTCTATATTTTACTTCAAATCCTTTAGGTATGTACATAATCAGAGGGATTTGACTATTGTAATCAATGGTTATGGATTTTCCCGTTACAAATTCTTCGTGCTTTGTTTCGTCGGGACAACTCATCAATGTCGAGAACATTTCACCTTTCGATTCGAAAACGTAATAATTGTATCCATATTCTTGCAATTCTTTTTCTTCAAATTTTCCATCAAATCCATGAACGTTACAGTCTACCATTTCTTTCTTGCCTGGAATAAGTTCAATTTTGAAATTTCTTTCTGTTTTGGCATCACCTTTTGGAGGCAATTGCAGTGTAATTTGTATTTGATTATCAGTAGGAATAGGAAATTGATTTGATGGAATCTGTTGCGTAACAGGAATTTGAGCTGAAATAGAATTTATGCACAATATGCATATCAACAAAATAAATGCTTTTTCTTTCATAAGACAATATATAAAGTTTTAGTTTTACTTACACGGCAAATTTACTAAGTAAAGTTATTCAGATTGTTTATTTGATAAATTTCCCCAAATATGATTATTCAATATCGTTCATTAAACCAATAAAAGTATCTTTGTCTGATAGAACAAAATACATACTGATTTTGTTGAAAGACAACTCCAATAAGAAGATGATCAAATCATATAATGTTTATTTTTTATACGCTATACTTCTGATAGTAGGGCTTAGTGGTTGTGGAAAGTCTCCTATTCCTCAAAATCCTCCCATTAATCCTCATCCACGTACGATACTAGCATATTTTGCCGGCGATAACAGTTTATCCTGGGAAGTTGCTCAAAAGACAGATTCACTGCTTGCCGGTTGGAACCCAGTCTATGGAAATCTGTTAATTGTTGCAGATACTGAAAGAAGTACTTCTCCAGTTCTTCTACAGGCTAAGATGAAAAATGGTAAAGTTGTCGCAGATGTCATAAAAACATATACAAATGACAACATGGCATCTCCAGAATTGTTGCGTGAGGTAATAAATGATATGAAGACTATTTGTCCGGCAGAAAGTTATGGGATGATTTTGTTTAGTCATGCTACGGGATGGCTTCCTCAGGGAGCATTTTCTGACCCTTTAGGTTGGCAACCTCCATCAGCAATCAACGTACGTTCTATATTTGTGGATCAGGGACGCGAAATGACCTTGGCAGATTTCTCATCTGCCATTCCAGATAACACTTTCAAGTTTATGGCGATGGATATGTGTTTTATGTCAAGTGCCGAAACTGCGTACGCGTTGCGTAATAAAACAGAATATATGATTGTTTCTGCGGCAGAAATACTAAGTCCGGGATTTTTCCCCATATACCAAAACTATTTAAAAGGATTATACGCAACAGAACCAAACCTGAACGGTTTTGCAAATGCGTTTTATCAACATTTCAATTCTAAAAATGGACAATGGCATTCTGCTACAATCAGTGTGTTGAAAACAAAAGAGATAGAAGGCTTAGCAGCACTTACGAAGGAGTTATTGCCTACGCTTACTCAGACACAGATTGACCAACTGCAATATTATGATCGTAACGGCGAACCACATTTATTTTTCGATTTAGGAGATTATCTGTATGCATCGGCCAAAAATAGTTATGATCATCAAAGGATAGATGAGGCGTTAAACAAATGCGTTATTTTCAAGCAAACCACGGGATTGTTGATAGATATTGCCATTAATAAGCATTCGGGACTGAATGTTTATATAGATCAAACTACTCTTCCTTATCTAAACGCGGCTCACGACCATACAGAATGGGCTAAGACGGTGAAATAATAGAAAAAAAAGAAAAGATAACATGTGGATGAGGTGGATATGATAATATGCTAATATTCGGAAATCTCAAAAACAATCTGCGAATATCTGCGCACTATGCGGAAATATTTAGGGTCAAATATAATAGCTAAGAACTCTATCTTTTACTATTGCAAGCCTTATCTTATGTATCGAGAAGTTTATCTTTTATTTTTTAATTCGTCTTTTTTATTGTCCACCTTACACATCACCTCGCACAATTTGTCAATAGCTATAGCGTTGATGCATTCCAGAAAAAATATTAGACTGAACAAAATAGGTTAGGGACATAGAACAAAAAAAGGCGCAAATCAATGCGCCTATTTTTATGCCACTATCTTATACCTATATTATAGTAAATTGCTTGCCAATTCCGAAAGTTCACTACGTTCACCTTTGACTAAGTTGACATGTGCAAACAATGGCTGTCCTTTCATCTTATCTATCATATAAGCCAATCCATTTGACTCCTTGTCAAGATAAGGAGAGTCGATTTGTTGTAAGTCTCCGGTGAAAACCATTTTCGTATTCTCTCCTGCGCGAGTGATGATGGTTTTTACTTCGTGAGGAGTAAGGTTCTGCGCTTCGTCAATGATGCAGAATGTTTCGGAGAAACTTCTACCTCTGATATATGCCAAAGCCTCTATTTCCAATTGATTGTTTTTTTGAAGTTCATCAATTGTGCGTAAGTCATTGTTGTTCGTACCCAATTGAGATTTAATCACATTCAGGTTGTCAAAAAGTGGTTGCATATATGGAGCGATTTTTTGTTTTTCGTCGCCCGGAAGATATCCTAAATCCTTGTTGGAAAGCGAAACGATAGGTCGGGCAAGCAAGATTTGACTGTAAGATTTATTTTGCTTAAGCGCCGAAGCCAGTGCAATAAGAGTTTTACCCGTTCCTGCCTTACCTGTGATGGCAGCAAGCTTTATATCTGGGTCATTAAGAATTTCAAAGGCGAAAGCCTGTTCGGCGTTGCGCGGCTGAATTCCGAAGTTTGCTTCCTTATCTATTTTTTTAATCTTTTGTGTAAAAGGATTATATCTTGCCAGCACACTGTTTCTATCACTTTTCAGTATGAAACATGCATTTGGTTCAATGCTTTCCGGCAGATTAAATTCTTCAAAGTCAACGCCCCCATTTTGGCTGTATATTTTGTCTACCAAGTCCGCAGGTATATTTTCGTAAATGACTTCACCTTTATCAAAAATATCCATATTGGTAACTTTGTCATTGATGTAATCTTCAGCAAGCAAACCCAGGGACCGGGCTTTCATGCGGAGATTGATATCCTTTGATACCAAAATGGCTTTGTTTTCGGGATGTTTTTTCAAGATGGTGAGCAACGTTGCCAATATTTTGTTATCAGGAATTCTTTCTGGAAAAGCGTCAGTTATTTCGTTTTGCTCGGTGGAGTTCACAATGTATAATCTGCCTCTGCCTACACCAAGCTCTGTGCCTTTTGTAAACAAGTCGTCATCGGTTATCAAATCGAGCTCACGTACAAAAGCACGAGCGTTATAATTTATTTGTTGGTTTCCTTTTTTGAATTTGTCCAATTCCTCTAGTACGATAAAAGGGATATAAATATCGTTTTCTTCAAAATTGTCGAGACACTTGTAATCGTGTAGAATCACATTAGTGTCAAGAATGAAGTTTTTTTTAGAACTGCTTTTTCGGGTAGTTGTACTTGCTCTTTTCATTGTAGTCTTAGTTTTAGAATCAGATGATATCATGTTATGAACGTACTTTATAAGGGTTATTATTTCTTTGTTAAACATATCAATTGTGTCAAAAGTTTATCAAGTTGTTTACAAATTACTGATAAGTCGTTCGGATATGTGAATCCTTTAATATTCCCGATAATTATTGCTATATTTGTGACCCTAAAAAATTCTAAATTATTATGAAACGAATCTTACTAATCTTTAGTCTTATGACAACTCTTACGATTTCAGGTTTTTCTCAGGAAAACCCTTTTTTTACGCCGTATACAACTCCTCATCAAACGCCTCCTTTTGATAAAATAAAAACGGAGCATTTTGAACCAGCTTTTAAAGAAGCAATTAAAATTCACGAAAAGGAGATTAACGCAATTGCTAACAGTACTGCAAAACCTGATTTCAAAAATACTATTCTAGCAATGGAATATTCAGGTCAGATGCTGAACCGTGTGAGCAGCGTATTTTTCAACTTGTTGAGTGCTGAAAGCAACGACGAAATGATGGAAATTTCTCAACGCATGAGTCCCATACTATCAGATCACTCCAATAATATCAATCTGAACGAAAAGCTTTTCAAACGCGTGAAAGCTGTTTATGACAACCGTCTGAAAGGTGGTTTGAATGCTGAACAGATTCGTTTGGTTGAAAAATATTATGAAGGTTTTGAAGACAGTGGAGCGACTCTTTCGCCAGCTGATAAGGAAAAATACCGCAAACTTTCTACCGAACTAGGATTAGCTTCTTTGGCATTCGGACAAAACAGTCTGAAAGAAACCAATCAATACGAAATGCTTTTAACAGATAAAGCTGATTTGGCAGGACTTCCCGAATCTGTGGTTGAAGCTGCAAAAGCTAAGGCAAAAGCAAAAGGCAAAGAAGGCTGGATGTTTGACCTGTCAGCCCCAAGCTACATTGGTTTCATGAAATATTCTTCTAACCGCGACTTGCGCCAGAAACTTTATACAGCCAACAATACAAAGAATGTAATGGGTGGTGAGTTTGACAATCAGGAAAATGTAAAGAAGATTGTAAACCTTCGTTTGGAACTGGCGAAGCTTATGGGTAAACCTACTTTTGCAGACTATGTGTTGAAAGACAGAATGGCTAAGAATCAGAAGAATGTTTACGACCTTTTGAATAAACTTTCTGCTGCTTATCAACCCATAGCGCAACGCGAAGTGAAAGACGTAAAAGCTTTTGCTGAAAAGATGGAAGGTAAATCCATGGATATTCAACCTTGGGACTGGAGCTATTATTCAGAAAAACTGAAGGACCAACGCTTTGATTTGAATGACGAAATGACACGTCCTTATTTTGAGCTGGAACGTGTAAAGAAAGGTGTATTCAATTTGGCAACTGATTTGTATGGATTGAAATTTGTAAAAAATACAAATATTCCTGTTTATCACCCCGAAGTAGACGCATTTGATGTGTTTGACGAAAAAGGTAATTTTCTTGCTGTGCTTTACACCGACTTTCACCCACGTGATGGAAAACGCTCAGGTGCATGGATGACAGAATATAAAGGTCAATGGGTGAAAGATGGAAGAGACAGCCGTCCTCACGTGTCTTTGGTAATGAACTTTACTCGCCCAACTGATTCAAAACCCGCATTGCTTACTTTTGATGAAGTAGAAACATTCCTTCATGAATTTGGTCATGCTTTGCATGGTATGTTGTCAAAAAACACTTACGAAACATTGAGTGGAACCAATGTATACCGCGACTTTGTGGAACTTCCTTCACAAATAATGGAAAACTGGTTGACACAAAAAGAATTCCTTGACAAATTTGCAGCTCACTACCAGACGGGTGAAAAAATGCCTCAGCAATTAATTCAAAAGATTGTAGATGCAGCCAATTACAATGTTGGATACGGTTGTCTTCGTCAGTTATCATTCGGATTATTAGATATGGCATGGCATACTATTGATGCACCTTTCAGTGGTGATGTAAGAGCATTCGAACAGAAAGCTATGCTGCCTGTCAATCTTTTGCCAGTTCTACCCGAAGCAAGTATGTCTACCTCTTTCGGACACATCTTCTCAGGAGGATATGCTGCAGGATATTATAGTTACAAGTGGGCAGAAGTGTTGGATGCAGATGCATTTTCAGTATTTCAGAAAAACGGTATCTTCGACAAAAAGACAGCCGATTTATTCCGCCGCAATATCCTGGAAAAAGGAAACTCTCAAGACCCTGATGTTCTCTACAGAAATTTCCGTGGACAAGATCCATCAATTGATGCACTTTTGAAACGCAACGGAGCGAAATAAAAATTCACCATAACTTTATATAATAAGAGCAAAATTTCACTATTTTGCTCTTTTTTTTACCCCATGTGTAGAAAAATACATATTATTAGAAAATAAATTCCACATTTAGCTTGGAATAAATAAAATATACCTATATTTGTGACGCAAAAGTATTTTATAACAGTAAGTTTTCAAATTCCTTCTCACAACAGTAAGTTATTAGTTAACCCATCTTTTACAGTATATTTCTGCACAAATTAAATTTTTTTTATTTTTTTATTATTACATGAACATTTTCGTTGCTGGCTTAAGCTATCAAATTAGTGATGCCGATTTAAGAGAATTATTTGAAGAGTACGGAGAAATCACATCCGCTAAAATCATTACAGACAGAGAAACTCGTCGTTCCAAAGGATACGGTTTCGTAGAAATGGATGGTGAAAGTGCAAAACGCGCTATTGAAGAATTAAATGGTGCTGAGTATGATGGACGTACTATTTCTGTTTCTGAAGCACGCCCACGTCCTGAAGGAAGTGATCGTCCACGAAACAACAACCGTGGTGGTTACGGACAACGTGACAACAATCGCGGAGGGGGCGAATTCAAAAGAAGATATTAATCACTCGTCAGACAATACGAAAAACTGCTTTATCAGTCGATAAGGCAGTTTTTTTTATGCATTTTTTGTAACTTGCATTCACAAATAATACAGGATTTAAAAATGAGTACATTTATACAGATTGAAACTTCTACGCACGTGTGTTCTTGCGCGTTGAGTGTGGATGGTAAAATAGTAATCAATAAAGAATCTTTTGAGGGTCAGTCTCATGCAAAGCTTTTGGGCATGTATGTGGAAGAAATTATGCAATACGTCCGTGAAAAGGGAATCCACAATGACGCTGTTGCGGTGAGTATTGGTCCTGGTTCTTACACCGGATTGCGTATCGGCGTTTCGGAAGCAAAAGGGTTGAGTTACGGTTTGGATACACCTATCATTGCAATACCTACCTTGAGCTTACTCGCATCTATGATGCAAAACCAAATACCTCAGGATGCATACATCTGCCCTATGATTGATGCGCGTAGAATGGAAGTTTACGCCTCTGTATACAACAGTTCATTAGAAGAAATTAGGCCTACATCTGCTGAAATTATTGATGAAAACAGCTATCAAGAGTTACTCCAGCATCATGATATTTACTTTGTGGGTAACGGTGCAGAAAAATGTCGAAATGTTATAAATAGTCCCCGTGCACATTTTATTGAGGATATTCATCCACTGGCAGCCTTCATGACAAAATTAGCTCAGGAGAAGTTTGAGAATAATGATTTTGTGGATACTGCCTATTTCGAACCTTTCTATTTGAAAGAATTTGTAGCAACAGTAGCAAAAAATAAGGTGCTTTAAAGAAAGCACCTTATTCAATTACTTTGTTTTTGTTATCCTGATAGGTTTGTTTTATTTTTGGGTCGATAAAGTTAGACGAACATTGCGTCTGGTGCAATGTATAACTTTCCCCAAACTTCACTCTTAGCGGTTCCGCAAATACCATGGTGATAGAATCTGCTTCGCGCAATGTGCCGATAGCTTCCTGAATGCTGTCACCTCTCCACAAAAACTTTTTCTCAACTTTTGATATCATTCCTTCGGATTGGAAAGTATACAATCCACTGATGGTGTCTCCTGAAATATTTCCAACATATTCTCCTACGGATGCATCAGAGAGATACCTTTTGTAAAAGATGAAACCTTTAAATTTATCTCCATAACGTTCCATTTCGAAAAAAACTGAGTCGGCTTTTATATTACCCATGAAACAGAATTTTTCTGTTTGCTTTACCTGTGCGGTAGTGTCCACATTAGTAGCAATTTTTTCCTGTTTATTTTGATGGCAAGCTCCTAAAAAGAATATAGAAGCAAATGTGAAAAAGAAAATGTATTTTTTCATTTATCTGATTTTTTTTGCAAAATTATATGTTTTAAAGCATATTTATTCAACATATAAACACTTTTATTTGTCTTTTGTTTGAGGTCTTAGTGCAAAGCCAATATCTGAAGGAGGAGAATAGAATATAGAATGTTCTCTTTATAAAATAGTGTTGTGAAATAAGTAGGACAGAGTTTCCCAGATAAATCTACTCTTAAATCATGTAAAGTATGCCGAAGCCTGAAGACCTCCTCCGCATTTCAGATATTTATATGTCATATTTATACAAAAAATGTAATGTTTTGTGGGGAAACGTCACAATTATCTTTCAATCACTATGTCAATAATAATACATATACCTCAACTCATCTGCACATATACCTTGTAAATACTTGTCATGACAAGATCAACCCCTCTATCCCCAACGCGAAATTACACCGTTGCGAAAGAAAACGCTCCTTTCCCGAAAGGTTTTGATATCCTTGCGAAAAACAATAGTATCATCCCCATATGGAAATCACACCATTGCGCAATATTTGTCTGGCATTTCCACATAGTTTTTCTAGCGTTGCGTTCATCAATGCTATAATTACAGGTGTGTATTGACACCATTGATGAAGATAACGTTATAGTACGTTAATGAAATGGAGCGTTGATAAGTGCAACGGTACAATTACGACCCCGTATTATAACGTTGTTTAACTCAATGGTCGTTTTACAACTTGGTAATGGAGCGTTGTCTTCGTCAACGGTACTTTTACAAACCTGTAAAAGTATCATTGCGTTTGACAACCCTGCTAAAAATGAATGAAATAGATGATTTTGCGATTGTTTAAACATTTTTTTACATACAAGAAGAGAAATTGAATAACGGGGGATAAAAGGGAAAAGATAAGTAATTCGCGATATTCTTATGGTTATAAATAATAAGTTGTTGCTCTATTGATAGCTTTTAAAATATAAATCAAGCTATGATATGTGACTTTTAAGCGTATTTTGTTGGTTATTCTATATGTATATTCAAAAAATGAAAAATAATGCTTCTATGCGTATTTTTTTAGCTAAATAATTTGTTTGATATAATAAATTTTTTAAATTTGTAACTGTGTTTGTTTACATGTTCTCTAGCCGTATAGGCAAATACGATTAGTTATAAATTTTATAATTTTAAATGTATTTGATAATGAAACAAATTATTAATTTGGGGTGGCTCAGAGGTTTGAATAATGGCGAGCACCCATTTATGTATGAGCAGTTAAATACTGCTATTGACAATTATCCAGTAGTTGACGAGTGCGTCAACGAAGCAGTGAGGAGAGTGAAATCACATCTCGAACCGCTTAAACTGGTAAGAATGCGATTAATGCGGAGTGAGCTGACGCCCGTTATTAAAGAACTGCACAAAGAACGTAGACAAACGATTGTAGCCCTTCAAGGGCAAATTCGTGCGCTGACGTACTCTCCAGTTCCGGAAGAAAAGGCTGCCGCTGAAGTTTTGGCTTTATGGTTGAGTAAGTATAAAGGTGAACTTCTCAGAATCGGCAAAACGATCCTAACAAAACGTGTTGCTGAGATAGTGGACGACGCTGAAAATGATGTGAGGGTGAAGGAAGCATTAGCTTCTCTTTCATTGACTAACATCATTCAAAAGTTGAAAACTATCAACGAGAAATTCGCAGAGTATTTTGCTCAACGTCTTGACAGAAAGTCACAGGCAGAAAAGGTACGTGTTTACCAGATTAGGTCAGCTGCAGATAATGATTTAAGATTGTTGATTACCATCCTGGAAACTAAGATGGAAATCAGCCAAGATAAACAATCATATCTCCCCTTGGTATCTGCATTAAAAGAAATTCTCGATTACTTCCGTATACTGGTACAATCCAGAATTACAAGAGCAATCGAGAACGATTCTTCAAAAAAGAGTCCATTATCGGAATCAGAAATAAAACCTATTAAACCGATAGTGGAAAACGCATAGGCAGAGTTGCCGCTCTGAATATGCAAAATGACGAGGGTTACGAGCTAGAGCGTAATCTTCGTTTTTTTATATGTATAATATCTTCCTTAGAGTGTTGTCTGCAGGAATATACAGATACATTATATACACATATTATAAAGATTCAGAGATTTATATAAATAACCAAAGTGCTTAGTATGTACTTAAACCCCATCTTTATTGTACATCAATTTTATCTTACAAGTGTAAAAATAATAAATATAACCAAAGACACAAAGTTTTTGTGAAAGAATTTTGTTTGAGTGGTTTTTAAACATAGTTTGAAAGATGAAGATGAAGACATCAAACCCTTCCTAACTACGTCGTACTTTCATTAAGCTTAAGGAAAATTGAAATCCGCAACTGCGCAACACCAAACTTCAAACGTCAATATACAAACTGATAACTGCTTTCGGTAGTATTTCCGGCAGCATCTGTTACAGTAATTTTTAGTTGTCTACTCTGATTGGAAGGGGCTCCTATTTTCTCATCAAAAGTATAGGTGTAGTTAGAAGACTTCATGTCGTGTGCAAACAGCACAAACTTACCGTCTACCTCTCCACGGAAAGAATCAATTCCGCTTTTTGAATCTTTTGCCTGAATGATGATTTTCTTTGTTCGTGTCCAATTGTTTTTATTAATTGGAGTAATAACTGGCGAAATATTGTCATAATCAACGGCGTATTTATCTCCTAACTCTCGAATAGAAGTTTCGACACCTCCATTTTTATAAACTCCGCCTATCCATTTATTTTCACCGGATGACAATTTCACAACCCCATAGTTTTTCTTATTAGTAAGATTGTCTGTCTTCAACTTTATCCAAAGTGAAGCGGAGTTATGTAATGGTACCGGCAGATTGTTTATTTGATGAATATCTGATAAATAGGTGTTTGTCTCGATACGTTTGTAGTTGAAAAACAAATTATTATACAAGTTGTGTGCGGGTATCGTCAGCACAACATCCATTTTCAGAAAAGAATTATCAGTATTCCACATCATAAAGTTTTCAGAAGATGGAGTAGGAGAAATGGCACCTTGCTTTCCATTTATCTTGAAGTTTAATATGCTTTTATTATGGTTGTTGTCCTCAATCTCAAATTTTATGGCATAAGTACGCTCTTCATTGATGTCGATAATACCGCTGTTAATTACTTTATTGTAGATAGGTAACGTATTACCAGGCTCGAGATACAAACGAGTGTAAAATGATTTGCGGAGTTTCCAGTTTTCAAAATCGGTGAAGGTATTCAGCATTCGTGTTTTGTCAAAAGGAAATCTGTTTAAAGTGCTGCTATAGATAAGATTGCTATCAACGTACACCTTAATATGTTTAACGCCGTAAACATTACTTTGCCCGTTCATTCTGTCAATTGCCTTAATTCCCAAGCCAATTTTGCCCCAAGCATTTACGGTATTTACGGATTGGTTTCCGGATTTACTGGTAACTACAGGTAATCGTACAGGATTGGCATAACCATTTACAATACCTTTGTTATCTATAGGATATACAGCTATTCCCTGAAAAGAGGGACGAGAAGTGTCGGGAATTTGATTGACGTAAAATGGCAAGGCATCCAAAGCGTGTTCACTCTGTGTATCACGAATTTCGAAATGAACGTGTGGTCCGGCAGAGCCTCCCGTGTTTCCGCTTAACGCAATTTGTTCGCCTTTTTGAACGGGAAGTTTATTTGCGGGCACAGGTATATCTATTTCGTAAGATTCCGCTTCGTATTGTTTGGCTTTTATATAAGCTGCAATTTTAGGAGAAAATGCGTTAAGGTGTGCATACACGCTGGTATGTCCTGTAGGATGCGTTACATAAAGTGCCAAACCATAACCGGAAGCTGATATATTGATGCGCGAAACATATCCCTTTTCGATGGAATACACAGGCATATTTACCGTAGCATTTGTCTTTAAATCAATTCCGCTATGGAAGTGATTGCTTCGCAGTTCTCCGAAATTTGCACTAAGCTGGGGTTTATTCTTTAATGGGTATATATATGATTGACTGAAAGTTGTGAAAACAATTATTGAGATGATAAAACTCACCAGTATCCGTTTATTTAAATTAGTCATAGTTCTTTTTTGATTATCATACTTCATCCTGAAATACAGTGGAAATGATATCCCCTGCAACTTCAGATTTAGACTTTAAAGGGAATGATATTTTTTCTCCCTTTCTTGACAGAATGGTCACTTTGTTTGTATCAACGCAGAAGCCTGCGCCTTTGTCTTGCAAAGAATTGAGGACTATGAAGTCTAAATTCTTTTTTTCCATCTTTTTTAACGCGTTTTCTTCTTCATTGTTTGTTTCCAATGCGAATCCAATTAATTTTTGACCGGATGTCTTTATCTTTCCAAGTTCCGCAGCAATATCAGGATTTGGTATGAGATTAAGTTGTAGTTTTTCGCCTTCTTTTCGTTTTATTTTCTCATTTGCAGCATTTTCTACAGCATAATCAGCAACGGCTGCACTCAGAATAGCTGCGTCTGAATTAGGGAAAGCTTCCATTGCCGCTTTGTACATTTCTTTAGCGGATTCTACCGATATAAGTTTAAGTGAAGGGTGGGAGAGTTTAAGAGCGGTAGGTCCGGTGATAAGTATAACGTCAGCACCTTGCCGCAAACATTCTTCGGCTATGGCAAAACCCATTTTTCCTGTTGAAAAGTTGCCAATGAAACGCACCGGATCTATCCTTTCATAAGTAGGACCGGCAGTAATAACTATTTTCTTGTTATTTAGAGACTTTTTTTTTTCTTGGAAGAAATCTTCTAAGACAGAAACTATCTTTTCAGGTTCTTCCAAACGACCTTTTCCTTCCAGATGACTTGCTAATTCGCCTTCGGCAGGTTCTATGATATGAACACCGTCTTGTCTGAGAGTTTCAATATTACGCTGGGTAGAAACATGCTTGTACATATCCAAATCCATTGCAGGAGCTACAAACACTGGTGCTTTCATAGAAAGATAGGTGGTAACGAGCATATTGTCTGCAATACCGTTTGCCATTTTCCCCAACGTAGAAGCTGTGGCAGGGGCCACAATCATCATATCCGCCCATAATCCTAAATCCACATGGCTGTGCCAGGTGCCGTCACTGGAGGTGAAGAATTCACTAATAACTGGTTTTCCTGTTAATGCGGATAATGTTACGGGAGTGATAAATTCTTTTCCTGCCTGTGTGATGACAATTTGCACTTCCGCACCTTTCTTTATTAATAGACGTGTAAGAATAGCCGATTTATACGCTGCTATACTGCCCGATATACCGAGTACGATTTTCTTTCCTTGCAATGACATATGCTAAATAATTAATATCTTTGCAAAGATAAGTATTTTATGCAACGTTAGCCTCGGGCTTTAAAAGTTATCAATATATAATAGGTGCAAATTTTATTTACTATAAATGATTTAGTATTTTTGTGAAAAATTAGGATGTAATGAAATACTATCTCAGAAATTTAAAAAAGTGGTTCAATCTTCGTTCGGAGTTAGAAGACTACAATGAAATATATAGTGATATAGAAAAAGGTATTGTATTTAAAGGCACAAATCTTTGGATTCTAATGTTTGCTATTGTAGTAGCATCCGTAGGATTGAATGTCAATTCTACCGCCGTTATAATTGGTGCGATGCTTATTTCGCCATTGATGGGTCCAATAAATGGTATCGGATATAGTTTGGCGACCTATGATTTTAAATTTTTCAAGCGTTCACTAAATAATTTCTTATTTGCTGTGGGCGTCAGTTTGATTACATCAACCATATATTTTATTATAAGTCCAATCAATCAGGCACATTCAGAGTTGCTTGCCCGCACGAGTCCGAGTATATATGATGTATTGATTGCTTTTTTTGGAGGATTGGCGGGGATTGTGGCGATAAGCAGTAAAACCAAAGGGAATGTAATTCCGGGTGTTGCCATTGCTACTGCTTTGATGCCTCCATTGTGTACGGCAGGATACGGACTTGCTACGTTGCAGTTCAAATTCTTTTTTGGCGCTTTTTATCTATTCACCATTAATTCTGTCTTCATAGCTTTTGCTTCGCTTCTTGTTTGTAAGTATCTGAAATTTCCGTTGAAGTCGATTGTAGACGAGGGAAAAAGAAAAAAAGTTAGCCGATTTATTTCTACAATTATATTGCTTACCATTATTCCAAGTATTTTTTTCGGTTACAAACTTGTAAAGAATGAAGAATTTAATCAGAATGCGGAAAGTTTTGCTAAATCTGTATCATTTGTAGAAAAAAATTATCTTCAAAATAAGAATATCAATCCTACATTAAGAAACATTACGCTCTTTTATAGTGGTTATGGATTGAATGATTCAGCAAAACTCAATATAAAACAAGAGGCAATAGCATTTGGACTCGATACATCAAGAATTGAAATTAATCAAGGTTTTGAAGCAGATGTCTTAGCAGATAATATCAATGTGTATAAAACGGCTTCACAGCAGTTAGAAGAAAAACTGGTTGCTGCAACATTTCAAGTTAAAGACAAAGATTTTCAAATTGATAGTTTGAAAAACATCACACATTTCGGGAAAACATTACTTGAAGAGATAAAGACCGTTTATCCTCAAATTTATAGATGTTCCTATTCGGTTACAAATATCTATTCAAATAAAGAAGATTCGATAGTGGGTGAGACAAAAGTGCCGTTGGTCATTTTCAGCGCTAAGAAGGGAATTACAAATTCAGAAAAAGACAAAATAAAATTGTGGGTTCAGAAAAGATTGAATAACAATAAAGCTGAAACACTATTTAAATAAAATTATCAGACTACTTCTAAAAGCTTTTCAATTGAATGAAAAGCTTTTTTTATTTGCATCTAATCTATTACATCATTTAACTATATTGTTAAAATATAAAACTATTTGGTACTATGTATTGCATAATACTATGTTTTGATTACTTTTGTTGCAAGTTTATCATTTATTGTATTATGAACATAGAAAATACACAAAGTCAGATGCGCAAGGGAGTGCTTGAATACTGTATTTTATCAATTATAAAGCGAGGGGAAGCATATCCCGGAAATATAATCGACGAAATGAAGGAATCAGGCTTGCAACTTCTTGAAGGAACGCTCTATCCTTTGCTGAACAGATTGAAGAATGCGGACATCCTTTCTTACAAATGGGTGGAAAGTAATTCCGGGCCGCCTCGCAAATATTTTCAACTAACGCCGAAAGGTGAAGAATTTTATTCTCTTTTAGAAGCTACCTGGCAGGAACTTGCTAAGGGTGTGGAATCAGTAACAAAACAAAAATAACCGAATCAAAATCATTCATACTTAATAAGCAATATGAAAAAAGTAATAAACATAAATTTTCAAGGTCAAGTGATTGCCATTGAAGAAACAGCATATGAATTGTTGAAAATTTATATAGAGCAACTAAAAGAGTATTTTTCACGACAAGCCGACGGTAACGAGATTGTGAATGATATTGAAAACCGAATAGCTGAACTATTTGGTAACCGACTGAAATTAGGCATCCCTTGTATAACTGATGAGGACGTTACTTCCATCATTGAACGCATTGGAAAGCCTGAGAATTTAGATGAATACAGCGAGGATGATACCTATTCTTCATTTGGAGAAAAGAAAACAACAACTGATATACCTCCAACTCCTCCGCAAGAACCACGTACTCTGTATCGCAACAGCAATGACAAGATTTTAGGAGGTGTGTGTAGTGGCATAGCTCATTATTTCAAAACCGATCCGGTATGGATTAGACTATTGTTTTTGGTCCTCTTCTCTGTTGGTTTTTGGGTATATATTGTAATGTGGATCATACTTAAGCCGAAAAATCTGCCTACCAACATAACTAAACGATTTTATAGAAGTCTAGAATTGCCAACTTATTTGAGACAAAAAGTTAAGCAACATTTTTAATTAACTG